>JAISAU010000015.1 GCA_031266555.1 Campylobacteraceae bacterium
CGCTAACGCTCCTCGCAATGACGAAAATTTTTCAAACTTATATATTCAATTCCTACATGTAAGACATTTTCACACTTATAGTTTGCTATGCAAACTTCGTTTGCTCGCAATGACGAAATTACAATTCTTTGTCGTTATGAACTAAACGTGGCAATCCACTTTTTCATCATTGTGAATAATTTGTATTGTTACATGCAAGGTATAAGCAAATAGAGTTACAAAAAGCAGAATATAAATTATTCGTATTTGTATCGTTATATGTAAAGCTTGGATTGCTTCGTCGCTAATGCTTCAAGCTCATGACGGAAAGAGCGGAGCGACTATACGCCGCTCCTGTCGCTCTATCTGTTTTCACACATAGCTGCTAACCACAAATGTTAAGCCATTTATATATGCTTTACCATCGCCAGTACCATCGTTACCTATTACATTTATAGTAACTCCTTGCGGCATCTCTTGATTGCCATAGTGAAGATAAGTAATAAATACGCGAGTTATTTCCGTGCCGTTTATATCTACTACAGGAGGGTAAAACATTGCTCCAGATTTAAAATCTTTATTAGATTTTTGCATTATAGTGGTATATTGTATGCCATTTATGGAATATAAGACGTTAATTATACCGTATCCGCTCCAATTGGGCACTGAAGGTGTTAATTTATAGCTAAAATTTATAGAGCTATTAATATCAACGGTATAATTTTCTAATGTAAATAAGTCTGCAGCTTTTATAGTTTTTTTAAATAGCGTAATCAACATCCGACAAGTTCCCATAGGATCATCTTCTGGTGTAAGACTATAATATTGCAACGAACCTCCATTATTTTTGCCTGTAAGAGATTGCAAAAAAGAGCTTGAAAATATTTGCTCCATTACTTGCTTTCCGCCGTTTCTATTATTATCAACAAAATCCAAAGCATGCGCCAAGGTTTGCCCTGCAGTACCTACAAACACAGCTGCATAATTATTGTTTATATCGTAAGGATCATCTGTATCTGTTCTTATCTCAAACATGATATTGACATAAACATAATCGAACATACTCCAGTCTATATCTGTCAAATCAGGATTCATATTTTGCTCAAGCTCTAATATAACCTCGTTAAGAGGTAATTCCTCGCCATCTAATTCAACCTCCCTGAACATATTATTGATTATTGTGTAATCCTCAATAAGCTTTTCAAAACTCATCGTACCGTCACAACATAAATTTCTCATCGTCTTGTCTCCTTGTTATTTATAAATACATTAGGCTTAGCTTGTTATAGCATTTACCGCCACTTACCGACATCGTTTTATTTATCTTGCTTTGTTTTTTATGTAGGATTTGACAAAGTTTCAGATAATCCGACACTCTCGTTGGCTTGCCGAGTTGTGAGTTATTTGTTTATTGTAAAAGTTATGTTGTTTTATCCAATGTATTTGTACCTCCGAGACTAAGGTTAAGAGATTTATAACTCTTTTTTTACATTATATTTATAGGATACTCTTTAATTTCTTAAAATACTCTTTTGTTTTTATTGGCTTATTTTGTAAATGAATGCAAAAATATGTTACATGTAGTACAGCGAATGACGGCAGAGCATAAAATAATTTTTGAGATATAAAAGTTGTTTATAACATTACACGTAAAGCGTTTTGTACTTCTGGATTGCTTCGTCGCTAACGCTCCTCACAATGACACAATTATTTTTCGTCATTGCGAGCGAAGCGCGGCAATCCACTTCTTTGTCACCGTTATATGTAAGACGTAAACTAGGTCCTGAACTATTAGTGCTTTGGTATAAACGCACAAATAAACGTTACATGTAAAGATGGATTGCTTCGTCGTTAATACTCCTCGCAATGACGGAAGGAGCGGAGCGACTGTAACGCCGCTCCTGTTACTCTATCTATATTTCACACATAGCCGTCAACTACGAACGTTAAGCCATTTATATATGCTTTACCATCGCCAGTATTATTACCATACACAGCTATGTTAATTCCTTGCGGCATTGCTCGGTCATCATAGCTGTAAGAAATATATACATTGACTATTTCCGTACCATTTATATCTACTACAGGAGGAGTAAATTCTTTTCCACCAGTAAAATCTTTACCAGATTTCCTGGCCATAGAAGTATACTGTACATCATTTATAGAAAATAAAACATTAACTATATTATATCCGTTCCACATTGGTACTGAAGGCGTTAATTCATAACTAAAATTTGCAGAACTATTAATATCAACAGTATAATTTCCTACTGGAAATACATCCATAGCATTAATAGGTTTTTTGAACAGTGTTATTGCCATAAAGCAATCTCCCGTCGGGTTACTTTCCGGCGAAAAACTATAGTATCTTATTGTGCTACCGCTTTTATTTGCAAGAGCTTGCAAAAAACTGCTTGAATAGACATTGCTCATCACTTGTTTACCACCATTTCTATTGTTGTCTATAAAGTCAAGTGCGTGACTAAGAATAAAACTTGCATGTGTAGTGGCAACTAATAAAACAGCATAATTATCGTCTATATTATAAGATTCGTCTACACTACTCCTAATCCCAATGGCAGCATTTACATACACATAATCAAACATGGTCCAATTAATGCTTTGTAAATTAGGGTTGATTTTTTGTTCCATTTCTAAAATATACTCATCGAGGTTTATTTCTTCATCATAGTCAAATATTACTTCTGAGTTTTCGACTATAGCGTAATTCTCAATAAGTTTTTCAAAACTCATTGTACCGTTACAACATAAATTTCTCATTGTCTTGTCTCCTTGATTTTTTTAATAAAAAGATTAGGTTCCGCATATCACAGCATTCACCGCCACTTACCGACATCGTTCTATTTATCTTAGCTTTGTTTTTTCATAACCGTAGTTTTGATTTAACAAAGTTTCAGATAATCCGACACTCTTATTGGCTTGCCAAGTTGTGAGTTATGATTTGTTATAGACATTATGTTGTTTTATGTAACGTATCCGCACCTCCGAGATTGAAGTAAAGTGATTTATAATATTTTCTTATATTATTTGTAGGATACTGCTTCGTCTCTTAAAATATTCTTTTATTTTTTAGTAGTTTATTTATATTTGTTGTTATTTTTTTAAACTTTTTCCAGCAAAATTGCAAAAGTTATGCTACATGTAGCAAATAAATAGCTAAAAACTTGTCAAATTAGATAGCAAATTAGAGTATGTTTCTTTTTATGTATTGTATAAGAATTTTTAAGTATTTTTTAAATCAGCGGAGTTACAAAAAACAGATGAATTTAATCATATATATTTTTTCTGTGCGCTATTTCCAAAACTAAAACAATTAACTTGTCGTCTTGAATTTCGCATATCAAACGATAGTCATTTACACGATAACGCCAAAAACCTTTTAAATTACTTGATAATGCTTTTCCGCGACTTTTTGGATTTTCAAGAGTTTCTAACTCCTCTTTCCACTTTTTAATCGATTTTTGTACTGAATTGTCAAGCTTTGATAATTGCTTTTCTGCTTTTGGAGTAAACTCTACGCTCGTCATAAGCCAAGCTTTTTAAAAACTTCGTTAGCAGATATTGATTTTTCTCCGCTATCTTTGAACTCTTTCAAAGCCTTTACAGCTCTATAGTAATCTTCCAAATCCTCTAAATGCGTACTTATAGCCTCTTTGATGATATGCGCTTTTGAAACTTTTGCCTCTTTGCTGATAGTTGACAATCTATCCTCCATATCTTTTGGCAGTCTTATAGATAAAGGCATAAACAACTCCTTAATAATACAATGTATTCGTCATTATACACTATTTTTCGCAAAACTGTTGCGGCGTTTTGAGCTTTTAATAAAGAACGGAGCGGCTATGACACCGCTCCTGTCGCTCTATCCGTTTCTACACATAGCCGTCAACTATGAATGTTAAGCCATTTATATATGCTTTACCATCGCCTGTATTGTTACCATTTGTATATATAGTAACTCCTTGCGGCCTCGTTTCATCGCTATAGGGGATGTAAGTAATATATATGTGTGTTATTTCTGTACCATTTATATCTACTATAGGTGGGTCAAAACTTTTTTCAGCTTCAAAATATTTACCACCAGACTTATGAACCATAGCATCATATTGTATGTTATTTATCAAAAATACGACATTAACTGTATTGTATCCGCTCCACGTTGATACAGAAGGTGTTAATTCGTAACTAAAATGTATGCTATCATTAATATCAACGGTATAATTTCCTAACCCGAATATATCCGTAACATTTATAGGTTTTTTGAACAATGTTATTGCGAGCCAGCATCGTCCCATCGGATTATTTTCCGGAGCGTAACTATAATATTGCAATGAACCTCCTTCGTTTTTGCTTGTACAAGTTCGCAAAAAAGAGCTTGAAAATATTTGCTCCATCACTTGCTTGCCACCGTTTCGATTATTGTCAACGAAATCTAGAGCATGCGTTAAACCTGATTCTTCTGCAGTACCCAAAAGAACAGCCGCGTAATTGTCGTTTATGTCGTAAGGATTATCCATATCAGTTCTTATCTCAAATGCAGTATTTATATAAGCATAATCAAACATACCCCAGTCTACGTCTGTCAAGTTAGGATTTATATCTTGCTCAAGTTTTAATATCAGCTCGTTAAGATATATTCCCTCATCATCCAAACTTACATTTTCAGTTAAGCTTCCAATAACAACTATCGCATAATCCTCAATAAGTTTCTCAAAACTCATTGTACCGTCGCAGCATAAATTTCTCATTGTCTTGTCTCCTTGATTATTTAATAAAATATTGGGTTCCGCTCGTTATAGCGGTCGCCGACACTTACCGACATCGCTCTATTTATCTTGACTTTGTTTTTTGTGACCACAATTAATTTGCAAAGTCTGACTTAACAAAGTTCCAGATAATCCGACACTCTCGTTGGCTTGCCAAGTTGTGAGTTATTGTTTGTTGTAGACATTATGTTGTTCTATCCAATCTATTCGCACCTCTGAAATTAAAATAAAATAATTTATAATTATTTTTTAATTATCTTATTAATATCAGGGTACTCTTTAGTCTCTTAAAATACTCTTGTATTTTTTTCTTAGCTTATATGGATTAGTTACTATTATTTGAAATTTTTCTCGTAAATGAGTGCAAAAAATTAGATTATTAAAATATAAAATGGACTATTGTTTATTTTGGATAGCGTTAACAGAATAGATATTTTTTTGAATTTGAGGCAAATATGTTACATGTAGTGCGATAAATAACAATGGAACGCAAAATGATTTTTTAAGTTTGAATTTTCAACACGCTAAAAATATTGTCGCAAGATTTTACAATTAATTCTTTAGCATTTATAATGGTATTTTCATACTCTTTAGCAGGTTGAATGTATTCTATATCGCGCCTATATTTGCTCATGTCAAATGTTTTTAATGCTTTATATATAGTTTTTATATCGTTTTCGTTTATCGCTTCTTGTTTAAGCAATTTATCGAGTATATTTTTATCGTTGTGAATAGCAACGGCTATATCGGCTATATCTCTTGATTTATTTTGCGAACCTCTATGTACTATTTTCTTTGCCAATATATCTTCTATACTTTCAATATAAATGTTATACTTGAATAACTCTTTCGATGTGTCTACCAAAGGTTTTGATATAAAATCTTGAGCTACTAAAATATCGACTTTTATGTTATCTTTTGTCATAAATCGTACATGATGGTTTAAATCCTCTATGTAATCGTCTGACTTGAAATATCTGCTTTCTTCGAGCCAAAATCTTGGTCTTATGCAATCAAGCACTTGAGGGTCTGTCGTAAAAATATCTACATCATAGCTTTTTCTATGTTGAAAATAGTATATGGCAAGAGCTGTACCACCTCCGAAACGCAACAGCGATAAATCCTTGTTCGGCAAAAGCTCTATGCATTCGTCCAAAAAATGATTTAGAGCGTTTATTTGTTCTTTGTATATATTTTTTATCTCACAAATTTGCATATAATACTTTGCTTATCTGTTTCATAGGTATATTGTGAATTTTTGCAAACGCTTCTATCTCTTGTGGTAAAGCTTCCTCCCTAATTGTATCAACTATGTATTGCTCAATATTATTTTTAGTTTTTCCATGCAAAAAAATATCCGCTATTTGCTTGCCCGTTAAATGTTTCTTTTTATCACCAATGGAGCAGTTAGCAGTTGCTATAAGCATTGCGTCTGTCATTTTAAATCCTTTAAAATAACATTGTATTCCAAAAAAATATAAAAAGTCAAGCCCAACACGTCAAATTCTTTTTTGTAAATTCATTAGTCAGCTAACTTTTTATCTTAGATATTCCTAATTTACGCGCTCAGAAAATCGCACTTAGTTACATGTAGTCAAAATAAGAATCACGCTTACATGTAGTATCAATATCATATTAAAATCAATAAGTCGCGTTACATGTAAGAGTGTTATTCAGATATTACTTTTAAAAGTGTCAATTTATTTGGTAGCTTGGCTTTTTTTATTTTCTCGTATCGCTTTGGCTATCAATTCCAACGGATGAGAAAATACAATTTTCACATTATCTTTATCAAGCGCGTTTGAAAGCTGCATTCTGCACGCTCCGCACTCGGCGCTGAGAATTTTCGCTCCAGTTTGTTTTATCATCTCTACTTTTGGTTTTGCCGCATTTTTCGCTAATTCAAACTTTTCGCTTTGTATCGTAACGCCGCCAAATCCACAGCATTGATTTGGGTCGCTCATCTCGATAAGCTCGTAATTTTCGGACAAAAGAGCGCGCGGTTCTTTGAATATTTTCAAAACTTTTCTGGCGTGACACGGATCGTGATAAGTAACGCTTTTCTTTTCTACATATAAGGCTTTTAAGTGTTTCGCGAGGTCTGTTTTAGCGTATAGCCATTCGCTTGCCATAAAAACTTTAGAAGTTATTTTCGTCACTCTTGCCAACCATTCGGGTTGTTCTTGCATAAAACGTCCCCAATCCTCTTTTATCATAGCCGCGCATGTAGCTTCCGGTACGATAATGGCATCAACATCGTCTATAAAAGTCTCAAAATATTCAACATTTTGCTTTATCAACCTATCTACCGTTTTAAAATCTCCGGTAAAAAAAGCAGGCGCGCCGCAACAACGCTGTTTTGGCGGAATAAAAACATTGATTTTTAAAACTTTTAGTATCTCAAGCAAACTATCAGCGGTTTTCGTATAATGATAATTTGAAAAACATCCTACAAATAGAGCGATTTTCTTAGTATCGGAACCGTTTTTTATATCGCCTTTGTGTTTTTGCAAAAAACTTCTTTTGTTTAATAGAGGAAATACTCTTTTTTTTACAAAAGGCAGAGATAAACGCGGTTTCATAGACTCTGTTTCGCGGTCTATTTTAAATAAAACAGGCAAAAACACGGAAAGAAAAGAGAAGCTAAAATCCATCACCCTTCTATGTCTCAAAAGAAAAAAATAGACTCTTTTAAACCACGCTATACCGAATTTCTCGGCTATCTTAAAGCGAATATTTTCTATCGCCAAATCAGTAGGCAAAGAGGTCGGACAAATGCTAACGCAAGTCGTGCACAAAAAACATTTTTCAAATATATCTTTGGTATTTTTATCAAGCTCCAATTCTCCGCGTTGATACGCTCCGACAAGTTCCAAAAAACCTCTGGGACTTGTAACCTCATCGCTGTTTATCTTATGTATCGTGCAACTTGGAACGCATTTGCCACATTTTACGCAAGCTTCGCTTGCTTTTGTAAAATCAAAATTCATACTGTTTTGCTGAAGCGGCGCAACTCTTCAGGCACTTTTCGCAAATATGCGTCAAACGGCATACAGATATTTCGGATAAGAAACGTTCCTGTTTTGCTTACATGTAAGAAATCTTTGTCAATACTCACAAGCCCTTCGTCTATAAAAGGTTGTAAAGCTTTTACCTCGTCTTTAAAATAGCTGAAAAAATCCGCGTTAAAACGTTTTTGAAAATTTGATATATTTAGCTTACAGTTGCTCATCATCTCCATAATCACGGCTTTTCTGATAACATCGTCGTCGCTTAGTACCAAACCTCTCATGACGGGCAGTTTTTCGTTATCTATAGCTTCTTCGTAAGAACTCATTTCTCGGAAATTTTGCGCGTAATGTCTCTCGCCCTCGCCTATGCTTGTAAGTCCTATACCTATCAAATCAGTACCGCCTTTTGTGGTATATCCTTGAAAGTTTCTATGAAGCTCTCCTTTTTCAATCGCTAAAAAAAGTTCGTCTTTAGGTTTGGCGAAGTGATCCATTCCTATCATTTTATATCCGTTCGACTCTAAAAAATCGATAGTATAACGCATTATTGAAAGTTTTTCTTTTGGACTTGGCAACGTGGTTTCATCAAATTTTCTCATAGTTTTTTTCATCCACGGCACATGTGCGTAGTTAAAAACGGCATATCTGTCTATGTCAAGTTCCAAAGATTTTTGCAAAGTGTTTTTAAAAGTATCAAGGCTTTGATACGGAAGCCCGTATATCAAATCCATATTGATAGAATTAATCCCAGCTTTTCGCGCAATGTCAACAGCGTTTTTGGTAACTTCAAAAGGTTGTACGCGATGAACCTCTTCTTGTACTTTTCCATCAAAATCCTGCGCGCCGAAACTTATACGATTAAAACCGTTATCTCTTAAAACGCTCATTTGCTCTTTTGTAAAAAATCTCGGGTCTATCTCGCAACTTATCTCGGCGTTCTTGGCAATTTTAGGAAATGTTTCCCATATGGCTTTTATGATTTTTTCAAGTTGAGAAGCGTTAAAAAAGGTTGGTGTCCCGCCACCAAAATGCAACTGTAAAACCTCTCTTTTTGTATCGAGGAAACGCGAAAGTATTGCAAACTCTTTTTTTAGATACTCGATATAACGCTCTTTTTTTTCCTCTTTGCTGGTATACACCACGTTACAGCCGCAAAAATAACAAGCGGATCTGCAAAAAGGCATATGCGCGTACAAAGAAAGTTTTTTGCTTTTGTCTTGATTTTTTAATATCTCTTCATAATCCTTCACGCCAAATTCATCGCTAAATTCCGGTGCGGTAGGATAACTCGTATAACGAGGCCCCGGTTTTGAATATTTTACAAATTGCTCAAAATCAATCATTAAACTCTCTTAATCCATCAAATTATTCGGCACGATGTTGCTATAGATCCCTTTTAAATCGACAAATAAAGACGGGTGCGCTTTTTTGATATTTCCAATGAGTTTTTCAATATCTATTTTAACAGCTTGCGTATTATCGCTTTTTTTAGCCATACGCCTTATTTCGTCCATAGCCACGACCCAAACGTCCCCAAAATCTACCGGCAAATGTTTCCAAATAGTCTTTTCTAATTTTAATTCAAAATTTTCCTGCCCTAAAGTCTTTAAATTTTCAATCATTCTTGTAAGCGTGTCCAAAGATACCATCGTATGTATTTTTTTCTTCTCGTCTATGACAAACCAAGGTTCTTTAGCTTCCCAACTGCCGCTTTTAAGATTTAAAGACTTGACGTCGGGATTATCCGTGAGTTCTACTTCAAGTATGGTCTTGTCGTCTTTATCGTTAATACCTATATTTTTAGAGATGGTATTAATCTTGTCGTATACCGTTATCTCATTTTTACTTTCGTCCATATTCTAATCCGTTTTTTATTAATTTTTACGTTGTCTATCTAACCAAACCATAACCGCTTTTTGTACATGTAGTCTATTTTCAGCTTCGTCAAATATCTCATTGGCGTGCGCTTCAAAAACCTCATCGCTTACCTCGTATCCTCTGTACGCAGGCAAACAATGCAAAAATATCGCGTCTTTTTTCGCTAAAGCCATCATTTTTTTATCTATCATAAAACCTTCAAAATATTTTATTCTTTTCTCTTTCTCGTCTTCTTGTCCCATAGATACCCATGTATCGGTTGTAACAACGCCGGCGTTTTTAACGGCGTCTTTTGGGTTTTCGCATATAGATATTTTAGAGCCGCTCTTTTTCGCGAACTCATACGCGTTTTTAAGAACGTCTTGATCTGCTTCATACCCTTTTGGCGTTGATATACGAAGCTCAAATCCGATTTTTGAAGCGAGCATAAGCCACGAATTAGCAATATTGTTGCCATCGCCTACATACGCCGCTACCAAATTTTTGTCTTTGCCGTATTCGCAAATAGTCATATAATCCGCTAAAAGCTGCATAGGGTGATAAGTGTCGCTAAGTCCGCTGATAAGCGGAACGCTTGAGTATTTCGCGAATTCTTCGAGCCTATCTTGTCCAAAAGTTCTTATCATTACCATATCTACCATACGGCTTAAAACTCTCGCCGTATCTTTTAAAGGTTCTCCGCGTCCGAGCTGTATATCGTCTGTTGATAAAAAAAGTCCCTTTCCTCCAAGCTGGTGAATTCCCACTTCAAAACTAACTCTAGTTCTTGTGGAACTTTTTTCAAATATCATTCCCAAAACTTTATCTTTTAAATACGGGTTGAATTTACCCTTTTTCGCTTTTCTTTTTATCTTTACAGCCAAAGATAAAATCTCTAAAATCTCATCTTTACTGAAATCTTTCAATGTTAGAAAGTGTCTCATAAATATCCTTTACTCTTCGCAAGCAGTTCGGCCGCTTCTTTTGCGTGATAACTTATGATTATGTCGGCGCCTGCTCTTTTGAAACTTGTCAATGTTTCCATTAAAACTTTTTCATAGTCAATCACGCCCGCTTTTCCAGCCGCCTTTAGCATAGAATATTCGCCGCTTACATTATATACGCAAAGAGGCAAAAGCGAAGCTTCTCTTATGTCTCTTACTATATCAAGATAAGCAAGAGCGGGCTTTACCATCAAAATATCGGCTCCTTGCGCCTCGTCTTCCAAAGATTCCGCCAAAGCTTCGCGTCTGTTGGAGAAATTCATCTGATAACTTTTCCTATCTCCAAAACTTGGGCAAGATTCCGCTACATCGCGAAACGGTCCGTAATACGCGCTCGAGAATTTTGTAGAATAGCTCATGATAGGCAGGTTGACAAATCCGTTTTCGTCTAAAACGTCTCTTATGGCTTCAACCGTTCCGTCCATCATTCCGCTCGGCGCTATCAAATCAGAACCCGAATACGCATGTATAAGAGCTTGTTTTTGAGTAATCTCCAAAGTGGCGTCATTGTCCACGCTATTATGCTCTAAATCCAAAATACCGCAATGTCCGTGATCTGTATATTCGCAAAAGCACAAATCAGTCGCTATAAGCAAATCTTTGCCATAAACTTTTTTTATCTCTCTGACGGCTCTTGCTATTATACCGTCCTCGCTCAAAGCGTCGCTTCCTATGCTGTCTTTAACATCGGGGATACCAAAAAGCAGTATTTTATTTAAACCAAGCTTTAAAAGTCCTTCGCATTCTTTTATAATTTCATCTACGCTCATTTGAAAAACACCAGGCATTGAAACTATCTCTTTTTTGACGCCTTTGCCCTCTTTAGCAAAAAGCGGATAGATAAAATCTCTTGTCTCTACCCTACTCTCTTCTACCAAATCTCTAATAATCGGATTTACTCTAACTCTTCTAAATCTTTTAAACATGTAAAACCTTTTGTTCGTATCTACTTAATTTTATATAGCTTTATTATAATGTTTTCACTAAGTTTTTTTGCCGCAAATCTACATTATTTTAAAAGCAGAATAAAAATTTACATTTTATCATAAAAAAATGAAAAGGTTTTGTAAACAAGATAAAACTTGTATATTTGTAACAAAACATAGTATTGAATGTAGTATAAAAACATTTTTAATTGAAAAAAAATACTTTTTTAAGTATAATATAGGATTAAAATTAAATATAAAATGGGAATTACAAAAATGAGTTTAAACGAGCAAAATTTGCAAAATCAATCTCAGTTATTACACATTGGAATTGACGTAGGCTCAACTACAGTTAAATTAGTAGTGCTTGATTCCTCCCAAAATTTGCTCCATAGCATATACACAAGACATCACTCTGAGGTTCGCAAGTGTATCATTAAATGTATCTTAGATCTAAAAAATTGTCTTTTTTATTCCCCTTTAAGCAAAGCAACCATAACAATAGCAGGAAGCGGCGGAATGGATATCGCGCTTTTGACCGATATTCCATTTGTCCAAGAAGTTATCGCGTGCGCTAAAGCCGTTGAAAATTTTATACCGCAAACCGATGTTTGCATAGAACTTGGCGGAGAAGACGCGAAAATCACATTTTTCACAAACGGTGTGGAACAACGAATGAACGGTACATGTGCCGGCGGTACGGGCGCTTTTATAGATCAAATGGCAATGCTTTTAAAAACAGACGCCGGCGGCTTAAACGAATTAGCGAAGAATGCGAAAAATATCTATCCTATAGCCGCAAGGTGCGGCGTTTTTGCCAAAACGGACGTACAGCCTTTATTAAACGAGGGAGTTAATAAAGGAGATATCGCTCTTTCAATATTTCAAGCGGTCGCTAATCAAACTATAAGCGGACTCGCGTGCGGCAGAAAAATAAAAGGAAACGTCGTATTCTTAGGCGGTCCGTTAAATTTTTTAAGCGAATTGAAAAATAGATTTATTGATATTTTGGAGCTTAAAGACGAAAATATCGTAAAGCCCAATCACAGCGAACTTTTTGTAGCGCTGGGAGCGGCTCTTTTTAATGATAAAACATTAACCCTTCAAGAGATTGTAGACCTTTTTGAAAATCTAACCTCAAACACCACAAGTTCAATAAATACGTTAAGAGCGCTTTTTTTAGATGATAAAGAGAGACAAGATTTTGAAGATAGACACAATAAAGCGAATATCAAAAAAATTGATTTGAAAGATTATAAAGGAGACGCGTTTTTAGGATTTGATTGCGGTTCTACCACGACAAAAGCCGTACTTTTAAGCCGCGATAATGAAATGTTGTACGAATTTTACGGAAGCAATGAGGGCGAGCCTTTAAAAGTTGTCAAAAACATTTTAAGCGACATTTACGAAAAACTTCCTTCACATGTAAGGATAGCCTTCTCTTGCGTAACCGGATACGGCGAAGCGCTCACAAAAGAAGCTTACAAAATAGATACGTCCGAAGTTGAGACGATAGCGCATTATAAAGCCGCAAGTTTTTTTATGAAAGACGTTGATTGTATTGTGGATATCGGCGGACAAGATATGAAATACGTTCGTATCAAAAACGGCACAATTGACACTATTTTGTTAAACGAAGCTTGTTCGTCCGGATGCGGCTCGTTTATAGAGACTTTCGCGCATTCTGTAAATATGCAAGTAAACGAATTTGGCAAAGCGGCGCTTGATTCAAAACGTCCTTGCGATTTAGGTTCGCGATGTACTGTTTTTATGAATTCAAGTGTAAAGCAAGCTCAAAAAGAAGGTTTAAGCATAGGAGATATATCGGCGGGACTTTCATACGCCGTCATTAAAAACGCTCTAATTAAAGTAATAAAACTTAAAAATCCGGAAGATTTGGGAGAACATATCATCGTTCAAGGCGGAACTTTTTATAACGATTCTGTTTTAAGGGCGTTTGAACTTATCTCAAAAAGAGACGTCGTAAGACCAAAAATAGCGGGTCTTATGGGCGCTTTCGGAGCCGCGTTGCTCGCGAAAGAAAGATATGACGGAGTAACCGATACGACATTGCTTCAAACAAAAACTTTACAAGATTTTACAATAAAGCATTCCATGTTAAGATGTCACGCTTGCTCAAATTCTTGCGCCATGACGTTAAATCGTTTCG
Organism: Campylobacteraceae bacterium; assembly: GCA_031266555.1. Classification (GTDB taxonomy): domain Bacteria; phylum Campylobacterota; class Campylobacteria; order Campylobacterales; family Campylobacteraceae; genus JAIRKW01. The sequence continues at coordinate 13,735 of JAISAU010000015.1, forward strand.
GAGACGGCAGGAAATTCATAACCGGCAACAGATGTGAAAAGGGTGCCGGAAAAACAAGCTCTAACTTCTCCTTGCCAAACTTATATGATTATAAATACAAAAGACTCTTTTCTTATATGCCAAATACTAACTCGAAATTTGGTAAAGTCGGTATTCCACGCGCTTTAAACATGTATGAAAATTACCCTTTTTGGTTTACGTTTTTAACAAATATAGGTTTTGAGGTTATACTCTCAGACGAATCTTCAAAAACTCTACTTGAAAAAGGGCTTGATACGCTGCCTTCGGATTCTATATGTTATCCCGCCAAACTGGTACACGGACATATCGTGAACCTCATAGAAAAGGGGGTAAAAACTATATTTTATCCTTGCGTAACTTACGAGCAGCAAGAATTTCACGACACGCATGAACATTATAATTGCCCTGTCGTTATCTCATATCCCGAACAGATTAGAAATAATATAGATTTGGTGAAAGAAAAAAATATAAATTACATTCAACCGTTTTTGTCTTTGGAAAATAAAGAAAAACTTTATTCAAGGCTGGTTGATGTTTTTAAATCTTTTGGCATACCCTCAGCGCTTATCAAAGCGTCTTTGAATATCGCTTGGGAAGAGCAGTTAAACTTCAAAAGGGATTTGCAAAGAAAAGGCGAAGAGACCGTTGAGTTTTTAAAAAGCACAAATACCCACGGCATTATCTTGTCCGGTCGACCGTATCACCTTGACCCTGAAATTCATCATGGAATTCCGCAAGTTATAACTTCGCTTGGAATGGCGGTTTTAACGGAAGATAGCATATCTCACATGGGAGGATTGGAAAATCCCTTGAGGGTGGTAGACCAATGGGCTTATCACGCGAGATTATATCGCGCCGCCTCTTTTGCGGGCAAATGCGACTTTCTTGACCTAATACAGTTAAACTCTTTTGGGTGCGGAATTGATTCCGTTACGACAGATCAAGTGCAAGAGTTGCTTGAACAACGAAACAAAATTTACACTTGTATTAAAATAGACGAAGTAAATAACCTCGGAGCGGTAAAGATTAGAATTCGCTCTTTGAAAGCGGCTCTGTTGGAACGCGAGAAAAATATTGATTTTACAAAAATGAGTTTTAGCGCAGAACCTAAATACAAAAAGGTCGCGTTCACAAAGCAGATGAAAGCAGAAGGATACACCATCATCGCTCCGCAGATGTCTCCTATACATTTTCAGTTTTTACAAACCTCTTTTATTACATGCGGATACAATTTTAAATTGTTAGAACATGTGGGAGAAAACGCTATAGACGACGGATTGAAGTACGTAAACAACGACGCTTGTTATCCGTCTATCATTGTCATAGGACAAGTCATAAACGAGTTAAAAACAGGTGATCACGATCTTGATAAAACTGCCGTTATGATGGTTCAAACAGGAGGCGGATGCAGAGCCACAAATTATATAGCGTATCTTAGAAAAGCTTTAGCGGACGCCGGATTTTCTCAAATTCCCGTTATATCTTTTAATATGCTTGGAATGGAACGAAATGACGGATTTGGCTTATCACTTCCTTTGCTAAACCGTCTGATGATGGGTTGCGTTTACGGCGACGTTTTAATGCAAACGCTTTTTAGAACGAGACCTTACGAGAGCGTAAAAGGGTCGGCTAATGAGCTGTTTTACAAATGGTCTGAGCGATGTAAAGAAGCGTTAAAAGACGCTAAGTTTAAAACATTTAACGCGAACATTGATGGGATTATTCGCGATTTTGACAATCTTCCTCTGCTTGATATAAAAAAGCCTCGCGTAGGACTTGTGGGCGAAATACTGGTTAAATATCATCCTACCGCCAATAATGACATAGTTGATATCATAGAAAAAGAAGGTTGCGAAGCGGTTATGCCCGGACTTATGGAATTTTTACTCTATTGCGCTTACGGTTATGGTTTCAGCCACAAATATTTATCAAAAAGCGCTTTCGCCGCGCTTGCAGGAAAAGCCGCTATTCAGGCTATGGAATTTTATAAACGACAAGCCAGGAAATCTTTAAAGCAGAGCAAACGCTTTATGGAACCAGCCAAAATAGACGAGCTTGCGTTTGGAGCGGCGCCTATTTTATCGCGTGGAAATCAAACGGGAGAAGGATGGTTTCTAACCGCTGAGATGGTGCATTTGATACACGATGGAGTGCCGAACATAGTTTGTATGCAACCGTTCGCTTGCTTGCCTAATCATATAACAGGCAAAGGCACGTTAAAAGCTTTAAAACAGCACTATCCGCAAGCAAATATCACGGCAATAGATTATGATCCCGGATCTTCCGCGGTCAATCAATTAAACCGTATTAAACTAATGCTAAGCGTCGCGTTTAAAAATTTAAATAAACAAACAGACGACATAGACGAATTCAGCGAGATAACGTTATAAACGCGTTATCTTAAACCGCAATAATTTATGTCGCTTTTGAGAAACGAGCTTTGAAAAGCGATGATAAATTTCTGCTTTTAAGTTTACAATAATATATTTTTGCGCTTTTGTTACGATTAACATTCGCGCAAACTTTTTAAAAATACAAAATCCCAAGTCATTTTACAAGTATATTATTGTGCAAAAAATATATAAAATAAAACCGCTACATGTATGCGCAAAAAGTATCTGTATTTACTACATGTAAACATATAATATTATTTTTTTAATCTCTACATGTAAGGATATTTTTCAGATAAAACATAGCGTTATTTATTAAAAATTCTATTTGTCGCATTTTTATTTTAGAGTTTAAGCGTTTTCGCCGCTTTTTTGGAGAATACAAATTCAAATTTCTTTTATAAATTTTAATGAGAAATGGTATGTATTTTACGCTTGAATAAGCCAAATATAACTATTTTTCACAAATCGTTTTAATCTTTCGTATCAATCTCGCTTAAATAATTATTTTCATTTTTTCGTGAACTTTTTGATGAGGTTTAGTTTTAGTTATCCGATAAAATCGCCGCTCGGACTATTTATCTTTCATTTTTCGCGGTAAAAACTGGTGGATCGTGTAGGAGTCGAACCTACGACCAATTGATTAAGAGTCAACTGCTCTACCATCTGAGCTAACGATCCTTATAAAAATCACAATTATATAATGTTTTACACTACAAAAAGCTAAAAGTTGTAAAATATTTATCTCTTTTTTCGCTTTTAGCTCTTTAAAGACTGAAAATGTACCGTTTTAACCCGTTTTAAAGATACTATTTGCAAAAATGAGATAAAATTCATCTTTATTGTTAAAGGGATAAATAGATATGGATATGGAAATTTCCCAAATCGCCAACCTTCCTTCTCGCTTCGGAGAGTTTAAGATACAAGCTTTTAAAGAGCGCGACAAAGAACACTTGGTGATTTTTAAAGAACCTTTCACGGATACGCCTATCGTTAGAATTCACAGCGAATGTTTAACCGGCGACGCTATAGGAAGTTTAAAGTGCGATTGTCGCGACCAACTCGAAAGCGCGTTAAAGTATATACAAAAAAACGGTGGAATGGTGATATATTTAAGGCAAGAGGGGCGAAATATAGGATTGCTTAATAAAATCAACGCTTACGCCTTGCAAGACGAAGGCTTTGATACCGTCGAGGCAAATCATAAGCTTGGTTTTAAAGCGGACGAAAGAACTTACGAGGCGGTTGATTTTATATTTAAACATTTTGGATTTAAAACGATAAAGCTTTTGACAAATAATCCTGCGAAAATGATAAGTTTAAAAAGTGTCGAGATAGTTCAAAGAATTCCGATTGTAACCAAAGTAAACCCAAAAAACAGCTCGTATTTAAAAGTTAAAAAAGATAAAATGGGTCATCTATTTTAAAAAAATACTCTTTACATGTAAGGTAAATTTTTGACGCAAAAATATAAACTAATAAATTTTTCTTTTCCAAATTTTTTTGAACAATCGGTAGAAGATTTTACCAAAATGCTGCTTTTATACAATAAAACGCACAATATCACGGGTTCTAAAAACGCAACTGACATACAAGAAAACATATATGACAGCGTTTATCCGTTACAATTTTTAAACAATGAATTTAAAAACGCCACAGACATAGGAAGCGGCGCTGGATTTCCAGCCGTTGTTTTAGCTCTTGCAATGCCATATTGTCACTTTACGCTGTATGAACCTATCGCTAAAAAAAGCGCGTTTTTACATCTGATAAAAAGCGAATTGGATATTTCAAATATCGATATAAAAACTTCAAGGATTGAAAAAGGTAAACCTAAAATTGTAGATCTCATCACTTCTCGCGCCGTGTGCGGCACTGATTTACTAATAAAGTTATCTAAAGGTTTTTATGATAAAAATACGATTATGCTTTTTTACAAAGGACAAAAAGCCAATGAAGAGATCGCGAATCTCAAAAACGCTCAGATTTTTACAAGAGGATTGCGAAGATATATTCTAATAAAAGGGTTGAATGGTGGCATATAAAATTATACTTTTTGTCATTTTGATATATCTCATATACGCTCTGTTTTTTGGCAGAAAAAGGAACACTCGAGACAAAAATCCATCTGAAGAAGAGTTAATGGTAGAGTGCGCTGCATGTAAAACATTTATTGGAATAAGCGAAGCGATAAAAAAAGATGGAAAATATTTTTGCTCTCAAAAATGTGCGAAGGTAAAACAATGATAATTATAGGACACGATCTGGTTGCGTTTAAACCGTTTTATGAAATAAAAAATAGCGATGAGATAGCAAAAACTCCACCAAATTCAACTGTTATTTTTGAGTTTGAAGGTAATGAAAATATCATAAAATTCTGCCAAAAAAACGGTATAAATTTTGCCGTAGAGACAGATTCATCAAAAGAGGCTCTTTTAGCCAACGCCGCAGGAGCGTCGTATATAATATTAAGCGTTGATGTAGTGGCGCAAGATATACAAGATTTGGCTGAACACTATCTGTTTGACGCCAAGATACTGCTTAAAATAGACTATGAAAATGAGATAATGGATGCGGCAGAATACGGTATAGACGGCGTTTTATTGCCTCAAGGAGTTATAAGTGGAAATTTTTAAAACTATTTTTTTATTAACTGCTTTAACGTTGTTGTTTGTTTTCATCGGAGGTTATATAGGTGGACAAAATGGAATGTTAATAGCGTTTGGCATAGCTGTGGCTATGAACTTTTTTAGCTATTTTTATTCGGACAAACTTGTGCTAAAACATTACCGCGCGGTAGAAGTTGGCAAACAAAACGCAAGAGGATTTCATGAAATAGTAGAAAGATTGGCGCGAAAAGCTAATCTTCCTATGCCTAAAGTTTATATTATTCCAGAATCCGTTCCAAACGCTTTTGCAACAGGCAGAAACCCAAAAAATGCGGCAGTTGCGGCAACAGAAGGACTTTTGAATCTGCTAACACCTCAAGAGATTGAAGGCGTAATGGCGCATGAACTCTCACATGTAAGACATTACGATATTCTGATAGGTTCTGTCGCGGCGACTATCGCAGGAGCTATTGCCATTATAGCCAATATTATGCATTACGGTGGAGCGTTTAATGGTAGCAGAAATCGCCAAAATGCGCTTGTTATGATAGCTATAGCTATTGTCTTGCCGCTTGCCGCTACCGTTATTCAAATGACAATAAGCCGAAATCGCGAATATATGGCTGACGAGGGAGCGGCTAAAATCACAAAACATCCCGAATACCTTCAAAGCGCGCTTTCAAAGCTTGACGCTTACGCAAGAGGCAGGGTTATGCAACAAGCTTCGCAAGAAAGTGCTCATATGTTTATCATCAATCCGTTTGCAGGTAAAAAGGTGTCGTTTAGAGAGCTTTTTTCAACTCACCCCAGCATAGAAAATAGAATAGCAAGGCTTGAAGAGCTTAAAAAAATATTATGATTTTTAGCTTCTTTTAGCTATTTTTACAATCTTTTACAAAAATTTTTATTTTTGTTTTAACACAATCTATATTTTCATATGGAGTATTTTGAAGTACAAAATTATCTACAACATCACTTATGGTAATTTTTAAAGAAATGAACTCTTTTTGATGTTTTTTCTTTAAAAATGACATATCTATAAATTCTAAAGTGGTTAATATTTCTTCTCTTTTTAGAGGTCTACGCTTTTTGTCAGTTGACTTTAGATCTTCAAGCTTCGTAACAATTTCAGCAATAGTATGTATTACGTTTTTTATATTTGATTTAGCTGTCTTGCGTTGACTATAAAGGTGATATGCTGTTGGTATTATAACTCCATAAATGAAGCTCGCAACATCTATGCCCATAATGGTCATTTTTTGCCTTCAATTTCATGTAAAACATATTCCATCATTTTTTTTTCAAAAATTTTACCTTTTTCAGTATCGTTTTTTACTTTTATAATTTTTTGAAATTTTTCTATACCATACAAAGCAGCAATTTGACCAAATGCTTCTGATAAAAAAGATGGACCGAATGATAAAAGAACATCGTCAACATTTAATTCTATCGGCATATTCTTGTCAAAATATTGTTTTAAAACGGTTTCTCTAAACTCTTCTCCAGAAAATTCGCCAATTTCTTTAAAACGTGGTCCAGGATAAGGCGTAAATTTCTCAGCAAAATTATATTTTTCTATAATATTAGACATGTTTTCTCCTTAACTATCTAATTTTCATTTTCCAACATATTAAAAAGCCATCAATAAACAATGGCATTATCTTTGTTTCTTCTGTTTCTTGTTCATCATTGAACTTAAAATGATATTTGCCATTCCCCGACATAACAATCATTTCGCAACTATATCCACACTTCTGCGCGAATTCTTTAAATTTTTTAAATCCATATCCTCTTATTCTATCTCGTTTACCTTTATATTTAGGTAATTCATCATTAACAAGCATCTTTATTATATCACTATCCGACTTAGCTTTATTAGCGATTTCTCTGAAAAAACTTCTAATGGTCTCATTAGAGTTATACTCTAGAGTTTTTCTTAATCCAACTCCATAATCTCTAAAAGCAAACTCCAATGTATTCTCTATGGTATCATAATGACCACATAGCCACCACTTATTTTTCATTTTTAGCGGGATGTCTTCTATGTACGCATGTTCGCATGTATTGGCCATTGCCTCTGTAATAGCATCATCAAAATAATTTTGTATTTGCAAAGACAGCATAAAACCGATCTTTGAGTTTATAAATTTCCTAATCTCTACAATATCTTCGCCCAAGTGTTTATTGTTAGATTTTATTTTTAAAAAGTAATCATTTTTAACACTTTGTGATACTGAATATGGTTTACTTATATTCCAATACTCCCAATATCCAGATTCAAGTAAAACGTAACGTACTTTATCCAATGTTTTATTTATACCATATTTTTCATTGTATTTTAAAATGCTCTCGTCATCAATTTTTAATTTTAACTTAATTGAATTGCGCAATATATCTATTTTTGATACCAGCCACAACAAACCGTCTATAGAAATAGATTTAAGATGCTTATGATTTATAATTATAGATTTTTGTGTAGATTTGCAATATCTTTCTATTTTTTTATTAAAAATAATTAAACTACTCTCATCATTTACAAAAAAATTTATTTTTTGTGGAATTTCTATAATTCCGATTTCTAGTTTTTTATTTATATCTTTATTTCCACATTTTTTTCTCCCTTCATATCTTTTTAAAAATTTAAATAATTGTGGTCTAATTAATCCTTTGCAATTAGGTTCTTTACTTAATAGCTTCTTCCATTTTTTCCATTTTTTTCTCTTAATATATCTTTTAATTTTATGTTGTGTTAGAAATTTTTCTCGTATGGTCACATCAGAACCTTTTTAAAGTATCAAACAAAAAAATATTCAGACAAATTTAAGAAAATTTATCCGGACTTCCAATCTGCTTTTATTTTTCTACACTTTTTTATCAGTATTTTTTTGCTTCTCTTCACTTTTATTCTTGCTATTTTCAACAGTTACAGAACCCAAAAATTCAGGTAAATCAAGACCTGCTTGTTTAGCTATGTCATGCAATGGCGGAAGAGTTTTAATCATATTTTTCATAAAATTAGCGGTAGAGCTTTTTTCGCCGTTCGCGTTATCCCAAACAGTAATCTTATCAATCTTAATGTTTTTGATAGCCTCTGTTTGCATTTTGACAATCTCTTCAAGCTTCTCTACCAAAAGCAATGTTGTAGCGCTTTTCGCGTCACTATTAGCGGCTTTAATCAACGTCTGATAACCAAGCGCTTTAGCGTCAAGCACTTTTTTAATACCTTCGGCTTCAGCGGATTTTACAAGCAAAATAGCGTCTGCTTCGCCTTGCGCGAGGCGACGTTGCTGTTCAGCGTTTGCGGCGGCGTCAATCTCAATTTTTCGCTTTTCTATCTCACGAGGCACAATCTCTTCCGCTTCAAGACGACGCTGTTCTGCAAAAGCTTTGGCTTTTTGTATCTCGGCTTCCGCTTCTTGTTGCGCCACTTCTCCGCGTTTCGCGGCTTGTGCTTCACGTTCAAAAAGTGTAGCGTTCGACATGGCTATCTCGGCTTTTGAAGTATTTTCGCCCTCAACGGCTCTAGCGTTAAAATCAGCTATTTGTATTCTCTGCTCTTTGTCGTACTCCGCCACTTGCACTTGTTGCTCTTTGCTAAGCTCGGCGACTCTTACCAATTGTTCTTTATCGTATTGGGCTATTTGTACCTGCTGTTCTTTGTTGTATTCGGCGACTTTTACTTGCTGCTCTTTATTATATTCAGCTACTCTTACTTGTTCGTCTTTGGCAAATTGCGCAACTTGTATATGCTGCTCTTTTCTCGCTTCAGCCTCGCCTATAGCGCCTTTTTTATCTTGCTCCGCCACATCTATTTTGGCTTGGTTGATAGCCGTTAAAGCCGCTTTTTTACCAATACTCTCTATGTATCCGGATTCATCCGTTATATCGGTGACATTTACATTTATTAGGCAAAGTCCTATTTTGTCAAGTTCTGTGCCGATATTTTTTCTTATCGCGTCCAAAAAACGCTCTCTGTCTTGATTGATTTGTTCAATCGTTAACGAAGCCACGGTCAAACGCAACTGTCCGATAATAATCTCAGTCGCCATAGACTCAATATCTTTTTGCCCAAGTCCCAAAAGCCTGACAGCCGCTGAATTCATGCTATCGCTTTCCGTTGCTATAGCCACCGTAAAAGTACTTGGCACATTAACGCGAATATTTTGCAATGAAAGAGCGCCTTTTAGCGGAATATTAATCGTAAGCGGAGTTAAATCAAGATATTTATAATCTTGTATCAAAGGCCATACGAAAGCTCCGCCGCCATGCAGACAATGAGCTGATTTGCCGCCCCCTACTTTTCCGTATACGACTAAAATTTGATTGGAGGCGCAACGTTTATAGCGACTAGCCAAAAACATAATCAAAACAAAAATAAAGATTACGAAAAACAGTATCGCAATCAACGCAAAATTCAAATCCTCTATATACATATTTAGCTCCCCTTCTTCTCAAATAGACACACAGCAACAGTATGCGAATCTATTATATGCGTAATTACCACTCTCTCAAATGAATTTATACTTATCTCATCTTCAGTTATTGCGTCAAATTCATGCTTTGTGCCGTTAATAGATAATATAACTCTGCCAACTCCTCCAAGCGGTATTCTCACATAAACCTCAGCATTTTGTCCAACCGACTCTTTGATATCAAACACCACTCCGCTGCTTTTTAATTTCATAGCTAATTTAAAAAGCCAAGCTGTGATAAACATCGCTATAAAACCGCAAATTATAGCAATGACGACCGAAGTTAGCAGTGATAGCTTAAATTGATAACCGCAAGCAAGTCCAACCCAACCAAACATCGCTATAAAACTTGTAATAGAATTTAAAGACAGAAGTTTAAAAGCGCCTTCCGTGGCGTCCAACTCATCGGTATTATCGCCGTCAAATCCGCCCACAATGGACACAGCTACTCTTAAGATAAAAAACACGGAACCCGCTACAGCGGCAATCCAAAAAATATGCATGAAGCCTCTCTCGCCCTTAACGAGCTTTCAAAATATTTTGAGAATAATATCTAAAAGAATTCTAATTTATGCTTTAATATTTAAATATTTTATGAAGTTTTAAAGTTCTAGAATAAAACTTGCTCCGACATTGTCTTTTTTTGATATGATATTTATTTTCCAGCTCATTTTGCCGTGCATACATGTAGGAAGTAACGCTTTGCCTTGATAACTATTTTCACTCATTTTTGCCAAAGAGTATTCAAAAATACCCATATCCATACTAGTCCCGTAAATTCGCGCTAAAAGCTCGTCGTCTTTAAAACCGTCAGCTTGTATATTAAAATTCATATTTTCGCCAGCTCCAAACGGCTTATCGATATCAAGTATAATGCTTTTATCATTTCCCAAAACAACTTCGCAAGAACTTATATGTAAGTCGCATTCTGTTTGCGTTTCATAAAACGTTATGTCTTTTTGTAAAAAAGAGTGTATTTTACCGCTTTGAAAAAGAAAAACGCCAAGCGCTGCAAGAATTAAAACCACTACTATCAAAACTTTTTTCAACACGATAACGCCTTTTTACTATTTTAAGTGCGGATTGTATCAAAAAGTAAGTTAAAATCCCATATAATTGCGTTTTATATTTTTGAGGTTTTTATAATGAAACAAGACGAGTTAAAAAAAGAGCTTGACGAATTTTTCGCGATCCGAGACGAGATATTTGAGTTTTTGGACAAATCCGTCCCTAAAGATAAAAGCGGTTTTAATTTTGATTTTAGTAAAGACCCTACGCTTAACGCGCGAGACTTTTACAAAATTTTCTACAGATACGACTATAAAGCGCGAAAAACTTTCGCGAGCGCGATGAAAATGTTAAATGCCAAAAATTAAATTATATTCGCAAAACCTAGCTTTAAATCTGGATATTTTAGCGAAAAAAGCCGGCGATAAAGAGAGGATAATCGCAGTTTTGAAAGATAACGCATACGGACACGGGCTTAGCGTATTCGCTCCAAAAGTAGCAAGTTTAGGAATAACTCACGCTATCACAAGAGAAGCGAAAGAAGCTTTAGAGATCGAAGGATTTTTTCGCGATATTATCGTTTTATCCGAACATAAAGAGGCGTTTTTTAAACATCCTAAAATAATTTTCGCGGTAAATGAATTTGAAGCGTTAAAAAGCGCGCCAAGCGGCGTTCATATAGCTCTCAAAATAGACACCGGAATGCACAGAAACGGCATAAGCGCCGATGAATTAGACAGCGCTTGCAAGCTGATAGCGGATAAAAAACTTTTGCTTCATAGTATATTTACGCATTTTAGATCGGCGGACGAGATAAGCGGCGAATTTTTTTGGCAACGTAAAAATTTTAATGAAATCAAGGCAAAATACGCTGACGTTTCCAAGCGATACTCTTTGCCAAAAGTCTATTTTCACTCCTGCAATTCGGCGGCTCTTTTAAGATGTAACAAATTTGACGAGGATTTTGCCAGAGTTGGAATAGCAATGTACGGATATTGCGATTTACCCGAAGCTTTTGGTAGTTTTGGACTCAAACCCGTACTTGAACTGTTTGCGAAACGAATAAGCGCAAAAGAGTTGCAAAAAGGGCAGCGCGTAGGTTACGGCGGTGTATTTACATCCGATAAAAATATGCTCTCATCTTTATATGATATAGGGTATGCTGACGGTATTTTGAGATATGACGGTAAAAAAGAGTTACGAACGACAACCAAATCGCTCATTTTAGGACGCGTATCTATGGACTCTATGAGCGTAAACAGCGATGAGGAAGAGATATCCGTATTTAATGACGCGACTGTTTGGGCAAAGTATTTTAATACCATAAGTTACGATATCTTAGTGAAATTAAACGCGAAAATCTCGCGAGAGTTTGCATAGCTTGTATTTATTTTGAAACAATTTATAGGTATTATTTTAAAGCCTTACATGTAACAATGTTTACGTGATAGTTGTAAATTATGCTGATTTTGCATATACATGTAGAGGTTGCTATCATTAACCGTTATTGTGTATTTTTTAAACTATAAAATAATATAATGCAAAAAATCTAACTCACAAAAGGCAAAACCATGAAAAAGCTGTTCGTGTCTTTTATCTTTATCGTTTTGGCAAATGTTTTGGCACTCGCGCAATCATCGGTTTGGGAGATAAGCAAGGACGGAAACTCTCTTTATATCGGAGGAAGCGTGCATATATTAAGAGCGCAAGATTTTCCGCTCCCAAAAGAATTTAATATGGCTTTTAATAAATCCGATACATTGGTTTTTGAAGTTAACATTGACGAAGCGAAAGATCCTGATACTGTGCAAAAAATATTGCGATATATGACGCTTCCGGAAAATAAAACCCTAAAAACCGTACTTAATCAAAAAACTTACGAACTGCTTGCAACAAAATGCAAAGAGCTTGGTTTGCCGATAGAATATATGGAAAATTTCTCTCCGTTTTCAGTAGTAAACATTCTTCTTGTAGCCCAAATTGGAAAACTTGGTTTTATGTCTCAAGGAGTTGACGCGTATTATCATGCCGAAGCCGTGCAGAATGCTAAAAAAACAGAATTTCTTGAAACGTTCGAGTTTCAATTAAAACTATTTTATGATTTTGGTATGATAGGAGACGAATATGTCCTGCAATCTATTAACGAACTGGACGATTTGGAAGACGTTATGCCCTCTCTAATAGCCGAATGGCGCAGCGGAACTTCAAAGACTATTGATAAAATGCAAAAAGAGATGAAAGAAAAATTTCCAAGTTTATATAAGGCGATTGTGATTGACAGAAATCAAAAGTGGCTTGTCTCAATTGAAAAGTATCTATCCACAAAAGATGTGGAATTCATAATCGTAGGTCTTGGACATGTGCAAAGCGACGATGGGTTATTGGAGAGCTTAAAAAGAAAAGGCTACTCTGTAAAACAGCTGTGAAGTCAAACTTAAAAGATTTATAACCAAATTTCAAGTTATGCTCCAATAACGAGCTTTTTAATTGCGAAAAGACAATGTGCTTGCAAACGCTACATGTATGAGTTTACAATACGCTCTTTGTGCAACGCTAAGAAAATAGGCAATTTGCGTAAAAAAAACGAGTTAAATTTTGGTGTTTGATTAAATTTAATAACAGTGGTATCCCGAACGCGTGAGATTAGGAATCTGACGCTCTATCCAGCTTGAGCTATCGGGACAAAATATAAATGTAAATTATGCCAAAATCCGGCATCCGCTATCAACGGTATATGGATTTGAATACGATTCAAAATTGGCTTTAAAATATATCCACGAAATCGCTTCATCCGGCGTTTTGGAGCGGCTTAGTATCAAAAAGGATAGATACGATACTATCCGCTAAGGAAGCGTAATTTTAGGCTTTTATCAGAAAGCTTAACGCAAAAAAATCATTACAAGCGGCGTTGGTATCAGAGAGGGAGTATATTTAAGCGATATATTGCATTCAAGTGGCACAAAATTTCCACATAATTTTGACCCTAGCATTGAACTGTTAAAAGATAAATTTAGCACAGACAAAAAGAAAGGCCGATTTTCGCATGCCATATAGAGAAGCTCTTTTGGGAGTTAAAGCCGTTGCACAAGCTTAATGACTGTTTTTTACGCCCGCTCATAGTAGCGGCAAAACTTGAGAGTATCGGAAGAAATCTTAGTTTTATAAAGTTCACTTACACAGCGCCTATTTTGTCTTAAATAACTTAAATTACGGATTTACTCACCAAGAAAAGACACTAGTCTCCACAATAATCAAGTTTTACAATAAAAAAGTCGCGCAAAACGATATATTTTTATATGAGAAACTATTGCCGCTGTATAGGAATTAAATTGGTTGATTTTTATCTTTTCTTTGGTAAAGATTTTCCAAGACAGAGGTGCGATAAAACCACTCTTTTTTGTGTTTTCCAATGGCTTTTTGAGTATCAAAAGCACAGAGTCTTTATATCTGACAAAAGAGCCGGTGAAAAAGATATTTAAACCGGAGGTATTCTCTATCGTTATTGATGATAATCAACAGCTTTCAATTCCCAACGGATAATATTATAACAGCGCTATAACCGATATAAATAAACAACACAAAAGATATTATATTAAGAAACAAACTTTTTTATATAAAAAATAGACAAAAATGGCGGATATAAAAATATATACAAAACTTATCAAGTAATAAAATATTCCCGCCAATATGACTATACTAAAACAGTAATCTCCCGTTAAATTATAAAGCAAAGTTGAAATCAACATTAAAAATAGAGGCACAATAAAAATGCTGTTATATTTCTGTAAAATATGACTCTTTTTTCTATCTCTTCTTGCGCATTATTCTGTCTTTCCGACGTATTTTTGTCTATTTTGCACAATTTACTCTGCTAATTTTTCCAACAATTCAAATGACGGCACAAAAAACAGTGTTCCCGTTACGGGGCTACTAAAATCCAACAACCTATCATAATTGCCTTCAGGTTCGCCTATGAACATATTTTCAAGCATTCTTTTTGTTGTTGAAAAAGTACTCGCATAACCTATAAAATAAGTGCCGAACTCGCCTTTTGAGGGATTGGCAAACGGCATATTAGCACGTACAATTTTGAGTTCTTTGCCACTATCGTCCGTTATATTTGTAACGGCATTATGCGCATTGGCAGGTTTTACATCTTCTCCAAGCTCTTCGTCCGTATAGCGGCGACGTCCAATGACCTTTTCCTGCTCTGTTACGGGAAGTTCATTCCAAGTTTTCATATCATGTAGATATTTTTGCACAAACGCATAAGAGCCGCCTTTAAAATACTCATCTTCGTCTCCTATAACGCTAAAACTTACCGCATCATCGTTTTCGGGATTTTCGGTGCCGTCTACAAAACCTATAATAGTCCTGCCGTCAAAATATCTAAACCCATGCACTTCGTCTATATGATAAACAACTTCATTAATTTTTGAGCTTATAATAGCTGCGAGTTCATAAGCTACGTCTGTATCTTGCGCCCTAATATGGAAAAACAGATCGCCTTTTGTAGAAACTGCCGTATGTTTTGCACCTTTTATCTCTTTGAATGTTTCAAGTTCTTTTGGACGAGGTTCGTTTGGGAACAATTCGCCCCATATTTCAGCTCCAAAGCCAAAAACAGCGCTTGGATACGCATCAGGATAACGTTTTCTCATACTTCGCACTAGAGCTGCAAACTCGCCGCATAAATTTTTAACTGCGCTATTTGCATCTTCGTTTTTGTTTAAACCATATACCATAAAAATCGCACTTGTACCAGGCGACCTTGTAACATCTTGCGGATTTGTCTCCATCTTCTCTCCTTCTTTTGATAAGCTATAAGATAATATCATATAATAGTCATGTAAAAACTAATATTAATGGTATGCTTGATGTAAGTGCCAAAAGAAATATATAAGACATAAAAGATTGGTTACATGATTAAATCATAAAAAAACAGACTGAAATTTGGCGTTTTATACTTAATTTTAATAGCGATGGTATCCCGAACGCGATTCGAACGCGTGACCTTCAGATTAGGAATCTGACGCTCTATCCAGCTGAGCTATCGGGACAAAATATAAACGTAAATTATGCCAAAAAGCTGTTTAAAATTACCAAAATTCAACTATATTAGTTCACAAAACTTCAAACTTTAAAGGTGACAAAATTAAGCGTTTTTCGCCCCAAATCACACTAGTAGTTTGATAATAAATTAGAATTTTTTATGAAAATAATATTGTACATGTACGATTTTCGCAGCTTCAATTGTTATTAGCCATGTTGACCAAGATAAGCAACCCGGCCTGCGAGAAATTTGTCCGCTGTGGTTTCATCGCTAAAATAAATTTTTTCACATGCAAAAAGACATATCAAATCCGCACTTAGTATCTATTTGTCAAGATAGCTTTATAGCATTTTCTCTTTAAATTGATTAATTAAATTCGGTTCTTTCATTAAAGGTCTTGCCATTCCAAAATATTCAATCTTTGTGTGGTTTAATATATCTGTCATCTCTTCAAAATATCTATTGCCGCCGGTCAAAATAATTTTTGTTTCACTCCTATCGGCTATTTGCTCCGCTTCTTTTTTGAAATACGAGGTCGATTCTTGAGGAAACTTACCAAAAGCCCCGCTGATTTCAATCGCGTCAATTTTTAGTTTTGTTAATTCATCGCACAGATACAACACATCATCAAAAGCCACCTCGTCTTTAAAACCGTCGTTCGCATTTATTTTTATTAGCACAAGAAAATCAGCTCCTACCGCCTCGCGTATAGCGCTATAAGTCTCCAGCGACATTCTTGCCCTATTCTCTACGGAACCGCCATATAAATCCGTTCTTCGATTATAATATGGAGTCATAAATTGACTAAGCAAAAATCCATGAGCCGCATATATTTCGACTCCGTCATAATCGGCGTTTTTTGCCCGCAAAGCGGCTTCGGAAAACTTTTTTTGTATGACTTTTATTTGTTTGACCGTTATCTCTTGCGGCAATACTTTCGTGTTTAAATTCTCCACAGCGCTTGGCGCAAGGATAGTCATACCTGTTGTTTCGCCCATCACATAAGATCCAACATAGACTAATTGCAAAATAATGTTAGCACCGTGTTCATGCGCTAAACTTGTTAATGCTTTATGCCCTTCATAAAATGAATCATCGTAAAATGCCAACATGTGAAAATTTTTTTCAGCTTCGTCAACTAAAGTAAAACTGGTTATTAAAGTTCCAGCTCCTCCAATGGCAAGTTCTTTGTATAATCTCAAAATATTTTCATTTACTTGTCCGTCCGATGTTTTCTCACCAACCGCGGCTCGAAAAAAACGATTTTTCAAAGTCACTTGTCCTAACTTAGTTGTATCAAATAATGTTTTCATTTATGCCTCCTTCATCGTTTCTAATTATAATATACAAAATCTTTTTTTATCAATTTATTTTGAATAAATTCGCGTAACTTTTTCATATCCAATAAAACGCGATGACCAAAGCCGCGAAAGCCGAAGAAGGAGTGAGAATAGAGCTTAGCACAATGACCTAAGTAACCCGTAGCCCAAAACTGCCTACATGTAGCGATGCGTAAACAGTCCTGTTATGCGACGT
>JAISAU010000011.1 GCA_031266555.1 Campylobacteraceae bacterium
GTTTGAATGTAGTGAAGGTTGTGAAGATTTTGAAGCAGAGTTAGAAAGTAAGTATAATGTTAAACGAGAGGATATTGATTTAAAAGAAAAATTGCTTAATTTGATGATTAAAATGCAAAACAATACAACAAGGATGGCAAAAATTGCAAAAAAGTAGTGCTTGGCGTACAAACAGCAAAACAGCAGACAAATATATTAATAATGGAATAAAAGAGCTTGGTAAAACCGGCGCAAAGACTTATGGAGGTGTAGTTATAGATAATGGCATAGAAGATACAGTGGACGAATACTTATGAAAATTACCAGAATTTTTTATATAGTAGGTGTGTTGTTTGTAATATTTTTTGGAATATATATAATTGCCGATTGTATTCTCTATAATCGGTGTTTTATGCGCAGAACTCATTATGCAACGCCAAATGATTTTACGTATTGGGGAGTAATAATAGTACATAGCATATTGCTTATTTTTATTGTACTTACAGCAACACTGCCAATGATCAGACAGTTTTTAAAAATTCGTGGAAATAAAATAACGCATAACAAAAGAAAGAAAAAATAAAATGAAAAACCTATTATTATTTCTACTTTTCACCCCATTTCTCCTTTTTTCACAAAGCATATATCCATTACCTTTTACGTTTAATGATAGCGGTTTATTTGTCAAGGAAATAGTAATTCATAATTTTGATGTTCCAAAAATAGGAAAAGGACAAATAATAGGATTTGGTTTGATAGATTCTGATGAAAATCAATATTTTTTAGATGATAAATATCCAAATACTCCAGGTTGTACAAATATAAAAACACTTGATGAAGTTCTCTTATCTGAAAAAAATAAAAATGATGTTATGCCAAATTGCAATACTTTCTTTAAAGAGAAGGACGTGAAAGAGATTAATCTAAAAAATGGTATAAAAATTCTTACAAAAGACTCTATTAATGATATAGGCAAATACAGTTCTTACAACGCCAAAGCAATTATTGCTTATGATAACAAAATACTTGGAACTATGGGATATATTTCACCATTACATAATAAAGAAAAATTTTTATCTATTTTGCAAACAATTAAACTCAATAATAATACCAAAAGCATAGATGAATATGTCAATGAAGCAAAAAAGAACATAGACAGATATCTCATCAATCAAGCTTTAAAAAATGCTATTTCAGTTTTGCTACTTGACCCAAACAATAAAGAGATAAAGTCTCTACTTAAAGAGATTTATGCTAAACAAAAAGAGTTGATTAATATAAATGAAAAAGATTTGTAAAATTTAGAGTAAAAAATAGCAATGGCATATCTTGATATCAATATTGCCGGAGGATTATACGATAAGGACACTAAGTTAATCAAATTCGGATACAGAGAATATGACTCACAAACTGGCAGATGGACAAGCAAAGATCCTATTGACTTTGAAGGAGGAAGTTCAAATCTTTATGGGTATGTGATGGGTGATCCTGTGAATGGGGTGGATCCGAGTGGGTTGGCAGATATAAATTTATTTGACAAAAACACGGAGTATAATTATTATTTTCCTGCTTTTTATACGGGTATGTTGAGTAATAATTTTGTAATAAGCGGACATGGAAGTGCTGGTACTGTATATCTTAATGACATAAAAATTGATGCGCAAAATTTAGCAGGATTAATTAAAGGACATTCAAAATACAAAGATGGTCAACCCATTGAAATCTTGTCTTGCAATTCAGGTACTGATGTAAAAGGAGAAAAAGATAGTTCTTTGGCACAACAAGTAGCTAATAGGCTTGGTGTACCCGTTATAGGAGTTAATGGATACTATATGTATCACCCATTTTTTTCAATTTTAAATGGTCCAGAAGAGGAAGCAAGTATGCGAACATTTTATCCCAAATGACAGGATTAACCTATGATATTATTTAGAAAAAGAGATTTAGTATATATAGCAATATTGATTACTATGTTTGCTGGTTTATTTATTCTTGATTGGTATTGGATACAAAATAATTATTATCCGTCAGCGGAAAAAATCAATAAGCTTACATTAAAAGCAGAGCAGGGAGACGCTGAAGCGTTTAAACTCTTAACCAGACATTACAGAGTTATAGAACAAAACATAAGCAAAAAGATTGATTTTTTTAGAAAACATCAAGACAGAGAATATCGCTTTAAGTCTTTTTTAGCACAAACATTACTTGAAAATGAAAATGATATTGATATATCGGAAGGAATAGAAATACTTAAAAATTTAGCAAAAAAACACGATAGATGGGCACAATCTCATCTAATCTACATATATACCAAAGGTTGGATTGTCGAAAAAAATATCACACAAGCTTTATATTGGGCTAAAATAGTTGGCTGTGGAAAAAATGAAGTTTCTTCCTACTCTTCATATATCGACATACTCGCAGAAAATTTTAACGATGATAAAGAAGCTATGAAATTAACGCTTGCCATGCTTATCTATACTAAACATGTTTCGGAACATTATTATCAAAATTCAAGATATGGTGAGTTGGAGATAAAAATTGCGTCCAATCTGAATCAGCAAGATGTAGATTATATCACAGAGAATTACGATGATATACTGTATGAATATTGCCAAATAATATATGAAGAACTTACACAATGAGTTTCTCAAATTATCACATGTACAACACAATAAGACCTCTTTTTGCCTTTGCAGGAGGATTATGTGTATCCCAAATAAATGGCAATCAAAATGATAATTGTGTGAGAGACGCTATGCAAGGATGTCAAGCTAGCGATTATGATTTTACCAAATTTAATTGTTGTCATTGTGTAGAAAATGCTTTGGATGAATGCGGTATGAGCATTCCAAGTAACGCTTGGCCAAATTGGCCTGTTAATCCAAGATAAAAATGTTGAAAGCCTTTTATTATGGTACGATATTTCTTGTTATATCGTATATCATATTATTTTTTGCCATATGTTTTGGTGATAAGTTGTTTGGCATTATGTCATTTTATTTTCAGGTAGTTTCTCCTTTTATAGCCTCGCTAATAACTTCATATTTTGCTCCAAAAAAACAACTTGTTTTAGGCATAACAATGGTTATTCCTGCAATAACATTAGGTATATTTTTAAAATTTACATATTGGTTTTTAGATATACCTATTGATTACTTTGGTTTTAAAGGCGAATTTATAGTCGCCTCACTCTATTTTGCAATATATATTCCCATTTGCTTTGTCGGCTCATTACTCGGATACTTCTTATATAAATATATGCACAGGCAATAATTTTAATGAATTCATTCGGATACAGAGAATATGATAGTAATACAGACAGATGGACAAGCAAAGATCCTATTGACTTTGGAGGAGGAGATTCAAATCTTTATGGGTATGTGATGGGGGATCCTGTGAATTTTGTTGACCCTGAAGGTTTGGAGTGGACTGATTACATACCAGATTTTTCTCAATGGTTTATAGATGGTGCTGCTGGATTTGGGGATACCGTAACATTTGGACTGACGGATGAATTTTATGATACTTGCTGTTTTTACTAAAAAGCGGCAAAAGTAATTTAATAAAGTATTTCCAGATTTTCAAAACTAAAGATATTTTTACCATCTTCATAGTTATATATGAAGTTAATTTTGTGGGCTTTTATGATATTGTCTACGATATAAAGTCCAAGTCCTAAGCCTTTAGCCTTGTTGCCGTCTTGCGTAAACGGTGCTAGATAATATTCAAACGCTCTTTTCAGTGGTTCGCCTATGCTGACGAACTTTATACTGTTTTCATCAACTATTATTGTTACGCTTTTGTCGGACGAGTATTTGATAGCATTATCTATCATATTTTTAACCGATAGAGAGAAAAGTTTAAAATCGACATTTAAATTCAAATCTTTGTTTATGCAAAAAGTTATATTGTTTTTCTCAGCCATCGCCAAATCAATCGCTTCGTCAAATATATCTATAAGTCTGTAAGTTCCTACATGTGTAAGCTCTATACCGGAAGTTATTCTTTCTATGGAGGCAAATTCGTTTATCATAGCCTCAAGTCTTTCAAAGGCAGTTATAATGCGCTGCTTTTTCTTTTCATCGTCTTGCAGCATTTCAGCCGTAATACGTCCTTTTGTTATCGGAGTTTTTAACTCGTGCATAATATTTCGCAAAAAAAGCTGACGCGAATGATTTAATTTTTTGATGTGATTCGCGGAATCATAAAACGCGTTGGCGAGTTCGGAAATCTCATCTGTGCCGGTCTGACGTTTCGGAACTTCAAAATCTCCGCTTGCGAATTTAACTATCTGTTTTTTTAAGTGTTTCAAAGGATGGATTTTTTTGATGGTAAATATATAAACTCCGGAAATTATTATCAATACAAGGATACAAATACTTTTCATAATGTTATATTTGTATAGCTTAAATTCCGTATCTTTCAAAAGCATAATATAATATCCTGTCGGCGCGATACTTAAATAATTATCCGTTTCATATTCTATAATCGTAGCGTTGCCTATATCGCTTTGTATATGCTCTAAAACTTCGCCGTCATTTAAGACACTGCTTTTTAAAGACTCTTCTCTAACCTCTTCCATTTTGTAGTTTTTTACTATCTCTTCCATCTGTTGAGCGCTCGCCATATTTCGCATATAACGCAGAGTGGTTGTAGCGATGATGGAATATTTGGCGTTTAATTCGGCGGAATACTTTTCTTTGTCGTATTTTATTAAAAATAAAAATGCCAAAATTACGCTTATTATAGATAGAAGAAAAGCAAAAGTTATACTATATAAAATAGATGATTTGAAGTTTATCATTTAATATATTTATACCCTATGCCTCGTACGGCGTATATATAGCGCGGCAGTTTCGGGTCTTCGCCGAGTTTGTGTCTTATTCTGCCTACAATAACGTCTATGCTTTTGTTTGCGCTCTCTTCGTTTATTGCTTCGCAGTTATATATAAGCTCTTCGCGCGATACAACCCCGCCTTCTTTTTTGATTAAATAGGATAATATTTCATATTCCGCTGCTGTCAAAGTAAGCTCATTATCTTTAAAATTTATAACTCTTTTGTCATTATCAACAATCAAATCGCCTCTATTTTTTTCCACTAACAGTTCGTTTCTAAGCTCTTGTCTTCTTAGATGGCTTTTGATTCTGGCTCGTAGCTCCATTGGATTGTATGGTTTAGGTAAATAATCGTCCGCTCCGTTTTCCAATGCTGTGACTTTGTCGGTTATGTCGTGTCTTGCCGAAGAGATAATAATAGGTATATTGTGTCGTTTTCTTATTTCTCCGCAGACTTCAAGTCCGTCAAGTCCTGGCAGAGTCAAATCCAAAATCACCAAATCAAACTTTCCAATGTCAAGCGTAGAGAGTCCTATATACGGATCTTCTGCTATCGTTACGCTCATATCAAACTGCTCTAAGTATTCGGTTAGTATTTCGGCAAGCTCGGTATCGTCTTCAATCATTAATATGTTGGTCATTTTATACTCTGGATTTTAAAATTGTGGAAAATTATATCATAACAAAAAGCAAGGAGAGACATAAATTTCTCCTTGCTACATGTATAAACTTACTGTATAACAAGAACGGCAATAAAACCGTCTCTTGATATATAAACAGGTTTCTTGCTTTTAGGCGTTTTGTTTACAACGGCTTTTAGCTCGTCTGTAGAGTTTACGACAGTTTCGCCCACTTGTATTATTATATCGCCCACTCTAAAACCTGCCTTTTCGCCTGCCGAATTATCGGCCACTTTGGTCACTAGAACGCCTTTTGTATTTTTTGGAAGATTATATTTTGAGGAGTCCGTAATATTTTCAAGCGTAAGTCCTTCTATTATATCTCCTTCGCTTGAAACCTCTTTCGCGACAATATCGCCGTCAAGTTTATCAAGTTTTATATTGACTGTGTAAAGCTTGTTGCCTCTTTCGTAAGTGATACTGATTTTGTCATTCGGATTTTTATCTCCGATAGTATTTTTAAGCTCATTCGCGTTTTTTATGGATTTATTGTCTACTTTTACGACTAAATCGCCTCGTTTAAGTTTCGCTTTATCGGCTGCTGAGTTTTCTTCTACACTTAGTATCAAAGCACCCTCTTTATTTGTGTAAATATCCTTTAAGTCGCTTGATAAATCGCCTATAGACACGCCCAAAAAGCCTCTTTCTATCTTACCGTCCGAAATAAGTGAAACGACGATTTTTTTGACCATATTTGAGGGTATCGCAAATCCTATGCCGTTATTATCTCCGCTTTGCGAGAGTATCATGCTGTTTATTCCTATAAGCACGCCTCTACTATCTATTAACGCTCCTCCCGAATTTCCCGGATTTATTGACGCGTCGGTTTGGATAAAGTTTTCGTATTGCTCAGATCCGCTTATGCCGCTTTTGTCTAAAGCCGATATAATTCCTTGAGTTATTGTACTGCCGATACCGAAAGGATTTCCTAAAGCAAATACCACATCTCCTTCTTGCAGATTGTCGGAGTTAGCAAACGCGATAGCTTGCAAATTTTTTTCCTCTATCTTGATAACCGCTAAATCCGTTTTGGAATCAAGCCCTACAACCTTTGCTTTATACTCTTTGTTATCGCTTGAAAGCGTTACGACTATTTCGTCCGCGCCGTTTACAACATGATTGTTTGTCACAATATATCCGTTGCTTGATATTATAACTCCCGAACCCAAAGAGGTTGATTCTCTTTTTTGAGGTTGCGAGAACGGAGAATTTTTAAAAAAATCTCTAAAAAACGGATCGTTAAACATAAAGTCAGGTTGCCTGTTATTAACCGTAATAGTTGATTTTGTGGCTATATTGACAACGCTTTTTTTCGCGTTCGCTACAGAGTCGTGATAAGAGAGTATAGCGCCTTCTTTTATCGGAGAGACTCTTTGAGTTATGTTTGGAGCTTGAATTATATTAATACTCTCAGCACATACATGTGAAAGTATCGCAGCAAAAAATGATAACAAAAGAAACTTTTTCATAAAATTTCTCCTTTCTTTCGTAAATAATATAAATTCTAAGGCAGGAATTATAAAATACACGCGGTAAATACACGGTAAATATTCACACTCCGAAATTAAGGGCTGTAAAATTAAAGTTGATTGACTAAGACTAAAGTTTTATGCTATTATTTAATTAAATATTCGCGATTAATAAATTTATGATACTTTAGCATAAATTAAAAGGAGAAGAATAGGTGAGTAAAAGTTTGTACGAAACCTTAGGAGTTAATCAAAGCGCGTCAGCTGACGAAATAAAAAAGGCTTATAGAAGACTTGCGAGAAAATACCATCCCGATATCAACAAAGAAGCGGGCGCCGAAGATAAGTTCAAAGAAATAAACGCTGCTTATGAGATATTAAGCGATGAGAAAAAACGAAAACAGTACGATATGCATGGCGACAATATATTTGGCGGTCAAAATTTTCATGATTTCGCGAGCGCTCAAGGCGGCGAAGATCTTAATGATATTTTGAGAAATATTTTTGGAGGCGGCTTTGGCGGTGGATTTGGCGGGTTTGGCGGCGGGAGAAGCGGCGGATTTGGAGGATTTAGCGGTATGCAAACTCCTGATCTTGACGTTAATGCCAAAATAACCATACCTTTTGAAACTGCCGTTATTGGAGGAAAACATACTTTATCGTATAGTGGCGAGACGTTTGATATTAAAATCCCGGCAGGCATAAATCAAGACGAAAAGATGAGAATCAAAGGCAAAGGACGCGCGTTTCAAGGGCAAAGAGGAGATCTGTTTTTGATTGTGGATATAGCTCCAAGCCCTATCTATAAAAGAGACGGCATAAATCTTGAGAGAAGTTTTGATGTGCCTTTGAAAACCGCGCTTTTTGGAGGTAAGGTTAAAATACCTACTTTTGAGAAAGAGGTCACTATGAAAATAGCCCAAGACACAAAACAAGGACAGAAATTTCGTCTGAAAGGATATGGGATAACAAATCGCAAGACAGGCGAAAAGGGTGACATGTACGTATTGGCGAATATAATATTGCCAAAAGTCGATAGTTTGAGCTCAAAATTGAAAGATTTGATGAAAAACGAATTAATGGGAGACATAAATGCATAATTATAAAGAACCCGTTTATCTTATAAGCGTTGTAGCGAAAGTTTTGGAGATTCACCCTCAAACGTTAAGACAATATGAAAGAGAGGGGCTTGTGGTTCCGTCGCGTACAGAAGGAAAAATGAGGCTTTATTCGCAAATGGATATAGATAGAATAAAACTAATTTTACGACTCACTAGAGAACTTGGCGTAAATTTAGCCGGAGTCGACGTAGTTTTACAGTTAAGAGAAAAAATGGACGAACTTGAAAACATTATAGATGAGTTAAGGATTGAACTTACAAATGCGACGCACAAAGGCGGCGGCGTCGCTCCGAATAAAAATTTAGTGAAACGCAGAAAAACTTACGACGTGATAATTTTTGGAGAGTAAGCAAAGATGGGTTTTGTTGGTGTCTTGTAGAATTCTCAATAATGATAGTTTTTACAACAAACAGATAAAAATATATTTTTTAAGCATTATATGTAAGAATAAAAAACCGCAGCATTGATTTTAATACTTTCGCTAATAATGCTTTTTGTTAAAAATTTAAATAATGAAAGTAATGTTTTGTGATATATCGTTATCGATTGTCAGGTTACATCCATTCTTACATGTAGCTACATTTAACGTAGCTCCAAGTGTTTTCAACCCCATTTGCCGTTACAAAAATAATTTAAAGCAGTAAAGTTGCAAAACAAATAATTTCATTAACAAAGAATAATTTAGTTCAATAAACGCTATATAATACTCCGAAAAAAGCGTTTTAACACTATTTGCAAGTTTTTTAAAATTTTGATAAACTCTTAATGCAATATTTTAGACAAGGAAACATTATTTATGCAAAACGAAACTAATAAAGAGTACATATTAAATGTCAAACGAGAGTTTGATGCAGTAAGCGAAGAGACAAACACTTTATTGTTGGAAAACCAAACAAATATCAATTCGGAAGAAAAGCGCATCATAAATGAAGCAAAAGATAAAAAATACCATATAAATATAACAAGCTTTATGATTGATGAAGCTAAAGAGAGAAGTGAGAGATTAATGTATGAGGTAAGAATGATAGTTCCAAACATTATATCGTCTGATTCTCGCTTTAATTATCTCTATATAATTATAGCTTTTCTCTTTTTGTTGTTGATACTTTCTGTCGTGAAACGATATATATTCTAAAGGAGTTTTTTATGAAAAATATTAAATCACTGTTTAATTCCAATACTCTCTTAAAAACTTCAAGCAGTATTGGAAAACACAGGCACGAATACAAAGACTTGGTAGAAAACGCAAAATGTATCTTTGAGAGTACTTTCGACAAAAACGAATATAAAAATTATGTGCAATATTTAGTCGGCGATGATTTTGAAAAACAATACGATGAGTTTGAGAATGAGATAGCGGATATGATATCAAACAAAGTGCTAAATTACGATAAAGCCATCATTTACACTTACATTGCTCTTGCCATTATGTTTGTATTGCAGATAGTTATATTGTTGCGGGTGAAGTAAACAGTGATATTTTTTAATATATGTAACAATGATAAAATAGATAAATTTACCAAATTTATCCGAATAGGTAATAAAACGCTATGCGATACACAAATTTTTATTTTGCGAAAGGATACCATATGAAACCCATCGCTAAACTCTTAACCATTTTAGTCTTTTTCTTCCAATACTCAAACGCTTATGCTCCTCTTAATCCCACAGAGTGTTCTTTGAGCAGATACAAAGGAGACGCTAAATGCGTTAAACTTGCATATGACGAGATAAACGAAAGGTTGAGCAGAACGTATAAAAATATTCTGGAAAATATCCCAAGATACAAGGAAATAGAAGTCATACAAGAGTACATGTCCTTATTAAAATCAAAAAATGAAATTTGTGCTAAAAATCCAAGAAATAACATGAAGGCTATTTGTGAGGAGGATTATGTTTTTCAATATTACGATAATACGGAACGAGATTGCGAAATAGCCAAAGATGATTTTTGCGATTTTTACAAATATTACGGAGATATCTTTGAAAGTATTTCCGGATATAACGCATCGGTAATTACAAAATCATATAACTCATGGCTTAAATCAAAAGATGATTTTTGTAAAAAATACTCAGGCGATGAGATAAAACTAAAATCCTGCCATATCGACTATATCATTCCTAAACTAAACGAATTTTGGGGGATAGAGTCTATACTGCTGGAGCGTCCATTTGAAGGGAAATGGGCAAGTTGCGGTTATCGTCAAGGTAATTTTACTTGTGGAACATACTTTACGATGGAGCAAGGCGACAACGTATGCAATGGCGATTGGTACAGGGAAAATCCTGACGATTATTACATTTCTATACGACTTTATGAAAAAGAAGGCAACTACGTATATCCCGTTAAATCTTGTTATACAAAAGATGCTAACAGCGATTATATTGGTTGCGATATCCTTGAGGACGGTTATGACGAACAGGGCAGAAAGCTTTACAAAACAAGCGTTCCTTTTTCGGATTGGGAAGATGACCACGATGATAAATGGAGACGAAAACAAAGCCTTTGGAAAGAACCTTATTTATCTACGAACGTTAAAACCCCCTTCTTGCAGGGAGAGAGAGAAGAGTTGATCCAAACAAACAAATGGCTGAAAGATTGCCTGAATTATTAAAAGAAGAATAGTATGAGCAATGAATTTACAGACAACGAGTTAAAGTCAATAGCGATAAATGCCGTTGGAAGAAGTAGCGAAGCGGGAAGCAAAGCTATCATGAGGATAGGATTAGCTGTGCCTGAAAAGTTTTTAGTAGAGAAAGATGAGAACGGTAAAGTATATAGAACTGGTAAAATAAAATATCCGCCCGAAGGTGCCAAAGATAGTATTAATTCCGGTTTTAGCGTAGGAGTACTTCAGTGGGATATAGGTCAGCAAAAAAACGGCAAAGAGATTTTAGAGATTTACAATGACTCTGAACATGTAAAAAACGGTGGAGGAGCGAAAATCGCTGAAGACAAAGTAGACGAATACACTCTTATACTTCAGCAAAACAGAGATACGGATAGGTTTGGAAAAAAGAATTCTGGTGAAGAGAGATATGACGTAAGACGAGGCGAAGACAAAGTGAGCGATTATTATCGTAACAATCTCACAAGACCATTAAACAACTTTTTCGTCACAAACGAGGGTTATAAATTTGTTATGTCGTTGCAAGAAAAACAATATAACACAAAACTTGAATCTGAGATGAAAGCCGCTCTAGAATCCCCGTCTGTTCAAAATATGAGTAGAGACGACGCTGTGGGAGTATTAGCCGCTATCGCCAAAGAGAAAAATCAAGCGGGATTTGTACACAAAGATGTTAAGGCATTATTAGACGATAAAGAAAAGTTACATACAAAAGACGAGATAGCTAAACAGATCTATTCTGCGCACGGTAAATATGTAGAAGATGGCGTGAAAAAAACGCTTGAAGGAGCGGAGCTCTATAACACTCTTTATAATGACAAAGGAAAACTTGGAGAGATATTTAGAGAACAAAACGGCAAAAATCCTTTTGAGATAGAAGACTTTCACAAATCCCCAAACGATCAATTGATAGATGCTATGTTTAGAAATCCAAAAGAGGCTGAAAAGCTTATAGAAGCCGTAAACAACAATAAAGAAAAAGGTATTATCAACATTGAAAACGAAAAGAATAACAGAGATATAGAAAAAGAAGTATATATAGTCGGTGTTAGAGACGGAACTATATTTACCGCGCAAGAGATAGTGGAAAATGGAAAAGTATTGGGTGTTGGCAAAGGCTACAAACTTGAAAACAATGAGTGGAAAGAGTTCGATAATAATAAAGAGAAGTTTTTAGGCAATAGCACAAACAATAACTTAAAAGTAGAACCGATATATAAAGATATAACGGAATTATCTCCGGAAATGACGGAATTTATGAAAAAAATAGCAAAACAGGATACTTTATCGGAAGAATTTAAAAGCAATCTTGTCGCTTTGCAAAATACTTTTAAATTGTGTGATGAAAAGATTACGGACTACACATTAAATCCTACGGTAACAAAAGAGGAGTTGCAAGAGTTTGCTAAAGAACATGAAGCCAAAGAGTTAGCGGAGGCGCAACAACAAGAAAGATTGGCAAACAAAGACAAAGACGACGATGATAATGTTAGGAGAATGGAGTATAGGCAGGGATAACTATGTGAGCAACAAAAACAGTTGAAATACAAAAATAACAAACATCGCTATCCAAATAGGAATTAGAGGATTTTTTCTATTTTTGACAACCTCGTCAAGATACTCATCAATCTCCATAAGAAGCTTTTTATTCTCCTTCTCAACTATGCTGTTAACCAACTCGCTTATATCTTCTGTGTACGGAGTATTTTCAACTAAATTTGGTATCCTTTCATAAAACTCCTTTATCCTTTTTTCAGATATTTTAAGTTTATTGTTTATAGCGTTACTTTCGCACTGCGTAATTTCTATGATAATGTTATCCAAAATCTCATTTTCATTTTTAGTCATTGTCTATTCCTTAAAAATCTGAATATATTATTTTAGCAGAATATTGGAATATCAAATCTTTTTTACATGTACATGTAGATAAAAATATCAAAGATTGGTTTTGTTATCGTAAAAACTCTTTTTAACGGCGGATTAAAAACTTGTGTCGTATAATCTTTTAATTTTTTGTT
The DNA here is from genome assembly GCA_031266555.1 of Campylobacteraceae bacterium. GTDB lineage: Bacteria > Campylobacterota > Campylobacteria > Campylobacterales > Campylobacteraceae > JAIRKW01. The sequence goes on from JAISAU010000011.1 coordinate 12,738, forward strand.
CAAGGCTATAACATGCAAGTAAAACCCTATCTTAGACAATTTCCCGACATTGAAGGGTATTTTGGAAAATTTGGCGGAGCTTATCTGCCTCCCGAATTGGCGCAAGAGTGTAAAAAGATTGAAGAAACTTATTTAAAAATCGCGAATTCCCACGATTTTATAATGAAATTAAGAGATATAAGAAAGCATTTTCAAGGTAGACCCACACCCATATATTACGCGAAAAGACTAAGTGAAAGCGTTGGCGGAGCGAGGATTTATCTAAAAAGAGAAGATTTAAATCATACGGGCGCGCATAAACTAAATCATTGTATGGGCGAGGCGCTTTTGGCTTCTTATATGGGTAAAAAGAAGCTTATAGCGGAGACCGGCGCAGGACAACACGGTGTGGCTCTCGCTACGGCAGCGGCATATTTTGGTTTAGAGTGTGAGATACATATGGGCGAAGTGGATATCAAAAAAGAGCACCCCAATGTCGTAAGAATGAAAATGCTTGGCGCCAATGTCATATCTGTGGATAAAGGACAAAAAACTCTTAAAGAGGCTGTAGATTCGGCGTTTGAGGCATATACAAAAGATTTGCAAAACAGTTTTTATGCGATAGGTTCTGTGGTCGGTCCTCATCCGTTTCCTATGATGGTTAGGGATTTTCAAAGTATTGTGGGATTTGAGGCTAAAGAACAGTTTGTGCAAATGACCGGAATTTTACCGGATAATCTGGTGGCTTGCGTGGGCGGCGGCAGTAACGCTATGGGACTTTTCAGCGCGTTTATTGAAGAACCTTGCGAACTTTATGGAGTTGAACCGTTGGGGCGCGGGACAAAACTTGGCGAACATGCGGCAAGCTTAAAATACGGCGTTGAGGGAATATTGCATGGATTTAACTCTATGGTGTTATTAAACGAAGACGCGACGCCAGCTAAAGTATACTCTGTGGCAAGCGGACTTGATTATCCGTCCGTAGGACCGGAACATGCGCATTTGCATTCGCGCGGAAGATTGAGACTTGGCGGAGCGAATGATGACGAGGCGATAAGAGCGTTTTATAAACTTTGCAGATTTGAGGGCATTATTCCGGCGCTTGAAAGCGCGCACGCCATAGCGTTTGCCATGAAATTAGCCAAAGATAAGCCTTATGAGTCCATACTTGTAAATTTAAGCGGACGAGGGGATAAAGATATAGATTTTATTTATGAAAATTACCCGCCTGAAAAATTTGCTTAAAAACGGTATCGTAATGAGAATTTTAGAAAAACTGAAAAATCAAGAGAGATTAAGTTACGAAGACGGATTAGAACTATACGAACTTGACCTCTTTACTTTAGGACATTTTGCAAATCTGCGAAGAACAAAAATGTGGGGTAAAAAGGTCTATTTTAATATAAATCGCCATATAAATCCTACAAATATATGTAAAGATGTGTGCAAATTTTGCGCGTTTTCCGCAAATAGAAAAAATCCGAATCCGTACAAATATACAAAAGACGAAGTTTTGCGTATAGCCGAAGACGCCTACAAACGCGGTATAAAAGAGATACATGTAGTATCCGCGCACAATAAAGAGCATGATTTATATTGGTATATCGATATTTTTAAAAGGATAAAAGCGAAATTTCCAGCCATTCATATAAAAGCTTTCACCGCCGCTGAGGTTCATTTTTTATCAACTTTGCATAATTTAAGCTACGATGAGACGATAGATGAGATGATTGGAGTGGGGGTTGATTCTATGCCCGGAGGCGGAGCTGAAATCTTCAATGAAAAAGTGAGAGATTATATATGTAAAGGTAAAGTGGACTCTGAAAATTGGCTCAAAATACATGAAATTTGGCACAAAAGGGGTAAATTTTCGAACGCTACAATGCTTTTTGGGCATGTAGAAGAGAAAAAAGATAGAATTGATCACATGTTAAGATTGCGCGATGTTCAGGATAGGACGGGAGGCTTTAACGCGTTTATCCCGCTTGTTTATCAAAGAGATAATAACTATTTGAAAGTTGATAGCTTTTTGGGTTCGCAAGATATTTTAAAAACTATAGCGATAAGCAGACTCATGCTCGATAATATTCCGCATATAAAAGCTTACTGGGCGACAACTACTTTGAGTTTGGCTATGGTCGCGCAAGAATTTGGTGCTGACGATTTGGACGGGACGATAGAAAAAGAAGCCATACAAAGCGCTGGCGGCGCGAAAAGCGCTGGCGGACAAGCTTTACAGGATTTTTTAGATATTATCATTACAAGCGGATTTATCCCAGTTGAAAGAGATAGCCTTTATAACGAGCTGAAAGTTTATGAGGAATCAGCCTGTGGCGTTTGTTAACGAGGAGATTTTAAAAGAGCGATATAGGGCGCATAATATAAAAAAGATTAGCCTCACATGTGACCTTTGCCAAAAAGGTGCGCAATTTAACCTATTTTTCTCTCCAAAACAAAAAGTTGAGGTGGAAAGTTACGTTTACATGCAGATATTTGACATGTATATCGGTGATAAATATTATCGGGAAAATTTTCGTAAACTTTCGTCAATTGAATTTCCAAAAGAGCTTGCAAGTGGTAAAGCTAAAATATTGCAAGTTATTAAAGAATCGCTTGAAATTTCAAATGTAAGACTCGACATCGATTCTATAACAGATAGATATTATATAAAGAGGGATTAGTATGAAAAAACTTTTCTTACTTGTTTTTTCCGCTGTATTACTTATATCAGCAGATATGTTAGATAAAGATTTTGAAAATGCCAAAACTTCACAGATTTGTAAAAAGATTTTGGATACGGGAGATTTTATAAATCATATAGATAGTTTTGTTTTTTACTCTGATGACAATAAAACGAAATATTTTTTATCCGCAAACGCCGACACTCTTTATCGTGACGAACTTCCCATAGATGTCAACGAGGGCGAATATATAGAACAAGGTTTGGAATTTGAACCTAAAGAGATAAAAATGGGTTTTGGCATAAAAGAAGATGAGACGCATTTTGTAACAATGTTTTTGATGGACAATACGCCTTACATGTGCTATTTTTCCGATAACAAAAGATATATTTTCAAGTATGACAAAAAAACAAATCTATTCAAAGAAGCCTGCATGATAAAGTGGGTCGGCGAATATGAATATCAATAAGAGTTGATATCATGAAAAAAGCTATTATTTTGGTATTGTTCGCGGTATTTTCATACGCTGAGGTTTTGCCATATCTTGATAAAAATGATGATTTTAAGATAGTAAAAAATATAAATGTTATAATTGATAGATGGAATAAAACACTCTCACATTATAATGGTTCAATTTCGTTTTTCAATCTATCCATCGGATATGCTACCCAAGGTATAGATAGAGCTAATACAAATAATGAAACGGGCATAATTTTTCCTATAAAAGATATTACCCAAAGTATAGATAGAGCTAATATCCGCAAAGATAAACTTTCTTACGATGTGGTTTTTGAAAATTTATATAAAGCAAAAAATAAGTTACTGTCTTATAAAAACATCGATATTGACCCGTTTGTAACTGCCAAAACTTCAAAAGTTTGCAAGCAAATCTTGGACGAGAAACTTTTTTTGCAACAAGATAGCAAATATATTGTTCACTCCGGCAATGCGTCTAAACGCTTGCTTTTTTCAACAACACATTTTAGCGGAACATCAAAAACGCCCAGCCTTTTTGATATCAAAATAGATAATGATATAGATGAAAAGAATGAAACTCAGATATATGACATCATAAGTATATTCGAAGAAAAAAAATCGCATAAATATAACGATGATGCGAGGGTGGAGATTTACACATGGCTTTGGGGAGGCGATGTAAATATATTTTCTATAAATGGTACGATATATCTAAATCCGCTTCCGCACATAGATGATGGCATTTATCGCGTTTTTGTTTATGATAAAAAGGGTAAGCTTTTTGACCAAGCCTGCGAAATAAAACGAAGTGTAGCTGACTATAGAGAAAGGATTGAAAAGCAAAATAAACTTTGCCAAAAAGTCATCAACGGACAATACACAAAGCCGGAATGGACAAGTCTATTTAATATTTTTGATAATACCTCTTTGTCGCAGTTTAAAAAAGATATTTCCACTGCAGAAAAAAAATTCAGACGGTTTGAGTTTGGTATTGAATATAATAGGGCTTTTTTGGTTGATTATGATAACACAGGCAAGAAAAAGTTACTTTTGAATGCTATGTATACATCAGGTGCGGGCGCATGGTGTAATTATTATATGTATTTAACATATAAAACGAACGAGCAGGAAAAATTTGCCACGCTTGCTCCTAATGACGAAGATTCTTATTTTTATACAAAACATATATCTGAATGTTTTCAAAAAGAAGAACTTATAACAGTTGACGGCAAAAATTATATCCTTACTGCTTTTAACGCTTCAGGTTCTTATAACAATAATAAAGACATATACAGCCTTTACGAAATGAAGCGTGATAAAAACGGTACATTACAAAGTGAACAAGTCTGCGACTTTGTGCCGATATATAAATACGAATAGTAAAAGCTTTAAGTTTTGATTATTATCGATTGGAATAAAATAGTGCGTAAGCAGTAAAAGGAGAAAACAGTGAAAAATATTAGTGAAGTTATTGATTTTTTAAATATGGCAGGCGTTTTTTTCGTAGGAACAGTTGACAATGGCGGCAAACCACATGTGCGTCCGTTTAGCTTTGTGATGGAGTGGGAGGGTAAACTTACGTTTATCACAAACAATCAAAAAGAGATTTACAAGCAATTAAGCGCAAATCCTTACACGGATATTTGCGCGTTTAATCCAAACGGCGAATGGGTGCGTATAAGCGGCAAAGTAAAACTTTTTCAAAATATAGAAGCCAATAAAAAAGTTTTTGAGATAATGCCAAGCTTAAAAGAGATGTATACATCGGCAGAAAATCCGATATTGGTATGTTTTTCTTACGAAGAGGGCGAAGCTGTTTTTTACTCTTTTGAGAGTATAAACAAGCCTTTTAAAACGATAAAAATATAAATTTTCAAATAAATTGGAGCTTTGATGGATTTTTTTAAATTAAAAGAGAAAGGCAGCAGTGTCAAGACGGAAGCAAAAGCCGGATTTACCACGTTTTTGACGATGTTATACATTGTGCCGGTAAACGCCTCAATACTTAGTCAAACAGGTATGCCGCTTGACGCTCTTATTACGGCTACGGCGTTGATTACTATAATTTCCACCGTTTTTAACGGTCTTTGGTCTAATACGCCGATCGCTATGAGTACGGGAATGGGACTAAACGCTTATTTTTCATTTGTGCTTGTTAAACAGCTTAATGTTCCGTGGCAAAGCGCTTTAGGGATAGTTTTTATCTCAGGAATGATATTTTTGATTTTATCGTTTACGAAATTCAGATCTTGGATGATAAATAGTATCAGTGAGGATTTAAGGCGAGCGATAAGCGCGGGCATAGGAGCGTTCATCGCTTTTATAGGTTTGCAGCAGATGGGAATTATAACAAACAATGATTCTACACTGGTCTCTCTTGGAAATTTGAATGATACAAATGTGCTGCTTGGAGTTTTCGGACTTATCGTTGTTATGGTGTTTTATGTTTGGAAAATTAAAGGAGCTTTTATATTGGCTATCCTTGCGACGTCTATAATGGCGTGGATTTTTGGGATAATTCCGCCGCCGAACGAGTTTTTTTCGCTTCCTGCTTCAATTTCTCCAATAGCTTTTGAGCTTGATATATTATCCGCTTGCAAAGTGGCGTTTATTCCCGCGATAATCACATTTTTTGTGACGGATCTGTTTGATACGTTAGGGACGTTAGCGGGCGTTGGATTTCGCGCGGGACTTTTTAAAAAAGGTAGTAAAGAGCTTGAAAAAACTTTGGAAGCGGACGCGGCGGCTTCCGTGCTTAGCAGTCTTGTGGGCGTATCTACCACAACAAGTTTTGTTGAAAGCGCTAGTGGTGTTGAAGAGGGCGGCAGAAGCGGACTTACGGCTATTTTTACGGGACTGTTTTTTATACTAACGCTGTTTATGCTGCCGCTTTTTAAGGCTATTCCCGCGAATGCTATTTACCCCGTTTTAGTAATGGTTGGAGTGTTGATGTTCGGCGAGCTCGCGAATATCAACTTTAAAGATAAAAGTATCGCGATATCTACATTTTTAATTGTGATTTTGATGCCTTTGACTTACTCTATTACTTACGGTTTGGCTTTTGGATTTATATCTTACATGTTGATAAAGCTATTTACAAAAGAGTTTAAGGATATCAATACGGGCGTTATATTTCTTTTTATAATAAGTTTGATGGCATTCATCGTTCACTAGGAGATTTTTTTATGCGATATTATGGCTTTGAAGAGTTTTTTGAGGATGTAAAAAAGATAGCTTACGAGGTAAAACCTTATAATTTTGACGCGTTTTTGGCTATAGCCAGAGGCGGAATGACATTTGGGCATTTCTTGGCTCACGCGCTTGACACAAGAGAGCTTTACGCTCTAAATTCCATACATTACGAAGGTTCCAAAAAGTTGGACTTTGTGAAGATATTTAATATACCGGACTTGTCTAATGTAAAAAACGTTTTGGTGCTTGACGATATAGCCGACAGCGGCGAGACGCTAATCGAGATAAAAAAGACGCTTCAAAAGCTATATCCTAATATAAATATAAAAATAGCGACTTTACTATATAAAGAGAAATCTCTCGTGCGCCCAGATTTTTTCGCGAAAAAAACAACTGAGTGGATAGAGTTTCTTTGGGACTTTACTATCTAAACTCATTATGAAAAAACAGACCGTCATTCTTTACATGTGCGCAATTTTGATTTTGTGCACGCTTTATGCGGCACAGCCTATCCAGCCGCTTTTTAAAGAAGAGTTCGCGTTAAACGGTTTTCAAGCGGTTATATTTACAACCGTTATAATGTTTCCGCTTGGAATCGCGCCGATTTTATACGGATATATACTTGAGAGTTGGTCGTCAAGGCAAATGCTTAGAGTCTCTTTGCTGCTTTTGGGGATATTGGAGATTAGTTTTTCATTTAGTAATTCATATGCGGTTTTGATTGGCATAAGAGCGGTTCAAGGTTTTTTGATACCGGCGGCTTTGACTTCGTTGGTTAGTTATATCTCAACCTCTTCAACATATGAAAATATACAAAGAGCGCTTGGAAATTACGTAGCTATAACCATCATGGGAGGATTTTTGGGTCGGTTATTATCCGGAATTTCATCCGAATATTTTGGCTGGCGGCCTTTTTTCTTTATCATAGGACTTGGACTTATCATATCGTTTTTCGCACTTTTGGGCGTGGGCAAAGATATAAAAGCCGGATTTGTTAAACCTACAAAAAAAGAGATCGTGAATATTCTTAAAATCAAACACAATTTTTATATATATGCCGCTATATTTTGCGTATTTTTTGTATTTCAAGGATTGCTCAACTTTTTGCCGTTTGAACTTAAAAATATAAATGAAAATTTGGGCGAAAGCAAAGTAGGTTTTATGTACGCCGGATATGTTATAGGGTTGATAACGGCGCTCAATGTCACAAAAATAATCAGATTTTTCAAAAGCGAAAGTAAGGCTATGATATTTGGTATGTTTGTCTATATAGTGGGTCTGCAACTGTTTAATATAGAAATTTTCATGGTAATGTTTGGCTCAATGTTCGTATTTTGCTTGGGTATGTTTATGATACACTCTATCGCTACAGGATTTGTCAATAAACTCTCAAAAGAACACAAAAGCATAACAAACGGACTTTATCTCTCGTTTTATTATGCGGGAGGAACGTTGGGTTCGTTTTTGCCGGGCGTATTTTATCAGCACTTAGGCTGGAATGCTTTTTTGTTCTTTTTGGGGTTTGTGTTGCTTTTAGGACTTACATTTTTGCTTTTACTAAAAAAATATAAAAATGAAGGTTAGATGTAGCAGTACAAAATTTTATGCAAAAATAAGTACAATATGTAAATTTTATTTTCGGATAAGCGTATGAGGGAAACCGTTATTGTTTTTTTGATAATTATGGCGAGTGTCGCAACATTGATTTTTGGGATCAGCACACTTTCAATCAGTTATTACGAAGCGGATATTTTTTACAATCAAAAAGGAGCGGTTCATTATCTTGTCAGATTGTCGTGCGCGCTTTTCGGGCAAAATGATTATGCTTTAAGAATGCCTTTTGTTCTATTGCATGCAGGTTCTGCGTTTTTATTATATCTTGTCGGCAAGCCTTTATTAAAACGAGAAACGGATAGAATAATAAGCGTATTGATATATGTTTTACTTCCCGGAGTTACCAGTGCGGCGCTTTTGGTAAATAATGCAGGAATTGCAATTTTCACAATACTTCTGTTCCTTTTTTTGAAACAAAAAGAGCAAAAAATACCGATGTACGTGGTATTGTTTGTGGCGCTTTTCTTGGATAGAGGGTTCATTGTTTTATACTTTCTTCTGTTTTTTTACGCGATAGTCAAAAAAGATGGCGTAATGATGACGGTCTCTCTTGTATTGTTCGCATTTTCAGCTTACATGTACGCAGATCAGATAGCTCAAATGAGTAGCGGTAAACCGCGCGGTCATTTTTTGGATACATTAGCTATTTTCGCCGCTATTTTCTCACCGCTTCTGTTTTTATATTTTATATATGCCCAGTATCGTATTTTGGTAAAAGGCGGTAAATCGCTTATTTGGTGGTTATCTTTCGGAGCTTTTATAGTTTCTTTACTGTTATCGTTTCGCCAACGCGTTCCGTTTGACAATTTCGCGCCATATTTAGTTATATCAACACCTCTTTTGGTGAGTACGTTTTTTAATAGTTTCAGGGTACGTTTGCCCATATATCGAAAATTACATAAAATTTCAGCGTTTTTGATAATCTTATTTTTAGTATTAAACAGTATAACCGTTTTTACCAATCACTATTTGTATGTTTTTTTTGACAAACCAAAAAGCCATTTTGCCTACAAGTATCATGTAGCAAAAGATTTGGCTGAAATTTTGCATCAAAAAGGAATTGACAAAATACAAACGGATGATAAGTTGCTTTCATTGAGATTGAAATTTTATGGTATAGAAGAGGGTGGCACAGCTATTTTAAAACAATCTTTACTAGGAGATATAATTATAAAGTATGCTAATAGAAATATTATATCTTTTGAAATGATTGATTTGATGTAAATTTGTGCTATAATTAAAGAATGAAAAAGGATAATTTAAAAAGCAAATTTGCTTTTACACTCGTTGAACTTGTGTTTGTTATCGTGGCAGTTGGTATTTTAGCCGCTGTTATTGTGCCTCGTATGCAAAGCTCAAGACTTCGTGAAGCCGCAGATCAAGTAGTCTCTCACATAAGATATACTCAACATTTGGCAATGATGGATGATAAATTCGGATTAGGCAATGAATGGTATAAAGGCAGATGGCAAATATCTTTTGAGCAAGATGGTGATTTTTGGACATATACAATTTTTTCAGACGGAAGTAACGCAGGAATTGTAAATGGAAACCCTAGCGAGGTTGAAATTGCCGTCAATCCGCAAGATCGCTCAAAGCGTTTAACGGGTGGCAGCGCATCCGGAGGTATAAATTACGATAATCCTATCGTTACAAAAGATCTTAATCTCGGAAGAACATACGGCATAAAAGGCGCTGGCGCCGTTAGCTTTAACGCTAATTGCAACAACGATAATATTTTAAGAATAACATTTGATTATCTTGGAAGACCTATGAGTCGTAATCCCAATGATTATACCGGACCATATGAAGCTGGAAATCTTATTACAAGTCAAGAACCTAATTTTTGTACTATAACAATAAGAGACGAATCAGGCGATTCTCTTGGTATAACTATTCAGCCCGAAACAGGTTTTGCCGGAGTCGTTTAATTTATTTATAAAAATCATAAATCATTATATGTAATTGCTTTTAAAATACAAAAAGGAAGTTTATGTTACATAGCAGAGCTTTTACACTCGTTGAACTTGTGTTTGTTATCGTGGCAGTTGGTATTTTAGCCGCTGTTATTGTGCCTCGTATGCAAAGCTCAAGACTTCGCGAAGCCGCAGATCAAGTTGTTTCTCACATAAGATATACTCAGCACCTAGCAATGATGGATGATAAATTTGGATTAGGCAATGAATGGTATAAGGGTAGATGGCAGATTGTTTTTGACAAAGCCGCAAGAACCGACAATAAATTTTCTTATTCTATATTTTCTGACAAGCGTGGTCCTATAGATTATACGGGCAATGCAGATGTAAGCGAGATCGCAAAAAATCCACAAGACACTTCAAAGCTTTTATCGGGCGGTTCCTCATCTCTTGATTTTAACGACAGAAGAGCTACAAAAAAGATGAATCTTGGAAATGAATATGGAATTAGCAATGTAGTTTTTTCAAACACATGCTCAATAAGCGGCAGTAGAAGAATAATATTTGATTATTTGGGAAGACCGATGAGAGGTAATGCGGCAAGTTATACATCTGCTTATCCTGCCAATAGACTTATAGCAGAACAGTGCAACATAACGCTTTCTGACGGTACTGACAGTATAATTATATCTATAGAGCCGGAAACCGGCTTTGCGTATATACAACAAAACTAGTCTTTCTTTCAGCACAGCGTAACGATAATACATGTAGCGCCTTTTAAATTTTTAGCGACAATAATTACATCGCAAATCCCCTCCCCAAAAAAATTCTTTTAAAGTTTATGTAACATAGTACATGTATGCTCAACTATATATAAATATAATCTTTAATATGCTAACAATTTAAAGGTTGTATTACATGTGACAATTACCTTTATATTTTGGCAGATATACTCTCGCATTACTAACTGCTATTGTTGCAATCCAATAAAAACCATCAAAGCCTCGCTCCCATATAAATATAATTCTTCCATATCAATACTTTCACATACATACGGTTTGACAACAACTTCAAAGCGCACACATGTTTATTATCCTTTTGATTATTTTACAAATTCTTCTTAAAGTTTGATGGCAACACACAAATACGAAGTTTCGTACATCAAAAAATATAACAATATTTGAAGCTTATACTGCCGCCCATACCAGTGCCTCCAGTTAATATCAAAAAATATACCAACATTTAAAGACATTT
>JAISAU010000017.1 GCA_031266555.1 Campylobacteraceae bacterium
TGCGAAAGTCCTTGTTCGTTTGGTTTTACTATATTAATTACAGGAGTTATTTGATTAGGGGCTGTTTCTATGGAAGGGGTGTTTGAGGTGGTGTCTGGGGTTAGGGGGGAGGAGAGAAGCGGATAAGGATAAAAGATTAAACTAAATATTAAACTGTAGGAAAATAGTATGGATAAGAAGTGGTTTGCGTGTAACATTAGATAATCCTTAAAATAATTTAAAAGTTAAAACGAAACGAGGCGCCAAAAAATTTCTTTGTCTCACTCACATCTTTTTTATATGCCGGAATGGCATAGTGTATAGAAGCTTCTAGGTTATTTGATTGGAGTTTTGTTCCAAATGAATAGCTTAAAAGTTTGCCTCCAAAACTGCTCTCATCAGATTTTATAGCTCCGCCATCCAACGCTATAAAATAACTATTATTAATGCCGTTAAGTATATCATAATTTATATTATAAGATAGTTCATTTCTTATATAATAGCCGCTATTACCACTAAGTCCTTCTTTTTGAAAACCTCTAACGCTGTATGGACCGCCTATACTCATTCTATCGCTTCCGAACAACAAATCGTTTGTAAATTGAGCATAAGCATTCATAGAGTACCTAAAAGGATAAAAATCTTTCATAGCAGAAAGGCTTAAGTTGTAGATTTCATATTCATCATCAAGCTCGGTTGAATGATGGTTTTGAAATAGATCAACGCCTCTTGTGTAAGCAAGATTTGCAAATGTATAAAATCCCGGTATCTGATACAGATAATCAGCAGATAAAGTAAGTTTTGACAATCTATAACTTGACGACTCTAAATAAACATGAGCAAAATAGTTATTTGTTCTATAGTTTGATATCGAAGCGCCTATATTTATACGGTTTTTTTGATCATGGTAGAGTTTGTATTGGGTGTCAAACGTATATGTTTTTGTATTTCCTTGTGATAAAAATACGCTGTTTCCTGTTTTTACTTTTTGTTCAAATCTATTGTTCCTTTGAGAAAAGGAGAGCGTTGTTTTACCAATAGGAAATGAGTAGTCATAACCATTTCCTTTGCTGTTTTCATCTTTGGTGTATTTATCCGAAAAATTAAAATATACATTGGCTTGATCGTTCATGCCAACAATATTGTCAAAATTAAATCTGCTGCTCATTTGTGCTTTGCCCGTATTTTTACTGCCAAAATTATCAATACCGAAGGAACCGCCAAAACGTCTTGTCGGATTATTTTCCACAACTATATCCGTATAGCCTACCTTTTCGGATGGATTTAGTTTCATTGTCGCATGATTTGAAGGGAGCCTGTTTATACTCTCTATAGCAACTTCAATATCTCTTATGTTTAAATAATCGCCTTTTTGTCCGATAAATGCATTTGAGATATATAATTCTTGCGGAGCAACATTGTCTATTTTGCCTTCTATAGACTGCAAAGTCAAATTTCCTTCGGCTATATTTTGAGCCGAAAGATAGACCTGAGAAGTTATATATCCTTTGTCTATATAAAGAGCATTTATCTCATTCGTTAAATTTTTTAAATCACTTAAAGAGTCGCATTTGTTTAGATATTTGGAGATTATATGGTCTATTTTGGACTGTCCAAGAAGCGTAACGCCTAAAATTTTGATATTCTCTATATCAAAACATTGACTATCTTCAACAGCAGGAACAACAGGAGAGGTTTTTGGCGCCTCCAAATTTTCAATATTGTTGGTCGGATCTTTGCTCAGACTCTCAAAAATATCTCTTTGGCGATTGCGTTGTTCATTTTCCTCAAAAACATCAGCATTTAATATTCCGGTAAACAAAATCCCAAAAAACACTGTTTTCAAACTTATTTTAACCATTTATTGCATTTATCCTTTAAAAATTAGTGGAACTGTCTAAATCTTTTCTTATTCACATGTTAAAGCAATAATCTTTATCAGCTTTTACTAATATACTTTGTAATGTGAGCCAAAACTCATTACCATTAAAAATTAGTCGTTTATATGATTTTTGTACATAAAATTTTTTGTATTCTGTTGCCGTCTACTTCCAAAACCTTAAATTCAAACGGGCCGTTTTTTACAATATCACCAACTAAAGGCGATCGCCCTAATTCATTGAAAACCATTCCTCCAAGCGTTAAAACCTCTTCGCTATCCTCAAGTTCAAAATCCAATATCTCACACACGCTCTCTATATCAATCATGCCGTCAAACTCATAAATATTATCATCAATTTTTTTAAAATCTTCGCTTTTTGTGTCGTGTTCGTCCGAGATATCGCCCATTATCTCTTCTAAAATATCTTCCATCGTCAAAAGTCCGGCTGTACCGCCAAATTCGTCTATAACAAGCGCTGTGTGAATCTGCTCTTTGTTCATTTGAGATAATATGTCGGAAATTGGCATATTTTCAGGAACAAAAATAATTTTTCTTGTTAATTTTGATAAATCGTTTGTTGGATTTTCCGAAAAAACATTTTCCAGTAAATCTCTCAAATGTATCATTCCAAGAGGATTATCTTTGCCTTCATCGCAATAAGGATATCTTGTATGCTTTGTTTCTAAAACGGTTTTTATATTTTCTTCATACGAATCTTCAGCATAAAGACAAACTATATCCTTTCTTGGCGTCATTACCTCTTTTGCCACCGTATCTGAAAAATCAACTGCATTTTTTATTATTTCGCCCTCTACCGAATCTATAAAACCGGCGTTCAGACTTTCGTTAACAATCAACTTCAGCTCCTCTTCGGAGTGTCCTTGATCGTGCTCTTTTGAAGGGTCTATGCCTATTCTTCTTAAAAAAAACGCCGCTAAGATATCAAAGAGTTTAATAAACGGATAAAAAATCACCCAAAATAACTGAAGCGGCTTCGCTATAAGCAAAGAAGCTTTTTCAGATTTTGCTATAGCTATTGATTTTGGAACAAGCTCGCCGATAACCACATGTACTAAAGTTATCAAAGTAAACGCTATGATAAAACTTACTGTATGTACAAGCGCTAAATTTTCAGGAAAAATTTTTAAAATAGGAGTTTCTATAAGTTTTCCCACGGCAGGTTCACCTATCCAGCCAAGCGCCAAAGATGACAAAGTGACGCCAAGTTGCGTAGCGCTTAGATATGTATCAAGAGAGCTTGACATCTTAAAAGCAAGCTTAGCGTTGTCATTACCGCCTTTTACAAGCTCTTCAAGCCTTGTGCGTCTAACTTTAACAATGGCAAATTCGGATAAAACAAAAAAACCATTTAAGAGAACGAGAAATATCGCGATAATTAACATGAAAACCGAATTAGATTCGGACAAAATAGATCCTTTATAATAAATTTCAACACAAATCTAAATTTTATTTTGTATTTTATACGTAAAACTTAAATCTATTTTGAAAATAGATATATTAGCATATTTTGTGCTGTTTTTGTCGTGAATACGATATTGTGATCTGAAGATAGGGCTTTTGCAAACCCAAAATCTTCAAAAAAATCGTCAAATAATACTATGAACTGTTTGCGGATTGTCCAGCGTGTATCTAAATTTTTGCATATCTATCTGTTTATCCCACGCTCCGACAACAACTGCCGCTACGGCGTTTCCGCAAAGATTTCCAACGGCTCTCATCTCGCTCATAAATTTATCCACGCCGAGCAATATAGCAACCGCGGCCGCCGATATACCATAATCTGGTACGGCTTGCAAAGTAGCCGCCAAAACGATAAATCCGGAACCGGTAACTCCAACAGCGCCTTTTGACGTAACCATTAAAATGATTAATATGCTTATTTGTTGAGTCAACGTCAGCGGAACATTAACAGCTTGCGATAAAAATATGATTGAAAGCGCCAAATAAATGTTCGTGCAATCCAAATTAAACGAATATCCAGTAGGCAGCACGAGTCCCGTAACGCCTTTACTAATGCCGGATTGTTCCAATCTTTTCATCAAAGGAGCTAACGCGCTTTCGCTTGAAGACGTTGCAAAAACTATTAATACCTCTTTATGAATATAATACATAAATTTGAAAACATTGATTTTGAAAAATGCCAAAATAGTGCCTAAAACTCCAAATATAAATATCAAGCACGACACAAGCATAACAAGCAGCAATCCGCCCATATTTATAAGCGAAGCTATGCCAAATTTGCCTATCAAAAACGCCATCGCACAAAAAGCTGCGACCGGACTGAACCACATAAATATTTTAAGAATAAAAAAGCAAATATTTTGCAAAAACTCGAAAGGTCTTAATATCTTTTCTTTAAATCTGCCGGCAAACGCTGATATCAGTATCGCCAAAACAAGAGCCATAACTAAAACTTGCAATGTTTTGCTTTTAAAAAATGGGGTTATAGGATCAGGTATTATCCAACCGTTCGTAACGCCGCATTTTTCCGCTTTAGCGGGATTTTCCGCAAAGCTTTTATAAACAAAATAGACGGCGCTGTCAGTCTCAACTCTGCTTTTTTGGAAAGTAAAAGGCCCATTTTCTGTAGCTATATAGCTAACGGGTGCAGCATTTTTTAGTATACTCTTTACCTCGCTCCATACGCCCATGTCTTTAACTTCGCCCGGACACATTTGCGTCAATTTGGCTATGCCCGAAGTATCAAGCGTTTCAACATTTACATTCATTCCTTTGCCCGGAGCCAATACATTTCCGGAAAAAATACCGATAGCAAGAGCGAATGTGCTGACGATTTCAAAGTATATAAACGCTTTAAACCCGATTGAACCTACTTTTTTTAAGCTCTCAAGTCCAACGATACCTAAAATTATAGTTAGAAAGATAATAGGACCGACCAGCAATTTCAAAACTTTAATAAAGTAGTCTATGCCGTCTTTTATAACAAGCGTACCGCCGGCTTTAGGCACACTTTGGATAATTACTTCATTTTTATCAAATTGTACGCCTTGACCCGCGTCTTTGATAACTATTTGATCCGCGTCTTGTGAAACAATTAAACCTTTAAGCTTCTCTTGCAAATCTCTATTTTTTTCCGCGTCATTATCTTTGGCGACAATGGAAAGCGTAAGGTTTTCCCCTTTTATGATAAGTTGCCCGTTTTCTTTGGCAAAATTTTGCTCCGCGCCCTTAATGACAAATTGTTTTTGAGGTGGAACTATCGCTTCTATCTTGCCTTCCGCGGCAACATTTGGATATATATATCCTAATAAAACGCCTGCGGTGATACCAAGAATAACCCAAAAAACCAGACTTTTAACGGTGTAATCTTTCCAGCTTTTCCTTTTTCTTCTTATGCCTTTTTTGATTTCCACTTCCGTTTGCGCAACATCCGCACCCTCTTTATTTGCTTTTTTGCCCCTATCCTTTTGTGCCTCTTTTGCCTTAACTTGCTTGCTGTGCGCGGTCTTCTTCTCCATTGAAACCCTTTCTTGCTGCTAAAAGTTAATCTGATAATTTTAGCGGTTTTTTAAATTCAATTATTAATTATATGGGAAAAATATTTGATGCAAGTTAAGTCAAAACAAAAAAGGTATTTATTTGTTTTCAATGTTACCTTACGTAACATAAAATTTTGACAATATCAATATTCACACCAAAGCGTAGGGGATCTTACATGTAAAGCAAATAAGACTACTACTCGTAAATTATTAAAAAATCCCAACAAGTTTTTAAATATTTTAATATACTAAAAATTCGCACGACAAAAAAAGCAACGTACGCAAAAATTTTCAAGCTTCGTATATTGTTGCCTTTTAAATAAAAAAACGGCGCAATAATATATCAGCTTTCAAATGCCACTTTTGCCTACAATAACAAAATATATTTTAAAAAACCTCAAAGCTATGTTTTTAGCCCAAATTTTTAAAATAGCCTTATTAATACGATAAAAACTCTCATTAATTTGGCAAAAAATCAAAAATTTTATTTTCATGATATTTATATCAACTACATGTAATACTTTAAGATATAAAACGCAACGATAATCATTAAGTTTTTACCATAAAAAACGTTAAATATGCGTTACTATTTTATGACTTTCTAAAGTTACTCTTGGTAACAGCAAAATCCTTTTACATGTAATGGTTTATATATTAAGCTTTTTTCCGCGCGTCTTAATTTTTGTTTGCCCTTCTAAACAGAACTATTCTGAAAAAGAGTACGCCGATGATTGTAGCCGCGAGTGAACTTGCCATAATAGTAATCTTCGCTTCGACAAGTAAAGAGCCGCCAAACGTTAAAGTGGCGATGAATATTGACATTGTAAAACCTACGCCTCCCAAAAAACCGGCTCCTAAGATATGTAACCATGATAGATTTTCGTGCTTTTTGGCAATGCCAAATTTTTCGGATAAAAACGTGAAGAGAAAAATTCCAAGCGGTTTTCCTACGACAAGTCCCAAAAAAACGCCGATTGTTATACTATTTACAACAAATTCGCCGCCTATTGTGACTCCTGCATTGGCAAAGGCAAAGATAGGCATTATAAAATACGCGCTTAAAGGATTTAATACATGTTCAAGTCTTATAAGCGGGCTTCTTGATAAGATCTCCATTTTCAAAGGAATGGTAAAAGCCAGTAACACGCCTGCGATTGTCGCGTGTATGCCGCTATGATGAACGAAATACCACAAAAAGATTCCGCCGATAACGTAAGCGATTATGCTTTTCACGCCAAATTTATTCAGTAAAAACAGTATTAAAAATACAAAAATCGCCGACAAAAGATAAGAAATTTCTATGCCGCCGGAATAAAACAAAGCTATTATAACGATCGCTCCCAAATCGTCCACAACGGCTAAAGTTACTAAAAATATTTTAAGCTCAATGGGCACTTTTTTGCCAAGCAACAATATAATGCCAAGCGCAAAAGCGATATCGGTCGCCATAGGAATACCAAAACCGTGCGTATATTCGCTTCCAAAATTTATGCCAAGATAGATACAAATGGGTAATATCATACCGCCAAATGCCGCTATTATCGGAAATGCCGCCTTTTTTACGCTCGCTAAATTTCCTATCAACATCTCTTTTTTTATCTCAAGTCCAATGGATAGAAAAAATATCGCCATCAAAACGTCGTTTACCCACTCTTGCATAGTAAGAGTCGCGTTAAATCCTTCAAATACAAAACCAAAGTCGCTTTTCCAAAAAGAGTGATAAATAGAAGCTACAGACTCTATATTCGCGACAATTAAAGCCAATATAGTAGTAAACAAAAGCAGTATGCCGCCAAAGCTTTCCATACTGATAAACTCTCTAATAGCGTTTAAAGCTCTATTGTTTATTTTTGTCGTTCTATTCACTGTTTTTCTCTTACATGTAATCTGTCATTTAAAAATTTTGAACAAAATGATTTTACTTCAAGATTGATCAAAAATACCTCATCAACGCTATTTGCTTTTACATGTTCAAACTTTTCCATAGCGCTCATAATGCATTTGGATATGTCGTTAAAAGCTATTTTTTCCTCTAAAAACAGCTTGGTCGCCTCATCGTTAGCCGCATTCAAAACTACGCCCAAATGCGATTTTTCGAGTAAAATTTTCCGAAGCTGCCATACGGGATAACGCGAGACGTCTATATCTTTAAACTCCAAATTCCTTACATGTAAAAGGTTGACGTTTGGCGCGATTGGTTTATCTATTTTGTTTAAAAGCGCGAAGGCTATCGGAAGTCTCATATCCGCATTGGCTAAATGCGCCGTTGTACTACCGTCGACAAATTCCACAAGCGCGTGAATAATAGATTTTGTCTCTATAAAAGCGTCTATCTCTTTACAGCTAAAAAGCCAATACGCCTCCAAAACCTCAAACAATTTATTCACCATTGTAGCGCTATCTATCGTTATCTTTTTGCCCATTTTCCAATTGGGATGTTTTAGAGCGTTTTTTAGCGTCGCGAAAGCCAATTTTTCCGGCGGCGTATCCCTAAACGCTCCGCCGCTTGCCGTTAGCAAAAGACGTTTTGGCTCTCTTTGACCCAAAAGATACCAAAGTCCGAAATGTTCGCTATCTATTGGAATTATATTTGGGATGTTCAAAAATTCGCCCGCCGTTACCAAAGACTCTTTGTTCGCTAAAGCGATTTTATAGCCAAGTGCGTTTGCTTTAAGAGTTGGAGCAAGACCGGCGAACCCCACAAGCGCGTTTACTAAAATTTCGTTTTTTTCATAAGCGGCTTCTATCATCTCCAAAACGCCTTCATCCCCTGCGTATACATTCGGATGATTTATCTCTTTAACTTTTGATTTGTCGGCAATCGCGACAAACTTCGGATTAAACTCTTTTATTTGTTTATTTAAAAATTCCGTATTGGAGTTGGCGCATAAAGCCGTTACATGTAAAGAGTATCGTCTTGCTATATCAAGAGTATTTTGACCGATTGAACCAGTAGAGCCTAATAATACCATCTATTGTTCCGCGACGATTTGCAAAGAGATATTATCTTGCAAATCAGCGGATAGATCTTTAACGTCATTTGCTGAAAATGTGATAAAAATATTTAACAGTATCGCCATCACGACCGCTCCAAACAAATATCCGTCAACTCTATCAAGCATTCCGCCGTGACCCGGGAGTATATTGCCGCTATCTTTCACGCCAACGCTTCTTTTTATATAACTTTCAAATAAATCGCCGAAAATAGACGCGACGGAGACCAAAAGCGACACAACAAGCGCGATTAAAAATGAGGTGGAAAAAAGCCCTACTATGGTACCCATCACAGATCCTGCTATCACTCCGCCGAAAAAACCTTCCCAAGTTTTTTTAGGAGATGCCGGAGAAAACAGGGTTGAACCTATATTTTTACCGATATAATATGCGGCCGTATCCGTAGCACCAACTATAAAAATCAACCAGACAAGCGTCCACATTCCAAAACAACTTACAAGCGTCCATATAAAAACCATGGGAGCTAACGGATATAAAATAGGAAATATTTTTTTGTAATTAACGCTGTTTTTATAAGCCATATATCCTAGC
Organism: Campylobacteraceae bacterium; assembly: GCA_031266555.1. Taxonomy (GTDB): domain Bacteria; phylum Campylobacterota; class Campylobacteria; order Campylobacterales; family Campylobacteraceae; genus JAIRKW01. The sequence continues at coordinate 8,929 of JAISAU010000017.1, forward strand.
AATACTATCAAAACAACAAATATCAAAATTTCAGGACGCGGATAAAAATAAGCGGCGATCCACGTAAGCGCGCCGTAAATATACAGATCGTTATCCTCAATTTTCAGCATATCAATAATTTCGTTGAACGCGAAAAAAGCTATCACTCCAATCGCAAACCACGTAATCAAATTTTTATTCAACAAAACTATCGCCAAAGCTATGCCAAGCAAGGCAAATCCCGTTATCAACCTCTTTTTGCCGCCATCTATTTGCTTATCCATATAATATCCTCATAAAATATCATTTTATAATAGCAAAGCTTGGCTTGAATTTATCCTAAAAAAGAGCGAAAAAAGCAAAAAATCACTCTTTATGAACTTTGATCGTCTTAAAATCAACGTAGTTTACATACGCTTTTTCCACTACTTTTACATTTCGCCTTTGGGTATAATCCACCTCATAAATTCCCGCGTTTACGCCGCTAAAATTTAAACATAGTTTCGCGCAAAAAACGATAATTTCATCGCTGATATTGCTTTTATCGGTTTTTAATATCACATGTGAGGAGGGAATATCTTTTACGTGAAACCAGATGTCATTTTTTTTGGCGGTTTTTAAAAGCTGGACATTGCCTTTTTCGTTTTTACCGACCATAATTTTATAACCGCCCGCGAAAAAAACGCCGAACATGCTGTTTTGAACTTCATTTTTCACTTTTGGAGTTGATTTTGGCAGTAAAATCTCAACCTCTTCCTTGCTTTTTGAGCTCAAAACCGTATTTAAAAGTTTATTTAAAAACTCAACCTTTTCGCTTAAATTTTCTTTCTCTACATGTATGGATTTCGCGCGCTGTTTGAGTCTTTTTGACTTGGTGAAAAAATCATCTATAGTATTTTGTATCCCGTTTTCATTTAATATAATTTTATGATTATTACCCTCAAAATCCTTTAGTTCACACTCTTTTGTATCGCTTATCAATAAGTGCCTATTTGACAATAATATAGTGGCTTTTAGGTTAAAATCCCGAGCTTTAATCTTAAGCTCTTTCTCATTTTCAAGATTATTTAAAAGCGTTTCAAACTTGGCGATTTTTTTCTTTAGCGCAGCGCTTTTAGAATTTTTCAAATTTTGCAAGCTCTCACCTTGCATCTTTTCATATTCTTTATATAAAAAATTTTCTACATCGTCTATGGGCTTAAAATTTCTATCTATTTGGTATTTTGGCAAAGGAGCGAGTTTTTCGCCTGTTTTTATGGATCTATACGAAACATTTTTGTCTATATGCCTCAAAGCTTCGACAACGATTTCATTTTCATCTAAAATTATCGCGTTTGTGTTTTTGCCCGTAAACTCTAAAAACAGTACGGAGCGAACTATTTTGTAGCTGTTTTTCTGCGAAACTTTGATGGCCAATACTCTATCTTCGCCAATTACCTCTAAACTATCCACGGAAACGTTTGAAAATCTTTTGGAAAGAACGATGTCAAAAGGCGCTTGATAGCGTTTACCTTTTTGAAAATTATCACACAAAAAAAGCGTGGACGCGCCTCTTTGCATATTCGCGTAAAGCGTAAGGGAATTAAAATCTATCCTTAAAGTGTTGTCTTCTACTCTTGATATGTGACCAATAAACTTAAATTTTTGCAGAAATTTTGCGCATTCAAGCAACTCATAGTATTTCATAAAAATGTTTTGGATTTTATTCTAACGATTAAGCTTATTCGCCGCCCATATCGTTCATATCGCCTTGACCTTCGTCTATCTCTCGTAAAATTTGCGATTGTCTGATTGTCTGCGCCCCCATCAGCTTGGCTTGTATCTCTTCGATGATTCTCTTTTTTTCGTCAAATGGCAAATCGGAAACTTTAACTTGATCCAGCAAATTCTTCAACTCATGCGGAGTTCTGTTTTCAAGGTTAATTGTCATTCGCACTCCTCTTTAATTTTCCACGCAATTATATTAGAGATTCTAAAATAAATCAACATTTTTTCACCATTTATATAAATATTTTAACGGCAACCGCATTTTATTATTTTTTATGTAACCTTTTGCAACACTTATTAGTATAAATTTATTATGGATTCTTAAGAATCTATAATGCTATTCGGTCTATTTTTATGCTTTTAAGTATTTAAAAATAATGATTTTGACATAAAAAAATTAACATGTAGGGATATTTTATTGCGTTTAGCAAATAAAAAGTGTTTTATAGAATTGCAAGTATTTTTTAAATTTATATTTTACCAGTGAAATTGTTGAAATTATTTCAGCAAATACCGTTTGGATAAGACCTTTAAGTATATTTTATACACGGTACATGTAGCCTAAAATGTCTGCCTTCAAGACAAAACATTATTAGGATTTCAATTGTTTAAAGTTTTTACTTTACAATATTGCGACGCTAAAAACTTTTCTTGCAGTTAACCGCCATTATGCGTTACATGTATCGGAAAAAGCCGCGCTGAACTGATAAAAAACCTTTAAATCCTTATGAATGTTTTTTATGATTGATTTCATTGCCAATTTGATATACTCTATTGCGAATATTATATTGGGGTGTATTTTTTATTTTTCTGTTTCGTTTTATTCTTTTGTAAAACATTATTGCTCCGCTTACGGAAAACATAGCCATTGAAGCGGAGGAGATACACATAACGGCTTTACCGAATTCTCCAAAATACTGACCGCTGTGCAGAGCATACATACTATTTATTAATTGTTGTCCTAAAGGCTTATATTCAAAAATTTCATGGGAGATTATTTTATCGTCTTCGACATCAACTGTTAAAGTGTTGATGGCATCATATTTGCCTTTTTTGTATAACACTTTATAAGGTTCATCTTTAAAAGGGGTGTTTATAATATACAAATAACTTCCATCTATCGTCTCTTTAGTCATCTCAAATACTTTTTGAAATTCTTTTGGGCTGACATCCGCCAATTCTCTATTTTGCCGAACTAAAGAACTATCTTTCTGAATTTCAGTCAAATTATTTAAAAAATCCCTATACCACTCATACGACCGCCAAAGCCCCGTTAAACACATTATGAGTATAAATACGGATGTAAATATGCCAAATATCGAATGAAGCCGATAAAGAAATTTATAACCTTTTGCTTTGAAATCTACCCTCAAGCTTTTCAAAAAATTTCTCTTCAACATTGGAGAATATAAAAAAATGCCCGTGATTAGTAAAAATATTATTATTATTGTAGTCGCAGCTACTATGTTTTTACCAAACTGATTTACTCTCTTAAAGCTTAAAAATCTGTGAAGCATCATAACGGGCGTAAATATCTTATCGCTTATTAACTCAAGTTCTATTATGTTTCCCATATATGCATTTAAGCTATTGAAGGTATATCTGCCGTTTTTGTCTATCGTAACTATCTCTATTAAGGGAATGTTTTCTCTTGCGTTTATGACTCTAAAAAATGCTATATTCTCATCTTGCTTTTGCTCCAAAAATCTTTTCATTAATTCCTCAATGCTCAAAACTTTGGAGTTTTCACTCTCATAGCGGCTAATCTTTTTTGCCGTCTCAAAATCCCGTATAGTGTCGCTGTAAGAGTATAATGCTCCAGTTATGCCAACGATGGCTATAAATACGCAAAATATAAGTCCTAACAACATGTGGGTGTTGAATAATATCTTTTTGAAGTTAGGCATGTTTATACAAATGTCCTTTAATGCGCTTTTGAGATGAAAGTTATTCGTTGCAAAACTCCCTTTTATTTTTTATTATAAATATTGCAAACGCAACATTTCATCATTGATAAGAGCACGGCAACATAGCAATCCGTCATTGTGAGCAAAGCGATTTGAAAAACATCAAGAACTTCGTTTTTGCATTCTTTGGCAACTTTTTCGGATTGCTATGTCTACTTGCAGTAACAGAAAAAATAAGCAATGATATATTTCACATGTTCTCTCTGCTCATCTCGCAATAACAAACACCTTTAATAATATTGGGAACTGCGGCGTTTTTTCTTACCGCACTCTCAATACTCATATCTAAAACTGGCATAAAACTGTCTGCCCATTGAGTATTCGTCTACAAACGTTGTGGCAAAAGAAGTTGAAGCAATCGTTCCGCTCGCATCATTTTTGCGGTCTAATAAGTTCAATACCTCCAAGCCGAATGTTAATATATGTTGACCGAGTTTTAAGTCATAATGAGCCGTTAAATCCACATTGAAAACATCTTTGTATCGTTTTTCTTCATATACCAATGTCTCTAAACCACTTGGGTCGTTTAACCCCGTTACACCGCTGGGTTGTCTCAATCCGTATCCGCCTTTTTGATACCAAGCAACGCCTTTTACGCGCAAATTATCGGATATTTGCGCCGAATGAGTATAAGTTATAACCCAAGGCGAGTTAAATTGCGAAGCAGGCAAATCATCAAACAGTTTTAATTCTCCATTATATGTTACGTGAGTCGGCGATCGCTCACGCCCCGGATTATTCATAACATTTGATTGATAGCTATTAAATCCAATGAGATTACTTATTGTATCCGATCTTGTCGCCGACAGTTCTGATATATGCTTTGTGGAACCTATATTGTATTTTTTTGCCGCCGTTAATGTAGCACCCCAATAATCCGTCTTGCCTTTATTTGTATTCTCATAAGCAAAAGTGCTTGTCGCTACAACATAATCATATCTTGATTTGATTTGGTCTCTATACTTTCTATTCACATAATCCAACTTGAGCAGCGTATTATCAAAATTTACGGAAGTTCCAATGCTAAATTCATCCGAATAAGGTGTTTTCAAATGTTTATACCCATAAATAGAAGGATAACCAGCTCCACGTATCCACGGTTCATCCCAATTTGTACGAGTATAACTGTCCGCTTGATACTTATAAACCGCGTAACCTAATATTTGAGTGCCGTAATACCTGCTATATCCGCCGTAAAGATTTAAAAATCTATCGTCAAAAATGTCGGTGTTAGCAAAAAGTCTTGGCGCAACGTCAACATTGTCCGTTAAGCTATCGGTCGAAATCCTAACACCAGGGCGTAAAGTAAATCTATCTATTTCTATCTCGTCTTCTAAAAATAAAGCCGCCGTGTAATAATCTTTAGAGCGCTCTACCGGCAAATATTCCATTTTACTTTTTGCATATTGTTCGCCGCTTATTATGCCGTCTTCTTTGGAACCTGCAGCACTGCTATTTAACTCTGGATTGCTGAAAGTAATACCGCCGTCAAATTTGTATTTTGCTTTGGTATATTCGGCTTCCATACCAAACTTGATTTCATGTATCGTCTCGCCGATATCTATCTCATCCAAATACAGCGAACTTTTAATGCCGATATCGGATTTTGATAAATCTTGAGTGCCTCTTGAGCCTTCTTGAGCATTACTGCCGCTGCTATTCCATTTTATAGCGCCGTTTGGAGTTGTACGCCAAGTATATGCGTAATACTCAGCATCGTCCATGCCTGCGTGCGAACGTTTATAACTTAATACGCTTTCAAGAATGCCAAAATTAAGCACATTTTGCATATTGTAAATTATGTCCAATCCGCCGTTTGCAACGTCGTAATCGGAGTTTTTTACATTGGCGCGAAAAAGATCTTGCGTATACGGCGCATAAATAGCGGTCAAATCGGCGCGAAAATTTTCAAAATCAAAAGTATTTAGTCTAACCAAATAATTCTCATTTTCTCTATATTGAGTGCGATGTTCTTTATATGTGCTATTATCCGGATTTATCAAATTGTATCCTGAATAAAGCGGAATTTTAGAGCGTTGCAATCCATAATTTACCAAAAGTCCGAAGTGATCGCTTATGGGACCGTCTAAAGCCAGCGCATATTCGTATTTATTAAATTTCGGTTGATAACTCTCGCTTGTGGGATAATCCATATTTTTTTGCGCATCAGTCAGATGAAATTTTGCCCAGCTATCTTGAGTATATCTGAAATTTGTCATCAAATGCCACCTGTCCGAACGCGCGTTTTTAAGTTTGGCATCCACAACGCCGCCCGTAAAACCGCCGTATTCTGCCGAGATGGCTTCCGTATAAGCGTCGATACGCTCAATAAGGCTTGTATCTATAAACAACGACTGCGCTTCGCCGGCGGCAAAACCTGTAGGATTGTTATTTTCCATACCGGCAGGATTGATATTGTTATTGTTGCCCACGCCATTTATCATAAAGTTGTTTTCATAGTGCTGAGAGCCGCGAATAGAGATTTTGGGGGGGCTATCTCTCCGCCGCGCGCAGAACTTCTTGCGTTTTGCGTATATTGTACTTTTGAGTTTGACCTAAGCGCATCCGTTATAGACCTCGTAGACGTTGGGATTCCCCCTCCTCCTCCCGTAACGTCTTTTGAAGCTTTAACCTCAATGATTTGCAGTTCTGTAGCTGCGCCTGATGTTTTATTGCTTAAATTACTACTTTCATCACTTGTTTGCGCAAAAAGAGTTGAGCAAAGAAATAATGAAAAATAAAAACTGTTTTTTGCTTTGATAAAAAACATACTTTATTCCTCCTTTTTTAAATTGATATTAATTATCAAAAGCAGAATAATACATAATTATTCTTAAAGTTATATGAATTTTTATTTTTTGATAAATAAAAGAAATATATTTTGTAGCAGAAAATTTATTGGCAAATATAAAATAATGGTTTTATTTTAACTGTATGTAACTTTAGTTTACTACATAAATTTAAAAAATAGTCAATTACTGTTCATCTATCTAGTTCTGCGAGTGATATGTCTACACTTCAAGCTAACATTATCACATTCATAAAAAGATGCTACTTTGTCTATAATATTTCTATCATCATAAAGTTCAATAGGATAATTTGCAATATAGTAGAGATTTGACCCCTTTCATCTTTCTTATTAAGCTATCGGAACTGCTCTCACGATTAATATATTTATATATATGCTTAAGATTTTATGTTGTATCTTTTATGAATGCAGGCGTATGTGGCATAAATGTTATCATGTTCTAAGTCATTCTTATCTATTCTTGTATAATCATTTTGAGAGCGATACAAAGTAACTCTTATCATCTTACTATAAGTGTTTCAAAGCTTCAAACTGCAAATTACAATAAGTGCTCAATAATAACATTAAAATTTTGCCCATATAAATTTCTATATTAGTGCTTTTAAAAACCATAACCTCTTTAGTAAATGAACTTCATCTATAATATATCACATGTTAATCTCAACTATCTTCATTATAATAAATCTTATAAAATTGTCCTTTCTCATCCTTGCCTTGCTCTATTAAATCACGATTGCCATGAATATAAATATGAAAATTTTTATCCAATTTTATGATACTTCTAAACGTACGAGCTTGTTTTTTGAAGGCATTTTTAGATATCGGAAAATTATCAGCAATGTTCAAATCGTACTCTTGCTGATAGTCTGACTTATAGCGGTTAAACCTATCGATTATCTCTTGTTCGCTCATTACTTCATCAACAAACTCTTTCATATCAAAATCATCTTTTTCTTTGAAAAACTTTGCTGATTTGTTTAGTAAGTCAATTTGGTCAACTTTGGAGATATCAATTTGTTGAGGCAATTCGTTTTTGATAAAATCTTTATAGAGCAATAAAATATTTTGCGTATTGTAATATTCATCTTTTCGTTTTCTAATATGTAAAAAGTCATCTATCCAGTATTTAGCTTCTGTACTTTTTGCAGTATTATCAACTACTGCAACCACGTATCCTTTTTCTTGTTCAATATTAAATATCAAGCAGCCTTTATCAAGTTTATTTATATTGATTCCTTTATCGCTCTCGATTTCAAAACCTTCGCCTGCAGGATATATTTTCAAAAATGTCTCTTTATTCTCCGACTTAAATAGCCCAATGGCGTCTGTAGTTACACCTTCAATAATACAATCTTTGAAATACACAGTATAAAATTCACCGCTTTTTATTTTGGGGTGGACGCTTTGCTCATACAAATGTTTAGCAAGATTTTGTGACTGCCCAAGAAGAGTACCAGGGTTGGCAAAAATTTTACTTACACAGGCAAATACTTCATTCATATTTATATCAATGTTATGATAGAAGTTAAAATATTCAGAAGATTTGAACGGTAAAATAAAATATTTTACAAGTATCTCTCTAATTAAAAAATTGCTGATATTAATTTCTGTTTTTGCTAATTGCACAAATTCCTCATTATATTTATTGCCCACCTTGTGAATAGCAACTTTTCCAATATTACTTTTAATGCAATCAATCATGCTCTTAACCCACTATTCCCCAAAATGTTTGTACTTGTTCTGAATCATAAAAATCAAAATAGTTATTCCATCTATCAATCAAAATATTTTCAAAATTTTCAAGTGCATACCACATGATAAAAATTTCTGGCTGTGTTAATAATGGTATTTCATGAAATCTAAATCTGTTATCATTAAAAATTGCTTCAATTTTATTCCTATTCATATCTATAAATGACTCTATTCCGTTATTAATATTTTCTTTATTTTCTTTTGTAAATATCGTCGATAAAAATGCCATATTATCTGTAGTTATTTCTTTATCATAATCCACTTTGGCATATTTATAAAATTTACCTTCAATTTTTGCCAATAAACTCGTAAACTCAATATTCTCACCTCTTCTGTAACTATTAATATTTTCAATTTCTTGATCTGCCAATTCATACAACACTAATAGCCTATATAATTTTCTTTTGAGTTCATCCGGTAAATCTTTTTCATTTTTATATAGTAATTTATGAGAAGCATTTGACCATGCATGCTGGTTAAATGTTCGTACTTGAATTTCAAATACATAAGAATTGTATTGCCTTATCTCTTTAAATTCTTTTAATTCACTGTTAATATATACATCATAATGGTTTGATTTATAATCTAATATATTATAATCAGTTTTTTTATATTCCAATCTTTCAACATTAAAAAAGTTTTTTATTGTGCTGTCAATAATATCTAATTCTGATTCAAATGTGCATATAATTCGAATCCCTAATTTATCTTTTAAATCACCATAAGAATAATTTTCTTTATGCCTTTTGATTTTCTTTACAATACTCAATAGGTCTTTTATTCTTAATGATATTTCAGGAAAAATTTCAGTATTAGATAGTTCTTGCCTAATTATATTTATAATTATTTTTCCCATCTTGTCATAAATAAATTTATCAATACTCCATTTTTCTACTATATCTTTTATATCCATGCTCTAAGAAACTTTTTTTATTTTAGAAATTATTTCCGCCCTATCTCGACCATCATCTAATTTTGAAAATTCAACTTTTTTATCTAAAGTACCTTTGCTTCCTATAATTGCAATGTCATTATCAAAAATTACCATTATTTTTTTTATTATTTTATCTATTAACGAAATGTCCTTAATGTAAGCTTTTGGATATTGTATTTTTTTCTCTTGTATATATTTTTTATAATTGTCTTTATGCTCGGGTTCTATAAAATAATCATCTGCAAATTCTTTAGGAGAAATTGTATTTTGATTTTTTTGCATGTATGAATTTAAATCTTGTACGTACTTAGTCTGTATAACTTTATCTTTAATCATTTCCTCAATAAATACTTTTGTATATTTATAAAAATCACGAGTAGTAGTTTTTGGATCTTTATATGGCTTGCATCCAAGAAAATCTACCATAAAAAATGTTTGAATTTCTTTTTTTGCCTTAATGTCTACTTGAAAATCAATCAACACTCCATCATAACTAGCACTAAAATCTCTTCGCTTTAGGAATAAAACTATCTTATATAATTTTGTCTTATTGGTTAACATTAGGTCTTGTATTTCTTTTATATCGAAGGAACTTGTTTGTCTATTCCGTTCAAGTTGAAGCCCATTATCTTTCTCCAATTTCATTAATATACATATTCTTTTCTGTTCAACAATACCATCTATTACTAATAATATACCTGCGGTATTCACTCCACATTGTACATTCAACAAGCGGTCAGCTATTTTTTTTGAATGTGAAATAAAAATATCATCACCAGATGTCATTAGGTCTTTGACATATATAGGCACGGGAGAATCTTTTGTTTCATCAAAACATATATGAAATGCTTTATTGCTTTGTAAAGCATTAATAATTTTATCTTTGAAAAACATTTTTGTTCCATCTGGAATATGTGTGTCTTGTTCGCTATAATACGGAGTGGTGCCTTTTTGTGCCCTTGTGTGCTTTGGAATATCATGTATAATTATTCTATTAATAATTAATGATGATAAATCAATTGCCTTCTTTTTTGCCATTTTCTCATCCTTTGATCTATTTAAATACACCTTTATGCTATTTCAGTATAATTAATATACTTTAATATACTCTTTTACAAAAAAATAATATACTGTACTATAATGTGCAAAATACTTATTTGACATTACATCAACTAAAAAATCGAGACAATTAAAATATTACTATTAAATCTATCAATATTCTAATATAAATATCTTAAATAGAACATAAAGAATATATTGGGGTTTTCAAAAAAATAAAAAGGCGGATGCTTTAAAAACAAAGAATATTAAATAACTTTTTACGAAGCCGGCAGCGACCTACATTCCCACTCTAGTAAAGAGCAGTATCATCAGCGATGAGTTGCTTAGCTTCCTGGTTCGATATGGGACAG
>JAISAU010000022.1 GCA_031266555.1 Campylobacteraceae bacterium
AACGCATTTAATCTGCTCCATCATAATAAAAATAAATTTAATAATACTGACTTATTTTAATGTAAAAGAAATAAAATTATGATTAAATTTAAAAAAATAATGTATAATGATGTTAATGGCTAATAAGATTTGGAGAATAAGGTGACACATTTGAAAAAAATTACGGTTTGCTTTATATTTTTTGCTTTCTTAAATGCAAATACTATCTATACGGATGGCGATATGAACGAGGATATACAAAATCTTAATGTTTCAAATTACTATTCCGACGGCAGAGGAGCAGTATATATCTATGGTAATCTTTTAGGCAATATATCAAACTCTAACTTTACTGATAACGGCGTGGACAATTACGGAGGAGCTATCACCGTAACAAATAGGCTTTATGGGACGATATCGAATTCTAATTTTATAGGTAATAGCGCATTTGGCGATATGTTTGGAGGAGGAGCTATTATCTCAACGGCATTTTTTGGAAATATTACCAATAGTATATTTTCAAACAATAACGCCTATAATGGAGGAGCTATATATTTGGAAGATAGCTATGGAATTATTGAGGATACGAACTTCATAGGCAATAGAGCAAGTGGCAAAGGAGGAGCTATCTATATATACGGCGCTGCCAATATGACGCTACGCTCTACAAATCATATGCTCTTTGAGGGCAATAGAGATTCAAACGGATCAAACGCTATATATTATGACGGCTATGGAGGTTATGATGACGGCATTATAAATATCATTACCGATAGCGGTTCTATAATGGAATTTAAAGATACTATATCAGATTATGGAAAAGACGAAAGCGGTATATTGTATGTTAAAAAGAACGGCGAAGGCATACTGATATATGATGCGGCTATGACATATAGAGGCGATACAAATATATATGAGGGGATATTGGTGATTAGAAACGCCGGAAGTGTCGCGAACACTCTAAATATAGCCGACAACGCCATACTTTCTGTCGATAAAACATATCAGCACTATGCTCTTGGTCCAAATGTAAATATACATAGTGGAACCTTGGATATTAATCTAAACAATAAACTATATTGGTTCTCGTTTGCCAATGAGACGATGCAACAAAATTTTGTGGGAACTCTTAATCTTACCAATACATCTTATGGTTTATTAAAAGATAATGGCTATGAACTTGTATTGAATAATAACTCTGTATCAACTCTTGACCAAGACAATGCTACTCTAAAAAGTCTTGTCCTAAATGGCGGTGCACTGAATTTATCTTATATAATAAATAATACAAATGGCGAACCTATTTTGAATATCAATAATTTTACCATTAAAGATAATAGCGCTATAAATTTTTACACCGACCTTAGAAATAATGAATCAAATCTTACAAATAACCAAAACTTATACGATGCGTTAAACGGCACTTATAAACCGTTGTACCAAATCATAAATGCAACGGAAGGCGTACAAGGAAATAAAAGCAACGTCAATATAAGCAATACTTCGCCTCATAATTATGCTATCAGCAATATTATTCAAAACAACGCAAAAGCTGGCGAAATATTTATGAATATTATAGGCAGTTTAGAAGATGACGGCGTATATATAGGATTAGGAAATGCTACAAAAATAAAATCTTTGACAAACGTAATGCTCGATAGCGATAACGCGTTAAATAATAGACTCGACACTGTTTTGACAGGCAACGGAAACTTCACATTTGGCGGTAACAATTTCGTTTTTATCGGCAATAACGCGAGCGATTATACAGGTGCTACGTTTTTAGTAAATTATGCAAATATAACGGCACAGAGCGACAACGCTTTTGGGCAAACGAATTATCTTTTCCTTGAAAATGGCACGGTTATTAATTTAAATTCGTATTCGCAAGTTATAAACGGCAAACTTGAAAATAATGGAAGTGTAGATTTAACAAACGGCGGAGAACTCAGCTTTAAAGGCGGCTATTCTCTTGGAAATAACTCTTTGATAGGAAATGGGACATTAACAATAAACGGAAACTTCTTAGTCGAAGGAAGCAATAAAAATTTGCGTTCAAATATAATTTTGAATAATGGAACAGCTACTATTAAACAAATAGATTCATTCGGCAACATAACTAATCTGACATTTAATAAAGGCGGATTAAATTTAGAGGCTTTTGACATTTTAGCGCCTTTTGAGCCCATATTAAAAGTAGATAGCATAAATATCGGCGGAGACGGCGGTGCAATAACTATAAACTCAAACCTGACACAATTAGCAGGCAATGTAACAGCAAATTTAAGCCTTTACGATTATAGCGAATTATCTAACGCTTATAAAATCATTAACGCCTCTAGCGGAGTAAACGGCGCTAAAACTCAACTTAGCATAACAAACGCTATAGAACAAACGTCTATGGATATTACGCAAAATAATACTATTGTAGGCGAAGCTATCTTTAGCAACATAGCTTCGGTGCAAGATGACGGAATATATATAGGATTTGGATTAAAAGAGATTACCTCATATCTAAATGTTGAGTTTAACGCTTTTGACACAACAAATAATATTTTAAACGCTATCCTCTCAGGCAATGGAAATATGACTTTTGCTGGCGGAAGCGTATATATCGGCAATGCTGCATCTAACTATACAGGTTCTACACTACTTAAAGACGGTGCGAGTATAATGGCGATAAGCAATAATATTTTTGGAAATACAACTTATCTCGCGCTTGAAAAAGATACGATATTTAACTTAAACTCTTATTCTCAAGCCATACTTGGCAAATTAGACAATAACGGAACAATAGATCTTGGAAATTACGCTGCTTTTGAATTCAGCGGTGGAAATTCTTTTGGAAACAACTCTTTGAGAGGTTATGGAGAAATATTTATAAACGGTGATTTTAATGTTGAAGGTGAAAATAATGATCTTCATTCGTACATATCAATCAATAATGGAACGACAACCTTATCGTCCGCAAACTCTTTAGGAAAATACGGTTATATCTCATTGGAAAGCAATACGAATTTAATAATTAACACAGACAATAATGAAGTATTGACAAATAGTATATATGGATATTATAATAATGTTTCATTAATTAAAAAGGGTGGCGGTTCTTTAAAGCTTGATGAATATGTCTATGTAGAATTAGTCGATGTCGCTAACGGATCTTTAGTTGTAGACGCATATAAATTTTACGGCGATGTAAATATCGCTTCCGATTCTGTTTTAGTATTTGACAATACTTGGGATTCGAATTTTTTTAATCAATTTTACGGAAATGGCAGTATTACGCAACTTGGTAATTACGCTTTGACTTTATATGAAAATAGTTTTGATTTTACAGGTTCTTACAATATCGAAAATGGTATTTTGAAAACATATTCGTTTGACGCTTTAGCAAACGCGAAAAATATAACTATATCACACGACGCAATTTACGAAGTAGAATCAAACAGAAATGAAAATTTGACAAATAATATCATAGGTACAGGCGCTTTACATGTAAACTTAAACGATGTAAATAATAATCTCACTATTGCCAATACAGAAGTACTTCAAGATTTTAACGGCATTATAGAACTTACTAACGTTAAATATAATTTATCCGGAGAAAATAACTATTCGCTTCTTTTAAACAGAGATTCGCTCACCGTAGTAGATAAAAACGATTCATCGCTAAAAGATTTGATATTCGAGGGCGGAACATTAAATCTTAATATAGATAACGTATCATCACCGCTTCAAATAATGCTAAATGTTGAAAATCTAAATATCGGTGGAAATGGCGGAAAAATTGCTATAGAAGCTAATTTAGACTCTTTAGTTAGCGACGTTGACCAAAATTCAAATCTCTATGATTACAGTCTGCCTACCAACGCGCAAAAAATAGTAAATGCGCAAGAAGGCGTCAAAGGAGTAGGAACACAAATAACGATTGATGGAACAAGCGATAAAAATTTTATAAATATAACACAAGATGGGGATGTAGTTGGCAAAGCCGCATTTGGAACAATAGCGACCGTGGAAAATGACGGTATATATTTAGGTTTTGGCTTGGAAGCGATAGAAAGCGATAAGATTGTTGAACTAAACTCATCGTCGGCGGTAAATTTTCTATTAAACGCTAAACTTGCCGGAAACGGTGGATTTATTTTTAGTGGCAATAATTCCGTTTTTGTCGGCAATGCTATGAGTGATTATACGGGCAATACTCTATTAAAAGAAAATGCGAATCTCACCGCTATTAGCCACAATAGCTTCGGATATACCGATTCTTTATCTCTTGAAGAAGGCGCTGTATTTAATTTGGGAACGTATTATCAATATGTAAAAAATGGATTAAATAACAACGCGACTATAAATATAAACGGCGGAGAACTTATAATTGATGGTTCAATGATAAATAACGGAATTATAAATTTAAACGACTATAGTTACATGTATCTTATGAAAGGCGGTATATCAATCGGAGATAACGCATTAAAAGGCGGCGGATTTATAGAGTTTTATGATGATTTTGAGATACGCGGAATAAATAAAAACTTGACTGCAGATATATATCTTTCCAATGCTCTGCTGAAACTAAACAGCGCTTCCGGTTTAGGCGATAACGGCGCAATATATCTTGGTTCTGACAATTCTATTATTCATGCAGATATAGGAAATAACGAAACTATGAATAAAAATATATATGGGCAAGGAATGTTTATAAAAGACGGTAACGGTTCTTTAAAAATTAATAGCACGGCAGTGAATACAGCCAGCATTCTTGAAGGTACTTTAATTATTGACGCGAATAATTTTTATGGGGATATAAATATCTCTCAAAATGCAAACCTTATTTTTGATAACAGTCAAAATACGGCATTTTATAACAAACTAAGCGGTAACGGCAATATAATTCAAGTTGGAAACAGCGTATTTTCTATAAACTCCGACAATTCCGAATTTAACGGAGTATATACCATAAATAACGGCGCACTTGTTATAGGCAGCAGCAGTGACTATATGGATGCTTTGCTTGGCGGCGATATCACAGCGAATAATGCTCTTGTTTATACATTTGGCAGTATCAAAGATAAAATGGCTTTAAATAACTCTTCTTGGTATTTAGGTAAAGATTCTGCCATAAAAACATTAGTTTTATCTGATACTTCAAATGTATTTATGAATAGCGCCGAGGATTTCATATCTTTGGAGATTGACAATCTAAAAGGAGATAGTGGAAATTTTTATCAAAGAGTTCAATTACATCAACTTGGAAACAGTGTGGTAAATAGAGGCGATTTGCTTATTATAGGCAATAGTTCGGAAGGAAATCATAGAATATATTTTAACGATAGTGATTCGGGCGCGCTATCAATACCTTATGAAGAAAATATTCTTATAGTAAAACAAGATAATTCCAACGGAGACTATAAAGCGGACTTTATCGGAACAGTTGATATAGGAGCGACTCAGTACTCGCTTGTTAAATCCGACACAAATAATAATTTTTATCTGAAATCTGGCGGATGCACATCCTATGCTTGCGCTTCGCTCTCTTTTCCTAATATTAATTATATGCTTAATCATATAACGACTGATACGCTTTTTCAAAGGATGGGAGAATTGGACGCCAATAGAACAAATAGAGACGATGTTTGGATAAGAACATATTTTGGCGAGTTAAATTCGTTTGCAAACCACTTTAGTATAGATAAAATCAACTATTATGGTCTGGCACTTGGTATGGACAGGATGTACGAAACGGATATGAGCAATATCTTTCTAGGATTCACAATTGGCTTAAATGAAGCTGATACTACATACAAAAACGGTAGCGCCGATAGCAGTCATTATAGTGCGGGCATATACGGCGCTCTTAAAAATTATGACGGTTTTTATATAGACATGCTCGTAAAATATCAAAGAAATAAAAACAGTTTTGATACAAAAACATCAAATGGTTTTAATATAAACGGTAATGGAAATAGCGATGGCATTATAATATCAATTGAGGGCGGAAAAAGATACGATATAGGTAGATATTTTATTGAACCGCAGATACAATATTCCTACTTTTATCATGATAAATTTGCTATAAATTCTTCAAATGGTCTCAAAATGCAAATAGACAATTTTGAATCCGCGAGAACAAGGGTGGGCGCGCTTTTTGGATACAAGCTGCAACAAGCAGATATATATCTGAAAGCAGGCTATATAAAAGAGCTTAAAGGATCATATAACTACTCTTTTAATGATGGTGAAGAACAAGAATATGCCATAAATTGGGATTTTTTTGACAGCGCGCTTGGTTTTGCTTTAAATAGCAATAACAATCATTTTTATTTTGAAGGCGTATACCAAACAGGAAGTGCTTTTAAAAATATGAAATTAAACGCAGGATATAGATATGAATTTTAAAAATTTCTCATATATGTTGCTATTATTAGCTTTATTGTTCACAGGCTGCAATAGTGGAAAAGGCGACAGCGTTATAAATAGTGATACAAATAACACAACTGTCAATGATAATAATGATACTAATAGCAGTAACCCAAATAGCGATGAAAATACGACTGGGGGATGGAATGGCAACACTGATACTCCGGAAAATCCATATATAAACGACGATAATTACTCTGTAATTTGGAATAATTCCCAAGGTTTTATAAGAGGCACATTGGCGAACGCGAATGTAAAAATATATGATATAGAAAATTACAATCTCACTTTAGATATCGGAACAGATCCGATATATGCTACGAATACAACGGATGGTTTAACGATAAAAGATTCCGGAATTATACCTATTGAAAATATACTAAAAGATGAAAAAATATACATAGTAGAACTTAGCGGTGGCAAAGACATGTATATAGATGCGAACAATAAAATAAGCGCTGATAATTTTATACTTAATAACGGAACCATAAGACTTGCTATGAGCGGTTTTGAATTAAAAAATATAGGATTTAAAGTTACCGTTTTAACGGAATTAGTGTATCAAGTAGCAAAAAATGCATACAAGTCTAACGATATATCGTCTTTTGTCACCAAAAGCGATGAAGCAGCTCAATGTTTTCTAAAAAAAGATATAAATTATGATGGCAAGATAAATACGCCCGATATAATTTCATGGACACCTATTATCAATAAAGAGTCTTTAAACCATAACTATACACAATATTATGAAGCAATTGTAGATAAATTACATAGTAATATCAGTATACACGATGACGCTATAGCTCTTTATAAAACGCCTATATTCTCAAAAGATATCATATATTTCAGGGATGATACTACTATAAACTCAACTATAGGCAAATTAAATTTTACATGTGGGACCGATTTTACAAATTACAATATAGACAGCATAAACTCGGCATATTTTGCAATAGACGAAGATAAAAATATCAAACTCACAGCAACTCCTCCAATTGACGGAATTTATGAAGTAAAAGTAGATGTAAGCAATAATGATAATGAACATATAAGCGCAAATTTAAGCTTACAGATGGTAAAAGTCAGTGTTCCCACACTTATAAACAGCAACTTTACAAATATAATTTCAGATAGTATTGAAAGTGATTATGAACTTGGAAGAGCGGTATATATAAACAGTCAAGCTCCGATTATAGACGTATATCTTAGCGGTTTTGGGTATGAAAACTTTAATATAGATAAAAACGGATATATCTCTATCGCACAAAATCATAATATCAAACGGGAAGATAGCGTATATAATTTTCAAATATTTGCCACAAATGACGATGGCCTAAGTTTACCTGCCAATATAAGTATTAGAGTATATACATTGGGCGAATTATCACCAAAATTAAAAGATACCTATATAGATATAAATAGCGCCGATATATCTGTAGGTAAAATAATCGGCACAATGAATAAAGAGGTTAGCGTTTTTTGTCCTATAATCTCTTTCGTATCAGACTACAATACAACGTTTGGAATATATCCGAATGGAAATATATATGTCAATAACATACCAACTCAAGAAAACTATACTCTAAACGTACGCTCTAAGAGCGAATGCGGAGATAGCAATAATGTGTCGTTGATTATCGACAGAGGAAATAAAATCTTATGTGAAATGAGCACATATTACGCTAAAGGCGCAGTTCTTTCAAACGATAATAAAATAATATATGTGGCAGACGGGCGTAGCGGATTAAAAATAATCAACATATCAAACCCAACAAATCCTTTCATTGTGGGTTATATTGATACTTACGACGCAAATCATATAACGCTTAAAACGGATAACAAAATAGCATTTATGGCGGATGGAAAATATGGTTTGAAGATTATTGATATAAGTAACTCGTCAAATCCATTTATTGTCGGTTTGTTTCAAACAACTTATGCACAAAAAATTATATTATCACATGATAATACAAAAGCTTATATTGCCGATGGCGGCGGCGGACTTAAAATAATAAATATCACAAATCCGTCAAACCCAACTCTTATAGCTTCTTTGGAAGGTTATAGCATTTACGATATAGCACTCTCGAAAGACGGTACAAAAATTTATGCGGCAAGCGGATTTGGAGGATTAAGAATAATAGACGTCAGCAACTCTTTAACTCCGATACATATAAATTCGCTTGAAACTACTTATGCAAGAGGCGTTACCGTTATATCCGATAATATAATTTATGTTGCAGACAGCAGTGACGGTTTAAAAATAGTAGATATCGCAAATCCGTCAAACCCGAATATAGTAAGCTCATTTAAGACATCAAATGCATATAAAGCTTCCGCATTATCAAATAATCAAAAAATATTTTTAGCGGATGGAAATGGCGGATTGAAAGTAATAGATACGAGCGATTCTATGCAGCCATATCTTTTATCCTCAATTGCCATGTCTGACGCTAAAGATGTAATAGTATCAAAGGACAACACAAAAGTAATTATAGTTGATGCCGAAGGCGGACTAAAAATTATTGATATCTAAAAATACTCATTTATGCATGTAGGTTTCAGAATCAAGATGTCGCATTTGTGATATATAGCTATTGCTTCAATATATCATATTTTATTGTGTATTTTAATTAATACAATATAGCCGCTATCTGATTATTAATATCATATTATGAAAATAAATAAAGACGCCTTTTAAGCAAAAGTTTCATTATGGTAGATTATCATATCCGCAAAATATTTAAAGGAGAATTTATGAAAGTAAGATATTCTGTGCAAAACATTCATTGCCAAAAATGCGCCAATACCATATTAAACTCACTGAGCGACGAGTTTGCAGGTATTGAGATTTTGCTTGACAAGGAACCAAAAGAGATTATCGTGGAGTTAACGGCAGAACAAGAACAAAAATTCAAAGACGATATGAACGATATAGGTTATCCAATCATACAAGAGTTGGAAAGAAGTTAAATGTCTAAAAAAATATCTTTGCAAATTGGCGAAATGAGTTGCGTAAACTGCTCGAACGCCATAACAAAAGCCGTTAAAAAAATAGACGGGGTACAAGAAGCGAACGTTAATTTCGCTACAAGCGAAGGTATTTTTATTTTTGATGAGAACAAAACTTCACAAAAGGATATAGAAGCGAAAATAGAAAAAATAGGCTATAAAATTTTAAGACAAGAGGATAATACGGATAATGCGAAAACAGTCTTAATAAAAGTATTGCTCTCTTTTGTTTTGACGATTTTTTTACACTTTGCTCATCACTTAAATCTACCGCATCTAATAACAAATATCGCCGTTTTCATAGCCGCATCTATAGTTCAATTTGGTTGTGGCGGCAGTTTTTACATACGCTCTTTTAAGGCTTTGAGAAATAAGACGCTTGATATGAATGTACTTGTGGTTCTTGGCACGAGCGCGGCATATTTTTATTCGGCTTTTGTGTTGATTTTGCCTAATTTATTTCCCGAAAATCTAAGATTTATCTATTTTGACGGCGCGGCGATGATTATAACATTTGTGCTTTTAGGAAGATATCTTGAAGCCAGAGCCAAAGTTAAAGCCACCGATTTTATGAAAGAACTGCTCTCTTTAACGCCAAAAAAAGCGATTTTACTCAAAAATGGCGAAAATAAAGAGATCGCGGTAGAAGAGCTGAACATCGGAGATATTATAGAGATAAAAT
Source organism: Campylobacteraceae bacterium (assembly GCA_031266555.1). Classification (GTDB taxonomy): domain Bacteria; phylum Campylobacterota; class Campylobacteria; order Campylobacterales; family Campylobacteraceae; genus JAIRKW01. The sequence goes on from JAISAU010000022.1 coordinate 10,097, forward strand.
CGGGTCAAAATATCGCATTGGACGGCGTTGTAGTAAACGGCGAAGGCGAGGTTGACACTTCAATGATAGACGGCGAACCTATACCTAAATTTACAAAAATAGGAGATAAAGTTATCGGCGGCACTATTTTAAAATTTGGATACTTACATGTAAGGATTGAAAAACTATATCAAGATACGATGTTATTTGAAATTATCAAACTATTAAAAGACGCTGAAAATAAAAAAATGCCTATAGCAAGACTCACCGACAAAATAGCCTCCATATTTGTGCCTATCGTTATCATCATATCGTTAATCACATTCATTGTATGGAGCGTCATGGGAAATATGCAAATAGCGATTTTATCGTCTATTGGCGTACTCATTATCTCATGTCCGTGCGCGCTTGGACTTGCCACGCCGATTGCCATAGTAACGGGAATCGGACGCGGAGCTAAAGAGGGAATTTTTATAAAAAATCCAGAGATTTTAGAGATAATATCAAAAATCAAATACGCTGTTTTTGACAAAACGGGCACGCTCACAAAAGGAAATATAAGAGTTTTCGAAAGCACCGTTTCGGATAAAAAGCTGCTTGACATATTCGCCTCTTTGGAAGCCAAAAGCGAACATCCGATATCGCATGCAATTGTAGATTTTGCTAAAAAAAACGGGATTAACAAAAACTATGATATTCAAAATCTTGAGATAAAATCAGGATTTGGCGTAATAGGCGTTTGCGATGATAAAACTGTCGCCATAGGTACAGCTAAACTAATGAACGCGTTAAAAATAGATCTGGGCGAAACTTTCAAACAACAATATGAAAAAGGATTGGAAGATGGAAAAACTACTATTTTGGCAAGTTTTGACAATAAAATAGCGGGAGTATTTTATTTAGAAGATGAGGTAAAAAATGAGGCGAAAGAGTTAGTTAGCTATTTGAAGTCAAAAAATATAGAACCGATGATACTAACGGGAGATAAAAACGCACCCTCGTTATTTTTGGCAAAACGTATAGGCATAGAAAAGATTATAAGCGAAGTTTTACCGCGAGAGAAATTTGAAAAGATAAAATCGCTTCAAAAAGATGGGCTTGTGTTATTTGTTGGGGATGGCATAAACGACTCTTTATCCATTAAACAAGCAGATATAGGCATAGCGATGAACAGCGGCTCAGACATAGCCAAAGAATCAGGCGATATCATCATTATAAACAATGACCTCAAAAGCGTCCAAAAAAGCATCGAGTTATCGCGCGCTACACTTAGGGTGATAAAACAAAATCTATTTTGGGCGTTTATCTACAATGCGACAGGTATTCCTTTAGCGGCAGGCGTCTTTTACTTTGCGAACATTACGTTAACTCCGGCTATCGCAGGAGTGGCGATGAGTATCAGCTCTGTGACTGTTGTGCTGAATTCGCTGAGACTTAGAATAAAAAAGTTTTAATTTTGCCATTTTTTTAATTTTAAATAATACCCATAGCTCTTCCTCCAAAATTATAAGATTTATGGGAATCAATTTAATGTTCGTGCGGATGCGTATGAGGCGGTAATCCATCATGAGTGTGAGTATACTCCATATCAGAATTTAACATACGCTTTAAGCCACTGGGGGAAATTTTATATATTTTATCTACCACAGATTCCACAAACTCTTTATCATGTGAAACAATAACTATGCTTTTGTCTATTTTTTTAAGTATCTCGGTTAATTTCAACTGTATGGAAAAATCAAGCCCGGACGTCGGTTCGTCAAGCAACATTAATTTTGGTTCTGTTATCAGCACGCCCGCTAACGCGACAAGCTTTTTTTCTCCGCCGGAGAGATGGTAGACAACTTTTTTCGCTAAATGTGAAATTCCCAAATCATTTAACATGATATCCGTTTTCGTTTTCGCCTCATTCTTATCAACACCCTGCGCCAAAAGACTAAAAGCGATATCGTCTTCTACTATTGGAGCTAAAAATTGATTATCGGAATCTTGCAAAAGATATCCTACCATATGACGAATAGATTTAAAATCATCGCCGCAATTGATTTTTTGGTGAAAAAGCTCAATGCTGCCCTCTTTTATAGGACAAAATCCAACTATTGTTTCTAATAAAGTCGTTTTTCCGCAGCCATTTGGTCCAATAATGGCGATTTTTTCCTTATGAGAGACATTGAGCGATATATTTTTAAAAAGCTCCTTACCGTCTATTTCTACAGACATATTTTTGATATTTAACGAACAACTCATAAGATAACTCCCCATCTTAACACAAGAGATACAAACGTTACCAAACAAAAAGCTAAATCAAAGCGATTAAAAGCTTGGTGCTTTGTTAGCGTATAAATCTCTCCTTTGAAACCGCGAAGAAGCATACTTTTTTGAATATACTTTGCTCTTTCATATGCTTTTATAATCAAAATACCTACAAAACCAGCCATAATCTTATAGCTTAAAAGATCTGTTTTAGGCTTAAATCCTCTTACATGTAGAGTTTTTTTGAAAAGCACAAATTCGCGCTTTATCAAGAAAATAGATTTTGCTGTAAAAAACACGATAGAGACGAGTTTATGCGAAAATCGCAACCTTTGCAACGCCAAAGCTATGTCAAACTCATTTTTTTGATAAAAAAGCAAAAGAACCGTCAACAGTATAAGATTTGAACGTATAAAAATAAGTAAAGCGATTTTAACATCGCCTTGTATAAGCAAACTTACAACAATGATGATAACAAAAATATTTAAAAAAAGCAGCTTTTTAAACGTCTCTTTCAAAGCGTGAAAATTCATAAAAATCAAAAACAATACTGGCAAAAACATAAACATGTATATATGTTCTTGCAACGCTATAGTAAAACTATAAAAAAATATCACTAAAATAGAAATTGTGGGCGATATAGATCTCATTTTTTCTTTTTAACAAACCACAATGCCAGAAAAATTCCCGCCATAATTGCAAGAGCGATAAATAAATTAGGCAATGGAATATCGGAAGGAAGATTTTGCGCGTCATCTTTTGTAAGGCTTTTTAATGTATATTTTGTCTCTTTAAAATGCCCCATGCCGCCATCAACGCTCACCGTTACTACATCATTTGACATCAAAACGGAAGTTTTACCATTCTCATCCGTAAACAGTCTTGCGATATCTTTACTGCTCTCGTCTTTTACAATTACTTCGCAATTTTTGCAAGGAGATGATTTTGTGAAATAACTTTGGATATAAAGAGTGCCGTTATCGTCATACATAAAAAGATTTATCTTGTGGGCTGACAATACGCAAACAGTTAAAAACAGTAATGCCAATATTTTGCGAAACATAAATTTTCCTTATTTTAAAAAAGATGGTTTGACTTTTTCAATAAAGTTCAACGTCAAAAGAGTAACGATTCCTTCTATAAACATTACAGGTATATGCGCTAAAAACGCGATTTTAGCGGCAGTTAGAAAACTTTCCCCGTCTCCGTTTAAAGATAAAATAAAAGATAGAAGCAATGCGCCAAAAATAACAGGCAAAAAACCTATAAAAAACCAAATTATCTGTTTTTGCCATACGGTTTTATAGCGAATTTTAAAAAGCCAATAACCAATAAGCGCCGGTGTTGCCAGAGTAAAAAGATTTATACCAAGCGTCGTTATGCCTCCGTATCCAAATAAAAGCCCTTGCAGCAACAATGCGACAAAAATCGCGACAAATGCCCTCACTCCCAAAACCGCTCCAACGATCCCGTTTAATATCAAATGCACGGATGTGATACCAATAGGAATATGGATAAACGAAGCTAAAAAAAAGAGTGCGGAAAAGGCTGAGACTTTTGGTATATCGTCGCTTTTTAAAATCTTTAAAGCGTATATTGTAACAACCGCCGAAATAGCCGCTCCCGCGATCAAAATTTTAGGTTCTAAAACGCCTTCGCTTATATGCATTATTTAACGCTCTCGGTTTTTAGCCAAAGCACAGCTCCAAGTTCCACAGGATACTCTTTACCGTCTTTTTTGATACTCTCATCATCGTCTATCAACGCGGCAAATCCCCACCAACCTTCAAGTGGAAGCGCCGCATGAAAGACCCCGTTTTGGTCTGCTTTTATCACTTGCGTAATGTACATGTCATTTGGAGATTTTAAACCTTTTGTGTTATAAAACTCTATCTCAATCTCCGCGTTTGCCGCGGGTTTGCCTTTGTACAACACTTGCGCGCTGAATATATTTCCAGCGTATAAAGAGTATGGACGCGACAACGGGATAATCTCAGCTTTCAACCCTATCGGTTCGTCCCAACCCTCTCCTGAGCCAAAAGCGTCTACTATCGTTTTTGTTTGGTGTCTGATGAACTTATTTTCCGCAGGTTCAAAATATGGCGCAGGATCAACATAAAACTGATAAACTCCAGGCTCTTTTACGGTATATTTTGCGTTCCAAACGTTTTGAGAGTTTTTTTTCGCGGATTTCAAAGAGTTAAGAAACGATATCTTTTTACCGTCTATAAACACGCCCGCGTCTTGCGGTTTAACCATATTCATAAGTTCTTGCTCAAATGGATGAGTAAACTCGTAAACTATGTTAATTTCATTTCCATCTTCTTGTTCAAGAACGCTTTTATCAACCATAACGGTTTGAAAATGCGCGAACGCCGATGAAATAAAAAACAGCATAAGCAATAATACTTTCATGTATATACTCCTATTAAATAATATTAAAATGAATTTGGTATTATTGCACTTATGAAATAAATTTACGCTTATGACTTTTATTTAAAAAATGATTTGTCAATCAATAAATTCAAAATCTCCGCGACTATCTATTGACAAATTCCTACATGTCTTTTTTTCAAATACCTGGTTTATACAAAACTAACTAACTTATTAGTTTTGCATTATGTCGTCAATTTATATTTTGATTTAAAAAAAAGTTTCCAAAAATAGTTTAATTTCTAAGTCCGGCTTCGTCTAAAAATTGGGAAGGCACATACTCTATTTTTTTGATTTTGTCATATTTTGCGAATGATAAAAAAAGCTTATCTTTCGCTCTTGTGGTCGCCACATAAAAAAGCCTTCTCTCCTCTTCAAGACTTCCGCCGCCCATATTCATAAGTTTTCGGTTTGGAAACCGTCCGTCCATCAAATCCACAATATAAACCTCTTTAAACTCAAGTCCTTTACTCGCGTGAATACTTAAAAGATTTACTCCATCTCCTTCGCTCATTTCGCTACTGCCAAGCGTTAGAGCATTTAAAAATCCGAATATATCATTATAATTTTTAGCTAAATCCCTAAGCAGCCAAGCTTTTCTCATTATTCTCTCTTTTGCCTCGTCGACAAGTTTTTTATCAACGCTTCCATCTTTTAACGTCCCCCTTTTTTTTGCCAAAAAATTCGCAATTTCCTCAAATACATGTGAATTTATCGCATGTTCGACTAAACTTGCGGGTAACTTTACCGTCTTGCTCTCTTTTAAAAATCTATAAAAACCGTATATAAATTTAGCGCCCTCTTCGCTTATATGCGAATTTTTTAAAACAGGATTCGATAAAAAAACCTCATCAAAACCAAGCGAATAAAACCGCCCTACGCTTCCAATCTCATGTAAATCGTCAAATAACCCAAGCTGAGAATTCCTAACTCTCTTCTTAAAAGGATTTTCCACATTTTTAGGCTTAAAAAACGCTTCTTTGATATCTCCGCCGCCAATTTCCAAAAGAGCGTCAAAAAGCTCTTTTGACAACGCCGCCCCAATGCCTTTTGCGTATTCAAAAATATGGATAAACGCCATCATATCTTTTGGATTTACAAATAAACTAACCAAATCTAATATCGCTTTAACTTCACGCGAATCAAAAAAACTGTTGCCTCCTTTTCGCTTGCATTTGATACTAAACTCCCTTAAACTCGCCTCAATTCCATCCGCGCTCGAGTTATTTCTAAAAATTACCGCTATCTCGCTATGCAAATTACGCGAACAGCTAATCTTATTCGCTATGGCTTGATACTGTTCAAAAAGCTCGTTGTAAACAAGCAGTTTAGGAGTTTCAAACTCGCCCTCTCTTGTCACTTTAAGCTCTTTAGGGTAAAGGCGCGGATTTTTCTCAATCACTTTATTAGCTAAAGATAAAATCATATGCGACGATCTATAATTTTTATCCAAAGTAAATATATTTGCGTCTGGGTAGCGTTCTTTAAACGTGCCGATTATTTTTATATTCGCTCCGTTGAATGCGTAAATACTCTGGTCATAGTCTCCAACGCAAAATATGCTATTACATGTAAAGGCTTTAATTAAAGAGCCTTGAAGAGTATTTGTGTCTTGATATTCGTCTATTAAAATCTCTTTGAATTGCAGATTATTATCAACGCCTTGCAATTCATTTTTCAACAAAATCAGCAAATCATTAAAGTCAACATACGAAAACGCCCTCTTCTCCTCTTTGAATTCTTCCAAAACATCTTCATAAATATCAAAATAAGCGCTGTGTTCGCTCTCGTTTTTCTTAAGCCATTCGCTAAAAGAGAGTTCGACTTCAGAATTTTGATATAGAGAAAAAAGGTCGTACAAATATGAAGATTGATACGGTTTAACAGCGGCGTCTATATGATCAAACCGCCTTTTCGCATATATGGTTTTAAGCAATACTTTCAGCTCTTTTGGCTGTTTTAAAGCGATTTTTTTACCGATTTTTTTCAATAATTTGTAACTTATGGCATGAAATGTGCCGGCTTCTATCCTTTTTACCGTCTCATTGTCAAAAAAACGCGCGATTCTCTCTATCATTTCATTTGCCGCTTTATTGGTAAACGTTAATAGTAAAATCTCTTCAGGCTTTACGCCTTGTTGTAAAAGATAAGCGATTCTCGCGACAATTGTGGATGTTTTGCCAGTACCCGCGCTTGCTATGATAAGATTGTGTCCGAAAGGCGCTGTAGCAGCGCTTAGTTGTTCTTGATTCAGTCTCGAAAGAGGCATTATGTTCCTATAAAATTTCTAAAAACGGGAGGGTATCAAAATAATGATTAAATCTCAAGAAATTTTTTAATTTTACTAATTGTATCAAAATACTCATTTAAGTAAAATCCTGCTAATATCACGATTAAATTTACAAAGGGCGCGTTTTTGATTAGACCTAAAGGTTTTGGTAAAAAATATTTCACCTTATCTTCCGTGCAAGCGCATAGTTGTGCCGTAAAACTTCATAGCAAACTTGTAAGCGTATGCCTTTTTTTCACAAAAACAAATAAAGATAAAGAATCAAGCGGTAAAAATGATCCGCCGACAGAGTGCGAGAGTCTACTTGACCCTCAAAATCTATACTGTTTTATTCACTCTTTTTTTAAACGCGCGCAAAAAGTTTTAAAAGCAAAAAAAGCTTTTCATAAACTTCACAGCCGCTTATATTACGGTTTTTGCCGCTCCGGCATTCATCCTCCTAAACTTTGTCTCATCCATTTTTTTCAAAACAAATTCTATACATATAAAGGATAAACTGATGATAAAAAACAGCATTGTTGGATTTCCGCGAATCGGACAACAAAGAGAATTAAAATTTGCGCTTGAAGCGTTTTGGTCAAAGAAAATAAGCGCCGAAGAATTACAAAAACAAGCCAAAGAGTTGAGGCTTAAAAATTTAGAGTTTCAAGAGGAAGCCGGAATTGATTTGATAAGCTCAAACGATTTTAGTTTTTACGACGGAATGCTTGATACTATTGTGTTGCTTGGCGCAATTCCAAAAAGATTTTCTGACATAAGCGACGAATTGGAACTCTATTTTACAATGGCAAGAGGAGATGAAAAAAGAGTCGCTATGGAGATGACGAAGTGGTTTAATACCAATTATCACTATATCGTTCCCGAACTTTCAAAATCCACGCGTTTTACTTTAAATGCCAATAAAATAATTAAAGAGTTTCAAGAAGCAAAAGAGTTTGGCGTAAATCCTAAGATTAATCTTATCGGACCCATAACGTTTTTATCTTTATCAAAAAGTGTTGACGGCAGCGATGTATATGAACATTTTGACGCTGTTTTGAGAGTATATGAACAACTTTTAGAGCAAATCGCCGCAATGCAAATATTTGTCCAATTTGACGAACCTATAATCGTCACAGATTTAAATAATGAGCAAAAAAATTATCTTCTTAAGGCATATGAAAAACTCTCGCAAGTCTCGCCAAACTTAAATCTTATAGTCTCAAGTTATTTTGATTATGTGGATAAAGATGTGGTTGAGGCTTTGGCAAGCACTAAAATTTGGGGAATAGGACTTGATTTTATTTATGGCAAAGAAAACCTTGACAATATTCAAAATATCAAAGATAAATATCTGATAGCGGGCGTAGTAGACGGAAGAAATATCTGGAAAAACGATATGAACTCCACTCTTAAACTTTTAGATAAAATATCCTCAACCGTACAAAAAGAACGTATCGTTATCTCAACTTCTTGCTCTCTTTTACATGTACCGTATTCGTTAAAATATGAAGATAAATTAGATAGCGAAGTAAAAAATTGGCTCTCATTCGCTTTTGAAAAACTTGACGAAGTTTCGTTAATTTCAAAACTATTCCATAATGACGTTTTACTTGAAAAAGACAATATCGCGTTTGAGACGAATACAAAAGCTAACGCTTTAAGAAAAAATTCGTCCAAAATTCACAATGAAGCTTTGCAAGAGAGATTAAAGTCTTTTACAGACGCGAAAAGATCTATGCCGTTTGAAGAACGTATAAAAACGCAAAAAGAAATTTTAAAATACCCTTCGCTAGCCACAACTACCATAGGTTCCTTTCCGCAAACGGACGAACTGAGGAATTTAAGAAGTAGTTTCAAAAAAAATAAAATCTCGCAAGAAGAGTATGAGAACGGTATCAAAAAATACATTGACGAGTGCGTAAAAATTCAAGAAGAGATAGGACTTGATATTTTGGTGCATGGAGAACCTGAAAGAAACGATATGGTTGAGTATTTCGGCGAACAACTAAACGGTTACGCGTTTACGCAAAACGGCTGGGTGCAAAGTTATGGAAGTCGCTGCGTAAAACCGCCGTTGTTATTTGGAGATATCACGAGAATAAAGCCTATGAGCGTCAAATGGATAACATACGCGCAATCTCTTACTTCAAAAATCGTAAAAGGAATGCTAACTGGTCCCGTTACTATTTTAAACTGGTCTTTTGTTAGAAACGATTTAGCCAAAAAAGATGTCGCTAAACAGTTGGCTTTAGCGCTAAACGACGAGATAACCGACTTGCAAAACGCCGATATTAAAATCATACAAGTTGACGAAGCCGCTTTCAAAGAGGGTTATCCTTTAAGGAAAAGCAAAAAAGACGAGTATGAAAAATGGGCGTTGGAAGCGTTCAAACTATCCGTAAGCAGCGCGAATGCAAAAACGCAAATCCACACCCACATGTGTTACAGCAATTTCAACGATATCATAAAAACCATTGAAGCTATGGACGCCGACGTTATCTCTATAGAAACGGCAAGAGCCGGAAATAAAATACTGAAAATCTTTAAAGAGGTCGGTTATAAACAAGAGATAGGTCCTGGCATATACGATATACACTCTCCAAGAATTCCAAGCACCGAAGAGATGACGAGTCAAATAAACGCACTTTTGGAAATTTTCCCAAAAGAGAAGCTTTGGATAAATCCGGATTGCGGATTAAAAACCAGAAAGTGGAATGAGGTTGTGCCGGCTCTTAAAAATCTTGTAAAAGCGGTTAAGATAGTAAGAGGAGATTAAAAACTCTTACATGTAAGCGGCTTATCATAAGCTGCTTAGACTAATTTATAAATTCCATTTTCTTATCCCCTTGTATCCATTTTTATACGCAGCGTCTAAATTGTTATAAGTTCTTAAATCTATTTTTGTCAATAATTTATTTATTTTTTTAAAAATTTTCCAATAAATTTTAGTCCACATGTAGCCCCAAACCGCTTACATATAGCTAAGCGTAAACAGTCTTGTTATGCGAAGTTGGGGCATATATAATTTTTTATTATTATAATTTGTATAATTTTGCTTTTGTTCCACCAACCGCTATACCGGTTCCACAATTTGTAAATTCTACAGATGTTGCTTTTTCGTGTTTTATTATTTTTTCAGATCCATTTTCCATATCTATTATAGATATTTCATCAAGTCCAATAAA
>JAISAU010000009.1 GCA_031266555.1 Campylobacteraceae bacterium
AATACGTTTAAACATTGACGTAATAAACTCCTTATAAGATTAAATGTAGCTTTGTGTGGATTATAGTTTAGTTATTCTTAAAGAGGATTAAAGTGTTACATGTAATGGGTTTTTGTTATGCTAGCCTATTTGTTATTCTGTATATGTAAAGACTCTAAAACCATGTCAATTTCCTAAAAAACTTTCATGAGTTTTTTTTTAAGCTCTTCTAAAAAAAGCTTCTCGTCAGGCAAAAATAGGTTCGGTTCTTTCTGTTTTTTACCCCACATAGATTCGGGGAAAAAGCCGTCATCTTCAAATCTCGCCATCACATGTATATGCAAACGCGGCACATAATTGCCAAACATAGCGATATTTATTTTTGTCGGATTATAATAATCTCTCATAACTTTCTCAACTGTTTCCATACAAAAATATAGTTTTTGCCGCAAATCGTCGGGACAATCGGTTAATTCTTTATAATTTTCCGTGGTAAAAATTTTAAGCCACGGTATATGCGACTCTTCTTTGATTATCTCCACAAACTCGTTTTTAAAAATTATCATCGTAAGCCTTTAAACTTTTTATTCAAATCTTAGCCTATAAGAGCATTTTTTGCAAAGCTCTTCGGTAGGCAGTCCGTTTTTCAAACCTTTTGCTATATGTTTCGCGCTTGAAAGTATATCGCGCAGATTTTGAAAATTCGCGTTCCCAAGAGCGATTTTGCCTTCATAATCCAAACAACACGGTACGACTATGCCGTTAGACAAAATTCCAAGTTGACGATTTAAGCCGTAACATTGCGAATTTCGTGACAAGTTATTCTCGAGGTTTGGCCAAGAAAACAGTTCGTCAAAATGCACTCTAACTCTTTTTGCTACTCTGAAACTATCTTTTTTGGCTAAATTTCTGTCAATCGCTATATTATATTTTTGCTCAAGTATTTTGAAAATTTCTTCATTAAAATTTCGCGCCGTATTTTCTTTGTTTAAATTCCAAAGTCTAAGATTGATAAATTGATTTTCATTATGTTTTAATTTGTATGCGATAAGTGAAAAAATTTGCGACATGTATTTTTGTAAATCAAGTCTTCCGCTATTTTCATTAAAACTATTAAGCGAGATATTAAGTTGCGATATAGCGCTGTGGGTCAGCGTTTTTTGTTCTTGCAATGAAAGGTAAAAACCGCTTGTGGTAAGCGACACTTTATGCGAGAATTTATACGCTAAATCAAGATAGTATTTCAGATTTTTATTTAAAAGCGGATCGCCCATTACATGTAGAGCTATCTCTTTTGTTTTTCCTTTTAACTCTTGTAATATTTTTTCAAAAAGCTCTAAATTCATAATTTTAAGCTCTCTTTTTTTAGGCGGACAAAAGCCGCATTTTAAACCGCAAACATTGATAATCTCTATATAAACGCGAAAAAATTTCATAGGGCGATTTTATCTAAATAGCCTTTAAAAAGCGCTCCGATAGTTTTTTAAAAAAGTCATTGCTTATAGCGATTCTTACATGTACGCTTTTAAAAATCAATAAAATTTTGCTTGCGGTTTTTATACGAGCGACGAATATCGTAAAAAGTTAACAAAGATGATTTTATCAATGCTACATGTAACAAAAGTCATAAAAAATATTTAATCTAAAATTATTCTTTTCTCTTTGTGCGGCATTTTCGCGGCTTCCGCCACCGCTTTGCCTATCACTAAAATAGCCGGTTTAGCGCAAAGTTTCGCCATTTCCTCAAGTCTGCCCAAAGTTCCTATAACGGTTATTTGATCAACGCTGTCTATTTGAGAGATGAAAGCTGAAGGAAGATCTAAGGGTGCTTTTATATCTTTGGCTTTTCGCACTATCTCGGAAGAAAAACTATAAGCCATTAACACTATCATGGTGTACGGAAAATCTTTTAAAAGCTCTATCCAATCGTCATTAAATCTATTTTCTTTCAAATGCGCGGAAACGATTAGAACGCCAGCTGAAAAACCTCGTAAAGTTGGGGTCACGCCTCCCGCTAAACAACCCGCGAACGCGGAACTTACGCCGTTTATCATCTCTACTGATATTCCGTTTTGCGCTAAAAACGCCGCTTCCTCAAAAACTCGTCCAAACACCGCCGGATCGCCGCCTTTTAGCCTTCCAACGCGAAATCCGTCCTTGGCGCATTTTAAAAGCATCTCATTTATCTCGTTTTGCAAAAGTTTATGACAGCCTTTTTTTTTGCTGACGTCTATCTTTATGCAGTTTTTAGGTAGCAAGTCTATTATCTCTTTGCCTACAAGAGCGTCAATCATGGCAATCTCTATGGAGTTAATAGCTTTGAGAGCTTTTATCGTAAGATTGTCAGCGCTCCCAGGACCGCAGCCTATCAGCAAAACTTTTCCGCCCTCTTGATATATGTTCGTATCGCCGCGCGCTCGTTTGGTTTTGATGTTTTCGTAAAAATTTTTAGGTTGTTTGGGCAAAACGGCGGATATAAGATTTCGTATAAATTGCGCGTATTTTGGCGCCGCGCCGCCTGTGCTGACAGATACGCACAAATCGTGATTTTTAACGACAGCTTGAAAATAAAAATCGCAATATTTAGGCATATCCACACAGTTTAATAAAAAGCCATGTTTTTTTCTATTTTCCCATAAAAGCTTGGATAAATTCTCGTCTCCGGAAGCGTTTACCACCACATCGCAATCTTTTACATGTGAGAGAGAGAAGGCTTCTTTTGTCACCTCTTTATCTTCAAAATACGAGTCTTTTATTTCTTTGGCAATTACTCTTAAATCGCAATCGCTCTCAAAAATATTTTTCGCTTTTAAAGCGGCGCTTTCGCCTGCGCCTATCAATAAAATCTTCTTTGGCGTCAGCGCGACGGGGAGTATATTCATTTTTTTCTTATCCTAACTAACCAGTGTCCGTCGGGTTGCTTTGTTTGCTCCAATATCGTATGACCTTCGGAAGCTACCGAGCGAGGCACATTGTCTATAGGCGCGCCGTCGTCAAGCAATACGTCTAAAACTTCTCCGCTTTTCATTTGCGCCAAATCCATTTTTGTTTTCACGAAATTCATCGGGCATGCCACTTTTCTGTAATCTTTAAATCTATCGGCGGTTTTGATTTCTGATGAGTTTTGTTTTGCTAACGATTCAGCGGCGAATTTTAAAGAGTTGTCCATAGTGCCGTAAAGTTCAATAACGGCATTTGCTAAATTTACTGCTTCTTTCGTGGCTTTACCTTCCAAAAGCGGCGCGAAAGTGTCGCTTATGAGACCTGTTTTAATGAAATGTTTTTTGAAAGCGTCCAAAACATCTTTTTCATTTCTTGCCTCGTCGCCTCTTGCTATAAGCAGCATTCTTGCCGCTAGAAGTCTTATATTTGTCAAATTATCGTCGTTTAATTCATTTTTCAAAGCCGCTATAAGAGCTTTTTTGTCAGCTTCTATAAGATCGTACATACCAGCGCTACATTCGCCAGTACCTCTTCCTTTTAGCGAAAAAATCTCTTTTGCCAAATAGTCGTAATATGGATTTTTATCTTCATCAAATGGAAGAACATGTGAGTATTTTCGCGCTAATTCCACGACTTCTTGCTCTCCTTTATCGTCTATCCAATCAGAAAAATCATTATACTCTTTTTTAACGCTTATCCAAAGACTTAAAAGTTCGGCAGTGAATGAGGGCAGATGATACGCGCTCACGTCGGCTATTTTTTTGCCAAAACGCGTGATATTTTCACCTATTTTCGCTCCGACTAATATATTGTAAGCGGGATACGGATTTGAGCCTTCGCGAAGCACTTTACCAAAAAAACCAAGGTCGGCTATGGAGTGTTTGCCGCAACTATTGGGACAGCCTGACATGTGAATTTTGAAATCTTTAAGTTCGTCAAGATTTAGTCCGCTTTTTGTTAGCTTTTTTTCTATGGCTTGTATCGCTCCGCGCGGGATAGTTATGCCAAGCTGACAAGTGGCGGCTCCCGTGCATACTACGCTATCGCCGATAATGGCGGGCTTTGTTGTAAGAGGTGATAAATCTTTTAAAAACGGATATAGCGAGATTAACTCATGTAAGGTTAGGTTTCTAACGTACATATTTTGGTCGCTTCCAAATCTTATAACATCTCTGCCGTTGGCGATTTTTTCAAGTTCCAAAGCTATTGTTTTGGCTTTTCGCGCGTCCAAATCTCCCAAAAGAAGAGGAATTTTAGCGCAAAAGTATCCATCTTGTTTTTGAGCGTATACATATCTGTCCCACCAAAGTTTCTCCTCGTCATTTAAACGTAAAAAATCGTCGCTTTTTGTCGGAACGACCTCTGGAAGCTCGCTTATCTCAATCCGCCAATCGCCCTCATTTTTTAGTTTGTCTATTTTGGCGTTTACAAGTTTTCTAAACTCCTCCTCTCCCAACTCTTCAAATAAAAATCTAAGCCGCGCGGCGTTTTTGTTTTTTCTATTGCCTTTTTCATCAAAAACCTCTTTTATCGCTTGGGATATCAGAAAAATCTCATTTTCATTTATAAAGTCGATAAAGTGATGTCCTATTTTTGATTTCGCTCCCATACCTCCGGCGACAAAAACACTAAAACCTTTTTTGCCGTCCTTTATCTTAGCGATAAATCCCACGTCTATAAACGTCGCTCCGCCTCTATCGGCACTTGAACCGCTGAAAGCTATCTTGTATTTTCTCGGAAGCGAATACGAATCTTTCCTCTCTAACATTTTTGAAGTAAGCACTAATACGTGAGGCGTTACGTCAAAAACCTCATCTTTCGCGATTCCTGCGTACGTGTCGGCGGTAATATTTCTTACGGTGTTTCCTCCTCCGCCTCTGCCGGTTAATCCGATTCTGTGTAAAACCTCAACGACGTTTAAAAAATTTTCTATTTTTACATAATGCAGTTGCACGCCGCCTCTGGTTGTTACATGTAGGGTAGAGTTCGCATATTTTTCAGATAAATTTGCGAGTTCAAAAAGTTGTTTCGGCGTAACAACTCCGCCGCCTAATTTTACCCTTACCATATAAGTATTGGATTCTCTTTGTTCGTAAATGCCAAACGGCACGCGAATAGTCTTGAACGTTAAAGCGTCCAAAGAGCCGTTTAAAAAATCATTATACTGTTTTGTAAATACCGTAAAATCATCGTTTACCGATTTTGGAATGATATATCCGCTCATCATAAAACCTCCACTTCCTCTTTTGTCACTTCGCCATTTTTTATCTTAAACGATTTAAGTTCAAGCATATCTTGCGCCAATGAAATGATAATATAACTGATATTAGGATCATACGCCAATCTTATATCTTCATCTGATGGGCGCGCCGGCGTTATAGGGTGCGAATGATAACAAGCCATGAGACGAAGTCCTAATCCACTTGCTTTTTTGAAAACATCAAACTGCTCTTCGGGAGCGAAACTGAAATGCTCTTCGCTGTTATCCGCGTTTGTCATCTCATATAAAACTTTTACCTCTTCGCCGACTCCCGCTAAATATCCGCAAGCTTCTATCGGCGCTTTGAGTTTCGCGTGTTTTATCATACCTTCGTATATCTTTTTAGGAATTTTTATCATTTTTTACCTCGCATACGGCTTGTTCATAGTCTGTCAAGCTTGTTAAGCCCTGATCGCCGCAAACTCTACATTTTGGATTTTTGACGAGTTTAACATTTCTAAAAGTCATATTTTTCGCCTCAAAACTAAGAAGAGTATTATATAAAGGCGTTCCAACACCCGTTATAAACTTCAAAGCTTCCGCCGCTTGTATTGTTCCAAGCATTCCGGCTACTGCTCCTAATATCCCGGCGGTTGAACATGTAGGCACGACGTTTGGAGGCGGAGGGGCGTTAAAAACACAAGCGTAACACGCGCTTTTATGCGGATTTATCGTCATAGTCTGACCTGAAAATCTTAAAATTCCTCCGTGCGAATACGGTTTATTCGCTAAAACGCAAGCGTCGTTTATCAAAAATTTAGTCGCGAAATTGTCAGTCCCGTCTATCACAAAATCATAAGGTTTGATAATATCTAAAATATTGTCCGCGCTTATCATTTGGTAATAAGTATTTACTCTTACATGTGGGTTTAAAAGAAGCATTTTTTGTTTGGCAGATTCTACTTTAGGAACGCCGACATCGTTTGTCGTATGTATGATTTGCCTTTGAAGATTGCTTATATCTACCGTGTCGCCGTCTACTATGCCTATCTCTCCCACACCCGCCGCCGCGAGATAAAAAGCTATTGGAGACCCAAGACCTCCGGCTCCGATGATTAAAACTTTGCTGTTTATGATTTTCTCTTGCCCTTCAATACCCACATCTTCTAAAATGATATGCCTTGAATATCTCTCCAACTCCTCGTCGTTCCAATCTCTCACGCTCCACCGCCCATAAAATACAAAAAATTGATAACATCGCCGTCTTTTAAAAGAGTGCTCTCATACTCGTTTTGTCTTAAAAATTCATCGTTTAATTGCACTGACACCATATCGGGCATCTCAACCTTTTCAATCTTCAAAAGTTCTGTTACGAAGAGTTCGCTTTGAGAAAACTCTTTTATTTCGCCGTTAATATTTATTTTCATCTTTTCTCCTTATATTTGATATGAAATCTGATTTTGGTCGGTAAATCTATGCGGAAAATGTTTTTTTAAAAGCGCGAACAACTCCTCTTCAAAATCGCTTTTTCCCTCGTTTGGTTCAGCTATGTTTTCAAGAACTATTCCGCCGCCCACCGCGTCAAAATTGTCCACTAAGACAAATCTTCCAAGCGTCGCGTTATCGTAAAAACTTGAAAGCACTATAGGATGCGATAAAGAGAGTATCACGCTGCCGCATTCGTTTTTTTTCAAATCATTACGCTCTTTGTCGTTTTGTTCATTTCCTAAAACTCTCTCTATTTTTTCAAGTTTCGCGTTCACTTTCGCGGAACCTAATTTAAAGAGGTAATTTTTATGAAATACCAAAGGATGGGAACCTAGCCAGATGAGGTTAGCGCGTATTTTTGAGCTTACATGTAAGGCGGCGTTTTCGTCGGCTTTTATCATCACTTCGCCGCTTTTTACATAAATATCCTCTTCTATCGTGAAACCTACCGCTTCGTCGGCTTTGGCTTTTGTTTTAGCGGGCGCGTTCCAAACCTCTATATTTTTTATATGAGCCTCTTTATTTGAGGGCAAAAATTTGACAAAATCCCCCGTTTTTATTTCACCGCCGGCGATAGTGCCAACATATATTCGTCTATCGTCGTTATCATCGCTGAAACGATATATATCTTGTAAAGGCATCGCGAAAAATGAGTTTTCATTCGAGGGCAAATTATGAAAACTATCCAATACTTCCAATATGGTTTTACCTTGATACCACGGCATTTTAGACGAAAGTCGCGTGATGTTTTTACCCTCTCTGGCGCTTATGGGAATAAACGCTACGGGCTTTACATGTAAAGAGTTTAAATACTCCTCGTATTCGTTTTTTATTTTTCTGAAGATTTTTTCATCATAATTTAACGCGTCAAGTTTATTGATAACCACAAGCACTTGCGAAATACCAAGCAGCGACAAAAGCAATCCGTGCCTTTTGGAGTTTTCAGCCACGCCTTCAACTGCGTCTATGACTAATACGGCGGCTACCGCTCTGGACGCGCCGCTTAACATATTTCTTAAAAACTCAATGTGTCCGGGGGCGTCTATGATAACATATTCTCTTAATTTGCTTTTGAAAAAAATTCTGGCGCTGTCTATTGTGATACCTTGCTTTTGCTCGTCTTCAAGAGCGTCTAAGAGCATAGAGTATTCAAAAACTCTGCCGTTTTTCTCACACAAGTTTTTAATTCCTTCGAGTTTTCCTTGCGGAAGTGAGGCAGTATCAGCTAAAAGACGTCCGACAAGCGTACTTTTACCATGGTCTACATGTCCTGTTATGACTATGTTCATTCGCTCTTTATTCGCGCTATTAAGAAGAGTTTTATCATTGTTAGTCATTATTTTCCTTTTTTAGTCGATAAGTTTTGTTCATTACATGTAGCCTTCTTTTCTCAAGGCTTCTAATGTGCCTCCGCCCTCTTTATCTTGTGCGCGACCTGAGCGTTCGGCAATATTTTTAAATTTGCCGCTTACGAGCTCCTCTATAATCTCTTTTGGATTTTTAGCGTCGGATAAAACCGCGTTTGTACACGGATAGCAACCTAAAGAGCGATATCTTTTACCGTCTCCTTGGTTGAAATATACGGAGATGACGGGTATTTTCTCCCTTTCTATATACTCCCAAATATTAAGTTCCGTCCACTCCAAAAGCGGATGTACTCTTACATGAGTTTTTGGCGCGAACTCCGTTTTATATAAATTCCAAAGTTCCGGCGGCTGTGCGCTCGCGTCCCATTCACTTTTTTCATCGCGAGCCGAGAATACCCTCTCTTTTGAGCGGCTTCCTTCTTCGTCGCTTCTCACTCCGACTATGACGGCATTGTAAGCTTGCGCGTTTTTAATCTCGCTCCATGTATCGGTTTTGGGGTCGTAAACGCGTCTTTCCCAAGTGCCGTCAAGAGTATGTTTTAAAGCCGTGCTCTTTAACTCTTTACAGCAAGATATTCTATCAAGTCCGTCAACAAATGTTCTTTTATTTGCCAGAGCCTCTTTGTTTTGTCCAACTACAAGACGCAGTTTTAACTCTTTTGCTATTTTGTCTCTATAAGCTATCATTTGCGGAATTTTAAAATTTGTGTCTACATGTATAAGCTCAAAAGGCACATGTCCTAAAAACGCTTTTTTCGCGAGCCACAATAAAACTGTGCTGTCTTTTCCGATAGACCAAAGCATACCGATATTTTTGAATGATTTGTAAGCTTCTCTAATTATAAATATGCTTTGTGATTCTAACTTATCAAGTTTATCCATACTATTTTTCCTTTATATGCAAACCGCACTCTTTATGTTCGGGATTTTCCCACCACCATCTGCCCGCTCTCGCGTCTTCTCCCTCGTTTACCGCTCTTGTGCAAGGTTTACAGCCTATGCTTTTGAAGCCTTTAGAGTATAAAGAGTTGATGGGCAAATCATACTTTTTTATATAATCAAATACGTCCCCCTCGCTCCAAAAAGCAAGAGGATTTATTTTAAAAATGCCGAATTTTTCATCGTACTCTAATATTTGAAGCTCGTTTCTCGTGATAGATTGCGCCGCGCGAAGCCCGGTTATCCACGCGCTTTTATTTTTTAAAGCCCTCTCAAGCGGTTCTACTTTTCTTATGTGACAGCAAAGATGACGATTTTTCAGACTATCTCTCATACCCCAATCTCCAAGCTCTTTTTCTAACTCTTCTATATCGTTTTTTTTAGGCAAATATCTTTTTATGGATATTTTAAAAAACTTTTCCGTCTCTTTGTGGAGCTTTTCGCACTCTTCAAAAAGTTTCCCCGTATCTAACGTGAAAACTTCCAAAGATTTTATTTTACATTGCGATAGAAAATGCAAAACTACCGTATCTTCCGCTTGATAGCTAAAAGAGAGGGCGATTTTACCGTCTATCTTGCTTAAAATTTGCCGAAGTAAATCATAAGATTTTTCATATGACATAATCGCTCCAGCTCTCATCGGAAAAGTACATTTTTGCGCCTATAAAACTAATATAAACTTCGTTTTGATTTGAATTTTTTATCTTCGCCCAATCTTTTTTATCTATATCGGCTTCTATCTCTTTACCGCCTTCAACAGTCTTAAGCTCTACTCTTACGCGATTGCCCAAAATCCTATGAGAGATTATTCCAGCCTTTATGGATTTTTCGTCCTCGTTTTCAAGAGTTATTTTAACGTCATGTGGTCTTATAAAAAATGAGATGTCCTCTTTTTGCTTGTCGGATTCGTCAAGACGCAAAGCGCCTTTTTCAAGTCTGGCGTGAAATAGATTTACATTTCCTAAAAATCCGTATACAAACGGGTTCGCGGGATTATCATAAACGTCCTCTGGAGTTCCTATTTGCTCTATTTTGCCCTTATTTAATATAACTATTTTATCGGAGACTTCCAAAGCTTCTTCTTGGTCGTGAGTCACAAATACGCTTGTCACATGTATCTCATCATGTAAATATCTAAGCCAGCGTCTTAACTCTTGTCTCACTTTTGCGTCAAGCGCGCCGAACGGTTCGTCAAGAAGTAAAACTTTTGGTTCTACCGCCAATGCTCTGGCAAGCGCCACTCTTTGTTTTTGACCGCCGCTAAGTTCGCTCGGAAAGCGATTTGCCAAAGGTTCTAACTGTACCATTTTAAGCAGTTTAAAGACCTTGTCTTTTATTTCCTCTTTGCTTGGTCTTGTTTGGCGCGGGCGAATTTTCAATCCGAACGCTATATTTTCAAAAACGCTCATATGCTTAAAGAGCGCGTAGTGTTGAAATACAAATCCCACTTTTCTATCTTTTGTCGGTTTATTTGTGGAATCCTCGCCAAAAAATCTAATAACGCCGCTATCTAAACTCTCAAGTCCGGCTATAATCCTAAGAAGCGTTGTTTTGCCCGAACCCGAAGGTCCTAAAAGTGCCGTTAACTCTCCGTTTGGAATAGTAAGACTTATATCGCTAAGCGCGTTAAACGCGCCAAAACTTTTACTTACATGTGAAATCTCTATACTCATCAATATCCTTCTTCAAAAACCGTTATGCAAAGCTCTTTTTCTTTGTAAAAGCATATAACGTTCAATAATCGTCTTCACAATCAAAGTCACAAGAGCCAATAGCGTGAGCAGCGACGCGACCGCGAAACTCGCCGTAAACAGATATTCGTTGTAAAGCACTTCTATATGTAAAGGCATAGTCATCGTAGAGCCACGTATGAGTCCCGACACTACCGCTACCGCGCCAAACTCCCCCATAGCTCTGGCGTTTGTCAGCACAATTCCGTATAAAAGTCCCCATTTTATATTAGGCAGAGTAATTTTGAAAAACGTTTGCAAACCGCCCGCGCCCAAAGTCAAAGCCGCCTCTTCGTCGTCTTTGCCCATCTCTTGCATTAAAGGTATCAGCTCTTTGGCTACAAACGGAAACGTTACAAAAGCGGTCGCTAAAAATAGACCGGGAAGCGCAAATACTATTCTTATATTATGTTCGGACAAATATGACCCGAACCATCCGGACGCGCCGAATAACAAAATAAATATAAGTCCGGCAATAACCGGCGATATGGCAAAAGGCACTTCGATAAGAGTGGTGATTACGCTTTTACCTCTGAAGTCAAATTTAGCGATAGCCCACGCCAACAGCACGCCGAAAAAAGTATTTACAGGCACAACAACAGCGGCTACTATGAGAGTAAGTTTGATGGCTGACCACGCGTCGCTTTCACTTATAGACGCGAAATATACTGCCGCGCCTTTCGCGAACGCTTGAGTAAATATAGTATATAAAGGTAAAAAAACAAAAACAGTCAAAAAGAGAAACGTTACGATTAAAGCCGCGGTTTTTATCCATGTCGGCTCTTTGGACGTCGATTTCGCAGAATCCGTTACTATGTTTAGTATCGTGATAAATACGAATATCGCGTTAATAGCCGCGATATTTTCAGTTACGATAACATATATTGGCGAGACGATAAAAAAAGCTACAAAAAATAGCGATAAAGATTTTACTAAACTTTTGCTCGTGATTATAAAAATAGCGGATATTGCCAGAAAAATCGCTACATATATATTAAAAAAACCGCTTACCTCAAACAGATAAAGCGCGAATAAAATTGTAGCCGCGGCAAGCAAAACAATAGCTAAGTATTTTTTCATCAAAAGCCTCTCTTTCTGCGTTTCGCAAAGGATTGCAAAAAGTTGATGAGAAGCAGAAGAACGAACGCGGCTATCAGCATTATCACCCCTATAACGCTAGCTCCCACATAATCAAACTGCATCAATTTTTTAACGATAAGAAGCGGGACTATCTCGCTCTCATACGGGATATTGCTCGCTATAAATATAACGGAACCATATTCGCCAAGACCTCTCGCGAACGCCAAAGCAAAGCCTGTAAGAAGTGCGGGATAGATAGTCGGAAATATCACTTTTAGAAAAATTTGATAAAAATTAGCTCCTAAAGAGCTTGCCGCCTCTTCTAACTCTTTATCAAGTTCTTCAATAACGGGCTGAACGGTACGCACAACAAAAGGAAGTCCTATAAATACGAGCGCTAATATTATGCCGATTTTTGAGTAAGCGACGTTTAAGTCTATAGTTTCTAAAAATTTAGCGAAACATTTTTCGTCAACGGCGCATTTTTCGTGATGAAAATAGGACGCCAGTAAGTGTAATTTTTCTGTTAAAGCCTGCAAAAATTCGCCCAAAATCCCATTAGGCGAAAATATATACGCAAGCGATATACCAGCAACCGCCGTAGGCACGGCAAACGGCAAATCTATCAAGGAATCTACCACTCGTTTGCCTATAAAATCATATCTTGTTAAAATCCACGCTACGATAAGTCCGAAAAAACAGTTTATAAGAGCGGCTATAAAGCTTGCCCCAAAAGAGATTTTAAGAGCCGCTATAATTCTTTGGTCGGTCAAAGTCTCTAAAAACTTTTCCGCTGTCGTTTGCGTAGAGTAAAGAGCGAGCGCGCTTAGGGGAATTAATATAAGAAGCGACATGTAAGTTAAAGACAATCCCAAACTTATATTAAAACCGGGAAGTTTGGCGTTGCTTTTTTTGTATCCTACTCTGTTCGCCAATGCCGATATGATGGTAAATACGACAAGCGATACCCACGCTAAAGCGTGATTTGGATTTTGGTAAAGCGCCGCTGATATAAAAAACAGTATGGAAAAAAGTATTACATTTATGACGATTTGACTTGACGTCAGATTATTTTGCTTTAAAGACGCCAAAGCGAACGCTCCAGATATCAAAAACAGCGTTACGGAGATTATTACGTTTACATGTACGAAATATACGCCAAAAATGGCTACTATTAACGCTAAAACCACTGTTTTGGCGTTTGATTTTTTGATATCTAAGCTATGAAAAGCGATTGTGAAAAATACTGCGGATATCAAAATCAACACTATAAACGCTCTTATATCCGTAAAAATGGCAAATAGAGCGTAGATAACCGTCAATGCGGATATCGCGAATAAAGCTATCTTGATTTTAAATTTTGACTCATCGCTCATCGGATCTTCCTAAAAAAGTCGCGACAAACAAAGATGTACACATCGTCAAGCTTTAAAGCGCCAAGATGAAACAAATGTATTTTTAAAGCTTGCGACATGTATACTCTTTAACTATTTTTTGTAGATTTTGTCAAATTCGCCGCCGTCGGAGAAGTGCTTTGCCTGAGCCGCGCTCCAGCCGCCAAAATCTCTGTCTATCTCCACCAGCTCCAATTTAGGAAATTGCGCCGCGAACTCTTTGGCTATTTCGGCGTCCGTAGGGCGATAATAGTTTTTAGCCGCTATACGTTGACCCTCTTTTGAGTAAAGATAGTTAAGATATTCTGTAGCCGCTTTTTCCGTACCTTTTTTCTTAACGTTCGCGTCGACCAAACTAACGGAAGGTTCGGCTAAAATACTAAGACTTGGTATGATAATCTCAAATTTTCCCTTGCCAAGTTCGTTAATAGATAAAAACGCCTCGTTTTCCCACGCCAAAAGAACGTCGCCAAGTCCTCGTTGAACAAACGTATTTGTAGAGCCTCTCGCTCCACTATCTAACACGGGAACGTTTTTAAATAATTTCGCCACAAACTCTCTCGCTTTGTCTTCGCCTCCGTATTTCTTATCGGCATACGCCCACGCCGCCAAATAGTTCCATCTCGCTCCACCGGACGTTTTGGGATCGGGCGTGATAACTTTGATGCCATCTTTTACCAAATCGTCCCAATCTTTAATGTTTTTCGGATTCCCCGCTCTTACCAAAAAAACAATCGTTGAAGTGTAAGGCGAGCTGTTGTTTTTAAGCCTCTTTTGCCAGTCAACGGGAATTTTGTTCGTTTTTTCAACTATAGCGTCTATATCTCCTCCAAGAGCCAATGTAACCACATCGGCTTCAAGACCGTCTATAACGCTTCTCGCCTGTCCGCCCGAACCGCCGTGAGACTGTTTTACTGTTACGTCGTCGCCTGTAAGCGCTTTGTAGTGTTTAATAAACGCTTCGTTGTACTCTTTGTAAAGTTCTCTTGTCGGGTCGTAAGAGACATTTAAAAGCTCAACTTGGGCAGCTTGAATCAATGAAGCCGCCAACAAAATAACGCTTAGAAAAATGTGTTTTGTAAAACTCATTTTCTCCTCCTTTTAAAAAATAATTTTGGCATTATAGACAAAAATAATTTTATTGTCAAGTATTTTTATAGGTTTTATATAGATTATTAAATATATATCGTATCGTTTTACTCATATTTTCGGTATTTTGGGGCAAAATTATTATTAAAAAGGGTTTTTTAATTCATATAAAAAATGTCAGGTTTAATTTATTAGCTTGCTAATTATGTAAAAAACATTGAAAAACAACTCATACATGTAATAAAATAAGATTTTAAATATATTGTGATAATATTCGTCAACTTTTTTTGATTGATTTTAGTTTTCAAAAATAAAACGAGTGTGAACTAAAGAGAGGAGAGATTTATGAAAGGTTTTATCACAAAAGCGCTACATGTAACAAAACAGACAAAAGATATTCACGGTGCCCTTAGAATGCCGATATACGAAAACGCGGCTTATGAATTCGCTTCGTCCGCCGAATTTAGCGACGTATCGCTTGGAAAAATCGCAAAACATGTATATTCAAGGTCAAGCAATCCTACTGTCGAGGATTTTGAACTGCATATTAAAAATTTGACAAATTCGCTTGGGGTTTTGGCTCTTGGAAGCGGTATGGCGGCTGTAACGAACGCTATTTTGACTTTAGTAAAAGCCGGAGACAGCGTGATAACCACAAAATATCTTTTTGGTCATACGCTCACATTTTTTCAAAAGACGCTGTCAAATATGGGCGTTAATGTGAAATTTGTAAATGTTTTGGACGAGGAAGAGGTAAAAGGCGCGTTTGATAAAAGCACGAAAGCGTTTTTTTTGGAGACTATCAGCAATCCGCAGCTTGAAGTCGCGAATTTGCAAAATTTATCCGATATAGCCCACTCGCACAATGTTCCTTTTGTTGTGGACACGACTATGACTCCGCCTTATATTTTTGACGCTAAAAAATTTGGCGTAGATATAGAGGTACTTTCGTCAACAAAATTTATAAGCGGCGGCGGGACAAGTGTCGGCGGACTTATAATAGACCACGGACTTTTTGATTGGAATAAAATCGACGTGCTGGAAGATTATTATAAAAAAGTGGGGCATTTTGCTTTTTTATATAGAGCTAGAAAAGAGATTTTTCAAGGATTGGGAGCCGTTTTGAGTCCGACCAACGCATATTTACAGACATTGGGACTTGAGACAATGGTTTTAAGAATAGACAGGGCCTGTCAAAATGCGCTTGAACTTGCCTTGTGGCTTCAGAACAAAAAAGAGATAAAAAATATAAATTATCCGTTTTTGGAAAATTCTCCTTTTTATGAATTAGCTAAAAAGCAGTTTAGATACGCGGGCTCAATCTTGACTTTTGAAGTTGAATCGCAAGAAGCGGCGTATAAATTTATGGATAATCTTAAAATTGTTCGCCGCGCCACAAATTTACATGACAATAAAACACTCATAGTCTCTCCTTATCACGTCATATATCCGTTTAATTCTCATGAAGAGAAGATGAGGCTTAATATCAAACCTAATATGATGAGACTATCGGTAGGAATAGAAGATATTGAAGATATAAAAGAGGATATTAATCAAGCTTTAATCAAATAATGATTTTATATATCGTTTTTTATCTAAAATAAATCAGGCGACATGTATAATGTCGACTTTGGGGTGCTTATAACTATTTTTATAGGCTGAGATTATACCCATTGAACCTGTACGGGTAATGCTGTCGTAGGGATTTATCACACTTTCACTTCCCTAAGCGCATTTTTCCGTTTTTTATTTTAAAAAGGATAAAAAAATGCGATATCACACACAAATGCAAGCCGCGAAAAACGGCGTCATAACCGAAGAGATGAAAAAAGCCGCCGCATACGAAGAGATGGACGCGGATACGTTAAGGCGTATGTTAGCCGAAGGCGTCGCCGTTATACCGGCTAACAAAAACCACAAAAGTTTGGAACCAAGAGCAATTGGCGAAAGATTGAAGACAAAGATAAACGTCAATCTCGGTATCTCAAAAGATAGTAGCAACCAAAACGAAGAGATTGAAAAAGTAAAAGGCGCTATAAAACTTGGAGCGGACGCCATTATGGATTTGAGCACATCGGGCGACACGAAAAGCTTTCGTAAAAAGCTAACGCAAATCTCAACCGTCATGTTAGGCTCCGTTCCGATATACGACGCGTTGGTGTTTTATAAAAAACCGCTTCGGGAGATAAGCGCAAAAGATTGGCTTGAAGTCGCCAGAATGCACGCGACGGACGGGATAGATTTTATAACTATTCACGCCGGATTAAATAAGCAAACGGTTGACAGGTTTAAAAAATCCAAAAGCAGAATAACAAACATAGTTTCACGCGGCGGTTCTTTAATGTTCGCATGGATGGAGATGACCGGCAATGAAAATCCGTTTTATGAATATTTTGACGAATTATTGGAAATCTGCCGTGAATTTGATGTGACAATAAGTCTTGGAGACGCTTGCCGTCCGGGTTCTACGCACGACGCAAGCGACGCTTGCCAGATAGAAGAGTTGATAACGTTAGGAGAACTTACAAAAAGAGCGTGGGCAAAAGATGTGCAAGTGATAGTAGAAGGTCCGGGACATATGAGTTTAGACCAGATAGAGACAAATATGAAAATACAAAAAAGTCTTTGTCACGGTGCTCCGTTTTATGTTTTGGGACCTTTGGTAACCGATATAGCGCCGGGATATGATCATATAACGTCCGCTATAGGCGGGGCAATAGCGGCGTGGCACGGAGCGGCGTTTTTGTGTTACGTAACTCCTGCGGAACACTTAAGACTTCCGACTTACGATGATATGAAAGAGGGCATTATAGCTTCAAAAATAGCCGCGCACGCCGCTGATATCGCAAAAAAAATTCCAAACGCCAGAGATAGGGATAACGATATGAGCAAGGCGCGTCAAAAAGTTGATTGGGAATGTATGTTCGCTCTCGCGATTGATCCTGAGAAAGCAAAACGCTATAGAGCCGAATCTATGCCCGAATGCGAAGATACATGCAGTATGTGTGGCGAATTTTGCTCAATGAGAAATATGAATAAAATACTAAACGGCGAGAGCATTGATATAAATATTATTTAATACCTTTTTTTAGACTTTACATGTAGGGAATATATCTCGCGGCTTACATGTAAAGTTTTATAGCTTAAAGAGAGTGAATTTTGTACATGTTGCATCTAATTTTAACCTTACATGTACAATTTATCCGAAATTTTATTTTTAAAGTCGCGATAGTTATGTTAAATAGTTTTAGGTGTTATAAATCAAATGTGGTGTTTGGATTATTATATGTGAAAGTTCTTTAGTATGGACAAATGTATCTAGAATGGTTATATGTGAAGGATTTAAATTTGCGTTTGGTATTTGATTGTTTGTTTTGGGTTGCTACATGTAAGGGTGTTTTAGGTGTTTGATGAGATATTGAATTAAAATTATGAATATTTAAATTGTTTTGAACAGTTATGTCATAATTTGTTGATGAAAAGAGATAAGAGGTAGTAAGAAATATTAAAAAGATTATGTTTTTTATAGGGTGTCCTTTAAATATTGATGACTTTAAAGTATATATCGTCATTGCCTATAAAGTCTATTTTTCTTTCATCATTTAGCTTTTTAAGTTGTTCCAAAATATAAGGCTCATATGCTGATTCTTTAGTTCCGAATTTTTCAAATAGTTTAGCGAATTCCTTTTTTGACCAAATAACTATAATGCCATACTTACTATAACTATGTCGAAGTCTTGCCAATGCCCATCCCCATTTACTCTTTATTACATCATCTGCTTTGTTCATATAATACCTCTCCAGTTCTGGTATCAATTATCTTATCAAATTGATTAATTGAATACAATCAGACTCTCTTTGGTACTAATGTAAAATATGTATCACAATTTAAAGGATAGCTATTAATATACTCCAAAGACCTATTAATACTACGTTTTAAGTACTCCAAATCAGTTTCTATAATATTTTTATCACAATGCCAACTATCATATGTATATTTAAAACGATTATCAATCTTTCTGCATACATCGCCACCCAATATAGGAATTCCAAATTCCAATAGCTTTAAAATAGCTACCTTAGCTTCATTGCGATTGAGAATCCAATTGTGCATATCTGCATCCCATAAAGCAGAACCTGCGCTAAGAATATCATCTGCTTCTTTCGACCAAACAATATTACACATAAATATCACTCCCCAATAGGTCTAAAAAGACGATGGTTAATTAAATCATCAAATTCTATTAATTGTCCGAAATTAATAATTATATGATTTGTAATTTGTATCATTTTTTTTATGATATATTCCATAAAATATCCTGGATAATAGGAGTTACGGCTTTATTTAAATCACTTTGATTTGTTGTATACACATATAATTCAATTTGATTTTCAGCATTAAATAAAATATCTTTTAACCATTTTTCTTCTATAGCGACGATTTGATTTTCAGCAAGCATTATTTCTGATTGAATAAATACTACATCTATATCGCCATTTAAAAAAAGTTGACATTGATATTTTAATCTTAATATTGTTTCTGGGTAAATCCATTGCTTCATTTTTCGCTCCTGCAATAGCTTTTATTATTTTTTATCGTCAACTAGTATCTTAACAAATTCATCAAATAGTTCAGGTAACTTATCTCTTTCTTTTGCACTTAACAATCTATATTATTTTATTGTGCATTGTTTTTTTGCAAAATTCACTTTTTTAATTTCTGACGGACTAAGACATTCGTAAATACGCTCATATAATTCAACTGCTGTTAAATAGTCTTTGCAACGAAATGCATTTTCTGCTTCTGGTCGCAATTGAGAAGCTAAAACATTTAGAGCAAACTCTTTAGACCACTGCTTTTGCTGTTCTTCAAGCGCAGCTAAAAATTGAGGGGCTTTTTGTAAAATTTTGCTTAAACAAAACTCTACCAACGGTTTTATTTGCTCAAGTCCCATACAAATTGCTTCCTGCGTCCTTGCTGATATATAGTAAAACTGCTTTTCCCCGATAATGTTAGCAATAGCCCCCATTGAATACTTTTTTTCGAATATAGTAATATCCGCACTAATTTCATAAGATATATGTCGATCATAGTTTATGGCTATTTCAATATCATTTTTACAGTAACTGACTAAAATATCGCTGACTTTAGTCAGTGTAAATCCATACTTTTTGAGAAACTCAAATGTTTCTACAGTTTTAATATTAAAATATAAAGATAAATCATTTTGCATACTCACATTAATTGTTTTTTTCATTATTTTGGAGGCATCCAATAATTTGTATTTTCATCAAATGTCCAACCATGATTTTTCAACAAATTACGCTCAGCATTAAGAAATTGTCCCGCAGTATCGCCAACAGAAGCGTCACGGATAGGCAAACTTTTTTGCATTTCTTTACGAAGTACTTCAGAATTTTGATACCAGTTAGCTTTTGGATTACCAAGATTTGGTAATTGATCTAACAATGATCTTTCGCCAGACGCAAGATCTTGTAAATCTCTTACTCTGCCAATAACTACGGTATCACTGTTTTTCCCAACTTCTCCACCATCCACCGTCCTTACATTACCTATTGCGCCCTGTCCAACATCATCAATTTTACTGCCCGTTCCAACCTTCACAGGTACAAAAAGCAATAATGTGTCTAACGTAACATCTTGCAATCCTATAGCGTTATCGATATCCCAATAAGAATTTTTAAACTGTTCTGGTGTTGTTGCAAACATAGGTTGAAGAGTAAATTTCTCTTCATGCATATCTATAAGGGGATATTCAGTTTCTGATATTTTTATTAAGTAGTTATATGCTTCTTGTATATCGGTTTCTCTTGAATTTATATCAAATATACTTTTGCTTTCTTCCATATTTGAAGCTTCTGATAAAGCTGTTCCTTCGTTAAATATATTTTGCGCTCTTTTGTCTACATGATACTTGGCAGCTGTTATTAATTGTTCGATAGCTTCTTCTTTGGTAATGCCGTTTGATTTAGCGTAATCTTCAGCTGCATAGTTTATGTATGCCGTCTCTTGTTGGCTTAACTTTCTAAACTCCACCTTCTCCGGTTCGTTTATTATCTTATCCATTAACCAATTGGTATTATCTTGAAATATCTGCGAACCTGAAAACTCTTTTTTTATATCGTTTGTATTTACAGATCCGTATCCTAAGTTTGAATATACGAATGAGAAGTCATCTTTTGCATACTTTCCAAGAAGGTCTGCATAACTTTCTGTGCTCATACTTTCTGATGTGTAAGTTGATTCGTATTGATATGATGAAGCATGAGTTCCTTCATGTATAACGGTATTTGCATAATCAAGAGTATTTTTATTGTTGTTCGCGTCAATAGTTACTGTTGATGAACCGTCATCGTTTTTAACATGAGCGCCTTGCGGTTTTTCATAAGTCGTATCTCCTTTTTTAACAATATCGTCAAGTACGGTTACTAATGCTTCTTCTATAGTTATTCCGTGTTGATTGGCATACACTTCAACATAAGCTGTTACTGTTTGTTGCAATTGTTCGTCTGTTAAACTGTCTACATCATTTAACATTTTCGCATATTTGCCATTTTCTATTAAAGCAAACTCTTTTGACACTTCGTAGTTTATCTCTAAGTTTATTACGTGGTCAAAGAAGTCTGATGCTTGCAGTTTATCTTCTTGTATTACATCCTTTACGGCTCCTATAAGATTTTCGCTTTTATGAAAATCCTCTTTAATACTCTCTTTCCCCTCTTCGCTAAAGAATCTATGATCTATTGAAGCTTCTACTGATGTTCCAATGTCTCCTTGATAAAGCAGTTGATTTATGTTGTTTGTGTCTC
>JAISAU010000004.1 GCA_031266555.1 Campylobacteraceae bacterium
GAAAAAAGAAGTTAGAGTTAATTGAAACATTAAATCCTCAATGGAAAGATTTATATGATGAGATTATTTAAGAGAATACGACTATAACAGTCACTCTTTACATGTAGAAGATGGATTGCTTCGTCGCGTTGCTTCTCGCAATGACGAAATGAAAGACGCGGCTTACAATAGCAGGACAATATACATGTAAGATTTAAGGACAAATGTTTGAGAGTAACTCCATATATTCGAACAATGACGGAAAATAATTGTGTCATTGCGAGGAGCAACGCGACGTGGCAATCCAAAAGTGCGAAACGTCTTGCATGTAGCAATGTAAAGCAGTAAAAGCTTTTACATGTATGGGTGAATTTGTCAGTTTCAATAACACCCTCCCCTCTTCCATCATTGTGAGACAATCTAAAAGCGCAAAACAACAAAAACTCTTACATATAAAAAGGAGTTAGTTTAAAATTAAAAAAGTGTTCCTTGCGTCTGTTTGGGTTCTTCCAAAGCCGCGACTATCTCATCTTTATTTCCCAACACCAAAACGTATCTAAGCGAAGATAAACTTATAGTTTGAAGTGATTTAGCGGAAGTATATCTTTTGCACGGTATTGAAATTTTAGCGTTATGCGGAGCTAATACAAGCAGATAATTATCGGAAACATAATTTTTTATCCACTCTTCTTCTATTTCAAAAAGCCTCTCGTCCGTTTCTATGATAATGGCTTGGTGCGTTGAGCCAAACGGACGCGCTTCCAAAGCCGTATTTACAAATATCGGCTCAAAATGCCCGTTTTTTTCCATAGAATCTATCTTAAACTCAAGCGATTTTTCCTTTAAAAAAGCTACGATTGCGGCGAATTCCGATATAAAAAGATGGGGTATCATAAAATCTTTAAAATAACTCTCAGCGCATACAAAAGTAGTTTTGAAAATAGAGTGCGATTGCAAAACGGTAGCTTCTGCACTTTTTTCTACGCTTTCAAACTGCGGCGATATTCGTTCTAATAACTCCCTGTCCTTTGAAAATATATAGCTTTTTGGCTCTAAATCCGTAATTTTTAAAAAAATTTCTGAAATATCGCCGTTTAATAAAGTATTTTTAAAATGCAATTTGAAAGAGTTTAACATGTCAAATTGTAAAACGTTCATATATACGGCATTTATATCATTTGTCTCAACTAAAAAACGTAAAAAGCGAATCATCGCTTTTTCGATAGAATCCACTTTGATCCACGCTATCTCGTTATCGTCAATTTGTATATTTTGCTCATGTATTATAGCGTACGCGCCGTTTTTCAAAGCTTCGTCAATCTCCTCTTTTGTGCCTTTTAGAGCGAAAAAAGCTCCTTCGCCCGCTACTTTATCGCTTTTACATGTAAAGCTTGTAACGGCTTTTACCAAAGGTTCTTTAAGCAGATATCCGGAACAAATTTGAGCGAGATTTTCAATAATCATTTAACTGTCGAACCCGGACTTTTCGCATTTTGCGGACTAATCAGCGCGATACCGTTTTTATCTTCCGCCGTTAAAACCATTCCGTAAGATTCAAACCCCATTATTTTAACCGGTTTCAGATTCGCAACTACGCAAACTTGCGTGCCCTCAATGCTTTCCACATCATAATACGCTCTTATGGCGGAAAGTATTTGGCGGGGTTTCTCTTCGCCGATATCCACAAGAAGCTTTAAAAGTCTGTCGCTTTTTTCTATAGTTTCGGCTTTTACGATAACGCCTACTTGTATTTTTGAGGCGAAAAATTTATCCGCGCTTATCAACTCTTTTTTTATCTCTTTTTCTTGCGTTGTAGGCTCAGGCGTATTCATCAACTCTTTTTCTATACGCGGAAACAGAGGCGCTGTAGG
The DNA here is from genome assembly GCA_031266555.1 of Campylobacteraceae bacterium. Taxonomy (GTDB): domain Bacteria; phylum Campylobacterota; class Campylobacteria; order Campylobacterales; family Campylobacteraceae; genus JAIRKW01. The sequence goes on from JAISAU010000004.1 coordinate 1,851, forward strand.
AGTTATAACGGTTTTATCTAAAAGCTCTTTATTTATTATAAGTTTTTCATATGATTTTGTGTCTAATTTAAATCCGAGACTATTTGCTATAGTTTGCGCCGTTTTTGGCATAATGGGCGAAAACAGTATGCTGGCTTTCGCTAAAAGATTTGCAGCAAGCGCCACTATCGCGCCCGCCTCCTCTTTCTTGCCCTCTTTTATTTTTACCCAAGGCTCGTATATGGCTATGGATTGATTTGCGATGGTTAAAACTTTCCAAAGTTCTTCAAGATATTTGTTTGTCTGAAGTTCGCACATGTAAGATTCTACATTATCTAAAATAGCGTCAACCGCTTTGATATCTTTTTCGTAAAATTTTAAAACAAACGAGGAGTCAAGCTCGTAATTACTATATTTGCCGCTCATACCGATAATTCTGTTTAAAAGATTTCCAAGCTCGTTTCCAAGATCGGAATTTATTCTGTCTATCAAAGCTTTTTGACTAAAATCGCCGTCTTGTCCGAACGGAACTTCTCTTAGTAAAAAATATCTGAAATTTTCAAGTCCGTAAGCTTCGGCGACTTCGCGCGGATTTACAACGTTCCCTTTTGATTTGCTCATTTTTTCGCCGTTCCTTGTCCACCATCCGTGAGCGGCTATATGTTTTGGCAATGGAAGATTTAAACTCATCAAAAAAGCCGGCCAATAGACGCTGTGGAAACGCAAAATATCTTTTCCGACAAGATGAAACGAAGCTGGCCAATAAGAAAAATTTTTCTCATCGGTGCCGTATCCGAGCGCGCTTATATAATTTACCAAAGCGTCGAGCCATACGTAAAGCACATGTTTAGAATCGCCTAAAAAAGGCGGGAGTTTTATACCCCAATCAAAGCTCGCTCTTGTTATGGACAAATCGCGAAGTCCTTGTTTTACAAAATTTATAACCTCGTTTTTTTTAGCTTTAGGCATAACGCAATCGTCCGCTTCTTGATACCATTGTAAAAGCTTATCTTGATACGCGCTTAAGCGAAAGAAATAACTCTCTTCCTTCACAAGCGTTGTTATTTTGCCGCAATCGGGGCAGTATTCGTTATTTATCAGCTGAGAGTCCGTGAAAAACGTTTCGCAACTCACGCAATAATGCCCCTCATACTCGCCTTTATATATATCGCCGTTTTTGAACATTGTCTCAAACGCTTTTTGCGCGCCGATTTTATGATTTTCATCGGTCGTTCTGATAAAACAATCGTAACTTATATCAAAGTCGTCCCATAACGCTTTAAATTTCGCGCTTACCTCATCGGCATACTCTTTAGCACTCTTTCCTCTTGCCGTAGCGGCTTGCTCTATTTTTTGTCCATGTTCGTCGGTACCGGTCAAAAAAAATGTGTCGCGGCCTTTTAATCTGTAAAATCTCGCTAACGAATCGGCAATGATGGTGGTATACGCGTGACCTATGTGCGGAACGTCGTTTACATAATAAATAGGCGTGGTAATATATATCTTTTTATTCATCTCTTTCCTTTAAAATTCAAATCCGCCGCCTTGTCCTTGCGACATACTTTCGTAAACAGACTTGACGTATCTCTTTCTCTTTTCGCACTCGTAAATATTTTCGCAAACAAAACAGCTGTCAATATTTTTCTCGTTTTGACACAAGAGTAAAATTTCACTCTCTTGTTTTAAATTCAACTCATATTCGTTAGTCTTCGCCTCAATGTTTTGAGTACTCATTTAAAACCCTTTCTATCTCTTCGTTTGAGCCAAAAAAACAAGGACTTGTATCGTGAATATGAGACGGTTTTAATTCTAAAAGCCTTTTTTTACCGTCTATCGCCACGCCTCCGGCTTTTTCAAACACAAATGCGAACGGAAACACTTCAAATACAAGTCTTAATTTTCCTTTAGGCGCGTCTGATGTGGACGGATATGAAAATAATCCGCCGCCTTTTAAAAGTATTTGATGTAGATCGGGCACCATTCCGCCTGAATATCTCAAGCGATAACCGTCGGCGAATATCTCTTCAATAAGCTTTTTATGATATGTCGGCCATCCTTTTTGAGTAGCGCCTGTGGCGTTTAATTTGCCTTTTTGATTTAACTTAATCGTCTTTACTTCTTTAAATTCGCCGCTCTCGTTAAGTCTATATAATCTCGCATCCTCTTTTGCCACAACCATTTCCGTACGCGGTCCGTAAACCACATATACCGCGCCTACAATATTTGAACCTTCCGTGCCATTTTCATAAATGCCGAATATTGAACCTACGGCTAAATTTACATCTATCAAGCTTGAACCGTCAAGCGGATCGTATCCTACGATATATTTACCGTCTACATGTAGTAATTTAATTTCGTCTTTCTCTTCGCTAATGATACTTTTTATGGATGATATCTTTTTAAACTCTTCTTCGATGATTAAATCGCTCGCTATATCAAGTTTTAATTGCGTATCTCCGGTTTTGTTGATATGCTCGCTGTAACCCGTATCGCCAAACTCAATAAGCTTTTTTACGCGTATAGCGGCGGCGCTTATAGCGTCTATTATCTTTTGCATAAATTCCTCTTTAGAGATTTTGTGTTTTTAAACTTGGCTTTTATACTACAAAAATCCGAATTCAAGTTTTCCTCCGAACGCGTCCATTTTTGATGACAAAAAGAATTAATTATATCAAAAAAACATTTAGCTTTAAATAAGGCAAACTGCGTAAAATTAGCGTATTCTTTACATGTAAAAGGTTTTTTGTGAAAAAACTCCTCTTTTTGATATCTTTATCGGCTATATTTTTTTTAGGCTGCGGCGGTAAAAGCAATGTCGGCGCAAATATCCAACAAGAACAAGCGATTGTAAGCACTCAAAAAGCGAGAGTCGAGGCACAAGACAAATCAACTCTGCTTGTAATGGCGACATATCTTAACAACATGCAAAAATATTTCGACAATACAACGGATATGATTGTTCTTAGCTATTATTATTCGCCCTCTTCTTCTCAAATAAAATCGGATTTAGGCAAGCCTATAGTAAAGCTAAACAGGGAAAGCATTGAAATCGTCGAACTTGAAAACGACAACGAGCTATTAAAAGACGTGCCGATTAACAATAAATGGAGCAAATATTATCTTGCGCGCTCAAAGCAAAAAGAAGAAGACGATACTCTAAATCTCACTGTCGAAATTTATCCGTTTCCTTTGGTTTCGTTAGAGTTGATAAAAGAGCTCTGACGCTTATATCTTTTCCGAAATATTTTGAGTACATTATATAGTTCGCTAACACTTTTTTGCCGTACTCTCTGCTCTCTTCGTATCCTATAGTCTCTATACTCAAAAAAGGTTCGTAATCTTTGTTTTTAAAAAAAACGCCGCTTTGAAGCATTCTTTTTGTGAATCCTATGCCACCGTTATAAGCGTAAGCTATAAAAAGCGGGTGTTGTAAATACTTAGTCAAATAATTTAAATGAATATTCGCGAACTTGTAAGAGATGCCGGGTTTAAACATATCGTCTATATCAAAATTTTCAATTTTCTCGTCTTTTGCTATACTTCGGGCTAAAAACGGCATAAATTGCATCATGCCAAGCGCGTAAGAAGTGGATATTGTCGCTGTGACAAAATGGCTCTCCTGCCTTGCTAAAGAGAGTATGATAATCTTTCTCTCGTCTTCAAAACCGTCAAGATATTCGCTAAAAGGCACGATAAAATAGCTGCGGCGATACTGCGAAGCGCGCTCCAACAAAAACGCGTATATCGGCAAAGTCTCTTCCGCGTCAAATTTTTCTGACAAACTCTCCAATTCGCCTAAAGAGACGTCTTGTATTGTATCTAAAAACTTTTTCCATGCGAACGGGTCTTGCATGTCAAAATTTTCTTTAGATTTGTTGTGCGATGGAGTTACAAAAGTAGCGCTTAGTATTGGTAAGTCCAAAACCTCTTTAGCATAAAGCGAATAGATATTTGTATCGTGACTTTCCGACAACGTTTGAAGCGCTTCATTGCTTTTGCCTGCCAGATATTGCCAAAATAACGCTTTATCTTTATCGTGTTTATAATACGCCTTTTGTTCCGCTTTTTTGAAAAATATATTAGCAAGTTCAGTTTCATTAAATTTTACCGCGTTGATACCTAAAAAAAAGTAACTCTCGTGCGATAAAGAGCTGTTTTGACCGCTATAAAGCAGCGATTTTGGCAAAATATTAAGATACGGTTCGCCTACTACTATATTTTTTATGAAACTTTCATAAGCGTTTTGCTGTTCAAGAAGTCTTATAAAGTCGTCCGTTAAGTTTTTATCAAAATAGTTTTTTCTATAATCTCGCGGCATTGAGTTGAAAACCAACAAAAACTCTTTCGCTCCCAGTTTTTTTAATTCGGTAAAAACGTCTTTTTTGCTCATAGCTTCCGCCCAACCCGCGGCAAAACTATTATTGCTCTCTTGAAGTTTTTTTACTAATTTTGGTTTTGATTTATTATCAAGCGAAGCTACAAACGGCGGATACACTAAAAGTTTTATACACACTTCGCTTAAAGAGTCCAAATCTTTTTGCGCGTTTTTTTGACATGCGAGTTTATTTTGCGCACTTTCGCTTAAAACCATCTTTTTTCCAAACTCGCTTTCAAGATTGCCGTTCATACGACTTACTTGTTGATAAAGTGTTTTCGCTTGTTCGCTCGTTACGTTAGTGGTTTCAGAAAGCAATCTGTAAATATAGTAATCTTTCGCTATGCTTTTTGGTTTTTCTATCACCTCTTCATAATCCAAAACTTTTCCAAAAAGCGACATGCACACGAAACAGAAAATAAAAAGAGTTTTATACCACATACGCATAAATAAAATTCGTTATGAGATTGCTTATAAATATTAAAACTACGCACACTATAAGCGGCGCAATGTCTATCATGCCAAATGTGGTCGGAATAACTCTTCTTATGAGAGCGTAAACGGGCTCCGTTACTCTGCGCAAAAACTGTACCAAGGGATTATAAGGATTTGGTTGCACCCACGATATAAGCGAGGAGAGTATTATAACAAAAAGATAGATATTGATAAGAACTCTCAATGTTTGAAGTAAAGATAGTAAAAGTGCGTTCATAGCGCAATTTCCTTTATATATGTTTTTATCACGGGATATAATGTCGCAAGTTCTGGTCCATGCTCGGAGTTTGTTAAAAGAACTCGTAACGATTTAAAAAACGCTTTACCTTTTAAGCCCGATTTTTCAAATAAATAACTCTTAAAATCATCAAACTCTTCAAAATGCGGAGCGTCTCGTAAAATTAATTTTAACATATCAAACTCTTTTTCAAAGCCAATAGGCGCGCTTTTTGGCGTAAAAATAGCTCTGATTTTCGGCTCTATCTCTTTTATAACGCTTCCCTCTTCAGTATATAATTTGCCGATTTTACCGATATTTTCATCTTCAAAACCCACAAGATTTGCAAACTCTTTGTCACTTAAATGTCTTAGATGTTCTCTATTTATCTGTCTTAATTTATCTATATCAAATTTTGCCGGAGATTTGGAAACATTTTGTATACTAAACCACTCTACAGCTTCTTTCATCGTAAAAATTTCGCACGGAGTTTTATTGCCTAAAAGGATAAGATAGTTCGCTATAGCACTTGGCAAAAACCCTTGCTCCAAAAGCCATTTCACGCTTGAAGCGTCGTCCCTTTTGCTCATCTTTTTACCTTCATGATTTAAAATGATAGGAAGATGGGCGTAATTTACCTTTTGCGTATATCCTAAAGACGCTCTTATGTGCTCTTGTTTCGGAGTATTTGACACGTGGTCTTCGCCTCTTATGATATCGGTGGTGTTTTCCAACATATCGTCGACTGCGCAAGCGAAATTATACATGGGAGTTTTGTTTTGTCTTAAAATCACGAAACTATCGATATCTTTTGGCTCAAACGTTAAAACTCCTTTTATTTCGTCTATAAAAGTTATGGATTGCGTAGGTTGCTTTAAGCGTACGACAAAAGGTCTGTTATTTGTCAAAACCTCTTCATCGCTCAAATTTAAACAAGTGTTATCGTATCTATACGCTATGCCGTTTTTTTTGGCTTCCTCTCTTTTTACTTCTATCTCTTCTTCTGTGCAAAAACACGCGAAAGCCTTTTTTTCAGCTACTAACCGCGTAGCCAGCTGTTGATGAAATCTTAAATTTTTACTTTGATAATAAATGTTCTCATAGGTAATGCCAAAAGCTTTCAGTATCTCCAAAATATCTTTATCTTTACCGTCTATATTGCGCGCCGTATCGGTATCTTCTATGCGTATATAAAAACCTTTGCCACTTTGTCGCGCGCAGATAAAATTAAAAATAGCGGCTCTTAAATTGCCTATATGCATATCCCCTGTTGGAGACGGCGCAAAACGGTACATGTATGTCCTCTTTGTTTTAATAAAAGATTTAATTGTAGCACCATAAAGCTTATTAATGCGTAAAAATGGCGCTTTGCTTTTAGATTTAAGAATTAGCTTTCTGCGAAATTTTAATTACATGTAAGCACAAATTTGGAGTGCGAACTCGTTTATATATGATTACGCAATAGAACATCAAATGCATTTGGAGTATAAATTTAAAAAAACCTATTTAATATCGCCGCATTTTTATCTCATCTGTATTCGTTAAAAATTTGACGAATAAATTATTATCACTGTTTTTTATCCTTGTAAATTTAAAAAAAATCAAAACTACATACCCCTTACATGTAAAGAGTATTTACAACATTTAGAAAAATCATATGAAAATCGCTTCTTTGATTTTTTTACATCGCTACTAATAACTTTAAGACTAAGACTGCGTATGCAAAATTTTATGCGATAAAAACAAAATTATTAAATGCATTTTATTATTTATGAAATAAAAGACAATGCCGACTTTTTTTATCTTTCTGTCTTCATATCATTCATAGCAATTTATGGTTCAATTTCTGTCTTTTTAAAGCTATATTTAATAAATTTCATTTTGAAAAATTGGTTTTTTCAAAAAAATTTTGCGCTAATTTTGTTTTTTATAATTGTTTAACTCTCAAATTAGAAAGCGCTATTTTGACAATCTTCTAGTCTTTTTTATTCTTATAACATGAAAGCATATTTGGAACACCTTTTGTATATCACTCTATCAACTTTGCCAACAAGTATATATAATTTGATATCGCGCTTTTGCAACATCACTAAACAAAAGCAACCACAATTTATAAAATAACAAGCTTATTGCGTTTCAAGATATAGTTCTATTTTGCGTCTTAAAAAAGATTTTGCTGGGTTATAAAATGAAAATAGCGTAAAAAATAGATAACCGCTGTTGCATGTAAAAAAAATTAAACTCTTAACGTTTTTACTATCCTACATGTAGGTTATTTTTAAATCTCATTCAAACTAAACTATTTCAAATAAAAATACTTATTTTTGTTCGCTATATTGACTTTTTATCTTTGGCATTTTTTAATTTTTAAAATCTCAACGATATTAAATTATAAAAGCGATTAAATGATTACATGTAACGATATATATTGATGTCAAACGCTCTTTTTTACTAATTATGATACTATTTTGGATTTTGGATTATCAACCAAACTTTTAAAGCATTTATTGAAATTATCTTTTATCATCTTTTCTCATAAAACAGATTTATATTACGGAATTTCATATCGCTATTTTTATAAAAAATAATAAAATCATATTTTCAAAAAGCTTGCAAGTTATTTATATTGGGATATTTACCTATTTGATTGAAACTTTAGAGGATTTGAATCTTTTAAACAATTTTGATATTTTGTACTTTTAAAACAGTTAAAAACAAAACTCTGTATTACTTGACGCCATATTAGACTTCTCTATACGTTTTTTGCTTCCAACCGTTTTACTCGTCAAATATTTGCTATCTTTAAAAAAGAATTGCAAAATACTGGAAAACAAGCCGCCAAAATTACTCTACATGTAGAATGCTTTTTACTAATTTACCTTTGGCGTCTTTTTCTATTCTGCGCCAACTTGAGTTATCATTTAAAGTTATCCAGCGTCTCTCTTCTGTCCTGTAAAACCAATCTTTATCGTTTTGATAGAAAATCTGCTTATTCTTAGCTTCGTGAATATTTAAAATTTCATTTGAATGAGAATTCTTTTCATCATAATCCACAGTTGCTCTTTGACCCATCTCCGAATATATCTGATGCAAATCTAAAAGCAAAGCATTTACCTCTTTTGCCATTCTTGTCACATTCAAGCCTATTTTTTTGGCTTCCTCGTATAATATAGGGTATGCGTGAGAAGGATATTTTGAGTTTAACGTATTAGCGATTTGTTTGATAGCCTCTTTATCTTCCATGTGAGTTGTCAAAATATCTTCGCAAAGCATTATGGATAGGCTCTCCGCTCTATCTACCGCGCCTATTACCAACGGATGTACATGTTCAAATAAAAATTGGTAAGGATTTGTAGCCACATCGTTTTTTGTAGCGTGCCTTTCCCATAATTTTACAGTTCTATTAAGCTCATCCAAACTTACGCTAACACGATTATTATCTCTATCAAGCGGCGATAAGTCGTGCGTCAAAGATGTGTCTACGGCTGTCAAAAACGCCAAAGGTCCCATTTGTATCTCATCCGCGCCAATAGCGAGCATGGTAGCGGCAGAAGCGCACTCAAGCGGAACAATCGCTACAATATTGTTGGCATATTGTCTTAAAAGGTTTATCATTCTCGAAGACGACCGACCGTTTCCACCGTTACTGTTTATAAAAAGGTAGATTTTTTTCTGTTTTCCGATACTCTCTAATATCTCATAAAGCACGACTACGTCATTATGGCAAATACTGCCTCTGTAACTATTCCAATATGTAATAACAGGCGCGTCTAAAATGGTTGAGAGTTTGTCAATGATACTTTGTGTCTTGTCAAATAAGACAGGCGGTTCTTTAATCTTCGCATCTGCGTTTTTTATGTCCTCATTAGCCATTGCTTTATCCTTAAAATTTATTTTTTCAAAAAAAATTTGTTTCAAAAAAGTTTTGATGTTAAAAACCATATGATTAAATATCTTCATATCTTTAAATTAAATTTTTATATCTTATATACTTATAGAAAAGATGTAAAAACTTATATTAGTATAACGAGTACAATATTAATATAAGCTTTACATTATTTAGAGAAAATGTAAATTTCCTAAAAAATAAAAGGAACCAAATTATAATTTGGTTCCAAAATCACGTATTTTTCCAGACAGCTAGTTTGTGTTTTAATTCTCGCGGTCAACAAACAGTATATCAACTCTTCTATTTGCGGCTCTACCCTCTTTAGTGTCGTTTGATTTTATAGGATAAGCGCTACCCAATCCTTTCGTTTCTATACTAACCGGATTAATTCCATATTCAACCAATTTATCTCTTACCTTATCGGCTCTTTTTTGAGATAGTTTTAAGTTGTGTAATTTGCTTCCCGTTGAATCCGTATGACCTTCTACTTTAATTATAGTTTTGTCATATCCCGCTAACTTTTCAGCTATCGCTTTAAGAGTCTCTTCTCCGTCTTGCGTTAATTCCGCGCTGTCAAGCTCAAAATAATAAACAGGCGCTATGAACACAACATTTACTCTTCTATTTTCCGCTCTTCCTTCCGGAGTATCATTATCTCTCACAGGCTTGGAAGAACCGTATCCTTTGGTCTCTATTTGACTCTCGGCAACTCCATACTCAATCAATTTATTTTTAACAGCTTCGGATCTTTTTTGAGATAGCTTTAGGTTATAAAAATTGCTTCCTATCGCATCCGCATGTCCTTCGTTGCGTACTCTTATATTTTGAAACTCGCCTAAATCTTTGGCGATTCTTTCAGCTACTTCTTCATCGCCTTTCAATATTTTTGCGCTGTCAAAATCAAAGTTGAAATGTTTTTTTCTCTTTGCGGCTTCGCTATCAAATCCTTGTATACTTAACGACATTACTTTCGTGATGTCTTTTACAATTTGGGATTCTTCCTCATCCTCTTCTTCTATTACTATGTCGGGTATAATTTCTTCATCGTCTATATCTATTATAACTATATCATCGTCATCTACAGTAATATTACCTTCCTCGACAAGTATATCTGCATTTTCCTCAACTTGCGCGGCAGGCTCTACAACAGGAGCTTTTTCAACATTGCCTATAGGTACTGAAAAACCGACGGTATAAAATAGATTGCTGTTGTCAGAATTGAATCTGGTCGCATATCTTACTTCGCCGCGAACTGAAAAATAGTTATCGAAGTAATACTTTACGCCAACGCCGTATTGGCTAAAAGTAGTTGCTCCTTTATCGTATGATTTGCCTGAAATATCTTCATGCCCCAAACCGATAATTCCATATAGTTTTGACTTGTTAGACACGCTAAACTCTTTGATAGCGTTTAAGTAAACTCTGTGGAAATCATTTTTTTCCGTCTTGTGATGCTTAACATCTTTCGAATAGTCATAACCAAGCTCTATTTGGTCAATGAAAGTGTTGTCAATCCCAAGTCCAAGCCTTAAGCCGTAAGTCAAATGATCTTTAGCTTTATCCGAATCAAACGGATGAGCACCGCCGATTACCGGCGTAATCTCACTTGGTACGGCACATAGAAACGTTACGCCTGCCATAAATGCAAACAAAAACTTTTTCATGCCCTTTTCCCCTTTTTTTATTTGTGTAACTTAATATTTAGTGCCACAAAAGATTTTTAAAACTTCTATTATATTATATTATTCGCGAAAATATTCTTAAATATTTGAAAAAAGTCACTTTAAAAATAAAAAACTTACAATATCTTGATTATTTTTATTAAATTATAAAGCATAACTAAACAAAAATTACCAATAACTTTTTAAATCTTACTAAGTTGTTATACTAAGTTTAATATCTCTTTTAACACATCGGGGTTATAAATTTTTTCCAAATCCCATTTTGGCGCGACCCTCACGATATTTTTAATGATTTTGTCAACATCTTTTTTGTTTATACCAAGTTCTTTTAAGGTTATCGGCGCTCCTATTTTTGAAAACCATGACTCCAACGCCAATATACCTTCATGGGCGTTCTTCTTACCAAATACTTTTTTGGCGAATCTATCCACTTGAGTATTTTTTGTTTCATTATAAAACCACTTTAACCATGCGGGAATAACCACGGCTAATCCAGCTCCGTGAGGCACGTTGTATAATGCGCTTAAGGAATGTTCTATCATGTGATTTGGAAATGAGCACTCTCCGACACCCAAAGACGTTAATCCGTTTAATGCCCAAGTAGCGCACAAAGCAAATTCGCCTCTCGCGTCAATATCATTTGGATTCTTAAGTATGATTTCGGTTGTCTTTATGACGCTTTTTATGATATTTTCACAAAATCTATTTTGAATTTTAGGGTGCTCTTCAGCCGTAAAATAGACTTCCAATACGTGAGCTATGATATCAACAGCGGAATAAACAAGATAATTTTCGTTTAAAGTTGCCGTCAGAGCGGGATTTATTACGGATACTTTAGGATAAACCAGCGGCGAACCAAAAGAGAGTTTTTCTTTTGTCTCCTCATTTGTCAAAACAGAACCCGCATTCATCTCGCTTCCGGTAGCGGAAAGCGTTAAAACGACATAAAGCGGAAGAGCAGACGTAACTTCTTTACCCTCGTATAACTCCCAAACGTCGCATTTCATTCCGGCCGCCGCCGCTATAGCTTTACTTTCATCCACGACAGATCCGCCGCCAACTGCCAATATAGCGGTGATATCTTTTGCTTTTTGAACTCCCTCTCTTGCATGTGAAAGAACGGGATTGGAACTAACTCCGCCATGTTCTATAAATTTTACATTCGCGTTTTTTAAAGATTCGCAAATTTCATCATATAAGCCCGTTTTCTTGATTGAAGATTGACCGTAAACAAATAGAACTTCAGAATGCCCGTCAGCTTTCAAAATATCAGCTATTTGCGACTGTTTATCGCCAAAAAGAATTTTCACCGGATTGTAATAATTAAACTCCTCCACAAAGCGCCTCCTCAACATAATTTTATAAAACTAATTATAGTCACTATTTTGCAAAAAAGATAATAAATCATATACATGTAAAAGAAAAAATGAGTTTATATTAGTTATAATCTGTTATTTTTTACATTGAGGCTTAAAATTTTATGAGTATTTTTGAGGTTGCCGAAATTTTTGGAATTATCGCGTTCGCTTTTAGCGGATTTTATATGGCGGTTAGAGAAAAATTAGACTTATTGGGCATTTTTATAATAGCTTTTTTAACGGCTCTTGGAGGCGGTATCACAAGAGATACGATAGCTGGCAAAATGCCGTTCACTTTTACGCATTTAATGCCTACATTTTTGGTTATAGGCGTAGTTGTGATAGCGATTTTGCTAAAATTAAACAAGCATGATAAGTTTGAACAGACAAAAATCTTTATCTTAAGCGACACATTAGGGCTTGTCTCATTTGCGATAGCTGGTACTTTTGTGGGATTTGAGGCTGGTTTTAACGTATTTGGCATTGTAATGTTAAGCCTTATAACGGCTGTAGGTGGAAGTTGCCTTAGAGATATAGTGTTAAATAAAATACCATTTTTCTTAACAAGCGATTTTTACGCCACTATCGCTATCATTGTATCGCTTAGTATGTACGCGTTAAATGAGTTTAGAGTTTTAAATCTTTTTAGCACTGTAATAGTATTTGTTATCGGGGTGGCTTTACGTCTTTTGGCGTATTATAGAAAATGGAAATTACCAACAATTAGTTAAGGATAGAAAATGACATTAGAAGAGATGGATAAACGGTACGTTTTGCAAACATACAATAGAAATTATGTCAATTTTAAAAGCGGTCAAAACGCGACTTTGTTTGATGAAAACGGAAAAGACTTTATAGATTTTACAAGCGGTATCGGCGTTGTAAGCGTGGGTCACGGGAACGGCAGAGTAGCCGACGCTATCTACGAACAAGTACAAAATATAACGCACATATCAAATATATTTTTGATAGAACCGCAAGCGAAATTGGCTAAAAAAATGGTAGAACTTAGCGGTTTTGATATGGCTGTCTTTTTTGCCAACAGCGGCGCGGAAGCAAACGAAGGCGCGATAAAAATAGCGAGAAAATACGGACAAAACAGATTTAAAAATAAACGCTACAAGGTTTTGACGCTTGAGTATTCATTTCATGGAAGAACTATAACAACACTGAAAGCAACCGGACAAGAAAGTTTTCACCAAAACGCGTTTAGCCCGTATCCGGAAGGCTTCTCGTACAAAAATCAGATAAAAGATATATACTCAGCTATAGACGATGAAACGGTCGGCGTTATGATAGAGCTTGTGCAAGGCGAAGGCGGAGTCCAAGCGTTCGATAAAAAAGAGATTGAAGAACTTGCCGCATTTTTGCAAAAAAACGACCTTTTATTTATGGTAGACGAAGTGCAAACGGGCGTTTTTAGAAGCGGCGAATTTTTAGCTTCTAAGTTTTACGATATAGAGCCCGACATAATAACGCTCGCCAAAGGATTAGCAGGCGGCGTCCCAATTGGCGCTGTCATGACAAAACATAAAGAAATACTTACTTACGGTGATCACGGAAGCACATTTGGAGGAAATTTTTTAAGTACGAGAGCTGGACTTGAAGTTCTGGATATTTTGGAAGATTTTTATAAAGATGGATTTTTGAAAAACAGCATTGATTATTTTGACGATAAACTAAAAAAGATAGTAGAAAATTATCCTAATCTTTTTTTAAACAAAACCGGACTTGGTCTAATGCGCGGCATACAGTGTAAAGATGGCGACACAGTCTCAAAGACAATAAAGTCCTCTTTTGACGAAGGACTTTTAGTGTTAAAAGCCGGACGAAACACGATTAGATTTTTGCCGCCTCTTACTATCGCAAAAGATGAGATTAATGAGGGTTTCGCGAGATTTGAAAAAGCGCTTGATAAACTCAAATGATATTGCCGTTTAGCGAATATATGAATGAGTGGCTGTATTCGGAAAACGGCTATTACGCGTCTATGCCGGATATCGGCAAAAAAGGCGATTTTGCTACTTCCGTTACAACTTCTATGTTTTTTGGAGGCGCTATCGCCAAAAGATTGATAAGCGTTATAAAGAATGGTTTTTTGTCCGAAACTTGCGCGGTTGTGGAGATAGGGGCTCATTATGGATATATGATAGCCGATATAGTACAGTTCATCTACACTTTAAAACCCGCTCTTTTAGATACTTTGACATTCGTCATCATTGAACCGCAAGAAAAAATAAAAACGGCGCAAGAGAGATATCTTAAAGAATCATTTGGCGAAGCGGTGAAATTTTGTTGGTTCAAAGACTTAAAAGAATTTAAGGCAAAAGAGGCTTTTATCGTCGCTAACGAACTATTTGACGCGTTTACATGTGAGGTGGTAAAAGACGGGCAAATGCTTTACATGTTGGACAATGAGCCGATTTTTGGCGAAATGGACGAAAAAACGACAAAACTATGCGCTCATTACAATATAGTAAAAGGCGAAATAGCGAAGGGTTATGAAGAGTTTACATGTAAGCTCTCAAACTCTGTGCAAAAGTGCGAATTTATCACGTTTGATTATGGGCAAAAAGAGCCGCGCGGCGATATATCACTACGTATTTACAGCGCTCATAAAACATATCCGTTTTTCTCTCTCACAGATTATGCCAAAACCGAACATACTAAAGACTTGAGTTTAAGTTCTTTATACAAAAAAAGCGATTTAACATATGATGTGAATTTTTCGCATTTAAAAGACGCTTTTGAAAATAGCGGTTTTAAAGAGAGCGCGTTTTGCACGCAAGCCAAAGCGCTTGTGGATTTTGGGATGATCGACTTGCTGGAAATTTTGAAAAACAGCGTCAAAGAAAATGAATACAGAATGGAACTTGGCAAAGCCATACAACTTATTGACCCGTCATTTTTAGGCGAGCGTTTCAATATGATAAGATTTCAAAAGGTGTCAAAATGACTTTACATGTAAACGGACAAGAGCTAAAAACGAATGCGAAAACAATCAAAGAGTTGATAAAAGAGCTTCAAATAGAAAAGCAAGTTATGGCGGCGGCGATAAATATGAATGTCATAAAGCAAGAAAATTGGGAAACATATGAGTTAAACGATAACGACGACGTTGAGCTTTTACGCTTTGTCGGCGGGGGATAATTACATGTCTAACTCCAGCATATATTTTCCCATATCTTTAGAATAAAATTTACAAAAGTAAAAATAGCCATTGTACTGTGTAACTATTCGCGCCGATTTAAAATCCATTTGATATAATAACGACAAAAACAGAGGAAAGTCAAAATGATGAGAAAACCAGAACAAACAATTGGCAATCTAATTGACAAACAAAGCGTAAGTTTTATAAGTTCCGTTGATGAAAACGGATATCCAAATACAAAAGCGATGTTAGCGCCCGTTAAAAGAGAAGGCATAAAAACATTTTATTGGCATACGAACAGCCCGTCAATGCGGATAAAACACTACAGGAAAAATCCGAAAGCTTGCGTATATTTTTATGACAAACGGTTTTTTCGCGCAGTCATGCTAATAGGAACAATGGAAGTATTGGAAGATGAGGAAATTAAAAAAGAGTTATGGAGAGACGAATTTTCGGTATATTATACGGGCGGAATGAATGGCGGAGATTTTATAATACTAAAATTTACCGCGCAAAACGGCAGATATTACAGCGATTTTTGCTCAAAAGATTTTCAAATAAATCAATAAATTAAATTGACATGTAACAATAATTATGATTAATGTAAAGCACTATACTGAACTCTTTTTCAATAAAGAGAGCGGAAAAGAACGATATAGTTTAATACCAAAAGAAGCTGAAAATATTTATAAAAACAATTCCTTGGAAAAAAGCTGGGAAATCGCGATAGAATGCTATGAAAACGAATTGTATTATATGCAAATGTTAGGAGTTTATATTATCGGGTTAATCGGAAATAAAGAGTCGCTGGATTTTTTGAAAAACACTGTAAGCAAAAATCCCTCATGGCAAGTTCAAGAATTTATGGCGATGGCATTTGATAATTACTGCAAAAAGAACGGTTATGAAAAATCGCTGGATACAATAAACGAATGGCTAAAAAACGAGCATGAAAACGTTAGACGTGCTGTTACCGAAGGATTGAGAAACTGGATAAAAAGACCGTATTTTAATGATAACCCGCACATAGCGATAAAAATACTCTCAAAACACAAAACCGACAAAAGCGAATATGTACGAAAGTCCGTTGGCAACGCATTGAAAGATATAAGTAAAACTTATCCCGACTTAATAAAAGAAGAATTAGACGGTTGGAAACTGGATACAAAAGAGATAGAAAAAGTACATAAATTGGCAAGTAAATTTATAAAATAAAAAAATTTGTGCCGCTAAAACGTTACATGTAGTGTACATGTAGGTTAAAATTGGTTGAAATATTATCGAATAAAATCATTGACATAAAAATTAAAATATAAAAAATTCTTAAAGGAGATTTTATGAAAAGAGAAGAAATGAAACAATTAAAAGAAAACAAAAGGGCATTGGAATTAACAATAAAAAATAATAGTAAATTATTTAGATATAAAACTGTTTCGGGTTTTGTATATAAAATTATAAATGATTTTGTTTTTGTAATTTCAATCGGAGTAAATTATAAAAATAAAAACATTAGTGTAAGTATACAATGCAAGCCGATAATACTGGATAAAATGTTTTGGGAAATATTCAATATGACCGATGAAACAAAAACAAGCCGTTAAGTTTTCATGCGAACGGTGTATTTTCCGCCAAAACAATAAAGTGTTAATACTAAGTAAATAATAAGGAGAATTATTTTGGTTAGGAACGTTACTTCGTTTATCAAAGATTTGTATTTTTATTTGTCGGTTCTATTTGAGAATGTCAGTTCAGAAGAAGGAATCGTTTACAATTAAAAATAAATAATCATTTTCTATTTTTCTATCATGTTTGTGTAAAGGTGTGAGACTAACAATCTCACACTTTTTTTATTGGGGATATATAATAAAAAATTAAATACCGTTATTGTAAATAAGTGAACGTTAAAATGTAAAATTTTGTGAAATTAAGAAATATATAATTACTAAATAGTAAGGAGAATAATTAAAATAATTAAGATGATTATTTATGATAATAATATGTCAGTTCTGATGAGGTAATAATTGATAGTATTATAAATGAGAATAATTAATTATTTAGTGTCTGTCTATAAAGTCAGGGAGCACGACGGAACGAGATAGGAAATATTATACGAACACAATAGACAAAAAACTGTAAGGTATAGTACGATAGACTACTATGA
>JAISAU010000021.1 GCA_031266555.1 Campylobacteraceae bacterium
TGTAGTCTTTACTCGATTGTGCGCCTCCGCCTATAGGAGAGTATCCGCCAAAGCTATCTACTATAAGTTTTCTTCCCGTAAGTCCTGAATCGTGTAAAGAGCTGTGATTTACGTATCTGCCTGTAGGATTTATATGAATAACAGTATCTTTTTTTGACGGATCGTACAACTCCTTTGGCAAATCAGAACTATCTATCAATTGCTTGATTAATTCGCGTACTTTTTCTATAGGCATATTCTCAACACTTGGAGCTGAAACTACTATTGTGTGAATGTGTTTTGGTTTTCCCTCTTCAAAATTGCTTTTGTGTTCATAATCAACCGTAACTTGCGTTTTTATATCCACGCCAAGTTCGTCTTTGTGCGTAAGCGCGTAATTATACACTCTATCGCATATGGCTCTCGCGTATGTTATGGCTGAAGGCATAAACTCTTTTGTCTCACTTGAAGCAAAACCAAACATTATTCCTTGATCTCCCGCGCCTATCTCGCCGTCTTCTTGATCAACTCCTTGGTTGATATCGGGGGATTGTTGGTTTAGCAACACTTGAACCTTTACTTCGTCCGGATGAAGACATTGATCTTTCGCGAACGAGCTTTTGCCGTCATATCCTATCTTTTTAAGCGCGTTTTTAGCTATATTTTCATAATCGCTTTTACTAAACGCGGCTTTAGTGTTCACCTCGCCGCCTATTACTACATGTCTACCCGCGACAAATACTTCGCTTGCGACTCTTCCGTTCGGATCCGCTTGTAAAATCTCGTCCACAATAGAGTCGGCTATGATATCGGCGCATTTATCCGGATGTCCGGGGCTTACGACTTCTGATGTAAAAAGGTACATGTAAATTCTCCATATTATTTTTAAAATCGTTATTGTATCATAAAAAAATCTTGATATAAAAGATAAGTTTTCAAAAGATTGCGGATTTACCGAGAGAATCGGACAATATTTGCAAAAACTCATCTCTGGAAATATCAACCGCCCCTAATGAACTTAAATGAGAATTCATTATTTGACAATCTATAATGCCTTCTTTGCTCTCAACTTTTTTACTTAACGCATAAAGAGCCGCTTTTGAAGCATCTTGCTGAAGGCTGAACATCGACTCGCCGCAAAATATATTTCCCATGCAAACGCCATAAAGCCCGCCGACCAACTCCCCACTATCATTATAACTTTCAATCGAATGAGCAAATCCTAACTCAAAAAGTTTACAATATGCTTTCATCATCTCTTCGGTTATCCAAGTACCTTGCTTGCTTTTTCTTATACTGGCGCAAAGCGTTATAACTTCATAAAACTTTGTATCGACTTTTATCTCGTACTTTTTTAGACTGCGTTTAAATGAACGGCTTACATGTAAAGAGTTTGGATAAAGAACGGCGCGCGGATTTGGCGAAAACCAAAGCAAAGGGTAATTTGGACAAGGCCAAGGAAAAATACCGTTTTTGTAGGCGTTAATTAATCTTTTTGTATTCAAATCTCCTCCAAATGCCAAAAGCCCGTTCGCGTCAGCTTCTTTTGGATTTGGAAATAGAAAATCATCTTTTTTTAACTCGTAAATCATAAAAAAATTGTAGCTAAAAATAGCTGCTTTATCAATCGCTTCTTTTAAATTATCGCGACATTTTAAAACTATATCGTATCGGAATTTGTTACATGTACAGTTTATTACATGTAGTAAATTAACTTTAGTTGCTATTTAGTAAGCTTGTTATATGAGCTTTTTGTAATAATTTTTATTTTGATTAACTCATTGCAAAATTTTAGTTTTTATAATCTAAATATTTAAGTGTTTTATCTAGTATTTTTTTGTAAAATCATATTAAAATTTTCATAAAAGGATTTTCGATGCACTTAGTTTTTAAAGGCTTTTTGGCATGTTTAATGCTTCTATTTTTTACAGGCTGCGGTTCAAAGGTTACCTATACCATAAAACCAACTCCTCTGGAACATGGCAAATCAACATATGTTATAAACGAATTAAATCTTCATCTAATTGAACAAGGTAAAGATATTACCAATCTTACATATCTGACCCAAGAACAACTTGCCGAGTCTTTCAAGCATAATATTGCAAGTCAGCTAAAAGAACAAGGCATTTATGGAAATGAGTATATTGTAAACATAGATATATTTTACAATAGGGTTTTTAATATCGGCGGCAACAAATTAAATAAACCCAAATTCAAATACGACATACGAATTTTAAATAAAAACAACGAACTTTTGGCATCTTACACTATTCCATTATCCACTACTAAATATAGTTACTTCAAAGAAATAGCTGTAAATACAGAAATTTCAACTTTTAATAGAGATGTAGAAGATGAACCGGAAGATGTAGAACTAATATCAAAAACTATAGCCAAAGAGATTAAAGAAATAGGTAAATAGATAAAAGATAGCGTAAAGTTTAACGCTTTACGCTATCTTTTGCTTACATGTAAGCGTAAATTCAATAAAACTAATGATTTTACGCTGTTGTAAAATGAAACTCCAATTTATCTTTTTCCAATCCTATTTCAGCAATACCTCCGTCTTTTAACGCGCCGAACAGTATCTCGTCCGTTAAAAAAGTTTTTACCTCTTCGCTTATAACTCTTCGCATTTGTCTGGCGCCCAAAATCGCGCTAAAACCTTTTTTAGCAAGATACTCTTTAGCCAAACGCGTTATATTTATCTTAATATTTTTATCTTTTAATTGCTCTTCAATCTCTTTTAGCAATTTTTCAACTATCTTTATCATTTGCTCTGTTTCTAAAGATTTGAATTCTACAATCGCGTCAAGTCTGTTTCTAAATTCAGGCGCAAAAAAATCCTTTACGGCTCTTAAAGTCTGCTCGTTATTAGCTTTGGTAAATCCCACTTGATTCGCCTCTTTTGTGCCGAGATTTGAAGTCATAATGATGATAACGTTTCTAAAATCCGTCTTTTTGCCGCTGTTGTCGGTAAGCGTCGCGTTGTCAAAAATTTGAAGCAATACATTAAGTAAATCCACATGCGCTTTTTCCACCTCATCCAATAAAAGCACGGAATACGGATGTTTTCTTATAGAATTTGTCATTTGTCCGCCTTCTTCAAAACCGACATATCCGGGAGGCGAACCGATTAGACGGCTTATAGCGTGCTTTTCCATATATTCGCTCATATCGTATCGTTCAAAATGAACGCCAAGTTCGTACGCGAGTTGTTTCGCTACTTCCGTTTTGCCAACTCCTGTCGGTCCTACAAACAAGAAAGAGCCTATAGGTGAAGTCGGGTTTCCAAGTCCGGCGCGAGAACGCTTTATAGCCGCGGATAAAACGTCTATAGCGTCATCTTGACCGAAAATTTTACTTTTAAGATTGCTTGAAAGCGTTTTTAAAATCTCTTTATCATCGCTTGAAGCGCGAATATTTGGTATATTCGCAATCTTTGAGAGCGTTTTTTCGATATCCTCTATCCTTACAATCTCTTTTTTTTCCGCAGCTAAGTGAAACGACGCGCAAGTCTCATCTATCAAATCAATGGCAGAATCTGGTAAAAATCTATCGTTTATATATTTTTTAGCCAATTCAGCCGCATTTTTTAATACTTCGTTTGAAAGTAAGACTTTATGGTGTTTTTCGTAATGGCTTTTAAGTCCCAAAAGTATTTTATACGTATCTTCAACGCTTGATTCTTTTACATCGATTGTGGCGAAACGACGAGAAAGAGCTCTGTCTTTATCAAAGTTATTTCTATATTCTTGATATGTGGTAGCCCCTATACATCTTAGCTTGCCGTTACTTAAAGACGGTTTCAAAAGATTTGACAAGTCAATACTGCTTCCGCTTGTAGAACCTGCGCCAACGATAGTGTGAATCTCGTCTATAAAAAGTATGGTATTTGGTACATTTGTCAATTTTTCAATAATGTCTTTCAGTCTCTTTTCAAAATCGCCTCTATATTTTGTGCCCGCGAGTAAGCTTCCTATATCAAGCGCGAAAAGTCGACAATTTTTTAAAATTTCGGGCGTATTTCCTTCTGCGATTAATACAGCCAATCCTTCCACAATAGCGGTTTTACCAACTCCTGATTCGCCTAGAAGCAAAGGATTATTCTTTTTTCTGCGGCATAATATTTGCATTACGCGCTCCAACTCGTCCATTCGTCCCACAAGCGGATCTATACGTCCTGATTTTGCCTCTTCTATAAGATTTACGCAAAAATTAACTTCGCCTTCATCAATGGCGGCTTTTACGTTGCTTTGCTCCACAATCGCGTTTATAAGCTCGTTTTTGTCAACGCCTTTTTCGCATAAAAGATAAACGCTGTAAGATTTTTTCTCCTCAAATAGAAAATAGATCATATCCAAAAGCGACGCTTCAGATTTATTAGCTCTTTGTATATGCAAAATCATCTGCTCAATGATACGAGAAAGAGATAAAGTTTCGGTTGGTTCGTAATTAATATTGTCCGGGATTTTTTTATAATTTACCTCAAAATAACTCTCAAGCGACTTTTTAATATCGTCGATGTCGCCGTTTGATATGCCGATCGAATTTAACAGCTCTTTTATTTCGTTTTGCTCCAAAAGCATATAAAATACATGTTCAATAGTTAAAAATTCGTGACGATTATCTTTGGCAAAACCAACAGAGCGCCCTAAAACCAAATTTAATTCGTGACTTAACATTACTCCTCACTCCTCCTCCATACTTGCTCTAAGTGGGAAATCGTTCGCTCTGGCAAAAACCATAACCTGCTCTACTTTAGTTTGCGCTATCTCAAAAGGATATACGCCACAAACCCCTTTGCCCTCTTTGTGAACTTTCAGCATTATATCAAACGCTCCCTTGGCGTCGTGTCCAAAATATATCATAAGTACCTTTATCACAAAATCCATAGTGGTAAAATCATCGTTCAGCAGATACACGATATAATTTTTCGGCATAGACAATTTGTTTTTTACTAACTGCGCCGTATCTGTTTTATGTTCTGTCTCAGCCATCTACTCAGCCTTCAAAATACTCTCTAAATCCTTTTCTATAACAGCGGTGCCAATACCTCCGATATAGTACTGAACAGCTTCTTGATTCTCCCAAACATCAGTTATATTTTGATATTTTCCGCCCTTTAATACTACTTTAAACGGCAATGATATGAGGTTTGGATATTTTATATCTTTTACTATCGTGTCTGCCAAAGCTCTGTTTTTATCCGAATTTTTAGCTATAAAATAACGCGCGTTATAAGGCTTTGAGAAATTTTCTATTATATACTCTTCATTCACATCTTCAAAATAACTAAGTCCTACAAGCGTAACTTTGTCTAAATATTTAAGCTGTAAATTCATAAGTGCGGGCGCCTCTTTTTTGCAAGGTTCGCAAAATGTGCCGAAAATATCAAAGATTATGACGTTATCCTCTTTACCATCTTGTACTATGCCGCCCTCGACTCTTCTAAATGTAAGCTTCGCGCCGTAAACGCTTGTAAGTTCTATCTTATCGCCTACGGCAAGTTCGCTTGATTTTGGCGGCGCATCTTTTTCTTTATCTGCGCAACCGCTTAAAAATAGTATCGCTATCAAAATTACTGATATATATCTCATCAAATCTCCTATGTAACTTATGATTTTACACTTTGAGTGTAAAGAAAAACTTAAAATAGCAAAATTATATTTTCCAATAAACGATTGTCTGCAAATAGCCTACATGTAACGAAGTTTTATCCGTATCGTTTTATAGCAGCTCTTGCTTCTCTATCGGCTTCTTTTCTTTTAATACTCTCTCTTTTATCATGTAAAGTTTTGCCTTTTGCTAAAGCTATCTGTATTTTTATGCGATTTTTATCGTTCAAATATACGCTTAAAGCCGCTATCGTAAGTCCGTTTTGCATAACGCATCCAAGCCATTTATCTATCTGTTTTCTGTGCAAAAGCAATTTTCTATCGCGCGTCTCGTTAGGTTTAAAATGCGGGTTTACGCTGTCAAGATACGATATATGCGCGCCCAATAAAAACGCTTCGCCTTTTATAATACGCACAAACGAATCTTTCAAATTTATCCTGCCAAGTCTTACTGATTTTACTTCGCTTCCTTTTAGCTCAATGCCAACCTCTAAAGTCTCCAAAATTTCATAATCATAAAACGCTTTTTTATTTCTTGCTATTGTTACGCTCATCTAAAACCTCAAAAAATGTACTGCCGCTGCCGCTTAAAAAAAATCCTTTTCGCGCGAAAGCTTTCAAGTTCGGATAACATACCAGCGCGCTTCTTAAAAGGTCATTAAGTTCTATCGGAGTAAAAGAGTTTAAAATCTCTTTTGAATTCAAATTTGCCAATTTACGCGCCAAATCCATATCAACCCTATTCCAAAAATTCTCTCTGAAAGTTTTGTAAACTTTTGCCGTGTCGCAAAATTCATCGGTAAAAACAAGCTTTAGTTTTGGCGTATCCTCTTCTATCGGCGTTACAATCTCCCCTACCCCTTCCACATTGGCGGCTTCGCATTCATATAAAAAAAAGTTTACATCCGCGCCTATTTTACTTCCTATATGGCAAAGTTCTTTTACGCTAAGGTTTAATTTTAATATCTTATTTAACGCCAAAAGCAAAGTAGCGGCGTTGGAACTACCGCCTCCAAGCCCGCTTCCTTTTGGAATATTTTTCTCTACATGTAGAGCGTAATGTTCAAAAAAATCATCTATCTTTTTGTCGTTTTTATACTCTTTTAAAAATTTATAAGCTTTATAAATCGTATTATTATGTAGTTCGCAGCCAAACTCGCCAAATAGCTCAAACTCTCTTTTTACACTTTTGAGTTTGAAAGTAAATATATCATGTAAGCTTTCAATTTTTAAAAAACGCGATTTTATCTCGTGGTAGTCGCCTCTTTTGCCTATGATTTTCAAAAAAACATTTACTTTCGCGTATGATTTACAGCTTAGCATAACTCAATCTTGTTCAAAAGATACTCTACCTCATCGTCGATTTTTATAACAGATAAATATTTGTCGATTTTTACAAAATATTCTTTGCTGTCTTGAAATTTAAAATCGGTTTTTTTCAGTTTACGTCCAAGCAAAATATCGCTCTCATCTCCCAAATAAAAATTTTCATCTATGCGTAAAAAATCCAAAGGATTTAACTCCCTTTCATCGTCATAAAAAAATTCTCCCTCATTTAATCTCTCTAACGATTTTAAAGCTCCGTTTACGCCGAGTTTTTCTGATAGTATTTTACCTATGCTTCTTATATAACCGCCCTCGCTGACATTTACCTCAAAAGTTATAAACGGGTGAGCGTAATCTTTTATGTCCAATGAAAAAACTTCGGTCGTTATCTCCTTTAAAACCACCTCTTTATTTGCCCGCGCTAATTCGTAAGCTCTCTTACCATTTACTTTTTTCGCGCTAAATTTTGGAGGAACGTACTTTAAAATCCCTATTAAACTTTTCGCAACTTTACGTATATCGCCGATATCAAAAGGTTCAAACTCGTCTATGCTTTCTATCCTCTCTATATCCAAAGAATCGCTTTTAGCGCCAAGCCATAACACGGCTTCATATCGCTTAGGGCTCTTTTTAAAAAAACGAAAAAGCTTTGCGTACTGTCCAAACGCTATTATAAGATTTCCGCTCGCGAATACGTCGAGAGTGCCGGAATATCCGACTTTTTTTACATTGTATTTTTTCTTTATATCGTATAAAAATTTATTGCACGATATGCCGCTTGGTTTATATGCGCAGAAGAGACGATTATTGTTGTTCAAATTTTCTCCACAAAAGAGGCTAAAATATCTCGTTTACTGCCGCCGAAATTTATACGCAATTTACACTCTTTTTTTACTTTCGTAACTTCCATTACTCTGCCCATGCCAAAAATTTTATGTTTTATCAGATCGCCTTTTTTAAATTCCGAACTCTTTTGAAGTATCAGACTTCCTTCGCAAATTCCAGCCTCATTTAAAAATCTGCTTTTTGTCAAATCGGCTCTTTTTCCCTTGTAAAATCTACTCGCGGAATGACTGAGCGTTAACTCTTTTTTGGCTCTTGTTATTGCGACATACCCCAAACGCCTCTCCTCTTCTATATCGGTAGTGTCGCCAAGCAGTGGGAAAAAGCCCTCTTCTAACCCTATAACAAACAGATATTCAAACTCAAGTCCTTTACTCGCATGTACGCTCATTATATTTATACTCTCAGCGTCTATCTGGTCTTGATCGCTTTGCAAAGATATTTCATTTAAAAACATATCTATCGAGCTATCGGGGTTTTGTTTGATATGGTCTCTAAAAAGTCCGAAAAACTCCTCTATGTTTGAAACCCTCTCATATGCGTCGGGAAGCCCTTTGTAGTACGCCTTTAAGCCAAAAGCGCGCTCCATCTCGTCAATTAAATCATAAGTGGAATTGCCGGCTATTTTTCCAAGCGTTTCAATGTTGTCCAAAAACTCGCTCAATTGCAAATATGCTTTTTTTGACACTATATCTTCCAGCAAGTTTTTGTTTGTTCGCATAAAATCGTACATGGAAAGTTTGCTTTCATGGGAGAGTTGTTCTATTTTGTCAATACTTGTTTTTCCACAACCTCGTTTTGGGCGGTTTATTATACGTTTTAATGAAAAATCGTCATGCGGATTTGTGACGACTCTTAGATAGCTTATAAAATCTTTTATCTCCGTTCTTTCGTAAAACTTCACGCCACCTACCATTTTGAAAGGTATATTCATTCGATTTAACCCTTCTTCTAAAGAGCGACTAAGAGCGTTTATGCGGTAAAGTACGGCTATACTTTTAGGATTCGCGCCATCTTCTATTAGTTTTTTTACGCGCTTTGCGATAGCGGAAGCTTCTTGATTTTCATCGGTAGATTCCATAAATTGCACCGCCTTACCTTTGCCTATAGTGCTTTTTAACACTTTGCCAAGGCGCGAACGATTGTGTTCTATCAATTCATTTGCCGCATATAAAATCTCGTCTGTAGAGCGATAATTGTATTCTAGCTTAATTACTCGCGTATTATCAAACATTTGGGAAAACTCAAGAATATTTTTAACGTTCGCCCCGCGCCAACCGTAAATACTCTGATCATCGTCGCCAACTACGCAAATATTTGAGTGCGAGACGCATATCTTCTTTAAAAGCTTGTATTGTAAATCGTTCGTATCTTGATACTCGTCAACCATAATATATTGATATCTTTCGCTTGTTTCTTTGCACAAATCGCTATTTTCATCAAGTATTTTGTAAGTTAAGGTCAACAAATCGTCAAAATCTACAAGATTATTTTGTCTTAAATACTCTTCATATCGTTCGTATAATAAAGCTATGGTTTTATAATCCTTTTGGTCGGCTTGTGATAAAGCGTCGGCTGGCGAAATAAACGAATTTTTACATTTTGATATTTCGTTTGACACAAGCGACGAGGGAAGGTTTATCTCAAAGCTTTTTAATATTCGCTTTTTGTCGTCGTTGTCTATTACTATGAAATTATTTTTGCGTCCGAGTTTTGAGATGTGAAATTTTAAAAACAAAAGTCCGAATTTATGAAAAGTACATAAAAGCGGCGGATATGATACTTTTATATTAGCTTCGCGTAAAAGATTTAACGCCCGATCTCTCATCTCATTAGCAGCTTTATTTGTGAAAGTGAGAGTAAGAGTATTAGCCGGATCTACGCCTACCTCTCCTATCAAATATGCCAAACGAGACGTTATCGTTCTTGTTTTGCCACTTCCGGCTCCCGCTAATATCAAAACAGGATCGTCTATTGTCTTAACAGCTGCAAGTTGCGACTCGTTTAACGTGCTTAAAATTTTATCCATCATCAATACTTTAAATATAAAATAGATAAGATTGTACCAAAAAAAATGTTAGAAGAAAATTTCTTAAATTAAAATATTAACATCTACATGTATATGATTTAAATTAAATAAATTAATAGTCTACATGTGGCGTAAATCTTTCATCATTTTTACCGTTGAAACATCTTCGCTAAAACCTCTTTTTTGCAATTTATCTATCATGCTTTCAAATTGCTCTTGTTTCATATTTTGTCCCATTTTCGCTTTTAAACTCCATGACGCAATTTGAAGTTCATATACGGCGGTTTTATTTAACATTCCAAGATATTTTTCCAAATTTCGCGAGATATTCAAGTACTCTCCCTCGCTTTGATATTTATTCATAAGCGCATCCAAAACCTCAGCCTTTTTGACATTTTCTTTCACCAACAAAAGCTTCCCTTCCATAAAAACCGACATAAAATACTGACTGGCAGGACACGCCAAATCGCTATTAAAATAAGAGGGAATAAACGAATACTCTTTAACAACGCTGAAAGAGCCGTTTTGATTTTTTAAAAAGAGTTCATACTTTCGTCCGAACATAGCTCCATGAAAATAGATAGCTTTTTTGTAATAAATAAAATTCACAGGCACGGCGTAACAAAAAGGTTCGTCGTTTAGACATAATGTTCCATAATTTGCCATTTTGAGTAACTTTTCAAACTCGTTTTCATCTTTTATCTCAAACTCGGCTCTTCTCATTGTCGTCCCTTTCTCATTTTGGTCAAAATTATATCTAAAAACGATTTCGCGTAAAAGAAATAACAGCCCTTATATGTTAAAATTCCACAAAAATTGTTTTAAGGAGAGACAAATTGCGCCATCTCATAGATACGACAAGTTTCTCTACCAAAGAGATAGAAGCTTTGCTTGAAAAAGCGGAAAATTTTTTAAAAAATCCCTCTTGTAATATTTTAGAAAACAAAAAAATCATTACAATATTTTTTGAAAATTCCACAAGAACAAGAAGCAGTTTTGAAATCGCGGCAAAAAATTTAGGAGCGGAAGTTATTAGTCTTGACGTTTCGAGAAGTTCCTCGAGTAAAGGCGAGACGCTTTTTGACACGGCGGCGAATTTGGACGCTATGGATCCAAGCGCTATAGTCGTGCGTCACAAAAACGCAGGCGTGCCGAATATGCTCGCGCGATATGTCCATTGTCCCATAATAAACGGCGGGGACGGCAGTCACGCTCACCCAACGCAAGCTCTTTTGGATTTGCTCACATTGAAAAAAAATCTTATTGACGTCAGAGGAAAAACCATAGCAATTGTGGGAGATATCAAAAATTCTCGCGTAGCAAACAGCAATATTGAGCTTTTAAATCGCTTCGGTATGAATATCATCTTGGTAGCTCCTCCTCATTTTATGCCGCAGATAAATATGCCAAAATGCGACAATATTCAAGACGTTATAGATAAAGTGGACGCTATTATGAGTCTTAGAACGCAAACCGAACGCCATACAAATCAAATATACGCGTCTTTAAAAGATTACGCGAACGGTTTTTGCATTACAAAAGAGCTTTTAGGCAAACGCGATATCATCGTGCTTCATCCGGGTCCTGTGCATAGAAATGTGGATATAGACGACGAAATGATGAGAGACAAAAGATGTAAAGTGCTTGAACAAGTAAAAAACGGCGTCGCTATAAGAATGGCGGTATTAGAAAAACTTATCAAGGAGGCGAATTGAACAAAACAGATTGGGACTTAAGCGCGCTATATAAAGACGAACGCGAACTTGAAGATTCTATAGAACATGTAAAGACAAAAGCTTCAAATTTCAGTAAAATTTATAAAAATAACCTCAAAAATTTAACCGTATTAGAGTTTAACGAATGTCTAAGCGGATATGAAACCGTTTTACAAATGTTAGAACGTATAATGACTTACGCCTCCTTAAAATTTGCGCAAAATTCCAATAATGGCGTATTTTATGCCAAATGTCAAAATATCTGCACAAATTGCGGCGAATATTTACTGTTTTTTGAATTAGAATTTAATAGATTAAATTTGGAAATTCAAAAATTATTTATCGCTTCAAGCGGTAAATACGCCTATTTCTTAAAAGAACTCGCGAAAGAAAAACCTCATCAGTTAAGTTTAAATACTGAAAGCGTTCTTCTAAAAAAAGAACAAACCGGAGCAAATGCTTTTTCACGTCTTTTTGACGAATATTTCAGCAATTTAAAATTCTCGTACGAAGGCAAAAAAATATCCGAAGAAGAGATACTAAGTTTGCTTCACAATAAAGACAGAAATACGCGCAAAAACGCCGCTAAAATATTTACAAAAGAGTTAAAAAAACATCAAAAACTTTTAAGCTTTATTTTTAACATGATAAAACGCGACTTGAAAACCGAATGCGAGATAAGAAACTATAAAAGCGCGGAAGAACAACGCCATAAAGACAACAAAATTTCCCAAAAAAGCGTTGACGCGTTAATTCGCACAGCGGAAAATAGTTTTGATTTGGCGCAAGAGTATTATGATAAAAAACGCGAAATATTGGGATTTGATAAGCTTTACGATTATGACAGACATGCTCCTTTGGAAGATAAAGAGGAGACATTTGAATATGAAAAATCGCAAGAGATTGTACTAAGCGCGCTTGAGGCGTTTTCGCCGGTATTTGCCAAAATAGCCAAACAAGCTTTTGAAGAAGGGTGGATAGACGTATATCCCAAACCATTCAAACGAAGCGGAGCGTTTTCACATTCGGCTACCGTTGATACGCACCCATTTGTACTTTTAAACCATACAAATCAAAGACGAGACCTTTTTACTTTAGCGCACGAATTAGGTCATACCATACACCAATATCTTTCAAGAAACGTCGGACATTTATTAAGCGACACGCCGCTTACGACTTCAGAAACTGCGTCGGTATTCGCCGAAATGCTTGTTTTTGACGAAATGAAAAAAAACGCGGACAAAAAAACAAAAAGAGCAATGCTGTCGTCAAAACTTGAAGATATTTTCGCCACTTTGTACAGACAGATAAATTTCACTACGTTTGAGCGCGCCGTACATGTAAAAGACGATGAGCTTTCGTTGGAAGAATTTAATGAAATTTGGATGCGAGAGAGCGGTAAAATGTTTGGCAAAAGCGTGGAGCTTACGGACGATTACAAAATTTGGTGGAGTTATATCCCGCACTTTATTCATACGCCGTTTTATTGCTATGCGTACGCTTACGGGCAACTTTTGGTTTTAGCGCTGTTTGGTCTTTATAAAAATAATGAAATGGTTGATTTTAAGAAAAAGTATTTGGAATTTTTATCAGCCGGTGGAAGCAAAAGCCCAAAAGAATTGGTATCCATTTTCGGATTTGACATAGAAGATGAAAAATTTTGGCAAATAGGCATAAACGAGATAAAAAAACTTGTAGACGAATTTAAGGAGATTGATTGAAGTCGTATGAATTTTTAAAAAATGAGGAATTTACGCGCATAGTTCATCAAACTCTTGAGAGAGTACTTTCATTGCTTTTAAAAAACGGCGTGCCTTTTTCGATTTTGACAAATATAGCGCGCGTAAATTTTGAACCAAAACCGCCTCTTCTTGTAACGCAAAAATTTGAGCCGTTTACTCTTTTTGTTCTTGAGAATTATACTTTCTCAAGCGCAAAATTAACAGACGATTGTCTCACTTTTGAAGCCGGGTTCGGCGAAAATAATTTCGCTTCGCTTGTAAGCGTTCCATTGGGAGCGATTTTACGAATTGTCATTGAAGATTTGCCGATTTTTTTGAATATGTCTATTGATACGATAAAACCCGCTCAGCAAAAAACGTCTAAAAAAGAGGATAATTTAAAAAATTCTCTCGAGGCGTTATTAAATAATCCTGAGAATAAAAATTTATTTAAAAAATAGCGAACTGTTATTTTACGCTTTTATTTTGACGTCTTACATGTGAATTTATAACATGCGTGTTTTAAAATAAATCGCACATGTTACATTTTGCATTAAAATAATCCGCATAAGATTTTCGTGTTTATAACTGTTTTGATTTTTAGTTGATAAATACCAATACTATCAAAAGCTTATTACTACATGTAGTAATTACTTTTGATTATATTATTTTTAAGCAGATGAAAAAATCCGCGCACACTTTTGTACGCGGATTTTAATTATTCGGCAGTTGTTATTACTGGTCTTGGTCTTCTGCCTCTTTTGCTTCCTTTTTTAGGTCCTGGTTTTCTTCTGATTTTCACAGGCTCTTCAAGTAAAGACGCTGACGGATTGAAAGTATCCGCTAACTTGTCATCTTTGCATTCGCAACTCTCATTTTCTTTGCACTTGCATGTGACAGAATCTTTTAAAGCCTTTAAAAGGTAAATCACATAAAAGCCAATGACTGTAACAAGTAAAAAAGCCACTAAAAAAGCGACAAAAGACAATATTATGCAAAAAGCGTTGCTTGTAACGGCAGCAACAACACTGGCTGCTTTAAAAGCCAGAACAACGCTTGCGATTATGCTAAGCCAGAATAGTATTGGCAACAATATCTCGGCAATTCTGATAACCAACTTTTGATTTGATTTTACACATAATATATGTCGAATTACCTTTGAACTCACGCTCTGTTCCGCATTCTCATCACATCCGCATGTCTGTTTTGCCATAGGAACTCCTTATAAAAAAAATATAAGTGTCATTTTATGCCAATATTTAATATTTGTCAATATATATTTGTAGTTTTTCAATATTTTTTCTTATTTTTTTATGAAATTAAAAAAATTCTCAAAGAAAATAAAACTCTCGCGATAAATTATGCTACATGTAATTTTTTCTCAAAAAGCTCTTGCGCAAATTGTTAATAAATTGTATTTTATCACAGCATCATTTTGCGCGAATTTGAATTTATATCAGAACTGTTTTTTGGCGTATAAACATACTATTAAGCGCCAAATAGCTATAATAAATAAAAACAAAGAGTTTACATATATGAGCGACTACACGCATTTACACTTACATACCGAATATTCGTTACTTGATGGCGCAAATAAAATCAAAGAACTTGCTAAAAGGCTTAAAAGTCAAGGCATTAAATCGTGTGCTATAACAGATCACGGAAATATGTTCGGCGCGATAGATTTTTATAAAACCATGACAAAAGAAGGCATTAAGCCAATTATTGGGATAGAAGCTTATATTCATAACGGCGATGAATTAAGCGACAAAAGCACAAAGCAGCGTTTTCACATATGCTTATTCGCTAAAAATGAGACCGGATATAAAAATTTAATGTATTTAAGTTCTATGAGTTATATAGAAGGATTTTACTATTACCCGCGTATCAATAAACGCATTTTAAGAGAACACAGCGAGGGGCTTATCTGCTCTTCCGCTTGCCTTCAAGGCGAAGTAAGCTGGCACTTAAATACCAAAAACGAGAGAAATGTGCAATTTGGCGCGAAAGGTTATGAAAAAGCAAAAGAGATAGCCAATGAATATAGGGATATTTTCGGGGAAGATTTTTATTTTGAATTAATGCGTCACGGCATAAACGACCAACTTTTTATTGACGAGCAAATTATCCGTTTGTCAAAAGAGACCGGCATAAAAATCATAGCTACGAACGACACGCACTACCCTTACAAAGAGTACGCCGAAGCGCACGAAGCTTTTATGTGTATCGCTATGAATAAAAATTTTGACGATCCAAAAAGACTTCGCCACTCCGTGCATGAATTTTATATCAAAACGCCAAACGAGATGACGGAGCTTTTTTTAGATATTCCCGAAGCTATAAAAAACACTCAAGAGATTGTGGATAAATGCGATTTAACGTTAAAACTTGGAAATCCAACGCCGCCGAATTTTCTTTTTACTCTTGAATACTCAAAAGAATACGGATTAAATTTGCCTTTTCCAAATGAGAAAAATTCGCTTGAAAACGACAAAATACTGTTTGAACATGTATGTAAAATAGGACTTGAAAAAAGACTTGTTCATATAGCGGAGGAAAAACACGAAGAGTATCGCTCAAGACTTGAAAACGAGATAGAGATAATAAAAAATATGAGATTTCCGGGCTACATGTTGATAGTTTGGGATTTTATCCGCGAAGCAAAATCAAGAGGAGTTCCGGTTGGTCCCGGACGCGGTTCGGCGGCAGGAAGCTTAGTTGTGTATTCGCTTAAAATCACCGATATTGACCCAATGCCGTATAATTTGCTTTTTGAGCGTTTTTTAAACCCTTCTCGTATAAGTATGCCCGATATCGATATAGACTTTTGTCAAAAAAGACGCGAGGAGATATTTGATTACGTAGTGCAAAAATACGGCAGATATAATGTCGCGCAAGTTATAACTTTCGGTAAATTATTAGCAAGAGGAGTTATAAGAGATACGGCAAGAGTGCTTGGTATGCCGTACGCCGAAGCAGACGCTATGGCAAAACTCATACCAAATGAACTTGAAATAACATTAAACGGCAAAGGAAAAGAGGGGGAACCGGACTATAAACCCGGAGCTTTTCAAAAAGAACCTAAGCTAAGAGAGCTTGTAACAACAAACGAGCAAGCCAAAAGGGTATGGAAATTTGCTCTTGCTCTTGAGGGGCTAAACAGAAATGCGGGTATGCACGCCGCGGGTGTTGTAATAAGTAACGAAGAACTTTGGGAAAAAACTCCTCTTTATAAGCCTTCCGGCGAAAATAATATAGTAACTCAATACTCTTTAAAATTTTTAGAAGATGTGGATCTGATAAAGTTTGACTTTTTGGGGCTAAAAACTTTAACTGTTATAGACGAAGCTATAAAACTGATAAAAATAAGGCACGGCAAAACTATAGAGTGGTCACAAATAGGTATGGACGACAAAGAGGTTTACGGGCTGATAAGAAGCGGCCAAACCGTTGGTCTGTTCCAAATAGAATCCGATGGTATGCAGCAGTTAAACGCAAGACTTCAACCAACCACTTTTGAAGATATAATAGCCGTTTTGGCTCTATATCGTCCTGGTCCTATGGAATCCGGAATGCTTGATGATTTTATAGAAAGAAAACATGGGCGAGCTAAAATAACTTATGCGTTTGACGCTTTGGAACCGATACTAAAACCTACTTACGGCGTTATCGTCTATCAAGAACAAGTTATGCAAATAGTCCAAACCATAGGAGGATTTTCACTAGGAAGCGCGGATCTGGTCAGACGCGCTATGGGAAAAAAGATAAAAGAGGAGATGGATAGGCTAAAAAGCGAATTTGCCGACGGCGCGGCAAAAAATGGGCACAATAGAAAAAAATCCGAAGAACTTTTTGACTTGATTGTAAAATTTGCTGGATACGGTTTCAATAAATCGCACTCGGCTGCATACGCTATGATAACTTTCCAAACAGCGTGGTTAAAAGCCCATTATAGTCAAGAATTTATGGCGGCTCTTTTAACGAGCGAGCAAAACAATACGGATAAAATCGTCCAGTATATAGAAGAGCTTGATAGACTTCATATCAAACTTTCACCTCCAAATATGCAAAAAAGTATGGTTGAATTCACCCCCGTTAAAACCGATGAAGGCGAAAACGCCATAATGTTCGGACTCGGAGCGATAAAAGGAGTCGGCACCGCGGCGGTAAAAGTAATGCTTGAAGAGAGAGAAAAGGGAGCTTTTAAAGATTTAAACGACTTTATCTCTCGTATAGACACGCAAAAGGTCAACAAAAAAGTTATCGAAAGTCTTATAAAATCAGGCGCACTTGATTGTTTTAATTATTCAAGACGAGCGCTTTTGGAACAGATAACCGTGATTATAAAAGCGAGTCAAGACGGTTCTTTGCAAAAAAAACAAGCCGAGACTTCTTTGTTTGGAACCAGCGAAGACGTGCTTAGCGTTAATGTCAATATAGAAAAGCAAGATGAGTATGATTTGAAAACTATTTTGAGCTTGGAAAAGGAGACCATAGGTTTTTATATTTCCGGTCATCCGCTTGACGAATTTAAAGAGCGGCTAAAAAAGATAAAATATACTCTTTCAAGCGAATTGGATGAAATTGCTAGCGGTTCAAAAACAATATTTATCGGCAAAGTGGAAGAGATAAAGACTAAAATAAGTAAAAAAGGTAATAAGTTCAGCATATTAACCCTTTTAGATCTGCACGGAAACTTAGAGTTTACAATCTTTGAAAAAACTATGGAAAAATTAGAAGCTATTGGAATAGACGACCTTTTAGCAGTTTATGCCGAAGTGAATAAAGAGAGTAACGGCACGTCTTTTAGGGTTCTTAAAGTAATGGATTTGCAAGAGGCTAAAAAACAAAAAATCGATATAATCAAAATTGACAATGACGCAAAACAAAGCGAAACTGCCGTTAATACGAATAACAACAATGCCGATACGAAAAACGACGCGCAAATATTTAACTCAAATGACGAAAAACCGTCAGTTGAATTTCAAATGGAGCAAATTTTTACAAACCCAAATAACGAGACAAACATTTTAGAAATAATAGTAGAACTCTCAAACGACACTGTCATTTTGGATAAAATTTCAGAACTCTCACTTCTATACAAAGGTTCTCAAAAAGTCAAACTCACTATAACGTATAAAGAACAAAAACTAAAAGAGATACCTCTTGGATTTGGAGTAAACGATAGTTTTATAAACGAGCTTCAAAAAATGCAAGGCGTGCGACTGCAAAGATAGCGCGGATTTTCAAAAATTCACGCTACATGTAACGTCTGAAATTTATCGCTATAAAATTGGTTTTTACTTTTTTAAAAAATATCTTTTATACAAGTAGACGCGAATTATCCTAAGCTTAGCTTTACATTTTTAATAATTATTCGCTAAATATATATCGTTTTTAAGTTTTATAAAATGAGATGAAATCTTCTGTAATTTCGCTTTTTTATATCTGTCTGTTTTAACATTTTTTGCTCTTTTTTTATTCAACGATATAATTGACAAATAAAATATGAAACTATATAATGGCACGAAAACAAAAAAGGAGCGTTATAACGTGTTGTACGAAAAGTTAAAATCCATAGCTTCAAAGTACAAATCTCTCCCTGTTTACAAAATTTTGCCACAAAATAACCAAAGTCCAGTGGATATATTTAAAACGCTAAAGAGCGTCTCTCGTCAATGTTTTATTTTAGAAAGCCTTGAAGACGCAAAAGAGACCGGACGATATACATTTTTAGGTTATGATCCAAAACTAGAAATATCTTGCAAAGACGGATTGCTTACAATAAAAAACGGCGTCGATATAGAGATAACGACTGATAATCCAAACAAATATATACAAAAAATTTTGACAGAAAACGCAAGTTTAAAATTTAACGAATTACCGCCGTTTTCCGGAGGACTTGTCGGATATTTTTCGTATGATTACGTTAAATACGATGAAAAAGTTTTAAAATTGGAAGGGAAAGATGAAGCGCAATTTAAAGATATGGATTTGATGCTTTTTGACAAAATTATCGCTTTTGATAATTATAAAAAATTGATTTTTTTGATAATAAACATTAAAACAGATAATTTTGAAGAAAACTACAATAAAGCTTTGGGCGAACTCAACCTAATGGAAAATCTTATAACAAGCGAAGTAAAAGCCAATATCCAACCTCTTAAATTATTGTCCGATTTTAACGCGCTTTTTGATAAAGAAAAATACTGCGAGATGGTTGAAAAAGCAAAACATTATATAAAAGAGGGCGATATATTTCAAGTAGTTTTGTCAAATCGTTTTGAGGCCGAAGCTAAAGGCAGTATTTTTGACACTTATCAGATATTAAGAGAACTGAACCCATCGCCTTACATGTTCTATTTTAGCAGCGATAAAGTGGAAATAGCCGGAGCGTCCCCGGAAACGCTTGTAAAGCTTGAAGGCAAAAAATTATTCACATTTCCGCTTGCCGGCACAAGACGCAGAGGAATAAACGAAAAAGAGGATAAAGAGCTCGAAACTGAACTATTATCAGATCCAAAAGAACTTGCCGAACACAATATGCTTGTAGATTTAGGGCGTAACGACCTTGGTAAAATCAGTAAATTCGGCTCGGTAAAAGTTGAAAAATACTTATCTATATTACGATTTTCACATATTATGCATATAGGCTCAACCATATCCAGCAAGATTTTAGATAACAAAAACGCGATTGACGCTATTAGCTCAGTATTGCCGGCTGGCACGCTTTCCGGCGCTCCTAAAATTCGCGCATGTGAAATAATACATGAACTTGAAGGAAACAGGCGAGGCATTTACGGCGGAGCGATAGGATATTTGAGTTTTTCAGGCGATATGGATACATGTATAGCCATAAGAATAGCGTTTAAAAAAGACGATAAAGTATATGTTCGCTCAGGTGCTGGAATAGTCGCGGATAGCATAGCGGAAAATGAGTACGAAGAGTGCAACAATAAAGCAAAAGCTGTTTTTAACGCTCTGCGAAAAGCCGCAAAGGAAACAAATGATTTTGCTTATAGATAATTACGATAGTTTTTCATACAACTTATACCAATTAATCGGCGAAATAAACCCGGATATAAAAGTCATACGAAACGACGAACTAAATTTAAAAGAGATAGAAGCTTTAAAACCAAAAACAATTATCTTATCTCCGGGTCCCGGGCGACCGGAAAATGCGGGGATTTGCATAGAAGCGGTTAAATATTTTGCGCCAAAGATTCCGATTTTAGGCGTATGCCTTGGTCATCAAGCTATTTGCGAAGCTTTTGGCGCGCCGGTAATTTACGCGAAAAATTTAATGCACGGCAAACAATCTCTCGTAAATATAAATGCTAGCAGTAAACTTTTCAAATCTCTTCCTAACGAGATACTAGTAGCAAGATATCATTCGCTTGCTGCGGATAGCTCAAAAATACCGCCGATTTTAAAAGTTATAGCGCAAACACGAGATGGCGAAATAATGGCTGTAAAACATCAAGAGTATGAAACGTACGGCGTGCAATTTCATCCTGAGTCTATATTAACGCCAAAAGGCGCCAAAATACTCGCGAATTTCTTAGGGATTTAATTATATTAGCATTATTTTGGATTTGGCTTCGCTATATGAAAAAGGTTTTGTATCGCCTTTACATGTAAGAATTATTACGCTAAAAGACTTTCGCGAACGCTTTGCGAGATCTCGTCGCTTTTTAGTTTTTTTAATAACTCAAGAGCGAACTCTATCGCGGTCGCAGGTCCTTTTGAGGTAAAAATATTGTCGTCTATCACTACATTTTTATTATCTACATAGCCTGGCTTTTTAATTTCAGATTTCATTGGGGGATAGCAAGTGTATGAGTTTTTGAGAACTTTGGCTTTAGCCAAAACATACGGCGCGGCGCAAATAGCGCCCACAAGCTTATTGGCTTCATCAAAATCTTTTAATAACGCTAAAAGTTTCTCGCTTTTTGCCAGATTTTGATACCCTGGACTGCCTCCCGGCAAAACAATTGCGTCAAAATCAAAACTTTCCACATCATCAAGAAGCATATCCGCAACCACTTTTATACCGTGCGCTCCAATAACCTCTTTTTTGAGAATAGCCGCCGTAACAACATTCAAACCGCCTCTGCTTAAAACGTCCGCGATAGTTATCGCTTCAATCTCCTCAAATCCATCTGCCAAAGGTATTAAAATTCCGGACATGCTAAACTCCTTTAAAAAACTATTTTTATATAGTAACGAAAAGATGTAAATTTTTATACATGCAAAAACATTTTTAAAAACAAAAATAGCGATTTTACACTATATGTAACATTTATACTTTGTGCAGCGACTCAATGAAGCTTTCAATGCAAATAAAATAATTCCGTGAAAACGCCCATATATATCGTCAAAACAGCGTTCTTCTCTGCCGTATTTTTCAAAATTACATCTTTAAAGATACAACATGTACAAATTAAAATGAAATTTGTCCGCTTTAATTTCCCGCGAAATTTAATAAAACTGGCACAAATCATATCAATAAGCGTTCAAATGCTAAAATGACGAACCTCTTAATAAAATAATTAGGGCTACACCCCCCCGTCACAACTCTCTCAAACAGTATAAATTCACATCAACTTCAGCGTTTAGCTTGGCAAGCAATCTTAAAAAGCTTTTATTAAAAGTAATAGCTGGTTTTTGACTGTAAAAACATTCCGCGGTAATATCCACTTTGACGTTTAGACTATTCTTAGCGGCATATTCGGATATCTTTTTAGCAAGAGGAGCGAACTGTTTTATAAATCTCGCGGAAAGTTTTTGAGAATAATATATTCTCTTATAACCGTAAGAGTACTTCCAGCACGTCTCTTTTTTATTCTCATCTTTAAGCCAAAAGTCTTTCGGTTTTACTTGCAAAAGATTACTAAACTCTTCCACATCAAAACAGTCGCCGAATATCGAGAAATCTAATTTAACTCTGGGTGTTACCATCTCGTCGTATACGCCATATTTTTCATAATCCTCGCCTTCATAACCATCTATATAACAATACAGGTCCATACCAATTTCGGTATTTAGCTTCGCAGACAACTTTAAAAACTCTTTGTTAAAATGAAAAATGGGCTTGTTGTCGTGATCAAATTCCCCAACAACACATATGTAGGTATGCAACTTATTTTTGGAGGTATATTCAGATATCTTTTTAGCAAGAGAAGAAAACTGTTCTACAAATTGATTTGAGAGTTCTTCGAGATAATACGTCTCTATGTAGCCGCTGGAATATTCCCAACGCGTACTTTTTCTTACTACTTTATATGTCGGACTGATATCGCCTTTAAAGCAATAATCCGTAGGCTTTGTATGTATGAAATCGCTAAAACTATCTATGTCAAAATAATCGCTATAGACCACAAGCTCCAACATTATTTTTGGTATGGTTGTCGTTTTCATTTGATGAATACTCCGGTTCTTATAGTTTCCCCAACCCCTTTTTTCCTTATAATCAAAACTTCGCCTGTTTTCGTGTTTCTGTATATATCGTAATGAGATGGATTGTCAAATACATATTGGGGTTTAAAGTCGTGAGGATCAATCCCGTTTCGTTTTAACTGTTCTTCGCTAAGTTTTTTGAAGTTTTTGTCAGACGATGCGGTATCTCCTCCCTCCCATTCGTCATCATCATTGCTATTATTATTGTTTTTATTCCCCGACGACAATGTCTCAGACTCTTCTTGCACATCATCACTACCGCTTACTTTATCTTTTACTTTAGAAAATAGTTGTCCAACTCCTACTACAGTATCTTGTATAGGTTTTGTACTTTTATCAAGTTGAGATACCAGTTTATCTGTGCTATCTGACATTGATGAGGCAATATTGTCTAATATACCTTTATTGTTGTTTTGATTTGTTTCTTGTTTTGAGTTTTGACTTGTTTGAGCAGTTTGTTGTTGTAGAAAATGTTCTAACTCTTCTTCTGTTTTATTATCATC
>JAISAU010000008.1 GCA_031266555.1 Campylobacteraceae bacterium
AAACACAACATAGCGCGCCAAAAAGAGGCGCGCTATAAAATTAATTTACTTCTAACATCTGAATTTGTTCTACTATAGTAGGATCTTCTAAGGTTGAAATATCTTGATTTATCTCTTCATTTTTAGCGATAGAGCGCAAAATTCGTCTTACTATTTTACCGCTTCTGGTTTTTGGAAGCCCAGGCACAAATTTAATAGCGTCAAGTTTTGCTATAGCTCCTATTTGCTTAACTATTAACTTATTAAGCTCTTGGATCATCTCTATCTCTTCGCCTATATTGTCATTCGCGTTTTTAAGAACAATATACGCAAATATCCCTTCGCCTTTTATTTTGTTTGGTTTACCGACAACCGCGACTTCGGAAACATTTTCATGATGCGCTAAAACAGCCTCTATTTCAGCCGTTCCCAATCTATGACCCGACACATTAATAACATCGTCGGTACGTCCGGTTATCATAATATATCCGTCTTTATCCATTATCGCGCCATCGCCAGAAAAATATACCGGTTTGCCGTTTTTCTTGACATCGCCGAAATATGCTTTCACGAAACGCTCAGGATCGTTCCAAATAGTTCTTATCATCGAAGGCCAAGGTTTTGTTATGCAAAGCAACCCTTTTTCGCCTCGCGGCACAGGATTGCCGTCATTATCCACAATTTCTGCGTAAATTCCGGGAAGCGGAAAAGTAGCATATCCTGGTTTTTGAGGCGTGGCTCCAGGCAATGGGGATATCATATGCCCGCCGGTTTCCGTTTGCCACCAAGTATCTACAATAGAGCATTTATTATTCCCTATAACTTCTCTAAACCATAGCCATGCGTCCGGATCTATCGGCTCGCCCACAGTTCCTAATACTTTTAAACTGCTAAGGTCGTATTTTGAGGGTTCGTTGGGCCCCTCTTTATGAAGCATTCTAATAGCCGTTGGAGATGTATAAAATTGATTTATTCTATGTTCTTCTATATTTTTCCAAAAACGCCCGACGTCAGGATATGTTGGAGTGCCTTCATATATAAAAGTCGTAGCGCCTATGGCAAGCGGTCCGTATACCGTATATGTATGCCCAGTTATCCAACCCACATCGGCTGTGCACCAAAACGTATCGTTTTCTTTTACGTCAAATACGTTTTCCATCGTATATTGCGCCCAAAGAATGTAACCGGCGCCCGAATGCTGCACGCCTTTTGGTTTGCCTGTACTGCCCGACGTATATAGTAAAAACAGTGGATCTTCGCTATCCATAGGCTCAGGGTCGCAGTATTGAGACTCTTGCATAATAAGCTCGTTGTATATATAGTCTCTGCCTCTTACATAATTAACAGGCTCTTTATTTCTCTCTACCATTAAAACTTTTTTGCAGCATTCGCATCCCACACTCAAAGCCTCGTCAACTATAGGCTTTAACATGTACGGCTTTCCGCGTCTAAACGCGCCGTCTGCCGTTATAACAAGTTTCGCTTCGGCGTCTATTATCCTATCTCGTAAAGCTTCGGCTGAAAATCCGCCAAATACTACGGAGTGAATCGCGCCTATTTTTGCGCACGCAAGCATCGCAAAGACAGCTTCGGGAATCATCGGCATATACAAAACCACACGATCGCCTTTTTTAATGTCAAACTTGTTTTTCATTAAGTTTGCCATACGATTTACACGGTAAAATAGTTGTAAGTACGTGATAATACGTTTATCGCCAAATTCGCTTTCCCAGATAATCGCAGCTTTATTTTTTCTAACATTCAAATGGCGCTTCAAGCATTGATGAGTCACATTTAGTTTGCCGCCCACAAACCATTTATAAAACGGCGCGTTACTTTCATCCAATACGGTATGAAACGGTTCAAACCATTCTATTTTTTCGCGCGCTAACTTCGCCCAGTATCCCGCATAATCATCTTCTGCCTGCAAACATAACTCTTTATATTCGCACATATTCTTAACGCGCGCTTCTTTACTAAAAGCACGACTTGGTTCATAGATTAGTGACATTTTGTAACACCTCTTATTGGAATTGCTTTTTTCGCTTTTTAAATTATACTTCTAAAAGAGTGTTTTGATGTTACATGTTTATTTATATGAGTATTTTAGTAACATTATCATTATTTATATGAGTATTTTAGTAACATATATAACGTTTATAGCTGCCAATAAATACCAATTAAATGCTTCATGTTTAATTACTTAGATTAAAAATGTAACTTTTTGGCATAATATTAGCTTCAAAGATAGATTAAAATTGGCCATAAAGATTACATGTTATCCACAAAAATAGCTTCAAAAGGATAAAATAACACTTTTGATATAATTTTTTTGATAAAACAAGGAGAGATGATGAAAAGATTATTTGCCGAATGGGAAAAACAAGAGGCTCTGCTTTTTGTCCTGCCTCATGAAAATACGGATTGGAATAAATATCTTGATGAGATATTATATTCTTACCGAGAGTTTATATCAGCTGTTTCAAAATTTCAAAATTGTTTTGTTTTGTGTGCCAATCTAAAAAAGGCAGAAGCTATTTTGGACGGAATAGACAATGTAGCATTTTTTGAAGTGCCTACAAACGACACGTGGATAAGAGACTTTGGAGCTATAGACGTAAAAAGCGATAATGAAATAATATCTTATGATTTTACATTTAATGCTTGGGGTGGTAAATTTGACGCTTCGCTTGATAATTTAGTAAACAAAACGCTTTACAATAATAAAAAATTGCAAGGCGAACTTTTAAATATACCTTTGATTTTGGAGGGCGGCAGTATAGATAGTAACGGCGAGGAAGTAATGCTCACAACTAAAAAATGTCTTCTTGAAAAACACAGAAATCCACATCTTACTTTCCCCCAAATAGATACTAAGCTAAAAGAGCTTTTTGGACTTAAAAAAATCGTTTGGCTTGAAAACGGATATCTAAAAGGAGACGATACCGACTCACATGTAGATACTTTGGCTCGCTTTATTAAACCCGACACTATAGCATATACAACTTGTAAGGATGAAAAAGATGAGCACTATCTTGAGCTTAAAAAGATGGAAGAAGAGTTAAAAAACACAGGTTTTAATCTGTTGCCTTTGCCGCTTCCAAAACCAATATTTTACGATAAACACCGCCTGCCGGCGACTTATGCTAATTTTGTTTTTGTTAACGGCGCGCTTATTGTGCCGACATATAATGATAAAAATGACGATAGAGTTTTGAACTCTTTACAAAATGCGTTGTCAAATCATAAAATAGTAGGGGTAGACGCAAGAGTTTTTATAAGAGAACATGGCAGTTTGCACTGCGCAACTATGAATAGATACTATGGAAATCGCGCAAAGTAGGCTCTTCCACTGTAAAAATAAACCTGTACATGTGGTTTTTAATGATATAATGCGAAGCAAAAATTATGGAGATTTTATGAAAACAGCACTTATACAGCAAAAATTTCATGGCGATAAAAAAACTACGATAGAGCATACATGTAAAGCTATT
Organism: Campylobacteraceae bacterium; assembly: GCA_031266555.1. Lineage (GTDB taxonomy): Bacteria > Campylobacterota > Campylobacteria > Campylobacterales > Campylobacteraceae > JAIRKW01. The sequence goes on from JAISAU010000008.1 coordinate 3,474, forward strand.
CAAGAAGCTGCCAAAAACGGCGCGCAACTTGTGGTTTTGGGGGAACTTCACCAAGATAGATATTTTTGTATCAGCGAAAATACGGATAATTTTGATTTAGCTGAGGACCATGAGAAAGATTTGATTTTTTGGTCTGATACGGCAAAAGAAAACAGCGTAGTTTTAATCGTCTCTTTGTTCGAGAAGCGCTCTGTTGGACTTTATCATAATACTGCGGTTATTTTTGAAAAAGACGGTAAAATGGCAGGAAAATATAGAAAAATGCACATTCCGGACGATCCGTCATTTTATGAAAAATTTTATTTTACTCCGGGCGACTTGGGGTTTGAACCGATAAATACAAGTATTGGCAAGATCGGTCTTTTAATATGTTGGGATCAATGGTATCCGGAAGCCGCTAGACTTATGGCGTTAAAAGGGGCTGATTTATTGGTATATCCGACCGCGATAGGCTGGTTTGACGAAGATTGGGAAGAAGAGAAAAAACGACAACTTGACGCATGGATTACAATACAACGCTCTCATGCCGTGGCAAATGGTTTGCCTATCGTGTCGGTAAATAGAGTCGGTAAAGAATCTGATGATAAAGGCGTCGCTAATAGCATTCGTTTTTGGGGAAATTCGTTTGTCGCCGGAGCGCAAGGGGAATTTTTGGCAATGGCAGATAACGAAAAAGAGATGATTTTGTATTGCGATATAGACTTTAAAGCAAGCGAAAATGTAAGAAGAATTTGGCCGTTTTTGAGGGATAGACGCATAGACGCTTACGAACAAATAACAAAACGATTTATTGATTAGAACAGTGTATTTTAATCACAATCAATCTTTTGAAAATTAGAATACGATTTTGGAGATAGCTTTTACAACTTTCAGTGCCCGGATTTGTGCTTTTGCGATTGAAATTCCCTCGCCCACTAAACAATGAAGTAGAATAATAACTGTAGTAAGTAGTGCATATTAACTAATTTCAATAACTACATGTATCAAATCATATGTAGATAATGCAAATCAATTGTTTATATTGCGCTTTGATTACGCAAAAAGCCTGTAATCATCTATAATGTGCCGAAAATACTCCTAGATAAAGTTTTCAAACCTATTATCTAATATGTTACAGTTATATTTATCTATATTGCTTATGGTAGTATATTGTTTAGTTAGTAAATAGTAGAAATTTACTAAAGAGTCTAAACACACACAAAGAACAGCCAACCCTCTTTATCTACAATAGTAGAAATTTACTAAAGAGTCTAGACTTAATATAAAAGAGAATATCAAGAAGTTAAAAATCTACAATAGTAGAAATTCTATAGAGAGTCTAGACTATAATGCTTTGGATTAAATATTCCTGAATCTACAATAGTAGAAATTTACTAAAGAGTCTAGGCTATACTCATAATGCTACTGTCTAAGATTATCATCTACAATAGTAGAAATTCAATAAAGAGCCTAGACAATAATTGGAACATTAGGAAACTATATATCTACAATAGTAGAAATTCTATACCGAGTCTAGACCCTGGACGTCCTGAGCTTGCGGCAACAATCTACGATAGTAGAAATTCTATAAAGAGTCTAGACTCTACATGTACAATATAGCATAAAAAATACCGATATTCTAATATGTTTTTTACTTTTATACAAAAACATATTTACCCCACCTATATTATAAAGAATTTGGTATTGGTATGCTAAAGAACCGATAACATCATAATATAATACTACTTGTTAAAACAAACATAAAAAAAATTAAGACTAGCCTTTGTTATGTAAAAAATAGTAGTTCTTTATCTCTGTGGATGGCGTTTGGCGCCAAAAAGCGTTTTGTAGTATTTCGTTATTTTGCAGCGCTAATATGTTTTTTCGCGTAAAAAAACGCGATTATAATTATAAGAATTATTAAGGCGATGATTATATACCATAAATATTTTTGTATCAGTTCCTCATTTTCTCCTATAAAAAATCCGAGCAACGCTAAGATATTTACCCAAATAAATGAGCCCAAAATCGTATAAAAAGAGAATTTAGTCAAATTCATACGAGCAAGTCCCGCAGGTAAAGATATAAAATGCCTTACGCCAAGCACAAGTCTTCCGCTGAATGTTGAAATTTCTCCGTGTCGGTTAAAAAAAATCTCCACTTTTTCCAAATGATATGGTTTTATGAAAATATATTTGCCGTATTTTAAAAGCAGAGTTCGTCCGAGTTTAAAAGCCAAATAGTAGTTAAAGCAAGCTCCCGCGAGCGAACCTAAAGTGCCGCATATGACTATTAAAAAATAGTTCATTTCACCCTGATATGCAAGATAGCCCGCAGGAATGATGACTATCTCGCTTGGAAGCGGAAATATGGAACTTTCAATCGCCATAAGAATAAAAATTCCGATATATCCAAAGCTTCCTATTGTTTGGGTTAGCCATAGCGAAATAGTTTCTATCATAAAGAGTTAGAACGCCTCTATGATTGTGCCCTGATATTTTTCGCGTATAAAATTACGAACCTCTTCGGAGTTCAAAACTTTATTAAGGGCTTTAATGCTCTCTTTGTTCTCATTTCCTTTTTTGACAACTACGATATTGGCGTAAGGAGATTCTTTGCTTTCAAGAAAAAGAGCGTCTTTAAGTGGATTTAGTTTAGCTGGAATAGCAAAGTTTGTATTGATGACAGACAGATCAAAATCGCCAATTGTTCGCGGCAATTGAGGAGCTTCTATCTCAACTATCTCAATATTTTTCGGATTTTCGATGATATCAAGTTTTGTTCTTATCTCTTTTTCGCTATTTAACTTTATAATACCGGCAGCTTGCAATACTTCAAGCGCTCTATTGCTGTTCGTGGGATCATTTGGTATGGCTATGCTATCGCTGTTTGATAGTTCGTCTATGGAATTTAACTTGACAGAATAGATACCTATAGGTTCCAAATGAACCGAAACGGTTTTTACCAAATCGGTATTTTTATCTTTGTTGAATTGCTCAAGATATGGCGAATGCTGAAAAAAATTAGCGTCGATTTCGCCGTTAAATACCGCCATATTAGGTATAACATAATCGTTGAAAACTTGGATATTAAGCGTGTAACCCTCTTTTTCAAGAAGCGGTTTCGCAAACTCCAAAATCTCCGCGTGCGGAATAGGCGTAGCGCCTACGGTTACCGTTTTGGAAGAACCTTTGTTGCTAGAGCAAGCGCTGAAAGTAAGCGCGACGCCCACAAGTAAAGCATAAATCTTTTTCATAAAAACTCCTTACGTTTAATGTTTGATGACTTTATAAACTAAATTGCCAAATATTTGAAAAATCTGCACAAGCACAATAAGTATTACAACAGTATAAAATAAAATATCCGCTTGAAATCCATTATATCCGTACTGTATAGCGATTTGTCCTAAACCTCCTCCTCCGACTGTGCCTGCCATCGCTGAAAAACCGACGATTACTATCAATGTTAAGGTAATAGCTGAGACAATGCTTGGCATAGCTTCCGGGAGCATAACTTTGAAAATTATTTGAAGTTTGCTCGCGCCAAATGATTTAGCGGCTTCAATTATACCATAATGCACTTCTTTGAACGCGTTTTCAAATAGCCTTGCCACAAAAGGCGCCGCTCCTATTGTCAAAGGTACGATTGACGCGGTTGTGCCCGTGATTTTTCCTATGATTATTTTTGTAAATGGGAAAAGGATAATGATAAGTATGATAAATGGAAATGAGCGGAAGGTGTTTACTATAACGTCAAGCGAGCCGTAAATATATCTGTTTGGCGAGAGTCCGTTTTTATCCGTCATAATTAAAACCACAGAGATTGCGAAGCCTATTAACACGGCAAAAAATGTGGACGCTAAGCTCATATAAAGAGTTTCAAACAGAGCTTGAAACATTAATTTTGTTACCGCTATAAATTTGTCGCTCATTAAATTATCTCCCAAAAGATTTCCGTTTTCGTTTCCAAATAGTTTTTCGCGATATCGGCGTACTTTAAATCCACGTTAATGACCAAAGAACCCACGACTTTATCGCCTAATTTTTCAAGTCTGCCCCAAACGATACTAAAATCTATGCCAAGCTTTCTTGCCATAGCGGTAACTACCGCTTTATCGGATATTGTGCTTGGAAAATAGAGTCTGATGTTGACGCCATGTTCTGGTAAAATGTCCTCTTCGCCTAAGAATTTTCTCATCTGCTCATTAGGTTTTAAAAATAAAAATTCTATCTCACCAAAACCTATAATTTGTCCGTTTTCAAGCAAAAGAGCTCTGTTAGCGACTGTTTTTACCACATTCATCTCATGCGTTACTAAAATTATGGTAATCCCAAGCGTTTTATTGATAGTTTTTAAAAGTTCAAGTATAGATGAAGTTGTATTTGGATCAAGCGCGCTCGTGGCTTCGTCGCTTAAAAGAATTTTTGGCTCCAGAGTCAAGGCTCTCGCTATGGCGACCCTTTGTTTCTCGCCGCCGCTTAAGGCTTTGGGATAACTATTTTTTTTATGAATAAGCCCTACAAGTGTCAAAAGTTCTTCCACTTTTTTGTCTATATCGCTTTTTTTATATCCCCAAAGTTGCATTGGAAGCGCTACATTTTGATATACGTTTTTTTGTTCAAGCAGTGAGAAATGCTGAAAAATCATTCCTATGTTTTTTCTTAAAAAACGCAAATCGTCTTCGCTCATTTTACTTATCTCTTTGCCGAATACTTTTAATTCGCCCTCGTCATACTTTTCGAGTCCGTTTATGCAACGAAGCAGCGTCGATTTTCCGGCTCCGCTGTGTCCTACTATCGCGAATATCTCATTTTGTTCAATTTTTAAAGTGATATCGCTTAGTATCTTATTATTTCCGAAATATTTGCTAAGATTTGATATTTCTATCAATTTGCAACCTTTGAGAGCGTATTTAATTCGTCATTAACTTTTGAGATTTTGGACTTTGCGTCATTTAACGCATTTTTATTTTGTTCAACTACATCTTTTGGAGCGTTTGCTATGAATTTTTCGTTACTAAGCATATTTTCAAATTTCGCGATCTCTTTTTCAAGCTTAATTTTTTGAGCGTTTAATCTTTGAACCAGTAGAGTTAAATCCACGTTCTCAAGCGGTATAAAAACTTCCAGATTATCTCCTACGTCTCTTACGGCGTTTTCTATATTTGCTTTTACAAAAGTTATATTTTCCACTTTTGCCAGCAGTTTAACAAACGGCGCAAATTGCTCGTCAAATGTTTTGTTTTCAAATTTTATAGCCGCTTTTGGTATTAATCCCGCAATATCAAGCGTTGCTTTAGCGCGTCTTATTCCAACTATAGCTTCTATAACAAGCGAGAAAGTCTCTTCTATCTCTTTGTCTTGCGCCAAATCGTCAGGATAAGGTTTTATCATAATAGATTGTGCTTCTTCGAGCGATGTGCCGCTTAACTCTTGATATAGATACTCGGAAATAAAAGGCATAAACGGATGAAGCAGTTTCATAGCTTCTTTAAAAATTGCTCCAAGTTCGTTTACAGCCTCTTTTTGAGCTTTGGCGAGTTCTATGCCCCAATCGCAAAATTCCCCCCATAAAAAGCGATAAAGAGTTGTAGCCGCATCGTTAAATCTGTAGCTCTCAAGATAATCTCTCACCTCTTTTGTAGTCGCGTTAAGACGACTTTTTATATAAAGTCCTAATTTTGTTTTTATATCTACATGTTGCAAGTCTTGAAAACTTTTTTCATTTAAAAGCAAAAATCTTGAAGCGTTAAAAAGTTTGTTCGTAAAGTTTCTCATCTGCTCGAGCCTATCTTTACTAAGCTTTATATCTCTTCCTTGAACAGCCAAAACTGCTAAAGTAAAACGCAATACGTCCGCGCTGAATTCGTTTATCATATCCAGCGGGTCTATCACATTTCCTTTTGATTTACTCATTTTTTGACCGAATTCATCTCGTACCAACGCGTGTAAGTATATATTTTCAAAAGGCAATTTTTTCATAAAATGTTCGCCTGAAAACATCATTCTGGCAACCCAGAAAAACAGAATATCAAATCCTGTAATCAAAATAGAATTAGGATAAAAATCTTGCAAATCATTTTCGCCGTATTTTTTATCGATATTTTCGCCGTTTTCCCAGCCAAGCGTTGAAAATGGCCATAGTCCAGAGCTAAACCACGTGTCAAGCACATCCGGATCTTGATGAAAGTTTTTGGAGTCGCATTTAGGGCATTTGTCAGGATTTTCTTCGTTGCTCGCCCACTCAAAGCCGCACTCGTCGCAATAAAACACAGGTATTCTATGTCCCCACCAAAGTTGTCTTGAAATACACCAATCTTTCAAATCTTTCATCCAAGCGTTATATGAGTTTATCCAATGAGGCGGATGAAATTTTACAAGGGAGTTATTTACTTTTTCTATAGCGCCTTTGGCTATCTCTTTTTTGACAAACCACTGTTTTGAGATATAAGGCTCAACTATATTTTTACATCTGTAACAGTGTCCGACTTGATTTACGTAATCTTCAATTTTCTCTATATTTCCAGCTTTTTGTAACGCATCTACTATATCGTTTCTTGCTTTTAGTCTCTCTTTGCCTTCAAATATTCCGCAGTAGTTATTTAAAATGCCGTTTTCGTCAAATATCGTGATAAATTCCAAATTATGCCGTTTGCCTACTTCATAGTCGTTTATATCGTGAGCTGGAGTTACTTTTACGCAACCGGAACCAAACTCTTTGTCTACATGTAAGTCAGAGATAACTTTTATTTCGCGATTAATTATCGGCAAAATCACGCTTTTACCGATATATTGTTTATATCTCTCATCATCCGGATTTACCATAACCGCGGTATCGCCGAAAAATGTTTCAGGCCTTGTCGTGGCGACCGTTAAGTATTTATCGGAATTTTTGAAAAAGTATTTTAAATAATACAATTTGCCTTTATGCTCTTCATATTCGACTTCTATATCGCTAAGCGCGCCGTCGTGCGTACACCAATTGACCATATAATTTCCGCGTTCTATCAACCCTTCGTCGTAAAGAGTTACAAAAGCTTTTCTGACCGCGTTTTTAAGTCCCTCGTCCATTGTAAAACGCTCTCTGCTCCAAGCGGGGCTAGCACCTAATTTTCGCAACTGTTTTATTATTTCGCCGCCGCTGTAGTTTTTCCACTTCCATATTTCTTGCAAGAATTTCTCTCTACCAATATCTTCTTTTTTGACGCCATTTTTTAGAAGTTGCTTTTCGACTACGTTTTGAGTCGCTATTCCCGCATGGTCAACTCCAGGTTGCCAGAGCGTTTTATAGCCGTCCATTCTTTTATAACGAGTTAATATATCTTGAAGTGTGAAAGTTAAAGCGTGTCCGATATGAAGGCTTCCGGTAACGTTTGGCGGCGGCATCATAACTGAAAAATTTTTACCCTTTTTTTGTATATTTTTATTGCCTTCAAGCTCAAAATATCCTCTGCTTTCCCAAATTTTATAATAATTATCTTCTATATTTTTCGGTTCATACGAAACTGCTTTTTCGCTCATTTTTAGCCCTTGCGCCATGCTTAATTTATTAATAAAAGTATTAATTTTACTTAAAAATTGTTGAAAAGTTCCTTTGTTTATATCTTGAAGGATTTGGAGTAATTTTAGATTTCTCTATTTGCAATAATTATAAAAATATTAAAATTAATTAATCTATATGTCTGTTATTACATGTAAAACTATAAAATCTATGTTAAAATAAACTCAAAAAATTTATATAAGGGAAATATTATGACAATCAAGTTTTTAGCCGCGCTGTTTTGCTCTATTTGTTTTTGTTTAACGCATTTAAATGCCGAGGCGAATATGTTTGATTCTTCAAAATTGAACATATATCAACAAAATTGCGATAGCAAAATCGCCGAAGGTTGTTTTAACGTCGGAATCGCTTATTTTTTGGGAGACGGTTTTGAGAAAAACGACATTAGAGCTAAAGAGTATTTGCAAATAGCTTGTAGTTTAGAACCAAAAAATGCGTTTTTTACGGCTACGCTCGCCAGATTGTACTATTACGAATATAAAACGAAGGGAATTAATAACAGCTTGAACGAAGCTTTGAATCTTTTTAACGAAGCTTGCGATAAGGGAGAGCGCGGCAGCTGTGCCATGCTTGGCGATATATATGAGTTTGGCGATAATAATATGGTAAAAATAGATTTGAGTAAAGCTATGACGTACTATAAAAAATCTTGCAATTTAAAAGATATAGACGGCTGCAATAGATTTAATAATCTAAAAAAGCGATAAAGCGTTTAAATGGACGCGAAAAATGTCGTTGACGAGCTTTTGAAGTTTGAAGATAAAGATTATGCTATTCATCATGTAAATTTTTTTAAATGCTTTGAAGGCGGGTACGGCGATATAAACGACACATTTTGCGGTATTAAGGCAAAAGATTTAAGAATGGTCGCTAAAAAATTTCATAAACAAATTGAACTAAGCGGAATAAGCGTTCTTTTGAAAGAGCGTTTGCACGAGGCGAGAGTTGCGGCGCTCGTTATGCTTTCAAGTAGATTTGACAAAGCGGACGACAAAGAGAAAAATCAAATAGTAAACCTCTATCTTGAACATACAAAATATATCAATAATTGGGATCTGGTAGATATATCGGTTTATAAAATTTTGGGTAGATATTGCTATGAAATCGGCGATTATGCGATACTGCAAACTCTTTCGCAAAGCGGTTTTTTATGGGAAGAGCGAATGAGCGTCGTGGCAAATTGGTATCTGATACATAAGGGTGAATTTGCTTTGATTATTAGACTATGTGAAAAATTTTTAACTCATAAACACGATTTGATGCATAAAGCTTGCGGTTGGATGTTAAGAGAGATGGGTAAGGTGTCTTCCAAAGGATTTCGGCAGCTTATTGATTTTTTGGAAAAATACCACAAGATAATGCCTTGTACAATGCTAAGATACGCTATAGAGAGACTTTCGTCAGAACAAAAAGCCTATTTTATGCAAAAATAATACGAACCTCTAAAATATTTGCCGCCGAATTTGCAAGCATACTGGCAATAAGGTCATGACAAATTTAAAAAATATTAGAAAGAGAGGGACATTAGGGTTACATAAGTAACGACGAAACAAAAGAATTTTCAATTCAATTATTTTTTCCATCTTTGCTCCACAAAAATTAAGGGACATGGTTGGGAATATTGAAAACAGACATGTGGACGGCGTTCCCGCAATGGCAGCCGGGACATTTGGCAGTTGCAAGGCCTGTGCTCTCTGCTTATAACGCGGCGCAGTCCGGAGACTGTGCCGGGCGGGGCTGCTCGGGCTATGGTTTGCTAGGTCAATCGCTTCGCTCTTCCCACGCAAAACGTCGTAAACAGCCGGAACGTTATGTGCAATTGTGGCTAAAATTTTTTTGATAATATTATAAAACAGTATTGACTAAAGAATGTGAATATGGTATAAAACATTTATGGTAAACAAAACATTTAGATTAAGCAATGGATTTTGGCATTCATTTTTACCAAATTCAAATAAATTATTCTCACCCCAAAATATACAAATAGAAATTTGGAACATTGAAAGGCAAATAAAAGAAGGTAAATTTCATCCCGGACTTTTCTGTATAAAAAATATAACTATTTCAAATAATGGTGATAAATTTGTTTTTCATGGCGGCTGTAATTATGGAGAAAGTATTTTTAGAATATATCAAATTGATACTTTAAACTGTGTTGATGAATTTGTCATTATGGAAGAATGTTGTAATCCGATATTTACAAATGATGATCAAAATTTATTTTTTGGAACATGGCATGGAGATATTTATTATTACAATTTAAATGAAAAAACATGTAAAAAATGTTTTTC
>JAISAU010000018.1 GCA_031266555.1 Campylobacteraceae bacterium
AAAAGTTGAAAGGGAAATTGTATGCGTTTGAGATAAAAGATAAGATGTGCGAATGTTTTATATATAAAAGCGTAAAACGATAAAAGCTCTACATGTAGAGATGGGATTGCCGCGCTGACTTTGTCAGCTCGCAATGACGAGAAATGTTTATTTTGCGCAAAGTTTTACTTTTACGACAAACAAAACGGTTTGCTTTGGAAGTTTTCCAAAGCAAACCAAAATGTTACTCTACTTCAGCGTCTATAACGTCGTCGTCTTTTTTTGGCGAAGCGTCGTTTTTATTTTCGCCGGCACCGTTGTTTGCACCTTGCTCTTTTTTATATATCTCTTCAGCCAATTTATGACTTACGTCCGTTAAATCTTTTACTTTAGCGTCAATCTCGTCTTTACTTGCGCTCTCATTTTTCAAAGTCTCTTTTAAGTCGTTTAAAGCCTTTTCTATTTTAGCTTTATCGTCAGCCGATATATTTTCGCCCAAATCTTTGAGTGATTTTTCTGTTTGATGAATTAGAGCTTCGGCGCCATTTCGCGCGTCTACCACATCTTTTCTTTTCTTGTCTTCTTCTTTGTGAAGTTCGGCGTCTTTTACCATTTTTTCTATCTCTTTTTCGTCAAGCCCGGAACTTCCCGTGATTTTTATCTCTTGCGCTTTTCCGCTCGCTTTGTCTTTCGCGGAAACCGTTAAAATTCCGTTCGCGTCTATATCAAACGTAACTTCTATTTGCGGGATTCCGCGCGGAGCGGCAGGAATGCCTTCAAGATTAAATTGACCCAAAGATTTATTATCTTTGGCAAAATCCCTCTCACCTTGCAATACATGTATGGTAACCGCTGGTTGATTATCGTCCGCCGTTGAAAAAACTTGAGCTTTTTTCGCAGGAATCGTAGTGCCTTTATCAATTAGTCTCGTCATAACTCCGCCAAGAGTTTCTATGCCAAGGCTAAGAGGCGTAACGTCCAAAAGCAATACGTCTTTAACATCGCCCTTGATAACTCCGCCTTGAATTGCCGCGCCGATTGCCACAACCTCGTCAGGATTTACGGATTTATTTAACTCTTTACCAAAAAACGCTTTGACTTTTTCTTGTACAAGCGGCACTCTTGTAGAACCGCCAACCATAACGATCTCTTTGATATCCGTTTTTGATACGCCCGAATCTTTTATAACCTCTTTTATTTTATCTACCGTTTCATTTACCAAATCTTCTATCATGGATTCGAATTTCGCCCTTGTAAGCTTTTTGACCAAGTGTTTAGGGCCAGTAGCGTCCGCTGTGATAAAAGGCAGATTTATCTCTGTCTCATTTGCTGAAGATAGCTCTTTTTTAGCGTTTTCAGCGGCCTCTTTCAATCTTTGAAGCGCCATAACGTCATTTTTTAAATCAATGCCGCTTTCATTTTTAAATTCGCTGATCAACCAATCTATTAGACGATTGTCAAAATCATCTCCGCCCAAAAATGCGTTTCCGCCTGTCGCCAAAACTTCTACTACATTATCGCCGGTTTCCAATACGGTTACGTCAAATGTACCGCCACCTAAATCATATACCATAATTTTTTCGGCTTCTTTTTTCTCTAATCCATAAGCAAGAGCGGCTGAAGTTGGTTCGTTTATGATACGAAGCACGTTTAAACCGGCAATAGTTCCGGCTTCTTTCGTCGCTTTTCTTTGCGCATCGTTAAAATATGCCGGCACTGTGATAACAGCGTCTGTTACGCTCTCTCCCAAAAAGCTTTCGGCATCTTCTTTTAGTTTCATTAAAACTTTCGCGCTTATCTCTTGAGGAGTATAAACTTTACCGGCTATCTCTATCGCGCACGCACCGTTTCTATCCACAATCTTATACGGAAGTCGTTTTTTAGCTTCAGCGGCTTTATCTTCATTGATCATAAGGCCCATAATTCTTTTGATTGAGTAGATAGTTTTTTGCGGATTTGTAACAGCTTGTCTTTTTGCCGTATCTCCGACTAAAACTTCGCCCTTATCCGTATACGCCACGACTGAAGGCGTTGTGTTTTTACCCTCTTTGTTCGGTATAACTTTCGCCTCGCCTCTTTCGTATACAGCTACGCAAGAGTTTGTCGTTCCCAAATCTATTCCGATTACTTTTCCCATTTTTTATCCTTTTAAATAAATTTTTTCTAACCAAATCCGCCAAAAAGCGGCAACTTAAATCCAAATTAACGCATTTTAACAACAAAACACAGAAAATCTTTATCTTACATGTAACAAAAATATCCTATAAAGTTGATAAAAAAAATGATTTAACGAGCGATACTAACCATCGCGGCTCTTAACACTCTATCTTTAATGGTATATCCTTTTTGAAAAGTCTGAACTATATCTCCGCTATTTTTATCCTCGCTCTCTACTTGAATCGCGGCGTTATGAAAGTTCGGGTCAAATTTGCCGTCGCTTTCAGTCTCTTTTATGCCGTGTTTTTCAAACACTTTTTTAAACTGTTCAAGCGTCAAACCGATACCGTCTTTTATCTTTTTTGAAACTTCGTCAACTGCTTCATCCGCCGTTTTATAAGCTATCTCCAGCGCGTCTATCACAGGCAGTAAATCTCTTGCGAATTGCTCATTAGCATAATCTATAGCTTGATATTTCTCTTTTTCGTAACGCTTTTTGATATTTTCAAAATCAGCATGTGCTCTTATGTATTTCTCTTCGCAAAATTTTAATTTCTCCTCAAGCTCTTTTATGTTCTCTTCCGCAATCGGTAAAATTTCGCCCTGCTCTATCGTCTCTGCCATCTCGTCAGCGTTTAAAATACTTTCCGCCAACTCTTCTTCCGTCTTTACATGTTCGCTTTTTTTATTTTTCATTATATCTCCTTAGCTTTATTAAAAAAACTTTCAAAATCGGTGTTTACTTTGCCCAAACAGAACATTTTAGCGTTATTGCCTCCGATTTTGGCTCTTTGCTTTACAGCCATATAACCGATTGGAACTACCTCTTCAAAATATATTCCGTCTTTAAGTTCCAAAACGGCTCTTATATTTTTAAAAGAGTCGTACAAAAATCTGTTGTCATTCTCTCTTGTCATCTCGTACAAGACGTTCTCGCCCTCTTGAAAAAGCACTTTTCCAACAAGCATTTGGTCTAATTTCGTACAGAGCTCGCTAAATCCGACTTTTGTTGAAATAGCGCGTAAATCATAAACGTTAAAACCCAAAAGCTCATTTAAAAATCTCGCCGCCTCGTCGCTGTAAGATATTGTCACTTCGCTATTTGTAAAAACCAAAAGCAAAAAACGATTCTGAACTTTAATAACCTCTTTTAACTCTTCACTGTCATAAAACTCCAAAGCGCAATAAAGCTCGTACTCTTTAAGAGCGTTTTTTATATTATTCAAGCTTCCAAGCACTATAGTCGTATCGGTTTTTAGTTTTTCTATCCAATACCTTTTCAAAGCGCTCACCGTAGGTATTCTGCCGCCGCTTATATGAAGCTGCATCAAAATGCCCTCATTGCAAAGCTTATTAAAATAAGCCCTTATAGTAGACGCCGATATCTCTATAGGCATTTTTGTCTGAAGCTCCGCCGAACCAATAGGCAGATTATCTTCCAAATACGCCTTAATGATAGCTTCTAAAATCAAATCTTGTTTAGATGTCGCCTTCATTTTTAGCACTCTTTTGAGTTAATTGCTTGTAATTATACAACATTGAGTGTATTCTTGTCAAGTACAATTATAACTATGGAAGTATAAAGAATATTTAGTCTGATTGGCTAAATGTTGTGAATGGATAGAAGTCTTTACATGTAGATATTTTTAAGTTGGATTAAAACTGTATAAATTATAAATAAAAAGTAGAAGTTTTGCAATACATGCAAAACTTCCAAAGCACTATTTGTCTCTTATCGTAAGCTCTTTAATAACTTCTTGATAACGAGTATAATTTGTCGCTTTTAGATATTTAAGAAGACGTTTTCTTTGTCCTACAAGCTTCAAAAGCCCTAATCTTGACGAATGGTCTTTGACATTAATTTTCAAATGTTCCGTCAAATACACAATACGACTTGTTAAAAGCGCTATTTGCACTTCGGGGGAACCCGTATCGCCCTCTTTTCTTGCAAATTTTTGAATAATCTCTTTGCGAGCCGCCGAATCTAAAGCCATCTCTGACCTCCTGACTGGTAAAATTGCCCAATTACTTGGGGAAGCGAATTATACCATTAAAAACACAAAAACATATAAAATTACTCGCGATTTTTCTATAGCTTATAAAAATTACATAAAAAAGTATTTAAAAAATCTTCATACGCGGATTTACTTAATCTAAAAACGAGGTAGTGTTTAGTAGAATTATATTTTAAAAAATAATTTAAATAGGAAAAAGTTTATGCTATTGACAAAAGCAAGCGAGTATGCCCTACTATCTTTGATAGTTATAGCCCAAAGGAACAATGCCCCGCAAGATGTTGATACGCTTTCAACGCAACTTGGCATCTCAAAAAGCTTTTTAGCGAAAATATTACAGTGTTTAGCAAAAGAAAATGTTTTAAAATCATTCAAAGGCGCTCGCGGCGGTTTTATTTTAGCGAAAGACCCAAAAGATCTTAGTATAAGAGAGATCGTTGAGTGCGCCGAAAAAAAACCGACCGTTATTTTTGAATGCGCTCCTTCTATCGCGAGTTGCCCCAATAATCGCGCTGAATTTTGTAAAATTTGGCCGTTTTTCAACCGTTTTCAAAATAAAATAGACGAATTTCTAGAAACAATTACGCTCTCAGACATCGTCAAAGAATAATTCTTATGCCCAAAGCCCCAATAAATTCAAGGAACAGTCATTGAAGTATAATATTTTCCATCTCTCGCACACAGATCTTGACGGATACGGCTGTCAATTTGTCACAAAAAATTACTTTGAAAACACAAGATTTTATAATTCAAATTACGGCAAAGAGATAGACGAAAGATACGCCCAAATCTTAGAAGATATAAAAACTACCGACGCGAAGCTTAACGTTATATTGATAACCGATTTAAATCTCACATCCGAGCAAGCGAAAAATTTTGAAGAAAAAATAGCCCTCAATAAAAACATAAAACTTATGCTTTTTGATCATCATCAAAGCGGTCAAGAAACGGCGAACCGTAACTCTTGGTATTTATTGGACACAAAACGCAGTGCTACAAAAATAACTTACGATTTTTTCTCATCGCTTTACGGCAAAAATGATAATTTATCAAAACTTGTGAATGTCGTTAACGCTGTTGATATATGGCAAAGCAATGACAAAGATTTTGAACTTGGCAAAGTTTGTCTTGGAATGGTGGCAAGCGCTAAAGAGTTAAACCGCATTATGTTTGACGAGGCGAATACGCGATTTATGTTTTCGCTTTTAAATCAAAGTTGCGATTTTTTTGATAAAAATGACGCTCATATCGCGCTTGAAGATAGTATACATGTAATGAAAAAAAACTTTTTCAAAATGGATAAAAACGATACGTTAAGCAATATGGTCTCAGCTTACAATGTCGAGTTACTAAATAAAATGAAAAATAAAATGACGATTTTTTATAAAGGTCATAAAGGTATTTTAACTTTTAATATAGGCAGCGCTTCAACGATTGGAAATGATTTTTTAGTTAAAAATGATGATTATGACTTTTTTATGGATGTGACGTCAAGAAAAACCGTAAGTTTTAGAGCGAATAACAAAGTTGACGTGAGTAAAATCGCGAGCGAACTGGCAAATGGAGGCGGACATCCGAACGCGAGCGGAGGAGCTTTGCCAACTTTTAAAGACAGCTTTTCATACAGCATAGTAAAAAATCAAGTAATGGAATTAATTAAAACGAAGGAAGGAAACGTATGAGTTATGAAAATTATAAAGCGGATGATTATCAAGAGGAGATAAAAGATCTGTCTATGCAACTTGCCGACATGTTAAGCGCGGCTTTGTATTTCGCCGGCGTTAAAAAAGCGAAACTTGAAGAAGCTATAGACGCGTATTTAGACGATATGGACGAAACTCTTGGGAACGATGAAAACGCACCTATGGGGTTTGACGAGATAGTAAAAGTCATCAAGCATTTAAAAAATAGCAGAGCGGACTTATTTGTATAGATATTTTCATTAATTTTTACAATATTTCAGCTCAGCTTATTTAAGCTTTTTCTTATATTTTATATTTTTTGATATTTATGCTTTTTTTATTGTATTTGGATATTTTAGTCTAGCATGTAGCTTTTTTGTAAATCCAATAGAGGTCTATCTAATATATCATATTCGTATGAAGTTATTTGTCCTTTAGCGTCTTTAATACTTTGTATGTTTCCTTTTTGGTTGTACATGTAAGAAATTATATTTGTTCCTTGGGATTGCTTGGTAAGTCTTCCTTTATTGTCGTATTCGTAATGTATCGGTTCAAGGTTGGAGTGTTGATAAGTCATTTTATTGGTTAATTTTATCTCTTTTAAAATCCATCGCATTCGCTGTCTTGTTTTAAATAACGGCGTGTTGTTAGAAATGTGCATAAAGCTTTTTCTATTTTTGGATTTATATCTTTATATTGTCTATATATATTGGCTGGTTTATCATAGTCTTTTTCTATAAAATGGTAATAGTTTATCAACCTCTTGACGGCAGTAATATTATTATTTTCAGCCAATACATGCAACTCTTTAATCTCTTGCTGAGATAATTTAAAATGATAATCTGAAATATAGTCCAAAGAGATTAAAATTACAAAATACGAGATGCTGATACAAAAAAGTATCAAAAAAGATTTTTCTACTTTAATCATATAAATAAAATTCACAAAGTCTTTCTTCATAATTCCAACCTCCCAAGTCATCAACACAACGTTTAAGTTTCCAAAAATCTATCCCAGCAGTAATATAATATAAAAATATAACTGTTGATGCCCAGAAAAAGATAATTATAAATAACTTAAGAATAAGTTCTATAAGCTTTGCGACAATAAACGATATGGTCATTGTTCATTCCTTACCAATCAATAGGTCTATATGGTCGCGGATTTGAGTTTGTCATACCTTCAAACTGATTTTCTGGAAACCCTGACATAGGAACTCCAGCTCTACGAAGGAAACCTGGAGAACAAGTTACTCCGCAATTACCACCTTTTTGACCTTGTTTGTTTGCTTTTTTATTAAGGTTATGCATTATTTTTTTTAAATCTCATTTTTGAGTTTCATTCTCATTTATATTTTTGACTTTTTGACTATAATATTCATATATGTCTGAACTATTGCAAAAATTGTCAAGAGAGCAAACTTTTAAAAATTTTTCTATTGTTTCTATGTCTTTATCAAAATAATCATATATTAATTCTTGTTTTATTTTTGAAATATCGTTATATTTATCTATTCTATATTTAGTCGTCTCGTTTCCAAATTTTGCATATTCTGATAGTTGTTTGTATTCATCGCCTAAAAGAGAATATCTTGTTTCATATACTTTATATTGATAAAATGCAGACATTCCTGCTTTGTTACCTATATAATGGTCTCTTAATTTCATCATAGCCGTATCATTTCCTTGCTTTGCTTGTTCTATCATCTCTTTAAAATCTACTTTTGATAATTTATAATTTCCGCCACAACAAATAAAAGGTGGCAAAAAAATCAAAAATAAAAAGACAGCAAGCAACGCATAAAGTATAACCATAAATATTTTTAATTTCATTTCGGATGAGCCACCCTCCAAACTCCTTTATTAATACCATTAAAGGGTGCTACTGACGGAAATCCGCCTGGGGAGCTAAAAAATGGATTAATGAAACCATTATTATATAACACAGGTAATCCTGATTGATTCGCAAGGTCTTGAGCAGAATTTCCTTCCTCTCCCTTTCCTTGTTCACAAGCTATTAATACAACACCTCTCTTGCCAGAACTCTTAGCTCTTTCAGCAGCTTTTCCTATATCCCCTCCAGTCAGCATTCCATATCCTCCATGAGCAGCAATACTATAATAATCATCAAAGTTATATCCATTGGATGCATGATGTAAAGCGTAATCATAAAGTCCTGATGTTGGTATCCAATTCTCATCCACAAGTCCACTCGGATCCACAAAGTTAACCGGATCTCCCATCACATATCCATAAAGGTTAGAGTCACCTCCTCCAAAGTCAATAGGGTCTTTGCTTGTCCATCTACCGGTATAACTATCATATTCTCTATATCCGAATTTGATTAG
>JAISAU010000016.1 GCA_031266555.1 Campylobacteraceae bacterium
CGTGAATACGCCAAATACGAATATTATGGCAAACCCAACTCAAGAAACAAACACGAACGTTGTTCAAAAGATGGGCGGACATGTTATATCTTACAATACGAATGCGGCAATAAATCCAACTCTTGATATTCCGTTTGCATTCGCGGGAGGATTATACGATAAGGATACAAAATTAATCAAATTCGGATACAGAGAATATGATTCATATACCGGCAGATGGACAAGCAAAGACCCTATTGACTTTGAAGGAGGAGACTCTAATCTTCTTTTTATATATACTCTCAACACAAATAAAAACTCATACATGTATGATAATAGGCAACTCAAATGTCCCTACATGTATAATCTAAGTTTTAAAGTGTGATAGACATGCTTATATACACAATTTAATCTAAAATATCTTTACATGTAACAATTTCAATGCTTATATGCTAACGATCCTACGATAATATTTGTAGTTTGGATACTTACATGTAAGATAAAATTTGAAGAGATTTAGCGTAAAATTATAAAAATAAAAAAGAATAAAAATGGTTTTTCTTTTTGTACATATAAGATAAAATAAAATTTTTCGTGGTTAAGTATTATAAAATTTTTCTATCTCGTCAGCTAATTTATAAAAATCTATCTCTTTAGTCACATTCTCTTTTAGTTTCTCTTTCGTACTCTCTTTGCCGTTTATAAGTTCTCTTGATTTTACGCCGTAAGAAATTGATATAACAGCTTCTAAAAACGCCGCCAATCTATCGCAGTTTTTCAATATCCTGCCGTCTATTGCCCCGAAACTATCATCATTATAAGCAAAAGTATCTTCTACTGCTATAAATTCGCCGTCTTTATAAATTCTGTTTTGAAATTCGTTTTTTTTGCCGTCTTTTATGCCAAGCAGATATAAAAATTCGTTTTGCATATGATTTGGAATGTGCGGCATTATCTCTTTTTCAATCTTTTGAATCTCAAATTCGCTTATTATCTCGTCAAGTCCGCTCACAGAATATTTTACCGGACTTATAATATCTCTTGTTAAAGCTTCGGGAAGGTCGTGAAAAAGAGCGCTGAAAAAATTATTTTCAAGTCTTTTAGAACATGCTTTAATCTCAAGCGAATAAAAATAACTTAAAACTGCCACTATTAGCATATGTCCTAAAACGGACGTTCGAGGAATTCGTTGCGTTTGAGCCCAACGCTTTTGAAAACGAAGTCTGCCGCTTAAATCCACAATGCGAGCAAGCGTTTTATTGAATACTATTTGTCGCACGCCATTTAAAGATAGGTATTCCTCCAACTCTTCTTCAACCGCGTTTTTCACGGTCTCTATATCGTTCAAAAATTTACTTGTTTGATAAATAATAGAAAATTCCCATCTTGTCGCCAAATACGACGCCGCTTTTAAGATAAAACGCTCTTTTACATGTAAGCTCTCATCGCTTAAATACCGCTCAAAACGCTTGTAAAATTCTCCGTTTTCTATTTTTTCCAAAGACTCTTTCAATCTTTCCAAAACCCAAACATTTATCTCTCGCGTCTTTTTCTTAAGCGCTTGATGAAAAACGTCCGGGCGAATATCCGTAACAACAACTCTTCTTAAAAACTCAAAAATTCCGGCTTCAATGAGAGATGACATATTGATTTCGTTCTCGCTTTTAGCCAAAAAGAAAGCGATTATAAATTTGTGCGCTTGTTTATCAAGTTCTGATAATTCCACCATTCTTGGATAATCATTCCATCTCTCTATGGACGCCGCCGAAAAAAGTTTATCTATTAGTTCGACATTTATCAAGGAAGCTTCTCAACTTTTTGCGAATCAATCTCGATAATCGTATGCACGTTTCCGCGAGGATTAAAATCAGCCGTGATTTTTAACCATTTTGGTTTTAGCTTTACATGTAAAGTGTCGTAAATTTCGTTCGCGCTCGCCTCGTGACTGATATTTCTTGTCATAAAACTATTGATATAAAGTTTTAAAGCTTTTAATTCCACTACCAATTCATCAGGAATATATTCAAGATATATGATCGCGAAATCAGGATATCCGCTCCTTGGGCAAAGGCAGACGAATTCTGGTAAAGTTATCTTTATAACATAATTTTTCTTATATTCGTTTTTCCAAACTTCCAAATCCTTATCTATATCAAACTCTTTGATAATTTTTTCGCCGTATTTCATCTGTTTTTCCTAAAATTCATGCATATCTACAGGTTTATCAAACAAAAACCCTTGTACAAAATCGGGTTTAAAATCGTTTAAAGCATTCATCATAAACTCTTTGTCTACAAACTTCACAAGCGTTTTTGAACCGAACATCTTAGCCAAATCGGCAAGTGATTTCAACACTTGGAAATAGTTTTTGTTCTCGATATTTTTCACAAAATCCAAATCAAAACTCACTATGTCAAATTTTATGTTATGTTTTAAATACTCCACGCCCGTATTTTCAAGCGCACCGAATTGATCAAACACTATTCCAAAACCAAGCTCTTTGTATTCGTCTACTATAGCTTTAAATCTATCAAACTCATCATAAATCTTGTTTTCGTGAAGCGAAAAGTAGATAGCGGAAGAGTTCAGTTCCATATCTTTCAAAAGCTCTTTTAAAAAGATTAAAAAGCCTCTGTTTCTAAAGGATACGGCGGATATCTTTACAATAAATTTCAAATCTTTATACCTGCTTAACACCACTTTTATCTCTTTGAAAAGCGCGCTTAGCATTAATTGATCAAACTTTATCTCATATCCGTTTTTCTTAACCGAATACAAAAACTGAGAGTATGGCAAAATGCCGTAATTATCTATGGAAAGTTTGACGTTTATGGTAAAAATCTTAGGAAGCTCAAAATGATTCGCGAAATTGTGAAGCGCGTGATATAAAAACGTAAAATTTTGAGAGCTAACGGCGTTTCTTATCAAAATATCAAGTTCGGTAGGTTTTAAAATATCTTGCAAATCGTTTTCAATGTTATTGGTAATATTCATAAGTTTCGCTATGATATTTCTAACTTTATCATCGTAATTTTTCTCAATTATAGCTTTATTTGTGTCTATCTCTATTTTGAAAATTCCATTTGATTTTATCTCTTTGCAAAATCCGGTCAATACATGATTTAAAGATTTTTTATTTTTAATATTTTTAAATATCAGTAAAAATATTCCGGATTGATATCGCCCGATGGGAATATTTTTAAATCCGCAAGAAGTAAGATACATATTCAGTTTTTCAACAAATTTTTTCAAAACTTGATTTCTTGTCCAAATCCCATACTGCTCTTCTATATAAAATATATTGGTAATATTTATCATTACTATAAAACCGTCTTTAAGACTTTTTTTATAAATAAATTTCTCTATCGCTTCTATAATTTCATACGAATTAAACGCGTTTGTATGTTTGTCTATCAAAGACGTTTGAAAACCTTTGTAAATCATATAAAAAATATAATAGACGTACACAAAAATAAAAAGCAGTAATAAAATAAAGTTGTTATCTTCTATGTCAAAAATGGAAAAAACACTCATATAAACAATAATAAGCCCCAAAAATGGGGCTCCTATTTTTAAAGCTGTGGAAAATCTGTTTTGTCTCTCTTTAAATTCGGAATAGAGCATTAAACATCCAAATACTTCACATCTTTCGCGTGATCTTGTATATATTTACGTCTTGGTTCAACCTCGTCTCCCATAAACAGCGCGAAAGTGTCGCTCGCCGATTGCGCGTCTTCTATCTTTATCTGAAGCAGTCTGCGATTTTCAGGGTTCATAGTCGTTTCCCAAAGTTGTTCCGGATTCATCTCTCCCAAACCTTTATAACGTTGTATATAAGCGCCTTTTTTTGCGTTTTTCTCTATATCTTCAAGAATTTCGATAGGGTCTTTATCGGCAAATGAGGACACGTCTCTTGATTTAATCTTATCATAAATATAAAGCGCTTCTTGATACAAGTTATTTGTAAATAGCTCGTCGTCTATTATAAGCTCTTCCAAGCCCTCTTTCGTTTGAATGTAAAGATGAATTTTATCTTCCATAACAGTATGATTTAGTATATTAAATCCGTTATTGTTTATAAATCCTTCTATATCTTTATAAAGTTCGCTGAACGGTTTTGATATGAGATCCGGATTTTCTATAAGTCTTCTTACGACCAAAATGACGGAAAATCTTTTTTCAAGTTCTTTTAACACGCCTCTGTAAGCTGAGACTATCTTAAAATAATTTACGACGTCGTTTGTGCCAATACCTTGAAATTCCATATTTTCTATGCCGTTTGTTATCAAAAATTCGTTCATAGCTTTATCGTCTTTGAGATAAATCTCTTTTTTGCCTTTTTTATATCTGTAAAGAGGCGGCTGAGCCAAATAGATATGACCGTTTTCAACGACAGGTTTTAAAAATCTAAAGAAAAATGTTAGAAGCAGCGTTTGAATGTGGCTTCCGTCTACATCGGCGTCGGTCATAATAATGATTTTATGATACCTTAATCTATTATCGTCAAACTCTTCGGCAATTCCACAACCAAAAGCAGTTATCATATTTTTTATCTCTTCTGTTTGTAAAATCTTATCGAGTCTGCTTTTCTCAACGTTCAAAATTTTGCCGCGAAGCGGCAAAATCGCTTGAAAAACTCTATCTCTTCCTTGTTTTGCCGAACCTCCTGCACTATCTCCTTCCACCAAATACAGTTCGCATATTTCAGCGTCTTTACTTTGACAATCGGCAAGTTTTCCGGGAAGCGTTCCAATACTCATAGAGTCTTTTCGTCTTGTTAAATCCCTTGCTTTTTTAGCCGCTTCTCTACCTCTGGCGGCGGCCAAAGCTTTATTCATTATAGCTCTTGCTTCTATTGGATTTTCTTCAAAATACTTTACAAGTTGTTCATAAGTATATTTTTGTACAAGAGGTTTTACATAAGAGTTTCCAAGTTTGCTTTTTGTTTGACCTTCAAATTGCGGTTCGGGCACTTTTATGCTTACTATAGCGATAAGTCCTTCTTGTACGTCTTCTCCGGTTATTTTTATATCTTTTTCGCGCGCGTTAGCGTTTGCGTTCACATAATTTACTATTGCTCTTGTAAGTCCTGCTCTAAAACCGCTTTCATGAGTACCTCCTTCGGGAGTTTTTATATTATTAACAAACGAATAAAATATCTCCGTATACGAACTATTGTATCCAAAAGCGATATCTATATCCAAATCGTCAACATTGCTTTGAAAATGAAATGGTTTTGCCACAATCTCTTTTTTATTTAAATCCATTACAAATTGCTCTATTCCGCCTTCAAAATGATAACTCTCTTTATTTCCGCTTCTGTTATCTTTAAAATTTATAACTATTTTAGGATTTAGATAAGCTATCTCTTTAAATCTTTTAGCCAATATATCAAAATCAAACTCAGTTACTTCAAATATTTCAGAATCAGGCCAAAATTCTACTATTGTGCCTGTTTTTTTAGATGTTCCAACTGCTTCTAAATCATATTGAGGAATACCTTTTTTAAACTCTTGTCTATACTCTTTTCCGTCTCTTTTTATATTTACGACAAGTTTTGAAGATAAAGCGTTTACAACAGATACGCCGACGCCGTGAAGCCCGCCACTTACTTTATACGTGTCTTTATCAAATTTTCCGCCTGCATGTAAAACTGTTAAAACAACTGTCGCGGCGGACATATTTTCTGTTGGATGCATATCAACGGGAATTCCGCGTCCGTTATCGGTAATAATAGCCGAACCCTCGTTTGTTATCTCTACGTCTATAGTATCACAATATCCCGCCATCGCTTCGTCTATAGAGTTATCTACAACTTCATAAATCAGATGGTGAAGCCCGTTGATATTTGTGTCTCCTATGTACATTCCGGGACGTTTTCTAACTGCTTCAAGTCCCTTTAAAACTTTAATATTCTCTGCCGCGTAATTACTCATACTTTATTCCTAAAAAATTATTATTTAATGATTGGCATAACTATTGTTATAAAATCTTTCGCTTCAAGTGTAAAAGGCACGTTTGAGTCATTATATCCTAAAATAAAATTACTCTCTTCAATGCTACTTAAAAAATCCAACATATACTTACTATTAAATGATAGATCTATCTCCTCTTCTAACCCTGTTTCAAAATCTATCTCTGTTTTTGCCTCTATATTTTCATCGTTTAAGCTTTCAAAAGTTATACTTTTTTGTTTAAGCGTAACCTTAATCTCATTTGAAATTATCGCTATTTGTTTTATAGATTCTACCATTTTTTCGCGATTTAATTGTATTCTAAAATGTTTATCTTTAGGAACAATTCTCTCATAATCGGGAAATTTTCCATTTATTAACTTCGCGAAAAATGTAAAATCTTCAGTTTTTGCTATAAGGGTATTCTCATCATAAAAAATCTCTATATTTTCAAAAAATAGTTTTCCAAATTCTATTATCGCTTTTTTGGGAATAATTAATGAAAAATTTTGCTCAATTTCTCTGCTTTTTTTAAATATCGCAAGCCTTCTCGTATCTGTCGCCACAAAATTTACAAAACTATTTTTTATATCTATCAAAGCTCCGTTTAGTTCAAACTTCGGATTATTATTATCAATCGCTGGAGTTATCTTTTTAATAGCTTTTGAAAAATCTTCTGCGTCTATATCAAACTTTGGCTTATTTTCTATCTCCGGAAATGATGGAAATTCCAGATAATTAAACATAGGAAGTTTAAATTTTGAACTGTTTTGTTTTATATATAAAGAGTTATTTATAGTTTCAAGTGTAATTTCACCTTCTTTAAAACTTTTTACGATTTGTAAAAATTTTGTTCCATTAGCTGTAGCGTACCCGCTGGTTGAAACTTGTACATTTTTTACTTTGTAAGCGTAACCTATTTCAAAATCCGTCGCTTTTATCTCTAAATCATCATTACCGATACTGAGCAGTACATGTGACGTGATTTGGCTTAAATCTTTTTTTTCAAGATAAGATTGAGCGTTTAAGAGTATTGACTCTAAAATGCTTTTTTCGATGATAACTTTCATTTTTTCTCCTTTTATTTTAAAATATTAGTAGAAGTAGTAGACTCGTTGAAAATGTGAAAAGTTCAAATTTTGTTCCGTAAAAAGGGCGTTTTTTGATGTGAATAAGTTTGTTCGCTTTTTCACTGTTTTTCACTCTTCTTTTGTCAAAATTTTATTTTTTAACTCATCTACTTTTAATCTAAAATCTTCATTATTTTGAATTAACTCATTTATTTTTTTCATATTATGTGATACTGCCGTATGATCTTTCATTCCAAAAAATGAGGCTAAAGAGGGCATTGAGTTTGGGGTTAATTCTCTTGCTAAATATATTCCTATTCTTCTTGCTTCCACTATGTTTATTGAGCGTTTTTTTGATTTTATCTCGCTTGGTTTTATATTAAGTTCTTTTGATACGACTTTAATGATGTTTTCTAAAGTTATGTTTTTATATCTCTCTTTTAATTGATCTTTCAATACGTTTTTTGCAAAATCAAGAGATATATTTTGTCTTGTTAACATAGCAAAAGCGTTCAAATTTATAATTGCGCTTTCTATCTCTCGTATATTATCGCCCATATTTGACGCTATATAATCGACTATATCTTTATTTAAATTTATACCGTCAAGCTCGCATTTTTTATTTATTATCGCGATTTTTGTTTCAAGCTCAGGATACCCGATATCGGCAATTAAACCCCATTCAAATCTGCTTTTTAATCTTTCTTCTATACCGTCTATAAATTTAGGCGGTTTATCTGAAGTTAATATAATTTGTTTTTTGATAGTATGAAGTTCATTAAAAGTATGAAAAAACTCTTCTTGAGTTTGTATCTTGTTTGATAGAAATTGTATATCGTCAATGAGTAAAAAATCGCATTTTCTATATTTTTCTCTAAATCTATCCATAATTTTATTCATAGAATGGTGTATATAATCATTCAAAAATTGTTCGCTTGTAGCGTATATAACAAGTTTATCGTGATTTTGCGCGTAGTTACCGATCGCGTGTATAAGATGCGTTTTTCCTATGCCTGTCGGCCCATAAATAAATATGGGATTATAAACAATACCGGGTTTTGAGGCCGCGGCTTTGGCTACGGTATACGCATAATTATTTGAACTTCCAACTACAAAGTTATTAAAATTGTATGAAGGATTTAAAATGCTATTTTTAAGCTCTCTCTCTTTTTGTACGATTTTGTCTATAGATGTTTTTTTGCCGTTTTCAGCATTGTTTTTGAGCATAAATTTTATAGAATATTTAATGCCTGTCTCTTGTTCAAAAAGATGAGATAATTTTTCGGAGTATTTTGTCTTGACCCAATTTAATATCAAAAGATTTGGCACATTGAATACGACTGTATCTGATTTTGACTCTTTTTCATTGTAGTTTAACTGTTTAATATATCTATTATATTCGCTAAAAGGTATCTCATTTTTTAGAAGTTCAAATACATTATCAGATAACAAAACATGCCTTCAAATCATAAATTACTTAATATTTTATCCAATTTTGGTTGAATTGTATGTTAAATAAAAGAGCGCTACAATTATGCAAATAAGACATAAAGGACTTTATTGAATATTTTAGGGATAGATCCGGGAAGTAAAAATTGTGGGTATGCGATAATAGAAAAAAACTTTAACAGGCTCAAACTTATAGAAGCCGGACTCATAAAAATAAAATCAAACGAGTTACAGTATCAAATAACGGAGCTCGTAGAAGGGATTGATATCATTTTTAAAAATAACAAAATAGAAGAGGTCGCTATTGAGGATATTTTTTACGCGTATAATCCAAAAACGGTTTTAAAATTAGCGCAATTTCGAGGCGCTCTTAGTCTTAAAGTTTTGCAAGTTTTTGGAAATTTCAACGAATATACGCCTTTACAAGTCAAAAAAGCCGTTACCGGAAAAGCGAAAGCAAAAAAAGAGCAGGTGGCTTTTATGGTAAAGAGGATTTTAAATGTTAATCAAGAGATAAAACCTTTGGATATAACAGACGCTATAGCGGTCGCTTTAACTCACGCGCAAAGAATTAAAACTTAAAAAA
The DNA here is from genome assembly GCA_031266555.1 of Campylobacteraceae bacterium. Taxonomy (GTDB): domain Bacteria; phylum Campylobacterota; class Campylobacteria; order Campylobacterales; family Campylobacteraceae; genus JAIRKW01. The sequence continues at coordinate 9,039 of JAISAU010000016.1, forward strand.
GTTTATAAATCTCAAATTTATCTAAAAATCCTCTTACATGTAACAAATATTCTAATCATTTAAACGCTTACATGTAAGACAAAAATAAATTTTTAGTGTGAAAAGTTCATTATAACATGTGATAAATATCCTAAAATACTCTCATATGTACATGTGAAAAACTTTTAGCGCGAAATGTGAAAATGTGAAAAACTTTATGCTTAATACCATTTATAGTATATTTTAGGTAAAATACTGCCCTTATTAAAATTAGGAGTATTATTTGAGTATGATAAGAAATATTGCTGTCATCGCTCACGTTGACCATGGCAAAACCACTTTGGTAGATGAGCTTTTGAAACAATCGGGAACTTTTGCCGAACATCAAACCGCTGGCGAACGAATGATGGACAGTAATGATATTGAAAAGGAAAGAGGTATAACTATTCTTTCTAAAAACACTTCCATTGCTTATAAAGGTTATAAAATTAATATCATAGACACTCCCGGACACGCCGATTTTGGCGGCGAAGTAGAGCGAGTGTTAAAGATGGTTGACGGCGTTTTGTTGCTGGTGGACGCGCAAGAAGGCGTTATGCCACAAACTAAATTTGTTGTCAAGAAAGCGTTGGGATTTGGACTAAAACCTATAGTCGTTATAAACAAAATAGATAAACCGGCAGCCGATCCGGAACGCGTTACAAACGAGATATTTGATCTGTTTGTCGCTCTTGACGCAAATGACGAACAGCTTGATTTTCCAATAATTTACGCCGCGGCGCGAGACGGATACGCCAAAAAAAGTTTAAGCGATGAAAATAAAAATCTTGAACCGCTTTTTGAAGTGATAACAGCCCATATCCCAAATCCAAGCGGTAAAGATGAAAATCCTGTGCAAGTTCAAGTTTTTACTCTTGATTATGACAATTATGTTGGTAAAATTGGCATAGCGCGCGTATTTAACGGAACTATCAAAAAAAATCAAACAGTTATGCTCGCTAAAGCAAGCGGCGAGAGAATAAATGGGCGCATCAGTAAACTTATAGGCTTTAAAGGTTTGGAAAGACTTGATATAAACGAGGCAAATTCAGGCGATATTATCGCCATAGCCGGCTTTGACGCGCTTGATGTCGGAGATAGTATAGTAGACCCAACAGATCCTATGCCGCTTGATCCTTTGCATATTGAAGAGCCAACTCTGAGCGTTCTTTTTGCCGTAAACGATAGTCCGTTAGCAGGGCTTGACGGAAAGTATGTAACTTCAAATAAACTTTCCGAAAGACTTGAAAATGAAGTTAAGACAAATATCGCTATGAAATATGAGAGTATCGGCGAAGGTAAGTTTAAAGTTTCAGGCAGGGGAGAGCTTCAAATAACTATTTTGGCTGAAAATATGAGAAGAGAGGGATTTGAATTCTCTTTGGGAAGACCGGAAGTTATAATTAAAGAAGAAAACGGCGTGAAGTTAGAACCGTTTGAACATTTGGTCATAGATGTTCCGGATGATTGTACGGGAGCCGTTATAGAAAAACTTGGAAAACGAAAAGCTGAAATGACCGCTATGAATCCTACAGGAGACGGTCAAACAAGAATAGAATTTGAGATACCGGCGCGCGGACTTATTGGTTTTAGAAGCCAATTTTTGACAGATACAAAAGGCGAGGGCGTAATGAATCACTCGTTTTTGGATTTTCGTCCATTAAGCGGCAGTGTTGAGCATCGTTCAAACGGTTCGCTTGTCTCTATGGAAAACGGCGTAGCGCTTGGATATTCTTTGTGGAATTTGCAAGACAGAGGCGTGCTGTTTATAGATCCGCAAACAAAAGTTTATGTCGGCATGGTTATCGGCGAACATTCGCGCCCAAATGACCTTGATGTGAATCCGATAAAAGGCAAAAATTTAACAAACGTAAGAGCTTCCGGAAGCGACGACGCTATAAAATTGGTTCCTCCGCGTAAATTAAATTTAGAACGCGCGCTTGAATGGATAGAAGATGATGAAGTGGTTGAAGTAACGCCAAAAAGCATTCGCGTTAGAAAAAAATACCTTGACCCTACAACAAGAAAAAGAATGTCGAAATAGTAATCAATAATTTGAGTTGCCGTTATTGAACGATTTTGATAACGGCGATTTTATGTTGTTGCCAATTTCTATTTTTCATAGTTATTGTACCTCTATAAACGTTGTGTAATGGTCTTGGGTATAATATGCTTTACCATCGCTGCCGATGACTACTCTAAATTAATTTAAACTTATCAAGATTTATTGTATTGTCAAACAGCGTATCCTCATTAGTCACAATCTCCAAAAAATTAATTTTACCGTCTGATATATCTAATACATAAGCTATTTCATATTGAAAACCCTCGATGAATAAAGATTTTTTTGATGAAACTAATATATTAATACTTTCACTATTAAAAATTTTACTATATCCAAATCTTGTATACATTCCAACTCCGGTAAACTCCCTACTTAAAACAAAAAGATATTTGAAACGTTCCGATAGAAATGGATATTTGTCTAATTTTTCCTCAATTATTGATTTTAGTATGGCTGTTTCTAAGTTGTTTAATTGCATTTATCTCTCAAATGTACAACTTTTTTAATGGCGGTGCTCCGTACTTTCTTACTTTTTCTATGGCTTGTAGCCAATATTCCCAAAAAATACTATCGGCAGGTGTATCTTTTTGTATATATTCTCCACCGCTTAAAATATCAGTTAAATCGTTAGAGCCTGTAAACTCCCAATAATCCATCAACATATAAAGCATAGCTTCATATCCTTCTTTTTCTGTGATTGTTCTTTTGGTGGTTGTTTGCATTGGGACTCACTTAACCTCCAACTTCTCCACACTATAAACAACTCTTGATTTTAATAACATTTTAGGTTTTATCTTCTCATATGCTTTTAATAGATTTTCTCCCCAGATGATTATTCTATAATTCCAACCATCTCCAAATACTCCATCAGTAAAATCATCATTCAAAAAACACAAAAGGTCTCCGTTTGGAAAAGCAGGAGCTAACCACTCGTTAAACTTGTCTCTTTCAAATGTCAAATATGGGTCAAAAGAATATGTATCATGTTTCCAGTTTAAAGCGTACATTCTTTTATTATTTGATATTATCTTAAACCACTCTATCATACATATTTCAAGGTCATCATATAAATCTTGACTGTAGTTATCACCAAAGAAACTTGACGTATCAAAACTTTTGCATGGAGGTGGGGGAGTAATTATGAATTCTTGGTTTTCGTTATAAGGGCTAAAAGATAAGCTATTATCCATAAAATCCCACACTCTCTTATCTTCAATATCATCAAAATCTTTTTCTTGCCAATTTCTCATGGTTGCTGTATCTCGCAATTCATTGAGTACCTAAAGCTCCTTTTTCGTTAAAAATGAACAAAAAAAGAGTCCGTTTCTTTATTGTCATCAATCATTTTTATCTCTACAGAACATAAATAATCAATATTTTTTTGTGCTTCAAGTGCATCCCATTGCAATTTAGAAAGTTTATTTGCTAATTTTTCTTCAGAAATAATTATTTTATCTCCGTGAATTAGATTATTTTGGGCTATATATTTACACAATAATCCCACTTTTATCAAAATTGATGTTTCTAATTCAACAATCCAAGAAAAATGTTGCTCTTCAGCTTCTCCATACCATTTGATAGTTCCAAATATTTTTTCATTATCCATTATCTTATAGCTATTTACATATGCTCCAAATAAAGAAAAGAATGATGAAAGAAAATCATATACAATATTATTTTTT
>JAISAU010000020.1 GCA_031266555.1 Campylobacteraceae bacterium
AAGGAGTGCATGCATTAAATCAAGTTGTACATGTTGATATTCCGCTTTTTTGGGAAGATTTGGAAAAATTAAAAAACAGCTTAAATCGCCTGCTTTCTCCTTATATACATGTAAGAAATGTATTTCCTCTTAACTTACATGCAAGGTTTGACGCTAAAAAAAGATTATATAGATATGTTTGCTATAGCGGCGAATACAACCCGCTTTTAAGCGATTACGCGCTTTTTTTGCCAAAATTTGATTTGAATCTCATAAATAAAGCTCTTTTGCTTTTCATTGGAAAGCACGACTTTGGCTTTTTTAAAAAAACCGGCAGCGAAACAAAAGACGATATAAGAATTTTATATAAAGCGGACGCTTACATGTATAAAAACTTTTTGATTTTTAGATTTTTAGCGAACGGTTTTTTGCGCTCACAAGTAAGGCTCATGACAAGCGCGGCGTTAAGCGTACAAGATGGCGCGCTCACATTCTCGGCGTTAAAAGCTCAAATAGATAAAAAAAACCGCGTTTTTACTAAAGCCGCGCCTGCTTGCGGATTGTATTTAAGCAGAGTCTACTATTAAAATGATTGGGTTGCTTGAAAGCGCTTGTATTTGTTGTTTTCTCATTCGCAAAAATTTGAAGCGTAATTTTGTCAGCTTACATGTAACAATACGGCATTAATCGATATTTTGTCATTTGCGAAAAAGCGCGACAATGCATAATTGCTGCTTTACATGTAAGCGTTAAATTGGAACTGTTTTTTTATAAACTCAATATGTCGCTACATGTAAGCTCAAATTAATGCTAAATTACAATTCTATAATTTTGGTAGCGATTTTTTCCGCGAATGTCTTATCATGCTCCACAAATAGCATTGTGGGGCGATACTCTAAAAGCACATTTTCAATCTGCATTCTTGAAAGCACGTCAATAAAATTCAACGGTTCATCCCATATGTATATATGAGCGCTCTCGCATAAACTTTTCGCTACAAGAACCTTTTTCTTTTGTCCGTCGCTAAATTCGCTCATATCTTTTTCAAATTGTTCGCGCGAAAAATCCAATTTGCGTAAAATAGTTTTAAAAAGACTCTCGTCTATTTGTGAGATTTTCGCGAACTCTTTTAAACTCCCTTTCAGCGTCATAGTTTGCGGCACATAAGATATTTTCAAATCGCTTTGCATATAAAGATTGCCCTCGTGAGTTATATTCTCGCCTAAAATCAATTTTATAAGAGTGCTTTTGCCGCAACCATTCTGCCCTTTCAGCCAAATTCGCTCGCCGTTTTCAATCGTAAAATTTAATTTTTCAAAAATAGTTTTACCATAAAAAGCGCTGAGATTTACCGCCTCTATCAATCTCTTTCGCGGATATTCCAAAAAGGAAAGTTTCAAATCCGGAGCGTATTCAAGATTTTTCAACAGTTTAGATTTTTCATCGGCGGCTTTATTGAAACGATTTTGAGCGTTTTTCGCTTTTTGCATAAGTTTGGCGGATTTATGTCCGATAAAACCTTTGTCCGCCGCTACGCCGCTGCCTTTATCTATATGGTATTTACCGCGTTCGGTCTTATTTGACCATGCGATTATCTCTTTTGCCGCTACTTGTAAACGCTTAATATTTTGAGAAAGTTTTTTATTTTGCGATAACTCAAAATTATCTTTGTACTCTTTGTTTTGCTGCCATGAAGAAAAGTTGCCGTATTGCACCTCTAATCCTGTTTGATTTATGGACAAGATATGATCTACGCAATTGTCCAAAAAATAGCGGTCATGGGATATCAAAATGAAACCTTTTTTATATTTTAAATACTCCGATATATTTTGCACAGCTTTAGTGTCCAAATGGTTGGTAGGTTCGTCCAAAAGTAAAAAATTATTCTCTTTTAAAAATAAAATTGCCAGTAGTGATTTGGTCTGTTCGCCGCCGCTTAAAGTTTTAAACGCTCTTTTTAGAACAGTTTTGTTTAAATTTAAAAGTGAAACTTCTTTTTCTAATTGCCACAGTTCGATAAAAGGACAAATTTTTTGAGCTATTTCAAGCACAGTTTTTTCAGACTCATTTATTTTAAATGGAAAATAGTCAAAATTCACCGACGCCGATATAGCGCCTGCGTATTCGTATTGTCCCATTAAAAGTTTTAAAAGAGTCGTTTTGCCGCGCCCGTTTCTACCGATAAAACCTAATTTCCAATCGGTATCCAAAACTATGGAAATATTTTCAAAAATAGCATCGCTCCCATTTTCATAAGAAAAACTTAGATTTTTAATATTTATCGGCGACATGTAGAGTTTCCCGCAAAAAGTTTTTATACAGTTTATCAAAAAATATCATTTTAGTAAAATCGTAACCGATTATTGATCGTATTTTGGATTTATTGTTGGCGCTTATTGCGTTAGAGCGAGAGTTTGAAATATATCGCATAATCAACCAAAGAAACAGCGATAGTTATTGTGCGGATTTTGGCTTTGCTTTGAACTTTTTAAAAGCGTGTTTATTTGACCTTCAACGCAAACTTAGCATACTTCAAAGTTTATATAAAATGGGTCGTATTTTATTGCTTTTTTTATCAAGTATTTTTATATACGACTTTGCCTTTAGCTATGGTATAAACTATTTTTCCCTTTAGCGTTTCGCCTGAATATACAGAATCCGATATCTTTAATTTTTCCTCACATGTAGGGTCAAATATAACTAAATCAGCGTCAAATCCCTCTTTTATCTCGCCTTTTGTTTTAAGACCTAAAATTTTCGCGGGCGTTTTGCTTGTCAAATTTATAAATTGCTCTATAGTTATCAATTTTGTACTAATTAAGTAGGTAAAAATGAGCGGCATATAATCGCAAACAGCGTGTATGCCGTATGCCGCTTCCTCAAAAGCCACGTCTTTATAGAGAATAGAACGCGGAGAATGCGCGGAAGTTAAAATATCTATGCCACCAACCAACTCTTCCAACAACTTTTGGCGCTCGTCTTCATCTCGCAAAGGCGGTTTGATTTTCGCATAAGTATTAAAATCATCGCAACTTGTGTCATTTTTGAGCAAATGGTGAATGGAAACTTCGGCATAAGTTTCTATTGTCTTTTTAGCCTCCTTTATAAGCTCGACGGAATGTTTGGTAGATAATGTTTGAAAAAGAATCGGCATATTATAGTATTTTGCCATCTCGCACAGTTTGGCTACCTCGCTGGTTTCCGATATCTTTGAAATACCCGGAAGTCCGAGTTTAAACGCTACTTCGCCGTCATTCATTACGCCGTTATCATCCAAATCATCGTCGTAACAATCTATCAAAAAAGGCGTTTTTCTCATTTTGGCGTATTGCATGCCGCGTCTAATGAGATTTGAATTCACATGTGATTTGCCCCATATGGCAATCGCGCCGTTTTGTATTAAAGTAGCGATATTGTTGAGCTTGTTTGTCTCCTCGTTCGCTAAAGGAGCCGATAAAAGTATAGTCGCGGGCAGAGTATTTACTTTAGCGCTTAAAAGCTCTAAAAAACTCTCATTATCAAGGCGAGGAATAAAATCAGGAACAATGAGAGCCGTTGTGACTCCGCCTCTAACGCAATCTTTGAAAAGAGTATTTAAATTTTTTTGATTTAGCGTATCGTTTTTGAGTCTTACATGTAAGTCTATGAGCCCCGGAAACAAATATGCTCCGTTGGCATCTATCGTATCATTGTCAATATCTGCGATACTGTCCGCTATTTTAACTATTTTATCATTTTCAATAAGAATATCTTTTAGGGTTTTATCGTCGGATATTTTGGCGTTTTTAATTAACATGCAGATCCTTTAATTGTGGTTTTTACAAATACGCTTTTTGTTTTGGTTTTTAGAAATAGCGCGTTAAGCAAGCAAATCCCTCAAACTATCAAGCGGAGGTTTCCCTTCTATAATCATACTCACCTCTCTTGCTATAGGAGTGTAGATATCTCTCTCTTTTGAGATTTTACTTATAGCTCTTGAAGTTAAAACTCCTTCTGCCACCTCTCCTAACTCTTGCAATATTTTATCAAGTTTAGCTCCCTTAGCTAAAGCCATTCCTACGCGATAGTTGCGTGAAAGCACGCTTGAAGCGGTCAAAAACAGATCCCCAGCCCCGCTAAGTCCTAAAAACGTCGCCTCTTTAGCGCCAAAACTCAAACCAAATCTTTGCATTTCAACAAGACCTCTTGCTATAAGACTCGCTCTTGCGTTAAGCCCTAAATCAAGCCCGTCGCATACTCCGCTGGCAATCGCCAAAACATTTTTATACGCTCCGCTTATCTCAGCTCCAACGATATCCTCATCAGCATAAGCTTTAATAAAACTTGGGAAAAACGCGCAAAACTCTTTCGCCGTCTTCTGCTCTTTGGAACTCACCACTAAAGCCGTCGGCAGCGCTTTCATAACCTCCGCGGCAAACGAAGGACCGGAGAGATAGGCAAGATTAAAATCCGGAATAAAATCTGAAAATATCTCGTTCAAAAATCTTCCGCTGCTCTCTTCTATGCCTTTAGCGGCTATGAGAACTTTTTGATTATTGTATTTGAAGTTTTTTTTGAGCCATTCGCCGATAATCTGCGCGGGAAGCGCCATAACAATATATTCATTATCCAACGCTTCGTCAAGGCTTACAAAACCGGGAATATCTTTTTTTGTTCTTGAGGTAATCACGCTTTTATGATTTTGCGAAAACGCAAAATGCAACGCTTGCCCCCATTTGCCTCCGCCGATTACAGCTATATTCATTTTACATACCAAGCTTTGCTTTTAAAAGTTCGTTCACTTTTGTCGGATTCGCCGCGCCTTTGCTTTCTTTTATTACTTGTCCGACAAAAAATCCAAATAGCTTATCTTTACCCGCTTTTATCTGCTCTACTTTGTCTTGATTTGCATTTAAAACCGCGTCTATTATCACCATTATCGCGTTATCGTCGCTTACTTGTTTAAGTCCTAGTTTTTCGATAACGCTATCAATATCCTCATCGTTTCGCATCAAAAAGTCTAAAATCTCTTTCGCCGCTTTGCCGCTTATCGTACCATCTTCTATTCTTTTAACCAACGCGGCTAATTTATCGGCTTTAACGGGCGAATTTTCTATCCCTACCCCACCCTCAAGACGCCCTAAAAGCTCAACGCTAAGCCAATTTACGCTACTTTTCGCGCTCGCTCCAAACTCTATCATCTCTTCAAAGTATTTAGCCAACTCAACTGAGTTTGTGATAACTTCCGCGTCATACGGTTTAATGTTAAACTCTTTTATATAGCGAGCTTTTTTTTCATCCGGAAGTTCAGGGATTTTGACGCACTCTTCCATCATTTTATCATCTATTATCACAGGCAACAAATCAGGATCCGGAAAATAACGATATTCCGCGCTATCTTCTTTATTTCTCATACTTCTCGTTTCGCCGCTTTCTATATTAAAAAGCCTTGTCTCCTGCACAACCTCTTTGTCGTAAACTCCGTCTGTCCAAGCTTCGCTTTGACGTTCTACTTCATAATCTATCGCTTTTTGTATAAATCTAAAAGAGTTTAAATTTTTTATCTCTACTCTTGTGTATAGTTTCGTATCGCCTTTAGGTCTTATGGATACATTCGCGTCGCAACGAAAACTTCCTTCTTGCATATTGGCGTCGCTGATATTGAGGTATCTTAATATAGCGTGAATTTTTTTAAGATACGATACGGCTTCGTCCGAACTTCTAAGGTCGGGTTCGCTTACTATTTCTAAAAGCGGAGTGCCTGCGCGATTTAGGTCAACGCCGCTAAAATCAGTTTCATGCACGTTTTTGCCGGCATCTTCTTCCAAATGAGCTCTTGTTACGCCTATTTTTTTTGTCGAACCGTCTTTTAAATCTATATAAACTTCGCCTTTTTCGACTATAGGAATTTCAAATTGACTTATCTGATAAGCCTTAGGAAGATCGGGATAAAAATAGTTTTTTCTGTTAAAAATAGAGCGTTTATTTACAGTCGCGTTGATAGCCGCTCCAAAAGCTATTGATTTTTTAACAGCTTCTTTATTTAGCACTGGAAGTGCTCCGGGAAGCCCTAAGCACACGGGACACACATTTGTGTTTGGTTTCTCGCCAAAACTTGTGGGACATGAGCAAAAAATCTTCGTTTTTGTATTTAGTTGAGTATGAACTTCAAGACCTATTACAACTTCAAACATATATAAAACCTTTATTTTAAAAAATAACGAATGGACGCATATCCGATTGCCCCTGCTTCTTCACATGTACGTATTTGAGAATTCTCCAAAATACCGCCGAGCGCAATACATTTATTTGGTATTTTATCCGTTATTTCTTTTAACTTCTCTAAACCAAGAGGTTTATTTTTGTTTGGAGTATAAAAAATAGGACTTACAGTGATAAAATCAGCTCCGAAAAAGATCGCTTCGTTTGCCTCTTTTAACGAATGCGCGCTTGCGATTACAAAAATATTTTCTTTTTTGATTAGAGGAATATTTTCAAAATCTTTTGTTGACAAATGGACGCCGTAAGCGCCTAAAATTGATGTTTTTTGCCAAAAAGTATGTAAAATGGGCTTTATATTTAATTCGCCACATGTAACAATAAAAGCTTTAGCTAAATCCTCATAATTTTCAGAATTTTTATCTCTTAAACAAGCATAATCAATTTTATGTTTTTTAGCAGTTTGAAAAAGCGTCGCGGTTATGGATTGTTTACTGTTTCCGTAATATTTTGGGTCAGTTATCAGATACGATATCATCTGAGCTATCCGAGCCGCTTAATTTCTTTTTCAAAAGCGTCTCAAGCAGCTTTGTTTGGCGTTTTAGTTCGGATAGCTTTTCGGCTTGTATCGAAGCTAATCCTACAATCATAACCAAAAACAACCCGAACAAAGAACCTATAAATCCCGCCGTTATCGCCGCGAAAATACCAAGCGGCAAAAAAACGGCAAAAAGCTTAATAGCGCCTAATATAGTAATAGCCCATGAAGCACCCATTAAGAAACTGATTAAAAAATCAAAATGAGTTTTTTTCAATTGGATTTATCTTTTTAGTGATCATTGCTGATATGTACGGCACCCGCTAAATATACGTAAGTTAAAATCATAAATATAAAAGCTTGTAAAGCGCCAAAAAATACCAATATAAAGAAAGGCAAAATAGGTAAAACCCATGGAGCCAATAAAAGTATGACCATCAAAAACAGATCGTCGCCTTTGACATTTCCGAAAAGCCTGAAAGAGAGCGATATAATTCTTGAAAAATGAGAAGTTATCTCTATCGGAAGCATTAAAGGGGCAAGCAGTAGCTTTGGTCCTAAAAAATGTTTAAAATATTTAAGCACGCCGTTTACTCTTATGCCTTCAAAATTATAATATAAAAATACTATGAGAGCAATTGGCAATGTGATATTGATATTGCTTGTAGGAGCCTCGAAGCCCGGAATTACTCCAATCATATTTGACACAAAAACAAAAAGAGCGATTGTAGCCGCGAGAGGAAGATATTTTCTAGCGACCTCTTCTCCCGCTATATCGCTTGCTATGCCGATAATTCCTTCCAAAAACATCTCAAAAACGTTTTGAGTATTACCGGGTACTAACTGCAAAGATGATACGGCGATTTTCGCTACGACCAAGATGATGATTGCCACTATAAGTATTTGTGAAAGCACAATCCAAGTGTGGTTATCGCTTATTAAACTTGTGAAGATAAAAATTTTAGACATTTAAAGCCCTGCGTTTGAAAAATTTATGGGTGATTATAGCAATCAAAGAATTAAGATTCTATGAATTTTCTCATTATATTGTATATTTCAAAACTTTATCCTCGCTATTTATTTATTACATGTAATTAGTTTACATGTAGCAATATTCTAAGCTTAATTTGTTTTTTAAATCGCAATCTTTTTATATATTTATCCCTACATGTAACGAGGTTTCTTTGAATTACAAACAAAGAAACCTCAAAATGTCTTAAAACTTATATCTATATCCGATATTGGCTTTCATGCTGTCAAATTCGCTGCCTTTTTGTAAGCCTCCTTCCAAATAGAGATTATGATTGTCTCCGCTTATCGTAACTCCAAGAGCATTATCAAATATATTTTGGTTCATTTTATACTCTTTTTGCGTATTTTGAGCGTCGTTAAAAGAGTACGTTGTTTTACCGCCAAGCTCTTTCGCGTAACCTGTTTTAAAATAAAGATTCGCGTTGTCTTTCAACTTATATCCAAACACTACGCCAATTCTTGCGAGATACGAGTCAAAACCGTCGATATTTGTTTTGAGGTTATTTGACGAGCTTACGCTAAAACTTCCTTGCTTAGCGTAAGTTAACTCAGCTTGCGGCTCAATATAGATATTTTCCATATCGTATCTCTTGCCTGCTTCAACGGACAAAGAGAATCCCTTGCTGTCTCCGCTTCCCTCTACGGTTAGATTGTTTGAGGTGCGAGTGTTAAAATCGTTATCGTTTTGAACATATTTGACAAGCGTGTCTATGTAAAAATTATTGTCGCTTTTATATAAAGCGTACGCGCCAAAATCATACATGACACTTTCGCTATCTCCTATACTGTAATCCGTATCCGATTTTAAATATCCAAAAGTAACGCCTGCGTAAAGTTTGCCGTTCTTTACATAAGAGAGTTTATCCGCTCCTATTTGAATACCGTAATATCCGACGCTGTCTATTCTAGTATTATCGTCAAATGAGCCGAGTTTTCCAAAATATGTTCTCGCCCATACATCGCCGTTATCTTTATCGTTTGAGCGCAATTCTCCCATTCTTTGAAGAATGTTTTGCGTATTTATATAGTTAGACAGATAGTTTACGGTTAAAAAGCCTATTGAAGAAACGGCGGCGTTGTTGAGAACGGCTCCGCTTCCTGGAACAATACTGCCTGATGGAGTTACGTCTCCGATATAATAGCTTTTCGTTGCGTTGTCAAAATTTAAATTGTAAGTATAAGCTCCGATATCGGCGTGTCCTCCAAAATTAGCTTGATAATCTCCCGCAGGATTTAGATGTTGCACGACTATCAAGGATAAATTACCGTTTGGATTGTACCCTCCTGTTGTTTTATCGTAAAAGTTTACAGTATGCGATCCTGATGAACTATTAGAGATAAATATCTTATCTTGCATGTCGTTATTAGCGTCAACTCTTACGTTAAATACGCCATTTCCCAATATATTATCCGCTATGAGCGACGTTGGACTTGACAAAGGAGAATTATTGTAACTTAAGTCAACTATAGCTCCGTTTGAAAGCTCTAAATTACTAACAATCGAATCTTTTGACACTATCCATTTGGAATTATCAAACGATAGATCCATAACTCCGCCGTTTGCTAAAGACGCGGAACCTACAAACGAAGACTGGCTGTCAAACGCTAAAGAGATAGCTCCGCCGTTATCGCTTAATAGATTTCCAAATACATGAAGAATATTGCCGTTTGAACTAACTTGTGCGCCATTCGCGTATATGGCGTAAGAACTATCGTCAAAAGCGTTTAAAGACGTTTCATCGTCAAGTATTAGATTGGAACCTCCCGCTACATGTAGAGCGTAAGAGTTTGGACCGTAAACGTTTATAGTAAGTGCGTTAAAATCATACGTATATCCATCGTCAAGATACACGGCTTTTGAGTCGGAACCGTAAGTATTTATATTTAAAGCGTCGTTGAAATGGACGTTTTCGTTGAACGTGTTGTTGCTGGTGCCAAAATTGCCCGCTAAATTGTTTATTGCGAAAACACTGGTATTGTCACCTAAAGAATTTAGAGTTGTCTCGCCATTAAAGTCAATCGATGAATTTGCATATGTGATTTCAAAAATTTTGGTATTGTTGCCATTCGCGTTCAACGTAGATGTTCCCTCAAAAACAACGCTGGTAGGAAAAACGGTTAGTGCAGTCGGCGAATAATTTCCAACATATACAACAGAAGCTTTGTCTCCGCTTACACTTAAATTGGCATTATTTCCCAAAGTGATATTGCCGCCTTGTCTGGCATAAATAGCGTTAGCCGCGCTGGAACCTCCGTAAGCGGGAGACACGAGGTTTGCGTTTCCGCTTGTGCTGATGATAGCGTTATCGCCTATAATCACTGCCGCGCCACCTACAGAATTTGCAAGAGTTGATGAAGACCCCCAAGAATATACGCCGATACTTGAATCCCCTGTTGTAATAATTTTTGCGTTATCTCCCAAAGTAATATACCCTTGAAGAGCATAAATAGCATGCGAATATCCGCCTGTTGTAAGTATGGTGGCGTTATTACCAAAAGTAATCTTCGGATAATAATACACCCCGCCCAAGCTAGCTCTGCTATCGGCTTGAACCGCGCTGGTAGGACCTTTGCCCAAGCCTCCCGTTGTTGCTATAAAAGCGTTATCACCGATATCAACTATGGAAGCGCCGTTAACCGAAAGTCCGACAGAGATTTCCGGTCCTGAGGTGATAGCTTTTAAATTGTCTCCTATTGTCAAGTATGTATAACCATTTGGCAAACTATCTCCGCTAAGAACTTGTATCGCCATTGTGCCGTTTCTACCCACACCCGTTACGTCCACCGTCAAATCATTGCCGATAGTGACGTTTGAACCTCTGCGAACTTCAACGCCATAAGAAAACCATCCCCCACCAGGTGTACCGCACGAACCGCATCCCGTATCTCCTGTTGTGGAAATCGTCGCGCCATTTCCTATTCTTACGTTAGAATTGTTATCTGCTCTCATTCCAAAGCTACCGATACCGGTTGTAGTTATGCTTAGATTATCCCCGATATCAACATCAGCAAAATGCGCAACCAAACCTTCGGAACTACTTTTGCCTGTGCTATGAGCTTGCGATCCTTCGGTTAATATATTTAAGTTATTACCGATAATAACAGCCGCTTTATTCGCAGCATTTGCTCCTCTGGCGTTTATACCTTGCGAATTTGACGCGTTTGTATATATATTTGCGTCGTTGCCTAACGTGATTTTTGAACCTTGCAAAACATATACGGCAGCGGAATTACCCCCCCCTGTACTTAAATTTATATTATTACCCGCGCTGATATTGCCGTTTTGCGCATAAATAGCATAAGAATTTGTGTTAACTGTATTGATATTCAAATCATTAAATCCAAAGTTATCGCCATTATCGGCATGAACACCATAAGCGTTAATAGTTGTTGTGTTAACAACATAATTTGAGTTTTGCGGATAAGTTCCGTAAACAGACGAATCTACCGTATCATCGCAATAGATTGTATCGCTTGAAAGTGTGCATGCGGCGGATAGATTTGAAGCGAAAAAGCCAAATAAAATCAAAACTGCGGCGGTTGTTTTTTTAAAAATAAATTTCGTGAAAATATCGTCTCGATACTCATTTGAATTAACTTCACTCATTTTGCGTTTTTTCAACATATCGGAACAATATTTTGAAAAACGAGAAGCTTTACCCTCACCCAACATCGTAACATTCCCAAAAATATCGGAATGATACTTGTTTAAACTATGTAAACGCATAGTTACTCCTTTAAAGAAAATATTTAAAATGAGATTCTAAGACAAAAATCATTAAAACAAATTTAAACTAATAATCATTATCATAATATTTTTAAAATTAAAATAGGCAAAGATAAAGCCATAAAAAAATGAAGGGCTATGTCAAAAAATAAACGCTGTATCTCTTTTGCTGTTAACAGAAATGAATAATTCGCCGTAAACCGTACAGTTGTTAATAGAAGCAAATATCGTCGCGCTACCAAGCTCGACATTTTCTTTTTATCACTGTGGATTTTTATTTCGCGCTTTATCGCAACGAGTTTTTCGCGACAACTTGTTTTATAATTTTAGCGATGAGATGGCTGGAGAAAGTTACGTTTGATAATATTTAAACTACTCTGCTAAAAATAAATTATATTTTAGCGTTTTTACCAATCAAATAGTTTGCGAAAGCGTTAAATGTAACGAAATAAATTTCGCGTAACTTAATATCGCTGAAAAATATTTTGGCTTACATGTAAGGATATTAAAATATGAGAACCTCAATTTGTATTATTATGCAAAAAATGTATATTTTTCTTGTTACATGCAACGTTTTTAATTGATATTTATATGATTTATATAAACTCCGTAGCGTAAAATAATTAAAATATAAACTAACCGAATAAAATTATTATATAATTTAGTCTTTAAAACTCTTTTTGGGAACTTTTGGATGAACTTTTATAAAGAGCAAGAGAGGTCTAAACGATATAGCGTCATTTTGGCGTTAGCTTTTATTTTGAGCGTTATTATTGTCGTATTTGCTGTAGGAATGATTTTTATCACTATAAATGTATTGTATATGCACGAAGAGGCGCATTCTGATTTTACTCTTTCCCCTTTTTATATATTAAAGAGTGCTAGTTGGTTTGCTATAATTTGTTCGTTTTTGAGCGTATTTTTCGTCATAGCTTACGGAGCTATTAAAAAAAATGACGATTTGGCAAAAGGAGGAGATACGGTAGCAAACGAACTTGGCGGTAAATTACTTTTGGCAGAGAGCGCGAATAAAAAAGAGAAAATTTTGATAAATGTGGTAGATGAGATATCTATAGCTTCCGGTATATCGTCGCCTCCTATTTATATTATGGAAAACAAACATATTAACGCCTTTGTAGCTGGAACCACTTATGACAATACGGTTTTAGGCATAACAAGAGGCGCGATAGAACTTTTAGAGCGAGAAGAGCTTCAAGGAGTTGTCGCCCACGAATTCAGCCATATATTTAACGGCGATATAAAGTTGAACAATTACACTACAAGCTTTGTCAGCGGCATAATGTATATCTTCCTTATAGGTATGGAATTTATTTTTCCCAGCCGATTTGGCAAAATTGACGATAAAAAAATAGAAGATTATTATTGGGGTCTTCTCTTCTCGCCCATCGCTATATTCGGCGGGTTTATATTAGCGATTTTAGGCTCTTTGGGTATGGCTTTGGCGTCTTTTATTCAATTTTTAATAAACCACCAAAGAGAGTTTTTTGCCGACGCTTCGGCGGTACAATTTACAAGATATCCGCAAGGCATAGCGAACGCCTTAAAAAAAGTCGGACAATACGGTTATAAGTTTGCGAATGCTAATGTGGGTTATTACAGCCATATATTTTTCGCGACTTGGTCGTCTCCCGCGACGGATAAAAGAATTTACAAGATAGAACCAAGGTGGAACGGCAAATATATCAATACGGAAAAAAAGCGAAAAGAGATATTTAAAGAACCCGAACCAAAAAAACCTATAAACACTTTAACGGTAGCTTATTTACTAAATCAACTTTCAAATATAGGCAACATTGACTCTAAACAACTTTTACATGCAAAAAAGGTTTTAGATATGATTCCTCAAGATCTCAAGCAAAGCGCTAAAAATCCGCTTGAAGCTGAGTTTATCATATACGCGCTCCTTTTTGACGCCGATGCGGACACAAGAAGAATTCAAGCGGAACTTACGGCGCGAAAACTTTTTCCGAATAATCCTTTAAAACAAGAAGCGGTAAGAAGACGACTTTTTATCATCTACGATAATACAAGCTTTCTGGAGCGCGCGGCATATCTTGACATTATACATATCTGCACAGCGGCGTTAAAGGCTATATCGTCCGAACAATACGCGACTTTTAAAGAATTGGCAAACGAACTTACCCTGTACGATAAACATATTTCCACGTTTGAATGGTGTATTAAATACATCGTTTTTTATCCGCTTGATATGACGTTTGGATTAAGAAAACCGCCGCTTGAAATTCACACACATGTAGGGGCTTTTAAAAAAGAGCTTGAAATTTTACTATCGGCTGTAGCTTACACACAATGCAAAAATGATAAAAAAGCCGCCGCTATATTTGACAATATAAAAAAACAAAGCGGTATCACGTCTATTCAATATATGCCGTATAATGAATTTTTACAAAAAGATTTTATAAAAGCCATAGATGAGATACAAAACTCAAAACCGCTTGTGAGACGCAAAGTAATGGAAACGGCGATAATGATTTTAGGAAACGACAATGAGATATCTCATAAAGACCTCGCTGTTATACACGCTTTAAGTGAAGCTTTGCATTTGCCTTTAGGCATCGAAGCGTAAAAATACGCATTTTTTTAATTTATTATTCATTACGCAAAAGAGGTCGCAATAGTTTTGGTTTTTATATGCTCTTTTTGCCTCTCTCTGCTGTATCACAAAAAGCAATGCGTATTAAATTTCATATTTAAAATTTTCACAAATGTATGGGTATTTTAACCTCAATTTATTATATAATTATGAAAATTTTCAATAGGAGTTAAAATGAAAACGTCATTTATTGTAATTGTTATAGTGTTGGTACTGCTTGTGCTTTATGTTATAAGCATTTTTAATAGTCTCGTAGCGCTCAAGAATCGTTATTTAAACGCTTTCGCGCAAATTGAGGTTCAATTAAAAAGAAGGTATGACCTTATTCCAAATTTAGTAGAAACGGCAAAAGCTTATCTAAAGCACGAAAGAGAAACGTTAGAGCTTGTAGTGCGAGCGAGAAATCAAGCCGCTCAAACATTGGAAAACGCGAAAACAAATCCGTCGGAACCGCAAAATATTGAAGCTTTGGGAAAAGCAGAGCAAAATTTGCAAAATGCGCTTGGGAAATTAAACGTAGTGGTTGAAGCGTATCCGGATTTAAAAGCGAATGAAAATATGATAAAACTTCACGAAGAGATAGCAAGTACCGAGAATAGAGTCTCTTTTGCCAGACAAGCTTTCAATGATTCCGTTATGTCTTACAACACTTATCGCCAGTCATTCCCGCAAAATATATTCGCGACATCGTTTGGTCACGCGAAAGACGCCGCTCTTTTGGAGTTTCAAGACAGCGCCGTTATGCAAGACGCACCTAAAGTAAGTTTTTAATCAAAAATGAATTTCTTTGAACAACAAAAAAGAGCCGAAAAAAATTCAAAACTTTTAATCGCGCTCTTTTTCGCAGGCGTTATAGGAGTTTGCTTATGTGTAAGCGGCGCTTTGTTCGCTATAGTATCGTATGGCGAGACTAATGCTGATTATCATTCGTCCATAATTTCGCGATACGGCTTTTTTAAAGTCACCGTTTTACCGTTTTTGGTCACTTTGCTGATAATATTTTTTGCTTCAATTTATAAAATAAGCAGCTTATCAAAAGGCGGAGGCGCCCTTATAGCTCAATCTTTGGGCGGCGAAAGAGTCTTTAGGAAAAGTGCGAATACAAATGAAATAATGCTTTTAAACATCGTTGAAGAGATGTCTATAGCTTCAGGCGTGCCAGTTCCTCCTGTTTATATCTTGGAAGACGAGAGCATAAACGCTTTTGCCGCAGGTCTTGGATATGACGACGCGGTTATAGGGGTCACGAGAGGAGCGGTCACATATTTAGATAGAGACGAACTTCAAGGAGTTATCGCCCACGAGTTTAGTCATATATTTAACGGCGATATGAAGTTAAATATTCGTTCGATAGGTATCTTAAACGGTATTTTATTTATAAGCTTAATAGGCAAATTTATATTAAGGTCGCTTGCTAATTCAAAAAGCGTTTCAAGAGGAAATAAAAAAAACAATGGAGCGGCGGTATTAATGGTAATAGGTATCGCCTTATATATTATAGGACTTATAGGGGTATTTTTCGGTAATCTGATAAAAGCGGCGATAAATAGACAGCGCGAATACTTAGCCGACGCTTCGGCAGTACAGTTTACAAGACTTCCTTCGGGTCTTGCGAATGCGCTTAAAAAAATAGGCGGTAGCGATTCGATTATCAATTCGGCAAATGCAAATGAATTCAGTCATCTATACTTCTCAAAAGGCATCAAAAGTTTCCTTTTCAGCACTCACCCTCAGTTAGATGAAAGAATCAAAGCTATACAACCCAATTGGAACGGGCAATATATAACTCCAAAACCAATAACTTATAGCGGTAAAGAGATTCAAAAAACAGAAGAAAAGAAAAAAGAAAAAATTGTAAAAACTATAACGACAGCCGCGATTTTAAATGAAATTAACAATATAGGCACCATAACTTACGAAAAACTGAATACGGCAAATAAAAAAATAGATAAAATTCCTCAACTTTTATATGACAGTACGGCGGATACTCTTTTGGCGCAATTTATTATCTTTATTCTTCTTTTGGATAAAGACGAGAAGATACAAAAATTGCAAATTGAGATAATAGCACGAGACTTTTTTACATCGGACAATGAAGGGGCTTTGGAAAAATTTGAAAATATAAAATCGGAATTTAAAAATATTTCGCGCAATATTTTTCTAAATCTCATTCAAATTAGTATGCCGACTCTAAAAACGCTCTCAAAAGAACAATATTTAAAATTCAAAAATACAATAATCAATCTCATTGAAGCCGATAAAAATGTGTCTTGGTTTGAGCTCAATCTAAAATATCTGGTACTTTATCCGCTTGACGTCGCATTTAGAATTAAAAAAATCCCGCATGAAATTCATTATGCGATAAGAGCTATAAAATTTGAAACGGAAATTATACTCTCTGCGATTACTTATAGTCAATTTTTAAATGACGACAAAGCGAATGAAACATTCATAAAAACAGTGAAGACTTTCGGCACAACCGCGCTAAAATACGTACCGTCCAAAGATATCTCTTTAATATCGATTGAAAACGCATATTATGAAATACAAAAAGCAAAACCGCTTATTAGAAAAAAAGTGCTTGAAATGGCTATATCGTGTCTAAAAGACGACGGTCATCTCTCAGAACAAGATATAGAGACTATTCACGCTTTATGCGCGCTTTTGCATTTGCCTATAAGTATATAAATTTATAAATTTACATGCAAAAAACCTTACATGTAGCGTAATATAAATCGCGATGATGGATATTTCTCGAGGAAAATAAAGTTGAATTGATACAAGTGTTGTATTGAAATAGAATTAATTCGTAAATATCTTTAGAGACTATCATAGTTGAACAGAAACAAAGGTTGTTTGAAATGGTTTTCTGTAATCTACTACATGTAGCGGCGTTGTAGGTTGAATGAAAGCAAGCGTCGTGTTGAGATGGATAAGGATAATACCTTCAAAGTTTGCCGATTATCAAATATGTAAATACTGTATTGAAATCTTCCTTTGGTTGTCATATTTAAAATTTTATTTTGAAGTGAACTGAAAAAAGCATTGTATTAAAACGGTTGGGTTTACTTCGCAAACATTTTCCTCTTTATTTGTTGGCAAGCAATCATTATGATACTTTTGATATTTACTATTTAATTTTTAAAAATAGCGATGAATTCGTCATTGGTAGCTTTTTAGCATTACAAGTATTTGCGATTTGAAAGTTTAAGATTTCTGCTCTTTCTTGATACATTGTGACTTTCTAAAATTCTTAAAATTTATCCGAAAACTTATTAAAAGTATTGATAGTGCGTAATTTGTACGATTTTTGGACGCTAAATCACAACAGTTGTAAAATATAGCCAAGAAACACAACACGAACTTAACGACCAAGGAACTTTTTGGTTCCTTTTTATATGTATCATTCTCGAACCGCGCCTTTTTCTCTCCGTACTGTTACTAATTTTTGCACTCTCATTCCATCACTTTTTCCAGTATTTCACCAAAAAGCTTATGCTCGGTTGTCTGATATTCTTTGATTTTGTGTAGCTATAAGATTATTGCTAAATAGATACAAAGAATACTGAAATTTCTATATCTAACTTATTGCCTACCAAAAACAAAGATTGCGTTAGAACTCAAACGCCATTGTGTTATTTTTTGCTACTGCTGTGGATAAGCGTTGTACTAGAATATGTTTTTGTTGTAAAAAATGCCTTACATGTAAGGCATTTTTAGTGTATACAAATATTGTCAAGCAAAATAAGAAATCTTGCTAAAGGAGCGTGTAACTATTTTGCTTGACATATAGATAAAATTAACAAAAAGAGCTTACGCTCTTTTTGTTAAAAATTGGAATGAAAACCTACAGTTACTCTTCTGCCGTCTATATGCTTTCCAAACGACGCCGCGGTTATCTCTTTATTAAATACGTTATAAACTCCAGCGCCCACTTTTAGCCTATCGGTTAGTACATAGTTAACTCCCAAATCAACCAAAGTATAAGCTTTATTCGTTTGAGTATTATCAGACCTCAAAGAACCGTAAAAATCAGCTTTACCTCTATAATTTGCCTGCGTCCAAGCGCTAAATTTGTCGTTTGCAATATACTCGAGTCCCAAACTCGCTAAAGTTTTTGGAGTATCATTGAGCGGCAAACCTTTATAGTCGCCGGTTTTTTGATTGCTCTTTTGATATGTATAACTTCCCGTGAGTATTAAACTTGACAAAACGCTATATTTTAAACTAAGTTCAGCGCCGTACAACTCAGCTTTATCAACATTTTTATAAATTGATATAAAGTCAAAATCCTCTCCGTTGTAATGGCAGCCAAGCGAACCCGAAGGACCTTGACAATCTCTAAATTCCGCGATTTTATCTTTAAAATCCGAATAAAAAACCGTCAAACCCGCATTTAAACCTATAGCTTTATCGTCATAAGACGTTCCGATTTCATAATTTAGACTTTTTTCAGGATCCAAATCAGGGTTTCCTACCATAACGCCGGCACTAACGCCTCCGCCGGTAACTCCGCCGAAATCATCAGCGGATTGCCTTAAGCTCGGTTGTTTATAACCGGTTGATATGCCGCCTTTTACGACCACTTCATCCGTTAAATGTAAAACCGCGTATAATCTTGGATTGATATAATTTCCGAACTTTTCGTCTTTGTTATATCTAACTCCCGCCGTAAGCGCGAAGTTGTCAAATATACTCCATTCATCTTCCGCGAAAAGCGCGAATTGCCACTTTTTCATAGTAACCGGAATATTCCCGCCCAGCGAATTAGTTACCTTATCCTCCAACTTCTCTTTTTTGTACTGAGCGCCAAGTGAGAGCGCGTTTGAATCAAAAAAGTATGTAGCTTTGCTATTTAACGTCAACACATCGTAAAAAATACCAGTGTCATTTCCTCTTTTTCTATTGTTATACGTGCTCATATATTGCGCGAAACTATCCACGACCAATTCATCGTACTTCGCGTTATGTCCCAACGACCAAGTATCTTTCACAGCCAAATTCTCAGATAAAGATGAAGTGAGCGCGACTGATTTTCCTGGCGTTGAAACCCTTTGCTGTTTTGAGTAATCATAGCCCAAATATACGTCGTTATTTTCATTAAGAGCCAAAACCAATTTAGTACCGATTTGTCTTCTTTTAAAATCAGGATTAGGTGCAGAACTTTTGCCCCCCCCTTGAATTTCGCTCTCGTCAAGCCCTAAAAAAGAACCGTAAGTTTGCAAAGACAAGATATCGCTTACAATGGGACCGGACAGATAAAAATTTGTCTGATATCCGTCATTGCTGACGTCATTAAATGATTTTGTATACTCCGCGCCTACTGTTCCAGACCAAACGTTCGGCACTCTTTTGGTAATGATATTTACAACTCCGCCCATCGCTTCCGAACCATAAAGAGAAGACATAGGACCTCTTACAACTTCTATTCTTTCTATCGCTGAAACCGGCGGTAAAGAGTTTGTGGCTATTCCGCCCGCCATACCGTTTGGACTATGCGCCTCGTTTCCGGACATAGGTTTTCCATCGACCAGATAAAGAGTATAGCTGCTGCTCATACCGCGAATAGACACGTCTTTAAAAACGCTTCCTGATTCTATATAAACTCCGGGAACATTTTTAAGCACATCCGTCAAATCTTGTTCCGACCTTTTTTCCAGCTCCTCTTTCGTGATGACAAACACGCTAGCCGGCGCGTCGGCTATGTTTTGTTCATAACCCGCGGCACTAACAACTTTTATCTCGTCTAACTTGACCGTTTTATTTGTTTCGTCATCAGCATAGACTAATGAAGTCAAACAAACCAGAGCGGCAAAAGCGCTGCAAACTACCCTTTCTTTCCTTTTCATTTTTACTCCTAATGAAATTTTCATAATTTTGATAATTATTATCGGTCTGGAATATTACACAAAAAATAATAAAATCAATATTAAAGATTTAAAAATGATAATTATTGTAAATATCTTAAAAGACAGTTTTAAAAACTTTGCGTTAAAAATATCTTATAAACACACTAAACTCACGTCACTCATTAATTAAATATATTTTATATTCGCTATCGTTGTTATTTCCGCAAAATTTACTAGTTAAATACATGTGACGATTAGAGTGTTTGCCAAAAGAGCGAAAATTATGGCAGATTAAAAAGCTAGCCTAACTATATGTCGGCGATTAGAGTTGAAAAAAATAAAGTGATTATTAGCGCTTTTTATGTCATTTCGGAAATATCGAAAATATAAAAATCTTTATTTTATTAACACTCATTTTCTATAGTTTGAATGTTTATAGGAGTTATTTTTGCTCTTTTGAGAATGCAAATGTTTAATGTCTTATCAGTTTTTTAGTGCATAAAATTTCGGGGCGAAATTATAGACTTTCGCGAAATAACTTTTGCTCTTTTTTTGAATATATATTTTTGCTTTACATGTAGCCGCTTTCATATAATAATATTATCCGCTTACATGTAAAAATATATCACGATATTTTTCAACCCAATTTCTTACATGTAAAAAGAATTGAGACCTCAAACTATTTTTGTCGTTAATGTCTAAAATTTTTTACATGTACGATATAGTTAAAACAGATAAAATAAAACCGTACATGTATAGCTCTACTCAATTTTATCACTTTGAAAAGTAAGTTTTTAAATAATATACAAAATAAGTTTCGCGGTTATGTTAGCGCTAGTTTTACATGTAAAAAGATTATGAAAACCATAAAAATATTTCTATCATATTATGTATTTCATAAGATGTAACTTTTCGATATCGTTATAATTTTTCCCTACATGTAAAGTAAAATTTGCTTATAAAATATGATATAAATAGAAATTCTGAGTGAAAATAAGAATTTTAATTAAATATTAAATAAGCTAAAAAGATGAGATGGGGCTTTAGATTTAAACGCGAATATCGCTTGTAATTATTAGTATATAAATATTAGATTTTAAAAGATTTAATAAGATTTTAAACTTTTTTCATCTCTCGCACCGCTAATCCAACATCGTTTTGACGCATAAAATGTTCTCCTATCAAAAAAGCGTCAACGCCAATAGAAGATAAATTTACTATTGTCTCTTTGTTATTAAGCCCGCTTTCAGCTACTATAATTTTATCTTTAGGAATGAGCGGCAAAAGCTTTTGGCTTAAACTCATATCCATATCAAAAGTTTCCAAATTTCTATGATTTATACCTATAATATTGCCGCCTGCCGATACGGCTTTTAATAAATCCGTTTTATCGTGTACTTCCACTAAAACTTCCATTCCAAGATTTACAGCAAAAGACAGCAAAGCGAAAAGCTTTTTTTTACTCAAAACTTTCGCTATCAAAAGAATAAAATCCGCTCCGTACATGTACGCTTCTAAGATTTGATACTCGTCGATTATAAAATCTTTCCTCAAAAGCGGCGTTGGAACATATCGTCTAATTTGAGCCAAATACTCCAAGTTGCCTTTAAAAAAATGCGGTTCCGTTAAAACAGAAAGCGCGTCCGCTCCGCCCTCTTTATAGCTTTGCGCTATAGCTATCGGATCAAAATCATCTCTGATAACTCCTTTGCTAGGACTTGCCTTCTTAACTTCAGCGATAATACGGTAAGGATTTTCTTTTGTGGAACGCAAGTATGGTTTTACATCGCGCGGAACGAGATTATTATAAGAAAGACTTCTGCCAAGCCATTCTATGGGAAACTCTTTTTTGCGCTTTTTCAGATCCTCTTCGGTTTGTTTTATTATCTCGTCTAATATCATTTTTCTACTTTTTTATTTTCCGCTATACACTCTTTTATCAAATCGTAATGCTCTAAAACTTCTTTGTCTTTCAGTACTCCAACCACTTTTTGCATAATATCGTAAGCGTCTTTGCAATTTTTTTGTTTATAAAATCCCCATGCGAGAGAATCTTGATAAT
Organism: Campylobacteraceae bacterium; assembly: GCA_031266555.1. GTDB lineage: Bacteria > Campylobacterota > Campylobacteria > Campylobacterales > Campylobacteraceae > JAIRKW01. The sequence continues at coordinate 22,021 of JAISAU010000020.1, forward strand.
ACGGCGAATCCGGCTGATTTTGAAGCGCTTTTTTAACAAAATCTATGCCCTTGGACACATCTATATCGTGATTTATCAATAAATAACCGTAGTAATTCAGATAAAGCGCGTCGCTTTTACTGCTGAGCGAATCCTCAAACTTGTCGGTAACTGAATTTAACAACGCGTCCGTTTTATTATTCGCGCTCTCATACTCTAAAATCGCGATTTTAGACAAATATTCAAGATTGCCCGTCTTTTTGTACGTTTCGTTGGCTAAATTCACAGCTTTATCATACTGTTTTTCCACAGTATACAGTTCTATCAATATGTCCGGTTTATATTTGCTTTTTTCCAAAAAACCTATAGCTTCGAAACGTTTGCTTTGAAACATAAGTATCTCAAATATTTTTTGAGCGTAATCGTCTCCTTCAAACTTTTCATAAAGCCTTTTATAGACATCCAGCATTTTATTTGTATTTTTCTGCGCGCCGTAAATTTCTACAAGCTTATGGCAGCTGTTTACGCTGCAACCGTTCATTCTCGTATAAGTCTCAAGCCGCAAAATCGCTTCGTCAACTTTTCCAAGTCTTAATTCTATATCCGCAATCTGAACAAGCAGTTGTTCGCTTTTAGAGATATTATACGCTTCATTAAAGTAGTTTAAAGACGAATTGTACTCTTGCATGTAAAGAAAAATAGAACCGACAAGCTTTAGATTTTGTTCGTTTCTCTCTTTTTCTAAGAGCGCTATTGACGCTTTTTGCGCCGCCGTTATATTATTTTCTTTGATTAACTTAGCTATATTAAAACGCTCATATTCAAAATCTTGCGGATAATTTTCAAACCCTTTTTGTATTAAACCGTCTATAGCGCTGAAATTATTCGTCATCAAAAAAAGTCTTATAGAGCTTTTTAGATACTCTTCTTGTCCGCTTTTGGCATAAAGTTTTTCAAAAAGCGAAGCCGCGTCCGCGAACTTGCCGTATTGTTGAGCGTCCAAAGCTTGTAAAATGAACAGATTTTCATCTATCGACAAAGCGCTTTTGGAAACATTTGTTTCGTTAGTAGTTCCGTATGCGCACAATACGCTTAAAATTATGATGGCAAAATACCTATACATTCATCCTCCAACTCTTTTTTGTGATTTTTAAAATAGTCCCAAAATGGAAATGCGCGACATTGATTTGGTCTGACATCATATACTCCGCAACCCATTATTTTCTCATCAAAAAAGATACATGCGTAACCGCTTTTAAATCTTACCTCTTTTAAGATATAACGAGAATTTATTCTTTGCAGATATTGTAGTATAAATTCTTCCTTTTTCATATCCAAAAAATTAACAAAAGTCAAAATTTCTTCCTCGCTCACCCAAATATATCCACTTTCGCCGATACAACATTTGCCGCCGCAAGATATACAAGCGTCAGCATCAAACGCGTAGTTGAAACCGTCTCGTTTTATTATTCCCAATCTAAGCTCCTCGTATCGGCGATCTTAAAAATCTCCTTAGCTTCTTTTGAGTACGCGTCCTCTTCAAACATAAAAAACGGCGAATGAATTTTTGCAAAGGCTTTAGACTCTTTTCTCGCCCCTATAAGAACTAACGAAGATTCTCTGTCTTTTTTGGGATAAACAAAACGAAAATCACAAATCTTTAGCTTTGCCGCGCTGCTTTGCAAGATAATATCTTCTATCTGCTTTGAATCGTAACAAAAAACCAAAAAACCTTTCGGCTTCATCAAAAAAGCGCTTTTTAACAAAAACTCTTTAAGCGGTAGCAAATTTGCGTAACGGCTTATTTTTAATCTTTCATCTTCGCTTTTTTTTGTCAATTCATGATAAAACGGCGGATTTGATACGATAAAATCAAATTTTTCACCAAATTCATATTTCGCAAAATCCCCCAAAATAACATTTGCGTTAAGAGCGTTTTTTTGAACGTTTTTGAGCGTTAAAGAGACATGTTCTTCTTGAATATCTATAGCACTTAAATTTATAGACGGAAAATCGCGTTTTAGCAAAAGTCCTAAAATACCGCACCCACATCCAACGTCCAATACGCTTCCTTTTGGTCTGAAAAAGCGCGCGAAATCATACAGCAACATTGCGTCGCTCGTATATCTATAGCCTTTTTTATATTGATAAAGATTCATTGTTTTATATCGTTACATGTAGCAATGTTATTATTCATTAGTACCGCTCTTCATTAGTCATTTTTTAAATGCGTGCGTAATAATTTTATAAGCTTGATTTAGAGCAAGAGCGATGGAACCGCCCTGAGTTGTAGCGACGTCGCCGCATATATACATATTTTTAACGCTTGTCTCAAAATTTTCATCAAATATAGGATGCCCTTTTTCGTCCAGCGAAATACCGCATTTTTTCAAAAAATCAATTGGAGTTGTGCCTCCTATCGCGTAAACAACGCGATTAACGACCAAAGACGTATCATTGTCAAACAATACCCTCACATCCCCGTTTTCACTCTCCAGCCCTTTTATATCAACGCCAAGCGCCAATGAGAGTTTCCCTGTCTTTTGCAAATCCCATATCATTTTCTCATTTATATCATTCAGTCTTGTAAATTTCTCTTTTCTGTAGTTTAGTATTATTTTATTGCTATTTGAAAGTCCTATCGCGTATTCAGCGGCAGAGTTCCCGCCGCCGACAACCAATATACTCTCCCCTTGAGAACATTTGTCAAGATTAAAATTTACTTTATCAGTTATAGAAAGAGGGATTTTATAATCGGGCTTATTCGGACGTCCCATTCTGCCTATAGCCACAATAATAATCTTGGCCAAATAACCCGTTTTGCTTGTGCTGACTCTAAAAACGTCATTCGCTTTTTCTATGCTCTCCACTTCGTTATTAAAAGCCGTATCTATCTTTTCTTGATCCAAAAGTTTATCAAAATAATCTATAGTACTTTCTTTGCTGCCGTCTATAAATTGTATATTACCCTCAAGATTTATCTCTTGACCTTTGTAATCTTTATCAACTCTTTTATTGTCTTTGTAAAACTTGCGAATAGTTTGCGAATGGTTATCGCCTTTTTCTATCAAAAGAATATTTTTTATCCCTAAAATACTGCTCTCCACTGCCGCTCCAACACCCGCAGGTCCTCCGCCTATAATAATAACATCATATAAATTTTGCATAGGATCTTACCCTTTTGTTTTTTTTGATTAAAATATAGTAGCACTTTTTTCTTTAGCGGCAAATTATAAAAACCTTCAAGACCTTTTTATAATAATCTCATACAAAAACATACTGTATCTTTTGGTAACAAAATACGAAGTATGTTTTTTTCGCATAAAATCATCTAAAAATCTCTATTTTATGGGCAATCTATACTATTGTTTATTAAAGTGAATTCTCATATTGTATCTATTGGTAACACTATTTACACTTTTTACCCTTTAATGCTCTAATATTTTTCAAAAGTTTAATATTAACCTTTACAATGGAAAATATCTTAACCTAAAGGGAACAATATGAAAAGTTTTTCTGAGACTATAGAAATCACTTCCAAGCAAGCTGATCCGTCGGCATTGGGGCTATTTGGTTTAGCCGTCGTTACTTTAGTTGCGTCCAGCGAAAAATTAGGTCTTACCACAGGCACTATAGGCATTTTGCCTTGCGCGTTGCTTTTGGGCGGCTTTATTCAGCTAATCGCAGGGGCTTTGGATTACAAAAAACAGAATGTTTTTGGCGGTTTGGCTTTTATGGGCTATGGTATGTTTTGGGTTACAATAGCTCTTACATGGTGGTTTATGTTTCAACAATATGAGGGGGATTTCACAAAGCAGCTTGGTTTCTTTTACCTTGGCTATTTGATTTTTACCGCATATATGACGATAGGAGCCGGCACGACAAACAAAGTGCTTTTTTCTATTTTCTTGGCAATCGACGTTCTGTTTATATCTCTTGTATGTTACGGATTTGGCATAGCGCCAGAATTGGCAAAGCTAACGGCAGGCGTAGCTGAACTTGTCATATCGTTACTCTCATTTTACGGCAGCGCGGCAAATGTGTTAAACATACATATGCAAAGGGAAATTTTACCTGTCGGTAAAATGGAAGCGTAGTAAATTTAACCTATTTTTAAATAAAACCAACCCTTGCATGTAAGCTTTCTTTACATGTAAGGCGGTTTAAAGATTCATTTTCTAAAACTGTATTTTATAAACTCTTCCGTCGTTTGTTTTCGCTTCGCCAAAACCATTTTTAGACCAATTTTTGATAGTTACCAGTATCTCCATTTTCAAAGGAGACGTTTGACTTGTTAAAAGCGCGTATTTTGTGGATTCGTAACCAAAATTAAGACCTATACCGATACCGCCGAACGTCCCGCCGCTACGATATCTGCTGCCGCTTGAATATCCAAACGTATTTGAGAAATACATAGGCTCTTCGCTATCAAGAGAGCTATAATTGCCGCTTAATACTTCGCCGTCGGGCATTGTCACAGTCACCGTTTGAGTTTTCTCGTCAAATACGCTTTTTAAAACATCTTCCGAGTTAAAACCAATAAGCATTACATCGTGTTTTGAAGCGCATCCGCCAAGAAACAAAACTATCATAAATAGAAAAAATATCTTTTTCATGTAAAACCCTTTTAAAGCATAAAATAATTTAACTTATTATAACGCTTTTTATGTAAATAAGTCTTCGCGTAATTGGCGATTAAACTAACTTTGGTTATTATTGAAAGTTTAATATATACTATTTTCAATTTAAGGATTTTCATTATGAAAAAGAGCGTTAAAAAAGTAGTTTTGGCGTATTCTGGCGGACTTGATACGAGTATTATTTTAAAATGGCTTCAAGACGAATATAAATGCGAAGTTGTAACCTTTACAGCCGACATAGGCCAAGGCGAAGAGCTTGAACCCGCGCGCAAAAAAGCGCTTTCGCTCGGAATAAAACCTGAAAATATTTTTATAGAAGATTTAAAAGAAGAGTTTGTAAAAGATTTTGTATTTCCTATGTTTAGAGCAAACGCTATTTATGAGGGCGAATATCTTTTAGGCACTTCAATCGCGCGCCCTTTGATAGCAAAAAGACAAGCCCAGATAGCAAAATTGACAAACGCAGATGCAGTTTCGCATGGAGCTACCGGCAAAGGAAACGATCAAGTAAGATTTGAGATAGGATATCTGAAATTTAATCCGGATTTAATTATTATAGCTCCTTGGAGAGAGTGGGATTTAAATTCGCGTGAAAAGCTTTTGCAATATGCGCAAAAACACGGCATAGATATAGAAAAAAAAGGTAATAAATCACCCTACTCTATGGATGCGAACTTGCTTCACATATCATATGAGGGACTGGTTTTGGAAGATCCCGACAAAGAACCGGAAGAGAGTATGTGGCGGTGGACTGTGGATCCGCAATATGCGCCAAATGAACCTGAAATTATTGAAATTGAATACAAAAACGGCGATCCTATAAAATTAAATTCAAAAACGTTAAATCCGGCGCAAATGCTCGCAAAATTAAATGAACTTGGTGCAAAACACGGCGTAGGAAGACTTGACATCGTAGAAAACAGATATGTCGGAATGAAATCGCGCGGTTGTTATGAAACCCCCGGCGGAACTATTATGTTAAAAGCGCACAGAGCGATAGAGAGTATTACGCTCGATAAAGAAGCGGCGCATTTAAAAGACGAGCTTATGCCTCGATATGCGAGTTTAATTTATAATGGTTTTTGGTTTTCGCCGGAGCGAGAAATGCTACAAGCCGCTATAGATAAATCACAGAAAAGCGTAAACGGAACGGTAAGAGTTAAACTATACAAAGGAAATGTGATAATTATAGGCAGAGACTCAAAAACGGACAACTTGTTTAATCAAGCGTTTTCAACGTTTGAAGAGGATGAAGTCTACAATCAAAAAGACGCGGCTGGATTTATCAAGCTAAACGCGCTTAGATTTATCATCAGCGGAAAAAACAAAAAAATGCAAAACAAAGACTAAAAATGTCTACAAGTATAAAATAGCGAAAGGAGATTTATGAAAGTTTTATTGATTAAAGATGTAAAAGGGTTTGGAAAAACAGGCGATATAAAAGAGGTTAAAGACGGCTATGGCAAAAACTTTTTAATAGGTAAAGGGTTCGCCAGACTTGCGACAAACGATGTTTTGCGCCAATACGAAGCCGAACAAAAAAGAAGGGCTGAAGCCGAAGCAAAAGAGCTTGAGAGATTAAAAGAGATGAAAATTGCGCTTGAAAATATAACTCTTATTATAAAACGCTCTTTAGGCGCAAACGGAAGCCTTTTTGGAGCAGTTACAAAAGACGAGATAGCAAAAGAGCTTGAAATCCAACATAAAATAGAGATTGATAAAAAAAATATAGAAATTGAACTGCCTATAAAAAACACAGGTATTTTTGATGTGTCGGTTAAACTTGGACACGGAATTCACTCAAATCTTAAAATAGAAATCGTCGGAGAGTAGAGCATGTTTCACTCAACTACTATTTTGGCATTTAAAGGTAAAAACAAATCTGTCATAGGCGGCGACGGACAAGTAACTTTTGGCAATACCGTCTTAAAGGGGAATGCCGTTAAGATTAGAAAATTACATAACGGCAGCGTTTTGGCAGGCTTCGCTGGAAGTACGGCCGATGCTTTTAATTTATTTGATATGTTTGAAAATATTTTAGAGCAAAAAAAGGGAGACTTGCTAAAATCAGTCGTTGAATTTTCAAAAGAGTGGCGCAAAGATAAATATTTGCGTCGCTTAGAAGCGATGATGATCGTCTTAAATAGAGAACACATCTTTATTTTAAGCGGCACAGGCGATGTGGTAGAACCTGAAGACGGACAGATAGCGGCCATCGGCAGCGGTGGTAATTATGCTATCTCGGCGGCGCGCGCTTTGAATAAACACGCGCAACTTGCCGAAGAAGAGCTTGTTAGCGAAAGTTTGAAAATTGCCGCAGATATTTGTATATATACAAATCATTCAATAAAAACTTTTATTTTAGAGGACAAAAAAGATTAATGAACTTAACGCCAAAAGAGATAGTAATATATCTAAATGAATATATAATCGGACAATTTGAGGCTAAAAAAGCGATAGCGATAGCGCTTAGAAACAGATATAGACGCATGAAGCTTGAAAAAGAGATGCAAGATGAGGTCATACCTAAAAATATTCTAATGATAGGTTCCACAGGAGTGGGAAAAACTGAGATAGCAAGACGACTTGCGAAGATGATGAGTTTACCTTTTATAAAAGTAGAAGCCAGCAAATACACAGAAGTGGGTTTTGTAGGGCGCGATGTAGAATCTATGGTTAGGGACTTGGCGCTTGCTGCGCTGGCGCTTGTAAAAGCCGAACATAAAGAAAAAAACGCGGAAGCGATAGATAGATATATCGAAAAGATAATACTTGAAAAACTTTTGCCGCCATTGCCTAAAGGCGCTAGCGAAGATAAGCAAGAAGCTTATAAACAAAGTTATGAAAAGATGCGAGAAAAGCTTATCGCCGGTGACCTTGACGGACTAAACATTGAAGTAGACTTGCGCCAAAGCAATAATGAGTTCGGAGATGATTCAAATATGCCTTCCGAAATGATAAAAGTACAAGAATCTTTTATAAAAATATTAAACGCCGGACAAAATAATACTAAAAAAGAGATGTCGGTAAAAGAAGCGAAAGAGGCTTTGAAAGTTGAAGCCGCCGATAAAATATTAAACAATGAAGTCATAAAGCGCGAAGCGGCGCAAAGAGCGCAAAACAGCGGCATAATATTTATAGACGAAATCGATAAAATAGCGGTACCATCAACCGCGCAAGGCAGACAAGACCCAAGTAAAGAAGGTGTTCAGCGAGACCTTTTGCCAATAGTTGAAGGCTCATCTGTCTCAACAAAACTCGGCACCATAAACACAGATCATGTACTATTTATAGCAGCCGGCGCTTTTCATTTAAGTAAACCAAGCGATTTAATTCCGGAACTTCAAGGAAGATTTCCTTTGAGAGTTGAATTAAACTCATTGGACGAAAATACGCTATATAAAATTTTAACCCAACCGAAAAACTCTTTGCTGCGTCAATACCAAGCATTGCTAAAAGCTGAAGACGTTGAGCTTATTTTTGATGATGAAGCCATAAAAGCTATCGCGAAAATAGCGTATATAACAAACGATAAAACAGAAGATATAGGAGCCAGAAGACTGCATACCATAGTAGAAAAAGTCATTGAAGACATAAGCTTTAACGCAGATGAACACAAAGGCAAAACCATACATGTAGACGCGGCTTTGGTTCATGCGAAACTTGACACTATTTTGGAAGACGAAGATAGCGCAAGGTACATTTTGTGAGTGAAAATCCGCAAAAAGCAGGATTTATAGCTGTTGTAGGCAAGCCAAACGCGGGCAAAAGCTCGCTTTTAAATTGGCTTGTCGGCGAAAAAATGGCTATGGTTTCAAAAAAAGTCAACGCCACAAGAAAAAGAGCAAATATAATTGTTATGCACAATAATACGCAGTTTATATTTGTCGACACTCCAGGCATACATGTAAGCGAAAAACTCTTAAATAAAATTATGATTGAAGAGTCTTTAAAAGCTATGAGCGATTGCGATTTGATACTATTTTTAACACCAGTTACCGATTCTTTGCAAAGCTATAAAGATTTTTTAACTTCACATAATAATAAACCTCATATCGTTTTACTTACAAAATGCGATATGGTAGATAATGAAAAAGTGTTAAAAAAAATAACTGAATTTGAAATTTACCAATCGCAATTTAAGGCGCTTATTCCAATTTCAATAAAACACTATAAATCTAAAATGTATTTGTTAAATGAGTTGGAAAAATTTATTCCGGAACATCCTTATTTTTATGATCCGGAACTTTTAACAACTCAAACAATGCGGGAAATTTATAAAGAGCTTATAAGAGAGGCTATCTACAAATTTACAAGCGATGAAGTTCCGTATTCATCTGATGTGGTTATTACTAAGGTTGAAGAAAAAGAAAAAATTGATAAAATCTATGCGGACATTATAACTGAAAAAGAGGGTCAAAAAAATATTATTATAGGAAGCGGTGGGGAAACGCTAAAAAGAATAGGAATATACTCAAGAAAAAATATTGAAAAAATTATTAATAAACAAATTTTCTTAAAAATATCAGTTAAAAATGATAAAAAATGGAACAAAAGCGCAAAAAACTTGGTATAACTTGCATATTCATGATAAAAATTTTCACTTTTTGTGATACAATAATCGTTGTACAGTCTTAAGGATGGGTATTAATGGCAAAAATAAAAAAACATAAAAGCGGCAGCGCATCTTCATCTATCATTACAATAGACCCGTATTCTAATACATCATATAAGTTTAGTTCAAACGAAATGGTGGAAAACGATCTTAAACGAGCTTCTTTCAAAAAAAGTAACTTTTTTATATCTTATGTTATGACAAAAGATATAGTATTCGGCACTATTGAGATTAGCAGGAGTGTTTCTGCTGATGATTTACAAGACGCTCTAGAGATAAAAGCTTATGAAGATTTGGGATTGGATTCATCCATAAATTATAAAATTAATTATGTTGAAACAGCATCTTCGGTGAGCGACCAAAAAAATTACGTATATGATGTATTTGCAGTTAATTCAGATATTATGGCTCAAAGCTTTTCTCCCTTGAGGGGAAAACTCCCATGCGTTGATTACGTAACTACCGCGCCTATGTTAATTACCGCTTTATACAAAAAAAGTATTATAGACCAAAGAGGCGGTGCCGAGTGTTTTATATATTTCCAAAAAAATGACGCTTTTTTGGCAATTTATCAAAACGGGCGATACTTATACTCCAAATCTTTAAGATATTCATTAAGAGAAATCAACGAGAGATTTTGTTCGTTAATAGGCGAAAGAGTTGACGAGGAAATATTTTTTGAGATACTTAAAAAAGACGGATTAAATACTAGCGATATCAGATATCAACAACAATTTATGAAACTTTTCGGAGAAGTTTTTCTATATATTAACGATATTGCCGTATATGGGAAAAGATATTGCAATATCTCTCAAATTGACAGAGTTTATATAGGAACGGAGATTGGCGTTATAGTAGGAATGAATGAGTATGCTAAAAGTTATATGGGACTTGAAGCTCATAATTTTAACTTCAGCATTGCTATAAACGCAAAAGAGCAATATATAGATCAAATTCATGTGATGATGGTGCTTGCAGCTCAATTGTATGTTGAATCAGGCAGTGAAAACGCATTTAACTTTACTATATTCAAGCGCCCTGACCCATTATCTAAAAGATCAGCAGGCATACTATTAGGCGCTGTTGCTGCCGGATTGGCAGTTGGTTTAATATACCCTATATTTAATTATGGATTTGGATTTTATAATTATGTTATCTACGGAATGAGATACAAAGAATATCAAGAAAAACTTGATATTGCCAATGATATGAGAGGCAAGATTGCCATGCTTGAGCAAGAACACAGTTCGTTAAAGACAAGCTATGACGCAGAATCAAATCTTTTAATGACAAGAGAAGGGTTATTGAGAGAAATTAAAAGCAAAAGAGTTGATTACATAATGAAAGGTTCTACTGTATCGGACCTTGTTAAATTGACAAATAAAAATAACGTAAAACTAAACAATATATCTCAGATAAATAATACTGTAGTATTGTCTTTGATTAGTCAAAACGAGAAAAATATAACAGAACTCATAGATGAAATAGCTGACACTAAACTTTATACGATTAGAACGAAAGTTATATTAAAAAATGGCAATACAAGCAGATATGAGAGTAATATTAGTATGGAGATTCTATAATGCATGAAGATACATTTTTAGACAAAATTGACAACTGGCTTTCAGCTAAAAGTAAAAATGAGCGAGGATTGGTATACTTAATAGCTTGTTGTGCTATTATAGGCATTATATATCTTACTTTGTTTCAACCTTCAGAGTTCTTTTTAAGCGATAAGCAAAGAATTTTAAATGAAACAACAAATAAGCTTTCTACTGAAACTAACTATATAAATTCCAACTCTCAGGTAATTCCCAGATTGGAAAATGAGATTAGAAATTATTCAACTTCACTAAGCGGCATAAGAGATTCAAATAACTATATTGACGGTAAATTAAAAGAGTTGTCATATCTGTTGTTTAATGATAAAAGCTGGGCTGATTTTATGGATAGGTTGGCTTTTTTAGCAAAAGAGTATAGTGTAAATATTTTAAAGATCGAAAATACTTTTTTAGAGAGCGAAAATTTGCAAGACAGAAAAGTGAAACAAGTTTTGGATATAGAAGTTGACTTTAGAAGTAATTTTAATAATGCTATAAAATTTTTAAACGCCATTGAAGAAAGTCAGCTTGTTGTAGATGTTTACAACAGCACAATATCCAGTAGCGTTAGAAGCAACTCTGTAGATGGTAATATTCAAATTGCGGTATGGGGGATGTTATATTGAAAAAGTCTATTATTGTGATGTGCGTATCTTTGATATGTGTAAGAGGTGCATTATGCGATAGTGCCGACATAGTAGAATACGATAGGTTTTTTAATGAAATTGGCGAAGTACGTATAGGTATTGCAAATCAGGATATAGACAATATAGCAAATCCTTTTGTGACTATAGCTGTACCTACCAGTTCAAACAACACCAACGCCTCATCGCCCACATTTAAACTTAACGCTATTTTTGAAAATAAAGTCAAGATTAATGATAGTTGGTTAACTCAAGGTTCAACAGTTAATGGTTTAAGAGTAATTGCTATAAAACAAAATAGTGTTGTTTTAGGCAGTGAAAATCGAGCAATAGAATTATTCTTAAGGGAAAAAAATGAAAATAGTATCATTACAATTAATTAAAAAAAGTATTGTCTTAACGGCAAGCGTTGCACTATGTGCATTAATGATGTATCCATCCTCGCTTTTAGCACAAACAACTCAAGCAAAAAAAGGGTGTGAGTATAGAACGTTGAGTATGAAAATAGGTTCTGACGTTAAAGTCAGCGAAGTATTAACTCAACTATCCGAAAAATGCGATTTTAGTATAATTTTTGTTGATGCGCCCGCTATTGAGATAGCAAATCAACCGTTATATGGTACAAACATTAAAGATAAATCTCTATTTGAAACATTAGATATTTTGGTAGCATCCAATAATCTTAATTACGAGTATAAAAATAATATTCTAAAAGTTTCAGCCCTTGATACAAAAAGTTTTAAAATCGATTATATTACATCCGTTAGACAAGGAACCGCTACAATGAGCGCTTCTGTTAATTCAGCTCCAAGACAAGTGTCAAGCGGCGGAGAAATGAGTATTGACAGATCTGACAATGAAATCGTTGTAAAAGAAGAGTTTGACTTTTGGAATACCATTAACGCGGAAGTACAAGCGATATTAAATACAGGTAAAGAGTTATATATCGCTAAAGAGCCTATAATTAACGCAAGAGCGGGATTAATAACGATAACCGCTACAAAAGATCAACTCTCAAGAATAGAAGAGTACTTTAACACTTTAAAAGAGAGATTGTCAAAACAAGTTTTAATAGATGTCACTATCCTATCCGTAGAACTTAATGATGATAATAGAATGGGGGTCGATTGGTCTAAATTTCAACTTGGATTTTTTGGCGAAGCTATTGCCGCTGCTACCGGTATTAACACTGGTGCGTCATGGTCTTATGCGCCTAATACTCCGAGTAGCAACTACCCATATTATCCTCAAGGCGGAAGCGGTGGTAATATGTTTACCCCTTCAAATAGTGGTACTTTTAATACCGGCGGAATCGTCGCTTTTGGCAGCGGCGTACAACTTTCGCTTGACGGCGTTTTTAATTTTTTAAAAGATAAAGGCAAAACAAGTGTTGTATCCAATCCAAAAGTTTTAACTCTTAACAACCAACAAGCATTGATTACTGTAGGCGATACTATAAATTACCAAACAAGGTCGACGACAGTCACATCAAGCACTACCGCAACAACGAGTGAAGATATAACAAATTATTCGCTTTTTGTAGGAATACTATTAAATATACTTCCTACAATTTCCGAAGATAATAATATTATGTTAAGAATTAACCCGTCTTTGAGCGATTTTAAATATAGGGAAGACGATATTAGATATGCCAACACCGACGGTACTGCTATCCCAAGAACAATAGCTCCCGATACGGTAGACAAAAAATTATCAACTGTAGTGAACGTGAAAAACGGCGATACAATCATTCTTGGCGGTTTAATTACAAATAACGTTTTGCAAATAAATAAAGGTGTTCCTATACTTGGAAGCATTCCAATCTTAGGATATGCGTTCAAATACGCCGGAGAAGAGATAAGAACTAAAGAGTTGGTATTTATAATTACTCCAAAAATTATCGGTGAAGATATATCTGTTATTTCACCTGAATCGTTAAAAGATTTGGGTTATAACAGTATCTTAGAAAAATAATGGATGCTGATATAAATCAATTTTACAATGTTAAAAATATATTTCTTGATGGAAAAGTTTTTGACTATATAAGCCTTGACAAGTCTGTCGTAGCTTATGACAAGCTTTCAAGCGCTATTGATAAACCGCTAAAATTGGTTCTTTTTTATGGAAAACCAGGTAGCGGTAAGACTTTTTTATTGGAAAAAATCTATAATGATTTAAGAGGCAAATACCCTATAGTGTTTTTTCCAAGGCCATTTTTTGATGAAAAACAGTTTTTAAAATCTCTATTTGAAGAAGTTTTTGCTATAAAATCTCCTGAATTTAGCGGTTATGAAGAGTTTTTAACAATATATAAGACTAAAGTGCCAAAAATCTCAGAGCAAACTATGGTAACAGTCTTACTGGATGAAGCGCAACTGTATCCTCGCGATTTAATTGAAAAAATTCGCCTAATGGCTGATACTAGATTGTTTAAGTTTCTATTTACAGTGCACAAAACGGAAAAAGAAGATGTTTTGGCAAAAGATTACTTTAAAACAAGAATTTGGGAAAGCATTGAACTTAGTGATTCAACTTTTGAAGAGATTAGAGTATATTTGGAAAAAAAATTTCTTTATCACAATAAATTTGAATACTTCCCTTATGTAAAAGATTTTATCACATTTATATTTTCTGCAACAAATGGCAATTTAAGAAGCGTAAATAAACTGCTTTTTAAAATTTTTGAGCTTTATGAATATTATGAAGCCAATAAGCCGTCTATTATCACAAATAGCAATAGTAGAAAAAAAATTATTGAAATGGCTGGAATCGCGATAGGATTTATAAATGCTTAAAACAGAGGAAGTACTTATATTAGAAGAACAGTGGAAAGAGTTTAGGAACAAAAAAATATTTAAAAAAATCCTTATAGCTTTTTCTGTATCATTTTTAATCTTATTGTTTGTGCTTTTATATTTAGTCTTAAATACATCAAGCGATGCAAATCCCAAAGACAATATTTCTTTAAATAGCACTACAAATGAAATAAACCATACAAATATAACACAGTTGAATAACACTATTGTCGAAGATTACAGCAATAGTACTGTTAATATCATAGATAACAAAGAAAATACCAATTATACCCTTAGTGTTCCGATTATAGAATCAAATACTCTACATGTTAGCCCTCAAATTATGATAGAACCACCGGAAGAGAAAAAAATTATCATTGAGACAAATAATATTCAAAATATTAATGAACTTATCAAAAAATTTGAGGATACAAACAATATAGTATTTGCCAATATGATATCGGAAGAATTTTATGAAAAAAAAGACTATCATAAATCTTTAGAATATGCCCTAAAAGCCAATGAAATAGATTCGAAGAATGAACTTAGTTGGATTGTATTTGCTAAAAGTCAAGTGAAGCTTGGCAAAAAGGAAGACGCTATAAAAGCGCTTGAAGTTTTTATAAAATCGTCTAAAAATTCCCAAAACGCTTTAAGTTTATTACAAAAAATTAAAAATGGGGAATTTAGATAATTTTTTTTAAATTTTATGAGCTAAATACCAAATTGAATGGTAAAATATTGTAAAAAAGTAAAAAGGTTTTGTAATGAGTGATGCGACTAACGCTATGGGCGCTACAAGCGCGATTATAAGCTATCTTGTCGGAAATAGGATTATAGATGAAAAAACAGCGGAAAATATTCAGATAGCAGCTTCGCAAGAAGGCTCTTCGCTTGGTTCTGCATTAATAGATAGCGGCTACTTTTCAAAAGACGACTTATTAATTTTACTTTTAGGATTTTACAAAAGCGGAACTATTACTCTTGATGATATTACTACTGAATTTGCCATACAATCGGAAATCTTTCTAAAATTTTTTGCAAGCGAGTCCGGATTTGAGTATATGGATTTAGATGCCATGGATATCGATTCAAAACTTTCCAAAAAAGCCTCTTTAGTGCAATTAAAAAAATATGAAGCTTTACCTGTCAAAGAAGATGACATCAACATATTTGTAGCTGTTAAAGATCCGTCGAATATGACAACCAGAGAAGGTTTACAAAGGTTATTCAATAGAAAAATCGTAAAAATTGTTATAGCCGATCCCACGCTCATTGAAAAATATCTAAACAAAATTGAGCTTAGCGAAAGCATAAACGGTATCATAAATGAAATACGAAGAGAAATAACAACAAGCGCCGCTGAAAACCCGCAAGAGTCTTCCGGTATTTTAAAGCTAATTGAAGCCATATTAAAAACTTCCATTTTATCTCGCGCGAGCGATATTCATATAGAACCTACGGAAAAAAACTGTATGGTCAGAAGCAGAATTGACGGTATGCTGGCTGAAACATTTATGTTTGAAAAAGATATTTATCCGCCTTTGGCGTCAAGAGTAAAACTATTATCTAGTATGGATATAGCCGAGAAAAGAAAACCTCAAGATGGAAGATTTTCGGCAAAAATTATTGGAAAAGAGTATGATTTTCGTATATCCGCGCTTCCTACACTCTTTGGAGAATCCATAGTTATAAGAATTTTAGATAAGTCAAAAATTATGATTAAAATGGAAAATTTAGGCATGCATCCAGTAAATTATGAAAAGTTTTCCAGAGCTATGCGCTCACCTTATGGTATCATACTTGTCACCGGACCCACAGGAAGCGGTAAAAGTACTACATTATATGCCGCGCTTAACGCTATTAAAAGCGTAGAGAGTAAAATTATTACCGTAGAAGATCCTGTTGAATACCAACTAAACTTAGTTCAACAAGTACATGTAAACGAAAAAGCTAATTTAACTTTTGCTTCGGCATTACGTTCAATATTAAGGCAAGACCCCGATATCATTATGATTGGCGAAATTAGAGATCAAGAAACGCTAAGAATTGCTGTTCAAGCAGCGCTTACAGGGCATTTGGTCTTTTCAACGCTTCACACAAACGACGCGATAAGCGCGGTAACAAGAGCGATTGATATGGGAATTGAACCTTATCTGATAAGCGGCGCTTTGGTTGCCATAGAAGCACAAAGATTGATTAGAAAATTGTGTCCGAACTGTAAAACAAAAATAAATCTTCCAAAATCCATGTACGAAAGAATAAAATCATTTATTCCCGAAGACTACACATTTTATAAAGCTGTGGGATGTGAGAAATGTTCTCAAACCGGATATCTAGGACGTGAAATGATTTCTGAAATTCTGCCTATCAGCGAAAAAATATCCAGTATGATAGCTCAAGGCACTACAAAAGAGGAGTTGAAAAAACAAGCGTATGCCGAAGGATTTATAGACTTGTTCAAAGACGGTATCATCCGAGCGGCAAAAGGAATAACATCTATAGATGAAGTACTAAGGGTGGCAAAATCATGAGTTTAAAATATTTTGAAGTAGAGTCTTCACGAAGAGGTCAGCACTCAAGGACTATTATTCAAGCAAATAATAGAACCGATATTGTAAGAATTTTTAAGGCAAGAAATCCTGATAGTTCAATAGTTAAAATAACGGAAACATCGGCCCCTTTAGATGTTCAGTTTAAAAAAATTAAAGACAGTATTTTAGGAGCTCTTGTCAAAAAAAGTATCAAAACAGAATTTCTTGTTTCATCTTTTAGACAACTGTCTGTTATGACAAATGCCGGCATACCTATTCACGATAGCGTAAAAGAGGTTGGAGTATCGGCAGCTGATGAAAAATTAAAAACTATTTTTGTGAAAATAGATGAAGATTTAAATGCGGGTCTTAGCTTATCGGCATCTGCCTCAGCATTTAGAGAAGATCTTGGAGATGTTAGTATCGCAATGATCGAACTTGGTGAAAATACCGGTAATTTATCAGACTCTTTAAAAAAACTCTCCGATATCCTTGAAGACGTTCATGAAAATAAAAAAAGATTTAAAAAAGCTTTGAGATATCCGATAATAGTAATAACGGCAATAATAGTAGCATTTATTATTTTGATGATTTTTGTTGTTCCGGCTTTTAGAGATATATTTTCACAACTTGGCGCAAATCTTCCTCTGCCAACAAGAGTTTTGCTCGGAACTGAAAGTGCTATACGTAATTACGGACTTTATATATTAATTGGTCTAATCGCGTCATATGTGCTTTTGCGTCGCTCATATAAAACAAACCCCATTTTTCATGCGCAATTTGATAAATATCTATTAAAAACTTATCTTGTGGGAAAAATAGTATTTTATTCAAATATGCATAGATTTACATTAATACTATCCGAACTCATTAGAGCAGGTATACCTGTTATAGAGGCATTGGATACTTCATTGCTCACGGTAAATAATGTGAATATGCAAGAAAATCTCTCATTGGTTAAAGTATCCGTGCAACGAGGCATATCTTTAACCGAAGCTTTTAGAGAAACCAAACTATTTGAAAATATGTTAATACAGATGATTCAAGCCGGTGAAAAAGGCGGTATGCTTGATGCTATGCTTGTAAAAGTAACCGAGTATTTTAATTCAAGATTTAATGAGATAATAGATAATATATCAAGCTATATAGAACCTATATTATTAGCATTTATCGCTTGTATGGTTTTATTGATGGCGCTTGGCATATTCTTGCCTATGTGGGAGTTGGGTTCCGCCGTTAAAGGAGGCTAAAAATCGCCTTTTTAACAATAAAGAGATGAAGCTTCATCTCTTTATTACAAATCGTTACATAAATACTTATTTTTATCTTCAAAAACAGTTTTAAACACTAAAATAGGGTTATTTTTTCATATAATAACATTCACTTCGCAAATAAATTCACACATGTGAGTTTCCATTAAAATATAAAGGAATTAAATGAAGACGAAGAGTTTGTATATATCATCTCTTGAGCCATATTCCGGAAGTCTGGTAATAAGTATGGGATTTATGGAAATTTTGAGGCGGCGCGTGAAAAATATTGCATTTTTTCGCCCTATAGTGCCTTCAAAAAAAACAGACAATATTATCTCATTTATGCTCGAATATTATGATTTAAAAATGGATTATCCCGACGCTGTCGGCTTTAGCATAGAAGAGGTTAAATCCGCGGCTGCCGAAGGAAAATTAAACGAATTGATGCAAAATTTAATCGCCAGATTCAAAATGCTTGAAAAAAACTATGATTTCGTTTTATGCGAAGGAATAGCTCGCTCCCTACTCTCTTCCGTTGTAGATTTTGATATAAATTTTGAAGTTGCGAAAAACTTAGGTACGCCTTTGATAAATCTGTTAAGCGGTATAAATCGCACAAATCTCCAATTACTCGACGAGATAAAAATAGAGTCAAAAGCTATCAGGAAAAGCGGCTGTAATCACTTTAATACTTTTATAAACAGATTAGAACCGGATGTTTTAGAAAAACTTCAAAAAGATATAAAACAATTTGAAACCTCATATCCTCCTATATATCTACTGCCTGAGGTTGAGGAACTTAGCAGTCCTACTATAGAAGAGATAAAAAACGCTCTTGGATGTAAAATAGTTTTTGGAAAAGATGACGATTTGAAACGTGTTGCAAGACAAACAAGAGTCATTTCCACTACTATCGACACAATGCTTTCGTATTTGCAAGAAAATGACTTGATAATAACGGGCGGAGATAGGTCTGATGTGATTTTAGGCATTCTTGCAGCAAATGATTCCGGCGCTTATCCTACAATAGCCGGTATTTTGCTAATAGGTGATATTTTGCCAAAAGAGTCATTTTTGAAACTGATAAGAGGTTTTTCAAAAATCTCTCTGCCAATTTTGAGCATTAGCGGTGATACGCTTTCGGCGGCTTTGAAAGCAAGGAAAGTTCCCGCGCAAATCACAATAAACAGCGAACGCAAAATTGCTCTTGCTATGGGATTGTTCTCAAGCAGAGTCAATACTGAGGATATTGAAAAATGTATAGATACCGCTTCAAATTCAATGTCTATGACGCCTATCATGTTTGAATATAATATGTTTGAAATGGCAAGAAAAAATAAAAAAAGAATAGTATTGCCGGAAAGCAATGACGATAGAGTTTTGCGTGCGGCTGAAATCGTCATAAGAAGAGACGTTGCCGATATTATACTTTTGGGTAAAGTATCGGATATAAACAAAAAAGCGGCGTCTTTAGGCATTAATATCTCAAACGCTACAATAATAGATCCCGCCAAATCTCCTTTGATGGAAAATTACGCAAAAGAATTTTATGAACTTCGCAAATCAAAAGGCGTAACTATAGAACTTGCGAAAGACGCTATGCAAGGCTTAAGTTATTTCGCAACTATGATGGTGCACAAAGGAGATGCGGACGGTATGGTCTCAGGCGCTATCCATACCACAAGCGATACGATACGTCCGGCTTTACAAATCATCAAGACAAAACCTAATATCTCCATAATCTCAAGCATATTTTTTATGTGCTTGGATACAAAAGTGCTTGTTTATGGCGACTGTGCGGTTAACAAAGACCCAAATGCCGAGGAACTCGCGCAAATCGCTATCTCTTCAGCCGATACCGCTGTTAGTTTTGGAATTAAACCAAAAATCGCAATGTTATCATACTCTACAGGTAGTTCGGGCGAAGGGGCTGACGTTGAAAAAGTAAAAGACGCTGTTAAAATCGTTAAAAGTATACGACCAGACTTGATGGTAGAAGGTCCTATACAATATGACGCCGCTATCGATCCTATTGTAGCAAAAACAAAACTGCCCGAGAGCAAAGTGGCGGGTCAAGCTACGGTATTTATATTTCCGGACTTAAATACGGGCAATAATACGTATAAAGCCGTTCAACGCTCTTCCAACGCTGTCGCGGTAGGTCCTGTGCTTCAAGGGCTTAAAAAACCTGTTAATGATTTAAGTAGAGGTTGTTTGGTCGCTGATATTGTTAATACCGTCGCTATTACGGCTATTCAAGCCGGACAAATCACCGAAGGATAACCAATGAAAATACTTGTGATAAACTCAGGAAGCTCTTCCATTAAGTTCCAACTTTTCTCTATGAAAGAGAACAAAATAATGGCATTTGGACTTATAGAACAAATAGGCGAACCTACGGGTAAAATAAAAATGGGTTCATTTCATCATGAAGAGCCGATAACAAAAATGCTTCATATAAAAAACCACGAGCAAGGCATTGAGATTATCTCATCCTTTTTGATAGATGAAAAAATAATAAAAGGGCTTGACGAATTAGATGGCATAGGGCATAGAATGGTACACGGCGGCACTATGCGAGAAACTGAATTTCTTAATGATAAAATTATAAAAGCGATTGAGAATTTTTCATCATTAGCCCCCTTGCATAATCCGCCCGGTTTAGCCGGCGTTAAAGCGACTATGTCAAAAGCTCCTCATGTTCCGCAAGTAGCGGTTTTTGATACGGCGTTTCATCAAACAATGCCTCAATACGCCTATATGTACGCTCTGCCTTATGAACTTTATGAGAGACTACATATTAGACGTTACGGTTTTCACGGCACTTCGCACCATTTTGTCGCGACACAAGCGGCAAAAGAACTCAAAAAGCCGCTCCAAAAATGCAATTTCATAACCTTACATCTTGGAAACGGCGCTAGTATAGCCGCTATCAAAAACGGTAAATGCGTTGATACGTCTATGGGATTATCCCCACTTGAAGGGCTTATCATGGGAACAAGAAGCGGCGATATAGACCCTGCTATTTTATTTTATTTGGAAAGAGAAGAAGGATTGGACATAAAAGAGCTGGACACTCTTTTAAATAAAAAAAGCGGACTCAAAGGAATTTGCGGCACAAATGATTTACGCGAAATAAAAGCGAAAAT
Source organism: Campylobacteraceae bacterium (assembly GCA_031266555.1). GTDB lineage: Bacteria > Campylobacterota > Campylobacteria > Campylobacterales > Campylobacteraceae > JAIRKW01. The sequence goes on from JAISAU010000020.1 coordinate 43,231, forward strand.
AAAAGACGGCGATGAAAAAGCAAAACTTGCTTTTGATATGTTTTGCTATAGAATAAAAAAATATATAGGCGCGTATTTTGCTGTATTAGGCAGAGTCGACGCTTTAGTTTTCACAGGCGGTATCGGTGAAAACGCCGTAAGCGTACGACGTAAAATTTGCGGCGAGCTTAAAATATTTGGTATTGGCATAAATAAAAAACAGAGTGAAAAAAGAGGTGTTCTTGTTCATTTTGAAAGCAAAAAAAGCGCTGTTAAACTACTCGTTGTTCCCACAAACGAAGAGTTGGCGATAGCAAAACAAACGCAACATTTAATTCAAAAAACAGCAAAGAGGAGTTAGCCTCCTTGCTCAAAAATTATGATAACCATCAGAGAAATCTCAGTAAAAAATCTTATAACAAAATCAAAACTTCCGTCCGTTGATTTTGTTATCAATCCTTATGTCGGTTGTCCTCATAAATGTATATACTGCTATGCGGAATTTATGAAAAAATTCACCAATCATAAAGAAAAATGGGGCGATTTTTTAGACGCAAAAACACGCTATGAAAAGATTGATATTGAAAAATTCAAAAATCATAATATATTCTTAAGTTCCGTCACGGACGCATACAATCCGTTTGAGAAAAAATACAATATCACAAAACAAGTGCTGGAGCGATTCGCGAACAGCGGCGCGAACATAAGCATATTAACAAAATCAAATCTTGTATTGCGCGATATAGAAATTTTTAAGAAAATTCCCAATATAAACGTAGGTTTTTCTATCAACACCACAAACGACGATATCAGAAAAGAGATAGAACCTCACGCCTCAAGCATAGAAAAACGGATAGAAGCTTTAAAAATTTTGCATGGCGAAGGTATCGACACTTGGACTTTTGTTTCGCCCATATTTCCCCAAATAACAGATTTTGAAAAAATACTAGAATTGTGCAAGCGCTTTTCCAATAGTTTTGGTTTTGAAAATTTAAACTTAAAAAATATGTGTCGCGAGCGTGTTTTAAATTATATACAAAAGCGTCACAAAAATTTACTGCCTTTATATCAAGAGATATATACATGTAACGATAAAAGCTATTGGCGCAAAATGTCGCAAGAGATTCATAGCTATTGCCAAAAAAACGAGATAGATTATACGATACATTTTCATTAAACGTATCGTTTTGCGGTTACATGTAAGAAGGTGAATCATTTGAAAATAGTATCAAATCCCCGACAAACGTATTTTCAGCTAATATTCGCGTCAATTGCGTTTTATCATTTAAAATAATTTTATCAGCTCGCTTTATGTAAGTGTTTAATGTTTCGGCATTAACGCTGCCGGTAATGATAACAAGGTCAAAGATTTCGTCTATAATTTTTGAAAGTTTTTCATTCTCCTCTTCTGTACTCTCAACGATCCCTGGAGTTATCAAAACTTTTCTGCCCTCGTATGTTTTAACCAATTCGTAAGAGCTTTTCATACCTTCAAAATTGCCGTTAAAACTATCATCAAGAATTATCTTTCCGCCGACGTCCATTCTTTGTAATCTATGTTCAACGCTTGAAACGCTAAGTATAGCCTTTTGTATCGTTTTTATATCAAGACCTAAATAAAGCCCTATATGAACGCATATAGCTAAATTAGCTGCGTTAAAGGCTCCAAGCAGTTTGGTCTCAAAGACGATCTCCGATCCTTGTATATTCATCCCAAATTTTGTGCCTTCAAGCGAAGCTTCAATAAAAGTTATCTCGCCGCCCCAAATTTCAACTCTTTTCTCATGATCAGTATTGACGTTAGCGCTTACATGTACAAACGCTTTTTTAAGCTTTGGCGAAAACAACAGCTCCATTTTCGTATCTCTTATGTTATCTAGCGTTTTAAAATATTCTATATGCTGCGCGCCGATTTGCCCAACTATAGCGATATCGGGCTTTAAAAACTCCGCTATCTCTTTTATATCGCCTCTCTCTCTGGCTCCGGCTTCAGCTATATAAATTTCGCTCTCTTTAGGTAAAGACGTATTTATATCAAGCGTAAGTCCGACTAAAGTATTTATGCTTCGCGGCGTCTTATAACAATTAAATTTAAAAGACAAGATATGATATAAAAAGTTTTTTATACTTGTTTTACCGTAACTCGCGGTTATCGCTATTATTCGCAAATCCCGCATACTGTCAAGTTTTCTAACGGCTTCTTTTTTAAAACCCGAAAAGAGTATAGCTTCATAAACGTTATTAAAAACAAGAGCTAAAATAAGCGGCGTCAAAACGCCCAAAAATGCGCTTCCGATTTTTGCGTAAAGTATATAGCAAAGCATATCGTTAAAAATAATAGCCAACAGTAAAAATAGAAAAAATCGCTTAACCCTAGCGGTAAAACGCAAAGATTTATCAAGTTTTTTTTGCCAAAAATACAGTGCGGCAAAATATATCGGCGTTAACGCCATAAATAAAATATACAGTCCAAAAAAACAAAAAACATAGTATAAGCAAATAGGCAATACCAGATAAAACAGATGCCACACAGGTCTGTTGTAGTGAAAAATAACCCGCACTATTTTGTACGAATACCATTGCATAGCGCTTTTTATATAATATCCCAAAGCAAAAACAAACAACGCTTGCAGGAGTAAAAAAAAAGCGTACATGTAATGACTTGTCATATCAATCCTTTAAATTGCGGATAATTTTCTCTTCTATAAATCCGCCTTTATTCAAAAAGAAAAAGTGATCTCCCTCAAGTTCAAAAAGAGTTGATTTTTGTATCAAAGTATTTATTTTACGTGCTGAAATAACGGGCGTCGCGCTGTCGTCTTTGCCCCAAAACAGAATCGCCCTACCCTTATAATCTCTAAAATATTCGCTCATATCCTCGTCTACAACTTTTTTAAACATCTCATACATGGTAAAATTCATATCTTTCACATCTTTTGACGCAAATATCTTATAAAATCTCTTAAGAGCAAAAAATTTAGCGATTTTGAAAAACGCGATTTTCATTTTAACCCACAATCTTTTTGGCAAAACTATACCGCTGCTGCTTAGCAAAACAATATTTTCAGGATTTAATAAAAGCGCGATTTTGCCGCCGAATGAGTGTCCTACAACGATTTGCGGATCTTTGCCGATAGATGATAAAAACTCTTTTACGATATCCTTTACATCAAAAGAGTTCAAAGCCTCTTTTATCGACGAATTACCAAAACCGGGAAGGTCAAGATAAATATGTCGGTAATCTTTTAAAAATTTTCCGAAAACGCCTTTCATTAACTCTTTGTCGGCTCCCCAGCCATGCAAAAAAAGTATGGATTTTTCACATGTATGATTTAATAACTCGTACGATAAAGAGTATTGAGTTTTGCCGACAGTTACATTCTTAATCGCCATTTTTAACTTTTTCGTTCGCGGTTTTTTTTGTTTTAGCGTAAATCTTTTGCAAAACGCTAAGCGCGTTTTTTAGTTTTTCATACTCTTCAAAGTTTATCATTACAGCTCTAAAATGCCCATTTTTAGCGATAACAACCCGCTCAAGCTCATTAGAACCAATCTTTTTTAAAACCAAACTGAAATCTCTTACGATTTGAGTAGCCGTAAATATCTCTTCTTTGTTATAAAAATCAGCCATCAAACTACCCCTCAAGCTTCAAAAGTATCAAAATTTTACACACTTTTATCTAAGCTTTGCCTTTAGCTGATTGAATGCTGTTTATATATTTGTACGATACTGGAATTTTGCGTTTTTTCGGCAAATCACGCGCCAAATCGCACACAAGAGAGCTAAACTCTTCAAAAAGATAGTTCGCCAAAGAGCCTGGATTTGGATTAATTTCGTTTAAATAAACTCTATTTTTTATGACAAAAAAATCGCACCTTATGATAGCGCCTTCAAAAAGCGGTTCGTATAAACTTCTAAAACTTCTTCTTATCTCTTCGTGCAACATCTCTGTAACTCTCGCTTCAAAAACCTTGTTTGTCCTTGAAAAATCAAGATATTTTTTATTAAAGTCCAAAAAAAGCTTCTTTTGCGGCTCTTCTATAATAGAGTACCGTATATTGTTACCGATCTTACAACCCGCGATATTGTACTCTATCACGTTTTCCATAAACGGCTCGACCAACACTTCATCATCAAATTCAAAAGCCACGTCAAGTGCGTACTCAAGTTCGCTTTTATCTTTCACAACGCTCACTCCGATGGAACTTCCAAGCCTCAATGGTTTAATAATAATTGGCAAAGGCAACGTAATTTCGCGGTTATTTTTTGTAATCAACTCGTATTTTAAAGTATTTATTTTTAGAGATTCCGCGTAAAGTTTCGTAAAAAACTTATTGTAACTAATAACGCTAGCCTCAATATTAGGACCTATGTAGCGAATATTGAAAAAATCAAAAAGAGCCGCTATTTTGCCGTCTTCTCCGTCTGCACCGTGAATAATATTTATAACTGCGTCAAGCTCGACTTTCACTTCTTTAAACATCTTTTTAAAATAAAACCCGCCGTTTTTTGGCATAAGCTTTGTATCGTTCAAATATTCGCCGCCGCTAAAGCGTTTTGACGTAATTTTATCGGTAGGTATAAGATAAAAATTTCTATCTTTATCGCAAAATATATATATAAGCTCGCAAAATATCACTTTTTTCAGTGCGATGGCGCTTACTATGCTTATTTCGTGTTCATAGCTCTCCCCGCCAAAAACAATAGCCAATCTCATTATAGTCCTTAAAAAATTATTTTTATTGAAGTTTACTCAAAGCTTCTTTAATAAGCTCTTGAGTTGTAGCGCCTTTACATGTAAACAAAACGGCTTTTATTTTTTCGCTCTTAAATCCCAAAGCTTCCAACGCCAATTTTGCTTCGGTTTGACTTTGAGACGACGCGCTTATACTGCTTTGAAGCACAAATTCTCCAAGCTCGACCAATATCCTTTTAGCGCTTTTAAGCCCGATACCGGGAACTTTAATCAAAGCGTTTGTATCCGAAGATGTTAAAGCTTTGGCGAATAAACCAGGAGTAAGAGTCGAGCAAATAGCAAGAGCGGTAGAAGTTCCTATACCGCTTAGTTTTATCAACTGTTCAAACATTCTCTGTTCGTCCGAGTCCAAAAATCCAAACAGCAAATTCGCGTCTTCTCTTATTATTTGCGTTATTTTAAGCTCTACTATGTCGCTGTTTATTGACGCCGCGCAATATAAAGATACGGCTATTTTGTAAGTAACTCCGCTTAATGTCTTTACATGTACGCTTGTTGGTTCTTTAATTACCACTTTTCCTTCAATGGCTGCTATCACTGTTTACTTCCACATTTTTGGTTTCAAGCTGGAACTTATTGTCCCCGCTGTATTTTAGATATATCTCGCCTATATTATCATCTTTTTTCGTATAATATTCCAAATCGTACTTTGGCAAAATAAATAAAATCTGATTATTTTCTCTCCAAATCGAATTGCTAATAATCTTTCCGTTTATTATGATATCATTTTCAAGCTTTAAAAACTCGTCTTCATCTTCTTTTATATACTGCTCCAACCCTTTAATCACATCTATGAGCGTATCGTACTCTTTTGTGTTCATATTAAACTCTTTAACACCCACAAGCAAATCTACATGCGGTATATCGCCGCTTTGTCTCATCTTTTCAATATGCTCTCTGTGCTCTTGCACTTTTCTTTTTTGCTCTTCTAACTCTTTTAATTTGCGCTCTAACTGACTATTTGTTTTGGCAAACTCTTTTTTAAATAAATCCACTCTATCGTATAAGTTTGAGATTTTACTTAAGATATAGTCGTCTACTGGCGGTTTTATCACTAAACTATTTTTTGTGCCTTTCACATTGTTTATCTCAATCGTATTGGTTGATATGATTTTGTTTCCTGTGCCAAGATTATTGATGTATATATAATTTGCCGTTACCTCTCCGTTTTCCAAAAAATCCACCTTAACCGTATTGCCTACTACCTTACCGCCTTTTATATGCTTTATCTCAACATCACCTCCTTCAATCACGCCGCAATGTTCGTTTACATATACTTGCTCTGCGGTTATATAAGACTTTTTATGAGTAGAATCAGCCTCTACATGTAAAGCCTTTATCTCGCCTTTACCTACTCTTTTATCTATTATTAATTTAGATATCTCAACTGCTGCCTCACCCTCGCCATTTCTTTTAGCTTTAAACAATATTGCCATTTTGAAAATATCCTTTATTCTCTGTTAGAGAAATTAGTTAATATGAGATATTAGTGTAAATTTTATTAATTATAGTTAAATACTATAATATTTAAATGACTATTTTCGCTATACTACAGTTTTAAATTATCAATTGAAGTTTTTATATGATTTTTCGCGCATTTTTTACAAACAGTTTTGGCATATTGGTATCGCGAGTATTTGGATTTGTACGCGATCTTTTGACGGCAAACGTCCTTGGGGCAAATATATACAGCGATATATTTTTCGTGGCTTTCAAACTTCCGAATCTGTTTCGCAGGATATTCGCCGAAGGGGCGTTTACGCAAGCTTTTTTACCCGCGTTTACAAAATCTCGCACAAAAGGAGTTTTCGCCTTACATGTATTTATAAGATTTTTCATTTTTATAGCTTTTTTGACGACTCTTGTCGTTATATTCAGCCCGTTTGTGACAAAAATATTCGCTTACGGTTTCAGCGACGAGCAGATTTCGCAAACCGCGCCTTTAGTCAGCATAAACTTCTTTTATCTGTCGCTTATATACATAGTAACTTTCATAGCCTCTCTTTTGCAATATCGCTCGCATTTCGCCACTACGGCGTTTTCTACCGCGCTTCTTAATATAGCTATGATAATCTCGCTTCTTTTAAGCGACCCGACAACTCCTGAAAAAACCGTTTACTATTTAAGTTTTGGTGTTGTGGTAGGCGGATTTTTGCAAGTTTTGGTTCATATACTCGCTATGAAAAAGATGGGACTTTTTCCTTTGATATTTGGAGCCGTTAAATATAGAAAAACTCACAAGCAAAATGAGACTGAACGCAAAACTTTCTACAAGAACTTTTTTCATTCCGTTCTTGGCGGAAGCACCGTTCAACTATCCTCTTTCATAGACACGTGGCTTGCCAGCTTTTTGGCGGCGGGAAGTATTAGCTATCTGTATTACGCTAATAGAATTTTCCAACTGCCTTTGGCGCTTTTTGCCATAGCTTTGTCTATCGGCATTTTTCCACGTGTAACAAAACTTATCAAAAAAAACGACGAAAGCGAAGCGATAAAACTTTTAGAAAAAGGGTTTTGGTTTTTGGCGTTTTTACTGTCTGTTTCAGCTCTTAGCGGAATTTTGCTCAGCGAACCGATAATAAAAATCCTCTTTGAACGAGGCTCGTTTAACTCTTACGATACGATTATATGCGCTAAAGTTTTATCAATGTATTTACTGGGACTCATACCATTTGGGCTGTCTCGCATATTTTCACTTTGGCTTTTCGCGCAACAAAGACAAAAAGAGGCGGCTATGATCTCGGCTGTGTCGCTTGGAGTCGGAGTGATATTCTCTTTTGCGCTCGTATATCCGCTTGGCATTGTAGGACTCTCCCTCGCCAACTCCATAAGCGGACTTTTTTTGTTTATTTTGACTGTAAGAGCGTTCGGAGCGAAAACATTTTTTAGCATACTCAAACTCAAAAAGTTATCTCTTTTATTTATAGTTTTGATTATTGAGTTTTTCATGTTATTGGCTTTAAAAGAACTCTTGCGTTCGCTTTCATTCATTTGAGATATAAAATCATTATTGGGAGTTTTACTATGATAGCTTTAATGAAAGGTTATTCTCGTCTCAATAGTTACATGTAGTATCGTAAGAACTTTTAACATTTATAATATCCTTACATGTAAGAGGTTTTAGCGATAAAATCATTGAATCTGTTAAGTATTTTCATCTTTCTTATCTGCTTTTTAACTTTTTATATTCATATTTTTCAACCTCTTTAGTATATAATAATAGTTTTGGAAATTTGTGTCACAGATACTATTTTAAGACTTTTAAGGAAAATTTTAATGCATATTTACGACTCGGCGAAAAAGACAAAGTCGCTATTTAAACCCATTAATAAAGGCAAGGCGCTTATATACGTTTGCGGACCGACCGTATATGACGACGCTCATTTGGGACACGCCAGAAGCGCTTTAGCGTTTGATTTGCTTCGTCGAGTGTTAACGCATTTGGGATATAAAGTAACTTTTGTAAAAAATTTCACCGATATTGACGATAAAATCATAAAAAAAATGAACGAGAGCGGCAAAAGTTTGGACGAGATAACCTCTTTTTACACCAAACGATACAAAGAGGATATGAGAGCTATCGGCGTACAAGACGCTGATATAGAGCCAAAAGCGACGCAATCTTTAAAAACAATCATAGATTTTACACAAAATCTTTTAGACAAAGGATACGCATATATAACTTCAAGCGGAGTCTATTTTGACACTTCAAAAGACGATAAATATCTTTCCGTCTCGCACAGACATGTAGATGAGAGCGATATGCGTTCAAGAGTGGAGGAAGATGAAGAAAAAAAAGATATTAAAGACTTCGCCTTATGGAAATTCGCCAAAAAAGGCGACATGTCATATCCCGCGCCGTTTGGAGACGGAAGACCCGGCTGGCATATAGAGTGTTCGGCTATGATAAAAGAACATTTGGCTAATAAGTGCGGCGAATACCAGATAGATATACACGGCGGCGGCGCGGATCTACTCTTTCCTCATCACGAAAACGAAGCAGCGCAAACAAGAAAAGAAAGTTCTCAAGAGATAGCTAAATATTGGATGCATAACGGTTTTGTTACTATAAACGGCGAAAAAATGAGCAAATCGCTTGGAAACAGCTTTTTCTTGAAAGATATTTTAAGAGTTTATGACGGCGAGATAGTGCGTTTTTATCTATTGTCAACTCACTATAGAGCAAATATCAACTTCAACGAAACAGACCTTTTGCAAAGCAAAAAAAGACTTGACAAAATATACAGACTTAAAAAACGAATCGCGGATACGCAAAGTTCGCCGCTACCTGATAAAGAGTTTGAGCATGAGATGACGCAGGCTTTAAAAGATGATTTGAATATCTCAAAAGCTTTGAGCGCGATAGACGCTATGGTAGCAAACGCTAATGATATCTTAGATAAAAATCCGAAAGACAATGATAAAAAAGCGCAGTTTGCGGCAAATATAAAACTCATAAACTCCGTTCTTGGTATAGGCGAAAAAGAGGCTTTCTCGTACTTTCATCTTGGCGTAAGCGAAGAAGAGAAAATACAAATAGAAACCCTTTTAAAAGAGCGTTTGGACTTAAAAGCAAAAAAAGAGTTTAAAAAAGCGGATTTTATAAGAGAAGAGCTCGCGAAAAAAGGCATATCTCTTATGGACGGCATAGACGGCACGAAGTGGGAAAAAGTTGATTTTTAAAGCAAAAAAGAGTTTATCTTGGTTATAATCAAACGAAAAAACAAAACGGATATATAATTAAATGATAGATTATCAAAGCTTTAAAAAAATATTGTTCAAATTAGATCCTGAAAGAGCGCATTGGTTAGCCGAATGCGGTATGAGATTTGCCGCTGATTTTATGCCTTTTTTATTAAGCTTTATAGCTTCAAAATACTTTGTGTGCGACGATAAACTTGAGCAAGAGACTTTGGGGGTAAAATTTTCAAATCCAATAGGAATAGCCGCTGGTTTTGACAAAAACGCCGTTATGATAAAAACTTTAAGCGCTCTTGGATTTGGACATGTAGAGTACGGCACTATCACTCCAAAACCCCAAAACGGAAATGAAAAACCGCGTATGTTCAGACATGTAGAAGAAAAGTCTTTACAAAACGCTATGGGTTTCAATAACGACGGTATGGGAAAAATCTCAAAAAGAGTCTCAAAGATCTATCCCTACACAACGCCGCTTGGCGCAAATATAGGTAAAAACAAAACAACTTCGCAAGAAAACGCCATAAACGATTATGAAGAACTTGTAAAAGTTTTTTCACCGTTTTGCGATTATCTTGCTATAAATATCTCATCGCCGAATACCCCAAATCTAAGAGATTTGCAAAATGAAAAATTTGTCAAAGAGCTTTTTAAAACTTGCGTCAAATTAACCGATAAGCCGATTTTGCTTAAAATAGCACCGGATATGAGTGAAAAAGACGTCCTGTCTATATGCGAAGCAGCTATTAGCGAAGGCGGCGGCGGAATAATAGCCACAAATACCACGATTGACTATTCGCTCGTGGCAAATCCCGCAAACGTCGGCGGAATAAGCGGAAAAGCATTGAAAGAAAAAAGCTTCAATATTTTTAAGACTTTAGCCAAAGAGTTTTATGGCAAAACGACTTTGATAAGCGTAGGCGGCGTAAGCAGCGCGAAAGACGTTTATGATAGGCTGCTTGAAGGAGCGAATTTGATACAAATTTACACAGGTTTTATATACGAAGGTCCGTCATTAGCGTATCAAATCAATAAAGGAATTTTGGAGTTGATGGAAAGAGACGGATTTTGCAATATCAAAGAAGCGATAGGTTCAAGAAGAAAATGAAACGCATATTTTTAGTATTTATTACATGTATAGGAGTTATGATGGCTAATTCTTTGCCGCAATACGAGACGCAAACGCTCTCAAACGGACTTCAAGTTTTTGTCGTACCGATGAACAAAGGCAGCGGGGTTATAACAATGGACGTATTTTATAAAGTAGGCAGCGGCGATGAGATAATGGGCAAAAGCGGAATAGCTCATATGCTGGAACATCTGAATTTTAAATCTACAAAAAATTTAAAAGCCGGCGAGTTTGACGAAATAGTAAAAAGTATCGGCGGTATGACTAATGCCGCTACCGGATTTGATTTTACGCACTATTTTATAAAAAGCAGCAGTAAAAATCTCTCCAAATCTTTTGAGCTTTTCAGCGAATTGATGGCGAATTTGCTCTTAAAAGACGATGAGTTTCAACCCGAACGCGACGTTGTTATGGAGGAGAGAAAATGGCGAACGGATAACTCTCCGGTTGGATATCTATATTTTAGACTATTCAACAGCGCTTTTATTTACCACCCGTATCATTGGACGCCAATCGGCTTTAAAGACGATATAAAAAATTGGACGATAGAGGATATAAAAAATTTTCACGATACTTACTATCAACCTTCAAACGCGATAATAGTAGTGGCGGGAGATATAGAACCGAGCGTAGTCTTTAAAGAGGCTAAAAAATATTTTGGAAACATAAAAAGAAAATCTATCATCCCTAAAAAATATCAGACCGAACCGGAACAAGACGGCGCGAAAAGAGTTTATATAACCAAAGAGAGCGAAACTCAAATGATAGCCATAGCTTATAAAATTCCTGCTTTCGATCACCCTGATCAAGTAGCTTTGAACGCTATAAGCGCGCTTTTAGGCAATGGCAAAAGCAGTCGTTTATATGAAGTTTTAGTCAACCAAAAAAATCTTGTAAATCAAATATCCGCTTACAATATGAGTTCGCGCGACCCAAATCTTTTTCTGTTTTTGGCGATTTGCAATCCGAATGTGAAAGCTGAAGATGTAGAAAAAGAGATTTTAACCATAATAGAAGATTTGAAAAAAAATAACGTGGGCGAGGACGAACTTAAAAAAGTCAAAACAAATACAAAAGCCGATTTTATATTCGGACTTGAGAGTTCAAGCGGTATAGCGAATCTTTTCGGAAGTTTCTTGGCAAGAGGTTCTCTTGAACCGCTTTTGAATTATGAAGAAGCCGTAAACGCTCTTAAAGTAGATACGATACGAGAAGTCGCAAACAGATATTTTATTGAAAAACACTCGACAACCGTTATATTAAGAAAGGAGGCGTCCTCCAATGAATGACAATTTCTTGCAAGGAGCAATGACTGCTATTGTAACGCCTTTTAAAAAAGGTAAAATCGACGAGCAAAAATATGAAGAGTTGATAAAACGACAGATACGAAACGGTATAGATGTCGTAGTGCCTGTGGGAACAACGGGTGAAAGCGCTACTTTAAATCACGAAGAACATCGTCGTTGTATCGAAATAGCGGTAGCTACATGTAAAGGCACAAACGTTAAGGTTATGGCGGGAGCCGGTAGTAACGCAACGCACGAAGCGATTGATTTGGCTAAATTCGCCGAATTTCAAGGAGCGGACGCCATACTTTCCGTAACTCCATATTATAACAAACCGACACAAGAAGGACTTTATCAGCACTATAAAACTATAGCAAATTCCATAAGTATACCAGTGCTTTTATATAACGTCCCCGGACGCACAGGTTGCGATATACAACCAAATACGGTTATCAGACTATTTAAAGAGTGCCGCAATATCTTTGGCGTTAAAGAAGCTACGGGTTCTATAGACAGATGCGTGGATTTGCTCGCGAACGAACCGAAACTCTATCTTATAAGCGGCGAAGACGCGATAAACTACCCTATTCTCTCAAATGGCGGAAAAGGAGCGATTTCGGTTACGGCGAATTTATTGCCCGATAAAATAGCGGATTTGACGCACAAAGCTTTAAATTCGGATTATTTGGGTGCGAAAGCGATAAATGACGAACTATACGCGATAAATAAAGCGCTTTTTTGCGAAAGCAATCCAATACCTATAAAAGCGGCTATGTATCTTGCAGGTCTTTTGGATACGCTTGAGTATCGCCTGCCGCTTGTGCCGCCAAGCGAAGAACATTTGAAATTGATAGAACAAACAATGAAAAAATATATTATAAAAGGATTTTGATGAGGGGGAAAACACTGGTCATTAGCGGCGGAACAAGAGGTATAGGCAAAGCGATAGTATATGAATTTGCCGCCAATGGAGTAAATATAGCTTTTACATACAATTCAAACGAGCAATTAGCGCAAGAGCAAGTTAAAGATCTGGAAAGTAACTACGGCATAAAAGCTCGCGCTTATAATCTTAATATTTTAGAACCCGAAACTTATAAAGAGCTGTTTTTGCAAATTGATAAAGATTTTGACAGAGTTGATTTTTTTATTTCAAACGCGATAATCTCAGGACGCTCCGTAGTTGGCGGATATACAAAATTTATGAAATTAAAACCGCGCGGTATTAACAATATTTTTACCGCGACTGTAAACGCGTTTGTTATAGGTGCGCAAGAAGCCGCCAAAAGAATGGAAAAAATTGGCGGCGGGAGTATCATCTCTATCTCTTCTACAGGCAATCTTGTATATATAGAAAATTATGCGGGACACGGTACATGTAAAGCCGCGGTTGAAGCGATGGTAAGATACGCCGCTACGGAACTTGGAGAAAAAAATATCAGGGTAAACGCGGTAAGCGGAGGTCCTATAGATACGGACGCTTTAAGAGCTTTTACAAATTATGAAGAGGTTCGTGATAAAACGGCTGAGCTTTCGCCTCTCGGACGAATGGGGCAACCTTCGGATTTGTCGGGAGCTTGTCTTTTTTTATGCTCAGATAAAGCTTCTTGGATTACGGGACACACATTTATTATTGACGGCGGAACGACATTTAAATGAGTTGGAATATTCCAAATTTATTAGCGCTTATTAGGGTTTTAATAGCTCCATTGATGTTTTGGCTTCTAATTAATCAAGATCACGCTGTTTTTGAAGGTATTCATTATTCGTGGATAAATCTTGCCGCCGCTATTTTATTTGTGATAGCATCCGCTACGGATTTTTTTGACGGATACATAGCAAGAGCTTGGAATCAAAAAACGGTATTTGGAGGCATATTAGACCCATTGGCGGATAAAATGCTTATATTAGCCGCGTTTTTGGGGCTTATGCTGCTTTCACGCGCAAATCCGTGGATTGTATATATTATCTTGGTTAGAGAATTTTTTATAACCGGACTTCGCGTAGCGGCGGCATCTGAAGGAAAAAAAGTAGCGGCTTCATTCGCGGGCAAAATCAAAACCGTATTTCAAATGATAGCAATAGGGTTTTTGATTATGGATTGGTCGCCGCTCTCGGAAATCCTTTTATGGATTGCGCTCACGCTCACGCTTTATTCCGGATTTGAATATATCATCAGCTACACGAAAAGGAAATAGCGAATGTTTGGCGCTTCATTTGGTCATTTTGGTATTGTTTACGCCCTTTTGGCGCTCTCGTTTTTAATATTTTTTCATGAATTCGGACATTTTATCGCCGCACGTATATTTAAAGTAAAAGTCGAAATTTTCAGCATAGGTTTCGGTAAGAAAATTTTAACTAAAAAGATAGGCGAAACAACATATTGTTTAAGCCTTATTCCTCTTGGCGGATACGTGCAGATGAAAGGTCAAAACGATATGGACCCTTTGGAAAAGAGCGACGATGAGGATAGTTACAACAAAAAAGCTCCTTGGAAAAAGATAATTATACTTTTTGCAGGACCTCTCGCTAATTTTGTATTGGCGTTTTTCCTTTATATATCTATAGGCAATCTGGGAGTTAAAGAACTTGCTCCGCAAATAGGAAATTTTTCAAATAATTCAATCGCGCAAAATGCCGGACTTCAAATAAACGATACCGTCAAAGAGATAAACGGCGTACATGTCAACATTTGGGACGACGTAAAGAAAAATATCCAATCAAGTACCGGCGAAATTGATATGTTAGTGGAACGAAACGGCGAATTGTTACATGTAAAGCTTACTCCGCAAATTGGAGACAATAAGAATATATTCGGCGAAACGGTGCAAGAAAAACTTATAGGAGTGTCTCCCACATACTCGATTTTTACTATGTATTACAGTGGATTTGAAAGTATAATTTACGCTAAGCAAGAAGTTGTAAAAAACTCTTTACTGATTTTTCAAACGCTAAAGAAGTTGATAGTAGACCGTATCATATCTCCAAAAGAACTTGGCGGAATAATCGCCATAGTAGATATAACATCCGACGCCGCGAAGTTGGGTTTAAGCGCTTTTTTAATGCTTACAGCTTTGATTTCTGTAAATCTTGGTGTGCTAAACCTGCTTCCTATTCCGGCGCTTGACGGCGGGCATATAATGTTTAACATATACGAACTATTTTTTAGACGCCCTCCGAATGAGAAAGTATTTTACTATATGACGGTAGCTGGTTGGGTACTTTTGATGTCGCTTGTAGCGTTTACTATTTACAATGATATAGCAAGAATTATCGCTCAAAAGGTATAAATATGAACAAATATGCGCAAAATCTTTTAAATGTGCAAGAACGCATAGAAAACGCGAAAAAACTCTCATCGTTCAAAGAGGATATAAGATTAATCGCGGTAAGTAAAACCGTGACTTCCGATGAAATAAAAAAGCTTTATCACGCGAAATGCGCGCATTTTGGCGAAAACAGAGTTCAAGCTTTGAAACAAAAATGTGATGAACTCAAAGATTTTGATATAAAATGGCACTTCATCGGTAGACTTCAAACAAATAAGATAAATCAACTGATTGATTTAAATCCTGTCCTCGTTCATTCGTGCGATAGTTTAAAACTCGCGACTCAAATGGACAAACACTTAAAAGCCAGAAATAAAACTTTGGACGTTTTACTTCAAATAAACAGCGCGAAAGAGATAAGTAAAGCCGGAGTCTCGCCGAACATAGCTTTACAAACTTATGAGGATATTTTAGAAAATTGCACAAATCTTAACTTAAAAGGCGTTATGAGCATAGGAGCTCACGTCGACGATATCGCCGTTATACGAAAAAGCTTTGAGACAACAAGAGAAATTTATGAAAAAGTCGTTCCATTGGGAGCGGTCTATTGCTCTATGGGAATGAGCGAAGATTTTGAGCTTGCCATAAAATGCGGTTCAAATATGTTAAGGCTTGGGAAGATTTTATTTAATGACTAAAAACTTAGCAAAAAGCAAGTTTAAAAGCGTAAAAAGCTCATTATTTGTCTTTACATGTAAGGTATTTTAAATCGTCTAAAAGAGAAAATAGTAGACTTCAAATCTCTTATTTGTCCTAGAATAATATAGTCGGCATTGAAACCTCTAATCTTTCAGTTCTTGCGAAATTTCCTTACATGTAGCGCAAAAAGATTTAAAATCTTAGTAAGTTCGGTTGAATTTAACGTTTAACTTCACTGTTTACGCAAATAATTTGCCTTAAAAATCAAAATTTATCGCTCTTACATGTCAAATCTACAGATAACTTGTTGCGTTAATAGCCCTTTCGCGACGTTTTAAATCTCTACATTAACTCTTAAAAACTAAAATTTAGTCTAATTTTGACAATCGTCATACGTACATGTAGCGATATTTATGATACTCTTGAGATTTATTTAGTCTAACAAAATAGCGATAAATTCGTTATTAGCGAGCGTTTTGATAATCTAATGACATACGACCGATATATCAAATCCGTATTTTCTTATCATATCAATATCGCTTGTAGGCTCGTCGCCCTGAGCGTTCAAGTACCCGCCTATTATGATAGCGTCTATCCCGACTTCAAAAATCTCTTTTTGATTAGAGCCAAAAACCGTCTCTCTGCCGCCCGCCATCATAAGTCTTGTGTTTGGCAAATAGCTTTTCGCGAGCTTTATGCACTCTATCGCTTCGGTTCTACCCATAACATCTTCTTTTATCGGTAATGCCGTATTTGGAATGTAAAAATTCACAGGCGACGTAAAAGGATTTAGCGAACTTACCGCCTTATAAAACTCCTCTCTGTCTTTCCAACTTTCTCCTATGCCCATAATGCCGCCCACGCACAACATAAGACCGACGCTTGCCGCGTTCTCGCATGTTTTGTATCTCTCGTCCCACGTGTGAGTGGTGCAAATCTTTGGAAAAAAATCTTTTGAAGTTTCCAGATTGTGATTGTAACTATCGACGCCTGCGCTTTTGAGTTCTTTTAAAGACTCTTTATCAGCGCTTCCACAACACGCTATCAGATGAAAGTCAAACTCTTTTTTTATCATCTTGGCGGCGCGGCTTATATATTCTGTTTTTTGCGAAGTTAAGCTGCGACCTGAAGTTACTAAGCAAAATCCAAGCGCTCCGACGTCGGCAAAATATTTAGCCTCTTTCATTATCTCTTCAAGTGGCTTCTCTTTGTAAATTTTCACACCCGTTTTGTATTTATGACTTTGCGTACAGTACGCGCAATCCTCTTTACATCCGCCGTTACTGACATTACAGATTGAACATAAAAATATCTCTTTCATTTTTTCTTTCTTCTTGTTTTTGTTTACGTGTTAAAAAATCTTATTGCAAAATTAGGCTACATGTAAAGATAAAAAAACTTCTTATCAAACTTACATCCAGCCTTTCTTCTTAAAAATCAAAAGAGGCGTAACGGACGATAATATCATCAAAAAGATTGCCAGTAAATATCCGTATTTAAGATGAAGTTCCGGCATCAACTCAAAGTTCATACCATAAATGCTTGCTATCAAAGTCGGCGGCAAGAAGATAACGTTAACTATCGTAAATATTTTAATCACCTTGTTTTGCTCAATAGACAAAGTGCCTAAAAATATATTTTGCAAATAATCCAATCTTTCAAAGTTAAAATCGGTATGTTCGATAAGCGAACGAACGTCTTTTAACATTATTGTCACCTCTTTTTTTAAAAATTCTGGAAACTTTGAGGATTTAAGCAAAGAGGTTAAAATTCTTTGTTTATCGGTCACATTCTCTCTTATTTTCATATTCAAATCCTCAAATACCGAAATCCTCTCCAGTATCTCTTCGTCTTCCTCGTTGACAGAATCAACAAAAACTTGGCGTCTTACTTTTGTTATCTCGCGCGCCAATCCTTCTATAGTATCGGCGTCGGCGTCAATTCTAATATCAATGATTTTTGTGAATATATCAAATCCGTCTTTCAACTCTTTATGCAAAATAAACAGCTTGTTTGTAAAATCGTCAAAGCTTTTGAGAGTTTTGTATCTGATTGATATCAAAAGATTGTCTTGCAGCATAAATGAAACGGTCTCATTATAGGGATTTTCATCATTATTTACAAGAAAGTAACTGTTTATCTCTATTCTCTCACCTTCTTCCCAATACCTTGAACTTATCTCTATCTCTTCGCTCTCTTGTTTTGTGGGAAATTTCATATTAAAAAGTTTTTCAACGGCGCGAATCTCGTTTATAGTCGGGGTTAACATATCTATCCAAATGATATTTTGCAGCGTCACATCTTTTTTTAACATATTGATGTCGTTTATAATATCCAAACGATTTCCGTCTTTTACATAATATCTAATCATACCGCTACTCCCAACTTACAAATAGAGCGAAATTATAATTCTTTTATGCTAAAACTTTGGTATGTTTCGTACCCGCAAGCAAAATTACAGCGCCAATAAACGACGATAACGCCATCATGAGTATCAAAGGAAACAGCGTCCCGTCGTCAAATAAACTTACCAAAAGTCCCGCCGCCGCGCCCACACTGTATTGTAAAACGCCGATTACCGCATTCGCGGACGCGCTTGTTTTGGGAAAATACTCTAAAACGATTGAGATGGCGTTTCCAAAGATAAATCCCAGCATTCCCGTAAATAAAGCTATCAGAGGCACCATTATAAACGCATTCTCGCTTTTATGTAAAATCATCAATACAGCGGCGACAAGCACTTGCGTTTTTACTCCGAATTTTAAAAGTTTTAAAGCGGAAAATTTTTTCACAAATTTCGCGTTTATTTTGGAGGTTATTACAATCATGGATACGTTCATAGAAAAACATACCACAAACATAAGTTTTGATAAACCAAAATAGTTCATATATATAATTGACGACGAAGCGAGCATAGCGTATAACCCCGAGCTACTTATAACAAGCGCTATCATAATTATCATAGGTTTTGGGGTTGTCAAAATCTCAATGTAATTTTTAATAGGAGTGACTTTTCTTTTATCCGTAACATTGGCGGCTTTAAAGCACTTACTGTAAAAATAGAGCGCTAATAGCGAGTAGACGCTTAAAATTACAAATATAGCCTCCCAACTTCCAAATAATGAAACAACGATAAGTCCAAGCGCTGGAGCTACAAGCGGAGCGATAATAGTGATAGAACCTATCATTGAAAAAACTCTAGCGCTCTCGTTCCCGCTAAATATATCTCTTACGGTCGCGGCTACGTTTACTGTGGCTACCCCGCCGCCAAAAGCCTGAATAAATCTTAAAATCCACAGTACATATACATCATTTATAAAAATAATAAATATACTGCTCAAACAAAACATCCCAAGCCCAATTATCACTATAGGTCTTCTGCCGTAAGCGTCCGATATGGGACCTCCGAAAAGCTGACCCGCCGCGAGTCCTAAGAAAAATATGCTGATACTTATCGCGACTTGCGATTCTGGTACGTCTAAAGATTTGCTCATACTGCTGATTGCCGGCAAATACATGTCAATCGCCAACGGCGTAATAGCCGAAAGCGCGGCAAGCGTAAATACCAATTGTCTCTCTGTTAATGCTTTCATTTTGTGTCTTTATTTGTGATTTTTGGAAGTTTTCGCGACTTAAATTATCTCTTGCGCGCAAAAGATATCATAAGCAAAAAAATAACTACAACTTGTAATGCAATTAAAATATAGTGCAAAAAATATACTTGCGATATTTTATCTAAAATTCCGTTAGTTTCTACCGTTTTATAATAAATAAACGCGAAGCCGAGTCCTAAAAGATAGCCTATCTGCTTGAATATATCCAGCACGGAATAAAGTTTTATATGTTTTAACACAATCGTCTCAACTCTTATCACATAGCTGCCAAACAGAAACGTTATCTGATAACATATGTAGATAATTAAAGCCGAAAGCAAAGATTTACCCAAAATCAAAAATGTCAAAACAATAGCGAGAGTAACGCATTCAATCGCGAGAAGTATTATAAAAAGCGCGTGTTTGCTCATCAATTTTCTATATTGCGAAGCGATTATCATTGTGCCGACGGCTAATAATATTCCCCCGACCGAATAAATCAAAGGTTTTAGCGGCTCATAAATAATAAATATACTGCCGGTCGAAAGTCCAAAAAACATAGAGCTAAAAAGTCTGTAAAAAGAGTAATTTTTAAACCTCATCAAAAATTATCTCTTATCCCGACGTAAAAACTTCTGCCAAGAGTGCCGTATCCGTCCACTTCCTGATAGTATTTATCAAATAGGTTATGTATCTTAAAATATAAGCTTATACGTTTATTGACATTATAATTCGCGTTATAATCGGCTAAAAAATATTTTCCCGTTTGCGCTCCGTTTGTATCGTGCCTTGAACCTACATAAGAGCTTTTTAAATTCATATACAAAGAGTCGTTAATTAGCCACGCTAAAGAGCCTGTGATTTTATTTAGCGGTCGCATTGCCAAGCGATTGCCCACCGCGTCTTTAGCGTCAAGATATGTATAAGATAATTCGCACAAAAACCGTTCAAAAAATCTTTGATTTACGCTTGCCTCAATGCCTTTAAAACGACTTTTTCCATCTATATTGTAATAAAAATCCGTAGGCCATACGCCGCCATAGTTAATAGCGTTTTTTATTTGCTGGTCAAAATATGTCAATAAAAAATTTTGAGTTCCAATCGACAGTTCGTATCCGCTTGATTTTTCAGCTTCAAGAGTTTCCGTCGCGCCGTAATTTTGCTGATAGAGATTTGGAGCTAAAAAGCCTGTTTTATACGAAGTTGATATAAATAAATCTTCATAAAAATTATATTTAGCGCCTACTTTAAATGTCAATTTGTCCTCAAAAACATCTCTTTTGTCAAATCTTAAAGATTGCGAAGCTACAAAATCGCCAAATTTATTTGAATTCGCGGCAAATATATACTTATCGTCTTGGCTGTCATTTGGAAATTTCGCTCCGGCGGAGAGTTTTACTTCGTCTTTTAAATAACCCGAGCCCAACAAAAGCGAGCCGTCGTCAACATAATCCCACTCGTCGCTTGCGTAAATCTCATAAGTTTTACCGATATATCCGCCGTAAAAAGAGCGTTTAAAATCGCTGTAATTTATTTTGGCGTCCATTTTGTGATTTTTATACGTACCTACATAACCGACTGAATAGAGTAAAGTGCGAATGGTATTAAAATATTTATCTGTTCCGTATCCGTACAAATCATCATAATCGCGAGCGTCTACTCCAGCTCCGCCGTCAAAATGGTTTTTGGATTTTCCCTCTCTTATAAAAAACTCCAACCTATCGTTACTTGAAAGATTTATGCCGCCTTTTACATGTACAATGGTGTTTTTAAATCCGTCTTTTTCCCAGTTTAAATCTCTATCGCCGTATCCGCTGTCGCTTTTTCTTGGAGCCGCCGCCGAAATACCGTCTGTTTGCACAGAAAGAAGCGACAACGATATATCAAATATTTTATTCGCGTAACTAAAAGAACCGGCGTATTTTCGCCAATCATTAGAACCGATTTCAGCCAGTATATCGCCGTTAAAACCAAGCCCTTTTGTTTTGGTTATGATATTGATAACTCCGCCGCTGGCATCTCCTCCCCAAACTCCGCTTTGAGCGCCTTTGGCTATCTCTATCCTATCTATATCGTACAAATCTATAAGTTCTATTTGTGCGCCACTTAAACCGCTTATGTCGTTAACCCTAACGCCGTCTATCAAAACAAGCGTATGTTTTGAATCAAACCCTCTTAAATACAAAGAGTTGCTCTGTCCGTAACCGCCGTTAGCAGTGGACGATATACCAGCAACGGAATTTAAAGCCTCGACAATATCTTGAAAACCTTTTATCTCTATCTCTTCGCTTGTTATAACTTCCGTGATATCAGTTGTGTAAGATTTTTGTTTTAACGCGCGCAAACTGCTCTGTTCGTAAGATTTTTTCTTAGCAACATCCGCTATAACATGTATAGTATCAAGCGTTAACGCCTTTGTTTCCACTTCTTTTTCGCTAGCTTTAACGACCTCGTACTTTTTTATCTCCAAGCTAACGTTGCTCGCTTCAAGACTAACGCTGGCGCTGCAAGCCAAAATCGCCGCTAGAGAAAAATATTTCCTCTTATAACCTTTAAATAGTTTCAATATAATTCCTTAAATATTTTTATGTACATGTATATTCTCAAAGAGTAAAATATTTGGCTTCATTATGGTATGAGACTAAAGCCGTCGTACTTTCTTCAGGGTGCATTTGCCAAGTTGTTTCGTCTAATGTAAGTCCAAACTCTTCCGGACGCAAAAGCGTAAAAATATGCTTATTGTCGCTAAGATTAGGACATGACGGATATCCAAACGAATAACGGCAGCCTTGATATTTTCTAAAATTCACATCGCTCAAACTTTTACCCTCGTGTCCTGATATGCCAAGTTCTATACGAATCTGTTTATGCGCTATTTGAGCTAACGCTTCTGCTAACTCCACGCAAACCCCGCGCAAATGATAGTACTCTTTAAAATTTCCCTCTTCATAAAGTTTTCGTCCGTATTCGCCAAATTTTTTTCCAGCGCTTACAATGGTAAAAGCCGCCGTATCAATTCTGTCATTTCTGAAAAAATCGCTGATAGAACGATGGGGAGACCTGTTTTGTCTTGGAAAATCAAAAACCAAAACAGCCTCTTTTTTTAATTCGTCAATAGACTTTGTCAAATCGCTCTTCTCGCTTAGTATGTAAAGTTTCGTATCTTCGCTTATTGCCGGATAATAGCCATATATTACGACGGGTTTAAACAGATCCTCTTTTTTGATTAAATTTTGCATATCTGAAAACAGAGGCTTTAAGATTTCGCGCTCTTGCTTTTTTCTAGCTTCTTTGTCTAAATTTTTCATGCTGTATCCCCAACGCGCGTTGAACAAAATCTTTTGATCTATCCATTTATACGCTAAATCCAAATCAACATCAAAAACTTTTCTGCCCCAAAACGGCGGACATAAAACTTCATTTTCAGCGGGAAAAATAATATCGCTTTTGTTTGTCTTTTTAAACGTCTTAGCGACTTTTTTCTCTATTTGCGATATCGGTTTTTCAAACTCTTTTCTCTCTACCATTCGCATAGCGTTTAATCCCTCAAAAGCGTCTTTGCAATAAAAAACGGCGCCGTTATAAGCCGGACGGCAAAACTCCTCTACGAAATTTTTATTTAACGCGGCTCCGCCTAACAATACGGGCGCGTCTATCCCTTGCCTTTGAAGCTCCTCTAAATTTTCTTTCATTATCGCGGTTGATTTTACTAAAAGTCCGCTCATTCCTATAGTGTCGGCATTGTGTTTTTTATAAGCTTCCACAAAATCGTCAATATCCGCTTTTATCCCGATATTTATAACATTGTAACCGTTATTTGAGAGTATGATATCCGTTAAATTTTTGCCTACATCATGCACATCGCCTTTGACTGTCCCGATTACTATAGTAGTGTTCTTTTTCTCGCTTGTGGAAAAATATGGTCTTAAGAAATCAACGCTCGCCTTCATCACTTCGGCTGATTGCAAAACAAAAGGCAATTGCATTTTTCCTTCGCCGAACAACTCACCGATCTCTTTCATCGCGCCAATTAATATACTATTTACGATTATCTCAGGCGATAATTCGTCCTTTACATGTGATAATAGTTTTAACATTTTGTCTTTGTCGCCGTCTTTTAATAGTATTTTTATTTTCTCTTTTGTATCAAATTTCTCAAACTCATCATACGTATCGCTTTTTTCGGTCTTAACTTTATCAAAATGCTTTACAAAATCAAACAGCGCCGCGCCTTGCGGTTTTTTATTAAACAATAGATCTTCGCAAATTTTCAAATCTTCAGATTCAATTTTATGAAACGGGATAATATTTTTAACATTCACTATCGCCATACTAAGTCCGGCTTCTACACAGTGGCGCAAAAATACGGAATTTAGATATTCTCTGGCGTTCTTATCAAGCCCGAAAGAGATATTTGAAATGCCAAGAATAGTCTCCGTTTTTGGATATGAAGAGTGAAATTCTCTTATGGCTTCAATCGTCTCAATAGCGGCTGTAAAATATTCGCTATCGCCGCTTCCAATAGTAAATGTGAGCATATCGAACGCCAAATCGCTATCTTGAAGTCCGTGAGTTAGAGCGATTTTACGCATTCTTTTGGCAACGGCGACTTTTTTCTCTTTTGTTTTTGCCATTCCACTCTCATCTATACATAAACAAACAAGTACCGCGCCATATCTTTTGGCAAGAGAACAAACTCTATGAAATTTCTCTTCTCCATCCTCGAGATTGGCGGAATTAACGATAGCTCTTCCTCCGATATTTTTTAAAGCTTCTTCAAGAGCGTATAAAGATGTGGAGTCTGGCATAAGAGGAAGGGAAATTTTTGTATTGTACATGCTCACTATTTTTCGCATATCGTCTATCTCGTCGCGTCCCGCGAACCCTACGCTTACATCAAGTGCATGCGCTCCGTTTTTAACTTGCGTCTGTCCCACATTTAAAACCCCGTCCCAATCTTTTGCCAAAAGCAAATCTCTGAAAGCTTTTGAACCTGTAGCGTTACTGCGTTCTCCTATCAAAAACGGAGGCGGATTTTGACGTAAACTCTTACTTTCGTATAAAGACGCGATAGACGGCACGAAATAACCTTTGGGTTGTGAAGGAATTTTATTTTGTACTACTTCGCTCAACTTCAAAATATGCTGAGGAGTTGTGCCGCAACAACCTCCAAGAAACGAAACACCCTCAAACTTTAAAAACTCGCTTTGAAGCTTAGCAAACTCTCTCGGACCCATAGGATAAAAAGTATAACCTCCTCTGTTTTGCGGAAGTCCGGCGTTAGCGTGTACGCTTATAGGCTTATCCCAAACCTCGCTAAGCTCTTTAACGTATGAAAGCATTTTATCAGGACCGCTTCCGCAATTTATGCCCAAAGAGAGTATGTCAAACGGCTTTAGGATAGAAGCGACAGTTGTAATATCTGTGCCTATAAGCATAGTTTTACTTGTCTCAATTGTAACGGAAACCATAATGGGCGCGGAAACTTTATGCTCTTTTTTTGCGTCTTCTATCGCCAAAATAGCGGCTTTTATCTGAAGCGGATCTTGCGCCGTTTCTATCAAAAATATATCCGTCTTTGCCGCGATAGCAGCTCTAGCGCATATATTGTATCCCGCATACATTTCGTCAAAACTAATACCGCAAAGAGATGGCAGTTTTGTTCCTGGTCCAAAAGAGGTCGCCGTAAAGCGAGGTTTATCGCTAAATTCTTCGCATGTTTCGCGAGCAAGTTTCACGCCTTCGTAAGTAAGTTCATACGCTTTTGATTTTAGATTGTATTCGTCAAGCACCCAAGGCATTGTTCCAAAAGTATTTGTTTTTATAATGTCCGCGCCGGCTTTTAAATAACTTCTGTGTATTTTTTGTATCGCCTCTTTGGCGCTCACGTTCAAAAATTCATTACAACCCACAGCTCCTTGCCATATGCTTTCATCAAGTTTTAGATTTTGTATTTGAGTGCCCATAGCGCCGTCTAATATCAAAACTCTTCGCTTTATTATCTCTTTAAGGGTGTTCAATTTTTTATATCCTTATTATTTGGCTACATGTAAAAAATAAAACTACATGTCAATATGATTTCAAAATCGCTCTATTCGCTCAAAAAATTCGCTACATGTATCAAAAAATAAATTTTGTTCAATCAATAAAAACATATTTTTCGCGAATGCATGAACGCGATATGGCGTCTTTTTTAAACAAATTGTATTTTACCAAAGCTTCTCATATTTGTCGCTTTTCTTAAGCTAATATTTGTATTATTTAATTATAATACTAGTCATTTTAAGGGCTTGGTGTAAACACTAAATGATAAGCAAAATTACTATCACATTCGGTTCTTTTCTGGAAAAAGTAGATTTTACTCTCAAATCTTTAGGATTAAACCACTCGCAAAATAGAACTTTTGTGCTACATGTACTATACCACTGCGACGAACATTTAAGCGCTAAAGATATCATACAAAAAATTCACGATACGTTCTCTTGTAAGCTATCGCAAACTACCGTCTACAACATAATAAATCTTTTTGAAAAATTGCAAATCGTCAACTCTCTTTCTTTGCCAAACGACATTGAAAAGCAAAAATTTTACGAATTAAACGCGTCGTACCACCACGACCATTTAATATGCAAAAAATGCTACAAAATAGTCGAGTTTTACGACAATGAACTTGAATGTCTTCAAGACTCTTTTTGCGTTGAGAAAAAATTTATATCTTTATCTCATAGCTTGCTTTTATTCGGGTTTTGCGAAGAGTGTCAAAAATCTTAATTTGAAAATCCATTTTTTGATAACGATTATAAACTAACTTTTTAATCCTTTTGTGAAAATAGAGACTACAATTTCACAAAGGATACAAAAATGGACATTACTAAAGAGCAAGTTTTACAAATCTCAAAATATCTTTCTATTTTGCACCATACAAAAGGACGCATAAGAGTTAGCATAAGTCCAAAAATAAAAGAGATGCGAAAAGAGTTTGACAAACTAAACATCTCAATCGACAAAGCGAAAAAGACGGTTAGGCAAATTAAAGGCATTAAAGAGTTTAAACTAATCGCCCTTATGGGAACTATCACTATTTTATACGATAACGATATTTTTCCATCTTACATGTTGGAAGATTTTGTAGAGGGCAGAAATAGCGAGCAAGTAACGAATTTTATCAATAAGATTATAAAGGAGACGACTTGAGTAAAAATAAAGACGAGATACTTCTTTTGACAAGAAAAATTAGCGACAAAAGTCCGTATTCACGATATGAACAGGCTTTACGAATAGCTTTGTTCGCGCATTTTCAAAATTATGAAAAATTCAAAGCCCTAAATAAGCTTTTTGATAATTTTCCGATTTTCTCACAAGCTTTACATGTACAACTAGAAGCTATCAACGCTTTGGGCGTTTTATTTCAAAAATACGATTTGCCGTTTGTAAAAAATAGTTGCAAATCCTATGTAAAACTTCCCGACGATATTACGCAAATATGTGAAATCTGTATAGCTGATGAACTTAAAATGATACTGATGTATGATGAAATTTTGGATTTTTGCGACGATAAAGACGATATAGAAGATACTTTTTACCGTTTGCAAGCGCTTTCTTGTAACGAGTTGTTGCCAAATTTCAGAACCTTTACATGTAAGGATATAAAAAACGATAACGCTTTCTCGCAAAAGCAATTATTGGAAAAGTTTAATGAATTTAGTACTCTGGCAAACGATATTTCAAGCGGAAATGTAAATCCGCAAAAAATAAACTCTCTTCTTGGCTCGTTGAATTTGTCTATGCTCTCAGGCGCTGTTTTGGGCGCGCTTGGAACTGTATTGACAAAAGAGCTAAACAAGGAAGATAAGGAGAAAGAATGAGTGAAATCGCTTTTTTGATAGGCGCGCTTTTAGGCGTCGTCGTTATTATTTACCAATTAAAATTTAAATATATATAAGGAGAACATCATGGCGTTACCGATATTTGTAGCAGGAGTCGCTATAGGCGGATTGGCTGTTATCGCTTTTAATAATAAAGCTAAAATTGCCGAAGAGGTAAAAACGGGCATAAAAAGAGCGAAAGATTTCGCTAAAGAAAGCTTGCAAAAAACCGAAGATTTTCAAAAAAGCGTAAGAAAAGAGTCTACAGCTAAAAAAGCGGCTAAGCCTAAAAGAAAAGGCTCAAAAACAGTAAAAGAAGCGTTAGATGCTGCCAACGCTTAATACGGGAACTCCACGTTCCGCGACGGGACATTTTGTGAGCGGTTCGTTAACGGCGGCTTTATTGGTTGGAAGCATGGCTTGGGATAAAAGCAGTAAAAAAACGACTTTGAAAAAAGGCGTCAAAATCGCTATCGAAGGCGGAGCGGCAGTAGCAAGCGCAATCGCGGCGACAAACTATATAGGTCAAGGCAAATATCTAAACGCCGTATTCTCGCTTGCTGTTGGCGTAAGTTCTTTATATTTGATTGAAAAATTACCATTATTAAAGGAAAACAAATGAGCAAAAAAAACAAAAAACAAAATCCGTATATTAAAAACCAACAAAACGGCGGTTTTTTAAATACAAACTTTGGCTTTAAAGGCGGAGATTTCGTAGTCGGAGCATTGATAGGCGCCGCTGTGACTTATGTTTTAACCAATGAAAAGGCGAGCAAAGCGCTTTTAAAAACGGTAGCGAAAGGAACAAATTTCTTACAAGCGGGCTTTGAAGAGTTGAAAGAGCGTTTTGAGGACGCCAAAGCCGAAACGCAAATTGAGAGCTAAATTTGAACCGTATCTTTCTAAAACACCAAAGTCCGCTAAGAAGGCGTTACGGCTCTTTTGATATAAACAGTAAGTGTGACACTGACGCGCTTACTATACGACTTGAGAGTTTAAACGGCGTAAAAAGAGCGAAAGTAAATGACAAAGCGCATACTTTTACGCTCTATTCGGATGGATCGTGGAATGTGGAAAGTTTGGAAAAAGAACTTTTAAAAATAGACTTTGGGTCTTTCGTAAAAGCAAATAAAGCCTCAAAACGCAAATTAAACGCTAATGAACCCGATATGTCGGGACTTTTACGCTCTATTGCCGCTTTAGTTTTAACGCCTGTAAGCGCAAACAACAGCGTAAAATTTATTATCTCCGCTTTTGGCTGCGCTCCGCTGTTAGTTAGGGGAATTGACGATCTGATAAAAAACGGTCTTACGTCAAAAGTATTGGAAGCTATGGCTGTTAGCGTATCTCTCGCGAGAAAAGATTATACGGCGGCTAACAGCACTAACGCGCTTTTGGAACTTGGTGAATATATAGAAGAGACTACCGCTCAAAAAAGCGACGATTTGGTTAAAGAGCTTGGAAAACCAAATGTGGATAAAGTTTGGATTGAAGAGATAGTTGGAGGCAAAAAAGTTTTAAAACAGATACCTTCGTCATCTGTTGAAGTTGGAAATATAGTCGTAATAGGCGCGGGCGAAACTGTAGCCGTAGATGGACATGTGATAGCTGGCATGGCTATGGTAAATCAAGCTTCTATGACCGGAGAAAGCGAGCCTATCAAAAAAGAACGCGGCGATAGAATAATGTCCGGCGTTATCGTAAAAGAGGGACAAATAAAAATATGGGCTGAGCAAGTAGGCGACAATACCGCGACAGCTAGAATCAAACACTATATTCTTAGTTCCCTTGAAGAAAAATCAGCCATCGGACTAAAAGCTTCCAAATTAGCGGACAAATTAGTTCCCGTTACTTTGGGATTGTCGGCATTATCGTATCTTATCACGCAAAATATGCAAAATGTAGCTTCCGTACTGCAAGCGGACTACTCTTGCGCTCTTAGATTAGCGACTCCGGTGGCATTTAAATCGGCTATAGCGCAAGCGGGCAAAAACGGCATTTTGGTAAAAGGCGCGAAAGTAATTGAAGCCCTTTCCTCCGCCGATACTTTTGTTTTTGACAAAACGGGAACTTTAACGTACGGCGAACTTGAGGTTGTCTCCGTTACTTCGTTTGATCATAATTGGAGCAAAGAGGAGATTTTAAATCTAACGGCAAGTACGGAAGAACACTATTTTCATCCTGTGGCGGAAGCGGTGGTAAAAGCCGCTAAAAAGCTTGGTTTTATACATATGCACCACGAGGAAGTAGAATTTATAGTAGCGCATGGAGTTAAAACCGTAGTCTCTGATAAAGACGTTACGATAGGAAGCCGACACTTTTTAGAAGACGATGAGAGAATAAGTTTTAAAGAGCACGAAGATAAAATCGATAAAAGTTTAAAAGAGGGTAAAACTATACTTTACGTAGGGTACGACGGTAAACTTTTGGGTATGATAGAGATGTTTGACAAGGTGAGAGAAAACGCGAAAAACGTTATTGCGCGATTAAAAACTTTAGGAGCGAAAAAGATAGTTATGCTAACAGGCGATATTAGTTCGCGCGCGAAAGCTATAGGAGAAGAGTTGGGAGTTGATGAAGTATACGCGAATATGCTTCCGCGCTCAAAAGCCAAAATCATTAACGAACTTAAAAACAAAGGCTCAAAAGTAGTATTTGTGGGAGACGGCATAAACGACGCGCCGGCTCTTATGAGCGCGGATGTGGGAATTAGTATGTTTAAAGGCGCGGATATAACAAAAGCAACCGCGGATGTAAGTCTTATGAAAGACGATATTGAAACTTTAGCGCAAATAAAAACATTAGCCAACAGTGCCATTGAGAGAATTCATAAAAATTTCAATACCACTGTAGGTGTAAACAGTGCGATTTTGCTTGGCGCGAGCGTTGGAGTTTTTACGCCTATAATTACGGCGGTATTGCACAATAGCACAACAATCTCTCTTCTTTTAAATTCAATGAAAAAACTTAAAATGAGTTAAAATGACTAAAACGCAAACTAAAAACAGCTTAAAGGCAAAACAAGAGATAGCAAAAGTCGGTATGACAGCGTCTTTGGGTATTTTAACCATAAGCGCATTTATGCTAAAAAGTAAAGCCGCTAAAAAACTGCATGTAACGGCAGGCGTCGCGCTTATAGGATTTTCTTATTGGCACTATAAACTAAATCAACCGCAAAAAATTAGCTTTCAAACTTCGAATTAAACTTACTGTCTTACGTCCGACAACAAAGCGTTGGATACAAGTAATCATCAAACGCTTTCCAAATTTCCAGCCAAGAAATGTTTCGCGAGTATTTTTGCATAAATTCATCATTGGTTTCATTTATATCAAAATATGTATTACTATCGGCAAATCAGCTCCATTAGCGGCTTTGCATGCAAGTATCGCCGCCTGTAAGCTTGAATAGACATATGAAACGTTTACATGTAAGAATTGGGGGTTGATATTTACGTTAATGCCTTTTTACTCCAACGCCAAAACATTCACATATGAAAATTAAGAGAGGAACAACGTTGCATTTGAGATAAAAAGATAAGACGTACAAAACACTTTACAAGTAAAGTTTGGAATTGACGCAATATCAACTCCAAACTATAAAAACCATTAATATTAAAACTATTTTTCTGGATTACCGCGCTTCGCTCGCAATGACGGAAAAGTTAGGTCATTGCAAATTGTTACTCTGTCACCCGCAAGCTATGTCTTCTATTTCGTCATTGCGAGCAAACGAAGTTTGCATAGCAAACTATAAGTGTGAAAATGTCTTACATGTAGGAATTGAATATATAAGTTTGAAAAATTTTCGTCATTGCGAGGAGCGTTAGCG
>JAISAU010000024.1 GCA_031266555.1 Campylobacteraceae bacterium
GTTTGAATGTAGTGAAGGTTGTGAAGATTTTGAAGCAGAGTTAGAAAGTAAGTATAATGTTAAACGAGAGGATATTGATTTAAAAGAAAAATTGCTTAATTTGATGATTAAAATGCAAAGAAATGCAACAAAATAGAAAAGGTGAAAATTGTGAAAAAACTTGTAGTCAATATGTTGTTCCTGGTTTAGAACCGTGGTTGTGGAAATGAAAAAATATATTTTTATGTTTTTTAAAATATTTATAGCAATTTTAATTTTTTTTATCACATGTGTATTATTAATGGAAGTTAGGCTATATGTTAGTTGTGGATTTAGTTCATTGTGTTTAAAAAAAGTAGACTGTATTGATGAAGGTGGGCGATGGAATAATGAAAGTAATTTGTGTGAGTATGACAAATCCAGACACATATAGTAATGATAAATACTTATCATGTAAGAAAATGTATAGCAATGATTGTATAGAGCGTATAATGAATTTTCAAAACAAAGAAGCTTCTTCTTATAGTTTCTGGCTATATAATTATAGAGATGAAGCGAGTATGATGCATATAGAGTGCTCTACAAGATGTTATTTTTCAAACTAAAAACAATGATCAAGTTTATTTGGCTTACATTTGCGATCGCCGTTTTTATACATTATGTATATTTGACTATTTTAGTTGAGTATTATGACTATGACTTCTATATGCTTATTGCAAGCTTCATGCAAAATGCTATGGCTACAAATATATTGGCATTCCCAATGACAGCTATAGTGGGTTTCATAATAGCCATCACAACAGACATCATGACGGCCATCATGCCATCTTTATCACCTTTACCAGTTGGAGGAGTTATTTTTAAAGCAATTGCTTTAATATTGGGTTATATTCAATGGTTTATTATTGTTCCGTGGATATTGAGAACACCAATAAAGAAATAAAAAATTGATGCATAAAAACATTAAAATCATTTGGCTTATAATCGCTTTTAGTGCTTTAGTAAATCATTCTAATAATGCTGATTATAGCAAAATTAACTAGTTCGTGGCCTAATTGGCCTATTAATCCTGGACCACAACCTGGCGAACCAGGATACAGTCCATTACCAATTTATGGACCAAGTTTGGGTAGATAATTTGCGAAGTTTACTAAAAGCATGGTTATATGGTGTTGCTGCAACTATTATTACACACTGTATATGGCTTTTATCGCTCTTGAATATTATTTGGGTAGAAAACTATATACTTTTACATATTTTAATGATAGTTATGTGGGGCGGAGCGGCAATAGGCGCATTTATAACGGCATATTTGGCATATAAACACAAAATTATTTTAGGTACTTCAATAGCCGTTATATCTGCTATTTTAGCAGTTGTTGTAAATTTCTTATTCTATGAAATTACAGGTAAAACGGATTTTCCTGGTGTCAATGGCGCGAAAACTTTCTTTTTTATTATGCTTGTATTTTATAGTCCGCAAAGCTTATTTTTTTCTACCATAGCTTATTTAATAATAAAAAATGATTATAGCTGATTACATGTATAATGATCCTGAACCACAACCTGGCGAACCAGGATATAGCCCTACGCCAATTTATGGACCAGGTTTGGGTGATAAATAAATGAAACCATTTAAAGCATGGATGATTGGAAGTGTGATAATTATCGTATCTTACATGTGTGATTTTTCTACATCATACATGTGGTTTGGAGTGCCTGCGATAGCGGCATTTATAACAGCGTGTTTAGCGTCTAAATACAAAATCACACTGGGAATGTCCATGGCTGTTGTGAAAGTTGTTCTCGTTATTGTTGTGGCTTTTTTTTGCATGATATTTGATATAGGCGATAACATAGGTGTTAGCGGGATATTAATACTCGCGACTATTGACTTTATAATAACTTTAATGGTATGTATGATTGCTTAAGCTTTTGCTGATTTCATAACCAATATTCGCAATAAAAATTACAATGAATGATACTTTGCTTTTTCAAATAAAAACTTTTGAGGCGGGCAGATCAATATACCTATAT
The DNA here is from genome assembly GCA_031266555.1 of Campylobacteraceae bacterium. Classification (GTDB taxonomy): domain Bacteria; phylum Campylobacterota; class Campylobacteria; order Campylobacterales; family Campylobacteraceae; genus JAIRKW01. The sequence goes on from JAISAU010000024.1 coordinate 2,017, forward strand.
TGATTGTGGTTTATCATATGCATTTGCTTAAAATTAATGGATTTGGCGCTAGTCTCACTGTAAAAATATTAAATATATTATTTTATTTAGTGAATTTTGTTATTGTTTATATTGTATGCTATATGTTGTTTTTATTAACACTTAACTGTGTATCATTGGCGGTTACTGAGAAACAATTACATTAATATTATGCATTTATAGTGTAGCGGTTTTGGTAATTACATGTATAAACAATCTTAGCACTTGTATCTTTAATGTCAACCTCAAAACTTCTTACATGTATATACGTCTTGATATCATAATTTATTCGATCAGCAAAGAAATTAACGAGAAAGATTTAAAGCAACTGAAGTAAAATGCAAGCGCTATATGAGCTTTTTTATCTCTTCTTCTAACTTATTTTGCGGAGTTAACCCTAAAAATTTACTTGACACCCTACCGTCTTTGTCATACATGTATATCACAGGAACACCGTAAACACCGCCAACAACGCGTGAGAGATATTCGACGGATTTGCTGTCGGAAACGACTTTAAAGATTATATTTTGCGCTCTCAAAAGTTCTATGTCCTTATCAAAACCCATACTTTGATTCATAACGCCTATGATATCAAATGAGTCTGAGTATTTTTGTGCGAAAAAATTTATAGACGGTACTGCCTCTTTGCACGCCCCGCAGTCGGTTGAAAAGAAAAAGAGCATAAAAGCTCTTTTGTTATTTATATTAAGCGTCTTGTTTGAGGGTGAAAATGTAGTCTTAAGTGGGTTCGTATCATTCAATACTATATGATTCTTTTCGCCGATATTTGAACAAGAGCAGAACAAAAATGCCGACAATGCGAGAAACGCTATTTTACTCATAAAACTTCCAGTATCTTTTCCAGACTTTTTTCCCAAGATGACATACCAAATATCTTATCTTTTAATTTGCCGCTTTTATCTATGATAAACATTGTAGGAATAACGACAACGCCGTATTTTTTGCTACTTATATCAAGGTCGTCTTTAAGAAGCGTAAATGTGATATCGTACTCTTTTTGAAACGTTTTTATATCTTCTATAGAGTTGTAAGAGTTAATGCCAATAACTGCCAAATCGTCTTTGTATTCCTTTTGAAGAGCCTCAAGTTTTGGCATCTCCATCATACAATGATGACACCCTTTCTCCCAAAATCTTATAACGATGGCTTTATCTTCAAATTGGCTAAGCTTTACAGAGTTTCCCTCCATATCTTTAGCAGATATCTCCGGGGCGTCTTCCCCTATTTTGACGCCTCCGCTTTGAGCAAATGCGAACATAGTCGCCGTTAACAATGCAAAAATTATCTTTTTCATATATGTTTTCCCAACTTTCCGTGATGTAGATAGATTATTCTGTCGCCAAGCTCGCCTAATTCGTTGTTGTGAGTGATGACGATGATAGTTTTACCCTCTTTTTTTAGTTTTTTAAAAAGCTCGTATATGCCTCTCTCGTTCTCTTCGTCAAGATTGCCCGTAGGTTCGTCCGCAAGTATGATATCCGGATCGTTTATCAAAGCTCTTGCTATGCAAAGTCTTTGCTGCTCGCCTCCGGAAAGCTCTGAAGGTCTATGTGTTAAGCGATGAGAAAGTCCTACCTTCTTTAACGCTTCTTTCGCGTCTTCTTCATCTACCGTGCTGTGATAGTATTGCGAAAGCATTACGTTTTCAAGCGCGTTTAGATAAGGTATAAGATGAAACTGTTGAAAAACGAGTCCTATTTTCTCACGACGAAAAATTAGCTGCTGTTTTTCATCAAGTTTACTCGCGTCAACGCCTTCCAAAAGATATTCGCCGCTTGTTGACGTATCCATTAAAGAGAGTATATTAAGCAACGTTGTTTTTCCAGAACCCGAAGGCCCCATTATACTCACCCATTCACCGCTATTTATCGTAATATTTATTCCGTCAAGCGCTGTTACGTCGCCAAAATGCTTTTCTATATCTTTTAACTCTACAATGATTGACATTTATTCTCCTCGCAATATATTAGCCACTTTTATATTAAGTGATTTTTTTATAGGATAGTAAGACGCGCATACGGCGGAAATTAGCGATACTAAAACAGCTATAGGAACAGATAAAAATCTAAAATCGATTCCTGAGCCAAATATCGCGACTCCAAGAGTTTGTGAGAGTAAAAAACCGCCAAACGCTCCTACCAATGAAGCCACAAAAGTTATAATAAAAGTTTCTGATCCAAAAAGCGTCGCTATACTGCTCTTTGACGCTCCTAACGCTCTTAAGAGAGCTATCTCTTTTACTCTTGAAAAGATAATGGAGCTAAGAGTAGTGTTTACGCACATTGATGTTATCACTAAGACCGTAAAAGCCACAAGCGCCATAAGTAGTTTTATCTTATCCAGTATCAACCCATCTGAGCGTGAAATTCTAGCCAAAGGTCTCGCGTTTAATTTGCTATCGCTTATAGCTTCGCCAAGAGATGTTAATTCGCTAAAACTACCAAGAACAACAAGTTCGGCAAAATTTATATAATTCTCTTTTTTTAATATCTTTTGAGCAAGCGGTAAAGATATAAATAAAATATTATCTTCCGCCTCGCCCGTTGAAATTATGCCTTTTATTTTGACTTTCGCGCTGTTTTTGCTATCTTCACTATTTATGATATCAACGTCTGATCCTACTTTGAGTTCCATTTTTTTCGCCAAATCTATACCAATAAGAGCGTTTCTTTCATCAAAATCCACATTTATATAAGAACCGTCTCTTACTTCTAAAAACGGCTTTGTCTTTTTCATCTGCGCAAAATCAATGCCTGCTATCACGCCGTTTCCAAGACTTAAGCGAGCTATCCCATAAAGATATGGCGAATTGCCTAAAAGTTGGTTTTTGTCTATTTTTGAAATAGCGTTTGAATAATCCTCATGTGAAATATAAGAGCTTTCTTTGTCGGTTATAATAAAATTCGCACCGTAAGCTTTCAGCTCTTTATTCATTTTAGACTCTATATCAAGATAGATATTTGTAAACGCCGCGGTTATCGCCGAACCTAAAAGCACAGAGATAAATATGATAGATACTCTAACGGAACTAAAGGTCAAACTCTTAAATATTACCTTTAAAAAAAAACCGATATTTTTTCTATTTTCTCTCATAAAGCACCTCTGCGGGCAATAAGTTTATCACATTTTTAATCGGCATTAACGAACCTATCACAGCTATCAAAAGAGCGAAACTTATGGTAATAGGCATAATAATCCAGCTTATCGCCACGCTGTGAGAAAATATCAAAAATGCCATCAGCATAGACACAGCATATCCAAAAAGCGCTCCGGTTATTCCTGCAAAAAATGCCACTATGAGCGATTCAAATAAAAACAGCAGATAAATCGATAAATTATCCGCTCCAAGCGCTTTTAAAAGCCCTATCTCTTTTTTTCTTCTGTGAATCTCCGAAGCCATTAAAGACGATATGCCAATAGACGCGGCTATGAGAGCTAAAATGCTGACTATGCCCATTAACGACTGTATCTTTTTCACTATTTGACTCTCACCCTCGCTTGTTTTCATAAGAACTTTAGCGCTCGCGTCTTTATACTCCTCTTCTATCTGATACGCTATAGAACCAACATATGCCGAACAATACCATTTGTCATGTTCAATGGCGTTTAGGGCGTCTACATTGCGTCTTGCTTTTACGGATAAGTCATCTTCTGGAATAGTAAGAGCGGAAACTTCTATCCATGATATCTTGCCGCTTTTATTTAAAAGCTCGTTCGCGAGTTTAAGCGACATAATAACTTTACGATCCGCATTTTCACTCTCATACACAATACCGTTTATTTTGAGTATTTTTTCATTTATTGTTATAGTATCGTAAAGTTTTAACTCTCTCTCTTTCGCTAAACCTTCGCCTATTAATACGCTATTTGTTGAGTCGTCTTCTATCCAATCTCCTTCAACTTTCCAAAAAGGATATAACGTTTTAACTCCTGTAAAAAAATCCTCGTCTTCAAGAGCTATTTTTTTGTCAAAATATGTTCCCATTATGTCAAATTCAACCCTATCTTTCGACATTGCTTTACCTTCCAAAAACGGAGCGAAAGAGACTATATTGTTTCGCCAAAATATATTTTTTATACTTGATATATACGCTTCGTCTAAATAAACCTCATTTCGCAAAGGTTTAAACTCGTCTGTGCCTATATCAAAATTTAAGCTCTCTCCGCGCGGCAAAACTATGATATTTGAACCGTAATTTCTAAGTTCTTTTGCCAGTTTATCGCCTATTCCAAGCGTGATATTCAACATAGACGATACCAGCATAGAAGCCAAAAAAATAGTAAAAAATGCCAATAATTTTTGAGTTTTATTGCCTAATATCGCGCTTTTGATTATTTTAAATTCCATTATTCTCTCTTTCAATCATTGCAAATATTTTCACTCTCTTTCAATGCCACAAATCCTTGCGTTCTCCAGTAGGCTTGTTTGAAATCAGTGGCGTATTGCTTCGGATCTTTCATAAATTCCCTATAGTTTTCTTCCGTTTCAAAAAAGTATGTTTTTCCGCCGTACATGTAACTAAAAGGAGCTTTTAAATTAATAATTTTTTTGCCGTTTATAGGATCTGTTACCTCTTTTTCTACTATCTCATTAAAATAATTGACGCCTTTTTCGATAGTCTCAAGTTTTATAGTTATATATTCGCCGTCAAATTCATAAGGAAAAGGTATCGGATTGCAACCGCCCTCTTTCCCAACGGAAGGTAAAAAAATCCTCACATTGCAAGATATGCATATAAGCTCGTCGCCATTTTTTATATATCCCATATCTCCGCAAATCATACAAGCGTCAAATACCGCGACAGGAGAGAGTTTATCGGGAAATCTGTTAAGAGCGAAAAATCTTATCTTGTTTCCAGCGTCAGTTATGTAGGCAAATCTATGCAGTTTATTATCTTCCAGCAGCTTAACTGGAATCTTAAATTCATTGTTTATTGGTTCTATAATTTCAGCTTCTGAAAGTTTCGGCGGTTTTGAGGCGTAAAAATCATAATAGAGCGATATACCGTTTATTGCGATAAGTACGGCAAAAGTAAACTTTGATACGCTAAAAGTGTTTTGCACAAGAGCTTTTATTTTTCTAAACGCTATGTTTCCAACGATACTTTTTTCTGGTAATTTCGGCAAAGCGCTTAAGTAAAATCCTACCAAGCAAAGAACAAAAAACGAATAGATATACGGTAAAAACGAACCGTAGTAAATAAGTTTTGCCACTATAGATAAAAATACCGCGTGCGTCTCTAAAACGCCAAAGCGCATAAGTTCCAAAGCGCCGTCAGCAAGCAATCTTAAAACAAGCAAAACGGTCATTGCGATAATGAATGGAACAATAATTTTATTTGAAATTTTTGAAGCCATATCTCTTAAAAGCAGATACAAAAACGCCATCAAGCCAAATCCTAAAATTACAAAACCAAAAGAGATGATAGAGAGCGTGTCTAAAAGTTCGCCGTTAAAGAGTTGAAAATCATACGAGATAACTCTATAATATATATTAAAGCAAAAAATAAGCGATGAAATAATTATTATCTTGAAAATCCTTACATGTAAGGCAAATAAGAAAGCTAAAAATATCAGTAAAAAACTCGCGAAAAAATAACTCGTGACTTTAAGCTCGTTTATAACTAAAAAATCATTTGCCACTTTGAAAGACGCAAAAGCACAAATACCGCCTATAACAACGCCTATAAAAAAATCTTTTATAGGTATATGTTTGTTCCAAAGGGCAAAATAGACGATAATCCCAAAGTAAGCTTGAATAGTATGGAAAAAATAAATAGACATAAAGGAACCTAAATTTTTTTTAAAAGTTTTTATTATACAGCTAAAAGAGTAAATATATAAGTAAAGAGAAAAACTCCCTTCACTTATATCTTGTAAATTTATTTGATACCTGTATATTTGAAATCAAATTCAAGTGAAAAAGGCTCAAACCATTTGCCAACTCCCGTAGCTTTATCAGAATGTCGTCCAAAACCTTGTTTTTGAGGATTTTCTATCGTATATTTCAGATGATAGTTACCCACTCCCAACATTTTGATATTAGCTCCGTAGTGCGGACCGTCGATAGCCACCATAGGCATAAATGTTCCGCTCTTTTTAGCGCCTGTATCTTTGTTAGTCAATTCATATGAAACGGCAAGATATGGTATCCACTCTCCGTCTCCAAAACCGTTTTGATTACCTTCTATGGCGTGAATATCGGCTTCCAAATGGATATCCGCTTGCGAAGGAGCCAAATCTATGCCCTTTGGTTCCATATCTATAGGTGATAGATAAACTGCGGCAATGAGCATATTGTTTATCTCAACTTCCTCTCCGATAGGAAACTCTTTAAACTCATCGGCCGCAGCCGCGTTTAAAACAAAAACAGTAGCTATAGCTACAAATGACCTTGTCAATAACTTGACCATGTTCTCTCCTTGTTAAAATATGTTTTTATCAAAAATCTAAAAACCAAAACCTACTTAGCGCCGCTTTTCGCGCGAACTTTTTTACTCTCTGTTTTATCATAATTATCATCTTTTATTTTTTTAGCCCTACTTTTTATTAGTATCGTCCCTATGATAATTCCTAAAATCAACGCTATTTGAGGCAATAAGCTCTCCACATAAGGATATATTCCAAGCCAAGTAATGGTCGGAAATCCTTCTATGATAATAGGTTCTATGATTTTGCCTTCGACCAATTCCATAATGCCTTTTCCGGTAAAAACCACCGACATGTAAAAGATAATCGCGCTTGTTATAACAAAAAACGGTCTTATAGGTATTTTAACCGCTCCCGCTTTGAGAAGAAAAAATAAAATCGTAAGAAGCACCAAACCTATGACAAGACCTATAGCCACCGCGCTGTATCCAAGAGCGTTTTTAGCGTCAAAAAGTATCGCTTGATAAAATAAAACAGTCTCAGCGCCTTCTCTATAAACAGCTAAAAATACCGTGAACCAAAGAGCTTTTGCAGAACCGCTGCTAAGAGAATCTCTTACTTTTCCCGATATATAGCGCGCCCATTTTTTCGCGTAAGCGTTTGACAAAAGCCAAAATCCAACATAAAACAGTAAAAGTACGGCTACTAGCATAGTCACGCCTTCAAGCATTTCTCTTGACTCTCCTGAAGCGTTAAAAAGATAATTCATAACGAAAGCCGTTGCGAAACTAAGAACTATAGCCGTCCAAAGCGAACTGTAAACGATATTTAATTTACTGCTGTTGCCGCTTTTGATAAGATAAGCGATAACCGCCGCGACGACTATTAACGCTTCAACGCCTTCTCTTAATATAATGATCAAAGAGTAAATAAATAACGACCAAGGAGTTGCGGAAGCTGAAAGTTTTTGCGCTCCTTGCTCTACTTCGTCGTATAATTTTTGTAAAGCCGCTTCGACTCTATCTATACTTCCGCCGCCTTTCATGACGGCTACTATCTCGCTGAAAGTTCCTTCTATTACCAATTTCAACGTACCGTCAATCGCTCCTACTTTAATTTCCATTCCGCTTGCTTCAAATATGTCAAAATAGGCGTTTTGAACGGTATCAGCGGCTTTTTTAATATCGCCGTTTTTATAAGCGTCCAGAGCTTTTTCTCCTTCGGCTTTGATACTCGCCAATACTTCAAAATAGTTTTGAGAAGGTATTTCGTCTTCTTCTATCTCCACATCAACCACAGCAAGTTCAGCGGCGCTGTTTGGAAGTTGATTTAACGCCAAATAGATATTATTTTTTAACTTCGAGATATCGTTTTGCAAAATTGAGACATCGTCCAAAGAGTCTATGCTGATGATTATTCGTCTCATCTCGTTTTGCATTTGTCCGTCTCTTGCTTGAGAGAGGTGTTTTCGTATGGCAACTTCCGCCATACCGTTTCTATAATCTTCAAATTGCGCTGTTCTTATAAGCTCTTTAGCTTTCATTTTATCTCCGCTTTTGAATGCTTCAATGCCTTTATTGAATTTTTCATTCATATTGTCATATAAAGTTTGCCATCTTATATCCAAATTTTGCGAAGCTTGTTCGCTATTTGTATCCGCCGCGCCGCCGTTTTGCGAAACCGCGACAGTTATCACTACTCCGCTTTGGAGTTTTGGCAATACTTCGTCCATATCGGCATTTAAACTATCGATCATAGCTTGTACTTCAGAAATTGCCGTACCGTTTTTAATTAAATTTCTGATTTTTGTGAATTTTCGTTCCATATCCCAAGCTTTTTTGCTTGAAATATTTATTCTGATGGGACCTTCCAGATTTTCAAAAAGTTCAAAATAAGCGCTTTGAGCAACTTCTCTCGCCTCGTCTTGCTTGCCTTCTTCGTACAACTCTATGCTATTTGCGAACCTCTCTTTTACTCTATCCACCAAATCTTGATAATCATATTCTCTGGCAAATATAGGAATTAAAAGCGACGCGAAAAGAAGCCAAACTATTTTTTTCATCAAAAATTCTCCAATATAAAACAATGATACTTATTATCAATAAAATAAAAAAGTAGTTTGAATTTTATACTCTATAAGCTTTATAAATAATAAAAAAATAATCATTATCATTTGATAAACTTTTATGATAATCAATAAAACTGATAAATGATAATTTTATAAGTTATGATTTTAGTCTCAAAAAGACGATTTTGCGCCGCTTTATTCTTTTTGCGTCTCTTTTTGATTTGTCAGAAATTGTAAATAATCGCTAATATTAATGAGTGAAAATGTAACCAAAAATATCATAAGACCGGGGAAAAAACTAACCCACCAAGCGACGTCTATAACTTCTTTGCCTTCCGATATGATACTTCCCCAACTTATATCAGGCGGCATAACGCCGATTCCCAAAAAACTAAGTCCGCTTTCGGCTAATATAGCTCCGCTAAGCGAAAATGTAAAACTTATAAAAAATATCGGAGCTAAAAGGGGAGCAAAGTATTTAAATATGATTTTTAGCTTCGACACGTGTGCTAGCCTCAACACTTTTATAAACGGTTGCGAATTTATAGCAAAACTCTCGCTTCTGATTAGCCTCGCCATACTCATCCAGCCGGTTACCGATATGACGATAACAAGTGTTAAAGCCGAGGCGTTTATATAACTTATGAGTGCCAATAAAAGAAAAAACGTTGGAAAAGTGAGAAACAGATCTATTATTATCACGATAATCTTATCTGTATTTTTCGCAAAAAATCCCGCGCTTATTCCTATAACAAGACCTGCAAAACTTGCTATCACAGCGCTGCAAAATCCTATAAAAAGCGACACTTTTCCGCCTTCAATTATACGAGCTAATATATCCCGCCCCAGTCTATCCGTACCCAAAATATGTGAAAAATTCGGCGCTTGCAAAAGTTCTTTAGAACTCATATCGTAAGGCGATAGCGGATATATAAACCCTCCCAAAAACGACAATAAAATTATAAAAGCCAAAATTGTAAAACTGGCTATAGGCGCTTTTTTCATAACTTCTTTCCCAAAATTTATAAAAATATCTTTATAACAATCAAAATTCTTTACATGTAAAAGCTTATTGAACTATTGCCAAAAGCTTTTGTCTTTAAAAGTTTAAAATCTTTTATAGAGCTTGGCATTTCAAAAGCGCTTACATGTTCAAACGCGGCAAGTTTTACTTTTGATTTTGGCAAAGAAGCGAATAGCTCTATAGTTTTTTTATAAATATCGCTCATTCCGTCCCGTATATCAAACGGCGGGTCAAAATAAAAAAACGCCGCCTCTTCCAAACTTTGCGCAATTTGAGGAAGTCTGACAAATGTGTCGTCTAAAAAACAGATAGTTTTTAAAGCATCTACGCTCTCGCAATTTCTTTTTAAAACGCCAAACGCCGCTCTGTTTTTTTCTATAAAATAAGCTTTTTTAGCCCCGCGACTTAACGCCTCAAGCCCCATACTTCCGCTTCCAGCAAACGCTTCTATAAAGCAAGCGTCTATGATGTCAAATTGAATAGTATTAAAAAACGATGATTTCAGTATCGCTTTTGTGCTTCTTGTCGTATCTTTTGAGGGTAAAAGCAACTTTTTACCTTTAAATTTACCTCCCAAAATAGTTACATGTAAGCTCTTTTGTGCCAATTTCAAATGTTTCCTTTTGAAAAATATCGGACAAAATTGTAACATACTTTCATAAAGCCGCATGTCAAACGTTTTAAAAAAGTAAAAATAAGGGGTTTATAATCGTTTTTTAAATATCCTATTGCTTTGCATAATTTAAATTGATTTGGAGTTTTTATGAAGCAAATTTTAATGGGTAATGAAGCTATAGCGTTAGCGCTTATGCATTCAAATATTCAGATGATTTCCGGATATCCCGGAACTCCGTCCAGCGAAATTATTACTAATTATCAAAAATTAATAAACAGATACAATATAAACGCTTACGCGCAATGGGCGACAAATGAAAAAGTAGGTTTTGAAGTAGCGTACGCCGGGGCAATATCCGGAAAAAGAGCGTGCGCGACTATGAAACAAGTAGGTCTTAACGTGGCAAGCGACGCGCTGATGAGCGCGGCTTATATCGGAAACACAGGAGCTATGCTCTTGATAAGCGCGGACGATCCTGGATTTTATTCGTCCCAAACCGAACAAGACAGCAGAAGTTTCGCTAAATTCGCAAAAATCCCCGTATTTGACCCCGCAACTCCGCAAGAAGCTTACGATATGACAAAAACGGCTATAGAACTTTCCGAAAAATTTCAAACCATCGTTATGCTTCGTCCTGTTATGAGAGTATGTCATGCGAGAGAAATTTGCGAAGTAGACGAAACGCATGAATTCGCCGCGCGCGAAGGAGATTTTAAAAGAGACGCTTCAAGATGGGCTGCCGTGCCAAGAGGCGGAAGATTCGCTCAAGGCATAGAGCAAATACAACGAATAGAAGAGTTAAAACGTTACAATTACCAAGTATTTATAGAACCGAAATTAAAAGATCTTAAAAACAGTAAAACGCTCTGTCTTACAAGCGGAACAGGCGACGGTTACGCTAAAGAGTGTTTGAGAGAAACCGATATCAGCACTGATATTTTAAAGATTGATATGCCTTATCCTTTGCCTAAAAACGAGCTTGAAAAGTTATTTGAAAAATACGAATCTGTAGTTATCTTTGAAGAGAGTTATCCTTGCATGGAAGAGCAACTCTCAAGCGAAAAAGTGCGCGGCAAAATGACAAAAGACGTACATGTGATAGACGAATTTACAAAAGAGAAAGTTTTGCAAACATTTATAAATATAGGACTTTGGAATAAAGAGAATATTTATAAAAACGAACATTATGATAAAGAGTTGCCTTCTCGTCCTCCAAATTTATGCCCGGGCTGTCCACATAGAGATATATATTTTGCCATAAAAAAGACGTTTCGCGAAAAAAGTTCCATATTCCCTTCAGATATAGGCTGTTATACTTTAGGACTTAATCAAAACGCCATCGATTTGGTTTTGTGTATGGGAGGAAGCATTGGAGCCGCCAGCGGTTTTGGTATAGCCAATCCGCAAAAAACAGTGATAGCGACTATAGGCGACAGCACATTTTTACACGGCGGAATCCCAGCTCTAATAAACGCAGTATACCAAAAGCATAAATTTATATTGGTTATTATGGACAACTCCACAACGGCGATGACAGGACGTCAAACAACGCCAGAGCGCGCAGCTCCTGAAAATATTGATATAAAACGTATAGTAGAGGGTTGCGGGGCTGTCTGTTTTGAGTATTCATATAAACCCGATATCAAAGAAATAATATCTTTCATGAAAGAATTGAAGAAAAAGCTTGAAAACGCGAATGGTCCTATTGTAGCGGTTATGAGAGAGTTTTGTATACTTGACAAAGAACGCTCATTTGAGTTTTTGCCAAATACAAAGGCTAAAGTCAATCAAGATAAGTGTATTGCATGTAACGAATGTATAAGCAAGCACAACTGTCCCGCTTTCAGATATAATGAAAACGGCAAAGTCGAGATTGATTCGTTTTTATGCGTAGGATGCGCAGCATGTATAAACGGATTGTGTCCTACAAACGCGTTTGAATTGGCGTAAGGAGAAAAAATGAAATATCAAGTGGTAATAGCCGGTTTTGGCGGTCAAGGCGTTGTATTTTTAGTAAAAGTTCTCTCTATCGCCTCAAGCCTTAAAAATGAAAAATGTTTGGGAACTGAAAATCACGGCATGAGTCAAAGAGGCGGTTCGGTGTCTTGTTATGTCAAAATAGGCGATTTTAGCTCTCCTGCTATAGACGAAGGGCAAGCCGACTTGCTTATAGCGTTGGAGGGCAACGAGGCTCTTAGAAATATTCAATTTTTACAAGCGCAAAATGGAATCATAGTAGTAAACGCCGATAAAAATTTTCCGCAATTAAATTATAAAACTATAAAAATAGACGCGTTTTCAAAAGCAAACCAAAATATCTTTAATATACAAGCGTTGAACGTTTATATGCTTGGCATTTGTCTTGCTCGCGCACAAAATTTCCCTTTTACGCAAGAAGATATAGAAAAAGCCATACATGTAATGAACGAAAAAGTTGCCGATAAAAATATCATAGTTTTGCGTCAAGCTATAAAAGACGCGCATGAGGAGGATGTATGATTTGGTCAAAAGAGGAGTCTTTGTCGCGTGATGAAATGTCCGCGCTTCAAAGTAAAAGGCTGCAAGATACCGTATCAAAAGTTTACGCAAAAGTGCCGTTTTACAAACGCAAATTTGACGAGCTTGGCATAAAAGCACAAGATATCAAAACCATAGCCGATATAGCGAAGTTGCCTTTTACAAAAAAGCAAGACTTGCGCGATAATTATCCGTTCGGACTTTTCGCCGTTGACAATTCCGAACTTATCAGGATACACAGTTCCAGCGGCACAACGGGTAAACCTACTGTTGTGGGTTATACAAAGTCCGATATAGACGTTTGGGCTGAAGGCGTAGCAAGAGTGCTTACAATGGGCGGTATCACTAAAAACGATATTGTACATGTAGCTTACGGATACGGATTATTTACGGGCGGTTTGGGTCTTCACGACGGAGCTACAAAAGTCGGCGCGACCGTTATACCAAGTTCAGGCGGATTTACTTCAAGACAAGCAATGCTTTTAAAAGATTTCGGCGCGACCGCGCTTGCTTGCACTCCAACGTTTGCTATGCACATTTTAGAGACCGCGTTGCGCGAAGGATATGAGCCAAAAAAAGCTTTTAAATTGAAAGCCGGATTTTTTGGCGCGGAGCCTACAAGCAGAGGATTGAAAGACGAATTAGCAAATGGTTTAAATATCAGCTATCACGATATTTACGGACTTTCAGAGATAATAGGACCGGGAGTTGCCGGCAATTGCAAATATAGCAAAGATTTACATATATTTGAAGACCACTTCTATCCTGAAATAATCGACCCGAATACTTTGGAAGTGCTGCCGTACGGAGAAAAAGGCGAACTTGTTATCACATCTTTGACAAAACAAGCTCTTCCGATTATCAGATACAGAACCGGCGATGTAACTATATTAAATGTCGAGGTTTGCAAATGCGGCAGAACGCAGGTGCGTATGAAAAACATTATGGGCAGAGTCGACGATATGTTGATTGTAAACGGCGTGAACGTATTTCCGTCTCAAGTTGAACATGTATTGTCAAATATCGATGAGATTACGCTTAATTACCAAATCATCGTTGATAAAAAAGGCTATCTTGATAAGCTTGACGTTATGGTTGAAGTCACAGAAGATATGCCTATGGACAGCATAGGAGCTCTTGAAAGAGTGCAAAAAAAGATACAAAACGAGCTTTTGAGCAATCTTTATATTCACGCCAACGTCAAGTTGGTTGAACCAAGAACTATTGAACGCTCACAAGGAAAAGCCGTGCGCGTTGTTGATAAAAGGAGTTAAAAATGAAATATTTTGTAAAACAACTTACTGTGTTTTTAGAAAATAAACCCGGAGAGCTTGCCTCTTTCACTCACATTTTAAGCGATAAAAACGTCAATATCAAATCTTTGATATTGGTGGAATCCACAGAATACGGACTTGTACGCGCCATAGTGGATAATCCGCAAAAAGCGAAAGCTGTGCTGGAAAGTGCTGGACTCAGCGTAAGATTTAGCGACGTTTTGGCTGTTAAAATAAAAGACGAGGTGGGAAGTTTTGACAGAATAGTAACGATTCTAAGTAGAAATAATATCAATATCTTATATACTTATAGTTTTTACTCTGCAAACAGCGGCATTTTTATCTTTAGCGTTGATAATTTGCAAAAAGGCGTTGACGTACTTTTGGAGGCAAAAGAAAATGTTTTGGAAGCGGCGTATTTTTATGAGTGAGTTGACAAAGTAAACTTTAGATATAATTGTTAGAATTTTAAAATTGATATTAAGGAATATCACGAAGCCAATTTATTTCAATAATTATTTGCTGGCATATCTGCATTTTGAAAACAGAATTGGCAAAAATAAATAAGTATTTGAAATTTAAATATAAATAGAAATTTTTAATGTTTTAACAAAAAGGAGAGAATATGAAACTAAAAGAAATAACAATCCACAAATACAAATCATTTGAATTCATTCAGAAGTTTGAATTGGAAGATGATATTACGATTCTTGTCGGAATGAACGAATCGGGTAAAACCTCTGCATTGGAAGCCATTGCAAAAACTCGTTATTTTCAAGATGACGAGAATTTTAAGTTTAATGCCACGCACGATTATCCGCGTAAAGAGAAAAAGCAAATGGAAAAAAGTGGCGAAAATCCACAAGCCATTACTTGTGTCTATGAAATAGATGATGAATTAAAGCAATCTATTGAGCAGGAAATGGGCAAAGAAGTTCTTAAATCCACAATTTTTTCCGTTACCACAAAATATGATGACAGCAAAACAATAAGTATTTTTGTTGATGCTAAAAAGTTTATAGAACATAAGACAAAAGAACTTGGCATATCAAGTGAAACTTTGAATGATAAACTTCTGAAAGTAAAGAATAAAGCAGATTTAGAAAATGTACAAAAGGAATACACGGAAGAAAATAAAGTAGCAGGCATAAAATCATTTGTCAAGTATTTTGAAAACACAAAAGGATGGGAAAGCGACCCGATAGGCAAATATGTTTATCAAGTTTTATTAGAGCCAAAAATGCCAAAATTTTTGTATTACGATGAATATTATTCTTTACCTTCAAGAATAAGTTTTGAAAAATTAAAAGACAAAAATTTAGATGAAAGCAAATACAAAACGGCAAAGGCTCTTATTGAATTAGCCGATATAAATATTGACGATATTGTTAAAGCAACGAGTTTTGAAGATTTTATTGCAGAATTAGAAGCGACAGAAGCAATTATCTCACAAGAACTTTTTAAATATTGGCAGACAAATAAGAATCTCAATATTACTTTTCAGATAGATAAAAAGGAACAAACAAATAATTATGATACGCATATAGTAGAACACATTTTAGATATTCGCGTAAAAAACAAAGGAGTTTCATTGCCTTTGAAAAACCGAAGTAAAGGGTTTAATTGGTTTTTCTCATTCCTTGTTTGGTTTAAGAAAATTCAGGAAGACCAAAATTCCAACTACATTTTACTGCTTGACGAGCCGGGATTAAACTTACACGCCTCTGCACAAGCCGATTTACTGCGATTTTTGGAAGATTTATCACAAAACTACCAAATAGTTTATACAACACATTCGCCATTTATGATTACTTCTGACAAATTACAGCGAGTTAGAACAATTTTAGAAACAGACAAAGGTTCTGTAATTTCCGACAGCATTCAAGAAAAAGACCCTAAAACCTTATTTCCCTTACAAGCAGCATTAGGATATGATATTGCACAAAATTTGTTTATATGTAAAAAAAATTTATTAGTAGAAGGCGTGGCCGATTTAATAATTTTAACTACACTATCTGGAATATTAGAATCTGAAGGCCGAGAAGGACTAAGAAATGATGTCACCATTGTTCCAACAGGCGGATTGGAAAAAGTTGCGACATTTATTTCTTTACTTCGTGGTTCACAATTAGAAATTGTTTGTTTGTTGGATTCTTATACTGACCCCTCTGGAAAAGCAAAAATGGATAATTTGATTGCTGGAAAAATTATTCAAAAAAATAAAATTCATTTTTTTAATGAATTTTTAGATTCACGTAATGAAGCTGACCTTGAAGATTTGTTTGCAAAGCAAGACTATCTTAGACTATTCAATTCCGCTTTTGAAAATTATCCCGATATTGAAATTTCTGATTTGAATCCCGATATTAAACAAATTATCATCCAAATCAATAAAAAATTAGGTATTGATAGATTTAACCATTATAGACCTGCTAATGAATTAGCAAAAAAAGGTTTAAAGAAAGAAGATTTATCTCTTGAAACATTAAATAATTTTGAAAAAATATTCAAAACAATCAATAAATTATTTGAAAATTAAAAGGATAATTATATCTACCAAATACATTAGCTTTCACGCCATGGTGTTAGCTATAAACTTTTGCAAGAATTAAGCGATCGGTTTTACGAAAAATCACGGATAGTTGCTAACTGTGTTAATTATATTTTCAATTTAACTATAAAGCACACTTTTGGATTTTTTACGTAAAAAACCAGTCATATATGAAGTTTAGTAAAAATATTCCCAAAAGTTACACTTAAAGAACTTGACTATACAGACAACGCTGATTATATTAACGAACCCAACAACAAAGCCTCTGAAATTCAAATAAACCCATCGCAACAAAAGCCAATTTCAGCAACTATTCCATTATTAAACAAATAAAAGTAAATTTTGCTGATTTTGAGGAAAAATTCTGTAAAAAAGTTTTTATAATCTTTAATCTTAATAGAGAAATTGTAAATAAAGAAAATATAAATGATATTAAAATAAAATTAGATAGATTAAGATAAAAATTAAAGTAGCTTGTAAATAAAATTTTGTCTAAAGCGATTTTATATAGAAATATTTCATAACACTATTAAATCAGAAAAAGAGATAAGACTGAACTATTTTTTAATTATAGTTGATTTGCGGTTAAATTATGAAAATATTTCTCGCGCTATACAGCTTTTTCAACTTACAGTCGAATTGTCAAAAAGTATTTTTTTCTATTTTGTTATTTTGGCTTTTACGCTTGCTTTAAAGTTGATTTCGAGCTTATTCTATATGTATAATTACAATTAAACCAACATTATTTATTCATCAAAAGTATCTGTTCTATATATATGGCGTAATAAGTCCAGGAAAAATAGCAATACCGCTATATCGTGATAGTCTAACGCAAATATGTATTAAAACTCCTATGCTTTAAAAGATCCTTTAGAAACAAATAGGTTATGAACATCTTTACAAATAAAAATATCTATTTTTTATATTTATACTTACTCTACATATATCAAAATCAGAGCAATGAACTATTCCACTGCTCCGATTTTTACGCTATTTTTTCACTTTTCGAACTGCAGTTACTTCTATCTCCACAAACCATGCCGGATTTGCGAGAGCGGCGACTTGAACAACAGATCTTGTCGGTAGATTGGGCTGTTCTTTTGTGCCAAAAAATTTACGATACCCTTTCATAAAACCGTCAAAATCCATCTTTCCCGAAAGCTTTGGATCGCCCACTAAAAAGACTTGCATCTTAATAACATCACCCATTTCCAAACCAAGACTTTTTAAGGTTTTGTCAATGCTCGCAAGCGAACTGATAGTTTGCTCCTCTGTGTTGCCATACGCTTCAACAGATTCTTTTGTAGCATTTATAATTGTCGGCACAACGCCGCTTAGATTAACCACAGTCGCGTCGGATGGAATCTCCACTGCCATAGCGATTGGAAAATCCGAACCCGGCGTCTTATATCTAATCACATCCGCAGCATTAGAGGCGGTCAATAAAACTACCAAACAGACAAGAGCCCTAAAAATTGATCCGAATATATTTTTATTATAAAACATATTCTAACTCCTTATTGTAAATTATTTAGGTACATCCGCCGCTGTGACAGTGCCCTTGAAATGATTGCCAAAGTTTGTGCGAACATAATTAACAACTTCCGCAATCTGCTCGTTTGTCAAATATTCTCTAAAACTTGGCATACCTCTTAGTCCGTGTGTAACCACATCAAGCGTAGCTTGAGCAGACATCAATCTAACATTGCCAGCCAATGACGGATAAAAACCAGCGCCATTCGCGCCCTTACCATCAGCCATATGGCAACCTTGGCAACTTGACGAGTATATCTCCTTGCCTTTTTGCGCGTCAAACAGTTGCGTTCCGCCGGTAATAGATAGCTGCGGATCGCCGTCCGCAAAAAGCGCCGTTACGAATAAACCTCCGCACAAAAATAACTTCATAGGTTTAAAATAATCTTTTCTTTTCATACTAACTCCTTTCATAATTTAGGTTTTTTTAGCGACAATCGTTTCATGTAAACGTTTAATCGCATCTTGTGCGGATAACACCGCGCCCTCCAACCAAGCCGGAATATACGAGGCGTGTTCTCCTGCTAATACAATACGACCGTCAACCTGACAAAGATTTTTATAATGTTTTTCTCTTGTATCGTCTGTCCATATGCCATGACAACCGTTTATCCACGGAACACGATGCCAGCCTACCGCGATTCCATTTTCAAACTCCTCGCGATATTGCGGATGTATCATAGAACCGTATTTTAGTGCCGCCTCAACGCGATCTTTCGGATCCATAGAAGTAAACTCGTATGAATTTCTTCCCCAAATATACCCGCCAAGCAAAACGCCTTTTCCTTTTTTACCGTAATCGGTATTCGGATATCCGATCAACTCAATCGGCGTATTTGTGTAAGTAATGCCGCCGTAAATACTATCGTCTTCCCAAAATCTCCGCTTAAACTGCAATCCCACTTTTGTGGCAGTTTCATACGGCACGGCGTCAATAGCCTGTTTCATTTGCGTTCCCACATTGATCGGCATTTGGCTAAGAATTGAAAGAGGAATAGTACACACGCAATAATCCGCTCGCTCCGTTAGCACAGACGTCGGTTTATTGCTATCCTTATAACTTACTGTAACGCCTTTATCGTCTTGTTTGATAGAAGTAACATGCGCGTTGTATTTTATAAGATTGCCGACTTGTTTCTCAAAAGCTTGGGCGACTTTATCCATTCCGCCTACCGGTTGAAATATAGCGCTTTGAAACTCGTGAAATTGACCGCTTATGATTCTGCTCCAAAATCCGGACTTAATCAACTCTTTGCCTTCCAATATATCTTCCGAAGCCGTAGCCAAAGGCATCAAACCGCCGCCGGGCCATATAGCAAAACCGCGTCTTTCACTGCTTTCAATTGATTTACCGTATTTGCCATCGTGATCTAACGCGCCCCAATTGCTAAGCGCGTTAAGTAGCGCTTCTTTATCGTCCTTGCTAAGCGTTTTATCTAACGCGCCTTGATTTACCGTTTTACTCAATAACTCGGCGATGTGTCCTTGAAAATCGGCTTGTACTTTACGGTATCGCTGCGGTTTACCGCCGTACGCGTTAGTAGAATGAACGAAAGCGTTGTAATTAACTTGTACAAACGGCTCTAATTCAACGCCAAAAAGCTTACAATAACTCAATATCGCGAAGTGATTATATGGAATACGCCACGGACCGGGATTTATATATAAACCCTTGTCAAATTCACACTTTTGAGTAGCGCCGCCAAGCTCCGTATATGTATCGCCGCCGCGCAATGTCCAGCAACGTCCTCCAGCTTTTGAGCGATATTCAAGAATTTTCACCGAATATCCCGCCTTGCGCAATTCGTAAGCGGCTGTCATGCCGGCTATTCCAGCGCCTAAAATCAATATGCTGGCACCTTTTGGCGCGTTTTTTAGTTGTCCAAACTCTTCACCCTCTTTAAACGGTGACTCTGCGGCAATACCAAATGAAGCCATAGCTTGATACATAGCGGCGACTCCCGCCGTTTTACCAATCATAGCCAACAATTGTCGTCTCGTTATTTCAGAACCATTATACATCTGCTCCTCCATTTAATGAATTTGAATAAAATGCAATCTATCATAGGTAGAATTAGCCTCCTTTGAATAAATTTACCTAAAAAACCACCTACAGATTGTCTTTAATCTGCCTGAAGTTTTGCTATGGAGGAAATTATAATACGAAAATAGTGAAAGTATTGATTAAATTTTAATCAGTTTTATGATTTTTTTAGAAACATATATATGGATATAAAATGAATAATATATTGGTATTATTTTGTGCAAAAAATCTATTAAAACCTGTCGCTATTGTTAATTAAGCGCGAAAATAGCCGACACGCAGCAATAAAAAAAGATTTTTTAATAAGAAATTTCTCTATCGCATTTGGACTAGTTTGTATGAAAATAATTTTAATAAACTTAAATTTTTATACAATTACTTTTCTAAAATATAATACATGTAGTATAAAAATTCTCTTTTTACTAAAGCGTTATATTGTCAAATGTGTCTAAAGTTATACATGTAGAGTAAAATGAAACAAGGCACGCCGTAAGCCGGGTTCTGTCGTGGGCGACTATTTATCTGGCCAACGCTTCACAGCGCCGCTCAAGCGAAGAGTAAAAATATGAGACTAAACCATCTCTTCTTGCTGCAAGTTGGGTTTACAAAGCCGTCTTTATTGCTAAAAACGCTGGTGGGCTCTTACCCCGCCGTTTCACCTTTTCCACTTTCGCGGTAGTTTTATTTCTGTTGCACTTTCCCTTGGGTTACCCCAGCCATCTGTTAGATGGAACTATGTCTCATCGCAGCCCGGACTTTCCTCTAAAGCTAGACTTTAGCAGCCGCCTGCCGTACCTTGTGCGCGAATTATATATGAAATCGGCTTAAAAAATTTAGACAGCGATTGCAACTTTTTGTAAAAAATCGTCATCTTCACGGGCTTCAAAAAAATGCGATAAGAGAATTTATCTAAATGTTGTTCAAATACCGAATTTTGCTTTTTTTGTATAAAACAGGCGATAAAACAATATTTTTAGAAAAGCTTTACGAAGTGTAAAATCGAAACAAAATAAAATAAAATTGGTGTAAAAGTAAATTTTGACTTATGCTACTTCTTAAATATTACAGATACAGCCGCTATTTCACTATAATAATTCGTCTATTTTTTTTAAGCCAATTTATAATTTTCGTTTTGCGAATTTTTCTATTATCTACATGTATTATATGTGTCAACACACTTTTATATGTACATGTAAAATATATTTATTCTGCAAACTTTTTTAAAGCGTCAAGGCACTCTTTTACCCAATCCTTTTTAGGGCTTTCGAGTCTTTCTACTAATCTATTTAAATGGGAAAAATCAAAATCTATATTAGGATCTTTAAGATTAAAATACGAATATTTATTTCGCCACAAATCCAATCTCTCCGCTTGCTGCTCTTTAGTCGCCGCATATAGAATTTGTAAAAACTCGTACATAAAAATAGAATATTCGCTTTTATCGGCTAATTCCTCATTCTCATCGCTAAAAGAAGGTTTGATATCGTTACAAATCTCAAATTCTATTTTATTTGTTACCGCTGCTCCGACTGTTTCAACTACATAGGGATTTGTGGAGTTTTTAAATCGCTCTATAATTTCTTTATATAACGATAATCCCTCTTTCGGATTGCCTAAATCTATATAGTTTACGCCAAGATTCAAAAAACTTCCGACAACTAAGTTTTGCACATATTCATCTTGAGAATTTTCAAACTTACGTATTAAGTCATTATAAATATCTATGGCTCTGTCTTTATCGTTTGTTGCGCTGTATATATGTCCTAAAATCGCCATAGCGCTTGCTTTAAGCGTAATAATGTTTTCATTGTTCGTATTTTTAAATTCATCAAGAAATTTTTGATAAATTTCTATTTCGCCTTTTGTATCGTTCATGTCATAAGCGATAGCTCCTTGATTAAAAAGAGAATTCGCCGTTATAAACTCTATATCTTTATCGCTAGAATCCACAAAATTTAAAATTATCTGTTCGTACAATTTTTTTTCAGCTTTTATATCGTTTTTTTTCTTATAACCTAAGGCTAAATTGAACATAGATTGCGCTATCATAACCTTGATTTCTTCATTTGTAGAATTTCCAAATTCGCTTATTAATCTCTTGTATTCTCTTATCATTTCGTCCGTTTTATTAGCGTAATATAAATCCAGAGCCGTTCCAAACATATCTTGAGCGTTTTGTAGCGCTACTTTATCCATAAATATACTTAACTCTTTTGTAGTATTCGGCGCGCTTGACATAAGAGTTGACGCGGTTAAAAGCAAACTAAGAATCAATATAAAAAATATTCTCATTGTTAACCTTCTTTAATTATTTTTGAAAAATTATATCTATAGTTGGCTTAATTGATAAAATTCAAAGCAAAATTAATTATTTTGGTATTTTTTGTAGAATAAAATGCTGCCAAGCTGGAATTATATCGGCGTTTTTCCCTATACTTTTTTCGTATTTTTTTTCATTTATCAATTGCCAGTTTCTAAAATTTATCGGAGGGAAAAAAGTGTCTGCTTTTCCGTTATAATCAACCGTAGTAAGATACAATCTATCGGCGTATGGAAGCGCTTCTTTGTAAATCTCGCCTCCTCCTATCACAAAACTCTCCTCTTCGCCTCTGCTCTCGCAAAATTCAATCGCCTTTTGCAAACTCTCACATGTAAAGACATTAGACGTATTAAAACCGCTTTTTGACAAAACTACAGAGGTTCGATTTGGCAACGGTTTTCCTATGGATTGATAAGTTTTTCTGCCCATTATCAAATGATGACCAACGGTAAGTTCTTTGAAAAGTTTCAAATCCTCTGGAATATGCCACAAAAGTCTGTTGTTAAGTCCTATCTGCCAAGCCTTTCCTACAGCCACGATGATAGATAGTCTCACACGGCAACCTTAGCTTTTATATGCGGATGCGCCTCATAATTTAAAAGCTCAAAATCCTCAAATTTAAAGTCAAATATATTTTTCACATTCGGATTTATTTTCATTTTGGGCAGCGCAAAAGGTTCGCGTCCAAGCTGCAAATCAGCCTGCTCCAAGTGGTTGCTGTAAAGATGCGCATCGCCGAAAGTATGGATAAATTCGCCAAGTTTAAGTTCGCAAACTTGCGCTACCATCATCGTCAAAAGCGCGTATGAAGCGATATTGAAAGGGACTCCCAAAAATATATCGGCGCTTCTTTGGTATAGTTGACATGAGAGTTTATTATCCGCCACATAAAATTGAAAAAACGCGTGACATGGAGCAAGCGCCATATTGTCAAGCTCAGCGACATTCCAAGCGCTCACAATAAGACGGCGGCTTGTGGGATTTGATTTTAGTTGTTTTATCATGTCGCTTATCTGATCAACTGTTTTTTCAGAACCTCTCCAGCTTCTCCATTGCGCTCCGTAAATAGACCCCAAATTACCGTCTTTATCAGCCCACTCATCCCAAATTTTCACACCGTTATCATTCAAATATTTTACATTCGTATCGCCTTTCAAAAACCACAAAAGTTCATGTACGATGGATTTTAAATGGCATTTTTTGGTAGTAACCAAAGGAAACCCGTCATTCAAATCAAATCTCATTTGATAACCAAAAACCGAATAAGTTCCAGTACCTGTTCTGTCCTCTTTAAAAGTCCCGTTTTGCCTTACATGTCGCATTAAATCAAGATATTGTTTCAAGTTCTTCCCCTAATCAAAAACTTGTTATTTTAACCATAAAAAACTTAAAATTTATCCTAAGTCAAATTTTAAAATTTAAAATATTACTGTAATTTTGTATTTAAATAATTTAAGATTAACTATAGTACAATTCGCAATCTTTCAAAGGAGATAATATGCAAAAAAATGTTGCAATAAGCGTTGCGGTAATTATAGGCGTGTTTTTTGTGGTTGGGCTTTCCATTCTTGGTCTTTCTCTTAAAAACTCTTATAAATATGATAATTATATAAGAGTCACCGGTTCGGCAAGTAAAATAATTGAGCCAAGCGGTCTATTTTGGTCTTTTGAATTTGTCAATTCGGGCTATGATCTAAACGAGGTTTTAGAGCAAAACGAAGAAGATAAAGAGGTGCTTAAAGAGTTTTTTATAAGTGCCGGAATCAATGAAAACGATATTAGTTTTGAAGAATTGCGAATAGAAGCAAGTAACGAATACTACGATGATTACGATGATTCGGTTTCAGGCGGCGACTTCTCGTCTATACAAAGCGTATTTATACAAACTTCAAATATAAAAGCTATCAAAGCCGCCAGAAATAAAATGTCTGAACTATTTAAAGAAGGCTTTACATTAAAATACGATTACGGAGACGTATCATATTTTAGATATATTTACGACACTTCTTATCAACAAGATTTGATAGACGAAGCTTTAGTTAACGCCAAAGCTGCCGCGCAAAAAGTCGCCGAACGTTCAAACAGCGCTTTAGGCGATATATACAGTATTTCGGTAAACGACGTTTACGATACGCAATATGCCGATGCTTACATACCGAACAAACAGATATCTATAATGGTAGATGTTTCGTACTATATAAAATAAAAGATTAAACAAAGGGCGCTAAGCTCTTTAGTTTAATTACCAAAACAAGCTTTCAAAGGCAAATGGTCTGAAAAGCCTCTAAAATTGCCTTTGGGTTCGTTTTTGGAATTAAGCAAATACTTCTCTTTAAACACTAAAAAACTCTTTTTTACAACTTCAATCCCGTATCTCCCAAAAGCGGCTTTGAGAGCAAAATCCTATCAAGCGCGTTGCGTTCTTTTTTGTATACATAGTTCCATCTGCTTTTTTTAGGCAGTTCATTCCATAAGTCGTAAACCTCTTCGCCTAAAGCTTCTTGAAGAAGCTCATAATCTACCATATTAAAATCGCCAAGTAACACGCTTTTATTTTCGCCGCCGTTTAACATGTAGTAATTTAACGCGTTTGAATATGCCGCCCTCGCGGAATCCGGATTATTAAGAGATGGAAAGTGATTTACGAAAACACTAAAAGTTTCGTCGTCTATTTTTATCTTTACATGTAAGATAGGTCTAAATCTATCATAACCTTTGAGCGAAAAACTTTGCGTTTTTATTATCTCATATTTTGAGATAATCCCAAGTCCAACGGCGGCGTTTTCATTTTTTCCAAAAGCGTGATAGGTAAATCCGAGCTCATTTTTCAACCTCTCCATCAAAGCTTCGTTCTCAACTTCTTGCAAAGCTATAATGTCACTTTCTAAATCTTTTAAAACCATAAGAGTGTTTTTCAGTTTATTTTCCGCTTCCTCTTCGCTCCAACCGTATTTTGAAGGAATGAACTCTTTATATTCCGTGCCGTCTTTTTTTGCGTCAAACAAGTTCTCAACATTATAAGTCGCTATACAAAACTCTTTTGTGTATAACGATAACGCGAATAAAAAAATCAAAAAAAACGGTCTCAACCTTTTATCCCCATAGATAAAAATTGCTTCTTTTCATCATCATAATATTCAAGTTCGCACGTTTGTATCTTATAGTACCAGCCTCTTAGCGAAAGTTCGCCCTCTTCTACTTTTCGTTTTACTTCAGGATAACTCAAAAGATGATTTAATTGAAATAAAACGGACACTTTTTCGGTAAGCTCGAGTCTTCTGCTTAGATCCAAATCAGCAGGCGAATTTTCATTTACATACTTTTTAGCTTCATTCGCAAGTTCCAGCCATTTTTTTACATGTATGAGATTTTTATCCGTCGGTACGTCATAAACTCCATCTATCGCACCGCAATGCGAATGTCCGCAAACAATAATTTCGCTCACATGTAAAATAGAAACGGCGTATTCTATACCTGCCGCCGTAGCGTGATAGTCGTTATCGGGCGCGAAAGGAGCTACCATATTTCCTATATTTCTAATGACAAAAAGCTCTCCCGGTTTTGAGTCGGTAATTAAAGACGGATCTACTCTTGAATCGCTGCAAGCTATAAAAAGTACTCTTGGGTGTTGTCCGTTATCTACTAAATCTAAAAATTTATTTGGATTTTTTTTGAATTTCGCTTCACGAAAGCGTTCAAAGCCGCTTATGAGAACATTTATATCCATTTTTCCGCCTTCTTTAATATTATAAAAAATTATCAATCGACATGGCAACTATCCGCGTAAAGCTTCACATCGTAGGATATCATCGAGATAGCGCCGCCCGACATATCTTGTTCCAAAGATTTGTCATTTCTAACGTTATCTACTACCCTATACACTTCGCACCAATCGCCCTTCAACTCTTTTTGAGCTTTAATGAGAGCGTATATGATATTTGCCGTATAGCTTTTCGGAAGTTTCTTTTTTCCTTTTTTGGCTATATTTAGGGCTTTAATCAAAATTTTATCGTTTGAATAGTTTTCTAAAGCTATCAAATATGCCGCAATTATAAGCATTTGTCCGTCTGCATTATCTAAAAAATCATTAAAACTCTTATATCCCTCCTTTTTTAGCAAATATGTGAAAAACTCTTTTGAATTTATATTTTCATATCCTATCGCGTTTATAACAGCGATTTTAATACCAAAGTAGTTTTCTGAAGATATGAGATAATCTTTCCATTCGTCTGTAAGATTGCCCTCTTTTAACGCTTTTTTTATATCATTATCATATTCATAACCCAAATGAATATCGGTGGAAGTTAAAGGAGAGTCCGCTAAAATCCAACCGTTAAAAACCAGCATACATATAAAAAAGATTTTTTTTATTTTAAGTCCTTTTGTGAAAATTTTATATTCTAACATACAAAAATTTAAAAGCTAAAGTTTTTCGCCGCGTTAGCGCCGCAACTAAACGCCCATTGCAGATTGTATCCGCCAAGTTCTCCGCTTACATCCAAAACTTCGCCGATAAAATAGAGTCCGTTTTGTATTTTGCTTTCAAAAGTTTTTGGATTTATCTCCTCCGTCTCAACTCCGCCTTTCGTAATTTCAGCTCTATTTAATCCAAATGTGCCGGCTATGGGCATTGCATATTTTTTCAATAAAATTATTTTTTCTCTTTCGTAATTCGAGTAAGATTTCATAGGTTTGTCGGCGATTTTGAAAGAATTTAAAAAAGCCTTTACAAATCTTTTCGGCGCGTCAATGACAGAAGTTAACTGTCTCTTTTCATTCCATATAAAACTGCTCATGGTAAAATCTAAAAAAGGTAAAAAGTCTATCTCTATTTTACCTTTTTCCCATCTCAAAGAGGCATTTAAAATAACAGGACCGCTAATGCCAAAATGCGAAAAAAGCATATCTCCTTCATAAGCAAAATCTTCATATTTTACCCTTACATGTAGAGATATTCCGCTAAGTTCTCTCATCCAAAATTGCTCTTTTTGCAAAGTAAGCCCAACAAGAGCGGGCTTTGGCGTTTTGATTTTATGGGAGAATTTTTTGGCTATTTTATAGCCGATATCGCTTGCGTTTAGCTTTGGATAACTAATTCCGCCGCTCGCTACTACAAGTTTTTTCGATATTATACTTTCATTCTCAAAGTAAGTGACAAAACCCTCTTTAGCAAATTCCACATCGTAAACTCTGCTTCCAAGTAAAAACTTATGAGAGCAATTCGCTTTGGAAAATGCCGATAAAACCTCTTTTGAGCTATTGCAAAAATATTGTCCATTATCTTTTTGCGTTGGAAAAACACCGTACTTCGCAAAAAAACCGAGCGTATCGTCGGAATTAAAACTATCTATATTTTTTTTTATAAACGCCTCGTTTCCAAGATAATTTCGAGCGTTTACATATTTATTTGTGAGATTGCATTTTTTGCCGCCGGAAATCTTAACTTTAGCGCCTATATCTAAATTCGCGTCAGCGAACAAAAGCCGCTCTTTACTATACGCTCCGAACATTAGCGCGCTTGCCCCGGCTCCAATAACCAAAATGTCAGTTTTTATGACTTTTCTCTTTAAAAATATATACGTTTCTCTGCGCTTTTGGCATAATACGAAGATATGGTATGTTTACATGTGAGGGCGTATTTAATATATATAAAATAACGTCGGCCACATCTTTTGCCTCAAGCGTTTTATATTTTGAATAGACTGTATCCGCTTTGTCTTTATCACCCTCAAAACGAACAAGTGAAAAGTCTGTTTCGCAATTTCCGGGAGCTACGCAAGAGACTTTTATATCTGTGTCCACAAGATCCAAACTCATAGCGTCGCTTAACGCTCTAACGCCAAATTTTGTCGCGTTATAAACATTTCCTCCGGGATACGTCTGCCAACCGGCGGTTGAGCCTATATTTATTATATGTCCCTCGCCTTTTTTTATCATCAGCGGTAAAAACGCTCTTGTGACGTACAAAAGTCCTTTTAGATTGGTATCTATCATGGCGTCCCATTTGTAAATAAAACCTTCTTGCACGCCCTCAAGCCCCAAAGCAAGACCTGCGTTATTTATCAAAAAATCAGGTACGGTTTTCGCCGCTTTTATATTTTCAAGCAACTGTTCAACGCTTTCATTTATACGCACGTCTAAAGGATAAATATCCACTTTGACGTTATATTTTTC
This sequence comes from Campylobacteraceae bacterium, assembly GCA_031266555.1. Taxonomy (GTDB): domain Bacteria; phylum Campylobacterota; class Campylobacteria; order Campylobacterales; family Campylobacteraceae; genus JAIRKW01. Next base: position 30,546 of record JAISAU010000024.1, read on the forward strand.
TCTAAGTTTTCGCGCTAAAATTTCGAGCTTTTCTTCGCGTCTTGCCGTTAAAATCAAATCGCATCCATTTGAAGCCAAAACTTTCGCGCTCGCTTCGCCTATACCGGCACTAGCACCCGTTATAAGAGCGCGTTTCCCTTTAATATTGTTCATTTAAAACTCCTTAAAATTTTGTCTGATAGCGTCGTACAAAATGATACCGACAGCCATCGCTTGATTTAAACTTCTTCCGTTTTTACCCATTGGAATAGTTACGGCGTTATCCCAATTTTTTTTCATAAATTCCATCGGAAGTCCCGTTGATTCTCCTCCAAAAAACAGAAAATCCCCTTTTTCATAGCGCGCTTCAAAATATGGTTTTTCACTTTTTGTAGTCGCGAAGAAAAAACGCTCCGAATCTTTTGAATGTATAGATAAAAATTCGTCTAAATTTTCCCAAACTTTTAAATCCAAAATTTTCCAATAATCAAGTCCCGCTCTTTTAACCATTTTGTCGCTAATCTCAAAACAAGCAGGCTTTATTATATGCAATTTACAATTAGTGTTTACACAAAGCCTGCCGATACTGCCAGTATTTTGCGGAATTTGCGGACACAATAAAACTACGTTGAACATCAAAAAATCACAGTTTTATTTTTATGCACAAAAATTCTATCTTCAAGAGCCAAATCAAGCGCGGTAGATAAAACTACTTTTTCCACATTTCGTCCCGCGCGCTGCATATCTTTCCAATCAAACTCGTGATTTACCGTAATGACGTCTTGAGCAATAATGGGTCCCTCATCCAAATTATTATTCACAAAATGAGCCGTCGCGCCGATGATTTTGACTCCTCTTTCATAAGCTTGCTTATAAGGGTTAGCGCCAATGAACGCAGGTAAAAACGAATGATGAATATTGATGATTTTCTCTTTATAACGCTCTACAAAATTGCTTGAAAGTATTCTCATATATTTTGCCAAAACAATAAAATCAGGTTTCAACTCTTGAAGTTTTGACAGTATTCTTTTCTCGTGTTCCTCGCGCGAAACAGCTTCGTGCGCGATACAAAAAAACGGTATCTCAAATTTCTCGGAGAGCTGTTTTAAATCGTCATAGTTACTAATAACGGCAAGAATGTTGGCGTTTAACTCGTTTCCATAATGTTTTAAAAGTATATCGCCTAATACATGTGACTCTTTTGTAGCCATTAAAACGATATTTTTTTTATCTTTCAAACCTACGTAAATATTCGCTTTATTTGGCAACATAGCCTCAAGCGTTCCTGAAAACTCATCTTTATTTATCTTGCCGCTAAGCTCCGCTCTCATAAAAAATTTGCCATACTCTTTATCCACAAACTCATCATTTTTTACAATATTGAGTCTGTGTTTAAACACAGCGTCCGAAATCCTATATATCAATCCCTTTTCATCTTGGCAGTCAATTTTCAAAATATATTGGTTCATAAATACTCCAAAAAAATAAAGTTCTATTTTATCAAAACGGGGCTTAATTACTTTAAGGCATAGAAACTTTATGGCATAGAGATATTTTTCTTTTAAGTCAAATTAATTATTTTTAAGTATTTATAAGCAAATAATAATTATTATTTAGTATTTTATTTTTTTAAGGAGTAAAAAATGCGTTTTATTCAAAATGCTTTACTGATTGGCGCTCTTGGCGCCACATTTGCTTGCGCGGATTCTTTGCTTGAAAAAGCGAAAAGTTACGCTTTAGAGCCAATTCCAGAAGATATCGACGAGTTGTTGTCTTATGTTAACGACAAAAACGACCCTATCAACTATCAAAAAATTGAGCTTGGCAAAAAACTGTATTTTGACCCAAGACTTTCCAAAAGCGGAATCATCAGCTGTAACACCTGTCACAATTTGGCTTTAGGCGGAGCGGATGGAGTTGACGCGGCGATAGGTCATAAATGGACGAAAAATCCGAGTCATTTAAACTCTCCTACCGTTTATAACTCTGTATTTAATCAAATACAGTTTTGGGACGGCAGAAGTCCGCATTTAGCGGATCAAGCGCAAGGTCCTATTCAAGCCGACGCCGAAATGGCGGCGCCTAAAGAGCTAGTAGTAGAACGCGTAACATCAATTCCTCAATATGTGGAAGAATTTAAAAAAGCTTACGGCAAAAATGTAAAAATTAATTTTGAGACAATTGCTAGCGTTATCGGCGTATTTGAAAGAACATTGGTTACTCCTTCGCCGTATGACGACTTTTTGAACGGAAAGTTAAACGCTCTTAGCGAAAAGGAACAAGCAGGACTTGATCTTTTCATGGAAAAGGGCTGTACGGCCTGTCATAACGGTATAGCTTTAGGCGGAACCATGCAACCGTTTCAAGTTGCTGAAAAATACAAATTTATATCTTTAGGTAACTTTGTAGGCGACAAAGACGGTATGGTTAAAACCCCGACTTTAAGAAATATAGCTGAAACAGCTCCGTATTTCCACAATGGCGGTATTTGGAATTTAAAAGACGCTGTAAAAGAGATGGGAAGCGTACAGCTTGGAATCGATATCTCAGATGAAGAAGCCGATAGTATTGTTGATTTTCTAAATAGTTTAACAGGTAAAAAACCCGTTATAACATATCCGATATTGCCGGCAAGTACGGATAAAACTCCAAAACCAAGCGCGGATTAGTCAAAAAACTTTACATGTAAGCTTTTTATCTTACATGTAAAGGTCTTAATCTATTATTCAAATTACTATTTTACGTTCATATTGTCAGACAAATAAAACGTCTTTTCTCTGCTTTAATTTTGCCGCTCAAGCTACAATACTTCCGCTAGAGTAGGAGTTGGTTTATTGGTCTGCCTCAACACTTCCTGCTATACCGCCAACATTCTCATTGCTCATGACGTCACTGTTTGGCAAGCATAGACTATGTAGTATTCCAAGCAGCCCCGATATTATAGCCCCTATTGCATTTCCTACCGAGTAAACATGATTGTATTGCTACTGTCAGCTACTCCTACGATATCACCAACTTCATAGTAGTCTTTACAATAACCAAAAAACTATCAAAGACGCTTTTAAAAATATCTTTGATAGTTATGCATTTAAATTTTCTTATCGCAAAAGAAGCTGGAAATCAAGCGTTTTATTAATCCGCCAAATCCTCAAATTTATACTCTTTAATCAAATCTCCGTTCAGATAAACGGTCTCAAGTGCGTTTATAAAAGTATCTTTATCAAGATCTCGCACTATGTATTTCCCATCTGCAAATTCCGCTCCGATTCTACCGCTTTTACTCTTTTTGGAAGGGTCGGTGACAGGACTTTTACAAATTCCGCGCCACTCTCCGTCAATCTTTATAGCGCTCGCTTTATACGCGAAACTATACATGTCTCTATTGACTTTTTGAAGCAACGCTGCTCCCATGCCAAAATTTACATTGTCCGCGCTCCAACCGCTTTTTGTTATAAGAGACAATATCTTATCTATCATATCTATATTTATACCGTCCCCCCAAATAATTCTTACATTATTTAAAAGTTTTCCGTCCTCGGCGTTTGTAAAGCCAAAATTATCCGCTAAACTATTTAAAGTGTATGGAATAAGCTCTAGCGGATTTCCGCTATCCGGTCTTATAACTATAGTCGCTTCGCTTTTTTTTACCTGCTCTTTAAGTTCTTTACCCCAAATCTCATCCACAGCTTTTTTATAGTTGTAGCTATCGCTTACGCACGCTAAAAGAGCTCCGTTTTTCGCGTAAATATTTAACGTATTGGAGTACGCGTCTTTTTCGTTTTTCCAAGATGTAACCGTGCTGTGCTCCATAGCGGGAATTGAAAAACCGGCGATATTGGCGTTATAATATTTTCTAGCGCCTAAAAGCGATATAGCGGTATCGGTGCCTCTGAAATTCAAAAGATGAGCCATTCCGCCGATTAACGCGTTTTCTTGACATGAAACGCCGCGCGAACCAAAATCATGAACTTTAAAATCGGCATTTTGCGTATATTTTCGCACAACTTTTTTAATATTATAAGAGTTTGTAGCAACCGTCGTAGGATACCACAAACGCAACAAAAACGTCTCTATAAAACTTACAAGCCAGCCAAATCTATCGTCTGTGCTTTGAATGCTTACAAGAGGAATTTGCGTGGGATAAACTCCACCCTCTTTTAACGCTTTGATTTTCAAGGGAAAATATCCAAGCTCCAGCAACTCTTCAAATCCTTTTTCATTGAATGGAAGTCCGTGCGAAGTTATAATCTCTTTCGCCTCTTTTATATCATCTCGTGCGTACATTTTCATAAGCATCTTTTTGATGATATATTGCAATCCGAAAAACTTCACCTCATCTCCGTACCTTGCCTCAATATAAGAAAAAAGCCCCTCGTTTTTGGGGTATTGGGCAAAATGGCTGTATTTATAGCTATCGCTATCAAGTAGAAAATTCATTTTAAACCTCTTTGGTTTATAGTCAAAACTCAAGCTCTCCGCTTTGAGCGCCGATTTTTACTCTAAAAGCGCTACCCTTTAAAAACCACAAAAGCTCAAATATTCGTAAGCTTTCTTATTATGTGGAAATGGTCTTCAAACATCATAGAGCGATTCTCTTTCACTTTTGAAAGAGGTATCCAAAAAGCTTTTTTAGCGTCGTCTCCGCCCTTTACCGCTGGCAATTCCGCTCCTCCAAGCTGCAATAAAAACGCGTGCGTTATCGTGCGTCCTCTCGTGCTTCTGTCTGGTTTATCAAATACTTCTGACTTTTTTATGCTGCCTATAAGCGCAGCTTTTGAAAGTTTAATACGCGTCTCCTCTCTAAGCTCTTTTATCGCGCTCTCTTGAATAGTGAGTTTACTCTCTAAAAACCCTCCGGGAAGCGCGTATAGCCCTTTACCCGGATTGCCGCCTCGCACTACAAGCAATACATGTCCATTACAAATCGTAACGCAATCTGTTGTGACAAATATCGGTTCATACGGCGCTTTGCTCCACGCCTCTTTCATTTTTAGATGATTTTGATACTCTTCTATCCTATTTTGCCACTCTTCTGTTCGCATAAAATCTTTTACGATTTTCTCTACATGTAAAGGCAGCGTATTTTTTGGAATATTGCCTTTGTAAAGCTCTTCTCTAATAGTAGTGGCGTTTATTTTTTTGTAATTATCTATATTTTTTAACGTCCATTGCGGAAAACTTTTAAGATAGTAACTGCTTTCGTCTTTATCGTGTCCTATAATATAAACTTTATCGTATTTATAATCATATCTTGAGACTTTTTCTTGTATCTCCGCAAGCCACGGCGAATCGTCAAACGGATAGTCGGATATCTCTTCTATAAAAGTAGCGTACGGTTTTAACATTTCGCGCACAAGGGTCGTAGGAAAAGGATTTTTGATGTTTCTAGCTTCCGTAGCCGAGCCTATAAGCGTCAGCACATCGCCAATCTTTCGAGCATATTCCAAAACATACAGATGTCCGTTATGCAGAGGTTGGAAACGTCCGATGTAGATGGAAAGAGTAGCGTTCATATATCGCCTTGTCAGTATTTTTAGTATTTAAAATCACGAATTATATCATAACTCGCAATTTTAAATATTTTTAGTTATCAAATGAAATGAGGTTTTATAAAATCTTGCTTTAAATAAAAAATCGCTTTTAAATTGAAAAATCCATATTTTTTATAAGACTCTATTTTAAAAGTCCATCTAAAACATACTGTTCCCAATCTTTTCTCGGAAGCTCTTTTTTTCTGATTTCGTGATACAGCTCTTCTATTTTTTTATTGTATTTGTCATATGGGAAATATGGAAAGTGGACAAGCCAAGCCTCTTTTATAAGTCTTAGAGTTATTTTGTCCCTAAGCCATGCCGTAAAATAGTTAAAGCTGATAAAAACGCATGATGTGGCGAATATAACTCCTAAAATCGGAATATGATTATTAATGCTCGGCATAAGATGAATAAGCGCGATAAACGGCAGCAATATACAAACGCATATCACAGCATACGCGAAATACGCTTTTGTTATATTCATTCTAAAATTAAGCTTTGCGGGGTCAACATACATTCCCTCGTTATAAAACGCGTTAGCGGCAAGCAAATCTTTATAACGCACAGGTTGCTTTGAAACGGTAAAAATATAATCGATCATTCTGTCTTTTAAAGATTTTTTGCTCATTGAAAACTCCTTTTTTAAACGCATTGCAAAGCCTACATGTAGGCTTTATTTTAAATCATATACAAATACTTTGATTCCGACATTTAAAAGAGTTTGCTTGATAACAAACTCTACCTTTTCCCACTTTCCTCCCGCGAGCCCGCAGCCAATTCGAGGCATATGCACGCTGGAACTATTTTGAAGCGCGAAATCAGCTACTTTTTCAAGACATTTTTCCAAAGCGTCGTATCGTATGGGAGGCACGCCGTTTAAATGTTTGACATCTTTTTGAGCTATCATATTCGCGACCGTTATCTCTTTTTCTACATGCACAAATTGAACTTCGCCTAAAATAAAATTCTCTTTTAAGTTAAACCACTCAAGATAGGCTTCTTGCGGTTTTATCCATCTTTTAGATATTGACAATACAAACCCTTCGCCCCATCCGCCTATATCGTTGCAAATGTGAGCTATTATTTTATTTCCATCTCCTATCGGATTTGTAGCGTCTCCTATGATTATCCTCATATCTAAAGTTTGGAAACCCTATCGGCGATGATAGAACCTATCTCGTTTGTAGTACAAATCTCTTTCGCGTCAAACTGCGAAATATCTTTTGTCCTATAACCCTCTTTCAACACCTCTTTTACAGCCGCTTCTATTCTATCAGCGGCGCTCATTTCGTCTAAAGAAAATCTAAGCATCATAGCCGCGCTTAAAATTGTAGCTATCGGATTTGCTATGCCTTGCTTCGCGATATCCGGAGCCGAACCGTGAATAGGCTCAAAAAGTCCTACTTTACCGCCTATGGAAGCGGAAGGCAAAAGTCCAATAGAGCCGCTTATCATACTCGCTTCATCGCTCAATATATCGCCGAAAAGATTACTTGTTAATATAACGTCAAATTGTCTTGGATTTCTTATAAGCTGCATAGCGGCATTGTCTATATACATGTGAGATAAGGAAACGTCTTTATACTCTTTTGCGACCTCTTCTACGGTATCGCGCCAAAGCTGACTTACTTCCAAAACGTTTGACTTGTCCACAGAGCAGACTTTTTTGTCTCTTTTTTGCGCCGCTTGAAACGCTACGTGAGCTATCCTTACTATCTCCTCTTTTTCATAAACCATAGTATTGTACGCTCTATTTCCGTCATTCGCTCTTGGCTGTCCAAAATATATGCCGCCGATAAGCTCTCTTACGACAAGCAAATTCACACCTTTCACAACTTCGTGTTTTAAAGTGCTCGCGTTAATAAGTTCGTCAAACACAGCGGTAGGACGAAGATTCGCGAATACTCCGAGGCTTTTACGAAGTTTTAAAAGACCGCTTTCAGGTCTTTTTTCCCGCGGCAATTTATCCCATTTCTCGCCGCCTATAGCTCCGAAAAGTACGGCGTCCGAAGCTAAACATCCATCAATCGTTTGTTGAGGAAGCGGTTCGCCTTTCAAATCTATAGCTACGCCGCCCATCAAAAAATCGTTATAAGTCATAGTAAAATTCTCTTTTGAGCTTGCCGCGTCCAACACTTTAACCGCTTCGTCAATGATTTCAGGACCGATACCGTCGCCTCTTATTAAAGCTATTTTATAATGTTTCATATTTTTCCTTTTGTTTTTATCCGCTATCGCGACAAAACGTCTCTAATTCCAAATCTGTCAAAATTATCGCTTTTTACGCTTTCATCTTTTTTTGCGCGTATTTGATAAGTCCGCCCGCGTTTATAAGTTCTTGCATAAAAGGAGGAATGGCGGTAAATTTATAAACTTTATCAACGGTTATATTTTTGATAGTTCCCTCTTCCAAATCAATTTCAATTTGTTCGCCCTCTTTTATCTCGTCAGTGTCGGAAAGTTCAAATATCGGAAGTCCCATATTAAAAGAGTTTCTATAAAATATTCTGGCAAAACTTTTAGCCACGACAGCGCTTACTCCTGCGGCTTTAAGAGCTATAGGAGCGTGTTCGCGGCTACTGCCGCAACCAAAATTTTCCCCCGCCACTATCACATCGCCTTTATTTAACTTTTTGACAAAATCAGGATCGGCGTCTTCCATAACGTGCTTTGCTAACTCGCTTGGCTCCGATGTATTCAGATAACGCGCCGCGATAATAAGGTCTGTGTCCACATTGTCGCCAAAACGCCATACATGTGCTTTTATCTTACTCATAAATATCCTTGAAAAAGATACAAATTAAAACTATTATTTTAGCGAAATCTATTTATGAAAGAGATTAAAATACTTCTATATTTCTATGGATTGCTTCGTCGCTTATGCTCCTCGCAATGACACAATGGGTTGTTACGTCATTGCGAGCGAAGCGCGGCAATCCATCTTTTTTCGTTATTTCCACGACCGAACAACAAACTTCCAAAGGAAACACTTATATGAAGTCTCCATCATCGCGAGCTGGGGCAGTCAGCGAAGCAATCCACTCTCTTCTACGTATGATAACATTAAAAATGAAATTTACGAAAAAACCTTCCATGTTAAAAAGACAAATAGCAGACTGAGCGAAAACAACAATATTTTTTTGACAAAATTTGAACCTATTTTTATAGCTAAAGAGCTTCCTGCTATATTGCCCGCGATACTAAAAAAGATAAGTAAAATACCGATAACAAAAAAGATTTTACCTTCCATAGCAAAAACCGCGAAACTGCCAAAAGCAGTTGCTAAATTAAATACTTTTGTCATAGCAGCGGCTTGCACGAGCGACAGCCCGATAAAAAAATTTAAAGCTATGATGAAAAAACTTCCAACACCGGGACCAAAAAATCCATCGTAAAATCCTAAAAGCAGACAAATTATCGGCGTAATCAGATAAAATTTTACTTTTGTAATTTTTTTTGCAGTATCAAAACTTTTTCTTGGCAAAAGTACAGCTATAATGCCCACAGGAAGTAAAAAAAGTATTATTTTGCCGATATTTGCGCTATCAAAATAGAGTATCGCTTTTGTTCCCAAAATTCCGCCGATTATCGCTGTAGGCAGTCCAATTAAAGCCAAACGCCAGTTTACAAGAGCGTTTTTCGCGTAATTTACAAGAGCGGCAAATTTGCCTATGGTCGCCGACATTTTAGTAGTGCCAAGAGCAAATTCAGGCGGCGCGCCGACAAGTAAAAATATCGGAATATTTATAAGCCCGCCGCCTCCTGCTATACTATCCACAAATCCAGACACAAAAAAGGTAAAACATAAAATAATCGCAATCCAAAATCCAAACTCTAATTCCATTTGCTCTCTTCATTTTGCAAAAATCCATTCTTTATCTACATTTTGCACTCCTCATGTGCAGGCGTATTGTATCCAAATTGTACTTTGCCTTCTGTCGAAGCAAAACGATGAGACAATTCCACCTTTTCCGTCATTGCGAGGAGGGAAAAGCACGACAAGGCAATCCATCTTCTTCTGTCATTGCGAGACACGAAGTGTCGTGGCAATCCAAAGGAATTGCAAAAATAGTTAGTTATTTTACTTTTTAAAATAAAAACTCGCGATTTTGAATTTTAAATATTAAACACTTCGTGTTTCTGGATTGCTTCGTCATTTCATTCCTCGCAATGACGGATAGAGTGGATTACTTCATCGCTGACACCCTTCACAATGCGATATTTTATCGCCGCATTTACTATAATATTTTATTTTATCTTCATATGCAAAATCGGAAACTCTCTTCCTTGCGCGTCTTTGCTTGAATGAGATACAACTTTAAATCCTTTGTGTTCGTAAAATTCTCTTGCTTTATCGTTTTGCTCATTAACATCAACTTCGCTTACACCCATATTATTTATAGCAAAATCCGTTAAAGCGCTGCCTACGCCTTTTCCAATGTACTTAGGAGAGACGAACAACATCTCTATTTTATTTTCAAAAATGCCGACAAATCCAAATATTTCGCCTTTCTCATTTTTATACGCATAAATATTTAAATTTGGCAAATATCCGACCACGCACGGCCTAATCTCGGCGATATCGTTATCGGTTAAAAAATGGTGAGTCGCTTTTACAGATTTTTCCCAAATTAAGACTATCTTCTCATATTCTCTTTTGTCTATCAGCGCTATATTTTTCATCTTAAAAAACAACTCGTATTAGTAACATGTAAAAAAAAGTAGCGCCTATAATACTCAAAAGCGCGTTTTTAAACTTCACATGTAGTAAAAGCGCGGTCAAAATACCAATAATTTCACTCATTCCGTAAGGATATTCATTAAAATTTGTATTTCTAATCGCATAGAAAACCAAAACGACCATTATCATTAAAGGCATATTTTTCTCAAAAAGTCTCAAAAGTTTACTCGGCTTTTGTTCTTTATCAAAAAGCAAAAACGGTAAAACTCTGGTCATAAAAGTAGCGCAAGTCGCCGTTAAAATCGCCAATAATAGATAACCTGACTGCATTTACATACGTCCTTTTAAAGTTATTAGGCAAAAAGAGCATAGCAATAAAGATAAGATTAACATATCTGAAGGCGGAAAACACAACATTCCCAAAAGTCCGATTATTAAAGATAAAAACAGCGTTTTTTTAGCTCTGCTTTTTTGATAAATCTCTACGCTTAACACTACAAAAAGAGCAGTTAATGCAAACTCTATGCCTTTAAAATCAAAAGAGGATAAACGTCCGCCAAGAGAACCTATAAGAGTTCCAACTACCCAATACGTTTGATTTAAAAGCGTTATGGTTACGACCGTTTTTTCTTTATCATCTTTAGATAGTTCAAAAGTTCTTAAAAGCGCGAAAGTCTCGTCGGTAAGTCCGAAAATAGCGTATTTTTTCGCAAATCCCTTTAACGCTTTAAATTCGCTTATCATAGAAAGTCCATAAAAAAAGTGGCGAAGATTTAGTAAAAATATAGCTATAAATATCTCAGCCAAAGAGGCTATTTCGCTAAAAAGTAAAACGCATAAAAATTGCGCCGAACCGGCATAGACAAAAATGCTCATTAAAAAAGCGTAATACCAAGCAATTCCTGATTTAACGGCTAAAAGCCCAAAAGCTATGCCTAAAGGAATATAACCCATAAATACCGGAATACTCAAGCGAAAAATTTTAAAAAAGCTCAAAAGCGACGCCTTAGCAATTGAATATTAAAAATCAATAATCATATCAATAAAATTGTAAATTATCTCTTATCTCCTTTTTTTATCGCGGCAACAGTTGATTTTACCTTTACATGTAGTGAGAATTTTAAATTTAACGTTCGACTTTTATCGTAACTACTATTGATTTTACTTTTCCTTACATGTGAGAGCAAACCCAAAACAGACTTGTTTTAGTCTGCTTTGGGCGATTGAAAGTTTAAAAAGATTAAAAACTGTATTTGTATCCGAGATTTGCTTTTTTGTTATTAAAACTATCTCCGATTTGATAAGTTCCTTCAAAATATATATGATGGTCGTCGCCTATAGTTGACGTGATACCTACCGCGTTATCAAACACATCTCCGTCTAACTTGTAAGTTTGCTTATCGCCGCTACTATTAAAACTATACGATATATCGCCGTCAAACTCTTTTATATATCCTATCTTATAATATACGTTTGTTTTATCTTTGAGGCTGTAACCAATAATAGTTCCCGCTCTTCCCAAGATTGAGTTATAGCTGTCAAACTTTGTCTTTAAACCAGACGACGCGACGCTTGTTCCTGACGATTGTTTGCTAAAGGTAAATTCGGCTTGAGGCTCTATATAAAAACCGCTGCCGACATTAAATCTTTTTCCGCTCTCAATAGATAAAGAGTACGAGTTAGCGTTCGCGTCTCCTTTTATATACGCTCCGTTTGAGGTTGTCATGTCAAACTCATTGTCATTTTTCGTATATTTTAAAAGAGTGTCGACATAAAATTTATTCTCATTTTTATATGAGGCGTATAAACCAAAATCATAAGAACTGACCTCTCCGTTTCCTTGCTTATAATTAATATCCGTTTTTGAGACGCCAAACGTAAGACCTATAAAACCTTTAGCGTTTCCAATATTATATATCCTGTCAAATCCCGCTTGTAACCCGTAGTAGGAAGTATCTTGTATATTAAATTTTTTATCAAACGAATCCAGCTCTCCCGCATATGTTCTAACCCAAATATCATCAAGCGTATCTCTGTCGGTGTCAAGCTCTCCCATTCTTTGAAGCAGCGTTTGAGTATTGGCGTAGTTGGAGATATAGTTTATATTGGAAAAACTTATTGACGAGGAAGCTATAGGGTTTATAGTGGGACCGCCGGACGAACCGCCGCCGGAATTATTGGAAATTCCTGTGGTTAAATATTGGGTATTGTTTATATCGTTTATGCGATAAGTATACGCTCCTATATAAACCTCGCCTGTAAATACGGCGTTATATGTTCCGCTTTGATTTTGCTCCACAACCAAAAATGTTTCGCTTCCATCAACTGTGTAACCTCCTAAAGCGCTATCGTCAAATATCAATTTGTGATTTCCCGAAGAGCTGTCGTTTATCGTTATCAAATCCCCAGTTTCGCTTAAATTTATTCTTTGATAAAAAACTCCGTTGCCTGAAAGATTGTCAATAATCAGATTCGCGTAAGATGGGCTTTTGGTTAAATCAACTTTAGCTTCGTTTGTTAAGGAAAGATTTGTCAAAGAGGAGTTACCTTTTAATCTCCATAACGAGTTACTTCCATCAAGCGCTAAATCTATGCGTCCGCTGTTCAGTATCGTGTTTCCTATAAAAGTGGAACCCTCTTTCAAATCCAAATCAACAATACCGTTATTTACAGCCGTTATATCTCCCAAGATATTCAATTTTGACGAACCGCTTGTTTGGATTATGCCGTTTGAGGCGGAATACAAAGCATAAGAATTATCGCCAAGAACCGATATATTTGTATTGGTATTTAAAACAATCCCTACAACCGAATCATTATTGCTTCTGCCTTCAACAAACAAAGCGTGAGAACCGTCTCCCTCTGTAGAGATATAAGAGTTTTTACCAATGACAGTAGTCGCATTGCCAGCATATGAGGGAGTCGTCCCAGCGTACGCTAAAGTATGAACGGCGTGAGAAGCGTTTCCTATGGTAGCTATAAAAGCGTTATCGCCGACTGTAACATTGCTTCTATCATAAGTCTCAAGAGCGGTGGCAGTATTTCCATGCGTTAAAATGGTCAAATTGTCGCCGAATGTTCCCACACTTCTTTCCCTGATTTGAACGCCTACGGCTTGGTTTCCATATGTGGTTATTAGGGCGTTATTACCTAAAAGCAAATTACCGTAACTGCCTCTGATTTTTATGCCAAAACCTCCTTCGTTACTGCTGCTCTGACCCGTATATCTTCCCTCTCCGTATGTAGTTATTCGCGCGTTATCGCCTATTATGACATTCGCGTAACTGCTGGCGCTTATCGCGCTGGCGTCATATCCATATGTAGTTATAATAGCGTTATCGCCTGTAACAAAAAAAGAACTTACCGAACTATCTCCTGTAAACTGTACAGCATGCGGATTATTTGTCCCTGTGGGAGTCGCGTTGCCATATGTCGTTATGACGGCATTGTCTCCCAAAAAAACTCCTTTTGAGGCGCTATCAATCATTATTGCTTTGGAACCGTTGTTTCCGTATGTAATAATGGTCGCATTATCGCCCATATAAACGGCTGCATTTGTATTTCTGGCGGCAACAGCAAAAGCGTTCGCTCCTTGCGTGCTTACCAACGCGTTATCACCTATGGTGATATCAGAATTTTTAACGCCCATATAAATTCCATAAGACCACCACCCTGTAGTTGGCGATAGTCCGCATTGTCCGCAATTTGGGTCTCCTCCTATCGTAACTATAGATGCGTTATCGCCTATAGTTATATGAACATTATCATTACCGGTAGAGCCAATACCGCCTACACCGTAACTTCCAACTCCCGTTGTCAAAATATTCGCGTTATCGCCGATAGTGATGCTTGAGTTAAAGCCGGCGTATACTCCGTGACTTCTGCTTTGGGATGGAAAATCCGAACCGTACGTAATTATGTTGGCGTTATCTCCTATGTTGATATTGGAATTAGACGTTGCGTAAACGGCGTGAGAATCGGTACCGTTTGTAACTATATAAGCACTATTACCTATACTGATATTTGAACCGCTCTGTGCATTAAGAGCATATGAACCAACGCCGTTTGTGCTTACAAAAGCGCTGTCTCCTACGTCTATATTCGCACCGTTTTGAGCATTAATTGCATGCGAATTTGCGCCTGTTGTACTAATGTTAGAACCATCCGCTATGGTTATATCTGCGGCTGATGAAAGCAAAGCATAAGCCCCGTTGCCTTTTGTCAAAATATAAGAGTTATCGCCTATATTTATATGTGAACCGCTTTGCGAATAAACAGCTGACGAACCGTCGCCTTCTGTAGTTATGCTTGAGTTACCGCTTACATTTATATCAGAATATACTTGTGCCGCAAGCGCGTAAGAGTTTATACCCGCCGTACCGACAGAAGCGTTATCCGCTATATTTATGCTTGAACCAGCGTCAATACTTCTACCCTCGGAAGTAACGGCATAAGAACCGTCTCCTTGTGTAGTTATAAACGCATTTTTTCCTATAATGGTAGTCGCATTGGCATTGCTTGTTGAAGTGCCTACTAAAGTGCGAACCGCATGAGAGACATCTCCTTGCGTAATTATAAAAGCGTTATCGCCAACTGTAACGTTACTCCTATCAAATGTCTCAAGAGCGGTGGCAGTATTTCCATATGTTAGGATAGTTAAATTATCGCCGAAAATTCCTACGCTTTTCTCTCTGATTTGCACTCCCAGCGATTGATTTCCGTATGTAGTTATGATGGCGTTATTGCCTACCGTAATCTTATCGTCTCCAACGCCATCATAACCATTTCTGATTTTTATACCAAAACCGCCTTCATTATTGCTACTCTGACCCGTATATCTTCCTTCTCCATATGTAGTGATACGCGCATTATCGCCTATTGATATACTTGAATCGGTAAATTGAACCGCGCTGGCAAGATACCCATAAGTAGCTATATTGGCGTTATCGCCGATAATTAAATTCGCTCCCCCTCCTCCATATACCGCATGAGGCTGACCGTTGTATCTGCTGTCGTCATAATAAATCGTCGTACCTGTGGAAGTTATAACAGCATTGTCGCCTATCGTGGCATTTCCTCCGCTTAACATACTTACCGCATGTGAATTACGATTTCCATTTGCGGTAATAATCGTATTATCGCCAATATACGCGACACTGCTGGCTCTGCCAAGATTTAGCGCACTTCCCCATCCTTGAATGCTTATGTTTGCGTCATTGCCTATTATTACTGTAGAACCGACAGCCGTAGTGCCTAAGACATAAACCGCGGTAGACGCCCACCCTTCGCCTATCAACCCGCACATTCCGCAATATTGGTTACCTCCTATGGTAGCTATAGTCGCATTATTACCGATAAGTAAAATAGAATCCTCATAAGTAGCGACGCCGTAACTGCCAACTCCAGTTGTCAAAATATTCGCGTTATCGCCGACAGTAACGTTTGAATATTGCGCTCTAATCCCATAACTCGTACTGACAGGCACTGCAACGCCGTGAGTTGTCGGAGGTATGTCGGGACCATAAGTGCTTATTTTGGCATTATCCCCTATATTTATATTTGAATAACTTTCCGCGTTTACAGCATGCGAATTAGTGCTATTTGTAATCAAATTCACATTATTGCCTACACTGATATTAGCGCCGTTTTGTGCGTAAACGGCATAAGCGTTTGCGCCTTTGGTATCAACGTTTAATCCGTTAAAACTCCAAGTTCCGTTATTGTTGTTATGCACGCCGTGCATACCGCCGCTTGTTACGCCTACCTCCAACAATGACGAACTTGAAACTCCGCTTGAAGCGTTCGCGTAAATATCCGAATTTACCGTTTCATCGCAAACTACATGTCCTCCTCCCAAATCAACGCAATCAGCGTTAAGATTTGAAACCAAAAACAAACCGACAAAAATAAAAATATAAGAAAAACTTCTCACACTTTTCTTGTTGTCGCAACTATTTGAGTATATTTTATACATATTAGCCCCTCTCCATTAATAGATTGCGAATTATATATCTTGAAATATTAAAATGATATTAATAACGATATGTATTATCAATATAAATTTCACGATTGTCAATAATTTTTGAGCCGTTTTGTTGGTTGAAGCATATAAATGCGCCTTAATATGCGAGAAACTTATCGTTTCATTTAAATATAATTTCTTACATGTAACTATAAATCCTACGAAGACTTAAAGCTCTTAGAGCAAAATTTAGTTGAACTGGAATAAAGATTATATTGAAATAAATTGCTGTCTTGATAATAATGAAAGCAATTTAATTAAGTTGAACCAAAACAAGTATTGTGTTGAAATAAGAAGGTTACGATGCACCGTTCTGTATCGCTGTTGCGTTGAACAAAAACAAAGGTTGTATTGAAATCAAAAATATGACGCTTGGGATATAGGAATATACACTAAGTTGAACTGAGACAAGTGTTGTCTTAAAATCGGCAAAGCGTTAGAAACTGTTTTAGACGCTTTAAGTTGAGCTGAAAGTGTTGTATCAAAATCTTTTGCGGCGAATTTTGTAAAAAGTAAAAGAACTTTGTAAGGTTGTATTGGAATATGGACGTTTTCGGCGCATTAATATGTAACTTCTTACATGTAAGCACATGTAGAGCAAATATATATGTTAATCAACAAAATAATTTCATACATGTAACGCTTTTAACTGCTTTTATACAAAATTTTATTTCAAAAATAATCTATACATGTAACCGCATGTGAAGTAAAATAATAATTTAATACAGGCGTATTTGGTTAACTACCAAACATAATTTCATACATGTAGTGTTTTTAACTGCTTTTAACAAAGTTTCCATCTCAAAAAATAATCTCTACATGTAGAGCAAAATATATGTTAATCAATAAAATCATTTCATACATGTAGCGTTTTTTGACTGTTTTTTTAGTTCTGATATGACGCATTAACAAAAAAGGCAAAATGAAATTTGCTATGAGTTAAATAATCTCAGATATTTAATTTAGCGCGTAACCTATCTCTTTAACTATTTTTATGGCGTTTTCGGGAAGTTTTTTACGTAACCTCTTGATAAGCGCTCTTATGTTTAATATGGAAGTATCCTCGCCCTCCCATATATACTCTTCCATTTCGTTAAACGTGACGATACGCTGACGATTTTTTACAAAAAGCTCAAAAAATAGTATCTCTTTTTTCGCGAGCGGTATCTCTTTGCCTTTGTCGTCATATAGTCTGCTATTTTCATAATTAAACGTATATCCGCCCGTTAGGTTTATAACAGAAATTGTTGAAGACCTGCAAAACTTTTTAATTTTTTGCAAAAGCTCGTAATTAAAAAACGGCTTTTTCAAATAATCGTCAGCCCCTATTTCATAAGCTTTTTGAATATTGTCCAATTCGTGATTTGAACTAATGATAATAACCGGCACATTTTTGTGATACATTCTTATAGTGTCAAGTATGCTTATGCCGTCAACGGATGGCACATTTATATCTAAAACATAGCAGTGATAACCGTTATTTATCGCGTTTAACGCCTCTTCTCCATCATAAAAAACATCCGCTTTAAAGTCTTCTTGTTCTAAAGTGACTTTTATCAAATTCGCCAATCTCTCATTGTCTTCCAAGACTAAGATTTTCATTTTACAGCCTCCAGAGATATTTTAAAACAAGCTCCGTCTTTTTTATTGAAAGCCTCTATTTTTCCGCCCATCTTATTTTCAATTATAAGTTTTGACATGTAAAGTCCTATGCCATGTCCGTTTTTCTTAGTCGTATAATAAGCGTCAAATATATGCAAAAACATATCGTCTCCTATGCCGCCCGCGTTATCGCTTATCTCTATAACGACAAGCTCTTTTTTGTTGTATATGAAAAACTCTACTTGTCCTCTTTTTATCGCTCTTTTGCTTCTAAGTTCCGTTATCTGATCTTTGGCGTTATTTACGATATTTAAAAGTATTTGCATAAACTCGTTTTTATAGCCGTAAACGGTTAGCCGTTCTGCCTTATTTTTATTTATAATGATGTCTATATAGTTGTATTTTATCGTATGGTTTATAATCTTCATCATAGATTTTATAGCCTCTTCCACATTGAAAGTGACTTTAACGGCAGAAGGCGATATAAATTTTTGGAAATCGCTTATGGTGTCGGTCATATAGCGTATTTGAACCATAATATCTTTTACAAACTGACTGTTTTTGTCGCGCTCTTTAAAAGCGTGTTCTTGAGCTATGGTCGCTATCTCTACCAAAGGATTTTTCCACTGATGCGCGATGGAAGAAAATACTTCGCCAATTTCAGCCAATTTTGACTGTTGAATGACAAACTGTCTGTGTTTGTTTTTTTCAAGTTCAGCAAGGCGTAATTTTTTCTCATTTCTAACTCTCATGTAGATATTATGCAAAAGTCCTAAAATCAAAAAAACCAAAAGCGGCGAGATAATAAAAACGAAATTTATAAACTCTCTGTATTTGTCAAAAAACGTCTGCGGCATATTTATAATCGTATAATCTTTGACTGCGAGACTTGGCTGTAGATTGAACTCTTTCATCTTATTTAAATCAAATTGAAAAGAGTATTTGTCAAGCGTTGTAGTAAAAAGCGGCTTTAATTTGCCCTCTAAAATATCAATCGCGACCCTTCCCGTCTCTTGTCCGAGTTCGTCAATAAGCACAAGTTTACCGCCAAGCGCTCCTTTGCCCATAAAAAGAGTGTCAGTGACAAAAACAGGTAATTTAAGTTTTTCAATAGTTGTGGCTATTTGATTATTTCTATAAAAATTACCGTATTTATCGTTATAAAATCTTACATAAAAAATCGCTTCGTCATTTTTATATGAGGAAAATCTCTCTTCAATTTCGTCTAAAGTAGACGCTCTTATATACTCTATATCGATATTTTTCTCATTCTTTTTCATCGCTTCAAGTATAAAAGGATTTGTATCGTCGCCATTTTCGCTTTTGTCGTTAATAATATAAAGTTTTTTCAAATTTGGAATCATTTTTGAAATCATAGCGATAATTTCGCCGATAGCTCTTCTTTCGTATACGCCAAAGATTTTATCTTCAAGCTTGCTCTCCTTTATCTCTTCAAGAGAGTTTCTCTCTATCCCTGAAAAAAGAATGGGTTCGCCGGTAAAAAGTTCATGATAGTATTGAAGTATAAAATCGTAAGCGAACTTGTCAATTACGATAATCAAGTCATATTTGCGATTTTGTAATTGAAGTTTATAAAGTTCTAATAACTTTTTGTAGTATTCTCGCGAATTGATTCTTTTTGAGTCCATATATAAAACGTTGACGGTTATATCTATGTGTGAGTTAAGGACGCTCTCCAAGCCTTTTATCACATCGTCGCTCCATTGAAAGCCGCGATGATACGAGTTAATGACAAGCACTTGTTTATCTTCGGCAAAAACGCAATTTGTCATCAATAATAAAATAAAAATTTTTATGCAAAATCTCATTAATTCACAACACCAAAAAAAATATAAGGTATTTTAGCGAAAAAAAGTATCTTTCCTTGTTACCTTTTTCAAATAACAAGGAAAAGTTAAAATGGGTTATCTAGTATTTTAAAAACAGTTTTTGAAGCTCTTTGGGATCATTTGTTTTTGTAAGTCCTAACATCAAAAGAACTCTCGCTTTTTGAGCGTTTAAAGAGTTTGCCGCTATAAAACCTAACTCTTTATCATTCACTTCGCCCTCAAGAGTAGTCGCTCCGTTTGGAACGCGCGAACTTCTAACTACTACAACGCCCTCTTTTACAGCTTTCACAAGCGCTTCTTGAGTTGAAGGAAACAGATTTCCATTGCCCATACCTGCATGTATAATACCTTTTGCGCTCGCGTTTACCGCCGCTTTAACAAATATACTCGAATCTTCCGGATGAGCGAATAGTATGTCAACCCTTGGCAAATCCTCAAGTTTGCTTACGTCAAATTCGGAATTTACGGTATGAACTTTAACGGGCTGCATAAAATACTCCACATTTCCATAAAACACAGAACCTATCCTTCCCGCATTTGGAGAGACAAAAGTTTGAACTGACGTTGTAATGCTTTTTGTAACTTCTCTTGCCGAATGTATATCTTCATTCATTACTACAAGCACACCTTTGCCTGCGCTCTCTTTATTTATAGCCACATTTACGGCGTTATATAAATTCATCGGACCGTCCGCGCTCATAGAAGTTCCCGATCTCATAGCTCCCACAAAAACGATAGGTTTTTTGCTTTTTGCCGTTAAATGCAAAAAGTAAGCGCTCTCTTCCATCGTATCCGTTCCGTGAGTAATAACTATGCCGTCAACGTCTTTTTGCGCCAAAAGTTCATTAACTCTTTTGGCAAGTTTTAGCCAAACTTTGTTATTCATCTCTTGAGAACCTATGCTGGATATTTGTTCTCCTTTTATAGTCGCTATCTCATTTATAACAGGAACTGCGGCGATAAGTTTATCTACCGTAACAGCGCCGGCTGAATAGCTGCTCTTTATCTCAGAATCGCCAGCTCCTGCGATAGTACCGCCTGTAGCTAATATATATACGGTTGGTTTAGCGAGCAAAAAAGATGAACAGATAAATAGTAAAATAGATATTTTTTTAAACAATCTCATTGTATTTTCCTTAAAACAAATAATATGTCAAATCACAAATCTACCCTAAGTAAAAGATAGAACGCTTATACATGTACGCATAAACGCTCTATCAATCTCCTTTAGAAAACTTTGAAAGTTTTTAAATTAGTATCGGAGCTATTACAAATCCTAACGTTACCGCTATTCCTATAGCTAATACTCCCGGGAATAAAAACGGATGGTTAAAGACATATTTTCCTATTCTCGTACTTCCGGTATCGTCCATTTGAACGGCAGCTAAAAGAGTAGGATACGTAGGCAACACAAACAGCGCGCTTACAGCCGCGAAAGACGCTACCATTGCCGTTGGTTCAACGCCTAATAAAATAGCCGTAGGTATAAGCGCCCTTGCGGTCGCCGCTTGAGAATATAAAAGCGTGCTCGCAAAAAATAGCGTTATCGCCAATGTCCATGGATATTTTTGCAACAAATCGCCGGCAACACTTTTAATACCGTCAATATTGCCGCTTACAAAAGTAGAACCAAGCCACGCCACGCCAAGAACGCAAATACAAGCTGTCATACCTGATTTAAATGTCGAAGCGTTTAGAACTTGATCGGTATCTATCTTGCAAAAAAGCGCGATAAGAGTCGCTATTGTGAGCATGAACATTATGATAGCGGCATCTCGTCCTACAATTGGATTTTCTATCCAAGCGATATTTTTACTAATAGCGCTGGCGTAAAAAACGATTGCTAAAATACCGACTAGAAATAGTATGACCGATAATTTAGCTCCTTTTTTAGCGACAAACTCTCTTTGACCTCTTATCTTAACCAAGCCCTCTTTCAATCTCTCTTGATATACGGCGTCTTTGCTAAGATCGGTATCAAAAAGATTGCAGATAAAAGCGGTTATCATGCATGCTATAAATGTCGTTGGAATACAAATAAATAAAATCGTAAGATATCCGACTCCAAGAGGCTCTAATACGCCGCTCATAAAAATAACGGCAGCCGAAACAGGCGAAGCCGTAATAGCTATTTGCGACGATACGACCGATACACTTAAAGGAACGGAGGGTTTAATGCCTTGTTCTTTCGCGACTTCCGCTATAACGGGAAGCGCTGAAAACGCCGTATGTCCGGTACCTGCGAATATAGTCAAAAAGTATGTTACGGTAGGTCCCAAAAATGTTATATATTTTGGATTTTTCCTCAAAAGTTTCTCCGCCAAATGCACCAAATAATCAAGTCCTCCGGCAACTTGCATAGCCGCGATAGCCGAAATAACAGACATAATTATCAAAATAACATCTATGGGAATAAAAACCTTATCTCCCGTAATGCCGCCCGGATTTAATCCGAGAAATAAACATAGGATTACCAAGCCTATGCCTCCGGCATAACCTATCGCTATGCCACCTAAACGAACGCCTATAAAAATAGCTCCCAATACTACAAATACTTGTAGTATTAAAAGCACCTCAGGACTGAAAAAAGCACTTAACATTGCTTTACTCCTTTATTTTTTAATGGTTTGCTTGCCATCTATTTTATGTTTTTCGGATAATCCGAAATTGTGAGGTTTAATCATATTTTCAGGTCTTATAATATCGTCAAGTTCTTCTTTTGCTAAAAAACCTCTCTCAAGTACTATATTGTATACCGAACCTCCGGTCTCCAAAGCCTCTTTCGCTACAGAAGTTGAGTTTTCATATCCTATAAAAGGGTTCAAAGCCGTTACTAAGCCTATGCTGTTTAATACTAAATCTTTACATCTTTGTTTATTCGCCGTAATACCGTCCACGCAAGCGTAGGCTAGCGTTTTAAACGCATTGCTCATCATATTTGTCGAATTAAAAAGATTATAAGCGATAACCGGCTCAAAAACGTTAAGCTGCAATTGACCGCCTTCGCTTGCTAAAGTAACGGTGATATCAGAACCTATCACTTGAAAACAAACTTGATTTACTACTTCGGGGATTACAGGATTTACTTTGCCGGGCATTATTGAACTTCCAGGTTGCATGGCAGGAAGATTTATCTCGTTAAATCCGGTTCTTGGGCCTGAGCTTAAAAGTCTCAAATCATTACAAATTTTTGACATTTTAGCAGCGACTCTTTTCAAAACGCCGGATATTTGCACGTAAGCGCCCGTATCTTGAGTAGCCTCGACCAAATCTTTAGCCGTTATAAACGGGCGACCGGTTACTTCTTGAAGTTTGTTCTCCACTAATTTCGGATAGTCAGGATGCGAGTTAATGCCGGTTCCTATAGCAGTCGCTCCAAGATTCATCTCTCTTACTAATTGTCTTGCCTCGTCCACTCTTTGAATATCTTCACCAATCATAATAGAGTAAGTCCTAAACTCTTGCTCCAAAGTCATCGGAACAGCGTCTTGAAGTTGCGTTCTTCCCATCTTTATCACATCTTTAAACTCTGAGGCTTTTTTAGCGAACGAGTCTTTTATGATATTCATAGACTCTATTAAACCTCCCAATCTCTCATAAATAGCTATGCGCAAAGCTGTAGGATACGCGTCGTTTGTAGATTGAGACAAATTTACGTCATTATTTGGATGAAGGTATTTATACTCGCCTTTTTTATGTCCCATAAGCTCAAGTCCAATATTGGCTATAACTTCATTCGCATTCATATTTGTTGAAGTTCCCGCTCCGCCTTGAATCATATCCACCACAAATTGGTCGTGATATTTTCCGTTTATTATCTCATCGCAAGCTTCGCAAATAGCGTTTTTCTTAGCTTCTGTGAGCAATTTCAATTCATAGTTCGCCAAAGCGGCGGCTTTTTTTACTAAAGCTAATGATTTTATGAAAACCGGAAAACTTGAAAGCTTTACGCCTGTTATATGAAAGTTCTCTTGCGCCCGCGCCGTTTGCACGCCGTAATAACAATCGTTAGAGATTTCTTTATCGCCGATTAAGTCGTGTTCTATACGAAAAGACATTGTTGCCTCCTTAAAAAATTTATGTAATTGTAGGTATACAAAAAGATTTCAAAATGACTTTTTATAATTTGGCAAACAAGATCAAAGATTGCCAAAAATGCAACTCAATAATTTTTAAAAAATTTTGGGTATAATACTTCCCTTTCTAATTTTAAATCTAAATAATGAAACCATAAAGGAGCAAAGCTATGTCCGCACAAAAAAAAGACGTATTTACAGCTTTGGAAGAGCTCTTAAAAAAGAATGAAAAAAGTTATGTTACATATGACGAATTAATAGAATTTTTTCCAAAACAACCTACTTCGGCGATAGTTAAAAAAATTGACACGCTTTTAAAAAATCACAACGTCTCTTTAGCGACGTCGGCTGAAATAGCGAAAATGCGCAATTTAGAAGAGGCTAAAAAGAGAGAGCAAGAAAAGCAAAAACTTCAAGATAAAGCATTGGAAGAAGAGTTTGATTTGGCTAACGAGAAAGAGCTTTTGGAGTGGTCGAGAAGCGACAGTCCGGTTCGTATGTATTTGCGTGAAATGGGACAAATATCTCTTCTAACGAAAGACGAAGAGGTTTTTATCAGCAAACAGATAGAGATTGGCGAAGATATTATTATAGACGCTTTTTGTTCCGTACCGTACCTAATTGATTTTATTTTAGAGTATAAAGAGGCGCTTGTAAACAGAGAACGAAGAGTAAAAGAGTTATTTAAAAGCTTTGATGATGGCGAAGAAGAAGACGCGGATGATTCTAACGACGAATTTGAAAACGAAGACGCGGATGAGAACGAAAGCAAGCGGACAATGACTCAAAAAGAGATAAAACGTTCCGAAAACGTTATAGAGAGTTTTAAAGCTTTGGAGAAAGCAAAAAAAGAGTGGATGAAATTTACCGCTAAAATGCCAAAAGATTTAAATGACGAAGAGTCTTTAGAACACAATCTAGCAATCGCTTACAAGAAAAAAGTTTTAAAAGAAAAACTTATGGATTTGGGACCTACGAGTAAACTTATAAACGAACTTGTGCGCGCTATCGAAGGAGCGTTAAAGGGCGATTCCGAATTTGAGAAAGAATTAAAAAGACTTGAGTACAAACTCTCTTTGTTTAACGACACTCTAAGAAATAACCATAAAAAAATACTCTCCAAGATAACCGATATGAACAAAGAAGATATAACTCTTGTAGTGCCGGAAGCCACTATGGTATCCACATATATGGAGATAAAAAAACTATTTCAAACAAAAGAGGCTTCAAAAAAAAGTTTCAGTCTTGAACCTGAAGTTTTAAAAGAGATTTTAGAACAAATTAAACGCGGCAAAAAAATAACGGACAAAGCAAAAGAACGTATGGCAAAATCAAACCTCCGCCTTGTTGTTTCTATCGCGAAAAGATACACCAACAGAGGATTGCCGTTTTTAGACCTCATTCAAGAAGGCAACATAGGTCTTATGAAAGCCGTTGATAAGTTTGAATATGAAAAAGGATTTAAATTTTCAACGTACGCTACATGGTGGATAAGACAAGCGATAAGCCGCGCGATAGCAGACCAAGCCAGAACTATAAGAATACCTATACATATGATAGAAACTATAAACAGAATAAACAAAGTCATGAGAAAACATTTGCAAGAACACGGCAAAGAACCTGATGTAGATATCATATCAAAAGAGGTGGGACTGAGCCCCGATAAAGTACGAAACGTCATCAAGATCACAAAAGAACCTATCTCTTTGGAAGCTCCTATCGGTAATGAAGACGATGGAAAATTCGGCGATTTTGTAGAAGACAGGAATACGCTCTCTCCGATAGATCATATACTTAAAAATGACTTAAAAGAACAAATAAATGAGGTTTTAGAACAGCTCAACGAGCGTGAAAAAGCCGTTATCAGAATGCGTTTTGGGCTTTTAGAGGATGAGAGCGACAGAACTCTTGAAGAGATAGGCAAAGAGCTTAATGTCACAAGAGAACGTGTAAGACAGATAGAAAGTTCGGCTATCAAAAAATTAAAACATCCAAAAGTCGGCAGAAAGTTGAAAGGCTATATTGAAAGTTGAATTTTTCCATGCAATTTTACGAACAGTGGCTTGAAAATGACTATAACCCGTTTGCGTTATTTGACGCGAACGGTAAAATAGTCACGGCAAATCATGAGGCGCAATTTTTACTCTCGTACGTAACCGCGAAAGAAATCTTTGATATGGCAAATATCTACGCGAACGTGACTTTCGGATTTAAAACGACTCTATTTGATTTTAGAATAGGAGAAAGTCAGTTTTATGGGGTGACCGTCGGCTATTTAGACGATGACAATATCGGTATAAAGTTATATAAAACTCCCGTTAAAAGATTTACCTCTCTTAATGAAAACGGCGAATTTGTCAATATCTATTCGCTTTTGGATCTGTGCATAAGCGCTGCTTCCGTAAGCCGAAAAATAGCTTTTAAAAAAGAGTTTGACCCGACTTTCCCGGATCTTAAGCTACAAGTAGAAAAATTCACACAGCTTGTCGGCAAAATATACGAAAGTCATCAAAACGCTAACGAAATCACTACAAAACTTGCCGTAAAAATAGGCGAATATGTAAAATTTAACGATAAAAAATATCCTATCTTCATATTAACTATAGAAGGCGGCGACAGAGACATTAAAAAAGAACAAGGCATTGAATATTTAGCGCAAAATATCAATTGCTCCATCTACTTTAAACCTAATGAGACTATTTTATCGTCAGCGATGATTTGCGCGTAAAAATATCTGCTCTTTTTTTTAAAAACTGACAAAAACTTCCATACATGTAAAACCCTAAAAGCTTTGTCCACCGATTAGACGTTCGCTTTTAAACGCTTTTTACTTTGTACATGTAGTAATTAAAATGAATTTGATTTTAATTACTACATGTATGATATTTTATTTGTGAATTTACATGTAATTTACTTACATGTACGCTTACATGTAGCAATTCCAAACAACTAAAATAAATTTGCCTATTAAAGACTTGAAATCATTTCAATGCTTGTATATAAATTACGAAATTATTTGAGATGCAGCGCTGATTATTTTCGTATTTATTCATCATACACTATAGCATTCAATTTATATAATATTCTAAACTCTAATTTATTATTAATAGAATGCTTCTTTTATATTATTTTTTTGATATAATATATGCATAAATTTTCACAAATAAATTTCAAATCACAGGAGTAACAATGTTGTCTTCAATGACTAATCTTAAGGCTTTATGTTTATTTAGATTTAAAGCGTTCTCTCTTTTAGTAGCTTTATTCCTTAGCTTTTCATTAATCGGCTGCGGAGGCGGCGGGGATAGTGGAGGAAGTAGCAGCGATGTATCTATAGCTGCGACATATTCTAAGTTTCCATCTTTTGACGAAAGCAGTTTAACGATTGTTGCAAAAGAAGCGCTTAAAGTCTACAATTCTTTATCGAATACGCAGATTTCCTCGTTTCTTAATTCGCTTGTATCAAATAAAGGCTTTGCTCTCGGTACTATCCAGTACTGCACAAATGCCTATTATAAAACTGATGCCATAGATTCTATGAATGCGTGCGCATATTCTGTAGACGACGAATTAATAACTTTCATAGATGGAGACAGCAATTCACGAATGCCCAACGATGCCGACTTTAATGATGTATTTGGTTCTGTACCGGGAACTCTTTTTGTTGTTCAACGTGCAATCAGAGTAATCAATAACCAAGCCGCTCAAAATAAGATAAGCTCATATATAGCAACTATTCAAAATAATGGGTTTAATTTTGATGAGAATAATAGATATTATAAAAAAATCGGAACCCTAAACTATTATATTTATATATGGAACGACCAAAACTATATAACTGCAACATGGACTATTACAAAGAGTAGCGACGGTAACGGTAACAACAACGACAATGAAGACGGAGGCAGCAGCGGATTGTGCGGCGATATTAGTTACGAAGGCGTGAAAAAGACAACAAATTTCCCGCTTTATGATTTATCTACAAATACTTTTCCACGAGAACAGGTGTTTAACTATCATCCTATTCCCAATATTAGCACATATGATACTCTTCTTAAAGGTAATGGGTTTACTTCATACCAATCAAATGCTTATGTTCATTATTCAGGCGACCTTATAGATATAGGCGTTGTGATGATTAAGAATAGCGACGACGGTTCTTTTACAGCAGCTATAAATTACAGGTCAAACCTAAGTTTATTAAGTGCTATTACGCCTGCCGAGGTACCGCTTAAGCAATATCAGCTTTTAGAACATTATACAGGCGAGAGAGCATTTGTCATTAATCATATCGCTCAATATAAAAACAGTCTCAAGGGATTGGGTTTTAAGGAGATTAGCGGAGACAATTACGGACTGATGGAAAAAGAGGTTGGCAATTGCGTATATCGTTGGTTTTATCAGCATGTTGATCATTATCTTAATGCCGCTAATGGGTATATAAACTATAACTGGGTAATTGTAGATAAAACTTTTGATAATTTGGAGTAGCAAAAAGAATAGTTTGGCAGATTTTTGCCAAACCTCGTATCTATAATTATCTTTTATTTAACTAAAGGTGATTATAGCTTACAGCGATTATTTCCACTCATTTTTATCGTTGTAAGGAGTGTTAATGAAACTGCTCGTATTCTATCATTGCAAAAGTGTCACGTTAATCTAAAAACACGTAAATGCAAATCGTATGTTGTATCGCCGATTTTATCGATTTGTAATGATAGAATAATCTCTCTATTTTTTTGCAATACTGAAATGAATAGAATAAATTTTGTAATTATGAAAAATAAGATTAATATCTCACTCACATTTTTGGTAATAGAACCGGTTATAAAGATGACAAAGCAATGTATTTTCTATTGTATTTTCAGATAAAAAAATAGGATATTTTGTCAAAATTTGATAAAATTAGGTCTTATCTATTTTTTCCAAAGGAAAAATTTTGCAAGCAAAAATCCAAAAAGCGCAAATCCTTCTTGACGCGCTTCCTTATATTAAAAAATTCAGAAATAAAACCATAGTTATAAAATATGGCGGCGCGGCGCAAATAAACGCGGATTTGAAAGAAAAATTCGCGCAAGATATCGTGCTTTTGTATCTTGTTGGTATTCGCGTTATTATAGTTCACGGCGGCGGAAAAAGCATAAATTCCATTTTGGACAGATTAAATATAAAAAGCGATTTCGTAGACGGTCTTCGCATAACTGATGAAAAAGTGATGGAAGTAGTTGAGATGGTTTTAAGCGGAAATGTCAATAAAGAGATTACGACTCTTTTAAATCACAATGGCGCGAAAGCCATCGGTATCACGGGAAAAGACGCCAATTTTATGCACGCAAAACCAATAGACGATGGAAAATACGGACTTGTCGGACAAATCACGCAGATAAATGAGAGCGTTTTAAATGATTTGATAGACGAGAAATTTATACCGGTTATCGCTCCTATCGCCTCAGGCGACGACTCATCACATCCCGGTTACAATATAAACGCGGATTTGGCGGCAAGCAAAATAGCCGTTAGCGTACAAGCAAAAAAAGTGATATTTTTGACCGATACTTTAGGAGTTTTGGATAAAAACAAAAAACTTTTATCAAAACTTTCCCAAAATGACGTTGAAAAACTAAAAGAAGACGGCGTTATAAGCGGCGGAATGATACCAAAAGTCGACGCTTGTTTAGAAGCGATAAGCGGCGGCGTAGAAAACGCTCACATCATTGACGGACGCATAGAACACTCAATACTTTTGGAACTTTTCACAAATGAAGGCATAGGAACGATAATAAAACAATGAGCTATATCATAGTTTTTACAACGACCGCAAATGAAGAATCCGCACAAAGAATAGCAGATAAATTATTGGAGAAAAATTTAGCCGCGTGCGTTAGTTTTACGCCTATATTTTCAAGTTATAAATGGCAAGGGCATATTCAAAAAGAGAGCGAAATAGAACTTCAGATAAAAACCAGAGCGGAACTTTATCAAAAGGTTGAGGAGACTATCAAATCTCTTCACATGTACGAAACGCCGCAAATCATAGCAGTCCCGATAAAACAAGGCTGCGACAACTATCTTGAGTGGATAGACAATTCATTAAAAGGCTAATTGTAATGTTTACAGAAACAAGAGGAAATGACGGAAAAAATCCTAAAAAGGTTCAATTTTCATATGCGATATTAAATCCAAGCGCAAGTTTCGGCGGACTTTATGCGCCTCGTGATTTGCCGAAAATTGATGAAAATTTCATCATAAAGATAGCAAAAAAAAGTTATAAAGAGTTAACATTAGAGATTTTAAAGCTTTTCGATATAGATATAGACGAAGATATTTTAAAAGAAGCTTTGAATTTGTACGATGGGTTTGACGACAAAAACAACCCTGTCCCGCTTGTAAAAGTCAAATCAGACCTTTTTGTCAACGAACTTTACCACGGACCTACGCGCGCTTTTAAAGATATGGCTTTACAACCTTTTGGGTATATACTTTCGCATTTGGCGAAAAAACGAAATGAAAAATACCTCATCTTAGCGGCTACCAGCGGCGATACGGGACCGGCTACGCTTAATGCTTTTGAAAATAAAGAGAATATAAAAGTGGTGTGTCTGTATCCGGACGGCGGAACAAGCGATGTACAGCGGCTTCAAATGGTAACAAGCGAAGGGGAAAATTTAAAAGTCGTAGGAATACGCGGCAATTTTGACGACGCGCAAAACGCGTTAAAATCGTTGCTTGCTTCAAACTCTTTCAAAGAGAGTCTAAAAAAACAAAACATTAATTTAAGCGCGGCAAATTCAGTAAACTTCGGACGTATTATATTTCAAATCGTATATCACATATCAAGCTATATTGAGTTGATTAGGCAAAATGAGTTAAAAATCGGCGAAAAATTTTACATAACTATCCCCAGTGGAAATTTTGGCAACGCTCTTGGAGCATATTATGCTAAAAAGATGGGTCTACCGATTGAAAAAATTTTAATAGCCTCAAATATCAATAACATACTAACAGACCTTTTAACGACGGGCGTTTACGATATAAGTAAAAGAGAGCTTTTGCAAAGCACCTCTCCCGCGATGGATATTCTGATATCGTCAAATGTGGAGAGAGTTTTATTTGATAAATTTGGAAGTACGAGATGCAAAGAGTTAATGAACGACCTATTGGATAAAAAGTTTTATAAACTAAATAAAAATGAGTTGGACACTTTAAGAGAGAATTTTGACGCTGTATATTCAGACGATGAATTTGCCTTAGAAACGATAGCCAAATTCGCAAAAGACGGCTATGTGTTAGACCCGCATACGGCTACATGTATAAAAGCGTACGAGACTATAAAACAAAAAAATATTCCATGCGTTATATGCTCGACTGCCGAATGGACAAAATTTGCTCCTACGATGTGGAACGCTTTGCAGAATGACAAAAAGAAATATAGCGATAAAGAAGCTCTTGAAAAATTTAGCGAAAGCTTGCATGTAAAAATTCCAAACTCTATAAACTCTTTATTCGAGAAAAAGATACTTCATCATGATGTTGTGGAAAAATCTCAAATTGAAAAAACTATAGCTGATTTTTTAAAAGGTTAAATTATGATAATTATCCCTGCCCGCCTCGCGTCGACAAGATTCCCAAATAAAATACTAACCGATATATTCGGACTTCCGATGGTCATAAGAACGGCTAAAGCGGTTGAAGAGATAGACGATATCGCTATAGCGACAGATAGCAAAGAAGTGATGGAAGTCGCTGAAAAATACAACATAAAAGCGATTTTGACAAGCATAAATCACCAAAGCGGGACAGACAGAATAAACGAAGCGGCGCAAAAACTATTCTTAAAAGAAAACGAGGTGGTGATAAATGTGCAAGCGGATGAACCTTTTATAGAAAAAGATGTGGTTTTGACATTAAAAAACAAGGTTGAGAGTTTAAGAGAAAAAAATAAATGGGTTATGGCGAGTTGTTATAAAAAAATAACCAAAGACGAAGCGCTTGATCCAAATCTCGTTAAAGTAGTAACAGATAAAGATCAAAACGCGCTCTACTTTTCAAGGTCACGCATTCCACACGATAGAGAAAATATAGGCGCGCAATATTTAGGACATTTAGGGCTTTACGGCTTTACATTTTGCTCTTTACGCTCTTTTTGCGCATTTGCGCCCTCCTTGCTTGAACAGATAGAAAAATTGGAACAATTAAGAGCTTTGCATTACGGCAAAACGATAAATATGATAGAAGTAGAAAGCCAAAGTTTTGGCATAGATACAAAAGAGGATTTGGAAAAAGCGCTGAAGATATTTGCGTAGTGTTTCGCGACTCTAAAGTGGACGCGCACATGTGTTGTTTGAAAAGTAGCTACTGCTAAATATCCAAAGACAAAAAGGCGCGAAAAACATAATTTCCACTATGCCGCCATAAGAAACTTTTATCTATGCGCTCATTTGCGGCTCTTTTATTGTTGCGGGCGAAGCAATCTGGCAAAAACACAATTTGTAAAAATTTGAAACACAAAAAACAACCTTTTTTACATGTCACTCACACAACCAAACAATGAGTTAAATCCGCGCAAACGAAATATTATATTGCTCTCATCACTCCTGCAAATGACTGGCTTCTGGTCTATACATACTTTCAATAAGCCATTTTATAATTTATTTTTTTGGATTTCCATAGAGGGGATAATCAATCATCAATTTTACCAACTCCCAAATCTTATAATGTTTGTGATGACGGAGGTGCGGCGCAAAATGTTTTACATGTAAGAGTAGAATTTAAATAGCTAAACAAATAAAAGTTTATTTTGTTTTTACAGTGAAACCTGCATGTAGGATTTAAAGCCGCTATATCATTGCATTCTACCTCTCTTGTGTTATTCTCGCACAAATGGGAATCCGTAAGTATGAAATATTTTACATGTAAATACTTCGTTTTTCATTATAAGTAAAAAACAATCAAAGATAATTTTATATTTTACCGTCTTTTTATTTCTTTTGGATTCTGGCATTCCCTCAGGAAAGTTGGAATGGATTCCCGCCTTTGCAAGAGTAACACAAGAAAATGAAGCAAAAACGCAAAGATGATAAAATTTTATAATAATGACAATATTTAATCGTCAAAAGTTTTTACATGTAGAGAAGAATTTATCGGTTTGTGAAAATAGATTGCCGCGCCCATCAACTCGCAATGACAAAAAATAACATAACTTACCACATGAACATCAAGAATTTTTGGGCAACTCTTCTCCGCTGGCGATTAACTTATCTCTTAATCTATTTAAAAATTCTTGCTTAGTTTCGCCCTCTTTTAATTTCACCGCGCTTCCAGCGACTAAAGTGCAAAGAAGAGGGAGCGGGATAAAATGACCTTTTGGCATTACTCTTTTAAAATTATCAAGCCATATGGGAACTATCTCAATCTCAGGATTTTCTTTTGCCAACAGGTAAATCCCGCTTTTAAAAGGCAACAGTACATCCTCTTTATTTCTCGTGCCTTCGGGAAATATAATGATAGAGTAGCCATCTCTTAAAGCCTCTAATATAGGCTTTAAAGGATTTAGCGTTTTAGCGCTCCTATCAACCAGTACGGCATTGAACATTTTGTGTATCATAAACTTACGGATAGCCGTTTTTGACCAGTAATCGGCGGCGGCAATCGCTCTTGTGTTTTCTCGTATGTGTTTTGGCAAAGCCGACCAAATAAGTACAAAATCAGCATGCGAACTGTGATTGGCATAATATATTCGCTGTTTTGCCACCGGTTCGCAATCTCTCCAAATCAATCTTACGCCGGTGAGAAATTTCGCGAAGTTTATCAATAAAATCGTACAAAATTTATCAAACATAAAAACTCTTTAATCACGCACGGCGACGGAAACCGTGAAAATTCCCCAAATATCAATACGCATTGTTATCTTTGTAAATCCCACGCTTTGTACTAGTTGATCCAACTCTCTTGTTGTTCGTCTGCGCATAATCCACGGTTTGCCGCCTTGATGGCTCGGCAAAACTTTTGCTATATATTCAAGCTGAGGATGCCATGGTTGTCCGGTATATATAAGAAAACTACCGCTTTGCATAGAAGAAGCCAAACCTTCGAGAGAGTTTTTTATCATATTATTATCGCCAAACAGCTCGTAAAGACCTGAAACTATGGCAAGTGTCGGTTTAATCTTTAAAGATGAGAGAGAATTTTTATCAAACGCGTCTCCTTGCTCAAATTTCACAACTTCATCAAGATTTTTTGCTTTTATTAATACATGTGCGTTTCTGACATTTATCTCGCTAAAATCTCTAAGCAGTACAGAATTTGGCAAAGGTTTCATCTCGCCGATACTCTCTAATACGTATCTTCCTCCGCCTGCGGCTATATCGACTATATCAACGCTTTTGTTTTCGTCTCTTAATTTTTTCACGCAAAATCTTAAAAGCTCTTCCAGATGAATTTTACGCTGCCTAATACCTCTCCAACCAATCGACCTTAAATAGATAAAGTCTGCAAACGCGCCAAAATTAGTAGCGCCTGAAGGTTGATTTTTGTAGATATAATCAAGCGAACTTCCCGAGTCAAACCCTCTCTCAAATCCTAACTTAACGCCGTCTGATATTAAGCTCGCGTATTTAATAAGAGATTTGTCAATACCCCAATAGATATTTTTGAAAAATCCATTCGGTAAAGATAATCTATCGGCTTCAGCTCTTGTATATCCTATCTTATCGGCATCTAAAAGAGATGGAAATTTCGGCGAGCTCTCAAAACATTTCAGTATAAATCTTTTTATCTTTTCCGTGACTAAATGCCTCTCTTTCTCACCAAAAACATCGTGATAAAAACCTGGTAGCTCATAACACTCTTTTTGCGGACTGCCTAAATTATTGAAAAATCTTTTTTGCGCGCTTTTTTTGACTATAAAATCTCTTCTGGCAATAAACATCTGTACCGGCGTATAGATAGAGTTCGCGTCTTCAATAACTCTTTTTGCCGCCGCGTATGCTCCCAATAAAGTCTTTACCGGTATATCTTTTGTTATTTCCTCATCTTTGCCGTAAGAGTTGACTCTATCCTCGTCATGCGTTAAAAAAGACGGCTTAACATAGCTTTTAACTTTGAAATTTCCTCTTAAATTGTATAGCAAATTTAACCCGCTCAAAGCAAACGGCACAAAGAGCCTGATATCAAACGCGCATGCTCCCAAAACTAAAGCTCTGATATTGGGAACATAATCATGCGCCCACAAAGCCGCCGTCACCGCGCCGATACTTTGCGCTATTACGGCTATATTTTCTTCTTTTATGCCGTAACCGATTTTGATATGTTCTATAAAATATTGCAAATCTTTGGCAAAATCGGCAAACTCCGCGTCATCTGAATTTTGCGACTTTGACTTTCCGCATCCTCTCATATCCCAAGCGAAAAACTCAAATTCGTCAAGTTCCAGTTCCTCAACTAAATGAGCGATTCTTAAAGAGTGTTCATGCCCTCTATGAAGTAAAATGATTGCTTTTTTATCCTCATTTTGCGTTTTGCTTTTCCAATGCTTATAATGTATATCGCTTCCATCAAAACTTTTAAAACTATTATTGTCCATTTTTCGCCTCTTTAAGACCTTCTTTTACTCTATTAAAAATCGTATAAACAAGCAGCAGCAAAACTATCCAAAGTATATAATCTATAATATTTAAAAATATGCCCGACCCTACCATAACGCCCAAAACTCCAAATACAAAAGCTCTGTCGCTTTTACCCATAGGACCGTCGTATCTGCGTTTAGCTTTTACTAAAGGAGCCATAACGCCGGCATATTCGCTGATGATAGATAAAATTACTATGGTTATTACAAGGTACATGTCCGCCGCATATATAAAAACCATATATAAAACAGTATCCGACACCACATCGCAAAGTTCATTTAGATACGCTCCCAAATCGCTCTTTTGATTAAATTCGCGAGCCAACATACCGTCAATCGCGTTTAACGCCATTCTTATAAATAACCAAATCGGCATAAGATAAAATATCTCTTTTGTATCCGCGCTTTGCCAAATAACAAAACCAACAATCAAAGAACCAATAAGTGCGGATAAGGTCACGCAATTTGCGGTAATTTTCATTTTATAAAGCCATTTTGTTAAAGGGCGAAGCAGAGTTTGAAATTTTTGTTTTAATCGATATATTGATATCAATGCACAACCTTCTTTAAATTATTAAAAATATTCGTTTCATACCCACCAGAAACGAACGATATGAAAAAATATAGGAGCCGCGAAACAAACAGAGTCAAATCTGTCAAGTATCCCACCGTGTCCTTCTATCATATATCCCCAATCTTTTATTCCCTTATCCCTTTTGATAGCCGACATCACAAGTCCGCCTAAGAATCCAAGCAGTGTCAAAATAAGAGATATAAAAAAAGCTTGCAAAAAAGTAAACGGCGTTATCCACCACAAAAGTCCTCCGATTAAAGACGCGCTTATGATTCCAAGTATAAAACCTTCAAAAGTTTTGGAAGGAGATAAGGTAGGAGCTATTTTATGACGTCCGAAAAGTTTGCCGAAAACATATTGCAATACGTCCGATATTTGCACCACAATTATCAAAAACGCTATCAAAAGCAGATTTTTACCTTCAAATCCATCTATTTGCAAAACAAGAAGTGCTGGAACGCAAGATATGCAGTAAATACATATCATAACTCCCCATTGAATCTTCGCGCATCTTTCCAAAAAATTTTTAACATCCGCTTTAAGCGACGAGAGTATAGGCAGTATCAAAAATACGTAAACGGGAATAAATATACTAAACATTCCGTACCATTCGATAAACACAAAAACATATTGAAGCGGCAAAACAATATAAAAAGCGAACAAAAGAGCGTAATAATCGTTTTGATTTGTCGGGGTTATAGTGATAAACTCCCTCAAAGCAAGAGCGGATACAATCAAAAACAGCACTATCACAGCCGCGTCGCCAAGCGCGAAAGCGACTCCAATGATAGCAGTCATAATCCACCACGAATATATTCTGGCGTTTAGATTATCTATTATGGGATTTGATTCTTTTGATTTTACTTTGAGTATAAAACCGACTATCGAGGCGAAAACTAAAATCACCCCGATTCCTGTAAACAAAACCGCTGTACTGCTCATGATTTTTCTTAAAAGTCAAATTTTTGAACGACATTTTAACCAATGTTCATTAAATTATCTCTTTGAAAAACTCCCCATTTTTCTCATATAGATATACTTCGGGCGGATTTTCGCCTATTTGACAAATAAGCTTACATGTAAGGACTTCCGCTATTTCAAAAGCTTTTGAAAAGACGCCGAAAATATATGCTTTTGTATTAAAAATCGGCGTCGCGCTAAAACCTCTGTACGCAAATGCTTCATTATCCACCGCGCAAAATCCCTCTTTTTTTATATACTCTTCAAATGAACTGACATTTTGAACTTGAGGAGTGTCCAAAACCACTAAAACTTCTATTTCTTTATTCATTTTCAACTCTTGATAAAATATCCAAGAACTCAACCTCGTTTTTAAACCCGACAACTTGCAAATGTTTAAGCTCAATGTTATTTTTAAAAAAAACAATCGCGGGCGGTCCGTACAACCCAAAATATCTCATAATCTCTTTATCATCATCGCTGTTTTTTGTTACGTCTACTTTTAACAAAATAAAATTTTCAAGACTTTTTTGTACGCTTTTTTGACTAAAAGTCTTATCCTCCAACTCCGTGCAAATCGCGCACCAAGAAGCGGTAAACTCTATCATCACAGGTTTTTGAGCTGTTTTTACGGCATTGTTTAGCTCGTTTAAGTTTGTTACATGTATAAAATCAATAGATAGTTTTTGCGTTTTTTGACCTTTAAAACTCTCCAACGAAATTAAAAGCGAACCGCTCTTGTTGATACCGCTAAAAAGAGCGATTAGTCCGTAAATAATAATGAGGATGGAAAAAACTTTTAATACCTTTTGCCTTATTGTATTAAATTTGGTTAGAGCAAATATATAAACGCCAAAAGCGATAATCAAAAGCGCGTACAAAATAAGGCTTACATGTGAAGGCAATATCCGAGAACTCATCCACACGGCTAACCACAACATGATAAAACCAAAAACTCTTTGTACCGTTTGCATCCAAACGCCGGGCTTTGGCAATAATTTACCCGCACTCGCTCCTATAACCAACAATGGAATACCCATGCCAACACTCATAACAAAAAGAGCGGCTCCTCCTAATATAGCGTCCCCGCTTTGTCCTATATATATTAAAGCTCCGGCAAGCGGCGCGGCTACGCAAGGACCGACTATCAAAGAAGACGCAAAACCCATAGCGGCAATACCTATAAAACCATGTTTATCGCTAAAATTTTTTGCGAGTCTGTTTTGCAAGGAAGACGGCATTTGAAAACTGTATAACCCGAACATAGACGCGGCAAGCAATACAAAAATCATACTAAACGCGTAAACAACTAAAGGCATTTGAAGCGCTGATTGGATATTTGAGCCAAATAACCCCGCTACTATACCGACAATCATGTAAGCAAGCGACATAAAAAAAACATAAACGCTTGAGAGTAAAAAACCTTTTTTGGTATTCATAAGGCTTTTT
Source organism: Campylobacteraceae bacterium (assembly GCA_031266555.1). Classification (GTDB taxonomy): domain Bacteria; phylum Campylobacterota; class Campylobacteria; order Campylobacterales; family Campylobacteraceae; genus JAIRKW01. The sequence continues at coordinate 68,896 of JAISAU010000024.1, forward strand.
TTAGATTGTTTGGCAATCATAGACGATAGTATGGGAATCATTGGAAAAGTGCAAGGGGTGAAAGACAAAAGCAGTCCAAAACCAAAAAAACTAACTAAAATGATAAAAAAACTTTTATCTTTAAACATAGCGGCTATCGAACCGTGTTCGGATAATAAATTGTCGTTTTCAATATATATCTCAAAAGTTTTCGTCATCGGCGGATAACATATAACGCCTCCGCCTGCGCATCCTTGATAGGTAGCTTGCAAAAGAGTATCGCCGCCTACTCCTAAAGATTTTATAAAATCAATCGGGACTACAGCTTCATAAAAATTCCAAAAAACCCTTTGCTCTTTATAAATTTGGGGCAAAGAGGTTGAAAGTTGCGCGCCTAAATCAATACTTTTTGGTTTTAATACTTTTAAGCTAAACTTATCAGATAGCAGATAAACGCCATCTTGCATATCTATTCTAATCGTGATAAAACCGTTATTTTCTATAAAATTAGCGCTAAAGGCATCTTCTGGGGGAATAATTTTGAGCATGTTTTGAGCCCAAACAATATTGATAAAAAATAAAAAAACTATAATTTTTCGCACTATATTTCCAAAAATTTTAAAATCCTTAATTGTATCTAATGTTGATAAATGTGATGTTAAATCATGTAAAACCTCAACAATATCTTACATGTAAGCTTGAAATTTAATCAAATTTAACAAAAACTTGAGATAAAAATAGCTATTATTATAAAACTTATTTTAAGTAAAGGATACAAATGGGTGAGAAAATAGATTCGGCAGCAGAGCTAAAAAGTAACGCTAAATCCGACAAAAAGGCGAAAAAAGAACAGTCTGACAAAAAGCCTAAAAAAGGTAAAGTGCAAATATGGATAAAGAAAAGTAAACTTGAATATGAAGAGAAGTTAAAAGATTTGCAAATAGAGCTTTTAAAATTGCAAAAGCATGTCAAAGAGAGCGGACTTCGCATACTTATAATTTTTGAAGGCAGAGACGCCGCGGGCAAAGGCGGCACGATAAAAACAATGACAGAGCATATAAATCCAAGAGGCGCTAGAGTAGTAGCGCTTGAAAAACCCTCAGACAAAGAACACACCCAATGGTATTTTCAAAGATATGTGGAACATTTGCCATCAGGCGGCGAAATAGTATTTTTTGACAGATCGTGGTACAACAGAGCGGGCGTTGAACCGGTCATGGGATTTTGCACAAAAGAGGAGTATCAAGAGTTCTTGATAGAAGTGCCTAAATTTGAATCCTTGATAGCAAGATCGGGCATTAAAATATTTAAATTTTATTTTTCAGTAACGAAAGAGGAGCAAAAAAAACGTTTTGAAGAGCGCAAAAAAGACCCTTTGAAACATTTCAAACTCTCGCCGATCGACGAAAAAGCGCAAGATTATTGGGATCAATACACACTTGCCGAATACTCTATGTTTTTAGCTTCGCATACCAAAGAGTGTCCGTGGGCAATCGTATATTCGGATAATAAAAAAGAGGCGAGATTAAATACTATAAGATATATTTTAAGCCAAATTGATTATCCTGAAAAATCAAAAAACAAAAATTTGTTTAAGATAGACTACAAAGTATTTAAAGCCGGCGATGACGTCATCTCCACAACGTCAAACGGCGTTGTAACACCTCAATAAAGATAGAATGGGCGTGTATGCGCGCCCGTTTTATTCTTGCGGTATTGCCATTTTATATAATAATCCAATAAATTAAAGTGTATTTTGACAATATTTTCGCATGTTAATTTTTTAAAAAATCCTACAGATAAAAACCCGCTAAAGATATCTGAATATTACTTGCCATCTCATTCAATATTTACATAAGAGTTTATACCTCGCGTATTTGCTTTAAAGCATTTTTTCTAAAAAATACTTATACGTCCTTCTTTACATGTAGTTGCTCTAATATGTATTTCCACGTTTATTTACATTTGAAAATACAATTATAATCGCTAATCTCTTTTGCAAAATTAATAAACGTTTACTTAAGTGCGGAATATTTTTTGCGTGTAATCTATTTTTTAGCACGCTAAGATTATAATTACGTATCTTATAAGGACTTTTAATTGACATTTGGAAAAATTGACTACATAAACCTGCTTCCATTTCACATATTTTTAAAAAAACAATCTCTATATAATTCATTCAAACAATCAATAGCTTATAAAAAAAGTTATCCCTCAAAATTAAACGAAAGATTAAAAAGACGCCAAATCGACGCCGCTATTATATCAAGCATAGCGAGCGCTCATAAAAGTTTTAAAACAATCAATGTGGGAATTGTGGCAACAAAAGAGGTGCAAAGCGTACTTGTGAAAGCCGGCAGCTACAAATCAGACCCACATTCCGCCACATCAAACCTTTTGGCAAAAATATTGAAAGTTGAAGGCGAAGTGGTTATAGGCGACAAAGCATTAAAACTTTACTTGGCAAATCCGCAAAACTATACGGATTTAGCAAAACTTTGGCATGAAAAACACAACTTACCTTTCGTGTTCGCGAGACTTAGCGTAAGTAGATATTATGACTTTTACAATCGTATTGGCAAAAAATTCGCAAATCAAAAAATCTTTATTCCATGTTACGTTCTGAATAAATATGCGGAAGAAAGGGGGGTAAAAGCAGAAGATATCAAAACTTATCTGAAAAACTTGAGTTACAAGATAGACGCGAAGGCTAGTTGCGGCTTAAAAACTTTTTTGAGAGCAAGCCGTTTATTTAAGACAACAAACTAAAACAAAGGACAAGTATGGCGCAAGAACACTATCAAAATAGAATTCTACAAGCAATCGGTGCAAACTTCTCAGAGCAAAAAGAGTTTTGTCAAGCAGTATCGGAAGTATTTTCATCTTTGGATCTATTGCTTGAAAAAGAGTCAAAATATGAACGTTATAGTATATTGGAACGTATAACGGTACCTGAGAGGCAAATACTGTTTCGCGTAACTTGGATAGACGATGAAGGCAAAATCAGAACAAATATGGGCTATCGCGTTCAATTTAGCTCAAGCATAGGTCCATACAAAGGCGGACTTAGATTTCACCCAAGCGTCAATTTGAGTATTATAAAGTTTTTGGGATTTGAACAAATTTTCAAAAATTCCTTGACAGGTCTTTCCATAGGCGGCGCGAAAGGCGGAAGCAATTTTGATCCTAAAGGTAAAAGCGAGGGAGAAATAATGCGCTTTTGTCAAGCATTCATGAGCGAACTTTTTAAACATGTGGGTGCTACAAAAGATGTTCCTGCCGGCGATATAGGCGTAGGAGGACGTGAAATAGGCTACATGTTCGGCAAATATAAACAATTGACAAACCAATATGAAGGCGTGCTAACCGGCAAAGGACTTGATTGGGGCGGTTCATTAGCGCGTACCGAAGCCACAGGATACGGTTCGGTCTATTTTGCTGAAAACATTCTTGATAAATATTCGCTTGGATTTGAAGGTAAAGTTTGCAGCGTATCGGGTGCTGGAAATGTGGCTATATATACCATCGAAAAACTGTACCAAATAGGAGCTTTACCGGTTACTTGCAGCGACTCCGGCGGAATGGTTTGCGATAAAGAAGGTATAGATTTGCAAGCTTTAAAAGAGATAAAAGAGGTTAAAAAGATAAGTTTGAGCGAATATGTAAAATATCGACCAAACGCCACTTATACGCCTGTTAAAGATTATCCGAGAGGCAGAAATCTTGTTTGGAATATACCTTGTTTTGCGGCTTTCCCAAGCGCTACGCAAAATGAGCTAAATCTTGAAGACATAAAAGTGCTCCACAAAAATGGCTGCAAATTAGTAACTGAGGGCGCAAATATGCCAAGCACATTGGACGCTATATCTTACATGCTTGAAAACAATATTTTCTACGCTCCCGCAAAAGCGGCAAACGCCGGCGGCGTCGCGACAAGTCAGCTTGAGATGAGCCAAAACGCGAGTATGACTTCTTGGAGTTTTGACGAAGTGGATAAAAAATTAAAAGGTATTATGAAACATATCTTCGACCTATCTTACGAAACGTCAAAAGAGTTCAAAGATGAAGGTAACTTAATGCTAGGAGCGAATATAGCCGGGTTCAGAAAAGTAGCCGACGCCATGATAGAACAAGGGGCGGTATAAAATTTTATTGGGCTTGCGCGCAAGCCCAATACTTTATATATTTTTTACTACATGTAAGGGTTGAAAAACTTACTTATGGTGATTAATTTTGTTGATTTTTAAATTATTGTATCAACAACCAATTCTTTAAAAATTAATGTTTTAAAAGTTTGGCAATAGCAAAAGGCGAAATAGGCTTAAATGTTGCGGACACGTTATGAAAAAATTTTCTTACATATATGAACTCTACTTTCGCTAAAACAAACTATATTCTAATTACGGCAAAACTACAAATATTGAACATTATAAAACTAAAAATTAGTGTTAAATACCCTATCTCCGGCGTCTCCAAGACCCGGCACTATGTATCCTTTACTATTTAATCTCTCGTCTATGCACGCAGTATATATTGGAATATCGCTATGAACGGCGCAAAATTTTTCAAGTCCTTCGGGAGCTGATAAAATAGACAGGAAACGAATATCTTCTACACCTTTTGACTTTAAAAAATTCACCGCGTCTATGGCGGTTCCCCCGGTTGCGAACATAGGATCGATGATAATGGCAATTCTATTTTTATGGTCGTTTGGGAGTTTCGCGTAATAAAATTCGGGTTCAAGCGTGTTTTCATTTCGTTGAAATCCCAAAAATCCGACACTTGCATCCGGAATTATCTTAAAAACACTCTCAAGCATTCCAAGCGCGGCGCGTAAAATCGGACAAATCATAATGTCACATGCAAGCCGTTTTGCTTTAGTTAAAGCCACCGGAGTTTGCACATCTATCTCCTTTAGTGGCAAATCTCTTGTCGCTTCAAAAATCATCAAATATGTTATCTCGTCAACCAAAGATCTAAATTGAAAACTTTCCGTTTTGATATCGCGCAATATGGAAAGTTTATGTTCTATTAACGGATGAGCTATTACATGTACGTTTTTCATGCGAAAATTCCTTATTATTTTTTTGTTATTTTATCTAAATTCGCAAATTTTTATCTTATCTCAAACTATAAAAATATAGCGCGGAAAAGCAATGTAGCAGAAAAACGCGTATTGTTAAAAACAAGTCGGGTTTGGATAGCCCAAACCCAAAAAAACTATTTTATCTTATCTTCTAACTTTTTTGCGTAGTCTTTTAAGTCAAAATCTTTGACTTTGGCAACGCCGTCTTCAATAGCCGCTTTCGCAACGGCAGGAGCTACCCACGCCAATACTCTTTTATCAAACGGCTTTGGAATAACATAATTTATTCCAAACGAAAAATCCTCTCCTGGATATGCCGCTTTGACATAATCCGGTACAGGTTCTTTTGCCAATTTCGCTAAAGCCACGGCTGCGGCCATCTTCATGTTTTCAGTAATTTTTGTAGCTCTCACATCAAGCGCGCCTCTAAAAATAAATGGAAAACCTAAAACATTATTTACTTGATTTGGATAATCGCTTCTGCCTGTTCCCATTATAACGTCGTCTCGTACGGCTTTAACCTCTTCGGGCAAGATTTCCGGCGTAGGATTAGCAAGCGCGAAAATAATTGGATTTTTATTCATAGACTTCACCATATCTTGCGTTACTAACTTTGCTTTTGAAAGTCCCAAAAACATATCGGCATTTTTAAGAGCGTCTGCCAAAGTCCTATCTTCTGTATCAATAGCAAATTCGCTTTTATATCTATTGAACTCTTCTCTGCCTTTATATATCACGCCTTTAGAGTCAACCATAACTATATTTTTAGCACCCAAAGCTTTATACATTTTCGCGCACGCGATCCCAGCCGCTCCGGCGCCGGATACCACTATTTTCATATTGTCTATTTTTTTGCTGCTTATCTCAAGCGCGTTTATAATGCCGGCGCTCGTTATCATAGCGGTTCCGTGTTGGTCGTCGTGCATAACCGGAATATCGACCGCCGCTTGCAATTTCGTCTCTATATCAAAACACTCGGGAGCTTTTATATCTTCCAAATTTATACCGCCAAACGTAGGCGAAAGAGCTCTGCAAATTTCAACCAATTTTTCAATATCATACTCGTCTATCTCAATATCAAAAGCGTCTATGTCGGCAAATTTTTTAAATAAAACCGACTTGCCTTCCATTACGGGTTTACCGGCAACCGGTCCTATATCGCCAAGCCCAAGCACGGCGGTTGAATTTGTGATAACAGCCACTAAATTCGCTTTATTGGTATATTTATAAGCCAATTCATTGTCTTTTTCAATTTCAAGACAAGGATACGCGACGCCCGGAGTATACGCCATACTCAAATCTCTAGCGCTATTGCACGCCGTTTTAATGCTTATGCCTATTTTCCCGCCGATATGATACTCTAAAGCGTCTTGTTCGGTTACTTTACTGCTCATACTATCTCCCTATTTAAAAATTTTTCAATCCTTACGCGAACGCTATCGTATCCGATAACGCTCATCACTTCAAATATTGATGGGCTTACGCTACTTCCAACAAGCGCGATTCTTATTGGTTGCGCTATATCTTTTAATTTTAATCCAATTTTTTCCAAAAATTCGTTCGTTATGTTTTCAAAATCATTTGCGGATTCTAAATCTTTGCTCTTACTTAATATATCTAAATACTCTTTTAGGTATAAAACGCTCTCTTTAGTCACAAACTTTTCAATCGCTTTTTGCTCATAACTTTGCGGCTCGTCCAATATAGCTTTTGTCATTTCGACAAGTTGCACTATGGTTTTCGCTCGTTCTCGTAGCATACCTGCTAAAAGTTCGGCGTTTTTATCATCTTTTATACTAAGTTTGAAATTTGAAGCCTCTTGCCAAAGTCTCGCCGATGTAGCGTTTTTGATATAGCAAGCGTTAAGCCACTCTAATTTTTGCTGATTGTAAGACGAAGCTGAAGCGTTTATATTGTTAGGATCAAAAAATTCTATCATCTCTTTTAAAGAAAATATCTCTTGATCGCCGTAACTCCAACCAAGACGCACTAAAAAATTTAAAAGAGCCTCGCTCAAAAAACCCATATTTTTATATTCCATAACATCCATTGCGCCGTCTCTTTTTGAGAGTTTTTTGCCTTGCGGATTGTTTATCATGGGAACATGGAAAAATTTCGGTATTTTAAATCCTAAAGCTTCGTAAATTACTATCTGTTTTGGCGTATTTGAAAGATGATCGTCGCCCCTTATAACATCTGTTACGCCCATAAGCGCGTCGTCGACAACGACCGTAAAATTATATGTTGGAGTACCGTCGCTCCTTGCTATGATAAAATCATCTAAAATATCTTCCGCTTTAAAACTAATACTACCCTTTACGCCATCATCAAAGGTAATTTCTCCATTTAAAGGCGCTTTTATGCGCACTACGGGCTCTATTCCTGCTGGAGCGACTCCTTTAAAGTCTCTGTATTTTCCGTTATATCTTGGTCTTTGCTTATTGGCCGTCTGCTCTTCGCGTAAAGCGTCTAACTCTTCTTTGCTCATATAACAATAGTAAGCTTTATCCTCTTTCAAAAGTTTTTCTACATACTCTTTATATATATCAAACCTTTGTGATTGATAGACTATTTCTCCATCATATGAAAGTCCTGTCCATTCAAAAGCTTCTTTTATAGCTTGCGCGGCTTCAAGGGAATTTCTTTTAAGATCCGTATCTTCTATTCTTAATAAGAATTTTCCGCCGTTTCGCCTCGCCCAAAGATAATTATAAAGAGCTGTTCTTAGTCCTCCTATGTGAAGGTAGCCTGTCGGGGAAGGCGCAAATCTTGTAACTGTCATAATAAAAAGTTCCTGTCTTCTTTAATTTATTAATGGACTTGGATTTCACTTTAATTTTTTTAAACGAAAAAAATGCTAGAATTCAAACTCTAAAAATGTGTGATTATAATGATTTTTTACTTAACAAAGGATTATAGTGAAGCTACAAAACAGTTTAATTTCCGCCGTGTGCGCCATATTTCTGACCTCCTCACATGTAAACGCCGCGCTTGTTGACGCGGTATCGGTAGTGGTTGACAACGAACCCATAACCGTTTATGAAGTATACGCTCTTACGAAGCGGTTTAATATGCAAACCAAAGAAGCTTTGGATATATTAATAAGGCAAAAATTGGAGCTTTCTCAAATAAAATCTATGAATATACAAGTAAGCGACTATGATGTAAATCAACAGATAAACGAGATCGCCGCGAAAAACAGCATAAGCGTTCAAGCGTTTTACAACGCTTTGAAAAGCGAAGGTATCACTTCTGATATTTATAAAGCCGAATTGAAACAAAAAATGCAGCAAGAAAAACTGTACCAATATATTTTAAGCAGCAAATTCCAAGCCGTTAACGAAGATGAACTTTTGTCTTACTATAATAAAAACCAAAAAGAGTTTACAAGATTTGAAAGTTTTGACGTTGTAAAGTTTGAAAGCCAAAACGCGCAAGATTTGGAAGACATATCCTTAAAATCGGAAAACAACGAAGAGTTAATCCAAACTGATATTGAACAAACGCAAGACGACACTGCGCAAATTGATGAAGCGGAAAGTATTAATATCAGCGAACAAGATAATGTATTAAACGAAGAAATATCCGACGATAACACCGTACATGTAACCGAACTGTCCGATAATAGCAGCGTACATGTAAATGTCGCGTCTAGCGAATATATCTCAAAAAGAGACACTTTTAAAATCTCAAGTGAAAATGTAGTAGTCCTTTCGGAAAATATCGCAAGTTTAGATTCCGATCCTAAAATACTAAACGTGCTTTCACAAACGGATATTAACGCCATAACGCCGATAATTCAAACAGGAGACGGATTTGTAAGATTTTTCATAGAAGCTAAAAACAATGAAAACATATTGGCTTACGAGCAAGTAAAAAATTTTATAATGGCAAAAGTCTCTTCAAAACAAGAAAATGAGATACTAAAAGAGTATTTTGATATATTAAAATCAAGAGCGACTATTACTATAATCAGATTTCCTTAACTGCAAAGCCCTTACATGTACATGTAAGGGCTAATCATTACAAAATTAAAGATAATTAGTGAGCCGCTAAATAGTTGGTGTCAAAATCATTATTTATAAAATCAGCGTTTTCCATCATTTTTTGGTGAAAAGTTTTTGTGCAACTAATGCCTTCCACTGTAAGTTCGCTCAAAGCTTGTTTCATTTTGGCGATAGCTCTTGTTCTATCCTCTGCCCAAACAATGAGTTTGCCTATCATAGAGTCATAATGAGGAGGAACGACATAACCTTGATACACATGCGAATCCATTCTCACATTTCTGCCGCCTGGGGCTATATATCGGCTTATTTTGCCGGGGCTTGGAATAAATTTTACAGGATCTTCGGCAGTAATCCTACACTCTATGGAGTGCCCTTTTAACTTTATCTCTTCTTGCGATGGAAGCTTTTCGCCTTCGGCTACTTTTATCATCCATTCAATGATGTCAAGCCCGCTGACCATTTCGCTTACGGTATGCTCAACCTGAAGTCTTGTATTCATCTCCATAAAATAAAAGCTTTTGTTTTCATCCACTAAAAACTCAAATGTCCCCGCACCCTCATAGCCGATAGCTTGAGTAGCTCGTATAGCGGTATCGTGCAATTTTTTTCTTGTATTTTCATCCAACAAAATGGCAGGCGATTCTTCTATTAGCTTTTGATGTCTTCTTTGCATAGAGCAGTCGCGTTCGCCTATGTGTATGGCGTTTCTGTATTTGTCTCCCATAACTTGCACTTCTATATGTCTTGGTTTTCTTATAAATTTTTCCATATACAAAGTACCGTCGCCAAACGCCGTTATAGCTTCGCTTTCAGCGGCAAGATATAGTTTTTCCAAATCTTCTTTTTTGTCAACTACTCTCATTCCGCGTCCGCCGCCGCCCGCCGCGGCTTTTATAATAACAGGATATCCTATATCTTCCGCGTTTTTAAACGCGTCTTGCAAATCTTTAAGAGCGCCGTCGCTTCCAGGAATTACGGGAATGCCGGCTTTTCTCATAACGTCTTTGGCTTTTGATTTATCGCTCATCATTATCATAGCGTCAGCGCTTGGACCTATGAATTTTATTTTGTGATGGTCGCAAATCTCAACAAAATTTTGATTTTCGCTCAAAAATCCGTATCCTGGAAATATCGCATCGCATTCGCTGATTTCTGCTGCCGATATTATGGCGGGAATACTTAAGTAACTTTGCGACGATTTCTCTCCGCCAATACAAATGGAAGCGTCGGCATATTGTAAATATAAAGCGTCTTTGTCCGCCGTAGAGTAAACCGCTATAGCTTGTTTACCCATCTCTTTTATGGTTCTTATGGCTCTAAGGGCAATCTCTCCGCGATTGGCTATTAGGACTCTTTTTATTTGACTCATTAGATTTTCTCCACGCTAAATAGGGGCATATCAAACTCGACGGGTTGTCCGTCTTCAACCAATATATCTACTATCCTGCAATCAAACTCAGCATCTATCTCGTTCATAATTTTCATAGCTTCCACGATAGCTATCGGCTGTCCTTTTTTTACAACGCTTCCGATTTTAACAAACGATTCCGCTCCTGGCGATGGAGCTTTATAAAATGTGCCTACCATAGGGGATTTGAAAGTCGGGAGATTATTTTTGTCTCCTTTCGCGCTTTGTTCGTCAGCCTCTTTTACGCTTATATGGGACTGTGGCTTTACTTCTATAACCGGGATTTGCAACTCATCGCTATTTACATACGTTTTTGAGGATGAGTTTTTTTTCATCTCGATAGAAAAATCTCCCTCGGTTATTTTGAGTTTACTCATACTGCTTTTGTCAAATATGCGTATTAACTCTTTTACATTTATATCCTGTTTATTCATCAAATATCTCCTTGATTTTCTAGCACAAAATTTTAAGGTGTGTTATAATAGCACACTTCATTGTAACTTGTTCTTAAGGATTTATATGGGATTGAAAGCAGATAGTTGGATCAAAGAGAAATCATTAAAAGAGAATATGATAGAGCCGTTTTGCGATGGACAAATCGGTTCAAAAGTGGTAAGTTACGGCGTAAGCAGTTATGGTTACGACATAAGAGTGGGCAGAGAATTTAAAATATTTACTAATGTAAATTCTACGGTCATTGATCCTAAAAATTTTGAAGATAAAAATATAGTTGACTTTATAGGCGACGTTTGTATCGTTCCGCCAAACTCTTTCGCTCTCGCGCGTACGGTTGAATATTTCAGAATACCAAAAAATGTTCTTGCCATATGTCTTGGCAAAAGCACATACGCAAGGTGCGGCATTATTGTTAACGTAACTCCGTTTGAACCGGAATTTGAAGGACATATAACGATTGAGATTTCAAATACTACGCCGCTTCCTGCAAAAATTTACGCGAATGAGGGAATAGCTCAAGTGCTGTTTTTTGAAGGCGATACGCCGTGCGAAATCACATATAAAGATAAGGCGGGTAAATATCAAGGACAAACAGGCATTACGCTTCCTAAAATTTTAAAATAGTTACTTCAAAGCTTACATGTAGGGTTGCAAAAGTACGTTAAGTTTGATAGAAAAGTTAGGAATTACACAGATAGTTTTAAATAAAAAATTAAGCGACAACACGTTGTCGCTTATCGACATTTAGAAACATTATATAAGGATATATATATGAGATTTATGGCTTTTTTTATCTATTCATTTAATTTAATCATTATAGCGATTGCGTATATAAGCAGTATTTTAGAAAAAAGCTTTTTTGATAGCGGCTTTCACACAGTAGCGACTTTGATAACCATCATACTATTCATCATCACCTTTATATTAAAGAAAGCTTGCGAGGATGAATATCTTGGGGAACATTTTAAATATCAATTTCGCACGCTGCTAATTTATCTTCTTATTGATATCATTTGGATAATCATATTTTTTATGTTTTTTATGTTTTTAGTCGCGCTTTTTAATGATATACGAGCTATTGTCTCGGGCGTATTTTTATTTTATATCGGAGCTATTTTATTGGTCATGCTTCATATATGGTTTATTTATAGAAATATTAAAGGCATTATATATTTGATTACGAATAAAGATTTATAAAACGCTAAGTTATACATGTAATCCGCCAAAATATACTCATAAATCTACTGCCTAAGACTTAAAACCTAGTTTGAAATCTATACATGTGAAAGCTCAACTATTCTAAATAATATTTATGATAAAATCCACCTCTTTATTGAAAATTTAGGAGACTTAATGACAACCACAGAAAATCAAATAGTATCAATGTTTTACGAACTAAAAGATGTAGATGGGAACTTGCTTGATTCAAATATGGATAGTACGCCCCTTTCGTTTATCATGGGTAAAAATCAAATTATCGCGGGACTTGAACGCGAAATAGCGAATATGAATCAAGGAGATACCTCACATGTAGCGATAAAGGCTATTGACGCTTACGGCGAATACGATAAAAACGCTATTCAAATAGTTCCGATTGAACAATTCGCGGGACTTGAACTCACAAACGGAATGACGCTTTACGGTCAAGGCGAAGACGGCAATACGGTTCAAGTTATAGTTAAAGAGTTTAACGACAAAGAGGCGACTATAGATTTTAATCACCCGTTAGCGGGAAAAGATCTCTATTTTGATATAGAAATAGCCGAGGTAAGAGACGCCACCGAAGATGAACTCTTAAACGGATGCGTGGAAGGTTCGCATAGCTGCTCATGCGGCGAACATGACAGCGAGTGTTGCGGTGGACATCATCATCATTAATAAAGAATAAAATTCGTGATAAACAGTAATTTTATAGCTAATTCTCACTCTTCAAAAGAAGCTGTGAGAATGGCAAGTCTTTTGAAAAATTTAAATTTAAACGCGCTTATTACCGGAGAAAACGGTGTTGGAAAAACGACTTTGGCGCAAAATATCTTAGACGCAAACGTAATAGACGGCGAAGATTTTTCAACCCTTATAAGAGCGCTTAATTCAAACTCGGCTTTAGTAGTAAAAAACTTTGATAAAATTTCAAATTTTGTGCTCTTAAAGGACTCTTTAAAAACAAATCCGACAAGAATCATAGCGACTTCCACAAAAAAACTGGATGAAAAAATTACAGATACTTTTTTCAGTTTAAAGATACTTATTCCGCCTTTATCAGAGCGTCCGGAAGATGTTGAGGCACTGGCGCAAAAGTTTTATGATGAAGCTTTAAATCTTTTTTTAGGCAATGAAAACAAAAAATATATCGACATAAAAGATATAAATCTTGATTTGAGCGCCAACGCGTACTCTTTAAGACGCTCCGTGTATAACGCGCTTTTGGTTGAGCAATTTGAAGAAGAGGACGTATTAAATTTACTTGAAAAGTTTTTAACGCAAAAACTTGGCAGTGGCGACGATTATCGCAAATTGCTTTATATATTTGACGTGCCGCTTCTTAGAGCGGGATTTAAAAAATTTCATTCTCAACTTGCTATATCTAAAAATTTTGGTTTAAACAGAAACACTTTGCGTAAAAAAATATCGGAATTGCGCAATTTTTTAAAAAACAGCAAATATAAAATTTAAAAATTAGGACAAAAAATGTCAAAAGAGATAGCGTTTATTTTTCCTGGACAAGGTTCGCAAATCATTGGAATGGGAAAAGATTTTTATGAAAAAAGTTTAATCGCGAAAGATATTTTTAAAAAAGCTTCCGAAAGACTTAATATCGACATGCAATCTTTGATGTTTGAAGAAAATGAAGATTTAAACGAAACGGAATTCGCGCAACCAGCTATATTATTGGTAAGCGTGATCGCGTTTAAACTTTTTCAAGAAAATATAAAAATCACGCCAAAATTCGCGCTTGGACACTCTCTTGGAGAAATAACTTCGTTAATCAGCGTGGGCGCGCTTGACATGTACGACGCGCTTGATCTTGTGAGAGAACGCGGGCTTTTGATGAAAAAAGCGTGCGAAGATAAAAACGCGGGAATGATGGTAGTTATAGGACTTGACGATGAAAAAGCTAAAGCTGTATGCGAAGAAGCGAGAAAAAACGGTAAGCAGATATGGGCTGCAAATTATAATAGCGACGGACAAATAGTAGTAGCTGGGACTAAAGACGATTTGAACGAATACGCCGATAAATTCAAAGAAGCAGGAGCTAAAAGAGCTATACTTTTAGCAATGTCGGTTGCAAGCCACTGTCCGCTTTTAAAAAGCGCTCAAAATCCATTGAAAGAAAAACTGGAAATTTTTATAAAAGACGAATTCTCAGCGCCTATTATCTCAAATGTGAACGCAAGAGCGTATATCGGCAAAAAAGAGGCTGTGGATCTGCTTGAAAAACAACTCGTATCGCCCGTTTTGTACAAACAATCAATAAGCGAACAAAAAATAGACGCGTTTATAGAGTTTGGCGGTTCAGTATTAAAAGGTTTAAATAAGCGTCTAAACGAAGCGCCAACTTATAGCATAACGGATATGGCGACTCTTGAGGAGACGCTAAAAATTACTCGTTAATTGATTTTTATGCGGATTAAAAAGTAAAATTTTTAGATATTAGGAAGAAAATGAAAATAGCTATAATGGGAGCGATGGTTGAGGAGATAACGCCTCTTTTGGAAAAATTTAAAGAATATAAAGTAGTGGAATTTGCCGAAAATAAGTTTTATACCGTGCAGTATAAAAATATTGACGTAACTATAGCTTACAGCAAAATCGGCAAAGTAAACGCGGCTCTTACGGCGTCTGTTTTAATAAATATATTTGGCGCTCAAAAACTGCTATTTTCTGGCGTAGCCGGAGCTGTTGATGAAAATTTGCATATAGGAGACTTGATAGCCGCCGAAGGACTTGTACAGCATGACCTTGATATTACGGCTTTTGGACATCCGTACGGTTTCGTTCCGGAAAGTAAAATTCTAATCAAAGCGGACGAAGAGCTTTTAAAAATATCCAAAGATACCGCGAAAACGTTAAATCTCACATTAAAA
Organism: Campylobacteraceae bacterium; assembly: GCA_031266555.1. Taxonomy (GTDB): domain Bacteria; phylum Campylobacterota; class Campylobacteria; order Campylobacterales; family Campylobacteraceae; genus JAIRKW01. Next base: position 83,917 of record JAISAU010000024.1, read on the forward strand.
TCAGGCATAATAGCGACAGGCGACCAATTCATATGCGACGCGGATAAAAAAGAGTGGATAAAAAAGACTTTTGGCGCGAATGCTATTGAGATGGAAGGAGCGAGCGTAGCGTTCGTATGCGACGCTTTAAATGTGCCGTTTTTTATACTTCGCGCGATAAGCGACGCGGCTGACGCTAAAGCCGGATTTGATTTTGACGAATTTTTGCGAAGCAGTTCAAAGATTAGCGCGGATTTTATCGTATCTATGCTAGATAATTTGGAAGGATAACATGAACACGAGCAAATCAATACTGCGATCTCTTGGACGCGTAAACGCAAAATACGGCTTAATACAAGAAGGGGACAAAGTACTTTTAGGGCTTAGCGGCGGTAAAGATTCGCTTTCATTAGCGCATGCGCTTAAACATACGCAAAGAGTGGCGCCTTTTGACTTTGTTTATGAGACTGCTACCGTAACTTACGGTATGGGAGAAGATTTAAATATTTTACATAAACATTGCGAAGAATACGATATAAAACACACTATCATAGATACTGCGATCTTTGATATCGCTAAAGATAAAATAAGAAAAAATTCCTCGTTCTGCAGTTTCTTTTCGCGAATGAGACGTGGCGCTTTATATACGTACGCTTTGGAAAACGGTTTTAATAAACTTGCTTTAGCGCATCATTTAGACGACGCGGCGGAGAGTTTTTTTATGAATTTTATGAATAACGGAACATTGCGCTCAATGCCTCCAATATATAAAGCTGATAACGGTATTATCGTAATTCGTCCTTTGATACATGTAAGAGAGAGGCAACTAAGAGACAACGCTGTTTTAAACAATCTTCCCACAATAGGCGACGAAGCGTGTCCTGCTATGAGATTTGATGTGAAAATGCCGCATGCGAGATACGAGACGAAAGAACTTTTGGCAAATCTTGAAAAATCGCACCCTAACCTATTTGTATCGCTCAAAGGAGCGTTTGAAAAAGTGCAAATAGATAGCTTTTGCCAAAAAGAGTTTTTAAGCTCCTAAGGATAACTTGTGATAAACGACTTGCTCAAACTTCAAGAGGATATTTATAAATCTAAAGAGTGGGGCGAATATGACATGTACTCTTCAAGAATAAGTTTTTCAAAAATAGGCGAGCTTTATGAAGTTGTCTATTTTGGTGACGGATATGAGGATAACCCGAACGATGTTCCGCAAAATTGCGATAATTTCGCATTCGCCTCATTTATTGAGCTACTCTTAAAAAACCCTTTAAAAATCAAATCTCTCATTTTTACGGGAGCTGATGAGGGAGCTAACGGAACTAAAAATTGGGATTTTACAAGACTGATAAACAGCAAAGTAATTTTTACAAATCTCACGCATTTCAAGGTGCGTCTTACGGATTTAGGCGACCACAATCAAAGCATTATAGCAAGAAGTTATGACGAAGAGGGGCAAATAGCGGCTCTAATGTCAATGATGCCAAAACTTGAAATTTTACAAGTACCTTCCGCTCCGAATCAAGATTTTTTCAAACTCAAAAATTTAAATTTAAAAAAATTAACAGTGCAAGCCGGATATGATACGCAAAATTTTATAACAAATCTCGCAAGTTCGGACAATTTAAAAAATCTTTTTGCGCTTGATTATGCGAATATACTTTATGATTTTGATATTATCGGAACAACTTTTGAAGAGTACAAACTGCTTTTTGAGTCAAATTTTTTTGAAAATTGCTCATACTTTCATTTTACATTAAGAGACGATAAATTAACGCATGAACAATTAAGCGAACTTCGTCAGATAAAAAATATACAATTTTTATATATAAATTGCAAAGGCGGAGAGTATATAAAGATATGATAAAACAAAAAGAGCAAACGGCAAATTTTCAGGATATGCCTGAAGTGCAAAAAAATCGTTGGAAGATATTTATTAGCGTCTCTTTATTTACTTTTATGGCGACGCTTGATGGCAGTATTGTAAATATAGCGCTTCCGACAATTGCCGACAGCCTCAATATACCGATGAATAAATCCATATGGATAGTCGCCGTTTACATGATGACTATCTGCATATTTTTGATACTATTTGGCAAAATAAGCGACATAGTAGGCAAAATAAAAATTTTTCGTATAGGTACGCTCGTATTTCTAGGCGGCACATTTTTATCAGGTCTTGCCAATTCGTTGGATACGCTTGTCGCTGCGCGTATCGTGCAAGCATGTGGTGCTAGTATGACAATGTCGACAAATCTTGGTATCGTAACTGAGATATTTAAACCGCAAGAGCGAGGAAAAGCGTTAGGCTTCATAGGCTCAGTTGTCTCTTTGGGCAGTATCACAGGTCCTAGTATCGGCGGTATAATCGTACACTATCTTCCATGGTCATACATTTTTTGGCTCAACGTTCCTTTTGGTCTTTTAACGATTTTTCTAGGGCTTAAATATTTGCCAAAAGATGTGTCAAAAACAAAAGGAAGTATTGATTTTGTAGGCTTTTTTATATACGCCGCGACGATTACTCTTTTTTTCGGTTCTATGTTTACGGGACAAGAGATAGGATTTGACAATATCGCTATACAAATACCGCTTGCTCTTTCGTTGTTATTTGCGATACTTTTTATCAAGTACGAACACAGAAGAAGCTCGCCATTGATAGAATTCGCGATATTTAAAAACAAATCTGTAACGGTGGGACTTATATGCGCTTTAATAGTATTTGGCGCGAACTTCTTTTTCGCGATACTAATGCCTTTTTATCTGCAAACGGCAAGAGGTTATGCTCCAAGTGCGGCAGGATTTATTATGATGGCTTTTCCTATAGTTATGGTCATAGCAGCACCCATAGCAGGAAGCCTTGTATATAAATTAGGAGCCGGCAAGCTGACGATATTGGGACTTGCTCTTATCGCGTTTGTGAATTTTTTACTCATATTTTTAAAGATAGATATGAATATCGTCTATTTTATAATGCTTATCGGACTTTTCGGGCTTGGCAACGCTATTTTCCAATCGCCTAATAACACCATCATAATGAGCTCTGTAGATAAAAAACATCTTGGGATTTTAGGAAGTCTTAACGCGCTTGCGAGAAATATCGGAAATATCGTTGGCGTAACATTTGCCACGACAATACTGTTTACCGCTATGAGTTTTAAAGCGGGAGAGCATATCTCAACATATGTTAAAGGCGAGGAAGAGCTGTTTATGTTCGGCATGCACGTTACGTTTGTCGTATCTTTGGTATTTATAACCGCAGCTTTACTGATATCTCTTATTCAATTTAAAAACAGCAAGCCAAAATAGGAGTTTTCACCTCTACATGTATAAAAATGAGAGAAAATAACAAAAGTGCAAAAAACTACTGAAAGATATTTTTCAGCGTTATACTTTTTAGCTTTACGGGCGGTATTATAAATATCGCGCTTCATGTCATAATCAAAGATTTAGCTATAGATTAAGCAAATCCATACGCATTCTTGATACTTTTTGGAAACCAGCGATAGTATCGGTAAAATAAAGATATTTAGGATAGGAGCCGGAATTTTTATAGTCAGCCTCTTTTTTAGCCGGTTTTGGCAACTCGTTATTAAGTCAATATGCGCCCGCGTTATTCAATCATTTGGCGCGAGTATAACAATGTCTGCGAACTTTAGAATAAAGTTAAAGTGTTTTCGCCAAAAGATAGAATTGGGGTTAGGTTTTGCGTCTTTTGTTGCTAACTCGCTATAACATAAACTACATGTAAAACTCAAAATCCCTCTTGAGTTACCATATATAAATACTCCACCTCATCATCGTCCAATAAAATTGTCTGCTTTGTTGAAAAAAGTTTTTTTAATTTAGGCATTTTCAAGCCTTTATTGTGAATACATTCCGTATGCGCGGGCAAAAAAGCTCTCGCGAGCGCCACTTCGTCGCTTGTAATTTTCTCTTCGCACAAAAAACACTCTTCCAGCGAGTGAAGTCTGCCTTCATAAAATAAAAGTTCCAAATACGCCTCGACTATAACCCTTTTTGGATTTTGCTTTTGCCATTTTTTAGCGCAATTAACCAAAAGCTCAAAATAAAAATCATCAAGATTTTCAATATCTTTTAAATGCCCGTAAAAAAGCTTCACAAATTGCTGCCAAAAATAAAATCTATCCATATCAAGGTTCCAACTATGAGCCAAATGTATGATATTTCTAAGTTGCGCTATGTTTGATTTTACGCTTATTTGCGTCTCAAAATCTATCAAATAACCAAGATTTATCGTCGAATGTCTCGCTCCGTAAAATCTGTACGCCGTTTTTAATTTATCTTTAGTGAGAATGGATACTATCAGATCCTCGTCTCGAACTTTATTGATATTTATGATAAAACCTTGCATAAACGCCTTTATCCTTACATGTACGCTCTATTTTATCATAAGATAAAGCGCATTTGGGTATTATGCGTGGCAAAAACGGATCAAATAATGGATTTTTTACGCTCTGTTATAAATGCCAATCTTGAAATTTATCATCTGTTGCAAAACTCAGCGCATAACTTTTTATGCAAAAAAATTTCATATGGCTTTGGCGGAGATATAAGTATAAGAGCGGATTTAGAGGCTGAGAATATTTTTATAAAGCATTTAAAAGGATTTGGCGTCATATACTCCGAAGAGAGCGGCATAATAGGAAAAGGTGGCGATATTATCATTATAGATCCGATTGACGGCAGCGAAAACTTTATCTCAAACATACCGTATTTTGGCACATCGGTCGCCAGACAAAAAAACGGTATCATCACGCACGCCGTTGTCGCGAACTTATCAAACGGTTCTTTACATGTAAAAAACTCCGATATTTTTCAAAAACGCTCATTGTTTAACTTGGAGACAGAAAATATTTTTTTAAATACTTTTTCGAACGTTGGTATTTTTGAAAAATCTTATAATTCTTATAAACTTCACGATTTTTTGAAAAATGAGCGCTTAAAATATCGTTCCATGGGAGCGTTAGCTCTATCTTTAAGTATAGCCCACGAAGTAAATTTTGTGTTATACGAAGGGCAAATCAGAGAGTTTGATATAGCGGGCGGTTGGTACATGTGCGAGGATTTATTTAGGTTTAAAAACGACAATTTTTTACTTGTAAGCAAAGATAAGGGAATATTTGATAAAATTTCTAACTTTATAAAGGAGCAATCTGCAAATGGATTTTTCTAAAATATTTAAAACACGCAAAGAGCAACCAAAAGCAAATGAAGCTCCAAGCCATTGGGTAAAGTGTGAAGCGTGCGGTTCTTTAATGTACAGAAAAGAGATTATGCTCCAAGCCAACGTCTGCCCAAAATGCGGATTCCACATGAGAATAAACGTGTTGGACAGAATAAATTTGTTGAGCGACAAAGACACTTTCACAAGTTTTGATAAAAATTTGACACCGATAGATCCTCTAAAATTTGTTGATAAAAAATCATACAAAAAAAGAATAGAAGAAGCGTACGAAAAAACAAAAAGAAACTCCGCCGTCATCGCGGGAGAATGCAAAATAGAAGGCATAAGCGTTCAACTTGTCGTTTTTGACTTTGAGTTTATGGGCGGAAGTTTAGCGTCTGTTGAAGGCGAAATGATAGTGCGCGCCGCCAAAAGAGCCATAGAAAAAAAACAAGGTCTCGTTATAGTGAGTGCTAGCGGCGGAGCAAGAATGCAAGAGAGTACGTTTTCATTAATGCAAATGGCGAAAACATCGGCTGTTCTAACAAAATTATCCGAAGAAGGTCTTCCTTTTATATCTGTTTTAACAGATCCCACTATGGGCGGAGTAAGCGCCTCTTTCGCATGGCTTGGCGATGTGATAATAGCAGAACCAGGCGCTCTTATCGGATTTGCCGGACAAAGAGTTATTAAGCAAACTATCGGCGCGGAATTGCCGGAAGGTTTTCAAAGAGCGGAATTTTTATTAAAACACGGACTTATTGATATGATAATAAAAAGAAGCGACTTGAAAAAAGCAATAGCTGACTTGCTTATGTATTTTACAGACGCCAAATCTGAACCTTCAGATGGAAAGAGCGCGTCTAATCCATAATGAAACCTAAGGAAATGGGAGAATAAAATCGCAGCATTAAAGTTATATGCGCTGATAGACAAAGCGACATTGAAAAAAAATGATAAATCATTAGAATGGATAGTTGAAAAAGCAAAAAATTTTAACGCTTATCTAATTCAATACAGAAATAAAACTGGCGATTTTGATGAAAAAAAAGAGGATTTATTAACCATAAAATCACTTTGCGGCGATACTCCGCTTATAGTGAACGACGATATAACTTTGATAGATTACTGCGACGGCATTCACTTAGGACAAGAGGATATTTTAAACTTCGTGGGCAATGTCAGCGATGCGGCTAACTTGGTAAGACACGCTATAGGCGATAAAAAACTGCTTGGCTTATCGACGCATAACGCGGATGAGATAGCGGCGGCAAATTTTTTGCCTATCGATTACATAGGACTTGGCGCATATCGTAAAACAAGCACAAAAGATACAACAAATATTTTAGGAAACACACTTGATTCGCTCGCTAAATTTTCTAAAAAACCTGTTGCGGCTATTGGCGGAGTAAAACTGTACGATGAGTTTAAACATGTAACATATTTAGCGGTAGGTTCCGGACTTTATGAAGATTACAGTATATTCTATTGAAAAAACTCCGCAAGATGAAATTAAAAGTATGATGGAAGAGTTCGCAAAAAAAATTTCGCGCTTTGCTAAAATAGAAAATATATCGCTTTTTAACAATAAAATCGCGTCGGCGCAAAGCAAAGGCGTATCGGAAGCGCAAAAATCATACGCTGAAAGTTTTGAACCGTATATTAAAAACTACACGTTAGCTCTTGATGAAGACGGGGAAAAATTAGACAGCGCGGAGTTTGCTAAAATTTTTGACAACGGCGCCGATATAAGGTTTTTTATAGGCGGCGCTTACGGTTTTGAGAAGCAATTTTTAAATCGCACTCAAAGAGTTATAAGCTTAAGTAGTTTAACATATGCGCATAAGATAGCGAAATTGGTACTGTTTGAACAGATTTATCGCGGGCTTTGCATAAAAAACAACCACCCGTACCATAAAGAGTAAGATCAAATCTAAGGATAAAAATGAAACAGAGCGATATTGAGTTTTTTAAAAACTTACTTCTTGAGAGAAAAGAGCAAGTTTTAAGAAACATTGACGGGGCAACGAAGGAGATTGAGGGTTTGGATATTTCCGACGCCAGAGACGAGGTTGATTTTGCGACTTTAAACGCGAATAATCTTATTGATCAAGTTTTAAACATACAGCAATCGCAAGAACTTTTTGAGATAGACTACGCACTTAGTAAAATTGAAAAAGGCACTTATGGAATATGCGAAATGTGCGAGGAAGCCATAAGCATTCAAAGACTTAAAATCAAACCGCACGCAAAATATTGCATTATATGTCGTGAAATTTCCGAAAAAGAAAAAAACAAAAAAAGGAGTTTTTGATGGGTATTAAACAATATATAGTCTTCTCTGTTTTACTTTTGGCGATTGTCGGCATTTATGTCTACAGCGTAATTCCAAACGAAAACGCATACTATACGCTGACATTCTTTAACTATAGTTGGGAGTTGCCGATAGCTATATGGTTCATCATACCGGCATTAGTTTTATTCATAGCTTCCGTAATTCACATGTTGTTTTATTCCGCGAAAAATTTTTTAGCAAAACGTCTTACAAAGAAAGATTACGAAACGCTTGTGCTGCAAACAAAACATACTCTTTTGGGAGAAGAAAAAGACTTGGAATACAAAACCGAGTCTTTTAAAGTTTTGGCCACGGCTATTAAAAAAATGCGATATAACCCAAAAAGCGCTGATGAAAAAACAGGCGAAAAAGAGCTTGACGATATATTTGGCATTTTAGAGAAAATTAGAGACGGCGAATATGTGGATTTGAAAAAATTTCGCTTAAGAAGCGACAATGAACTTTTAAATCAAAATCGTCTGAATTTTTCACAAAGCGATAAAAAATTTATCGACGAGATTTTAAAGCATTGCGACTCGCTTGATAGTCAAATATGCAAAAAAGCTTTTGACGCGCTTTTAAAACAAGCTTCGTATGCGGATATTAAAAGTTACAATTTTACTTTAACAAGCGATATGCTACTTATTTTATTTAAAAGATTTGCCGACCAAAATGATGATTTTACACTGAGCAACGCCGAAATAAAAGAGCTTTTAGAAAAGACTTCCATGAGTTCTGTAGAGTTTTTAGATACGGCTAAAACACTTAAAACAATCGTTGAACCGGACGCTCTTTTAAAGCTTTATGACAATGTTCAATCTAAAAATCAACATGCGGCGTTCGCGTATTTATATATATTATTTGAATTAAGACTCATTGAAAAAGCGAGAGACTTTTTGGAAAATAATGAAGATAGCGAATTTGAAAAATTCAGAATCTTGCTTTTCTTGCGCGATAATGGAAAAATCGTAGATACAGACCTTATTGTTTAATGCTTGAGATTGATTTTAGCCAAAGTCCTACCGCTTTGGCTCCGCTCGCGGGTTTTACAGACTTACCTTTTCGTTATATTTGCAAAAAATTCGGCGTTGATTTGACTTTTTCGGAGATGATAAGCGTAAACGCGCTTATAAGAGACTCTAAAAAAACCTTTCACATGTTAAAGCGCGCGGCAAATGAAAATACATACATGATACAAATCGTTGGAAGCGATACAGATAGTATCGTCAAAGCGATTGAAATCTTAAATGATATGGAAGGCATAATAGGCATAGATTTGAACTGCGGTTGCCCCGTGCCAAAAGTTGTGGCGCAAGACTCCGGTTCATCGCTCTTGAAAGATTTATCGCGTCTATCGCAAATTGTGGAAACTATAAAAAAATATTCAAATAAACGTTATACCTCCGTTAAAACTCGTATTGGTTTTAACGAAAAAACGCCTGAAATTATAGCTAAAACCATTGAAAACGCAGGGGCGGATTTTATCAGTATTCACGGGCGAACAAGAAGTGGCGCGTATAAAGCCCAAATAGATTATGACGCGATAAGACAAGCGAAAGAAGCGGTTAAAATCCCAATTTTCGCTAACGGCGATATCACGACTTATGAACGCGCTAAAATAGTCAAAGAGTTTACCAAATGTGACGGGTTAATGATAGGACGCGGCGCGATAGGCAATCCTTGGATATTTTACCAGCTAAAACACAACCAAAACAGCGTTGATAAATCCTTTATAAAATCTATCGTTTTAGAACATTTGCAACTTATGAGCGAGTTTTATGGAGAAAAAATGGGCGTAATCTTATTTAGAAAGCACTTGCACGCGTATTCAAAATCTTTGTCTGAAGCCGCCGCGTTCCGCCATAAAGTAAATACTATCATTGGCACGAACGAAATGCGAGAAGAGATAGAAAAGTTTTTTATATAATACATGTAAGTCTACACTGCTTATGTAAGTTAACAATCTCGCGAAATAATATATAAAAAATCAGATCCAAAACAAAAATATCAAGTAAATATTGAGAAATCTTTGCGTATGTTTAAAAAGAAAAATTGGATATAATTTTACAAAATTTTCAGAAGGATGTTACATGCAACAAACAAAAGCGATAAAAGCTTCAAAATTGTGGAAAGAGAAAAATATAGTCACAGATTTTGAAGGTTCGATGATAACAAAAATAAGTAAAGAGTGGATGGCTGTAAGTGCGGGCACAAAAGACGATTATAATACCATGACCGCTTCGTGGGGAGTAGTCGGATATCTTTGGGAAAAAAATATCGCTATAGCATATGTGCGTCCTACTCGTCATACTTACGACTTTATGGAAAAATCTGATCGCTTTACTCTGACATTTTTTGATAAATCTCTTAAAAGTAAGGTGCATAAAATCTTTGGCAGCAAATCAGGACGCGACACAGATAAAGCCAAAGAAGCAAACGTAACGCCTATATATTTTGACGAAAATGTCATAAGTTTTGAAGAGGCAAAAGAGATAATAGTCTGCAAAAAAATCTATTTTAGCGATTTTAACCCTAAAAATTTCGTGGACAAGAGTATAGATAATCTATATCCTGCAAAAGATTATCACAGAGTTTATATAGGAGAAATTGAAAAATTTTACAAAAAACAGTAAAAATTTAAGATTTTTAAACTTGTCAATGAAGCGTTGAAAAATCTTAAACGGTTTTGCTAACTCTTTGCTCTTTTTTGCCAAAATAGCCTTCAATAAAATATATTTGTATATGTCAAAAAATAAACATCCATTTTTATACGATTATATACATGTAAATAAATTATTTCAAGCAACGAAGTTATATCTTTACGTTTCAGTTTTTTCTTTTACATGTAGGCAATTTGTTTTAATGTCTTAGTATACTTTAAGGCCTAAACTGACAAAATTTCAATTCGTGTTTTTAAAGCAAAAACACGCTACATGTAAGCTTTTTTAGTTTTGCATTAATAGAGTTATATATGCGATATATTTAAATTTTAAAAGCCTCAATTGTAGCGAAAGAACAAACACTTTTTTGTTATATTAAGTTTTCGCCGCCCTTTTAAAAGTTTATATAGGATTTTCTTTAAGTAGATTTTTTCGTCTTATTTTCGCGTTTTCCCAACGCCTTTTTTCATCGGCGCTTTTTGGTACGAAAGACTCCACGGGTGTCGGTCTACCATTTTCATCAACCGCCACCATCGTAAAAAAACAACTATTCGTATGCGTGACGGTATGTTTTTGTATATCTTCGGAAATAACTTTTATACCTATCTCCATAGACGTTTTGCCGGTATAATTCACGCTTGCCAAAAACGTTACCAACGTCCCGATAGGTATGGGATTTTTAAAAAGCACCCTGTCAACGGAAAGCGTTACTACATCTCTTCCGCTATATCTGGCTGAAAGTGCGTAAGCGACTTGGTCTAAAAGTTTTAACAAATCCCCTCCGTGAACTTTTCCGCTAAAATTTGCCATACTAGGTGTCATCAAAATAGACATAGTAAGTTGATTTTTTGAAAAATTTTGCAAAATTACTCCTTTATATTCAATCGATTATTTTTATCAAATACAAATAATTATTTAAAAATTATAGCAAAAAAATATCAAAATGCAGTTTCTTAAAATACAAAATCTATCAAACTCTAATTCCATTTGGCATAACACAGGTATTTGGTTAAAGCGGAAAATAAGCGTTCAATAAAAAAGTTAAACATTAGAGAAGTGGTCTACATGTAAACATCTGAGACTTCAAAATATGAATTGTTTCATCATTTTATTTCTTAAAATGATGGGGAACAATTTCGTCATTGCGAGGAGCAACGCAACGTGGCAATCTATATAAAGCATTCCTAAAATCAAACTCCAAAATTATCTTACATGTAACATGCAAACAAATAACATAAATCGTTTTCTTTAAAGAATATAGTTTTGGTTTGTATTTTTCTGGATTGCTTTACTCCACTCGCAATGATGGGAAATAGGAGATAAACGACAGATAATTACCTCTGTCTTTGAAAGCAAGCGAAGTTTGCACGGTAATCCGCAAAGAAAAAAACACGAGCCTTTATATATAAAGATGGATTGCCGCGCTTCGCTCGCAATGACAAAGAGGATAGTTCTTCGTATTATCGCAATAACGGGAAAACCCATATGTTTGGTTTGAAGTTGATGTAAGTCAGCTTCAAACCAAATGAATAGTTATACTTTATAACTCTTGCCAATAAAAATAAGGATAACCGTTGTTTTTGGTTGGGTCTATTTTCCAAGGAGCTGTGTCGCTATCTCCAAACTGCCAGCCAAGACCGCCTAAACCGTCGCCATCTATCGCGTCGCTATAAGTCTCTTTTGTTTTTAGCTGTTCTATGGTTTTGTCCATTCCGTTATACTTTATATCGCCAATGTTTGTAAAACCGCCGATTATATTGCTTAACGCAAAATTATTTGAAGCGGCGTTTGGCTCGTAGTAGTCATCGATACGGCCTACAACGCGATTTACGAAATCATAACTTCCGCTAATCAAACTATTGATAGCAACACTATTTGAGACATTGGAACCATCATAAATCCACCCCGCTATACCGCCGACACTCCAATCGCCTCTGATGACGTTTCCAGTTGAATAAGAGTTTGTTATATTGCTGCGTTCAACACCTCCCACGATACCGCCGATACCTCTACCGCCATTGATATTTCCCATTGAGTAAACGTTGGTTACATCGGTATAGTCAGCATACCCTACTATACCGCCGATTACCTCGTTGCCTACGACGTTTCCTCTTGAATAGGAGTTAGTTACTTTTGCATAATAAGCGACCCCTACGATACCGCCGCTGTAAGAATTGCCTACGATACCTCCGGTAGAGTAGGAGTTGATTATATTGGTCTCTTCAACACTTCCCGCTATACCTCCGACATCAGAATTGCTTATGACGCTTCCCGTTGAGTAAGCGCCGATTATATTACTATTGTAGTAAGCTGTCCCTACTATACCGCCAACAAAATAATTTCCTATAACACTTCCCGTTAAGTAAGAGTTGGTTATATTGGTCTCATCAATAAGTCCTGCTATACCGCCGACTTCGTTATTACCTATGATATCTCCAGCTGAATAAGTATCTACTATGTTAGTACCCCAAGCATACCCTACAATGCCGCCGATATCATATTCGCTGCCTCTGACATTTCCCGTTGAATAAGCGTTGATTATATTGGTATTTTTAATATAACCTACAATACCGCCGACCCACAATATGC
>JAISAU010000003.1 GCA_031266555.1 Campylobacteraceae bacterium
TCTATAGTAGCCCAATCCCTTGGAAAGATAATGTGAAAGTTAGCACAAGCCATCATCATTTCCGAGGTTTTTTCAAGTTCATTTGAACCGTTTTCAGTCGATGAATGTATGGCAGTAGCCGAAAAAATAAAGAAAGCGATGAGGAAGAAATGAATCAAAATATGAAATCAAACTTTGTCAAAATAGAAAAAATCAATAATTACCGATTATGCGAAATTATTGAAAAATCGTATCAAAGCACAAGAATTAATTGAAAGATATAAATGTAATGACAGAAAATATTTCATTTGAGTATGCAAAAAAAATATGGGAAAAACGTGTTTTTGATTTTGTAAAAACTATCTCATTGGAAACTTCGTTAGGAAACACCGAATGGGAAGTAAGAAAAATGCATATAAATATATATTCAGCAAATGAAAACGGTTTAAAAAAACGAAGTGGAAGTAGACACCGATATTTTATTAATGTAGAATTACAAAAAGAAAATGCGGAAAAAATTTGGGGGTTATTTAAGCAATTTGCAAATCAATATGATTTAGAATTAGAAAGATGGAAAAACAATGAGAAAGACCTTGACCGCTATGCTTTTGAAGCAAAAAACATAAACACAAATGACAGTATTTCTTGTCATATTGAGTTGCCAAATGAATGGAATAATCCTTGCATTTGGGTTTCTGTGTTCGTTGGTGCAAGATATCACCAAATAGATTTAATCCCACTCAGTAATTAATTGAACAAAAGAAAAACATATAAATGCACAAGTAACCGTCCCTTTTGCATTAAGGATACACAGGTAAATCTATAGATAAAAAATAAAGAAAGCAATGATGGAGAGCGAATATGAATGAGATTAGAAGTGAAAACATTAAATTTTTATTGAAGAAGGGAATTTCCACAGGCTATGACCTTCCCCTCATTGATGCGCCGTCACATTTTAGAAGCAAAGATGAAATCGGACTTAGAGCAAATATTTTGCATATATTGTATGCTATTTTTTTAGAAGGTTCGGATTCAAAACCGTTTTTCTTTAATGAAATTAGAGAAAATAAATGGGAGAAATATTTATCGCACAAAGAAAAAAGTATTTTTGAGAAAAAAGGTATGGACAAGCAGGATATTATTGATTTTTCATGGAAGAGAGAAGCTATTCTTCCTTTATTGTGGTCGTGCCAAGTTGTGGGATATAAATTATTATTCGATTTCGATAATGAATTCATATTAAGCAAATATTATTCAAAAATTCCGCCCGAAAAAGAATTAAATTTATTTTTAAGGAGTCTTGAGCTGATAGATACTACTAATGTTGTTAAATGTGTGGATTTGTATTATCTATTGCATTCTCTAATTAGACACAATAAACTCAATAAAGGCAAAGACGGAGAGCGTTTATCTCTTGTCATAGAAAGACGAAAAGCTTTGGAGTGGATAATTGACCCAAATACAGAGTGGGATGATATATCATTAGATACATAGTAGAATAAAAGAATGCCCGAATGAAAAACATAGAAAACCTGGACTATGATAAAGAATTCAATCTCTTAATCTCGTCCGAAAAATATTACACTCCTCCGTTAGAATGTTCTGTGGAACTATGGTTTGATACGCGTAACAAAATCACTCCTACCAAAAAACACATACATGTACTAAATCAATTCATGAAAATCGATCCGTCCGAATTAGACAAATTGATAATCACACTGGATAATTTACGGATCACATCAATTTCAAATCATAGAATTATCAAAAAATCCAAAAGGATCAATAGTTTTAGAGAATTGTCGGTTGATTATATTATATTGCCTCGCCAAAGCCGCACAAAAAATGGCTATGTTTTAATATACGCAACAACCACATGGAAGATATTTAGGTCAGAATTTCTGTTGGAGATTGAAATATTATTCAAAAATAATAAATTGGAATTAGTGCGAGAGCATAGCGGGTTATGGACGAGATTAGAATGGAATCTTTATTATAACGTGAAAGAGTAGAATGATTATGAACATATTGAGCGCAAGTAAGACAATGAATTAAAGGAGGTCATTTTATGTCAAAAATACACGATAATATTATAAAATCGTATTTCGTTGATCTGGAGAATCATAAAATAATATTCAATACCGTCTATCGTGATGAGGAAATAACGACGATAGAGTTTAGTAATGTCATGGGGTATTTATTTTCCAGCGGAATAACCGTTGGTATTATATTTGATATTACGGAATATTCAATAGATGAATACATGAAAATTATTGACGCTGAAGTATTAAATGAAAAAGAAAATTATGATTTCCCCTTTAAATACAATGACGAAGAAGAGTTAATAAATAAATTAAATGAAGAAAATCAAAGATACTATATGATTGAATCTTCTTATGGTTTATATGGTTGGATATTAGCAGAAGAAATGAAGATATTGGTTAAAAGTAATACGAGACAAAGGGGCGATTCATGCATCTTGACAAATTGACTATTGGACGTTATTATTGGAAATCCAATGCTAAGAACGAAGCGGGATATTTGAACCGCCTTGTGCGGTTGAAACATTTCGCATGAAGAGCATAACGCGGAAGAGACCGTCCCCATTGAGTTATTATACTTATACTTATGTTTGAGATACTATTAAATAACAACTTAAAATTAGGTACTTTTGATCCAAAAGATACGACTGTATCTGAAGCTAGTTTTCTATATACGATTTAGAAAACAATGTAACAATTGTATGGAATAATTTTTCAACCTCACTAAATTATAAATTAGATATAGGAGATAGTTTCTCTGATATTATACACATGCTTAATTCCATAAAAAATAAAGAAAAGGAGTTTGATGTTCAATTTCCCAGTCAGAGCTTTTTCGAGTTATGGAAATGCTATTTAAAAGATGATATTATTTTTTTAGAATGGACATATTTAAATGAAAAGCATAATGCAAATAGCAAAATTTCATTAAATATTAATTTATTTATAAAAGAATGGTTAAAACTATTAGACCAAATAAAAAGAGATTTAGAGAAAGCTGGATATAATAAAAATAATTTAGAGGATTTTTATTTGTTGGAAAATTTAGACAGATATTTAACACAAAAGGAACAGTCCTTTTTGTGTTAATTTGATGGAGCTACCAAGTGTATAGTAAATGGATAGTCAAACATTCAAAAATCGACGAAATCGCAATAAATAAAATACTTGATTTCGCCAAAAACAGTACAAAAGAAGTCCAACATCAAATGGCAATGGAATGGAATTGGGATAACTACATGGAGTTTATTGAGTGGCTGATAAATAATCCAGAAAGTGACAAGGCGACCATTCTAATGATATATTGGAAATCTGGTCCGAACGAAAACTATAAAAACAGAAACATCATTGAAGAAAGATATAAGAATAATTTTTATAAAAATTAGGAAATAGCATTCGACCCCGAAAATGATGAAGGCGACAATTGGGTAGAAGCATTTGCGAATGATACGATACCTGAAATAATGTTTGCGAAATTGAAAGGCAAGAAGGTACCGCTTCCGGAAAATTATATTGAGGGTTTACCAGAAAAATTATTTTATGAAATCGAAAGTTTATATGATTAGCCGACAAATTGAAAATGATATTTTATGCAAAATTTTCCTTCGCTCGGCGCAATCCGAAGCTATGCCTAGCAAAGGGAATTGTTGAATGAAAAAACAATTAAGAAAAATAGTTATTCAAAATAACGAATATCTTTATAAGATAAACCATAATTATTTAGAAGACGGAACGAGTTCAATACTGATTAGAATATATTTGACCGAACAAAAACAGACGCCGTTGATAATTAAATTTATAACCATCGATGACTATTATATAGGACAACCATTAAATTTCGGAGTTAATTTAATGAATACGATAATTGGAACATTTGAAAAAATAAATATAAATGAACCTAAAATTGTTCAGAAGCTTATTTTGCAAGGATTGAAAAACGGTTGGACAGGATATAATAATAATATAAACATTCAAGATGGTTTGTCTTATTTGAAAGAATTTGGTTATGAGATAGATATGTTAATTCATAAAATAGATAACGAATAAAAAAATAATTAAGCGCGCCACGCGCCAAAAAGCAATAAAAGAATGTCATTTCATTAAGCGGCGCTATAATTAGGAATCAGTAGCTAAATATGCTTTCGATTTTTATTTGAAGCAGAGAATAGCTGACAAGAATTTATATGATGTCATTGAAAATATTATGATTATAGATGCAGGTTCGGAATTTGAAATGACAGAATGTGAAATTAAAGAATTAGTGAAAGAAAAATTAAAAATAGATATAGACAAATAGATAAAATCCTCTGCTCGGCATAGTTTTCGGACTGTGTCGAACTAAGGAGTAGAATTAATTTTTAAGCTGAGGTAAAACAATAAAAATGGAAAAAATAGAATCTATCAGTATCCTTTGGAGTAAAAGAAAAGAAAATGTAGACGTTTTGTCTAAAAAGTTATTTTATTCATTAGAGTATATATCAAAAGAGTTTCCGGAAATATATTCTAATTGGTATCAGAAAGGAAAGAGTTTGTCAGAAGCTTTAAAAAATAAAGTTGCAATTAGTACAGACAATTTAAAAAAAATATTAGAAGTCAATGTTGATAAAGAGTTCCCAAATTTAGGTATAAGAATCTCTTTATGGAACGGTATTGAAGAGGATGACAAGCAGGCTTCTTTTTCCGCAACATTAGGATTATATACGGATAGTGAAAATTTGAAAAATAGTTTTGTTTTAGATTTTCCTGAGCAAAATTGTTTTAAAATGGAAGATTTAAAACCGTTAATAACTTTTATATATTCCACTTTTCAAGGAGAATCTTTAAGAATAAATGGAATCCCTTGCCAGATACAGTCTTCGGACTGCGACGAGCGGGAAGCTTAGGATAATAAAAATGGGACAAAGAATATGTTTTTATAAAATAAATTCACCTTTTACTTTAAAAGAATGGATTTGTGAGGAATTCAATGTGTTCAGGAATTGGTATCTTGATATATATGTGAGTGGTGAAAATAGGGATGAATATATTTTATGCAAATATTTAACTAAAATAATAAATTTCAAAAAAGAATTTAATGAACTGAGCAATGAATTATTAAACGAAATCATGGCTGAATTTATCGGCGTATATTGTGATTTGACACAGACTAAAAAAATTGAACTTATGGAACCGTTTATGAATAAGCGAAGATATGATAAAAGTACAAAATTGATTTTAAATACAAGCGATAAAGAATTAATTTGTTTGTGGAAAATAATAATAAATGGCAGATCAATAAAAGATGGTAAATGCTTTAAAAGCTTTACAAATGACTACAAAGTCGGATATTTATCAAGTAATGAATGCAAAAAATTAGAAGAAAAAATAAAACAATATTTTGGAAATATAAATGCAGATACGCTGACTGAAGAAAATGAGGGGATTGTATATGCGTTACAAGCGATAAATGAAATGCAGGGAAAAGATATGGTGATAGGAATTGAATGATGGATGAAAAAATATCACGATTAAAACGCAACGCTATAGAAAACATCGATGAAAATGAATACGGGGCTTTGAGCTATGAATTGAGGAACCAAATATTGTCGTGTTTTAATAATCGCGAAAAATATTTTATTATATTAAACACCTTATTACTCAACTATCCTATTTGGCACAAAACGTTTCCGAAAGATTTTACTTTCGATGAAATCGTACAATATTCTCACAAATATATAAACAATCAGATTGAACAAGATCTTTTTTCCAAGCTTATTTCAGACAAATACGTCTACATTCTTAATAGGATTAATGAAGGTAAAACCAAAGCTGGATATTCAGCGTTAGCGCTGTTAAGACTATGTCGGGAAGAAATAACGAATGAATTCAAATCAGATGATGAACTGAGGGGCAACTCTGATCCCGAAGAATGGAGTTCACTGTTCATAGGCTCTTTGACTTATAGCAATGGAGAGGAAGATATCAATAATATTAACGGTGATTTAAATAAGAGGTATTGGAATTATTTTTTAGAATGTCTTGAAAAGAAGAAGAAAATTGATTGCACACTCAATCAGACCAGTAAAGATAATTCTGGAAGAATTGAAGTCAAAATGTACGAATACCCGTACCGCCCAACGCCCAATCATAATTCAAGCGGAACAGAGGTAAAAACAGAAAGGCAACAGGTGATATTATCCGATAAAGATGAAAAAGTATTCGCTTCTATCGAAAAAATCATTAATTTTTACATGAACTTAAAAAAAGAAAAGCAATGGAATGAATTAAAAATCAACTGCTATGCGGTAAATGATTTCATCTCGATAACCGGCGAAAATGATAGTGGGAAAATAAATAACACGGAGCTATATATCATAAACTCCAAAATCAAGGCGTCCAAAATCTTCAAGGATATACGAAAAGATATGTATAGCATCAATCCGTTTGAGGGAGCATGGTATAAAATGAGAGTTTCTATCGATAGTACTGATACGGCTTTTTATTTTTTTACCTACGACATCAAAGACCCGTTCTTTGAGAAATACACAGATGTTTCCGACTTCAAAAATGACCTGCTTAAGTTTCCAAGGAGTGAAGAATATACTCCAAATTGGCTGAAAGATATAGTGATAGAAATAGAGTGATATTAATGGAAATAATAAATTTTTATAAAGGATTTGAAAGAGAACCTAAAATAGAGTTAGTACAAATGAATAAACAGGGAAATATTAAAAAGATCCTTGAACTTTGGATTGGATATTTTGATGAAATAGTAGAAAAAATAAAGCCTAATGAAAATGGTCAATGGGAAGGCGTTCCATTATTTTATCATACGGAAACGGGTTGGTATGACGATGAAAACTGGAAATGTTCTGATTTAATACTGTTTTATGAGCAGCTAAGACAGATAAAGGATAACATATATGATGAGAAAGTTAAAAAGATCTATTCTGAACTAATCATGACAGTAGATAATTGTGTTATAAATCAAGATGACTTATATTTTCGCTATAAGTGAGAGAAACTTGTATTTAAAGCTTTAAGAGAGATAGATCGGATGAGGGTACAATATTTATAGATGATTAAAAAAACAAAAAAACACTTAGATTGGCTAAGCAAAAATGATTCAGGCAAACAACTTGATATTGAAAACATGGCAATAACTGATTTGAATATCGTAAAAGAAGATATTAGCGCTGCCATTTGTACAAAAATTGATTTTGAGAATATTACGTTCAAAGATAGTAATTTGGGAGGCTCTTATTTTTATAATTGTATTTTTCATCATGTAAACTTTACAGATACAATTTTACGCAAAAGTGAATTTTATGATTGCGAATTTTATGATTGTAATTTCAAAAATGTTGACTTGACTAAAGCTGAATTTAATAACACTATTTTTAAAAATTGTTCTGTCATTGATTCTGATTTGGGTTGGTCCTTTTTTAATAAATCCAAGTTGGAGCAACTTACAATTACAAGCACATCATTAAAAAGCACTATGTTTAACAATTCATTTATTATAGATATCCGTACATGTAGATTGATATTCAGTGAAAAATATCCGATGAGAGTAATGATCGATAAAAGTATAAAAGAGATAAGAAATGCCGATGAATTTGCGAAGTGGCTGAAATATGAGTATGTTTGAGCGTTTGGAAAAGATTATCGGATCGCGCGTTTACACAGAAAAATAGGTGCGGATATGTCCGAATTTAATTCAAATTAATAGGCTATAACAATGATGTAACATATTTCGGGGTTTTAGTAGGCGCGACACAGCTATGCCGAAAGGAACGGAAGGCGCAACCTTGCGAGCCTTTCTGTATTAAAATTATTAACGGTAGAAACTTGATAACACAAAAAGACCGTCCTCGAAGTGTAATTGTTGGAAATTAAATTCAGATATATTTTGGAGGATTTTATGCATAAAGAACAAATAGAAATAATACCGCTTAATTCAGCAGGTAAATTTAAATTGAATGAAAAAAGAGAAATCATTCTTCCCAAAATAGACTTCAAATTGAGAACGACAAGAGAAGATACTTTTGAGGACAACAAGTTTATAATCGATGATTATGCAGAGGCTTTGGCATATTACAATCAAGAAAACGAGAAACTTTTTTATGTGTTATTTGCACCTCTTCCTTCATATAAATTAATTTTCTCAAATCAAGATTTATTTAAACTAAACGCTCAAGAGCTTTTTGATTTTCTAAATAAATCAGATAATGACTTACATATAGAGGATTATGTTGGTTTTGGTTCTACCAAATTTGGTCTTGATATTTACGCACCCAATTTTACCGATGACCCAACCTCCTCGGTAGAGGCAATCAGTTTTGCTATAAAGGGGTATTTTGACGCTATTTATGCTTGTAAACATTTAGACATTAACAAATTACAAAAAATGTGAACAAATAATGCCAAATGAAATGCTAAGGAGATTACTCCTGATAAAATAATGTCCGAACTAAACAGTTGTAACACTTAGGGGACGGTTCTTTTTGTGTCATAATTTTTGACACTTTTTATTCAGCTAAATATAATACTTATACAATCCTTATGCGTTTTTAATAAAAATAGATGTATCCTGCGATTATGAAGATAAACCCCTTAAAAATGAACGAATGCAATACATTTACCGTTAAAGGAATCAATATGCGAGGCGAAGTTGATATGGGGTTGATCATGGTTATAGTGACTCTTGTAACAATAATATTAGGTATGAGCCTTATTATCCTGACCAATTCAAGGTACAGCTTTAGAAACCCTCCCTTTTATTCTATATTAGCGCTTCTTTATATCGGATTAGGCTTGGCATTGATAACGGGAAAATTCATCGGAAAAAGTCTGAGTTGACTATGGCATATAGAAATAGCAGAAAGTGGGATTTTTATTTTGGAAAAGAATAAGAAGCATTTTCTCTTCTTTGATAATTTTGAAGGAATGTATGTAGGAACGCCCGATATGCGGTTTTTAAGTATAAAGTCCGGAGAAAGGGTTCGGATAAGAGTGGGCACGGGAGGATATGCCCCGTACTCAAAAAAAGAGGATATAGATACGATGGACCGATTTGTTAAAAATTTAGAGACGGCGCTTATAAAGGAAGGTGTTGAGGTAAAACGCCCAAAGAAAAAAACCAACAACGGCATAATATGCTATCAATTTATAAAAAAATAGTTAAAACAATTATGAAAAAGCAACTAAACGCGAGAATGATTTATCTGTAATGGCGGCAAGTATGAAAATAAATATAAACGAAATTTGTGACAAAATAAGTATTCTTAAAAACCTTGATAAATGCAAAGAAATATTTGGCGCTTCAAAGCATGAGTATAAATTCAACCCCTGCAAAACAGAGGATGAAATACTTGCCTTCGAGCAAATAAACAATATCTCTCTTCCTGGGGAATACAGAAGTTTCTTATTGAATGTCGGAAACGGCGGTATGGGTCCCTCATATGGGCTGCTGCGCTTGGAGTCTTATAGCGCCGAACGTTCGCATAAATCTGGCTTACCTGATAGTTTTTTGCATACGCCATTTACGCCTAATAATCCACATGTAGAAACAAAATCTGACGATGAAACCGAAAACTCTATGGATTATTCGCTTGAAACAATGGGGACTATTTCGATTTGCCACCACGGTTGCGGCATATACAGCTTGCTTGTCGTATCTGGTGAAGACAAAGGAAGCGTATGGATAGATGACAGACGTAATGATGGCGGTTTGATGAGAGAAAGCGGAAGCTTTTTTGAGTGGTATTACAATTGGCTTCAAAATAGCATTTCGTATATGAAAGCAAAGAATGCATTGATTGATGTTATGAGCGCGAATGCTTACACATGTAAAATCAAAAATATTGTCGGAAAAGGCAGAGCGAGAGGATTTTCTGTTTCATTCTGTGAAATAGACGAACCAGGAAAGCTTTATTACTATGAATCCGATGAGTTTTTAGATAAAGGTGAAAAAACTAAGAAGTTAAGGAAAAACGACGAGATCATAATTTCTCTCATAATAACGGATTTTTGTTTGGTTGAGTATTCGGTTACTTGCTTTAAGCATGGTTTTATTCAGCCGAATAAAGACGCCGCAGATGCTGTCGACATCGGTGTAATGAGGACAAATGCCGAAGTAATTTTAAGCGCAGATATAAAGGATATTTTCTATGATAGGATTAATTATACGCATTATTACATGTGCGCTTTAAAAAATTCAGCGATAAATATCTTTATTGAATCAAGAGCGGCTCTGGATCTTAAGATAGGACAAACAGTGAATGCAAGAGGAATACTTTCCGCGCAAATACACCAAAGGAATAGTATGACAAGCAAATCGATAATCAATTTTTTTGAAAAGAAGATTGGGAAAAGAAAATGAATATACTAAAATCAATTAACAAAATAGAAAAAGAGGAAAATCTCAAAAAATTTGAGCAATTCCAAGGCAAGTTAGATTTTGAAATCAATCACAATATCAAGGAAATTTTGATTGATTATAATGTAGCCAAGCCATTAAAAACTTTTTACAAAAAAGAGAAAGTAGAATTTAATCTCAATTATCTGTTTGGTTTTTCAGAAAAAGATTACGAGGATTTCATAAATAATTATGAGACTTATTTGCAAAGAATGCCAAAAGAAATATATCCCATCGGCAATATAGACGGAGGCGATTTACTGTGTATCAATAAAACAACCGAAGAAGTTTATTACTGGTTTCATGAAGAAGATGATTGGGGTTTGGAGGATAATAAAAAATATCCAACAAAAATAGGAAATAATTTAAATGAACTTTTGGAAAGTTTAATAGAGTCTGTTAAACCCACCAAAGAAGAAATTGAACGTGCAATAAAGAATAGTACAATTACAATAACACCAATTTCTGTTAAAATAAGAAATAAACAAAGAGAAAAAAAAGGATTACCTCCTTTAACAATGGAAGAATGGTATAAATTACTCAATGAAAAATAAAAGTCTTTTTTACACTTCTTTGAATAATCTTTTACGCAGGCGAATGCCTGAAATTCATAAAGAAATTGAGAAATCTATTTCAGACAAAAATTACAAAAACGAGATAGAAAGTATTGAATGCTCTCTTGAAAAGCATATTTGGGGACAAGACACACAATGGAGAATTGACGCGGAAGCTGGTTCATACCCTTGTGATGAAATGGGACGATCTTTTAGTTTTGGCGGATATGTTTTTCTTGAAGAAGTTAAAGGGCGCGAAACCATACACTTTAAAACACAAATGTATAATAGTTTTGATAAAATAACTACAGAACACAAGAAAATAGCTATTCATTATAAAATGCTTAACGATAAAAAACTTATTGAGGCGATTATGCGACAGACAAATGAATTTTTAGACCAATTCTATGAAAAATTTATGGCAGAAGCAAATATTTTTGTTCAAAAGTTTAGAGTTTTGAAATCGGATAGTTGACATGTCGTTAAAAGAGTTTATTATTGACGGGAATAATTTCAGCACTATAAAAGGCTTTTACGACGAGGTGGAGAACGTGTTTACATTCAATTTGAATCGGAAAATCGGAAGAAATCTAAACGCTTTTAATGACATTTTAAGAGGCGGTTTCGGAAGGCAAGAATATGGGGAACCGATATTGATTAAGTGGTTAAACTTCAAAAAAAGCGAACGCAATTTAGGCGCTGATACGATACAAGCGATTACAAAAATTATTTTGGACAATAATGATTCCGGACATAATTGCATATTGGAAAAACTGTAATAGAAACACAAAAAGAATCGTCTACGTTGTATTTCGAGTGTATAATGAAATTAACTTTGAGTGGATAAATTGAATCGAATGAGGGTGTTAAAATGGATATGTCAGGTTTGATTAGGCAAATAAAGAAATTAGAAGCTGAACCCGATATGGATAAATTGGGGAAGAATTATGTTGAAATAAAGGAAAAGCTACTATCATATCCTCAAGAAATATGGTCGTATGATATGACTATGGCATATGCACGAACACTTAATTTTCTACAAGACTATTCATCACACAATAGTCCTTACGAGGAAGCATATGATTTGCTGCTAACTGTGAAAGAAATGGGTTCAAGTGACTATGAATGGAAT
Source organism: Campylobacteraceae bacterium (assembly GCA_031266555.1). GTDB lineage: Bacteria > Campylobacterota > Campylobacteria > Campylobacterales > Campylobacteraceae > JAIRKW01. The sequence goes on from JAISAU010000003.1 coordinate 12,103, forward strand.
CAGGCTATGGCTTCCATAAGTTTTAATTTGCAACTCTATACTGAAGCTATGGAATATGCCAAGAGAGCAAATGACCTATTTGACGGTTGTGCTGATGAAATGCTTGAACTGTATTCTAAATTTATTTAGTCAGAAATATTAACCAAAACACATCGGAAACGGTTCTTTTTGTATTCTTAGCACTGAATTTGTGCTTTCTCAAAGCAGCAGAATGGAAAAATATGATGAACAAAATATATTTGTGGCTTGGTTTAACTACAAAAACAGAAGAAGAATATTGGAATTATTTTTATATAACTCCGCAGTTTTGTCTTGATGTTGGGTTGGATTGGCTTGATGAGGATTTCATGGGATATTATTACAGTAAAAACACAAACGACTTAAAGCGGCAATTGAAAATACGCCCGAATCAGCTCTTTATGACAACATGTATAAAGCTTGCATAGATAAAAATATAAACCAAGCAAATGCGATGTTTTATTATACCGGAGATGACATTGAATCCTTAGATGAAGATAAAAAATATAATGATCTAACATTTATCGGAGTATTTGAATGGAAATAAAATTATGAAAGATATTGCATTAGCTTTTGAAGGGCAAAAGGAAGAATTAAAAAAAGAGTACGATAAATACAAAAACGGGTTTGATATTATCAAAGAAGAATTAGAAAAAAGAATAGTAAATACCGAATATTACAAAGGCGTTTTTTATGAAATTTTTCCATTCTCTTATCAAAGAGCGGGACTAAAACAGGGAAAGCCGATAGAAAACAAGAACCATATAAAAAGTTCTAATGATTTATATGCCTACAGTTTTGACAAGAAAAACAACATCATAGAAGTCAAACATGGAATTAGTATTGAAGGAGAGTTTTATTATCAGTTTTTGTTCCATGAAAACGACCGCGTAAAATCGATGAATTTTGACAATAGAAAGACATTGCAAAATGTAAGTTTATATTTTTTTAACAGCAACAATAAAATAGCAAAATCATATTTAAAAGGAAGAAGGGGCAGTCGTGGGGAAGAATATCATTACAATAAAGGTGAAATTCTCGAAAAAATCACGATAAGACAGTTTGATAGAAATGACAATGAAGCAGATACTTTGTTTCATTCGTTTGAATATAATTTTGATGGAAGTTTAAAATCAATTACTAAATCTGCTTTGAATAACAATAATTACAGTGAAATAATTTATTTAAAAAAATGAAATCTACTACTGCTTATAAATATTGGATAATGCCTATTTCTAATGCAAACGAGCAGAAGTTTAACTTATGCAGTAATTTAGAAATAAAGAAAGCAAATGCTATATTTTGGTACCAAAATGCCAAACTTGAAATTTCCAAACCTCACAAAGAAAATTATAATGGATTAAAATACATTGGAGTATTTGAAGGAGATTAAATGGAAACACGCATTGAAAGTACAAATATGAAAAAATTATTAGAATACATTAGAACACTACCTACTCCTACGGGAATAGCACATGAATTAGAAACGATTCGGCAGTTGCAAAAGTATAACTACAAAGATATTTTACTCGATTTACCTTCTTTTTATAGTATCGGTAAAATTCTAATGAGTTCTCATGGTGATGATTGCACATGTGCTGATGATACCAACAAAGAAGAAATAAGAAAATTTGTTGTTTGGTTACAAAATTTATTATTAGAACCCCAAATAAAGAGATATTTTTTAAAAGACTTAATAGATACTTTTGAGATATTTGTTTTTGATGAACACGAAGAGTTATCTTTAAAAGAACTAAGTTTGATTTATGCTTTTCATGACGCAAATGTAGATTTAATTAAAGTAGACAATAACAAAATATCTGTAGAGGTTGAACTATTAGATATGAAAAATAATAAACAATATATTTTTGAATTTACTTTTATAAATTGTAAAAATATTATAATAGAAGGTGATTTTCCAGATAAATGCTTAAATCATTTCGGAAGTATATTAAAATACGATTTTTCAAAGAATAAATTTAAAATTTTTGTAGAAATATCAGATTATAAGAAAAATGAAGAAATGTATTTAAGCTTAGAATTCCAATACGATAATTTCTTTTATAAAAAATTAAATCAACCCCATTTTTAGCGCAGTCTCCAACTCCGCAGAGCGAAGGAATAGTACTTGTTTGCATCAAACAGTTTGGAAAATCGGAAGATACATCGCTGATATTAAAGTTCTATTTAAAAATCTTTCTCAAAAAGTTTTATCAAATACGGCAATGAATTGTTTAGAGCGTAATTTACATTTGCAAGGTAAAAGAAACTATCCAATATTAGAGAAATATGACTCAAAAGATATTTATTTTTACATGTGTAATGTATTATGGGGAATAGATAATCATAATAATAAGATAATAACGCAATATTCGTTAAAGGAATTAGAAAATTCTGATATATTAATTAATGGCGGAGAGTCTTTTGATGATTATTTTTGCTATATATTAGAATCATTAAGTTATGATTGGATAATATGGGGAGAATAAAATAAAGTATTAAATTATAAATTACCAAAAAATACTTTTTATAAGGCTATTAATGAGGCTTTGATATGGATTAAATCCAATACAAAGCTTATTCTTAAATGATATAAATAATTGAAGTTATCCCGTGCGGCATAGTCTCCAGACTGCGCAGAGTAAGGAAATAAGTAAGTTGATGAAGAAAATCATTTTAAATCCGCTTCAGGGAATGAGCATTGAAGAAATAGGTCAAATTAATTTTGGGGAAAGCTTGGATAAGATAAAGCTAATTTTAGGCAATCCGAATAATGAAGAGGAATTCAAATTATATTACGATGATTTAGAATTGAGATTAGATTTTGATAAAAATAAATTACTTGAATTCATAGAAATTCAAGGACCTTATACACAATTTATAGAACCGAAAATATATAATATAAATCCATTCAAAGTATACGCCGATGAGCTTATTGATATTTTAACCAAAAACAATAACGGAGAAATTGATGATTTTGAAGCGCCGTATAGTTATGGTTTTTCAGAAATTTCAGTCGGAATCTGGAGAGACCTTGTTCCTAAAAATCTTGAAGAGGCTGCAAATGAATTGAAAAATGGAGAATATGAGGATTCTAAAATATGGATAGAAGAAGATTTAAAAAAATCTCAACATTTTTGGACAATTGGCATAGGCAATAGAGATTATTATAAATGAAAAAGTCTACGGAAATACTTATGAAGCTGTATGAAACGGATAAGGATATTTTACATAAATTTATTTGCACGGAGCATACGGATCAGATTACAGATGAGTATTTGATTTTATATAATTTCGCTTCCGATTTAAAGTACTCAAACTATATTCAAAAAGACTTGTTTTTATATTTGTTGAATTACTATCTGAAAATAATTGATAAAGCCCAAAATAATAAAAATAAGTCCGTTATATTAATTTATGAAGAATTCAATACCGCATTATTTAAAAATAGAAAAAATATTATTAGTTCCATCGGCAAAAAAGAATACATTTCATTGATGAATTTTTATAATAATTGCTTTTGTACACATATTTTATCTTATAGTTTTGGTAATATGCGATGGATACCTTTTTTTAATACAATTATCGCTTTTGATAGTAATAATATTGGAACTATAATGAATTATATTCTGAATTTTTCTTCCGATAATTCAAAGGCGAATTTTTTCCTTTATTTATCTGTTTTACTATTTGAGAAAAGCGATAATATTTATTCTGATATGATTGATGAACTATATGTAAGTGGCGAATTATGGGAATATGATTCAAGTAATTCTAGCACTTTTTATTGGAATGAAGAGACCATTGTAGAGTTTAAAAATATATTCAGTTTTACGATGATGAATGATTTATTAGACAGTTTAAATATCTTTTTTGAAAAACAAATAGGAAAAGATTTGACTTTGTTAATATACCAAAAAATACTTACTACATGTGATAGTATATATTTAATGAGACGAGACGAATATTTAAAAAAAATGGGCTCTGCCATTACTTATAAATATTGGGATGACGCTTATTCTTAATGTAAATAACATTTAATTTCCCTCTGTTTAGCGCACTCTTCGGATTACGCTGAGCGGGAAGACAGTGCGGCAGAACAGCGAAACGAGAAATAGGAGGCATTATAAATGGCAGAATTATTATTTGAACTTACCAACGAACAGCGTAAGTATTTAGGACTTGCCCTTGTTGAAGAGAATTGGGAACTTATGAAATTAAATGATATGTATCTTTACTTTGACGGCGATACTATTCGCAAAAGAATATGGGTAAGCAGCGACAGGTACCATGAACAAGAACTCTGCGAACAAACAACCGAAAACAGAACGGTTCTTTTACCTAAAACCGCGAAAGGAAAGCCTAAAAAGTTAAATTTTACGGCAACGCAATCGTTCAGTCCTTTCGGAGTATATTTCAGTTTCTCAAAAGATTTTCTTTGTATCGCGAACTACACGACGCAAACCACCTATTTCCACGAACATTTTGGCAGTGAGAAAAACATAGATGATTTGAAGATGTGGCTTGAACAATGGATAGCCGATAGCGCCAATAACGATTTGCAAGAAATAGAAGCGTTTAAAACCGCCAAACGACAACATTGTAAATTTGAGGAAGGCGACTTTTTTACATTCAAAATCGGCAGACGTCGATGGGGTTTTGGACGGATCCTGATAGACGTATCGAAACGGAGAAAAACGGAAGAATTTAAACGGCAAAAAAATTACGGTTTAGCTAATCTGATGGGCAAACCGCTGATTGTTAAGGTGTACCACAAAATCAGCGACACCATAAATATTGACCTTGACGAGCTGGCGAAATGTATGGCGTTGCCTTCACAAGCCATTATGGACAACGAGTTTTATTATGGCGAAAATAAAATCATCGGACATAAAAACCTCACTGTTGATGATTATGGCGACATGCTCATTTCGTACGGCAGAAGTATTAATCATAATGACAAAAAAATTGTCTATCTGCAATATGGCCTCATTTATAAGGAATTAGACATTTCGCGATTCGACAAACATTTGAAAATAGAAAATAAAAACCTCCGTTCAGGCTACGATGAAAATCCTTACCGTAACGAAAGTATTGGCTTCGGATTGCGTATCGACAACTTACAGCAATGCATTGAGGCAAAATCAAACTTGCCGCTTTGGAATAGCGGCGGTCATTACATGTATAAACGAGTTATATGCCATTTGCCCTAAAATTGGTTGAAGAATATTGTATAAAAAACGTAAAAAGACTTGACGGATGGAATATAAAAGGAGATTAAATTGTGCTTGATATTATATATAACATATTATTGGGGGTAATAATTTATGTCTAAAAGAAAATTCAAAGAAGGTGATTTTTTTGCTATATCCATTAATAAATCAGAAGATGAAAGAATAAAATTTAATCCGCCTTATGCCTTTGGGCGTTTAATTGCCATTCTACCATCAAGAAATCAAATAGTTGAATTTTTTAATTATTATGGAGACATGACTAATAATACAGATATGCTTTTGCAATCTGGAAGACTTTTTAATCCAATAAGTACGGCGGTAGGTTTATATTCTGAACGTTGGACTGTAATAAAATCCGATCCATTATTTCAAAGAGAAGACGCTAAATTCAGTGAAATTAAATTAGGGAAATATTCGGAAGAGTTTCCCCACCTGTCTCAAATATGGATAGGCGGTAAAACATATCCTGCTAAAAAAGAAGATTATAAAAATGTGGAGCCTTATATTATTTATGCTCCACAACAAGTGGAAGAAAGAATACGTAATATATTAAAAACAGGTTAAACCTTAAATGAATAAATTATGTAATATATTGATAAAAAATATAAAATAAAAATAATGGGGTACGGGCAAACGGCATACAACCGGAACGATTTACGAAATCCTAAAAATAGTGAAATTAAGAGAGAAATTTTTTGTGCTTTCGGTTTTGATGCAGACAAAAGTTATGAGGAAAATTTGAAAGTAATCAGTATGTAAAAGAAGATATAATGTGTGATTTAAACAAATTAATCAAAATAAATAACCGCAACATAACCCTTCCACTAGGTGCAGTGTACTGAGCGTGGGGTATCTTGCTAACAATGGAGAAAGTAAATTATGAATACAATGGAAATATCTATCAATGAGCTTGCAAATACGGTAAAAGCGATCGCTCCGTCAGACCGTGACACGGGGACTTACGCGCTGTATGCCGGCAATACGCTCTATTTGGCAAACACAAAGACGCAAGTCGCGCGTGGAATACAAACGCTGCCTAATATCCAAGAAACGGCGCAGGGACTTGGCGACGGGCGGCTCGACGGAGAGCCGCATGAAATTGTCCTATACTTCCGACACCCATACGTCTGCGTGGTCGAACGTTTTGGGATAAACGCCGCTATGGTGAACATAGAAACGGGTTTATCGCGCGAACTGTCCCGCGAAGACTATCACTGCGACGTGTCCGGCTATTCTTTTGGCTTTATGGAGCGTGGCGGTAGGATTCTGTATATTTGCCAGACACAATGGAACAGGCTGGATATCTTCGACGCGGAGTCAGGCGAGAATCTAACCAAACGAGAGGTCTGGATACGCAAGACCGGCACGGACGAAAGGGGAAATGCCATTTATGAGAGCCAAAACTACCTCGACTATTTTCACAGCCAGTTGCATATTTCACCGTCCAGCAATTGTTTCATCAGTAACGGCTGGGTATGGTCACCCTTCGATCAAATTCTCGTATTTAAAACGGATGACTTTTTTCGTGAGTTCGAGCTAAATAACGCAATCGCGGATTGTAGCTCTGGTTACAACTGGAATCGCCCTTGCGCATGGATTGACGATGACTGCTTCGCCGTAGCCATGGACGACCTCGCTAAAACCGGGAATATGGATGACGATGAAGCGGCCGAATATAAGTACAAATCGCTTGCCTTGTTCCGCGCAACGGACGCTACCGCCAAAAACGATCGCGGCTTCAGTTTTATAAGCCCCTTTCGCTTGTTTGACTGTGAAGCATTTGTCCCGAACGAGGAAGGCGAAGTAAGCGGACGGCTCTATTACGACGCCAGTCTCAAATACCTTGTAGCTATCACGAAGAACGGCGCGTTTGCGGTGAGTCTTAACGGCGATATTATCAAACGAATGCCGGACATTGCCTTGCTCACATCGCCCCAAAAAGGTTTCGCAAATGGATACAATCCGCATATACAGTGGAGTTACAACCCAAAACGCCATGTTTTCTATACATGGCAAAACAATATCGGCATTGTGGAACGCGGCTTTGACGCCGCTTCAGAAGACTACTGATGAACAATATGACGTACATGTAGCATTCCTTTTTGTATTGTTTTGACAACAGTAATACAAAAAGAGTTATGCGAAATGCGGGCTGTAGGTAGAAAATGTATTGACAAAAGTATAAAAAATAAATAAAGTGAGATATATGGAAACACCTGAATTTATAATTATTGTAGAAGAAATTCAAGAAAGTATGATTAAAAAACATATTTTAAATATAAATGAAAAAATAAATAAATATTCTCATAAAATATTAAATGATGAAATATGGAAAAAATCGATAGATGATTATAAAATTATAATGAAAAAATATAATATAAATAAATTTGGATTTTTTGGTACTGATTATATGGAAAATGATATTTATGAAAATATTGTATTTGATTATATTGTAGGAAAAGAAAATAGAAATGGTATTGAAAAAGAAAAAATAATTATAAGAACATTTTTACATGAATATTTATTTATTCCATTTGGAATGTGTTCAAAGGGACATAAATCAATTTGCTTAATAGAATACCAAAATATTAAACCAAAACTATTAAATGATTGTAGAATTGACAATAGGTTAATACTTTGTTCTGAAAAATATTATTTAAGTAATATTGAAGATAATGATGTACGCCCGCGCTTCACATAACAAACGGTATACGACATGGGGGCTAAAATGATTGGAAATAGTTTGTGAAAAAATCCACGAATCAATTGACAATAATTAAAAACCGCATGTAATAGTGTATATGAAGGAAATAAAATAATGAGTTATACAAAAATGAGCAAAGAGATTGAAAAATATCTAAAAGAAAATAATCTTCCTTGGCGCGGGAAAGAATCTGACACAAAGGAAGAAACAGCGAGACGAATGAATGCGTATTATAAAGGCAGAGATTTTATTTTTAATAAATGGTTAAATGAAAAAAAATATAAAGAGTTAATTTCTGTTGCACATCAAGGATGGTTTGGAGAAGATGACTTTTTTGTGCCTTTGGCAAAATATTTTGTCAAAGAAAACGAATTGGACTGGTTAAAATTTTTATGCGAACGAAAAGTGCGATTTAATATTGAAGATACTTTGAATTGTTTAAAAAATGTAATGGAAAAATATCAAAATAAACGAATAATCGAAATTTTATCAGAAGTTATTTTACTTGATTTAGAAAAATATAAAAAAGGTGAATCGTATAATTGTATTGGGGAATTAAAAAGTCATTATGTTAAGACGTTAAATAAATTTGACCAATATATAGGATTTTTAGAACAAATGGATTGCCATGAATATTTGAAGCAAATAAAAGAAATGCAAAATAAAACTGGAAATTTTACAATAAAATTAAATGATTTAAAAAATATAAAAATAAAGTTATAAAAATAATGAAGTATGCCCCCACATCGTAAACAGCCGGAACGTTGTCCCTTTTGCGTTATTAAGCGGGCGATTGAGAAGTTAAAGGATTGTCTAGTTTGGTTGCAACACAAAACAGTCATAATGTAGCGAGCAATGTGATAAGACTTGTAATGTAAAAATGGGAATATTATAATGGAAATTAAATTTGACAGGAAATTTTGTGATTTGTTTGAATATGAAATTTGCAGATATTTTGAAAACAATCATAATGAAAATACTAAAGGATTTTGGTGCGACGGAGTCATATTTGAATGGGCTGATGAAAAGATGGCTTATTTTAGGATATTCATAGGAAAAACAGGGCAAACAGAATATAAATTGACATTGAATATTGGAGAAAAAACATTATTAAAATATAAAAAAGATTTGGCTAAAAAAACATGGTTTTTAATAAATGAAAACAAAGTAGATATTGACTTAAGAAATAAAAACATAATAATGGTATTTGAGTAGAAACAATTATGGCAAAAGCAAATATGAAATTTAGTCTTGAAGAACTCGAAAAAGATTATTGGTCGGATAATGATTTGAAGAATGTTAAGTCTACGTCATTAGTTAAAAAAGTATATTCATTTAGGAAAATACCGTTAAAGGATTTATATCATGAGCAAATCAGGTTATTAATCGGACAAGACACTGGCATCAAGTACCTTTTACCGTTGGCACTAGATATATTAGAAAAAAATCCATATACCGAATGTGATTTCTCTCCTTGCGATTTATTAAAATATGTGACCAAAATAGATATAAAATATTGGACTGATAACAAAGAATTGTACAAAAAATTTTGCAAGATAATGATAAAATTTAATGAAAACTATGAGTGCGAAAATAATAAAAGAGATGAATTTAATAAAATGAACGATAAAGAAAGGGACAAAATAAATATAATTTGGAATAAAATAAAATTAATAATACAAAACACAACATGTAGTAAAAATAAGTAAATTGTTAAGCTGATAAAAGGACTGGTAATGATATGTAAAATAGAAAATGAGCACAATGAAAAGAAAAAATGACTACAATAATTTTCAACTTAACAAAATAAGCAAAGAAGCGTTTGTCAAAGAACGCGGCGGATTTTTACGATTTTTTGCGATACTCCTGTTTATTATCATATTTTTACTGTGCGTTGTATTTCGCATAAAGGAGCTTTTTGTTTATTTAGGAGTTGTGTTTTTCTATTTACTCGCTGTAGCGTCGTTCATTAGAGGAATGAACAAGGATTATAGATTAAGCCCTACTTCTGTCAAAATTGATGGAAATTACATAGACGTATGTTATGAACACACTTCTATTCAACTATTATTGAACGAAATAGATTATATCGCTCAGTTTTATACAAGGAGATTTAAATATGGAATTAGCACTAAAAGTATCTTTCGCGGGTACAGCAAAGGCAAGGAGTTTTGGCTGGGATACGAATATCTTGAAGAAAGTTATCGGCTTACAAAATTTATCAAAGAAGGATGGATCAATAAAAAAGATGAACATGATTTGCAAGTTTTAAAAAGAGAAAGCAAAACGTATGAGCTCAAAGATAAGAGAATAGTATATATCAGTATTGAAAATATAAAGTCGCTCCAACTGTTATCGAATCCATGGTATGAACATGTTGAACTGCATGTTTATAATGATAAGAATAAAAAATATGTTTTTAACATTCTGAAAAAAAAGCTGGCTTTAATTATAATAAAATGTTACAAAATAGAATCTCTTTACAATATTCCCTTCAAGTGGCACAACAATAGTTATGTTCCTTTTTTTGAAGATAAATTATCGACGATATATAAAAAGAGTTAAAATAATGGATAGCACAAAAAACGAATACGCGAACTTCATGAAAAGCAGGTATAAGGGCGTTATGCTGAAACAATCTATTTTTTATGATTGCAAATATGCGTTACGATTTGACCTGCATGATAATGATGGGGTTAAATATCTTAATGCCAAGGGTGAAGATATATATTTTACTAAAGGATTAAACAGAGCGAAAGAGTTATTTTGTGAAATATTTTATGATTGCACTGAGTTATATTTTATTTATAGAAGCGATAAAATTAAATTTTCCGATAAAATATTCAGCAATATATCCGCATTAAATAAAAATGAGATTGGTATATTTAGTGAAAATGGGATTTATGAAAAAGATTTAAAAACTTCTCTCGCCGTAATTAAATTAGATATTCATAGAATAAATTATGAAAATATATTGAAATCAATAAACAATACCGATTTTCCAAGTAGACGCCCAAGAACGAATGGAGAAGTATATTTTATACATGTAAAGAATGAAATTATTTTCAATATGTATGACGATAGAGGACTTGACATTATAGGAACAAATAAAGAGGCGATAGAACCATTTTATATAAAATATAACAAATGGCTGCTTGATTATGATAGAGAAAAAATGGATGAAATATTTAAATAAATAGAGTGCGTAGCTACATCACATAATAGGCTTGTTTGCGCCTAATCGCACGGTAGTTTTGTAAACCAAAAATACCGAGTAAGCAAAAGAAAATATGACACAACAGCGGAGAAAAGTATGAAAATTAAAAAAAGATTGCTAGAAGGCGACATTTTTTACATACATGTAAGCGGAAAATATGTTTTTGGGAAATTATTAATGGATATAAAAAAGAGGATTTTCAAATTGGAACCGCGCCATAGATTGAAATTTTATAGCGATTGTTATTTGGTAGAAATATATAAAGGCATATATGATACGCCCGAACTTGCAACGCGTGAAATTATTTATCCCGCTTCTTTTATATTCCATTCAACTTTTTACCCTTCTAAAAATTTTAAAAAATATGTTCAATGGTCATTTTATAAAAACGAGTCTATTAACTATAAAGAAATTGATTTCCCCGAAACGTTAGAAATCGGAGATAACGGCTTGATAAATTTTAGAAAGTTTGATATAAGCTTACCGACTAAAACTTTATTTAAAGATTTTCCTAAAAAAATCAATGGAAATCAAAAATATACCGGAACAGCCTTTACGATTTATGATCAACTGGTTGACGAAGCATTTCATTTGCAAGGAAGAGATGATTTATTGCAAGATAAGGAAAAGACATATTTTTCAAGCGCCAATGAATTAAGGTTACAAACCAAAGATAGAGTTTCATTTTATGAACAAATAAATGAAGATACAGATATTTCGTATTATAAATTGGCATTAAAATATGGTTTTGACCTTGGAAGATTTTACGAAAAATAATGAATAAAAATCTAAAAATAGAATTGGAAATGATATTAGAATATTTAAATCATTCATATGATTCGACTTATGCAAATTCTACAGTTGAAGAAATAAAAAATATTATAAATGAAACTATTAGCAAAATCAGTGAAAGCAAAAAAATATATAATAAAATTAAAATATAATGGAGGATATTTTGTATAAAGATGTTTTAATTTATGAATATAAAAATTATTATTATATAATTCAAAGAAGCACGCAAGGGAAAGAATATGATGAAAGAGTAAAATCCAGCGAAAATGTTGTTTTATATTCAAAATTAGAATTAAATTGTCCAATAAAGCAATTGGGTAATGACGTTTCTGCGGCATTAGAAAATTACAATAAAATAAGACCTAAATTTGAACCATGGGAATTGGGAGGATTAAATAAACAATTTTGCAGTTGGGTTGGAGCAAAAGGAAGAAAATCATTTGATAGGGATAGTAGGTGTGTTCAAGTTATAAAAAATAATAAATTGGAAATAATACCATTTGATAATTGCAATAAAAATGGATGGTATGGACCAATGATTAAAGAAATGAGATTTAAAAACAAAATAACAACAATAGAAATTGACAGTACATTTGAAACTATAGGATGGAGAATAAAAAAGGCATTTAAAAAATCAACATATAACCCAAATAAAAAATATAAAAAAGAGGAATTATTATGACAATCGATGAGACAAGAGAAAAATTAAACTCAAAAAAATCATCTGAGAGAAGACGAGCTGTTATAGAAATCGGAAAAAATAAAATGGCGGAATTAGGGGAAGAACTGTATCAAAAATACCTGGAAGAGCGAAAAGATAAACGAACATGGGAAACCCAATGTGAAATGGTAAAGGCATTAGGGGTAATAGATTTTAAAAAAGCGCTGGAAATTATTGAAGAAATTGTAAAACAAAATATACCGCATGACATGATAACGATAAATGCGGCATTGTCGTATGTCAGGTTAAAAAGACAATCATTACAAGACGGAAATCTTGTAGTTGAGTTATTAAAGTTCGGCAATTTTTCGGTAATTGAGGGCGCGGTAATGGCTTTGGCCTATGATCAAATGAAGCCAGATAATGAATCCGCAGAAAAAATAATAAAATTAAGTTGGGACTGGCGTAATGAAAAAGGCTATGGAGATAATAGAAAATATGTGGCGATTGCATGTTGGAATTGGGATAAAAAATTAACGGAAAGTTTTTTGAACCATTGCATAGAAACGGCTGACCAATATGACAATAATTTAAAGGAAATTTGTCAAAATTCGTTAAAGGGTAAATATAGCAAATCGTATTTGTCAAAATACTAATGTATGGGCAAACGTCGTAAACAGCCGAAATATTATGCGCAATGAGGGCTAAATAGGATTGAATAATATGATAAAAAAACAGAAAAATGAATTAATAAATAAAAGGAAGATTAAAAAAATATGAATAAAGAAATATCCTTAAAAATAGTTTATGAAAAGCTTATTGGATTTAACTCTATACCAATAAGTATTAGGGAAATGAGAGGTGTTAATATAAAAGATTACCAGGAACTTAAATGCGCAATAGAGTATTTAATTGAATATTATAATGATAAAAATGATGTACCTAAAAAACTTGCCCTTGCTTTTGTGGATATAAGTAATTATTTTTTTGTACCTAATCTTAATTATTCAGAAAAAGAACACGAGAAACTTGAAAATTATGGTATCGAATTATCTGAATTGGCAAATAAATTATTTTCTGATAAATTAAAAGAATAAATATTTCCAAAGATTAATGAAAAAATAGAAAGTTATTTAATAATATAAATAAATTAGGGGCTTTTATGTATAAAGACAAATTTAATGAAATGCTCAACGGTTGGGAAAATTATCTGAAATCATTGGAAATAAAAATGCAATGTACAATGAAAACAATATTAAATCAAGTTGTCGGAAATTGTAAAATTCATGCTATTTTTTTTGAGTATGAGTATGAATCGATAAATACAAAATTTGAAGCATTTGATAATAAGGAAAATATATTAGAGGCAAAATATGATATACTTCTTGATGAAATAAATTGCAAAACATTCTTTCCAAAAGAATGGTTGGATAAAGAATATAAAATAGAGTTTGAAAAACGAAATACAAACGATGACGAATTTAATAATTGTTTTAATGAATTTGAAAATAAAAAATGTGAAATATATGAAAAATGGTTTCAGTTATGTTGGAATAAAATAAAAATGAAATATAATAATATTCCAAGAACATATTTTTCAATACATGATACAAGTTATAAAATAGATTTAAATACAGGTAATGAAATAGATACTGATAATATATGGAATAAAAATGATTGACAAAATGGAGATGCTATGAAATTGAGTAATTCTTTTAGCAGAGCACTTAGGACTTTTGCATATTTTATGTCTAGCGGAACACATTATGATTTACGAGGAATTAATTATTTAGAACTTTATGGAGAAGAACCAAGCGCTATTGAGCAAGCATATGCAATTTATGCCAATATTATTGAAATTGATGAAAATGGCATTGTCCTAAATGCAAAATATGCACAAAAGAGAGCGGCACAATATATTCGATCATATTGCGATAAAACATATAAAATAGAACCGCCTTTTGAATCATGGGAACTTGAACTACATGAACCTCCTTCATTAAAAAATTTAAAATAATTGAATAAATGGATTAAAATAGTTTTATATAACAATCAAAAAAATATATTTATAAATATGAAATAACGGCATACGCGAATACGTCGCATAACAAGACTATTTACGCTTCGCCGTCTTTGCGGCGGTTTGCCAGCCAAATCTTTGCTTCGTAAACATTTATTTGCGTCATATAACGCAAAATTACGGCTAAATTGATTAAAAATATAAATTGTTAAAAGATTTGACACCATTAAAAAAACAGATTAAAATAATAAAAAAGAGTTTAATATATGGAAAATTCAATGAATGAATTAAAGAAAGTATTAGATACTTCTGCGGGTATGTGGTGTGTTTGGAATCCGGGAATAGGCAAAGGTATTATTTCATATGAAAAATGGGAAGAAAAATTGATAGAAAATAAAAATTTAATAAAACTCATTCAAGAAAAGCTATTTGTGCCAATAAATTTAAACACAGACGGAGCGTTTGAATTTACTGTTCGGATTAATGATTCTGATATTTCAACGCAAAGAGAAAAGAGTTGTTTTGTTACATCGTCTAATAATTATATTATAGAATCGAATGGATTGATTTACATAAGCGGAATTGAATATATTGAATAAAATATAAATAAAATGCATTGTATTAAAACAGAAACTGCTTCTGGATTCTATAGTGTCAAAATTGATATAATTGATTGGAAAAAAGAGGTTGAAAATGTAATGCCTGACGGTTCTCCATCCAATAACGCTTTATCTGATTTTGTTATACATGTTAATGCTTGTAATGCAAATAGTATCGGAAGTAATACTCTAAATACCTTTAAATAAATAATATAGTGTAAAAATAATAGAGTACGAGCAAATAAACAGTCAAAACGTTATGCGTAGTAGAGCCTAAAATAGTTCAAAAATACGCTATAAAAGTAGTTGGCAAATAAAACATGTAGAATAATAATGAGTTTAAACATATTGTGGAGGAAAAATGGAACGAGAAAAATATTTCTGATGGAATAGTATGGAGCAAAAATTATATTGTATTGGATACATTGGTTGATAATTCCTTTGGCGCATGGTTTAATTGATAAAAAAGATGAGATAAAAATTGATAAAAATTCAATCAGAGCGGCACTAATACCCTTTGAAATAGAAAACGAAAATGATTTTTCCATAAGTACAATAACTGAAACGATATATTTATTTAAAAAATAATACTGTTGATGAAAAAACTGAAAATACAAAAGGAAAATATTATTAAGAAAGGGAAATATACAATATTATTTGAAATATGTTTAAGACTACCGCCTATTAAAAATCCTACAGAAGAAGTCAATTATAAATTTACATTTTTTGAAAATAACGATTTTGAATTTAAAGTATTAAAAGAAGATAATTATGGCTGGAAATTTAATACAATTTTAGATAAAAAATAAAAATGTCTGATAAAAAAACAATAACGACAAACAACATATAACAAATCTATTTATACTCCGTTGCTTTAAGACAGTTCGGATTACAGTTTGCCTATGTTCGTTCCACTACACTCCATTCCCATAGAAAAACATTGTAAATATCTATATTGACAAACTTAAAAATATATCATATTATAAGCATATGAAACGCATTGGTCTAATTGGTGGAATGAGTTGGGAATCTTCAGCCGAGTATTACAAAATACTCAACGAAGAGATTAAAAACGCTCTTGGCGGGCTTAATTCTATTGAATGCATATTGTGGAGTGTCAATTTTGAAGAGATAGAATTATATCAAAGAACAAATGAATGGGAAAAATGCGGTCAAATATTAAATAATGCCGCGAAAAATCTTGAAAAAGCAGGAGCCGACGTAATAATTTTATGCACAAATACAATGCATAAAGTTTATGATTCATTATTGCAAAATATCAATATACCGTTTTTACATGTAGCGGATATGACAGCCGACGAGATAATAAAAGAAAAGTTGAACATTGTCGGATTATTGGGTACAAAATATACAATGTCTGAAGATTTTTACAAATCAAAATTAGTTGAGAGAGGAATTGGCGTAATTGTGCCTGACGAAAAAGAGCAAAATATTATAAATAAAATAATTTACAACGAGCTTTGCAAAGGAATAATAAAAGAAAGGTCACGGAAAGAATATATAAGAATAATTGACAAAATAATACAAAGCGGAGGACAAGGAGTAGTATTAGGATGTACCGAAATAGGATTATTGATAAAGCAAAAAGATATTCCAGTAAAAATATTTGATACAACAATAATACATGCTAAAAAAACGGTTGAATTCGCATTGAAGTAAATGCAAAAAAAAGCTACATGTAGTGAAATATTATACTTACAACTTAGAAGAAAGTATATTTAATCTAAAAAAATAAATACGAGCTTAAAAATAAAGCAAATTCTGTTTTGATTGAGGTAAAACTATCAATAAACGCTTTGCTATATCAATAGCGTTAGGTTTTTTCATAAAAAAATCCAAATAAATAGTTCTTAATGTATATTCTAATTTTAACGGTATTTATTTCGCTTGAATTTATAGACAAATTTATTTAGATATTTTTTACAAAATTAAAGTGCAAGTATGATAGCAACAAACATGTAGTAATATTGTGCCAATCTCCACTCAACTTTTCAACTATTACTTTAATATTTTACTAATAAACAAGATATTAAAAATACACTTTCTTAAACACAAGCATTACATTAAAAGGATAGTTTATGTTTTTATCAAAAGATTTAATAAATTCTCTAAGTACTCAATTATTTTCCAAAACAGCTTTTCTTATTTTTATCTCAATATTTGTTATTGGTTGCGGAGGAGGTTCTAGTGGCGATAACGAGGATGAAGAGTATGGTCCTGAGGTTATTAGGATATATAATCAAAATGATTTAAGCAACATAAAGAAAGATCTTGATGGTTCTTATATACTAATGCATAATATTGCGTTAAATAGTGATGGTGATGGATTTGATGCAAACGGTTGGATACCTATCGGCAATACCTCAAGTGAATTTACAGGAACCTTTAATGGCAATGGTCACATAATAAGCAATCTTTGGATAAATAGACCAAATGACTGTTATGTCGGATTGTTTGGCTGGATAAAGGGTGGTCACATTAAAAATCTTGGAGTAAAAATAGCCGATAGCGGTATTATAGGTAAATGCAATGTTGGCGGTATTGTCGGAAGGATTACTGATTTGGGTAAAATAACCACTAGCTATTCTAAAGGAAGTATCACCGGTTATAATGCTGGCGGTATAGCAGGATATATTAATAATGGTTTTGTATTGTATAGTTACTCGGAAGGAAGTGTTATCGGAACCGGCAGTAGTGTTGGCGGTATTGTAGGAAGAGTTAATGTCGGCCAAATATCTCATAGTTACTCAATCTCAAATATTAGCGGCGATCAAAATGTCGGCGGCATTGCGGGGTATGCTAGACAAGCTGTTATAATTAATAATGCCGCAATTAATCCTTCAGTCACAGGTTATTACGATGTTAATCGTGTTATTGGCTATAGCGTAAAAAGTCTCGAAACTTCGAATAATTTTGCATTAAATACAATGACAATTAGCGACACCGTTATAAACGATGCTAACGGATTAGATGGAGCAAGTAAAGAAATTGGCGAATTTAAACTGAAAACAACATATTCAAATAGCATAATTAATGGCGGTCTTGATTGGTATTTTGGAGATAAAAATATAAATATAATTGGAGTTGGCAATAAAGCTTGGATAATGCCATCAAATAGTTATCCCAAACTTTATTAGGAATAACCCTCCCCCGCTTGTAGTACGGGGGGTATTAAAATTTAACTTTTGTAATTTTTGATAGCTTTTTCCAAAATCTCCACAGCTTTTTCTTTGTCTGCAAAATCTTTTACTTTTACCCATTTATTAGGTTCTAGCATTTTGTACGTTTCAAAAAAGTTTTTGATCTTATCAAGAGTAGCTTTTGGTAAATCTTTAAGCGAATTAATGCCTTCAAACGTCGGATCTATTTTGCTTACGGGAACTGCTAAAAGCTTTTCATCCATTCCCGCTTCATCTTCCATAATCAAAACGCCTATTAATCTTACGGGTATTACTGAACCTGCTTGCAAAGGATATGTGTTTAAAACCAAAATGTCCGCGGGATCTCCGTCTGCCGCCAATGTATTTGGCACAAAACCGTAATTTGCCGGATAAAACATAGCCGAATACATCACGCGATCAACAAAAACGGCGCCGCTTTCTTTGTCCACCTCATATTTGATATTAGAACCGTATGGTATTTCTATTAAGGCATTGATTTTGTCCGGATTTTTACCAACCGAAATTTTACTTATGTCCATTTTTTGATTTCCTTTCTTGAAATTTAGATTCGCGCTTTTATAAATGTTTCCATATCGGAAACTATGCTTTGTATATCTCTCTCGCCGTTAATTTTTTGCAACGCTCTTTTAGTCGTATAAAAACTCTGTATCGCCCCAAGCGGCTCAGAATAAACCCTCATACGATTATTAAAAACTTTTTCATTATCGTCGGCTCCACGCGCTCGTCCAAGCACCCTGTCTTTGGCGGTTTGTTCGCTGACAGTAACTTCTATAACGCTTACAAGTTGTATGGATTTCTCATTTTGCAAAATCTCGTCAAGTCTTTTCATCTGTTCTGTTGAACGCGGATAACCGTCAAGCAAAACGACGTCTTTAGGGCTATTTTTGATAGCAGTAACGATAGTATCCACAACTATATCAAGCGGCACTAAATTACCCTGAGATATATAGTCATCAATCGTCTTTCCAAGTTCGCTTCCGCTCTCAGTTTCCGCGCGCAACAGTTCGCCTGTAGAGAAATGAACGATTTTATCGCCATTATTTTGCGCGATAATACTGGCGTCCGTTGTTTTACCGCTACCGGGAGCGCCTATTATCAAAAAAAGTTTCTTCATCTTATTTTTCCTTTTTATCACGAATTTTTATGCCAAGTTCACGAAGTTGTTCGGCTGAAACCGCACTAGGAGCTTGCGTTAAAGGACATTGCGCGCGCTGCGTCTTTGGAAACGCTATAACATCGCGTATGCTTTCACTTTTAGTTAACAGCATTATAAGTCTGTCAAATCCTATAGCTATTCCACCGTGCGGCGGCGCACCGTATTTTAGGGCATCAAGTAAAAATGAGAATTTATCGTCGGCTTCTTCTTTTGAGATACCAAGAATTTCAAACACTTTCTCTTGAATATCTTTTTTGTGAATTCTTATACTTCCGCCTCCAAGCTCAACGCCGTTTAAAACAACGTCGTGCGCTATGGAAGTTATATTTTCAAGTTCTTGCGCATCTATATTTTTAGGCATTGTGAACGGATGATGCATAGCTTTAACTTTTCCTTCTTCAACCTCAAACATTTCAAAGTCAAGAACCCATAAAAAGTTGAATTCATTGGGGTTTGCTAGATTTAATCTGTTTGCTATCTCAATTCTAAGCCTTCCCATATAATCAAGAACGCTTTTTTTAATTCCCGCACCAAAGAAAACGATATCATCAATCTCCAAATTTACTCTTTTAACCAATTCATTAATTGATTTCTCGCTCATAAATTTAAGCAAAGGTCCTTTTAATCCGTCTTCTTTCATCTGAAAATATCCAAGACCTTTTGCGCCGAATTTTGTTACAAAATCTTCCAACTCTTTTAAATGCTTTCTTGAAAAAAATGTATCGCCTTTGGGAACTTTGAGCGCTTTTATGCGATTTTTTTTCGTATCTTTCGCGATAGAGCTAAAAACTTCATTTGACGAATCCAAAAATAGATCCGCGACCTCAACCATAGACAAATCGTATCTTAAATCAGGCTTATCGGAGCCGTAAATTTCCATAGCGTCTTTAAAGCTCATTCGCGGAAACGGTATTTTTATCTCGTGTCCGCACGCGCCGAATATATTTTTTAGAAGCTCTTCAGCCACATTTAATATATCGCTTTGTTCGCAAAAACTCATCTCAATGTCTATTTGCGTAAATTCCGGCTGCCTATCGGCTCTCAAATCCTCGTCTCTAAAACATTTGGCTATTTGAAAATATCTGTCAAACCCGGAACACATCAAAAGTTGTTTAAAAAGCTGCGGGGATTGCGGAAGCGCGTAAAATTCACCGTTATATACGCGGCTTGGCACCAAATAATCCCTCGCTCCTTCAGGAGTCGCTTTTGTTAAAATCGGAGTCTCAACTTCCAAAAACCCTAGTCCGTCTAAAGTATTTCTCGCCGCCACAGCCGCTTTGCTTCGCAATTTAAAAGTTTCATACGCTTTTGGATTTCTAAGATCTAAAAATCTATATTTAAGTCTTACCTCTTCGCCGACATTTTGATCCGCTATAACAAATGGTAACGGTTCGCTTGGATTTTCTACGATAAGCTCTTTAACGACGACTTCAATTTTGCCGGTTTTTAGCTTCGGATTTGTCAAGCCTTCACCTCTTAATCTCACTTTTCCTATAGCTTTTAGCACATACTCATCTCTAACACTTGAGGCTATCTTATGGGCGTCCACACTATCTTTTGGGTCGCATACAAGTTGTATAAGTCCGCTGTTGTCGCGTAAATCTATAAAAATAACGCCGCCGTGATCTCTATAACTATTTGTCCAACCGCAAAGCGTAACTTCTTTATCTATATCGTTTTCGCTTAAATGCGCGCAATAATGACTTCTCAAGACAATTCCTTTTGATTTTGCTCTCGCAAAAACAATTCACTAAGTTTTTAAAGCAAAGAGTATAGCAAATCATTGCTTTTTTGTTCTTTACGGTTTTAGCGTTTTGGATATTTTTTACGATTTGCCTACATGTGAGAGCCTATTACATGTACCATTTTTGGTAAATCGCTTAAAAAATATGTTACAATCGCGCTTATGTTAAAGAAAAGTAAAAATTTTAAAACTATCGGTCTTATTTTGCGCAAAGAGACAAACTTAAAAGCCGAATATCAAAAGATAAAAGAGATATTCGCTAAATATAACGCGCAAATTCTTTTAGAAAAAAACAGCGCTAAAAGCATTGGCGAAAAAAGCGACTTTTCCATACACAAACTTTGCGAACAATCAAGTATGCTTATATCGCTTGGAGGAGACGGCACGCTTCTTTGGACAGCGAGAGAGAGTTTTGCGTATCAATTGCCTATACTTGGAGTTCGCGCTGGAAATTTGGGATTTTTGATAAGTCTTGGATTAGACGAGTTAGAGGAGTTCGCGCCAAAACTTTACAGCAAAGATTACGAAATAGACGAGAGAAAAATATTTGACGTTACGCTGAAAAAAGAGACAAAAAGAACTAAAGGCGTGGCTTTTAACGAAGTCGTATTCTCGCGCGCCAAAATTTCATCTATGGCAAGAATAGAAGCTTACGCGAACGGCGAATATTTTAACTCATATTTTGGAGACGGAGTCATTTTATCCACGCCTTCGGGTTCAACCGCGTATAATCTTTCGTGCGGAGGTCCGATTATTTTACCTCGAACGCAGGCTATGATTTTAACGCCGATTTGCCCACACGCACTGACGCAGCGTCCGCTGGTTTTCGACGGATACGAGATAACTCTCAAAAGCAAAGACAATACGGTTGTGATAATAGACGGGCAAGAGATTTATGATATGAACGAATATGATGAAGTAAGCGTAAAATACGCGAAACAGAGCGTAAAACTTATACGCAAGACAGAACAAAGTCATTTTAAAATATTAAAAGAAAAACTCTCGTGGGGACAGCAATGATAGAGAGTTTTTATCTTAAAGAACATTTAAGTTTTGTGGAAGAAAAATTAAATTTCAGCGATGGGCTTATTGTATTTTCAGGTCCAAGCGGTTCTGGAAAATCGCTGTTTTTCAACGCTCTTTTATCGGTTTTCGGACTTGACAGCGTCGAAGCTTCGACGCTTGAAGCTATAATTGACGAGAAAATAAATTTAGACGAATTTGGCTTGCAAAGCGACGATATCACGATTTTTAAATGCATAAAACAAAAAAGTATGCGATATTTTATAAATTCTCAAGCTATCTCGCAAAAACTCTCCAAACAAATAGCGCAAAATTTTATAAGTTATCTTTCGCTTCGCGATACAAGCCAATTTGAAAACATCTCGCTAATATCTCTTGTGGACGCATTGGCCGCAAAAAATGATACTCTACATATAAGCAAATGCGAAGATTATAAAAACTGCTTTTTGAACTTTTCGCGCACAAAAGAAGAACTTGATAAGATAAAATCGCAAGAACAGAGGATAAACGAATTAAAAGAATTAGCGCTTTTTGAGATTGGTAAAATCGAAGCGATAAAACCCAAAATCGGCGAAGACGAAGAGCTTTTGGAATTCAAACGAAGACTCTCCAAAAAAGATAAAATTGCAAGCGCTATAGACGAAGCGACTGTCATTTTTGAAAGCGAAAGAGCGGTAAACGGCGCTTTGGAACTTATAGATGAAGACGGCGCGTTATTTGATGAATGTATGAATTTTTTAAGAAATGTTTTTGAGGAAGAAAAGCAAAAATTAGACGAACTTGACGACACAAACATAGAGCTCATCTTGGATAGAATCGAGCAAATAAGTTCTCTTAAAAATCGCTATGGAAGCATTGAGGAGATTTTGATTCGTCTTGATAAGAGAAAAGAAGAGCTCGCTCATTATGAAAATATAAGTTTTGAAAAAAAAGCGCTTGAAGACGAGTTTAACAAAGCGAATAAAAAACTGCAAGAGTCCGCGCGCGAACTTACGCTTTCAAGACAAAAAACGATAAAACCGCTTGAAGAGTTGATAAACAGTTATTTGCAAAAACTATATTTAAAACCGTGTTCTTTACATGTAAAGTCTTGCGCTCCTTATATTTTGGGAACCGAAGAGATAAGCGCGGAACTTAACGGAGTAGATATAAAAAAGATAAGTTCCGGAGAACTCAATAGATTAAAATTAGCTTTTATAGCGGCGAGCAATGAGATAAAAAAAGGGAGCGGCGTTTTGATATTGGACGAGATTGACTCAAACCTAAGCGGAAAAGAGTCTATGAGCGTAGCAAACGTTTTAAAGGAGATTTCAAAAAATTATCAAGTATTCGCGATATCTCACCATCCGCAACTCTCATCGTGCGCTAATCAGCATTTTTTAGTGCAAAAAAAAGACGACAAAAGTTTTATAAAAGAGCTTGACGAAAATGACAAAATTGAAGAACTTTCGCGCATGATAAGCGGTAAAGATATCACCGACAAAGCAAGAGATTTCGCTAAAAGTTTAAGAAGAGACAATAAATGAATTCAAAGCCGCTCATAATAGATACGCACTGTCATTTGGACGATGAAAGATATGATAACGATTTGGACGAAGTGATACAAAGAGCGCTAGAGTGCGGAGTGCGCGGCATATTAATCCCCGGAGCCGACATAAAAGATTTACCTAAAGCTAAAGATATAGCGTATAAATACGACAATATCTTTTTCGCCGCAGGCGTACATCCGTATCATCGCTCCGATTTTAACAGCGAAATTTTAGAAAAGTTTTTAAAAGACGAAAAATGTATAGCTGTGGGCGAGTGCGGACTTGATTATTATCGTCTTCCAAAAGACGAAAAGGATAAAATACGCGAAATAAAAGAACAAAAAGAGGTTTTTATCTCGCATATCAAACTTGCCCAAAAATATAAAAAACCATTAATCATACATGTAAGGGAGTCAAATCAAGATAGCTTTGATATTTTAAAAGAGTATGCCGTAAAAAATAGTATATCCGGAGTTTTACACTGTTTTAACGCTTCAAAACTTCTTTTGGATTTAGACGGATTTTACTTTGCCGTGGGCGGGGTGCTGACATTTTCAAACGCTAAAGAGTTGGTTGATATTTTGCCAAAAATTCCAAAAGAGAGACTTTTGTTTGAAACAGACGCGCCGTATCTTACTCCAATGCCGTTTCGCGGCACAAGAAACGAACCCTCATATACGCTACATGTAGTAAAAAAAGCGAGTGAAATTTTAAATTTGAGTTTGGAAGAGACGGCTAAAATAGGCTCTAGTAACGCAAAAAGACTTTTTAAAGCCTTTAGCAAGGCAAATTAAGCTAAAATAAAAGCTTTAACTTAAATACGTGGAGAGTAGTGTGATATCGCGTGTGATTTTATGTTTAGCGTTGTGCGTCTGTTTTTCTTATGCCTATTTCGTAGTTGAAGATGATTATGGGCGTCAAGTTGAAGTACTTAAAAATTTAGATATAGACACGTCCTTTTTACAAGACAATATGTTTACTTCAATGAAAGAAGATATCAGCCTCTACAGACAAAAACAATTTTTAAAAACATTAGAAAACGGCGCCGAGTTTATTCCGGTTCTAAGAAATATGATACAAGAAGCAGGCATTCCCGAAGCGTTTTTGTATATGGCTATGGCGGAATCTGGATTTTCCGCGAAAGCATATTCTAAAGCCAAAGCTTCCGGTCTTTGGCAATTTATGGCGGAAACGGCTAAGATATACGGTCTTATTATAGACGATTATGTAGATGAAAGACGCGATCCTATTAAATCCACCGAAGCCGCTATAAAATACTTGAAAGTTTTGCACGATAGATTTGGGAAATGGTATCTTGCCGCTATGGCATACAATTGCGGGGAAGGCAGAGTAGCGCGCGCAATAGAACAAGCCGGCACGGATAATCTTTACGTTTTACTTGACGAAAAAGCGAAATATTTACCTAAAGAGACAAGAGGATATATAAGAAAAGTCGTTGTCATGGCATATCTTTCCGAAGATAAAAATTTCTTAGTCGCGAACAGCGCGGATCATTTTCTAAATAGCGGAGTACTTGAAAATGCTTTTGTCCAAAAAGAACTCAGCGGCGGTTCGTCCATATTTGACGTAGCCGAGGCTTTGGAGATGTCCTTAAATGAACTTTGGGCGTATAATCCGCATCTAAACTATTTTTTTACTCCGCCAAATAAGAAAAACTATCACATATATATTCCGAAAGAAAAAGAAAAACAGTACGAGAGAGATTTCGACGCTTCCAAAATATCTTCAAAATTTGACGTTTATGTGGTCGCAAAAGGAGATTCGTTTTACAAAATAGCTCAAAAATACGACATAAGCTATAAAATCATAAAAGATTTTAACGGCATAACTTCCAATACGTTAAAACCGGGACAAAAATTAATCGTTCCGGCAATGCGCATAGCTTCGTCCGCTCCACAATACTATACTATAAAAAGCGGCGACACGCTACTTTCAATATCTTCAAAATATAACTTGAGCGTAGCGCAATTAAAAAAGACAAATAATTTAAAAAACGAGATTATATATCCGGGGTCAAAACTTGAAATTCCAATCAGGTAACTTTTGGTTCATTGCTATTTTGGCGATTTTTTTACTGCAAGGATGCGGTTTAAAAAGAGCCTCCGTAGACGCTAGAGGAGCGAATTCTCAGCAAGTTCATAAAGCCACTATGAAACCTTATACGATAGGCGGAAAAACTTATTATCCCACTATGGTCAGTACAGGCAACACTTTTAGCGGAACGGCGAGTTGGTATGGCAAAGACTTTCACGGCAAAAAAACTTCAAACGGCGAAACATACGACATGTATAAATTAACGGCGGCGCATAAAACTTTTCCTATGAATACAATAGTAAAAGTTACAAATACGAAAAATAACAAATCTGTAATAGTGCGCATAAACGACAGAGGACCTTTTGTGCAAAATCGCATTATAGATTTAAGTTACGCGGCGGCGGCGGCTGTAAATATAGTAAATAGCGGCACGGCTCCTGTGAAATTGGAAGTTTTGGGATTTGACGGAAACGCGGAAACGTACGCTAAAAACGCGGTTGTTAAACAAAGCGTTATTATAGACGATTTTGATGTGCAAATAGGAGCATTTAGGAAAAAGAGCGGCGCAGAGCTTTACGAGACTATGTTTAACAATAAAAATAGCGGATACGCCGCGATTGTAAAAGACGGGTTTTTAGAAGGGGCTTCTATTTACAGAGTTTGGGTGCAAGGATTTAGAAGCGAGGAAGAGGCGAGAGATTTTATATCTAAAGGCGAATATGAAGGCGCTTTTATAGTACGCGAAAAATAGGAAAAAAGATGGCGACGATTTCAAGAACCACAAAAGAGACAAAAATAGAACTAAGTCTCGAGGTTTACGGTAAGGGCGAGAGCAGTATAAAAACCGGAATAGGTTTTTTTGATCACATGTTAGAAGCTTTGAGTAAACACGGACTTTGGAATCTTAAGCTTATATGTGAGGGCGATATACATGTAGACTTTCATCATAGCGTGGAAGATGTCGGCATAGCGATAGGACAAGCTTTAAAACAAGAGATTTTTCCGGTCAAAAATATTGAGAGATTTGGCGAAGCCAGCGTTTTGCTTGATGAAGCCGCCGTGAATACTATCATAGATTTGAGCAATCGCCCATTTTTATATTTTGATTTGCCGCTTGAAAATAAAGTCGGCGAATTTGACGCCGAACTTATCGAAGAGTTTTTCAGAGCCTTAGTAACAAACGCCGGTATCAGCGCGCATATAACTTTTTTACGCGGCAAAAACAGACACCATATTATAGAGTCCGCTTTTAAATCATTCGCCGTAGCCTTAAGACGCGCGCTTTATATTAACGATAGAATACAAGTGCCGAGCACAAAAGGCGTATTGTGATAGAGTTGTTGGTTTTTGACGTGGACGGATGTTTGAGCGACGGAAGATTGCTTTATACAGACAATGGAGACGAGGGTAAATTTTTTGACACAAGAGACGGTTTTGGAATAGTTTGCTGGCACGCTTTAGGGAAAAAAAGCGCGATAATCACAGGTAAAACATCACAAATAGTAGAACTTAGGGCGAAGGATTTAGGCATAAAATATGTTTTTCAAGGCGTTAAAGATAAACTTTCCGTACTGAACGCTCTTTTAAAAGAACTTGATTTAAAATACGAAAATGTCGCCGCTATAGGAGATGACTTGAACGATTATAAACAGCTTTCTAAAGTTGGTTGGTCGTTCGCGCCCGTGGACGCATTAGAATTTATTCGCTTACATGTAAAGAGCGTTCTTAACGCCAAAGGCGGCAGAGGCGCGGTTAGAGAGATGATAGAGACGATAGTGGAGCAAGAGAATTTACGCGAGGAGTTTACAAAGCCTTGGTTGTAAAGATATTATATTATGTTTTGTGCTTCTTTTTTGTTGTAATTTTTATGTTAATATCTCAAAATCCTTACGCGTTGGATCTGAATTTGAGCGATATAGATAAACCTACAATAGAATTTTTTAATGTTAAAGAGTATGAGCTCAATCAAGACGGGGTAAAATTGGAAGCGAGCGCTAGTAAAGCTCAGAGATTTCAAGATAAAGATATTTTGTATGATATCAATATCTTGATGACGCAAAATAACGGTTCGCAGACATTAAAATCAGATAACGCCACATTGGCGAATAATATAGTTTATCTAAACGGAAATGTGCGATATATAGGCAACGGTACCACCGTAACGACAGAATCGGTAGAGTATCATCAAAATAGAGACATGTTGATAGGCAAAACGCCTTTTCGGGTGGAAAAAGACAATATCGTAGCGCGCGGCAACTCTTTCTCATATCGCATTAAACTCGGTAAATTCGATGCGAGCGGTATCAAAGCAGTTATTCAAACGGAGAGATGATGAAAAAAAAATTGATTGTTATTTTGTTTTTAACGCTGTTTGCAAAAGCAGAACAAATTGAAATTAACGCTGATAATATTTATGTAGATGAAAAAAGTCAACTTACGGAATTTACCGGCAACGTTACGGTAACAAAAGGAAAAGACGAATTAGCAGCGGACAAAATTATTGTATATGCGACCAAAGCCGGACAACCTTTAAAATATATAGCTTCCGGCAACGTATATGTAAAGGTATTGTTAAATGAAAAACGTTACAACGCCAGTGGAAATGCGTTAATTTACGAGACGGAAGAGCAAAAATACACTTTGGAAGGCAACGCTTTTTTGACCGAAGTTGACACGGATAGAAAAGTGTACGGCGAGATAATAGAAGCGAATCAAATAAGCGGCACTTATAGCGTTAAGGGCAAAGATTCCGAACCGGCGAAATTTGTTTTTCAGATAGAGGATAGACAATAGCGTGGCAAGAGTTATATCGGCTTTATTTATCAAATCATCCTCAAATATTGACGAAGCGGTAGCTGAAGGAGTTTTGGAAGTCGCGTTTTTAGGACGCAGTAATGTTGGAAAAAGCTCTTTGATTAACGCTCTTACTTGTAAAAAGCAACTTGCGAAAAGCTCTTCGACTCCGGGCAAAACCCAACTTATAAATTTTTTTGATATAACTTATGAAGATGACAATAAAAACAGATTTAAAGCACGTTTTGTAGATTTGCCCGGATTTGGTTACGCAAAAGTATCTAAAGAGAAAAAAAAAGATTGGCATAAAACGCTAAATGATTTTATCAAAAACAGAGTTTCCATAAGGGTGTTTGTACATTTGATAGACGCGAGACATACGAATCTTGATATAGATATCGGGGTTAGCGAGTATTTAAACTCTATAGCGCGCCCCGATCAAAAAATACTAAATATCTACACAAAAGCGGATAAATTAACGCAAAAAGAGATTGGCTTGATACTAAAAAAAGATAAAAATGCGGCACTTGTCTCCGTATTAAAAAAAAGAGGTATCGACGAAGCAAATCAAAAGATTTTTAATATGCTTTTTGGAGTGCGGGTATGATTTTTTACAGAAAAGCGACACTTAACGATATTTCAAAAATGCAAAAATTGGTAAAAGAAGAGGTGCTAAACGGTATAATTTTGCCGCGCTCCAATGACGAAGTAGCGACAAATATCCGCTCTTATACGCTTGCCGTAAAAGGCGACGATATAGTAGGTTTATCGGCTCTTCACGTACACGCTTTGGAGCTTGCGGAAATACGAAGTATCGTTGTGGATAAAAATTTAAGAGGCAGAGGAATAGGCAAAAAAATAGTGGAAATGCTTTTGGACGAAGGGCGAAATTTAGGAGTAAAGCAAGTTTTTACTCTTACGTATCAAAAAGAGTTTTTCTTAAAATCATCATTCAAAGAGATACCCAAAGAGTCTTTGCCAGTAAGCAAAATTTGGGCGGATTGTATAAAATGCAAACATTTTCCAATATGCGACGAGATATCACTTATAATAGATATATAAAGCTAACTTTTTTAGCTTTATTTTTGGTTATATATCAAGTTTTTACAAATGTGTACCCATTTTTATCGCCGCTTGTGGGAGTTTTTTTCATATATATATCAAACCGTTTTAAATACGGCGGTTTTGACGCGTATTTGGCATTTTTGTATTTATGTTTTTTTGAGTTAAATCACGGTCTTTATCTGTTTTCCACCGTATTTTTGTTTATTATTTTTTACTATCTTATAAAACCGAAAATCGCCTCCGCTTTTGAAAGCGAATCGTGGACTATAGCTTTAAGTGTCATAATCGCTTATGTGGGACTTTATCTTGTTAACGTATTTTTCTCATATCTTTTAGACCGCCCGCTCTTTAGCTTTAGCTTTATCTATATCTTTTATATAGCTATCGACATTATATTGGCAAATCTATTTTTAAGAGGAAATAGATGAGCAGAGTTTATATAGCCATAGGATTTTTTGTCACCATTTGGTTAGTACTTATAATAAGAATCTACTACATCAGTATTAAATCAAACGTGTATTATGATGAAATCGCTAAAAGAAACGCCGTAAGAACAGAATACTTAGCTCCCATAAGAGGACTTATATACGATAGAAACGGCAAGCCTCTGGCGATTAATCAACTTGGATTCGCGATAGGCATAAAACCGCATTTGAGTTCTAAAAACGAGCTTCCCAAACTTGAGGAAGAACTTGAATTTTTAGCGCAAGAGATTTCAAATTTAAATAAAGAGGCTATCAGAAAAAAATACCTCAAAAACGACTCACCCTATGAACACGATATTGTGCAAGTGGTTGATTTTCTTTTACATGATGAGATAATATCCAGCTTCTCAAAAATAAATCTTCGTGAAAATCTTTTTATATATCCGATATCCAGACGATACTATCCTTACGAGTCTATAGCTTCACATGTAATAGGATACGTCGGGCGAACAAATTTGGAAGAATACAGCGATATTATCGCAAAACTTACGGGTTCTATCGGACGCGCCGGCATAGAGAGATTTTATAATGACACGTTAAAGGGAGAGAGCGGTTTTAAAACCAGTAAGGTAAACGCGCTGAATAAAGAGGTGGAACTATTAGAGAGAAAATCGCCATCAAGCAAAGATATACAACTTAGCATAGATATAGATTTACAAAAATATATTTCATCTTTATTTGAAGGCAAAAGCGGTTCCGCTATAGTTATAGATTTGTCTGACGGCTCTATTTTGGCGGCAGTTAGTTACCCTGAATATGATTTAAATAAATTTGTCTCGGGTATTTCGCAAGAAGATTGGAAAAAACTCTCGACTGATTTCAATCACCCTTTCACAAATAAACTTGTAAACGGACTTTATCCTCCAGGTTCAGTCGTAAAAATGGGAATGGCGCTGTCATTTTTAAATTCAAAAAAGATAACCCCGTCGACAACTTTTGACTGCAAAGGCTTTATAGAACTTGGCGGACGTAATTTTAGGTGTTGGAAACACGATGGACACGGCATCACAAATATGAGAAAGGCTATCCGCGAAAGTTGCGATACATATTTTTATCAAGGCTCTTTAGAAGTTGGAATAGACGCTATATCTCCAGTGCTTGAGAGAATAGGATTTGGCTCAAGAACAGGCGTTGATTTGCCAAATGAATTTATAGGAATAGTCCCGAGCCGCTCATGGAAACTTGGAAGATATGGAGAGATGTGGTTTCAAGGCGATACCGTCATATCTTCAATAGGACAAGGGTCGTTTTTGACAACATCTATGCAAATCGCGAAATATACAAGTATGATAGCTTCAGGAAAAGATATCATACCGCACTTTGCGCAAAAAGTTCAAAACGAGACTATAAAGTACCAAACCAAAGAGGACGTTTTTAACGATATAGAAAAACAAAATTTGCCGCTAATACGCGAAGCTATGAGCGAAGCTTGCAATCACCCTTTAGGCACCGCGTACAGAAATGTAAGAACAGACGTCAAGATAGCTTGTAAAACCGGAACCGCGCAAGTTGTAAGTTTGCCGCAAGAAGATAAAGTGCGAATGAAAGAGAGCGAAATGGAGTTTTATCAGCGCTCTCACGGATGGTTAACTTCATTTGGTCCCCACAAAAAACCAAAATACGCCGTTACCGTTATGATTGAACATGCCGGAGGAGCGGGTCCTTCTACGATAATGGCTTCGGATATTTATAACAAACTTTATGAAATGGGCTATATAACAAGCCGCGAATAACTAATTTGTAAGTTTTGCGTATTATCCCGTTTTTTTCTTAAACAAAATAAGCGCGGCGACAAGAGAGACGCTGCCCATCAAGAACATCTTAATCAGTAAAGGCATAGCGATAGCGAAACTTATATCTTTCAAAAATACGCCTTTTATCAAGATAATGTAGTATTTTAACGGGATAAAATCCGACACCGGCTGAAGCCAAAGCGGCATATTTTCTATAGGAGATGAAAAACCCGATAGCAAAAACGACGGCAATAAAAATACGAAAGAACCTAAAATCGCCTGTTGTTGCGTTTTGCACAAAGACGAGATAAAAAGCCCCACTCCGGATATTGTAAATAAAAATATGACAACGCCCAGATAAAGCATTGAAAGCGAGCCGTTAAACGGAACTTTAAAATAAAAAATCGCCAAAGACAATATGACGGTTGAGACTATAATACTTATAATAAATCCAGGAATTAGTTTTCCAAGCAGTATCTCGTATGAACTAAGAGGCGATACCAAAATCTGCTCAAACGTGCCGAGTTCCTTTTCTCTGGTTATCGACAACGCGCTTAAAATAATAGCTAACAACATTGTAATGGAACCGAAAAGATTAGGCACTATCCACCAAAAATTAGTCAGATTTTGGTTGTAGATATAACGCGAATACACTTCCAGTGGATTTTGCACTCCCTCTTTAGCTTGAAATCTCATTAGCGTTTGAGATACGTAACCTTCCACAATTTGAGCGGTATTTGAACGACGCCCGTCTAGTATCAGTTGTATCTTTGAATCTTGTGTGCCCAAATTTTCGGCAAAATTATCAGGTATGACCAAAAAACCAATTATCTTTTTTACGCCTATTAGCTTCTTCGCTTCGTCATAGTTTTGTATACTTATCAAATTTTTTATATAGCTTGAACCTTTTAACTCTTGTATAAATTCTCTGCTTTGATAACTTCCGTCTCTATCAAAAACCGCTAAATCTACATGTTTTACTTCCGTCGTAGCCGCAAATGAAAAGATAAAAATTTGAAGCAAAGGCGGCACTATGATAACAAACATACTTTTTTTATCATTTTTGATGGCTAAAAACTCTTTTTTGATAAGCGCGAACAGTCTCATTCAAGACCTTTTTTTGATTTTATAAAAACTAACAAAAATAAAACTACCCCTATTACTATTATTCCAAAAATGCTTTTTAAAAATATCTCATAGATATTTCCGGCCAAAAAAAGCGTTTGGATGGAATTTACAAAATATCTCGCCGGCACAATATGAGTCAATACTTGAAGCCATTCTGGCATATTTTCTATCTCAAATAAAAATCCCGACAGCAAATATGCGGGCAAAAAAGAGGCTACAAGAGATATTTGAGCCGCTATAAATTGATTTTTAGTAAGCGTGGAGATTAAAAGTCCACTTGTAAGAGCAGGAAAAAGATATATGGCGCCCATTATAAAAAGTATCAATAAACTACCGCGAAACGGCACTTCATACCAAAAGTAAGCTATCAAGAAACATAGTAACAGCGACCACATAGCAAGAACAAAATAGGGAATAATTTTTCCTATAATTATCTCGAGCATAGAGGTCGGCGTCGCCATTATCGCTTCCATAGTCCCCCTCTCCCACTCTCTTGCCACAACAAGCGACGTTAAAAGAGTTCCTATCATAGTCATTACAATAACAATTGAACCCGGAATTAAAAAATATACGCTTGAAACCGGCAGATTGAACCAATATCTTGATTCTATTTTGATATCAGTGGTTGTTATTACAGCGTTTTGTCTTGCCCAAAGAGAGATGATATTGCTTACATATTTTTGCACAAAACCTGCAAGATTAGGCTCTGTCGCATCTACCAAAAGTTGAATTTTATAACTGTTTTCTCTACCGAACTTATCATCTATCTCCAAAACCGCTTTTATTTTGTTATTTTGGAGCATATCCATAAAAAACTCTTTATCTTTACTTTCATTTATAACAAAATATCTTGATCCTCTGAATGATTCTACAAGCGATCTGGCGTAAGAACTATCGCTTTTTGAAACAATACCGATCGGTATATTTTTAGCGTCAAGAGATACGGCGTATCCCATCAAAAAAAGCAGTAAAAGCGGTAAAATAAAAACTATTAAAAGAGCGCTGGGGTCTCGCATTATTTGCAAGCTCTCTTTTCTGATTAACGCTTTAAGACGCTTTTTATTCATTTTTGATATTCGCTTTCTTTGTCATACATGTGAATAAGATGTATAAAAGCGTCTTCCATAGACGCTGTCGGCGAAACTTGCGCCTTTAATTCATCAGGCGTTCCCACGGCTATCGCCTTACCTTTATACACCAACATTATCTTATCGCAATACTCAGCCTCGTCCATGAAATGCGTAGTTACCATTACGCAAACTCCATGCTTAGCTATACCGTTTATATGCGTCCAAAACTCTTTTCTGGTTATTGGGTCAACTCCGGAAGTCGGTTCGTCCAAGAACAGAACGGACGGTTCGTGCATTAAAGCGCAAGCGAGAGATAAACGTTGTTTAATACCAAGCGGAAGTTCGTTCGCGTTTACATGTAGGTACTTTTTAAAATCAAAAATATCTATCATCGTATCTATTTTTTCATTAACATTTTTTACATCATACAGCCTCGCGAAAAAGCCCAAATTATCTTTTAGTTTTAAATCGCCGTAAAGCGAAAATTTTTGCGCCATATAGCCAATATTTTTCCTTATTCTGGAACTTTTTAAGCTTCCGCGCAACACTTCCACTTTGCCGTTTGTAGGCGTTAAAAGTCCGCAAAGCATTTTAAACGTCGTTGATTTTCCTGCACCATTTGGTCCTAAAAGTCCAAAAACTTCGCCTGAATTTACCGTAAAATTTATATTTTC
The DNA here is from genome assembly GCA_031266555.1 of Campylobacteraceae bacterium. Lineage (GTDB taxonomy): Bacteria > Campylobacterota > Campylobacteria > Campylobacterales > Campylobacteraceae > JAIRKW01. Next base: position 47,006 of record JAISAU010000003.1, read on the forward strand.
AACAGCCGTGAAACCGCCGAATTTTTTCGTTAAGTTGCTTACAGTTATCAAATTTTTTCGCTTAGGCAATTCGCTCATAATATTCGCCAAAATAGAGTGCGCTTTTGTTTTAACTCCCAAAATATCAAGAAATGTCTCTTCAAAACTTGGTCTCATTTTTGAAACTTTTATATTGTTTCCGATTTTGCTTAAAATCTCATCCGGAAAACAAGCGTCTTTTTTTAACACAACTTTTATATAAGCGCCCACAAGCGCGGCGTCAAGTAACTCTTCGGACTCCAAAATAGAGCTTACCGCTTCTCTTTTATTAAAAAATTCACCCTCTATTTTAAATACTCTTCCTTTGAGATTGCTCATTAACTCTTTGGGGCAACCGTGATATAAAATATTACCGTCGTTTAACAAAAGTACGCTATCGCACATTTGAGCCTCGTGCAAATATGACGTACTCCAAATAATCGCTATATCGTCTTTCAAAAGCGAATGAACTATCTCCCACAAATCTCGTCTTGATATAGGATCAACTCCAACGCTCGGTTCATCCAAAAGTAAAATTTTGGGTTTTTTGATAAGCGCGCAAGCAAGAGCTAATTTTTGTTTCATTCCTCCCGATAAGTTAGCGACTCTTCTTTTAATAAACGGTTTTAATCTTGTAAATCCCAGCAGTTCGTCTATGCGAGCGTTAGCGTCCGTTATGCCTTGCAAAGAAGCGTAAAGCTGTAAATTTTCCCAAACGCTCAAATCTTCATAAAGTCCAAATTTTTGCGGCATATATCCGATTTGTTCTAAAAACTCGCTGCTTTTGTCGGGCATTTTTACGCTTAAGACTTCAAGTTTTCCGCTGTCAAAACTCATAAGTCCCGTAAGCAACCTTATTAGTGTGGTTTTACCCGAACCGTCAGGTCCAATAAGTCCTGTTATTTCACCGCTTTTAGCTGTAAAACTTATATCGTTAAGAGCGACTTCGTCTTTAAAAGATTTTGTAATGTTACATGCGTAAACTGCTGTCATTTTTTTAATTTTATAGTCACGGGCATTCCCTGTTTTATTTTCTTATCAGGCTCTTTCAATAAAACTCTAAAGCGATAAACAAGATCCGACCTTAGCTCCATAGTTTCAATGTTTTTAGGAGTAAATTCGGCTATCGGCGATATATTTCCAATAATGCCCAAGTACGGCTCGACTCGTACATCGGTATATACCAAAACCTCGTCCCCTTGCGAAATAGTTCCAAGATGAGATTCGTCTACATACGCTTTTACCCAAAACTCATCTTGTCTTGAAAGCTCCAAAATTTTCTCTCCGGGATTTACAATAGCGCCCTCTTCTTTCAATCTTGTCAAAATAACGCCGTCAAACGGCGATTTAATGACGCTATCTTCCAAATCTTGCAAAACCGATTTCAAGGTCGCTTCAAGAGACGCGACAAGCAGGCTCTGAGCTTTTATATCTTCGTCTTGATACCCTTTTATGCGCATATCGTAAAGCGCTTCGGCTTTTTTGAACGTTCCTACAGCCGCTTCGTATTTATATTGAGCGCTTAGATACGCTTCTTTTGAGGTGGCGTTTTTTTCAAAAAGCCTCTTTTGTCTCTCAAACATATCGTCAAGTAATCTGAGGTTGGCGACAGCATTTTCAAACTCGCCTTCGGCTTCGTTAATATCCTCTTTCCTAAAACCGTTTTTAAGTTTATCAAATTTTATCTTTTCAGCGTCAAGCCTTGCTTTTACCTCAGCTATATTGTTTTGCAAATTTTTACTATCCAAACTCACCAAAACTTCGTCTTTAGTTACGCTATCGCCCTCGTCTTTATTTATTGTATCTATTTTGCCCAAGAAACGAAATCCAAGACTGACCGTTCTTGTGTCTATGTTTCCATAAAAAGACAAATCGCTACTCTTTGAATCTCTAAAGACGTACAAAGATATCGCGATAGCAACAAATATTAAAAAAACGATAAACACAAAAAGTTTTTTCATTCTTTCCAATCTCCCTTAATTATAAAAAATGCTATAATAGCATATTTTGCTTAATTATATTATAATTGTATTATGATTAGTTAATAAAAGGATTTAAAAATATTTTATGGTTGGCACTGATATAGTTGAAATTAAACGATTTGAAAACTTTTTAGAAAAATTCGGTAAGAAAGCTCTTGAGAAATATCTTGACGAAAATGAGATAAAACTCGTCAAAAACGCCCAAAGCGCAGCCGGATTTTTCGCGGCTAAAGAAGCTGTGTCCAAAGCTTTAGGGCTTGGCATATCGAAAGAGTGCGGTTTTTTTGATATTAAAATTTACAAACTTCCAAACGGCGCGCCGTCATTTACGCTCTCGTCTCGCCTTGTAAAGTTTTATAAAATAACCTCTTTGTCGCTCTCCATATCGCATGATGGGGGCTTTGCAATAGCTATAGCGGTTATTGAAGGCAAATTGCCTCAGGAGCAAAAATTAAGTCATTGATTTAAATTTGTCAGAACACTTGTTAGCTTTACATGTAAGCATACTGTTTAGCAAAATAAAAAGCGTATCATTAAATAATGCCATATTTAAAAGCGTTAAAAATGTTTAGTTTTTATTTTTAAGAAACTTTTCGATTAATTTCGTAACGCATTATAAAAAATAACGCTTCAATATGTCTGATGGAGTAATTATATTTTTTGGAGCCAAAAAGGGACGTTTCGGATCTGTTTTTGTCCAATTTGTCATTATCGGTTTTTCTCCTTTTTTAAAACTATCTATGTGCCAACGCGTCCAAGCTTCCCAATATGCCAATCTTATCGGCGATATGCCTTTGGAACCGTTTCCGGTATCTATAGACGTCATTAAAGAATTTTCACGATAAGCTCCGATAGTCAACGGCATTTTTATTTGACGCACGGCTTTTTGCCCAAAAACCAATTTCATGCGAACATAAAACTCACTATCGGCTCCTATACGCACAATATCCCATAATCCCATTTCTTCCAAAACTCTTTTTTTTCTAAACAAAAGCGTTGTGCGATTTAATCTTAAAAGCGGATAATTAGAATGTGCGCTGTATATGCCGTTATTATCAATTCTAACCCAGTATGAAGCGGTCGCTACTAACTCTTCATCTTGAAGCAAAGGCGACATTTGTATCTCTACATGTTGTGGATGCAACCAATCGTCAGAGTCATGACAAACTACAAAATCTCCCAACGCATATTGAAATCCTATAGTCTTCGCGGCAAAAGTACCTACATTGTGCGATAAACGATGATATTTTACACGGCTTTCGCTCATAGCGATTTTACGCACTATATTTGGCGTATCGTCCGTACTGCAATCATCCACCACTATAATTTCAATATTTTTATAAGTCTGAGCAAGTAAACTTTCAATCGACGAGAAAATATAATCGGCCGTATTATAAACCGTAACCAAAATAGACACTAAGCAACCTTCAACCGTACGTTTAGTTTTGGACTTCAGATTTATCACGCTTAAAGGCTTACATGTATCTTTTAATGTTACGGTATCCAAGCCGTATGAGATAAAAAATCGGTTTAAAAAATCCAACTGCTGCGATGGAGAATTCGCTATAACATTACTTGTGAGCAAATAAAGTTGAGCCTCTGACATATCAAGCTTTTTATCATTTTTATCGGTAATAAATCGCAATAACTCCTTAGCTTTATCAATTTCTCTGTTTTTTAACAACAAGCTTACATGAAAATCCAAAGGCGCGTTATCTTTTGCAAGCTTAAGAGCTAAAAGAGGCATATAGAAAGCTATGGCGATACTAAGTTTAATGCGATAATTATCAAAACCTTTGCGACATGTAAGCCTTGAAATTATAGCTTCAGCCTCTTTAAATCGCCCGCACGCGGATAGTGAAACAGCGATAGCAAAACCGGCTCTGATATCGCGTTCGTCCCACGTACTATTTGCGACCGTCTCATACATACCGAGCAAATAACATGCCAAAATCTCATCATTTGTACATGTATACTTCTCGAGAAAAGATAGAGCTTTGGCATATTGATGTTTATGAAAATACCATTTAAAGCATAGAAGTGCAAAGATTTTTTTCATACGTCTTTTCCGAACAAATCGCGAGTATACACTTTATCTCTTACATCTTCTATATCTTCCGTTATACGATTCGCGATGATAATATCGCAAATTTGTTTGAATTCGCTAAGATCGTTTATAACCTTTGAGTGATAAAACTCACTCTCTTTTAAAACGGGTTCATACACTGCTACCTCAACGCCTTTGGCTTTAATCCTTTTCATAATACCTTGAACCGACGATGTGCGAAAATTATCAGACCCAGCTTTCATAACAAGTCTATATACGCCGACAGTTTTTGGATTTAGTTTTAAAATATCTTCAGTTATGAAATCTTTTCGAGTACGATTTGACTCTACGATAGCAGATATAAGATTTTGCGGAATATCTTTATAATTAGCCAAAAGTTGTTTCGTATCTTTGGGCAGACAATATCCGCCGTAACCAAAAGATGGATTGTTGTAATAGTCTCCTATCCTCGAATCCAAGCTCACACCTTGTATTATCTGCTTCGTATCAAGATTGTGCATAGACGCGTAAGTGTCAAGCTCGTTGAAAAATGACACCCTCATGGCAAGATATGTATTAGCAAATAGCTTAATGGCTTCCGCTTCCGTGTTGTCGGTAAGAAGTATGGGAATATCTTTTTTTATAGCTCCCTCGCGCAATAATTCGGCAAATGTCTCCGCGCGTTTTGAACGCTCGCCGACTATAATGCGAGATGGATATAAATTGTCATAAAGAGCTTTACCTTCGCGTAAAAATTCAGGTGAAAATATGATATTTTGATATCCAAACGCTCTTTTTAATTTTTCCGTAAAGCCTAAAAGCCTACAGGAACGGTTGACTTGATGATGATAACAGCTTGTGGATTTATATCCGTAACGTCTTTTATAACGGCTTCCACCAATCTTGTGTCAAAAAAGTTCGTTTCGGGATCATAATTAGTAGGAGTAGCTACAATAACAAAATCAGCCTTTTCGTAAGCGTCATTTTTATTAAGCGTAGCTCTCAAATTTAAAGACCTATTTGCCAAATACTCTTCTATCTCAACATCTTCTACATGTGAACGTCTATTATTTAAGAGTTCAACTTTACGCGCGTCAATATCAAACGCTACCACTTCATTATATTGTGATAATAAAACAGCGTTTGAAAGCCCCACATACCCTATACCCGCGACTGCAATCTTTGCCATAGCTTTACCTAAAAATCTTATTTGAAGACGCTATCTTATTATCATTTTGTTGATAAGTGGATAAATGTATTACTTTTTTATTGACATAATTTAAAATAACGCTATGATCTCTTTGTCAAAACGCTTAAACCTTTTTCAAGAGGAAAATATTTAATATCCATATCGTATTTATCAGCCCAAGTTTTGCATATCTCTTTCTCTTCGCCCCTGCTTGTATCGTCCAGCCAAACTTGAACGTTTGGGCTTAATTTATCGTAAAGAGCAGGCAAAGCGGGATATCTTGCATATTGACATGTAACGCCTGGAGGTCCGTCTACTATAAGCAGATCAATATCTTGTATATCTTCTATAAGTTTTTTTTGATACCAAAATACAGACTCTTTATCCTCGCACATATGCTCATCTTGCCAAAGCTCAAGCGGCACTATACGCAAATCCACAAATTTTTCCAATGACTCTTTTTTGATATTTTGTAACGTTTGTTCGCCAAATTGTTCCAAATGATCTATGGAATACAGCGTTCCAAAGCCATTTTGTTGCAACGCATCGCATATAACTACAGTAGAGACTCCGCTTCCAAATTCCACTATCTTTTTTGGTTTCACGGACGCGATATATTCGTGCAACTTTAATAAAATATCAGGAGACATTGGCCAACCGCGAGTATGCGGCAAGGCATTTTTGAGCTTTAATCGCTTTGCCAACCAGTAAAAACTCTCGTTTTGGGCAAAATTTAGTTTTTCTACATGTTGAATTTGTGACAGTATCTTAGCTTGAATATCTTGCAGTTTTTTATCTTGTTTAGAAAAAAGCTCTTTTATAGTTTTTATTATATGTGTCTGATTTATATTGTACTTCATATCTTACCTCAAAAATTATATTCATCTTGGCAAATTATACAGCAATATGAACTGTGTATATTGCTAAGATGATAGAATTTACTTATATCTATTATATAAACCTTTTAAACTCTGATACTTAAAATAGAGGGTTTTTACAAAATCTTTATAAAAAATATTATGCTTGATAACAACATCTTTGACATTTGGATTGATATTACTGTACATGTTGCTAAGATAATAAAATTTATTATAGTTATTGTATAAAACTTTTAAATCCTGACATTTAAAGTATATGATATCGCAAATACCGCTTCTTATGGAGATTACCTTTTTGCAATTGATAGCAAGAGCTATTGCCTCTTCCGTTGTCATGGGAACATATATAGAGTTTTTGGGTTGATTATTTATATCTACTATATTACAAATGACTTTATAGCCATCATTAATTGCCCGCTCAATCTCTTTTTCCCATATTGTTTTATTAAACATCTTATTGGATGACGCTTCGGGACAAATAAGAACTATATTGTCAAGGCTGTTAATAGCTTCTATTTTTTTCTTGAATTCCTCAGATAACTTTGGATACCATATCGGTTGTTGAAATTTAGTATCTTCCGATAAACCCAACAGTTTTATATATGCTTGCATAAAATTGTCGCTCTTTAGACAGTTTTCGCCGTTTTCGATATGAGAAAAATGTGCTAACGCTATTTTGCCTTTTTCAAAAGTAGTAGAATACTTTATAACTTTTAATTTAGCAGTATCACATACTGTATAGTCAGTAATACCATACATTTTCATGATAAATTCGTGAGAGGGTTTCATTAAAAAATGCGCTTTTCCACCATTTTTTTGTTCAAATGCTTCTTTAAAGGAGCATAAAAACATAGTATCGCCCAATCCATAAGGTGATAAAATATAATATTTGTCATCTTCAAGCTTTATATCATCAATATCAATCATGTAAAATCCCTAACAAATTTGATTGCTTCCATGATAGATACATCGGCATTTTGATATTGGTGCTGCCCCCACCTGCCCACACCGAAAAGGTTTTTGCCTTTGTAGTATTCAAGTATATTTTTAATGGCGTCAGCATGAGATATAACAGGAATTGGGTAAGCCGCTTTTGTCTCAAAATGACAAATATTTCGACCTTGAAATGTTATTTTATCTTTGTTAAATCTGTCTATATTGGTTTCTATATAAATTCCGTTGTTTTTACTTGCAGGAGCAAAATTATGTATATAAAACTCTCTATGATGTTGTTCTGTTATATTTGGAATATATCTCCAGTGATAATTATGTGTGTATGTCTTTTCATAAAGAGATACGACTATTTTATTGTACTTAATCTTATCAAAATGCTTTTTTAGATGATGCGGTTCACCAAGAGATTTATAAAGATCGTTCCATGGAGTAGTATTTATTACATTCTTTGCTCTGTATTTGTCGTTAATTAGCCATGTTTTAGAGTTTTCATCAAAAACAAGCTTTTCCGCTTTAGTATCTGTTTTTATATATTGCAACTCATCTTCAGCTATAGCGTTAACTATACTTCCAAATCCACCATCTTTTGGATAGTAAAACTTTATGTGAGCGGGGTATTTATTGACATCTTGAGTTTTTTCAAGGCAATACCTTATAACCTCTTCCACATTAACTCTTGGTATCTTATAGAGCCAATCTATATCCATTTCAGCAGGTTCTACTCCCCAAAGCTTAATATTGTATGGAATCATATAATTATCACATATTTTGTTTCCAAGTTTCCATCTTATCCACTGCTCATAATTTTTTGGTTCTTTTACCCCAAGCGCCTCTTCATTTCTTACGACAGATATGATGTATTCTATCTGCTTTTCAATGGGTAATTGCCATATATTGGACTCTATAGGGTAGTCTATATCCGTATTTTCTATATTTATCTTGGATACTCTTTGAAAATAGTTAAAATCTTTTTTGGGTAAATATTTGAAGATATATTGATAGACTTCATCATATTTTGTACCGAAAAAATGCCCTCCTCCGATATCAAGAATATGCCCGTTGATCACTTTTGTTTTGCATAGTCCCCCTATCTCACTTTCAGCCTCTAAAACCAAAATATTAGGAAATTTTTCTCTTAAAAGTTTGCATAAAGTTATACCTGTAACTCCAGCGCCAATAATAATAAAATCATGTAACAAATCGGATCCTTATAAATAAATTGTCTTTTTAATTTTCATACAAAATCTTTTTTACCAAATCTTGTCTTTCATGAAGTGTTTTCGCGAACCCGCCAAAGCCTGAAATTCCTGTTCCGCTAAGCGTATGCAGGCTTTCTTCACATGGCAATTTTGAGCAAAATTTAGTTTTTCTATATGTTGGATTTGCGACAGTATCTTAGCTTGAATATCTTGAAGCTTTTTATCTTGTTTAGCAAAAAGTTTTTCTATACTTTTTAATACATGTGTTTGATTTATATTGTACTTCATATCTTACCTCAAAAATTATATTCATCTTGGCAAATTATACAGCAATATGAAAAATATATGTTTTTTAAGTTATAAAATACGGCATACAAATTTATATTTGTTATTCTCCATACAAAATCTTTTTGACCAAATCTTGTCTTTCATGAAGCGCTTTCGCAAGTTTGCTAAAGCCTGAAGTTGCTGTTCCTTTTAATGTATATGAATGATGTGCATCTGGCAATAGTGTTGAAAAATAAAGATTTTTCCCACTTGCTAATATAAAAAGATCGGCAAGAGCATTTAGGGAAGTTCTGTGACTACATAAAGTCTATCACCAAAGAAAGATTTGGCATATATCTGACACTGCAAGTCGTCTGTGCAAAGGACTATTCTTCTTGCAAGCTTGTCTTTTATGCTTTCAAAAAATGCTTTGTAGTCAGTTTTATAATCCGTATTTCTCACATGCATAGCGTCATACTCTCCAAATTTCTCAAGTATGCCAACTATATAAATCCTAATCTTTTCATTTAATCTCAACCATTCGAAAATGTCTGCGCCAAATCCGCCACCGCACTGCTCGTGTACCAATATATCCTCTTCATAAGGCTTTGAAAAATCAAATGTTATTAACTCATTTGCTACAGCATAAACATATTGTCTTTTTTCGCCTGACCACTTTGCTTCATAGTTTATTACATCATTTTTTAAACAAGCAGGATAGCAATTAAAGTAATATTGTGAAAAATCATCAAATCCTTCAAGGTACACGCCTTCAGGAGATATAAAATAATTGCTAAAACTATCCAAAAATCCACCCCTTAAGCCATCGATATATAGTTTTCTATCATAAGTTAACGCATATTTTCTACATTTTTGCATCTGCACAAACATATCATTTAATCCCCCACATGGTCTGCAAAAAACTATCTTTTTATTTAAATAAGGTTTTTCCTCTTTCTTCACAGCTAACACATTAACTTTTGATAGATGAAAATAGTCACTAAGTTGTAAAGTTATTTTTATGCGTTCTATTTTTTGGGGTATTTATATGAAAGTATTAAAGGTAAACCATTTGGTTCTGCATAAAACAGCAACTCTCCTTGATATATCTTGATATATTCTTTGCCATCAAATACATCTACTTTTAGTTTACGACATCTTTCTTGACACATATCTTTTCTATTATGCAAGATGATATATTCTACAAATCTTGGTTTATCAAGAGTGAGCTCCCACCAAGGATTTTGCTCTTTATCAGTGTGGAAGGCGAAGTTTACCCCCCCCCATATTTGTCACCGCTCTTTGAGCGTCATTTGGTTTTGACCATTGAGATAGTGAACTTTGAGTTGCTTTGCCAAATGGGGCAATATCTGTTAAATTTTCTGATTCACAGAGGATTTTTACGATATTTATCATGAATATAGCTCCTTTGAATTATGAACTTTGCGCTTGTTTTGCAAGCAGTCCGTTATTTACCGCAATATCTAATACTCTTTTGTCTTACAAAGTCAGCAAGTAAAGTCTGTATCATTGCGATGGACGTAGCATAAATCATCATATAATTTTTGCCTCTTAAACATTGGATAAAGCTTATATATCAAATCTTTATCACAATCTTTTCTCAAAATAATATTAACGGCTATATCATTTCCGATAGAAATAATATCGTATATGCTATTTTCATATCTAGATATCTATGACCATTGCTCTATTGTTTCATACTCGTAAATTGTATTTAAACTGTGTATTTGCTAATACATTATTTTTTTAAAGCGTCTTTTATAAAAGATAACATCATTTCCTATGATAGCTCCGTTTTTATATCGTCCAATAAACTTGCAGACCAACAACTCTCCGTTGCAAGCAAATAACTCACTTTTGCTTTTTCGATTAATTCATCTTTGCTCATTTTATGAAGTTTGGCACAGATATCGTTTTCATCGGTATATGAAAACGTATGATAGCGGTCTTCTGATACTATTGTAGGAACATTTGAAGCAACTATAATCATACCGTAACTTAAATACAATTTAAGTGTGCCTGAAGTTAATATCTTACCGTAAGAGAGAATTCCTACATCGTACTCGGAGCATAACTGATGAATTTCTATTTCGGTTAGTCGCCTAAGAATTGTTTTAGCTCCGATATCACTGCATTTATGAGCGATATCTGTTTTTAACTCATCACTATCAGGGTTGCCAGCAATCATAACTTCAATATCAAATTCTCTAAATTGCTTTGCAAGACTTAAGATATTGTTTATATCTTTATATTTTCTAAGCATGCCCATAAATAAGACTTTTATTTTTGAATTTTTAAGTTTTTCTATTCTCTCATTAATATCAAATTTTCCATAGTACCCTAAATAACTGCCGTGTCTATGAATTCTGATTTTATCTATTTTTAGAGGCAGGTAATTTAACTCCTTGACATGACTAGCACAATGCAAATATATCCTGTCAGCTATAAAACATAAAAAGTGACGTACTCTTAAATCCTGCTCCCTAAATCTATTTTCGTGAGGAAGGTGATTGTGTATAGTCCAAATAACAAACCCGTCCAACTGCTTAAAACTGCGTATAAGACGAATGAAATCATTTATCGCATTCCATGCATCTTCATCTGTTTTGCAAGTTTTAAACATTGCATTGAGCCAATGCATATGAAAAACTGTTTTGTTGTTTTGTTTAAGAGTAGAAATAGCTTCGTCTATATAGCCTGCTTTTACACTCCATCCTTTATTAATATAGGCACTGTATAGTAGCTTTTGGTATGGATTGCCACTGCTATAGTCGGGATAGAATAGGATGTGGGTTTTATTCATGCTTTTGCACTCATGTAATTATCAAAATCCAATTTTTCAATAGATAAAAAATCTTCAGTTAAATATTTTTTTACATTTTTATCAATATTTTTCAAGTGAGCTTTTAGTTCTGATTTGATAATCAAATATACTCTCAAAGCATCATTGCGCAAATATTTTTTTACATGCATAAGAAATCTAAATTTATATGTTTCATCTTGCAAAAACAAAATGTATCTTGATGTTTGCGTTTTAAATAGATTGCTTGATTCATAAAAACCGCACAAACTACTTATATGTTGCTCAACTAAATCAGGAATGATGCTCAAATCTTTCTCTATCAAAGCAAATGTAGATTCTTCACGCTTTTCATAAAAGTATTTAGCTTCCTTACAGACCATTGCCGACTTGCAACGTGTTAATATCATATTTGCAAAAATACCATCTTGTTCACTTCTTATTGAAGGTTGGCGTATCAAAAAAGGCTTCTCAACTATAGAACGCTTTACAAAACAACACCATCCACTAAGTGCAGAGATATAATTTATCGGTCTATTTGATAAATAGGGACAGTCTGGGGAACAAATATCAAGATTATGTTCAAAACATTGTCTATACATGAAAAATATACTATCTTGTCCTATATAATCATTACTGTCCACAAAATATAAATACTCTCCGCTTGCTATATCCATTCCTCTATTTCTGGCAACTCCTTGACCACTGTTAACTTGATTGATTACCTTTACCCTTTTATCAGACTTTGCAATTTCTTCAACAATTAAACGTGTAGAATCAGTAGAACCGTCGTTAATGACAATTACTTCAATTTGTTGCAGTTTATCAGATAGTAGCTTTTGATACATCTATAAATATATTTTTCAGTATTGTATGCCGCTATAATAATGCTAACCATAATATTATTAGTCGTTTTTAAATCGATGTCAGTTTTTGGCATTTTATATTTTATTAACTCTCCGATTGTGCACCAAATTATTTCATGTGCCCTTTTTTGTTTTTCTTGAATAGCATTATAAATATCTATACTTTGATGTCTCAAATATTCAACTGTTCTTTGTTTAGTTGCAATATCGGAGTTTATCCACTTTGCTAAATATTTTGCCATTCGTTCAATGTTGTAGAATTGATGCCATATGCTACTAACGGGGGTATCATTTGTAGAATATTTAGTTGCGGCAAAAGGTTTTAGGTTTTCAATGGCTTCTATTGTTTTAATCTTAAGTCCTGTTCCTTCTATCATTGGAATAAGCACAATATCAATGTTTTTATAAAAATCAGCAGTATTTTCTATGTAACCTTTTTTGTAGATTTTTAAATTATCATAATTTTCTACATAAGAACAAACACTTCCACCTATATTGATAAAAAACTTGGAAGAATGTGGTCCCATTTTTGATAATTCGTATAAAAATTTATTAATTGACACTCTGTTTAAAGCATTGGAAGATGCCAAATAACCAAATGCAATTTCCGAAGCTACTTTTTTTTGATTTTGCAACATATGTGTCGCAATGGGATTAACGCCAGAGCCGCAATATAATACTTTTGAGTTTGAATTTCTGACTAAATTTTCAAAATATTTACAATCATCTGCTGTGATTCCAAGAATTATATCAGCCCTTATCGCTCCTTTAGCCTCTTCATCTGAACGGGTAAAATACCATTGTTTTTCTATTCCTTATTTTTCCAATAAGAAATCTCTATTTGAAAATATATCGTGTGTATCTAGAACTTTTACAACGTCAGTATCGAAAATCTCAAATATTTTAGACATCCAAACATATTCGACAAATACAACGTTATACTTTTTAGCAATACGTTTTTCACGAACAAATGCCATAAATTCCGATGATACCCAATCATCAATACCATAATAATCGCCATACGTCATATCTTTTTTGGTTGGCTGTGGAAAATAAAAAAATTGATTAAATTTTTTCTTTAGTTGCTTATGATATTGCATGGCCTCTTTTTCCCAGCCATACAAAATAAAATCTATAAAAGCTTCGTTTTTTTCAGCTGCTTCTATCATATATTTTAAATGTCTGCGATTTCCAGAATTGGTTGGAAATAATGGCGTTGGAGAAATCCATAATATGTTAATTTTTGTCACAATAAGTCCATCTCTAAATTCTCTCACATCTTTTAAAATTGCTTTTGGCAGTGTCAAAATATTTTTATGATTCAGCCAAGTTCGTCCAAGTCTATACGAGAGATGTTTTTGGGTTTTGTAACCTTCTTCAGCATCCGCGTAATCTTCCAACGGTGAAAAATTCTCATCGCTTTTCCACTCTTTTTGCATTTTTTTAACTGCAAATAAAAGTGTAAGTTTGCCTTTGTACTTCCAATGCTCTATCATCAAACCGCCTATACGGTATTCAAGAGTGTTTTTCACTCTCTCTTTTGCGCCGTAAAGTTTGGGCTTAATTTGCTTGATGCTTTTTTTTAACTCTTGATTTTCAAGATAATATTTTTCCAATTCTTCTTGAACTTGATGAAGCTGCGAGAGCAGCATATCGTTTTCTTGCTCAAACTCATTATTTTGAGGAGTAGATATTGCTTGTAATTCTCTGTTTTTAGCTTCCAACTCTTTGGCTTGGCTTTCTTTGTTCGCCGCTATTTTTTTAGATTCTTCCAACTGTTTTTTGAGCTGTTCTAACTGTTCAAATCTCTCTTTGGCTAAATTCTCTACCTGTTTAATATTTTGACTTAATTTTGCTTCTTGTTTCTCCGCATTGTCCGCTTTTTTGCTATGTTCATTAATCTTGCTTTGTAAACTTTCTAACTGTTTAACTTGCTCTTGTTTTAAAAACTCTATACGGTTTTCAGCCTCTTTACATGTAGCTTTGGTTCTACTTATCTCATTCTCTAAAGAACAAACCGTATCTTGCGCATTTTGTTCGGTACGATTTAATTGTTCCGTTAAAGTTTGTATCTGCTCTGATTGTGTTTGCGTTTTGTAAATCTGCTCTACCATCGCTTGCCATGCGTCTATAGCCGCTATGCCTTCAACGCCTTCGTTAATCAATGGCAGATTCGCGCTCTCTTGAAGCTCTTTATAAACTTTTTGCGCTTGTTTATTGCTGTGTGTCAAAGCTTTGGCTATATAACGCGAAAGAGAATTGTCGTTTGGATTATCTGCATAGGAAAGTATAGCTTTGGAAGAGGCGATAGCGACTTCTGCCGTCTGCTGATTTTGTTCTTCATCATATTTGCTGGTTTTTCCGCTTTTTGCCGTTCTTTTTGAGTTATCTTCTTGACATGATATTTCAGTGCCTTTCCACAATATCTTATCCGGAAATTTCAAACTTTTGCCGATGCGAACTTTTAGCTGCTGTATATAGCTTGCTGCCGATAAACGAACTTGCTGCGCATGTACTAAAAAACAACGATCTTGATTTTTTCTATAAAAGTTTAAAAGCTCGGTATTGTACGCGCTCCAAGCTTTTAATCTATCTCTAGCGTAATTTTCTTCCGATGAGTATGAACTTATATCATATCGTGTAAAAACAGACTCGGGTTTATCATAAACAAGTATAAAAGCTATCTTAGGATCTACCGACTTCCAAAAGTCTAATAAATATATAGCGTTCGGATCAGACCAACCCCAAAACAGTTGATCTATATTTGCCAGCATTAAATCCAGCACCATACTGTGCCAAATAGCGCCTACTTCTATCTGTTCTATATCATTGTAATATTCGGATAGTAATTGCCCCCCCGCATGCTTTGCAAAGAGTATGCGTTATCTGCTGCGGAGTGAAATCCTCGCGAATAGATTGATTGGCATAAGCCATACCGCACATCCGCAATAACTCTTCAATTTCCTCGTAAGCAGAATATGGATGTCCAACTATGATAGCTTTATTCATTTCAGAAATTTCAACCTAAAACTTTTATTTTTTTAAACCGTAATTATAGATTTTCAATGCTTATTAAGTTATAAAATAGTTTAATCCGCATCTGAAAATAGATTAAGTATTTTTATTCTCTATAAAAAATTAGAAACTATGATAAAATAGAGTTAATCAATATCAGTTTGGATATAACATAATGAAACAAAAATTAATTTATATATCGCCGTTTAAACAATTTACCTCTGTTATTTTCGCACTGTTTTTACGAGAACTGAAAACTCGCTTTGGAGGACGAAGATTTGGCGTGTTTTGGACTTTTGTCGAACCTGCCGTACATCTTGTGATAATACTTCTTGTATTCTCTTTTTTGCGCGCCAGAATGATGCCTCAAGTTCCGTTTGAGCTTTTTTTATTGACAGGCATAGCGCCGTTTTTTCTCTTTCGCCATATCGCCACGGGTCTGATGTCCAGTATAAACGCCAACAAAGCCCTATTCGCTTACTCTCCCGTTAAACCAATAGACGCGTATATTACGCGTACCATACTTGAAACTGTCATATATACTATTATTTTTGCCGTTATCTTATTTGTTTTATGGTTTTGGGGAGGATTTGATGTGAGTATCGCCAATCCTGTCGGCGCGATAGCTTTGTATCTTTTGATAATACTTATGGGTTTTTCGCTTGGTATTATCGCGAGCATTGCCTCAAGCATATTTCCATCGGTTAAAATAATTATGAATATAATTTTACTGCCTCTTTATTTTCTTTCGGCTATTATGTTTCCTTTATGGATAGTTCCCGCGCAGTATGTACAGTATTTAAAACTAAATCCAATATTGCATTTATTGGAACTTTTTAAAGCCAATTTCTTTTCATATTATCCTTTGGTGGATGGCATTAATATTTTCTATCCGATTTGTTTTACGCTGGCGTTATTGTTTATAGCGTTGATGTTGTATAGAATAAAACGATTGGCGTTGGCGGCGAAATAGTGATAAAGTTGGAAAATCTAACCAAATCATATCCATTGGAAAACGGACGGCATTATGTGTTCAAAAATTTGTCGTTTGAGTTTCCCGAAAACGCGAATATAGGTTTAATAGGTCCAAATGGCGCAGGCAAAACGACGCTTATGAATATTTTGGGCGGCACGGATATAGCAGATAGCGGACGAGTAATAACAAACAAAACAATTTCGTGGCCTGTGGGATTATCAGGCGGTCTTCAAGGTTCTTTAAGCGCTAGAGACAATATCAAATTTGTAGCGAGAGTTTACGGCTTTACGGGTGTGAAAATGACGGAAAAGATAAAATATGTGGAAGAGTTCGCTGAGATAGGTGAATTTTTTGACCAACCAATCAAAACTTACTCTTCCGGAATGAAAGCTAGGATATCATTCGGACTTAGTATGGCATTTGAATTTGACTATTACCTTATAGATGAAGCCGGCGCGGTAGGAGACGCTTCGTTTAAAAAAAAGAGTTCAGCCGTATATCAAGAGAAGTTAAGCAAATCAAATGTTATAATTGTGTCTCACAATATGAACGAGATAAAATCATTATGCGATTATGTTATAGTTTTTAGCGCTGGGGAAGCGCATATTTTCAACAATGTAAACGAAGGAATAAAAATGTACCAAAAACTAAAAACATTTGGAACGCAGCAATGATAAAAACATACATGACGTGTAAAAAGAGTTTTTAATGAGCAAACTGAGTAAACTTATCAAAAGTCCGAAAAAATTTTTCGTAGATGCTTACTATAAAAGAGTCGGCGAATGGTTTTTAAGCAGAGGATTTATAACGGTTGTTATTGCTCCTTTCGCGCTTTTTGTTTTTTATTATCTCTTTTTCGCCGCCGACAGATATGTGAGTGAGAGCATAATATCCGTTAAACAAGTAGGCGAGTCATCGTCAAACTCGGCAGGACTCGCGGCGATAGTCGGCATAAATACAAACTCCAAAGAAGATACGCTTTATTTGAGAGAATATATTCACTCGCTTGACATGTTAAAACTATTGGAACAAAATATTGACGTTAGGTACATGTACAGCAAAGAGTGGTTGGATTTTGCATATAGACTTTACGGTTTTATGTCGCAAGAGAGTTTTTTAGAATACTATCAAAACAGAGTTCAAATAGTTTACGACGATATAAGCGGACTTTTAAAAGTAAATGTAGAAGCGTTTGAGCCTGACGATGCGCAAAATCTGGCGAATGAGATATTAAAACAAAGCGAAATTTTTGTTAACGAGCTTTCTCATAAAATGTCAAAAAAACAACTTGAGTTTGCCAAAATAGAGTTGCAAAAGGCGGAAGATAGATTATCCGCGGCAAAAAATACGCTTTTAACGTTTCAAAACAGATACGGCATCTTTAATCCCATAGAACAAGCGCAATCACAAGCAAATCTCGCTTTGGAATTTGAAGCGGAGCTTGCCAAAAAAGAGGCGGAACTTACCGCATTACTATCGTATATTCAAGATGACGCGCCGCAAATTTTGACTCTTAAAGGCGAAATAGCGGCTTTGAAAAAGCAAATAGGAAAAGAGAGAGGGCGAGTAGCTACGAAATCAAACGACTCTACAAATACGCTTGCTTTCGAGTATCAAACGCTGATAGTCGAAGCTGATTTTGCGCAAGGGTTATATAAAATAGCTCTTGGAGCGGTTGAACAAACAAGAGTGGAGAGCACCAAACAGATTAAATATCTATCTGTAATTCAACAGCCTTCAAAGCCCGAAAGCGCGAAATATCCGCGTAAAATGTATAACTTAATTACGCTACTTGTTTTGCTGTTTTTGCTTTACGGCATTACAAAATTAATACAAGCCACTATAGAGGATCATAAATACTAATGAAAAAAATAATTTTAACGCTGATTTCAGCTATGTTTTGTTTTGCCGCGATAGACGTTGGAACCATTGTCGGCAATAGCGATGATAATGGCGCCGTTTTGATAAATGACAATGAAAATGTTTTTGGTTCGCATCTTTTTAAGGGAAATTTTGCCAATGTAAAACAATACATGTATAACCCCGACTATCGTCTTAATATAGGCGACACAGTTATTTTAAAAATGTGGGGAGCGTTCGAGTTTGAGCAAGCTTTAAGCGTTGATTCGCAAGGAAATATCTTTATTCCAAAAGTGGGCGTCGTTAAACTTCTTGGCGTGCGAAACGGCGATATCCTCTCCGTCATAACGAAACAAGTCAAAAAGATATATAAAGATAACGTTTTTGTATACGCGGATATGGAAGCGTATCAAAATGTTTCCGTATTTGTAACCGGAAACGTAAATAAGCCCGGTCTTTATGAGGGACTAAGCTCGGACTCTTTGATACAATATCTTGATAAAGCTTCGGGTATAAATTCTCAATACGGAAGTTTTAGAAAAATTACGATTTTAAGAAATAATAAATCCTTTAAACAGATAGATTTGTATGATTTTTTAATTGACGGCAAGATGGAGCTGCCGGCGTTTAGGAGCGGCGACGTTATTCTTGTAGATAGCGTTGGTCCATATATCAGCGCTAAAGGCGAAGTGTTAAGAGAGTTTAGATTTGAGTCAAAACAAGAATTTATGAGTTTAAAAGAGCTCGCCAAATTAGCGGGTATAAAGCCTACTACTACAAACGCCATAGTAAAAAGCTACAAAAACAATAATCGTTTCAATATCAACTCTTACGACTTGGAAAAATTTAAAGACGTATTTTTGCGAGCAGGCGATGAAGTGGAGTTTTTGCCCGAATATTCGGCTGACGAGATAAGAGTGAGCGTAGAAGGAGAGCACGACGGACTTCATAGATTGGTACTGAAAAAAGGTTCTACTCTTCAAGATTTAAAAGATAAAATCGTCTCAAATCCACAATCGAACATAGAAGCTATTCAGATATTCAGGAAAAGCGTGGCGACGGTACAAAAAAGCCTTTTGGACGCTCAACTCAAAGAACTTGAAACGCTCGCTCTAACGACTCCTTCTGTGTCGTCTGAGGAAGCGAACGTGAGAGTGCAAGAGACAAAAGCCATTTTAGAATTCATAGAAAGGGCAAAAAAAGTCGAGCCCAAAGGGCAAATTACAATAAATGAAAAAACGACCGCCAAAAGCATTATTTTAGAAGAGGGAGATATTATAAATATTCCTACTTTAAGCAATATAGTTATAGTTCAAGGCGAAGTGGGAATTCCAGGAGCGTTCACATATTTAGAAGGACAAGCTATCGATAAATATATAGCGCTTGCCGGCGGGTTTAGTCAAAGAGCGAATAAAAGCAGGGTTTTAGTCATAAGAGCAAACGGTAAAGCCGAAAATTATGACGCGTCGCCATTTTCATTCGGCAAGCCGAAAATACAAGCGGGCGACTCCATACTTATTTTACCTAAAGCCGAAGGAAAAACTTTACAATATACAAATCTCTTGACTCAAATTTTATATCATGTAGCTATAGCGACGAAAGTTATTCTTGATATATGATTTTTTCGACTTCAAAAGATCTCATAAAAAATGTGAGTCATTTTTTAAAAATAAAGCATTACTCTTTTATCAATCAATGCTTTGGAACAAAAGGCGTTTTTTACGGCTGGGGTAGAAAAAAATCAGGACTGGGCGCCGTATCTTTAGCCAAAAAACATAAAACGTCTTTCACGCTTTTGGAAGACGGCTTTATCAGATCTTTCGGACTTGAAAGCCAATTGTTCCCATCTTTTAGTCTTATCGAAGATAGCGTAGGTATCTATTATGACGCCACTGAAGAGAGCGGATTGGAACGCATATTAAGCGATTATGATAATGATAGCAATCTTTTAGCGGAAGCCAAACAAGCGATTGCGCTTATCGTAAAACATAATATATCCAAATACAATCACGCACGAGATTTGGAAGAAGATTATTTTCCAAACAATGGAAAAAAACGGATTTTAGTAATAGCGCAAACTAAAAACGACGCCTCTTTGAAATATGGGCTGTCGGATAACTTTTCAATGCGAGAAATCATAAAAATAGCCAAAGAGGAGAATGAAGGCGCGGATATATATGTCAAAATCCATCCGCAAGCGCTCAAAGGCGCTAAAGTATCCGATATAAACGTGAAAGATATTCCGCCGTTTTGTAATCTGATTATGGAAAATGTGAACCCGATATCTCTTTTGAAAAAAATAGACAAAGTCTACACAAAAACTTCCCAAATGGGTTTTGAAGCGTTGCTTTTAGGTAAAAAATGCGTCTGTTTCGGTATGCCTTTTTATGCCGGCTGGGGAGTAACCGACGATAGGCTTACATGTAAAAGAAGAGTGAAAAAAAGAAGCGTTGAGGAGATTTTCGCCGCCGCTTATATTTTATACTCAAGATACCGCGATCCATATGAAAATACTCCCCTTTCCTTAATCCAAACAATACAACGTATAATCTATATAAAAAACAACGATATTTATAAAAAAGGATTTTTTTTCGGCTTCTCAAGATGGAAACACGACTTTGTCAAACCGTTTTTTGAAAACGAACAGTTTGCAAAAACTTTTTTTATCAATCCAATCTTTAGTAAAAATCATCTGAAAATCGCCCTGAAAAAAGGACTTGATGAAAATTCTCTTATATACATGTGGGGTAAAAAATCATTTAAAAATATTGAGGAGTACGCTAAAAAACACTTCATTCCCATACTACATGTAGAGGATGGTTTTATAAGATCCGCCGAGCTTGGTTCTGATCTTACAAGACCGTACTCTTTGGTTGTTGACAAATACGGTATCTATTTTGACGCTAAACAAAAAAGTTATCTTGAGGAGATATTGAATGAAACAAATTTTGACGATAAGATAGTTCAAGACGCGAAAGACGTTCAAGCATTTTTGATTAATAATCGAATATCAAAGTACAATATCCATAAATATAAAAATATATACATCAAAACGAATAGAAATGTACTATTTGTGGTCGGACAAGTTGACGATGACGCTTCGATCATATACGGTTCGCAAAATATGTCAAATCTGTCGCTTTTAAAAACGGTTCGTGAAAAAAATCCGCAAAGTTACATTATCTATAAACCGCACCCCGACGTTTTAGTAAAAAACCGCATTGGAGCTTTAAGCGAAAAAGAGGTTTTAACGTACGCGAATACAATTATCAAAAACGCTTCGCTGGATAGTATATTCAAAATTTGCGACGAAGTGCATACGATAACCTCTTTGGTCGGTTTTGAAGCTATATTAAGAGGCAAAAAAGTTGTAACTTACGGTATGCCTTTTTATGCCGGTTGGGGTTTGAGCGACGATATGCTCGCAAATAGCAGACGCAAAAGAAAACTAACTGTCCACGAACTAATAGCTGGGGTTTTACTACTATACCCACGCTATATTAGTCCTAAAAATCATAAACTTTGTGATATAAAAACATTTTTATCAGAGTTCAAACAAGAAAAATTAGGGTATAATTATAGTAAACAAATTATAAAAAGTTTCTTTATATTTATAACAAGGAAAATGCGATTTATACACAGAATTATTATAAAATGAACTCTATCGGTAATTTAAAAAATAAAAACGTTCTTTTTTTGCAAGGACCGATGGGAACATTTTTCAAAAGATTAGATAAACTATCTCGCAAAAAAGGAGCTACTACCTACAAAATAGCCTTTAACGCGGCGGATTGGTTTTTCTCAAATAAAGATAATGTCGTAAGTTACAAAGATACGCCGAAAAAATGGGAAAAGTTTATCAAAAAATTTTTGACAGAAAAAAGTATAGACAAAATATTTCTGTTCGGAGATTGCAGGTTTTATCAAAAAACAACGGTAAAAACGGCTCTCAAGCTTGGTATAGAAACCTTTGTATTTGAAGAAGGATATATAAGACCCGATTACGTCACGATGGAAAAATGGGGCGTAAACGGCAACAGCAAACTTCCAAAATCAAAAAGTTTTTATGAAGACTTGCCCGAAGTTTTAGAACAGCCAAAAGCG
Source organism: Campylobacteraceae bacterium (assembly GCA_031266555.1). Taxonomy (GTDB): domain Bacteria; phylum Campylobacterota; class Campylobacteria; order Campylobacterales; family Campylobacteraceae; genus JAIRKW01. The sequence goes on from JAISAU010000003.1 coordinate 69,182, forward strand.
CTTCCGACAAAAAACAGTCTTTACGCTATGATTATGAGCGCTATAACATATTATCTGATAGCAAACGTTTTCTCTTTTTTATATCCGCATTATATGCATCACAGAAGTTTTTCAGCAACACAAGAGGCATTTTACGGCATAAGAAATTTTGTGCGAAAGATAATTTACGCTTTAAAAAATAGACCGTACAACAATCGCTTTAAAACCGACCTTTCAAAAAAATATTTTTTTGTTCCGCTTCAAACTCGCACCGACGCGCAAATTAAAAAACACTCTTTGTTTAAAAACATGGAAGAGTTTATAGAAGTAGTCTTAACATCTTTCGCGCATTTTGCCGATAAAAATTGCTTTATTGTATTTAAACATCACCCGTTTGACAGAGGCAGAAAAAATTATACAAAACAGATAAATAATTTAGCAAAAAAACTAAATATTGAAAAACGCGTTATAGTCTTATATGAACTGCATATACCAAACGCTTTAAAAAACGCGCTTGGAACGGTTACCATAAACAGTACTATAGGATTTTCCTCTTTATATTACTGTACGCCTACTATTACGCTTGGCAAAGCGATATATGATATAAGAGGACTTACATGTAAGGATATAAGTTTGGATGATTTTTGGAAAAACCCGCATTCTCCAAATATAACGTTATTTAAAAAATTTAGAGCCTTTATTGTAAAAAATTCCCAAATAAATAGCTGTTTTTACGGCGATATGGTGGATTTGAAAAAAATTTGATTTTAGCGTGGCAAAGTTGCGAACCTCAAAAAAGCGATTTTTATTTAAATATTTTTCGCCATACAAAACAAACTTTACTAAGATATAAAAGCTGTATTGAGTATATCAAGTTGCACTTGTTTTTCATTTGCATTTACGCTATCGCGGACGATATACCAAATGTTCGTTTAGTTTATCTTTTCCTTTATTCTCAATTATCGCTGTTTTATTAGCGCAAAAGTCAGCAAGTTCTTTCTGCTTGCTTCTCCAAATGCTTGTTTGCTTTCAAGTGCGTCAATCCCGAAGTCTAATCTTAATTTGTTCATTGTTAGAAGTTAAAACAATTATAGTATCACCCCCCAGTTACTTTAACAACTTGACCATTAAAGATTAAAGCAAAAGGGGAACAAATAAGAAAAATCTCATTTCATCGTATATTCCATAAATTTATTTCTAAATACTAAAGGATTAGAAATATTTGTTATTGGAACTTGAGGATTGCCAGAACCCGTTATAATTATTGAACCATAATTAAATATTCTACCTAAAATATTTTGTCGAACTTGAATACTTTCTATTTTATTGATATTCATCTCTATAGCTATTCTTTTAATAAAACCAAATTTTGCCAAAACTCTTTTATTTGTAAAAGCTAATTCAATTGAAGTGTATTGAATATATGCTGCAAGAAAAAACAGTATAGCGATAACTATTGAAAATTTATAAGTTAGCCCAAATAATAAAAATACCATACCAAAAGTTATCTTGGTAAATAGAAGCCGAAGACTTATTTTAGCTTGATAAATCACCTTTTCACCGCTAACAAGAGTTTTCTTAAGATAGGGTGTCAAAACTTCTCGCTCAACTAATTTATTTTCAACTTCTTTAACTCTTAATTTAGGCTCCATAACAGAAGCAAAAATGATTGCTCCAACTGTTACAACTATAACCAAAATGATTTCCATATGCTCTAAAAGAATTTCCATATTTCGCCCCTTTATTTAATTACTTGATTATCAAAAAATAAACCCTTTGAAAAATGTATTTTACCACAATATTTACCTAATATTTCACAATCGTATCCATCTTTATGAGGATACATGCCGCTATATTGTTTATTTAAAGATATAAGCTTTTTTATGTTCAGGCAGGAACTCAACTTTAATATCTTTAAAAGTTTTTTTCATCCAAAACCTTTTAATCTTTCAAAAATAAATCTAACTTTTGAGAGATCTCTTTTAATAATTATGGCGATTTATTTTAAGCTTTATATGTAAGCGTTTTTTTGAAAGTATAAAAGCATCTAAAAACCAAATACGGCTCTACATGTAGCATTCTAAAAACATTTACATGTAGCTTTTAGCATAGAAAAATTCGTATATTTTAAATGTAAAAGCGGTCACTTAAATGAAAAAATGCGAGTTATTTATAGGAAATCAAAAAGAGATTAAGTTTTAATTCGCACTCGTTATAACAAATTCACTTTTTTATCAAGCATACCACAAATTGTTCCGCAGCAAATCACAGTTTGCGCAAAAATAAATCGTAAGCAAATACAAAGAATTTTTTAATATTCGCCCTACATGTAAGTTACATATTTTTAGCAAAATAAGATTCTATACCGTTTGTTATACCCGTTACTAAAATTTGCTGGAATTTTTCATTAAACATTCTCTCTCTATCGGTCGCGTCGGTTATATACCCAACTTCAAGAAGAATTGCCGGCATTTGCGCTCCTGTAAGAACCCAAAACGGCGCTTCTCTCACACCGCCGTCAATTACTTTTGTATAACTTTTTTTAACTTCGGTTAAAATGTATTGCTGAACGTCTATAGCGAGTTTGTGAGAAGCTATTATTTTTTCACGATTTAAAAAATTTAAAAAAGTCTGCTTTGAGTACAAATCCATCTCTTCAATGTCAGATTGATTTTCAAGCTCAGCCGCATTTTTAGAACGAACAGAATCCGAAGGCGATAAGAAAAAGGTCTCTATGCCTTGCCAATTACCGTTTTTATTATTTTTAGGAGCGGCGTTTGCGTGTACGGATAAAAATATATCGGCGTTTTTATCGTTTGCCGTTTTTGTTCTGTCTTGCAATTTTAAATACACATCTTTTGAGCGCGTATAAAACACTTTGTGCCCTCTTTTTTCAAGTTCCGCGCCCAATAAAAGAGCTATTTGTAAAACGGCGTCTTTTTCCAATTTTTTATTGCTTACAGCGCCTCCGTCTTTTCCGCCGTGTCCGGCGTCAATTACTACTGTTTTTTGCGAGATTACGACTTTAGGGGTAGTTTTATCGACAGTTACGCTCTGCGTTTTGTTATCCTTTTTTGCAGACTTATTTGTGCTTACATGTACAAACTCTTTCGCGGCGAATATCAATTCCGCGCCTTTCAAGTCGTGCGTTATATTTATCTCTTTTTCGTGTTCAAAAACAACTCTTATGGTATTTTTATCAAACTGCGAGATACGAAAGTCTTTTATGCCGTCTATCTCAAAATCAATAGCTGGATTTGTTTTAATCCCCTCTATGTCATAAACGTATCTTACGCTACTTCCTTTGAGATTTAAAAATTTTATATTCTCTTTTTCGAGTTTTTTGTCAAATGTGAAAATAATACTGCCGTTATCTTTTTTTATTTGTAAAAGTTTAAGCGAAGCGTTTAACGGCGCGGCTGCCTCTTTTTTTTGTTCAAACTCGGTTGTTTGCGTAATATTTACAGTATCAACCGTATAGACTACAGTATCGTCTTCGGATTTGTTTGAGGATTTATCGGATTTTGTCAGCGTATTTTTCGTTATATCTATAATATTTTTGTTTTTTAAGAGTTCGTTTAGCTCTTTTTCATAAACCAAAGTATCATAACCTAACTCTTTACCGCCGTCTATAAGTCTATTTAAAGCTCCGTATTTTAAAGTATTGTTTGTATCCATAATAGATTTGATATATACATGTTTTAGGCTGTTATAAATACGATCTTTTTCACTTGGAGAATAGGCAAAAAAACTACTGTCAAATTCGTCAAAAACCGTATTTTGCGCCCATGCAAAAGAGATAAACAAAAATATAAAAACAAAAAGTCTTTTTATCATTATTCTCCGTTTATCAATTTATTCATCAACTCTTTAACACTTATTATCTCATTTAATTTATATCCGTTGGCTCCTGTGAAAAATAGTCCGCTATCCTCTTTTCCATGATACGCGTCGGATAATCTGTCAGCTATGCAATATCCGACCTCTTTCGCCTCTTTGCCTCTTTGGCACGGAGTCACGCAATTGCTGATACACTTTATTGCGGGACCTTCTTTTTTCTCCACTAAAGATATAAGTTTCGTATGAACTCCGCGTGCCGGATACCCTACGGGAGATTTAAAAAGATGGATATCCTCTTTTTTAGCTTTAATCAAAACCTGCTTAAATACTTCGTCCGCGTCGCATTCGTGAGTGCCTATAAAACGCGTCGCCATCTGTACGCCGTTAGCTCCCAAACTCATAATATTTTCAATATCGCTCTTATCCCAAATACCGCCCGCCGCTATGAGAGGAAAATCTCCCCACTCTTTGATCTCGTTTTTAAGCGGTTCTATCAAATTTTCAAGTTGATACTCTTCCATAACGCACTGTTCGTAAGTAAAACCTTGATGCCCGCCGCTAAGAGGACCTTCCAATACAACGGCGTCCGGAACGCGATTATATCTTTGCGTCCAACGTTTGCAGATAATTTTTAAAGCTTTAGCGGAAGAGACTATTGGAACAAGCGCTACATGTGGAAAATTTTTTGTAAGTTCGGGCAGATTTGTAGGAAGCCCTGCTCCTGAAATAATGATATCGATACCTGTTTTGCAAGCGTCAACCACAACTCTGCTGTAATCATTAATAGCGCACATTATATTTACGGCAAGAGGTTTACTGCCGCAAATTTTACGCGCATTATCGACTATCGCTTTTAAAGCGTCAAAAGAGTATAAATTTTCAGTATCAAACGGACGCGAGTTGATAACTCTTTTGGCATATTTGAGATTTTCATAATATCCCGTTCCTATAGCGCTTATTACTCCCAGTCCGCCCTCTTTGCTTACAGTCCCGGCAAGTTTATCCCAACTTATGCCCAGTCCCATACCGCCTTGTATGATTGGAAATTTTATATTGTACTTGCCTATGTTGAATGGTCTTAACATTTATATAACCTTTAATTTTGCGAATTTGCGTCTGCCTACTTGCAATATATATTCGCCGCTTTGAAGCTGCAACTGCTCGTCTTCTATCTTGCCTTGATTTAATTTCGCGGCACCTGAGTTTATATCGCGGCGCGCTTGCGAAGTTGAAGTTGAAAGGTCGCATTCAACGAGAGCTTTTGCTATCCAAATAGGAGCTTTTAATGTGAATTCTTGCATGTCGCTTGGCAAATCATTTTGTTTGTGAATCTTGTCAAATTCGTTTTTTGCCGCCTTTGCTTTGACCTCATCGTAAAATCTCGCCGTTATTTCAAGAGCTAAAGCTTCTTTTACTGATTTTGGATGTAAAAAACCGCTTTTCACACCATTTTTTAACTCTTCAATCTCTTTTACAGACTTTGCGCTCAAAAGCTCATAATATCGCCACATAAGCTCATCGCTTACGCTAAGAACTTTAGCGAACATCAAGTTCGGATCGTCCGTCACGCCAATATAATTCCCAAGGGATTTACTCATCTTATTTACGCCGTCCAACCCTTCTAAAAGCGGCATCATAATAACGGCTTGTTCTTTGCCGACGTTATAAACTCTTTGAAGCTGTCTTCCCATTAAAAGATTGAATTTTTGATCAGTTCCCCCCATCTCTATATCACACTTTAACGCGACGCTATCGTAACCTTGTAGTAACGGATATAAAAATTCGCTAATAGATATTGGAGTTTGAGAGCGATATCTTTTTTCAAAATCCTCTCTTTCGAGCATTCTTGCCACGCTAAAAGTAGTAGCGAGTTCCACTAATCCAGCCGTTCCAAGTTCATTTAGCCATTTGGAGTTAAACAGTATCTGCGTTTTTGTCGGATCCAATACTTTATAAACTTGATTTTCATAAGTTTTAGCGTTTTTTAAGACGCTTTCTTTGTCAAGTTTTTTTCTTGTCTCGTTTTTGCCTGTAGGATCTCCTATCTGACCTGTGAAATCGCCTATTAGAAATTGAACAACAGCGCCATATTTTTGAAGTTGCGCCATCTTTTGTAAAAGTACCGTATGTCCCAAATGCAAATCCGGCGCGGTAGGATCAAATCCGGCTTTTACATAAAAATTCTCATTTTTTTCAAAATAGTTTTTAATAAGTACGGCTACTTTCTCTTCGTCTATTATCTCCGCGATTCCTCTTTTTATCTCGCTTAACGCCTCTTTGATTTTATCCATAATTTAGCCTTTATACTATTTTATATGCATCGTTCAGCGACATAAAATCTATCAATTTATAACGCTCTTTTATATTGTCTCTTATCTGTTCAGGTTTTACGTCTTCGGGTAACTCTATCACTATCTTAAAATAATCAGCCGCTCCGTCTTCAGCTTTTTTAAGTTCAATAGTTTGAATATTTACTTGAATTTTAGCTAAAAATGTTAAAAATGCCGCTAATGATCCTCTTTTATTTTCAATGCTGACCAAAAGCTTATATTGTCCGGGAGCGTCTCTTGTCCATTTGACAAAAATCATCTGCTCTTTGCTATCCATCAACTTCGCCGCTTGTTCGCACATTTTATGATGTACCGTAACGTCGCCTGATTTTTTCACAAAGCCTATTATATCGTCTCCTCTTTTGGGATGACAGCAGTAATTAAACATAACGGAATTTACGGTTTGGTTTGAATATATCACTATATTTTCAAATTTTTGTTTTTTTACTTTATATCTGTTGCGATTTAATAAGGGTATCAAAATTTTCTCACCGATAGGATATTTTTTCAAAGCGTTTACAACGTCTTGCAAGTATATAGAATCTGTCGCGGCTTTATCTATCTTTTTATCAAGTTTCTCTTTTTTAAGCCACATTAGAAGCTTACTCTCTTTTATATTGAAAATACCCAAAAGTATCTCAATAGCTACCTTATGGTTAAGTTCTCTTGTTTTTTGACGACAAGCTTGCATAATGGCGGTTCTGGCTTTTCCTGTTTTAACGCTGTTTACCCAACTGCATCTGTATATTGGTTCATCGCTTGTTATGATGCGAACTATATCCCCATTTTTTAATTCCGTCAAAAGCGGCGCTTTTTGCCTGTTGATATAAGCCTCTTTCGCGTAAAGACCGACTTCCGTGTGAATCTCATACGCAAAATCCAATGCCGTAGCGCCTCTTGAGAGCGTAAAAATATCACCTTTTGGAGAAAAAACAGCGATATCTTCGCTATATAGATAACTATCTTTTGTAAATTCGTAAAATTCGGCTACGTCGTCGCTCTCATCATTTTTACTTTTCAGTTCGTTAAGCCAATCAAGCTTTGGATTGATACCGCCGGAATATTTATATTTCCAGTGCGCCGCTACGCCAAATTCCGCGATATTGTGCATGTCAAAAGTACGTATTTGCGCCTCTATAATAGATTTGTCATTAAAAATAGTCGTGTGAATAGTCTGATATCCGTTGTCTTTAGGTATGGCGATATAGTCTTTAAAACGAGAAATTATAGGATTGAAATACTCATGCATAATGCCCAAAATCTTATAACACTCAAGCGTCTCTTTGACAATGATTCTAATCGCCATCAAATCCAAGACTTCCTCTATAGATATCCCTTTTCTTTGCATTTTTATATAAATGGAGTAGTGATGTTTTATGCGTTTTTCAAGTTTATAATCGCTTTCGGCAAAACCATTTTGCTGCATTAGAGTATTTATCGTCTCTATAAAACGATTTAGTCTTAATTGAAATTGCTGTTTGTGCTCAGACAGATATTCGTCTATTTTTCTATACTCTTCGGGCATAATATAAATAAAGCTGTAATCTTCCAAGTAGTTTTTGATGGACGAGATTCCAAGCCTATGGGCTATAGGCGCGTAAACGACCAAAGTCTCTTCGGCTATTCTTTTTTGTTTATTTGAAGGCAGCGCACTCAATGTCATCATATTATGAAGTCTGTCGCAAAGTTTTATAACCAAAACTCTCACATCGCTAATAGAGGCTATCAGCATTTTGCGAAAAGTCATAGCGGAACTCATAAGTTTTTCATTTGAGTGAGAGGGGGCTAATTTGTCCTCTCTTATCGCCATAATTTTAGTAAGCCCTTCTACGATTTTAGCTACATCTTCGCCAAATAACTCTGCTACCTCTTCAACGGTAGTTTCGGTATCTTCAACCACATCATGCAAAAGCGCCGCGATAACCATAGTCTCATCGCCGCCGTAATGCGCCACGATAGAAGCAACCAATATGGGATGAACAACGTACGGTTCGCCGCTTTTTCTAAATTGCCCTTCGTGTTGCTTAACGGCGAGATCCATAGCTTTTAAGATATTTTTATTATTGTCTGCAAAAAAGCCGAGCAATAGTTTTTTGGCTTCGTTTATCTTCCTACATGTATGTATCTTTTCAAGCAACTCCTCCATTAATTACTCCAAAATCATCTTTTTAGTAAGAGCGTTCCTCTAAAATTTCAATATTTATTTTGCCTTCGGCTATCTCACACAACGCTATATCCACAGGTTTTTTATCTTTGGTTACCTCTATCAAAGGTTCAGCGCCTCTTGCTAATTGTTCCGCTCTTCTTGCAACAAGAACCGCGAGTTTATATCTGTCGTTTCCAACGACAACCAATGCTCTTGCCGTTATCTGTTCGCTTCTCATTTTTATATTTTCCTCTCTTGATTTAATTTTTCACTATCGAACATGTAGAGTAATCGCCGTTTATGATAGACAGCAAATTGCCCTCGCTGAACATATTAAAAACCACTATGGGCAGATTATTATCTTTAGCCAGCGCTATTGCCGTATCGTCCATAACTTTCACATCATCGCTCATAGCTCGTTCATATGTAATAGACGAGAGTTTTTTCGCGTCAGGAAATTTTTCCGGATCTTTATCGTAAATTCCGTCTACTTTGGTAGCTTTGATTATCATATCCGCGCCTATCTCCACAGCTCTTAACGTAGCTGCCGTATCGGTCGTAAAAAATGGGTTTCCCGTGCCGGAAGCAAATATCACTACGCGATTTTTCTCTAAATGTCTAACGGCGCGTCTGACGATAAAAGTTTCGCATATCTGTTCCATTTTTATCGCGCTTTGAACCCTTACGTCCACTCCGCCGTGTTCTAAAGCTTCTTGCATGGCTATACTGTTTATCACAGTCGCCAACATTCCCATATAATCGCCGCTTGTGCGCTTAATAACTCCGCCTTTTGCAGCGCTCACACCTCTTATAATATTTCCACCGCCTATAACAATGCCGACTTCAATGCCATTATCAATCAAAGATTTTATTTCGTCCGCTATATACTTTAATATATCGCTGTCTATTCCAAAACCGCCTTTGCCCGCTAACGCTTCGCCTGAAAATTTCACCAAAACACGTCTGCGTTTTGTCTCTTCCATGTTGCACACCTTTTTGGTTTTAAAAAATCTGACAATTGTACTTAAATTGTGCTTAAAAACTCTTGTATCTCAAACTAAGCGGCTATTTATGCCTATTTTCGACCCAAGACGCTACATGTAAGGCGAGGCGAAAATCATTTTTATGTTATAAGCATTTTGTTATTTATTGAGTTATAAGTTCAAGCGGATCTATATGATAATTTTGTTGAGTAACTTCCAATGTCAGATCTCTATCTACTCTGCCTATAACGTACCCTTTTTTAATCTTTTCGCCAGTTTGTATAGTGGGAGCTATTTTAGAAAGATGGGCGTAAATAGTATGAATTCCGTTTGAGTTCTCAACGATAACCACATTTTTCAGCAAAGATATCTCTTTGGCAAAAATCACTTTGCCGTCTAATATATTTTTAACCTCTTCGTTGCCGATTGCCGAGCGCAACACAACAGACTCGTTAAATATTTTAATATCATAAATAGGATCCGTGTAATCTCCAAATTTTTGCTGTATGGTAAATTTATTAAGCGGAGCTATCGTTTTATTTCCTTTATAAGTTTTGACCTTGCTTGCTTGATAAGAGGAACCAAGCTTTCTGGCGCTCTCAAAATTTTCAGGTATAGTTATGGCGGTTGATTTAGCGCTCTCTTCTTGCTGTAAAATTTTCAAATTCTCAAGAGTTTTTTTAAGCTCTTTTTTCTCTTTTTGGATAGTTTGTATACGTACGGCATAAGCATTTTGCTCTTTTTTTACATTTGCTATAAGCTTTGTTTTATCTGTCTTTAAGGCTTCTAAATTTTTCTTTTTAACAGCTAATTCGTTTATGCTGTTTTGAATAACTTTGAGCCTTTGGGACAAATTTTTCATATTTTCGCTTGTTTTTTCATATTTCGAAGAGTAATCCAAAAACTCTTTATTGGTAATTTTGCCAAGATTTCTTAAAGCCTCGTTCAAGATAACTCCATCGTAACTTTCCATATACTCGTTATCAATGACCAAAAAATACGAAAAGTCTCTCGCCACCAAATCGGTTAATTTGTCTTCTATCTCTTTTTGCTCTTTTAAAAGCTTTTTATTCTCTTTTGTAAGCTCTTCAAGTTCATCTTTTATGCTGTCTACAATTAACTGTTGTTTTTCTATTTCGCCGTTTAATTTATTGATTTGCGAATCCGTATTTTTTAATGAAGTCTCCTCTTTTTGAAGCGTTTTTGAAATATCGTTTAACTCGCGCGTCAGCGTTTTTTCAAGTTGATTTTTACTTTCAAGTTCTTTGTTGCCGCCGACGATATCCGTAGAAGTATCGGCGTTTAACAACATCAACCCGATAAAAAATAAAAAAAACGCTCTTTTTATCAAACTTTTTTCACCTTTAACATCGCAATTGTAGTTGATATTATCGAAATGACAAGAGAGATGACGAGCAAAACAGCTCCGTTTTCATGCAAAACAAAACTCGGAGCGTCTATGCCAAGCTCTTTGAATATATCTTGCGTAAACTCAAGATTGTCTATTAAAATAAAAGTCGCTATCGTCAATAAAACGGCTAATAAAGAATCCACTATGGCCGACCTATATAAAACCGCGCTTTTTGTCCAAAACGAAGCTCCGAAAAGATTCATCACAAAGATTCTCTCTTGATGCTCGTAAATCCAAATTTGCATCTGTTTTAGCACCAAAAGAAGCGATGTGACCGCGGCAAAAACAACGAAAACGGAAACTATAAAATTCATAAGCTTCAAAACGTAATATATTTTGTTGTAAGTTTTGGCAAAAATCTCAACTTTTGTAATGGAATTTATTTTTAAAAGATCCTTTCTAAGAGAACTTGAAACGCTTGAACTTGGAAATCTATCCAATTTTAGCGTATAAAATTTCGGCATAGATTTTTGCAAAAGCTCTACGTTTGAAAGTGAAACGTCATTTTTAAGACGATTTAATACCTCGGCGGTATCAAGTTCATTTATGGATTTTATTATCGGTTTTTGTCTTAAAATCGTCTCCGTATCGAGAGCTTCGTTTGAAACTACTATGATAGAATAATCGTCCGCGAGATAAACTTCATAAGCACTTATAACTTGGTTTATAAATAAAATGAACTGAAAACTGCAAAGTAGCGCGAAAAGTGAAAAAATTACTGAAAAGTGGGTTTTAAATAATTTCATGCAGATAACCGTCGTCAATAAAAAAATGTTTGTAATTTACATTTATGGTAGATGGAATATGATGAGTTACTACTATCACCGTTGTTCCCAAAAACTCTTTCGCGCTGCGAAGAAGATTCCAAATAACCTCGCTTGAATAATCGTCCAAATTTCCGGTAGGCTCGTCAGCCAAAATGAGAACTGGATTGTGAGCTAAAGCTCTTGCCATAGCGACCCTTTGTTGTTCGCCTCCGCTAAGTTCTAGCGGATATTTTCCCGCTTTATGTAAAAGTTTTACATGTTTTAAAAGTTTTTGAGCTTGATTTATGCATATGGTTTTAGCAAAACCGTTCACAATCAAAGGTAGCATAACATTTTTTTCTATAGTCCATTCGTTAATAAGTCTATAATCTTGAAAAACAATTCCTACATGTCGCCTTAAAGTATTAAGTTTTGGAGCGGCGATATTTTTCATATCTATGCCGCATACGTTTAAACTTCCGGAAACTAACTCTACCTCGCCATAAAAAGATTTTAAAAGCGTGGATTTTCCGCTGCCGCTTTTGCCGACAATAAATACAAAATCCTTAGCCTCTATAGACGATGTGGCGTCCACGATAACAGGCTTTCCGCCATATCCTAAAGAGAGAGAGCTCATATTTATTACGCTACTCATTTAACCACTTTTCAATAATTTCGTGCGCGGCTTTATTCGCGCTAAAAGCATAAACGCTGTTTGGAAAATATCTAGCGCCTTTTCCATCTATAATAATAAATAAACGCTCTGCCCGCTCATTTGCCCCAAATGCAGTTTTTATCACAGCTATCTCGTTACTCTTTACATGTAAAGTCTCAAAATGAACAAAAAATCCGTCGCCTAAAAAAAGTTTCGGAGTAAAATTCTTTATAATTTTATCAACATTAGAATAAAAAGTAAATTCTAATTTAGCGATTTTATCAATTTTTTCAGTTATTTTATGATTTGTTAATACTATATCGTATATATTTTTCCCAAGTCTTTTCCATCTGTCTTCATATTTACTGCTAATTTCCAAATCGAAATTTTTTAAAATTTTAACATCGACGCTATCTTCTGACATAAAAGTTTTTACGGTATAGTCAAAATAAAGCTCGCTGTCCGTTCTAACTTCAAGCATTCCGTCAATTTGTAAAATCCGTAAAGCCTCTTTTGTAAAATACGAACTTATGACGCGACGATGAGGCTTTTTGTCCCAAGGAACAGGAAAATGAACAAATATCCTCTTCACAGAATTTGACTGAAAAAACTCCATTAAAATTCTTGAGTCATAATCGACTAAGATTACATTTTTTAACTCCAAAATCTCGCATTGTTTAGCGACTTGTTCAAGCGACGGTTTGTGTATCTCGATACCGACTATAATTTTATCCGGATTGTTTTTGGCTTGATACAAAAGATGTCTGCCGCTTCCAAATCCTACTTCAAGATATATCTCTTTTTTATTTGTAAAAAAATTTTCGGCGAAAAAATCCAAATTTTTAATGACAAAATTTTCTCTTTTTGGTTTTGAGGGCGATATGTTGCTAAATAACATATTGCATTGCGCTTTTTTAGCGTAAATCTCAAGAGCTTGCTGTAAAAATAAAACTTGAGAAGGACGGGAAATTTTCTCCGCTTTTATTACATGTAACCCGTCTTTTTTCTGTTTTATGGCGATAAAAAACCGAGCGCTGGTATTTTCAACCATCACGTAACTAGAGTTTTCTGAAAATACTTCCCACAAAAAGTTATATTCGCCGTCGCTAAAAGGCAGCAAAGGCTTAATAAATTTGTCTGTAACAAAATTTGGCATCAGCGCGTAATCTAATTTTTAGGAATTGCGATGATGGCTTTTTCGCTGAGCTTCGATACAAGTCCGTTTATATCAACGGCGGCGACTTCATACGAGTACTCTACTCCTTGCGTTACGTCGCCATCTACAAACGTATTTTCAGCGATATTCGTATACGTTAAAACGCCGCTTTTGCTCGTACGAACAATTTGATATTTTACAGCCCTTGCGGACGTGTCTTTCCAGCCTATCATAATGCTTCTTCCGTCATGTCTTATAACGTTTACCGCGGGAGCTGAAGGAACATCAAGCGTAACGCCCATCAAAGGAGCGCTTTGTCTTGGAGACTCAAGCCCGTCTGTATCGGTAACTGTTACATAGTAATGTCTTGAAACTCCGTCTTCTTGTATCACATCTTCATATTGTGTGCTTTTTGTTTTAATTATGAGGCTATAGAAAAAATTTCCCTTGCCGGCTCTATAAACGTTATAATAATCCGCTTCTGCGTACGAAGAAGCGTCCCATGAGATAATTATCTTTTTTGGTAAATCTCTTGTGCCTCTTAAATTTTCCACAATGGGCGGCAACGGTTTTGTTTGCGCTTCTATAATTTGACTTGGCGCGGATATAAGTCCGTCGTAAGTTTTCGCTTTGACTCTATATCTGTACGCTTTTCCGTCTTTAAGGTTCGCGTCTATGTATTCGGCGCTTAACTTACCGTTTACAACCGCTATTTGCTCCCATTTGGTCGAGCCAAAATCATTTCTTTCTATGATATAAGACGAGACTCTCTCCGAAGGGTGCGGTCTCCAAATAATCTTTATACGATTTGGAAGATTTGTCATAGCTTGCGCGAACGGAACAAGTTCTATCGTAGGTTTTGTGGATACTCTAACGGGAGCGCTCGGTTCGGACTCTTGTTTGTCTTTGTTAAACGCGCTGATTCTATATATATAATTTGTTTGCGGCAAAAGTTTTGTATCAACATAATGCGACACATATCTGTCATTTATAACGGTTATTCTATCTAACGAACCGGTATTGTTATCAGTTTCAGCTCTATATATATAATAACCCTCCACTCTCAAATCGTGTATAGGCGACCACTCCAAACCGATTTCTGTTATATCCGAAAGCGTTTTCAATTCGGCAACTTGGGGCATAGTGGGATCTATGGCGGGCTTAGGAGTATTAGGACTCTTACAACCGCTAGCTAAAAAAATTAAAGCGATTGTTGAGATTGTCAATATTAATCGTTTCATCAATTTTCTCCTTTGTAAAAAATTTTTCAAGCTGTTCTTTAAAATCATCATAAAACGGCGCGATGAAACTCATATTTTGACCGTTTCTAGGATGAACTAAGTGTAAACAATAAGCATGTAACATAACTCTGTTAATTTTAACTTTTTGGCTCTTAAATCCGTATAAATCATCTCCCAAAATGTGCCTTCCCACAGCATTTAGATGTACTCTTATCTGGTGCGTTCTGCCCGAATATAATTTAGCCCCTATAAGTTCAACGTCATGCTCTTCACATGTCAAAAGTTTACAAAACGCGCTTTTAGCGTCTTTGCCGTTTTCCACAACTCCCATTTTCAAGCGATTTTTAGGGTGTCTGGCTATAGGTTTATCAACTATAATATCATTTTTTAGAGGATAATCAATTAACGCGAGATAGTATCGTCCAAGCGTTCTATTTTCAAGCTGCTTAGCCAAAAACATATGAGAGGCGTTATTTTTTGCTATAACCAAAGCGCCGCTTGTCTCTTTGTCTATTCTGTGCACTATACCTTCTCTTTCTTCTCCGCTTATAGTTGAACGCGATATATTTTTTGCTTTCAACCAATCGGCAAGCGTTGGCTCTTTCACGCTGGGAGCCGGATGAACGGTAAGAAACGGGGGTTTGTTTATCACTAAAATGTCTTCGTCTTCAAATATAATCGGCACATCAAAATCAATATTTACGTTATCTTTTTTATCGTTTTTTTCTATTCTTCGTACATGTAAAAGCTGTCCGCTTTTGAGTTTAGTTCCTGTTTTTGTAACGACTCTGTTTTCAACGCTAACCAAACCTTTTTTGATAAGCTCTGTAATCTGATTGCGCGAGACTTGCAACCTGTCTGTTAAAAAATGGTCTAATCTTACATCCTCGCTATCACAAGTAAAAGTTTTTTCAAACACATTTATCCTTCATTGCTTTGCTATCTGCTATAATACAAAAAATTATTTAACGGTCACGAAATTGTTCCAGATAGATAGACGCATTGTAACACATTTTGATTTTCTGCTTCCAATATTGGTTATACCAATTATTATATTTTCCCATTATCTTATCTCCGAAGCCAGTCAAACGTTGGCTGCAAAACAGATGGTCTATTATGGAGTAGGACTTTTCGCGTTTTTATTTTTCTTTTTGCTGCCCATTAGAAAGCTTGAGTGGCTTATACCTATTTTTTACTGGATTGGGATAGTATTTCTTATAAGCGTTTTTGTATTCGGCACGCGAAAACTCGGAGCGCAAAGATGGATAGAGATACCGTTTATCCATTTTACGGTTCAGCCTTCAGAATTTTTCAAACCGCTATTTTTACTCATGCTGTGTTATCTTGTCAAACAAAACCCACCGCCGCCAACAGGCTATGGATTAAAAATGTTTAGCATTATCAGTATCCATATATTGGTACCTTTTGTGTTAATACTCATAGAGCCGGATCTTGGAACGGCTCTTGTACTGTTAATCATAGGATACGGGGTGCTCTTTCTTATAGGCGTAAATAAAAAAATATGGCTGGTTGTGGCTATCGTCATTCCGATAACTATCGGCATATCGTATAACTACATCTTGCACGATTATCAAAAAAAGAGGATTGAGACTTTTTTGGACAGCGCTGAAAATTGCGAAAACTGCCATCAAGTAAGGCAATCGATAGTAGCCATAGGATCCGGCGGGCTTATTGGAAAAGACAAAGAGGAAGCGACTCAAACCAGGCTAAAATTCTTGCCTATTTCCACAAGCGATTTTATCTTCGCGTATGTAGTTGAAAGGCAAGGATTTTTTGGCGGACTTGGACTTTTGCTTTTATACGCGCTTCTCGTTTTACATTTAATGACGCTTTTTATCAAACATAAAAAGGATTATTTTACCCAAATCGTATCGGCCGGAATCGCTCTTTTGCTATTTATGTATACAGGCGTTAATATCGCTATGACGGTTGGCTTTGCTCCTGTTGTAGGTATTCCGTTGCCTTTTTTTAGTTACGGCGGAAGCAGTTTTATCACTTTTATGATTTTCTTTGGAATTTTTGAAAATCTTATGGCTTTCCGCTTTGATCCAATGCATAAATCAATAAAATATTCAGCCAATCAACCTAATAAACATTTTTTTAAGGAAAGATAGTTATAATTCTACCCTTGTTTTAAAAAACAACGCTTATATCTGCTTGGGTCCTTAGCTCAGTTGGTTAGAGCAACCCGCTCATAACGGGTTGGTCGCAGGTTCGAGTCCTGCAGGACCCACCATAATTTTGATAATTTCGTCATTTTATTATTTTACGTTACAAACAGAAGTTATAAGTATTTAACATGTGGCGCATTTAAAAAATATTATGATTATAATAAAGTATGTTTTAGTTATTTTAAAAGCAGTATCGTTTTTACGTTGACGCTCAATAAATTAACATTGCGCGATGTTATGTATCATCTATAATAGCTAAAACGCTTACATGTAATAAAAAATACCATGTACTTTTATTATTACGACAGTTTTAGGCTTATATTTAAAGTTTTTAATGTAAAATTTTATTTCGTTTATCTTTAAAGGGGTTTTTATGAAAAAATTAATGTTTCTGACATTAGGGCTTTTGGTTGTCATTGTCGGCTTTTTCGCTTTTAGCGTGTTTTATTCAAAAAGCAAAGTCGATCTTTTTTTTACCGCCGATAACAAATCTTTGTACAATGCGGGCGGGGTCGTATGGAAATTAAACGACTTTGAAAGCAAAATTTTCAATGGAAAATATACTACCGAATTTTCAATACTTGATGAGAAAATAGCTGATTTTGAACACGAAGCAAAATTTGGCTTAAGCGGTCTTAATATTTTCAATATAGGTTCTATTGAAACTACGGTTAATTTTTATGATCAAGTATTTAATGTCTCAAGCGACGTGAAGTTTGGCGGCATAAACACAAAAATTGACGTGAAAGCGAACTCAAAAGAGTTCAATAACACAAAAGAAGAGTTTTTTACATTTTCATGGAAAGACATAAAAGCGAACTACTTTACGTCATTTGAACGAGATATAGCGAGCAGCAATGCCGATATACCTTATTTTTTGGCAAATATAAACACGAACAAAGACAATGTCTCATTTGAGATAGAAAATCAAAAATATTCAAGTCATATGTCTAAAAGAAAAGTCGGTTTGTGGCTTGGGGATTCTTCAATTAAAATCGGTAAAATCTCAGTCGCGGTAGAAGAAAGAGTTAGCTATTATACAGATAATTACAACTACGACGATTACTACGCTGAAGATGGATACGACGACTATGATGATTATGCGGAAGATTACGATTATGGCGCAAAAGATGATGAATATGCCGAAGAAGAGATAGAAGTTTTCAACACAAACGTAACATTTTCCGATATAGATATGCTTTTTAGCATTAAAGAAGGCGATAATCTGACTATCACTTCCGATAACAGATTATCTTTAAAGAACTTCATACTAAACAACGATGAAGTAAATCTGACTTTGAACGATATTGTCTCTGATGTAAGCTTTCAAAATATAGATTTGAACAGCTTAAAAAAGATAGAAGACTCCCTTAAAAATGTTAACTTTCAAGACCAAAAACAACTTATGTATTTAGGAATGTCATTTATGGGATATGCGCCTGATATCTTAGCTAAGCATCCAAAAATTGCCTTGAACGAATTTAGCATAAAATATGCGGATCAAATTCACAAGGTAAGCGGTTTCATTCAATATATCGGCAACGGCGATTTGAAATCGTTACAGAAAAATATACAAAACGACTTGATCGCGAAATTTGATATAAGTATCGGGCAGACGTTCGTTAAAGAAATCTTGAGTAAAGACTTTAATAGCTACTATTATGATCCTGAAGAGATTGAAGAACTGGTAAATAAACGAATTAAAGGGTACGAAAAAATGGGATTTGAAATCGGAAATAACGAGATAAAAGGTACCATAGAGTATAAAAACGGCGATTTACTTATAAACGGAAAATCATCGCCACTGCTTGGGGTCTTGGATAGCATATTTTAAACCCTCTCTTGCATAGGTCATCGCGACCTATGCAAATTTATCGTCACAAAATTCCCCTAAATATTTTATACTACATGTACGGTACTTACATGTAAGCAATATCTATCTTTAATATCGCGAAAAAAGCCAAATTTTACATATTTTTTCAAAAAAACGTAATAAATTGTCTATTTTTTACTTTAAATTGACAATTTCTAATGAAAACAATAGCTAATTCATATTACAATATCAAAAACGCTTATATTTTCAAATAAACTCCACAATAGGATTAAGGTTTTGAGTATTTTAGGGATAGGCAACAAAAGTTCTACCAAAAAAATCGGCACTTTTATAAATGAATTCGTCAAACAAGAATCATTTGGCGGTATATTATTATTTGTTGCCGCTATTGTGGCTATGATAGCCGCAAATTCCCCACTTTTGTCTAACGCCTATTTTTCATTGTGGGAGTTGAAATTTGGCATATCGATAGCCGACTATAGTTTTATAAGAGACTTACATTTTTGGGTAAATGACGGACTTATGGCGCTTTTTTTCCTTATGGTCGGACTTGAGGTAAAAAGAGAACTTTTAGTAGGAGAACTTTCAAGTTTTCAAAAAGCCATTTCTCCCATTTTCGCCTCTGTTGGAGGTATGGTTTTCCCTATACTTATCTTTTTGTACTGTACTTGGGGAAGCGGGAATGAACACGGATTCGCGATACCCATGGGAACAGATACGGCGTTCGCTCTGGGCGTGCTGTTACTGCTTGGAAACAGGATTCCGATTAAACTCAAAGTATTTTTAGTAACTTTAGCGATTGCCGACGATATTGGATCTATCTTAGTCATCGCCATTTTTTATACAAACACTATCTCCTATTTTTACTTAATGCTAGCCATATTGGTAACGTCTATTTTGTTTTTATTTAACAGATCCGGCGTTAAAACGCTTATAGTCTATTTTTTTGGCGGCATAATTTTATGGTATTTTTTCTATAAAAGCGGTATTCACGCGACGATATCTGGCATTGCGTTGGCATTTTGCATACCGATTCGCTCAAAAATCAACAGTACGGGATTTTTGGAACATTTGCGCTTAGCCGTAAATGTATTTTATTCAAGCGCGCCCAAACAAGATACTCAACAAGTGCTGTTAACGGCAAAACAAAACAACGCGCTGGAAATTATAGCCAAAGCTTACGATGAAGTTCAAAGCCCGCTTGTGAGATTGGAACACTACCTTCACCCATTGAGCGCGTATTTTATTATGCCTATTTTCGCTCTCGCGAACGCCGGCGTAAAAATAGAACAAGGTTTTGAGTTTAACGAAATATTTTGGGGAATAACTCTGGGACTTTTTGTCGGAAAGCCTCTTGGAATATTTGTATTTACATATATATTAGACTTTTTTGGAATATCAAGGAAGCCTAGCAATCTCACGTGGACGCAAATATTTGGCGTAGGACTTGTGGCGGGTATTGGCTTTACAATGTCCATACTTATATCAAATCTCGCGTACAAAGGAGTTGCGGACCAAGCTACATTATCTGTGCTTCTCGCTTCGCTTATAGCTACTGTCGTATCATTTGTATTTTTCTTTATTTTCGCGCCGAAAGAAAATATAACGACCACTTCCGTCGCCCCTACAAAAGAGACTATATAACGTTCCTCAAAAAAAATAATAATTAAACAAAGTTTATATTCTAAAAGTATAAAATATCGATATTTTATTTTGAAGGAACAACATGTCTGACTTCACGCCCGCTTTAAACTATTTTAACTATCCGCTATTAATTAAACAGTTGCTTTTCACACCTATCGCCAATAATCCAAATCAAGAGATAATCTATAAAAACAATTTCAGAATGACGTACGACACATTTAAAAAACGTGTTTGCAAATTAGCTAATACATTAACCGAACTTGGCGTTAAAAAAGGCGATACGGTCGCTATTATGGATTACGATTCGCATAGATACTTAGAGTGTTACTTTGCCATACCGATGATTGGCGCGGTTATGCATATGATAAATATAAGGCTAAGCTCGGAGCAGATATTATACACCATCGACCACGCGCAAGACGATGTTTTGTTGATACATAGCGATTTTGTGCCTATAGTAGAACAGATAAGAGGAAGAATCGATACTATCAATAATTATGTTTTAATGATTGACGGCAACGAGGCGACGCAAAGCATAATTCCCTTTATGGGAGAATATGAACAGTTGATGGAAAAGTCGAGCGATAAATTTGATTTTCCGGATTTTGATGAAAATACGCGAGCGACTACATTTTACACTACAGGCACTACGGGAATGCCAAAAGGCGTCTATTTCACACATCGTCAATTAGTGCTTCACACTATGGGCGCACTGCTTAGCCTCTCTTCTTACGCAAATCACGCTAATTTTAATCAAAATGATGTATATATGCCAATAACTCCGATGTTCCATGTGCATGCGTGGGGAATTCCGTATATGGCGACTTTTATGGGTGTTAAACAGGTGTATCCCGGTAAATATATACCCGACGCGTTGCTGGATTTGATACAAAAAGAGGGAGTGACATTTTCGCACTGCGTGCCTACGATACTTCACATGTTATTAAATTCGCCTAAAATAAACGAGGTCGATTTAAGCAAATGGAAAGTTATTATAGGAGGCGCGTCTTTATCACAAGCTCTCGCGATAGCGGGACTAAATCGAGGAATCGATATATTTTCAGGATATGGCATGAGTGAAACTTGTCCAATTTTATCCTTAGCGAGATTAACAAAAGAGATGCTTTCGGAAAACTATGAAGAACAAGCGCAAATCAGAACTAAAACAGGTACTTCGCTAGGTCTCGTTGAAATGAAAATAGTAGACGAGGATATGAATGAAATCACGCATAACGGCGAAAATACGGGCGAAATAGTCGTACGCGCTCCTTGGCTTACCGCCGGATATTTGAAAGATCAAAAAAATTCCGAAAATCTTTGGAGAGACGGATATTTGCACACCGGGGACGTCGCTAATTGCGATGAACTTGGTTATTTTAAAATCACGGATAGAGCGAAAGATATCATAAAAGTAGGCGGCGAATGGGTATCGTCGCTGGAACTTGAGGATATCATCCATCATCATCCGTCTGTTTTTGAAGTCGCGGTTATAGCGGTACCTGATGAAAAGTGGGGCGAAAGACCGCTGGCTCTTGTCGTATCTAACGCGGAAGATAAAAAAACGCTGGAAAAAGAGATAATCGCTCACGCAAAAGAGGTCATCAAAAACGGACTTATGGCAAGAGAGAGTATGCTTTTAAAAATCCATTTTGTAAATGAGATAGACAAAACAAGCGTCGGCAAAACAAACAAAAAGTTTTTAAGAGAAAAGTACAAAAATATTTTTAACTGAATTTTTTATCGTTACATGTAGCGATGTTTAATGCCCGCGCACATTACATGTAAATACTCAAAATTAGTTTTTTTATCAGCTATATGTATGGTTTCGTATATTTTACGCTTACATTTTGAATTTTTTAGCTACATATAATGATGTTTAACGCCCACGCGCATTACATGTAAGCGTTCAAAATGAGTTTTTTGTTGGTTGCGTGTACGGTTTCACATATATTTTACGCTTACATGTAGACTAATTGTTAAATCTTGTGCGTTATATGTAAGAATTTAAATTAATAATTTGAACTTTTTATAGGCTACATGTATGGCTTTATATATATTTACGCTTACATGTAGAGTAAGTCTTTAATGTCTTTTTTTATAACCGTTTTTCCAGTACATGTAAGTATTCAAGAGTAGACGCCGTTTTACGCTCGCCGTTTTTGTTTGATATATAACGCCTATGTTCTTTTGTTTTTAAGCAATATTGACCGTATTTTTCCATAACGGCTTTTATCTGTTTTAAACTCATAAGTCCCTCGTTATTGTAGCTTAAAAATATGTGCTTAAAATTAGCGTCTTTGATTAACTCCTCAAAACTTTTCAACGCTCTTTTCTTTTTGCAATAGTCGGAGCGAACGTATTTTCTTATGCCCGTTTTTCCAAAAGGGATAAAATCGTCGTATTTCGCGATAGTGTTTAAAATATGGTAATTCGCTCCATATTGTCTTATGTTGTAGGGCGGATCAAGATATAAAATATCGCCGCTAATTTTCTTAATCAAAACATTGCTGTCGGTTTTGTAAACTTCGTGACAATTATTATTTAGTTCAAAATCGGAAGCTAAAATCTTTAACGGTTTTTTGGCGGATTTTTTCATTTTCTTTAAAAAAGCTCCGTAAATGGACGCCGTATTCGCCACTTTATCGGCGCTTTCAAGCAAACTTGAAAGTAAAAAATAGTACAAATCGTCGTCTATCTCCCCGCTTTCTCGCCACTCGTTGATTTTCGCCCTGACGGCGTCTATTTTTTTACCGTTTTCATCGCTGAAATATTGCCTGCCGTTATCGCCGCCAATACAATAATGTTTATATATGAAGCCGTCCTCTAAGGGTTTTAGAGTATTTAGCGCGGCTATGAATTTATCGCTGTTTTCTATCGCTTTGTGATTTTGTATATAATTTCTGTTTAGCACATAGCTATACTCTTCTATATCGTTGCTTATAACTTTTTTGACATATTTTTTGAATGCTTTGCCGATAGTTCCTGTTCCAGCGAATAAATCGCAAAATACTTTATCCTCCAAGCTGCCTACTATCGCCGTAATCTCTTTTTTGATCCAAGGCGATAATTTTAACTTTGAGCCGATATAGTTCATCTATTTACAACTCTTTACCAAAAACCGCGTCTACGACCTCTTTAACTTCTTGAAAAGAGCATTTCAGATTTGAGAGCGGTATCGCCACTTCGCAATCATAATTTGCTATATTTTCTCTCAGCAGTCTTGCTATATAGTCATTTTCGCTATTTAAATATTTATCTCTGTCTAAAAGCTCTATCATAAGATAATATTCTCCGTCTAACTCCTCTACTCTAACCTCTTTTATGCTTTTTTTACTTATAAATCCAAATGAGAGAAGGCTGGATTTATCGGTTATGCCGCTCTCATTTATAATAAGCCCCGCTCTTTTTGAAAGTACGGTTTTGACGCAAAAATATATAATCGCGGCAAAAAAAAGCAAAGAGATAAAACTCGAAATCTTAACAACGATAGGATTTATGTTAAGCGACGGAGAGTCGGAGTGTAAAAACACCCAACCCCCCATTAGAAAAAAAACGGCGAAAACAACTATGAGAATGTAAAGCTTGCCGTTTTTTAATTCAAATCTAGCTTCCATATTATTGTTCAAATTTTAAAATGGGTTGTTTTTTTGACGCGGCCGCTGTGAACATAACGTCAGTCGAACTATTAAGCGCGGTTTCTACAGAATCCTGTATTACGCCTACTATAAATCCTATGGCGACCACTTTCATAGCTATATCGCTATCTATATTGAAAAGACTGCACGCAAGCGGTATCAATAACAGCGAACCTCCAGCGACTCCTGACGTTCCGCAAGCTCCAAGCGAGGCTATAACGCATAAAAGTATTGACGAAGCAAAATCAACGCTTATGCCAAGAGTGTGAGCTGTTGCCAAAGTAAAAACGGTAATAGTCACCGCGGCGCCGGACATATTAATAGCGCTTCCTAAAGGGATGGATATAGAGTATGTATCCTCGTTTAATCCCATTTTTTTACAAAGAGCGAGATTTACGGGCGTATTAGCCGCGGATGAGCGCGTGAAAAACGCCGTTATGGCGCTCTCTTTTAAACATACAAATATCAGAGGATAAGGATTTCTTCTGGATTTTATATACATAATGATGGGATTTATCACAAAAGCCACAAAAAGCATTGAGCTAACAAGCACAATCACCAAATGACCGTAACTTTTAATAGCATCGAAACCGGTTTGCGCGAACGTTTGCGCTATAATGCCAAAGATTCCTACAGGAGCTAATCTGATAATAAAATTCACAAGTTTCAAAGCGGATTTATTTACGTCTTTTAAAATCTCTTTCGTAGCGTGCGTACTGCTGTGGTGAAGCGCTAAACCTATCCCGGTACCCCAAGCCAAAACTCCTATAAAATTGGCGCTTGCCAAAGCGTGTACGGGATTATCCACGATTTTAAATAAAACGTCCCTCAAAACGTTTTGGATTTTTGCAGGCGCTTGAAGACTTTCCGGCTGCGCTCCCGCGAATACCAAATCTACAGGAAACATAAAACTTATAGCAACAGACACAAGAGCCGCTAAAAACATACCTGCCAAATACATTATAAATATCGGTTTTATATCTGTCTTTACATTTAAAGGTTTCGTGGCGATAGCCACAATCACCAAAATAAATATCAAGATAGGAGCTACCGCTTTTAACGCGCCTACAAAAAGCTCGCCCAACACTCCGACACTAAGCGCCGCCTCTTTTGAGATAAGCGCTAAAATTACGCCCAATACCAACCCTATGACAATCTGCAAAACCAAATTGCCGCCCCTAAAAAACTCGATAGTTTTTTTCATTAATACGCCTTTGAACTTTTTTTGCAAATCAGCGCGCCAAGCGGAGCATTAATATCCTCGCCTACCACGCCGCACTTTACTTTAAACAGATGAAATATGTCAAACCCCTGGTATTCGCTCAAACACTCATAATTTCCCATACCTTTCGCGATAATCAAATCAGCCTCTTTAAATAACTGTAGCGCTTTTTTATCCGCCAACTCCAACACAAATCCGGGAGTCGGCACGCCGCTATCTATAACAATAGCCGCTTCGTCCATTTTGGAGTTAATCGCGTCTTGATACGTTATATCGTTTATTATAGGTTTTCCTCTTGTGAAATAGTAGATTTTAATACCTTGGAAAAGTTCTTTTATAAGATTTATATATATTTTGTCAAATACCTCTTCACCGGCGTTATCAGATATGTACACAATCCTTTTTGCTTTTCGCAAAGCAGCTTTTAAAAAGATATAATCATCAATAAAAAATTCGCTTTCCAAAACTTTTTCGAGCTCTTCTTTTAGATCGTATTGAACATACGAAGCTAAATCTATCACATTTCCGACGACGGCGATTTTAGTCGCTGTTAAAAGTTTATCCGCGGAGTTTTGTATGTATTGTTCGCACATCGCTCTAAACTCTTCCGCTTTTTTAGAAGATGTCTTTTTGATATCTTTATATATATCGTCGGTTTCCAGATATTTTGCCGCGTCTTCATAAAATTTATAAGCGTTTCGCGGAGGCGAGAGAGTATCGTCAAAATTCGCTACATGTACGCTCGCGATATTTAAAATCGCCTCTTTATCGCTATCGTTCAAACTCAATAACTCTCCTACCCTCGCGGCTTGTTTTATAACGCACTCTTTGCACACATCTTGAATCTTCATAAGTTAACGTTGCTTTTTATTTTCATATACTCGCTCGCTAAATTCTGCGAATTTGCCGCGAACCGCTTTTTGCAAATCAATCGCGAACATGTAAAGCTCGGGGTGAACTTTGGTCGTAAGTTTTAAAAGGCTTGTCAATCCGTTGTTATATTTATTTAAATAAAGATTGTCTATTTGTCTATTTGAACCTATGACTATAGCCATACATGTATCGTCAAGTCTTGATAAAATAAGCTGAGTGGTATTTTCAGAACTGTTTTGCCATTCGTCCAGTATTACGATAGCGTCGCTCAATGTTCTGCCTCTCGCTTCTCCTGGCCATAACTTTTCTATGCGATAACGTTCCATCATTTCGGTAATTTTTGAATTTATAGACTCAACGCTCTCTTTATTTTCGGTCTTTTTCAACACCCTTTTGGCGATAAATTCCAAAGTATCGTAAAGAGCCATATTGTATATCCTAAACTTTTCGTCGTTTCCGGATAAATACCCCACATCGGCGCCTTTATCAAGACTCTCTATGGAGTTTCTGACATAAACTATCTTGTCGTAAGAGCCTTTGTCTATAAGCCTCATAGCAGAAGATATGGCTATAAGCGTTTTCCCGCTTCCCGCTTTCGCGTCAATGACCACAATATTATAAAGATTTGACAAAATAGCTTTCATAAAAAATCTTTGACGAGTATTCACAGGTTTTACTTTCATGCCTCTAAAATCATTCTCATCAAGCGGCAAAATCCGTTCATTGTGAACTATAGCGTAAGATTTATTGCCGTCTTCTGAATAAAACTCATAACAAAAATTTTCTATTTTGTGTTCGGGATTAATCTTTTTTATATTCATATTTTCAAGAGAGTTAAAATACGAAGAATCGAGCGGAATACTTTTTAAAAACTCTCTTTGAGGAACTTCGGAGCGATCTTCTCTTAAAGACTCTATCTTTAAATTTTTGAAAAGCCCAAACATTCTAGCATACACGTCTATGGACACAAAAATGACTTTTTGCCCTTTATAATAACTCCTCGCCATATCCGCCGTTTCGATTATGCGCTTGTCGTTACTCTCGGTTATATGCCTTGCTTCTATGTCGGATTCGTAATTTGTTTTTGTCATAAGATGGATATTGTAACTGCCGTTATATAGCTTTACAACCCGACAGTTTTCCGCTATATCTACCTCTTTGACTTTGGATTCGGCTAAAAATCTCGCGAATTCTCTCGCTTGAAACCCAAGCTCGTCAATCTGCTTTTTTTTCTCTTCAAGTTCCACTAAAACGGTTTCTGGAATCACTACAATATTTTTTCCGTCTTCCGAAAGGTTTTTCACATTTTGAATGCTTTGTAAAACTATATTTGTGTCTATTACATAAACTTTATCAGCCATAAAACCTCAATATATTTTAAGAGATAATTCTAAATTGCGTATAATCGTCAATTCTATTCGCGCCAATTCCGGATTGTTTCGCTCCTACATGTAACACTAAACCCTTACCCTCATATACGGCTTTATTGATATAAACCCAACCTGCCGTTATTTGAGAGGCGATCTTGCTCGCTCTATTGACATCGGAAGAGCTCACGTAACCGGCAAGCCCATAGATAGTGTCATTCGCCATTTCTACGGCTTCATCTTCATTTTTATATGTTAAAACGGACAACACGGGACCAAATATCTCATCTTTAGCTATCTTCATATTCGGCTTTACATTTGTAAAAATAGTAGGTTTAGCGTAATATCCCTTAAGTCCTTCCAATTTCCCAAGTCCGCCGACAAGCAAGGTAGCGCCTTCGTCAATGCCTCGTTTTATATACAACTGCACTCTGTCAAATTGCGTCTTATTTACTAAAGGTCCTATATAACAATCCTCGTCTTCTATATTTCCAATTTTTATATCTTTTAAAGCTTTTAATAAAAGTTCGCTTACTATCTCCAACTTATCATGAGGAATCAAAAGTCGGCTTCCTGCGTGACAAGCCTGTCCGCTATTACTAAAAGCGATGGTAAGAGCCATAGGAATAGCGATACTCAGATCGGCGTCGTCCAATATGATATTGGGCGATTTACCGCCAAGTTCCAGAATAGTCCTCTTTATCATTTTCGCCGCGTACGCGCTTATCTGTCTGCCCACTTTTGTAGAACCTGTGAAATTTATCAACGAGATATCTTTGTGACTTGCAAGGTCTTTTCCTACCTCCTCGCCTACGCCGTTTACGATATTTAAAATACCTTTTGGAAGATTCGCCTCTTTAAAACACTCGCAAAGAATTTGAGTTTGTATCGCGCTGTATTCGCTTGGTTTTACGACAATACTGCAACCTGCCGCGATTGCCGAAGCCGTTTTTTGACAAATATGAGTATAATTCGCATTCCAAGGAGCTATGGCGGCGACTACGCCAAGAGGAGTTTTGAGTATTTTTGTGCCATCTTCAAGTTCGCTTTCAAACTGAAATTCTTCCATTTGCTTTTTTGCCGCAAGAAAAGTGTTTTTAGCGAATGCAGTTCTTCGTTTCGCGGCTGTTATCGGAGAACCGTACTCCAAAATAGCCGCTTCGTTTAATTCATCTTCTCTTTTACTCATAGCGTCGTATAAGCTTTGCAGTATTTCGCCGCGTCTTTTGATGGAAGTTTTGGAAAATGAGACAAAAGCTTCTTTAGCGCATTTTACGGCATAATTCACATCTTTTTTATCGCATAGAGTAACTTTGCCCAATATATCCAGCGTATCCGGATTTATAATGTCCATTGTTTTTGTGCCGTGCGGTTTTATAAAATCGCCGTTTACGTACACCTTATCTATGATTTTCATTTTTAACAAGCCTCTAATAGTTATGCGCTATCTTATAAAATAGTGATTGTACCAATAAATAATTGATAAAAAGGTAAAATCAAAAGGCTTTTATGTAGTTATATTGTTTGAAGTATTTTTATTAAAATTTTATATTTTTATTTTCGATATTACAGTTCAAGCTTTTATTATGAATAAAAATGCGCCTGCTACATGTAAAGGATATTTAAAAAATAGAATTTAAAATTATAAGCGGATAAAAAAATGTATGCAGGCTTTATCTTAGGTTATGATAAAGCCTTTTAAAAAATTTACTGTTTAAGCTCTTTAATTCTTGCGGCTTTGCCACGTAGTTTTCTCAAATAAAATAGTTTCGCTCTTCTTACAAGTCCTCTTCTTACTAGTTGTATACTCTCGATACTATCGCTGTAAATTGGAAATATTCTCTCGACTCCCACGCTATTAGCGCCGATTTTACGAATAATAAAAGTCTCGCCCGTGCCGCTTCCGCGTCTTGCTATGCATACGCCTTCAAAGTTTTGAATTCTTTGCTTATCGCCCTCTTTGATTCTAACGGCTACTCTTAATGTATCGCCCGCACGAAACTCAGGAATCGCTTTGTTTGTTATTTGCGCATTTTCAAACGCTTCAATATATTTATTTCGCATGATAGTTCCTCTTATTTTTAACCATTTTATACAGATCAGGTCTATGAAAGCAAGTTTTAGCATATGCCATTCTGTTTTTTAAGCGCGAGATTATAGCGTGGTTTCCCTTTAGAAAGTCTGAGGGAACGGGCGAATCGTTATATACATTTGGCTTCGTAAAAGACGGGGCTTCCAAAAGAGTATTTTCAAAACTCTCTTCAAGTAACGACTCTTCATTTCCGAGCACATTATCTATCATTCTGCTGATGGCGTCGCACATACAAAGTGACGGAAGTTCCCCGCCGGTCAAAACAAAATCGCCTACGGAAAAAACTTCGTCGGCATAAATTTCTATAACTCTTTCGTCAACTCCCTCATATCTTCCGCACACAAAAACTATATGTTTTTTTTTGGATAATCTTTTGGCGTCGTTTTGCGTAAAGCTTTTGCCCGCAGGCGTTGGAAATACAAAATACGCCTCTTTAGAATTTATATGCTCTAATGTGTCGAACAAAGGTTGAGCGCTCATCAAAAGCCCCGCTCCGCCGCCTACTTTATAATCGTCGACTTTTTTGTGTTTATCAACGCTAAAATCGCGCGGATTTATACAATCTATTTGTATCAAGCCGTTCTCTTTGGCGCGCGAAAGAATAGAATCCTCAAAATACGGGTATATGAGATTTGGAAAAAGCGTAACAAAAGTAAAATTCATATTTATTCCAAAAAATATACGACGTCTTTAGTAACAATCTTTTGAATGTCAATGTCTACATGTAAGATAAACTTATCTATATAAGGTATCAAAAACTCTTTTTGCGACCCTTCTTTTATAAATTTCTCATCTGTCTTTACATGTAAATAATCTTGAGAGCTTATGCGTTCTATATCGTCCACTACGCCTAAAGTTTGCTCGTTTTCCACAATTTTACAGCCTATGATATCAAACCAGAAAAACTCGTCTTTTTCCAATTTACAACTATCTCTTGTGGCTTCTCTTGTGGTTTTTAGAATTTTATTTGTAAGTTTAAAAGCTGCGTCTCTATCGTTCATACCGACAAAACGCACAAGACTTTTTTCTTTATCAAGTTCCGCTATCTCAAGGCTTTCGTCTTCATCTATAAAAAAACGTCCGCCTTTTTTGAATTGTTCCGGAAAATCGCTGAAATTATGAAGCTTAAGAAAACCCTTAAGCCCCACGGCACGACCAAGTTTCGCAACTTCTACAAGCTCGCTACTCTTCATCGTCGGATTTTATATTGATACGATAAGATTTTCCGCTTTTAGCTTTGCAAGCCGCGATAATAGTTTTGATAGCGTTTATAACTTTACCGTCTTTGCCGATAATTTTGCCCGTATCGGTTTTGTCGACATATATCGTAATCTCGCTGAAAGTATCGTCCACTTCGTTCGTTTCAACGCGTACGCTATTTGGATTTTCAACCATCAGTTTCGCGAACTCTTTTAAAAATATATCGATCATATCAATTTCCGGTAAGCTTTGCTACCCTATCGCTCAACTTCGCGCCAACGCCTTTCCAATAGCTCAAACGCTCTGTGTCAAATTTCACGGTAACCGGTTCTGTTAAAGGGTTATAGTATCCCAATATCTCTATCCAATTTCCGTCGCGTCGCTTTCTGCTGTCTGTAACTACAATACGATAAAAAGGTCGTTTTGTTCTTCCTACTCGTGTTAGTCGTACTACTGTTGCCATAGTATCTCGTCTCCTCATAAATAATAAAAAAATTAAGTCCTGTACGGCTTAGATATAAGTGTTAAAAAAATACTTATATCTAAACTTTAACTATCTTGGAAATTTTTGATTTTGACCTTGCAGCATTGACTGCAAATTCGCCATTCCGCCCTTACCTGAAAATCTTTTCGCCAATTTTGAAGCGTTCTCAAATTGCTTTAAAAAGCGATTTACGTCTATTTGAGAAAGTCCGGCACCCTGCGCTATTCGTCTTTTTCTCGTATTGTTCAAAATAGAAGGGCTTATCCTCTCTTTTAAAGTCATAGAATTTATCATGGCTTTGGCTCGTTTCATCTCTACCGAGTTATCCAAATCTATATCTTTTAACTGTCCCGCCATCGATGAAAGTCCGGGTATCATTCCCAAAAGCGACTTCATATTTCCAAACTTTTTCACGCTCTCCATTTGAGCTAAAAAGTCGTTAAAATTAAATTCGCCTTTTTGAATCTTTTTGGTTATCTGCTTCGCCTCTTTTTCGTCTATAATAGCGGTGGTTTTTTCAGCCAATGTAGCCAAATCGCCCTCACCCATCAGACGACTTACGATACGCTCCGGTATAAAACTCTCCAAGTCGTGCGCTTTCTCGCCTATACCGATAAATCTCAAAGGCACGCCCACTTGCGAAGCTACTCCAAGAGCGATTCCACCTTTGCCGTCGCCATCGTATTTACTTAAAATGACGCCGCTTATGCCTATCTTTTCATGAAAGCTTATCGCGCTTTTTAAGCCGTCTTGTCCGCTCATAGAATCAACCACATAAAACTGCTCGTACGGATCTAGAGCGTTTTTTATTCGTGAAAGTTCTTCCATAAGCTCTTCGTCTATCGCTAAACGACCCGCCGTATCCACAAGCAAAACGTCGTAAAGTCCATCTTTAGCCTTACTCAAAGCCTCTTTAGCGATCTTAACGGGATCTTTTTCGCTCTCATTCCAATACAAATCTATCTCGTTTTGCGAACAAAGCTGTTTTAATTGCTCAACAGCCGCTAACCTTTGCAAATCGCACGCCGCCACTAAAACTTTTCTTTTTCTCAGTTTCAAATAAACGGCGAGTTTCACGGTCGTGGTTGTTTTACCGCTTCCTTGCAAACCCATCATAAGGGCGATTGTCGGCGGTTTTGAAGCGAACACAAACCCTTGGTTTCCATTGGAGCTTAAAACTCGCGTCAAATTTTCTTTGATAGCTCTTAAAAATTGTTGTTGACCGATTCCGTATTTTCTCGTATCGCTCTCAACGCTTAAAAGCAAATCTTTTGTAACTTTATGATAGACGTCCGCTTTTAAAAGGGATTTTTTAAGTGTTTCAAGCGCGTTTTTAAGAGCCTTTTCGTCATCGCTAAAACGAATCTTATTTATAGCGGATTTGAAAGAATCGGTTAAAATGTCAAACACTATTTATATCCTCTTGAAAAATTATGCCCTAATCATATTTGGTTAAAAGAATGCAATAATACAAAAATGATGCTTTAAACCAAATTAAGACTTAAATAAAACTTATATTAAGCTCTTTCAGCAAATATAGATAAATAAACCGCTTTATAAAAAAAATAAAATTTTTTATCTTTAAAAAAGTATACATGTTATGTTGTTTGTATGGTATCAGAATTATCTTTTAGTTAAAAGTATGTTAGAATACTAAATTTTGATTTATTATGAAATACTCAAAGGAGATTTTGTGAGTAAAATCGCTCCGTTAGTATCCGTACTAAACGGCTCTTATCTATCTATGCGAACATATAATAAATTCGTTTTTTATTCACATGTAACGTTTTGTGAGAGAAAATCTTATGATTGATGTTGTCGCTCGCATTATAGGTATTTTCATTAAAAAATCCGTGAGTATAAACGACCTCTCATATCTATTGGGCAAAGCCGAACAGACGCACGGAGTTGGGCGTTCGATAAATATCTTTAAAAAAAATGTCTTAAATATACCCACCATTGCCTTAGTTTTATTTTGTACGGCGGCTTTTATAATATTCGGTCTTTCCATAACTGTTATATTGAACGCGGTGTCTAAAACAACTACAAGCGCTTCAGCAAACAGCAACAATAAAATCCAAACTCCTAAAATCAGTGCGCTAATAGACGATGATAAAGTCCAAACTCCTAAAACAAACATACCTACGAGTCATGATGAAATCCGAACTTATCAAGTCAATACGCACATAAGCAACAGAGAATACATTTGCACAGGCGGCGGAGAGGTAATGTACGGCTATCAGCTTCCTCCTTGTCCCGACCTAAAAGAAAACGATAAAACGCTTCTTGGTATAGATACAAACGACAACGGCGTGAGAGATGATGTTGAAGTGTGGATATATCACCATTACGATAAGTATATCCCTTGCGTGGAAGTGGAGGTAAACGTTACTGCTCCTGACGGCAAAATAGTACGAGGATTTAAAGATGTGTGCGAAGATACGGTGAAGCCTTATCATCAAATAGTGCGTGAAATCACTATGCAATATGCTAAAGCTTATCAAATAGTCATACAAAAACCTGAAAAGGCAAAAAAAACCATAAAGTATATGGATAATGCGTTGCTTTGCGAATTATATTTTCTAACAGATGCAAAATATTTGAATGAACCTACTTTTAGAGATAAAAACAATAATATATATAAGTATAAAGAACTTGAAGATATTCAATTAAATACTGTCCAGCGAGCAAGAGCTTTTAGAAAATATATCTTTTATTTGAAAGGTGGAAGATATGAATTGGAAGATGGATTAAAAAAACGCCGCAATGCTTGCGATTTTGATGTAGATAAACTTTTGGAGAAATAATATGAAAAAATTATTTTTTATATTTTTACCAATAATTCTTTTTTGCGCTCTTACATGTAACGTTATGAAAGGTTTAAATGCGAACGAATATATAAACGATATCTACTTATACATGTAAGCGTAAAATATTTTATGTTTACATGTATAAATAATCTCAAAGAAAGGATATAGCTATGAGTGCAAAACTCTTTATTCTGTCATTGACCGCCGTTCTTATGTTAAGCGCGTGCGGCAAAGACAAAGGTTCTTCAAACACAACAAGTGGTGGAGGTAAGCCTACTCCTCCAATCGTAACCGAGGACGTAAGCGACAAAAAATACGTCTGCACAGGCGGCGGAGAGGTAATGTACGGATATCAACTTCCTCCTTGTCCCGACTCAAAAGAAAACGATAAAACGCTTCTTGGTGTAGATACAAACGACAACGGCGTAAGAGACGATGTAGAGGTGTGGATATATCACAATTACGATACTTACAAAAATTGCACAAAAACAATAGAAGTGGTAACGGAACCGGTAACGGGGAAAGATATAAATATTACTTATGAAATTGTGCACACAACTTGCACCGATGAATATATACCTTACCACCAAATAGTGCGAGAAATCGCTATGCAATATGCTAAAGCTTATCAGATAGTGATACAAGAACCTAAAAAGGCGAGAGAAACAGAAAAGTTTTTATCAAAGGCTGGTGAATGTTCATTTTATTTTGAAAAAATGGCAAAATATGAAAACGAACCTATTCTAATAGATAATTACGAATTATATAAGGAACTTGATGAAATTCAATTAAACACTATTCAAAGAGCGAGAGCTTACAGCGAATATAACTTCCATTTAAGCGGCACATCTTACCGACCATCAGAAGATTATCGTATTGCTTGCGATTTTGACGTAGATAAGCTTTTGGGGAAATAATATGAAAAAGTTATTATTTGTATTTCTGCCCATAATTCTTTTTTGCGTTCCCATGAGCGACGTTATGAAAGGCTTAAACGTCAATGAGTGTATGAACGATATCTACTATATAAACGATATGTTTATTTCTAAAAAAGATGCTGAAAATCAGTTGCGTACTTTAAAGGAAATTATTCTCCAAGAAAAGTACGGCGGCGATAAAGAGTTGATGAAAGGTCTCGCTAACGTTGAGCTTCTATACAACTACTCCGCCAAAGAGGAGTTCGGAGATACCTATATAGCGAAAATATTTGACGCTTTGGAAGCGAATAGTCAGATATCAAGTTTTTACAATTTTAACGTCTGGTTTTTTGTCGGTTTGGCTACGGATAGCGCGATAGGTAAACTTATGTTAAAGGCATTGGAAAAACCGCTCGCGCCAATCAGACAACAAATGATCCGACAGATCAGATCAATATTGCCGGTAAATAAAAAAATAGCTGAAATAGGAGCTGATTTTCTGTTGGAAGAAGCTTTGAAAAAAGCGGCGGAAAAGTATTTTGACGCGATAACGCAGTACGATGTCAGCGAGATTTTGGATAAAAACATAGATGAGATAACCAAAAAAATCGAAAATAGTATGCTTGAAGGTAAAAGTCCCATCATAGTGACGTTTGGTCAGGGAAATCTTTTTTATAAAGCTATTAGGCACGAACTGTCAAAAGATTACAACTCTTACGGAGTGCTCGCCAAATTTTTACGGCATGTCAATATCGGACAACTTGGAACCAATTCGGCGCAACCTAATGTAAGGATATTTTTGGACAACGATGATCCG
Source organism: Campylobacteraceae bacterium (assembly GCA_031266555.1). Taxonomy (GTDB): domain Bacteria; phylum Campylobacterota; class Campylobacteria; order Campylobacterales; family Campylobacteraceae; genus JAIRKW01. The sequence goes on from JAISAU010000003.1 coordinate 104,756, forward strand.
GCCGGCGATTATACCTTACCCTCATCGGCAGACGCTACTATCGCAAATCCGATAAGATATATGCTCTACCAAGTGTCTAGGGAGTTGCCGCCAGATTATACAAACGCGGAAATCATAGACTTACGGTATAGTACAAAACTATTTTGACCATCAAGAAGGATTTTGGAAAACAAATACTCACCCCGAAAATTTCTCAAAAACGGTGAACCTGACGGTAATGTTTGACGACTATCCCGATTTTTACGAAGTAGAAGGCACAGTATCCGCATATCCTATAGATACGAAGTCAAACGTTTTTCATGATTTTATGTACTATATGGGAGAAAAGGCATTAAGCGCTCACACAAGTACAAACGATTTTATAGAACAAAGGTCGCCTGAGACAAGAAAAGCTATCGTAAGCGCTATATCAAACTATATAGACGAACACGACAACCAAGAGTCTGTATGGGGAATTGCCAATCAAAAGAGCGAGGAGGAAGTTAAGACTTGCAAAGATAGATTATCGGGAGATTTTAGAACGTACGCTTACGGCGCTAATACTTTTCAAGGCATATCCATACACAGTTTCGCGAGCGATAGCAAGATATACCCATTTGAAAACAAAATCAGCGGCAAAAGCAAAGTTTATAAGTTGGACGGCGAGTATGTTAAAGGCGTATGCGGCGGAGTAAATATAAATAGACCAGAAGATGAGGATATTTGTTACGAGTTAAAAGATAAGAAAAATAAAACCACGGGAACAGTGAAAGGGGCGGATGAATTATCCAAAGATTGCAATATGACGAATATAATAGCTGGTTTTACTGTTGATTATGCCGATATTGGTAACGTGGAATTTTTTATGAAAATAAAATATGGTGGTATAAATAGTGACTATATGGCAAATACGCTCTATTGTTCTCCAAAAAAAGGACAGAAACGTATTGTAGCACCCTTAGAGTATTATGATCGTGGAGATTATAATGTTTATCTAACATATAGAACAAGTAACGAAAATATAGACAAAGAAAATACTTTCTTCAAATTTTCAACTACTTTGCGTGTTATTGAGTTCTCTAAATATCCTCCTTATCATACAACTTGCAACACAAGCTTTGAAACTAATTTGGCAGGGCTTGATATGCTTGAGGGTGGACATTTGTTGAGAATAATACACTACACCGCACTAATAGATGCTGGTAGCGCAAAAGAGTATGTAATGCGTCATGCGCTATGGGCGCGCATGTTTTATGATGGTATGTTACGTGAATTTAATAACGGTTGCGCTAATTTCTTTCGTTTAAATCAATAGTAGAACAAAGCGGGGATACCCCCCCCCGCTTTAGCCAAAACTTTGTCAATAGATAGCAAAAGTCAAAATAAGAAAGTCGTCGTTGCTTTCTCTTTTGACAAAAAACTTGATGCATGTACAGATTGATAGATGATAAATCTTTCAATCGCAGTAAAAATATCAATAAAAACTCATACATGTAAATATTAGTATTAAAAAGACTTCAAATCTTTTATACATGTAAGAAGTTGATAAAAAACTTTTGGATTATTTTTCGCACAAAAATGAAAAGTATGCAAAATATCTATGGCTTTGCTTTTTTGCAAAAAACCCTTACACGTAAATCTATGAATTTTTACAGTTAAAGTTTTCTCGCAATAATAATCCTAATTTTATTGCTAGAAACATATACGTCGCTACAAATAACATCAGCAACACGATAACTTGCAAAAAATATTAAAAAAGTTTTAATAAAAATTTTCGGTTTATTTTTTACAGAAATGAAAGAGTGTAAAATACTTCCGTTTTGCTCTTTTTGTGAAGAAACCTTACATGTAAGACGATTAAAGCTTAAATTGCGGTAGAAACTAAAAAGTTACGAAATTTGTAAAAAAACCTACTCATGTAAAAAATTAGCATTAAAAAAGACTTCAAATTTATTTACATGTAAGATAAAAACTTCAGGATTAATCGCTGTTTGCCAAAAGAGTATTCAAAAATATCTGTTACTCCGATTTTTTGCAAATATTAAAAAGTAAAATTAAAAAGCGAAACTTTTTTGATTTTATCTCCCCGCTTCATGAACGGGGAGTAAGACTGTTTTATAAATTCTGCCAATAAAAATAAGGCAACCCGTTATTTTTATCAGGATTTATCTCCCACGGATGAGTATCGTCATTTCCAAAATCCCAACCTAAATCCGTTTCGTAAGTTGATTTGTCTTTAAAGTCGTTTATAGTTTTACTTATGCCGTTTGAGTCATCTTCCGCACCGCCATAAACCGCGCCTTTTACTTCCATCTCATCTAAAGCGAAATTGTTTGTCGCTGTTCCGCTGGTGATTTGCCCAACTATGCGATTTACAAAATTTTCAGAAGGATTTCCAGTTACAAAAAGATTTATAGCGGCATTGTTCGTTATGGAACTATCATCAATATATCCCGCTATACCGCCGACAAAATTATTATTTCCATAAATATTTCCGCTGGAGTAACTACTTGTTATATTGCTGTAATAAACGTCTCCCGCTATACCGCCGACATTGTAAGTACCGCTGATATCTCCGATGGAGTAACTGTTTGCTATGGCACTATCCCTCATATATCCCGTTATACCTCCAACATATTCGTTATTGCTTTTTATCTCTTTGCCCTCCTCTATTTCGATTCCAAGATTTTTTATTTGAGCGTTTTTAATAGCGCCAAAAAATCCGACAAACCTAGTAGCTCTATCTGCCCAGATATTAGTTATTTTATGGTTATTGCCGTTAAAAATACCCGTAAAAGAGTTGTCAAAATCACCTATCGGCTGCCAACCCTCAGCGTCAAAACCTGCCGCTCCGTCTGTTGCGTTAAGTTCTATATCGTTTAGCAAAATATATTTGCCGCCTAAATTATCCCTTACGGCATTTAAGTCCGCTTGATCGGTTATCTCTTGAACGTCCGAAGAGAGATAAAAATAGACATTTTTAGTCAAACTGTAATTTTCATAAGCGAGATTACCCGCGACCGCAACGCCATTTGCCGCATATATCGGAGAAATGCCAAGTCCATTAGCAATATCGGTGATATTGTAATTTTCACCTGGTTTTGATACAGAGTCTATAACATCAAGATTATCATCCAAAAATGAGATTGTATACTCAATCTTAGTACCGCTTGTAGTAGAACTACCTCCTCCGCCACCACCGCCGCAGCCAATTAAAAAAAGACTAATTAAGAGAGAGAGAGAGAGAGAGAGACGCTTTAAACTTAAACAAGTATAAAGCGCTGGATTTAGTTATTGAAACAGCCATTGTAAACTCCTTTAGTCTGAAATTAATTTACAAAAAGTAAATTTTGTAAATTATAACAGAAGTTAGGCACAATATTCATTATATTTTAATAATTGTTCTTTTTAGAGCCCAAACTATTTAGCAGTTTTTATATTTTGATATAAAATTATTTTTTTAATTAAGATATTTTAAATTCCGAAGGCGGGGGCGATTCAAAACTATATCCTAAGAGCGAGATTTTCCATGCGTGAAGCATTATTCTGCCGCTTTGTTTCCCGCCGTATTTCTCATCTCCAACTATAGAAAATCCTACGCTTTTCAAATGCGCTCTTATTTGGTGCGTTACACCGGTTTGTATAGATACTTCAACCATAGAGTTTTTGCCCTCAATTAGTCTTGGCGTAACTACGCTAATCGCGTTTTGTCCATCTTTTGAAGGTTTAGTAAAAGCTCCGCTTGAAGTTTTTGTTACATGTAGGGGCGTATTTATCGTCATAGGTTCGGTAAATTTTCCGCTTACGACTGCAAGATAACTTTTTTCAACTTTTTTGGCTCTAAACGTCGCTATCACTTTTTTTGTAAATTCATCGTTTTTGCTCAACAGTAAAACTCCGCTTGTCTCTTTGTCAAGACGGTGCAAAAGTGTGAGTTTGAAATTTCGCGCTATCTCTTCAGAGGTTAAAAAAGGCGGTTTATCAATCGCTGCTATGTTGTCGTCCTCAAAAATAATTTGAGGCTTTTTTAACTTTTCTATTTTAAAAACGGCGTTCGCTTTCATATCCGCGCGAGCCACTAAAATCTTTTTGCCAGACGAATATACAACGCCTCTGTCTATCAACTCTTTCGCCGCGCGATTTGAGATATTTTCTTGTAAAGCCAAAAGTTTATACGCTTTTTCGCTTTGTATCATAATGTGTCCTTGTTTGTTACATGTAGTAAAATATGCTGAAATTTACCGAAATTATTTCGCGTCCAAAATGCTTTTTACTATATCGTTGGTATTTTCCAAATAAGATGTAGAAGCCTTTGGAAGCGCGCCTTTTAGCTTCCCGGCAACCTCTTTTATATCGCATATCACGATATTTTCAACTTTTGAATACAACTCTTTTTGATTGAAAAAAAACTTTCCGGAGATGATTGAGTTGTTAAAAGCCGCGGGTTCGGAAGGATTATGTCCTCCCACGCCCTCTACAAACGAACCGCCTAAAATAGTTATATCGGTTATAGCGTATATATTGATAAGTTCGCCCATAGTATCGCAAAGTATCACATCGCTTAGTTTATCAAATCCGTCTTTTGAAAAACGACCGTACGTTTTGCCGTGCGAATTCGCCCATGATTGCGTCAATTTGCCTACAGCGTCAAAACGCTCCGGATGACGCGGAACTATAATAATCATAGTATCTGACAAATCGACGCTTGAAAGCTGATCCAGCAAAAGCGCCTCTTCACCTATATGAGTGCTTGCCAAAGTTATAATTTTGGTATTTTTGGCTTTAGCGTAATGTTTGGTGACTTTAGGCAGAAGCGAATTTTTTATACTGCCGGAAACTTTTATATTTTTCGCGCCGAGCTCTGAGAGTCTTTTTTTATCTTGTTCTCCTTGCGCGTAAACTTCGTCTATAAATGAAAATATGATTTTATAAAACCATCTGAATTTTTTATATCTTTTATAAGAGTTATCGGAAATTCTGGCGTTTATGAGCATCGTTTTAGTATTTGTTTTTTTAGCGGCAAAAAAGAGCATTAGCCAAAGTTCGGCTTCTGTTACCACAAGTACTTTTTGTTTTTTTATCCAAAACGGTAAAAATATCTCATAAGGTAAAAATCTTGTGTTTGAGGTAAGAGTTTTAGCTTTATCAAATCCTGTCTGCGTTACAACGCTTATATTCACTTCGTTATTTCCAAGAGCGTGGATAAGAGGCGCTAAAGACGTGACTTCGCCGTAAGAGCAAGCGTGAAACCATATATGGCTCTCTTTAAACGGCGGATTGCCGCATAAAAAAAAGCGCGCTGGAATCGAACGCCTATGTTTTTTAAAAAAAGACGCGACGATTAATATCGGCAATGCCGCTATATAAAACAGACCCAACGCCGCGCAATAAAAATATATAAAAAAATAGCGCATTATGCTACTTCTGTAGTTTCCCTATATAAAATTCGTCCGCAATGAGGACATGTAATGATATCCTCGCTTTGAACCACTAAAGCGTTTGTTTTATCATTTATACGCATAAAACAACCGTAACAAGCTTGTTTTTTAACTGGAACCACCGCGCTGTTATGTGCCCATTTTCTAATTTTTTCATAAAAAGATAGAATTCTTTGACTCATTTTGCCGACAAGTTCCTCTTTTTTAGCATACGCTTCGGCTATCTCCACATCTATCGCGTCTCTTTCGGCGCCAACAGATACGCTAATCTCTTCAACAGCTTTTTGAAGCTCCAAATGAACCTCTTTGGCTTTTACCTTTTCGCTCTCTTTTAAGTCTATAATTTTTTCAAGTCTTGTTATCTCTTCATTGGCAAAATCGCACTGCTCTTTTGCTATATCTTCTTCAAGCTGTAAAGCTTTAACCTCTTTTTCATTTTTAATGGAGGCTGTTTTTTTACTTATGCTTTTTAGTTTATCGGAAAGTTCGGCTAAAAGAGCTTCATTTTTCATCTTTTTAAGTTTTGAGTCTTTTATCTCTTCTGCCAATAATTCTATGTCGGCGTTAGCATTTTTGGCTTTTTCCAAAGCGACGTTTAGCGTTTTTTGTATTGTTTGAACTCTTGGTTCAAAAGCGTCAATCTCTTTGTTTATCTCGGAAAGCTCTACAAGTTGATTTAAATATTTGTTCATAATCTCGGTATCCTTGTTGTTATTTGTATTCAAATGGGTTTTTGGAATCTGCCATTATAACCTTTAATGGAAAATTTTTCAAATGCCGGCTTAACATGTGCGAAAAATGACGCTCGCTCTCAAAATGACCTATATCTATAATAGCTATATTGTTCTCTTTCGCCTCAATCAAATGATGATATTTAAAATCTCCGCTGATGAAACAATCGGCGTCTATTTTACTCAATAAATCTCCGCCCGAACCCGCACAAAAAGCTATTTTTTTTATCTTTTTAGTTGAAGTCACTACTTTTATCGCGCTGTTTTCTAACTTTTTTTTAACATGTAAGATAAGTTCGTCAAAATCCATATCTGTCTCAAAATAAGAGATAAAACCCTCGTTTTTCAATGCTTTAAAACCTAAAATATTCTCAAGCACAAAACGATTTAGATGAGTTTTGTCAATATTTGTGTGCATAGCGATAATCGCGCACTCTTTTTCTATCGCCGTTTTTAAGATATTTGTCGGGAATTTTGAGTAATCAAACTTTTTTATAGGTTTAAAGATAAGCGGATGATGAGTGATAAAGAGCGTCTTTTTATCGGCTTTTAAAACCGTATCTTTATCTAAATCCAAACCGATGTTGATACTCTCAACCTCATCTTGCATTGAACCTACAATTAATCCGCTATTGTCCCACTCCTCTTGCAATTCAAAAGGGCTTAAAGAATCTAAAAAATTATAAATTTTTTCAATCTTCATTAATGCTCTCTTGATATTTTAAAGCGCAGCCTTTCGCTAGTTCTCTAATTTTCAAAATATAGTTTTGCCTCTCTGTCACAGATATCGCTTTTCTGGCGTCTAAGATATTAAAAATATGCGACGCGAGCAAACAATAATCGTATGCCGGAAGAGAAAGATTCGCGTCAAGACAACGTTTGCATTCAAGTTGCACAGTTTCAAATTGCGCGAAAAGCATTTGTATATCGGCGACTTCAAAATGATATTTGCTAAATTCGTATTCGCTTTTAAAATGTACGTCTTTATAGGTTGTGGTACCGTATTCGTTTGAGTTCCAAACTATATCGTATACAGAATCCACCTCTTGCAAATACATCGCGAGCCTCTCAACGCCGTACGTTATCTCCACAGGAATAGGGTCGCAAGGTATGCCTCCGACTTGTTGAAAATAGGTAAACTGAGTAACTTCCATACCGTCTAACCAAACTTCCCAGCCAAGTCCCCATGCTCCGAGTGTGGGAGATTCCCAATTATCTTCTATAAATCTTATATCGTGTTTTTTTAGTTCAAGCCCCAGCGCTTCAAGACTTTTAAGATACAAAGTTTGTATCCCATCCGGACTTGGCTTTATAATCACTTGAAATTGATAGTAACTGCCAAGACGATTCGGATTTTCACCGTATCTTCCGTCGGTAGGTCTGCGACTTGGAGCGACATAAGCGGCAGACCACGGTTTTTTGCCTAAAGATCGTAAAAATGTCGCGTTATGAAAAGTGCCGGCGCCGGAAGGAATATCGTACGGTTGAATTATATTGCATCCTTGTTTTTGCCAAAAATCTTGCAATGTAAGCAATATCTCGCTAAATGTCATCATAATTTTTCATTCCTTCCTAATCTTTTTATCTGCAAAAATGTATTGCGTTATTATATGATTTTTTGTTTAAAGTCCGACGAAACTATTTTTTTGCTACATGTAATAAGCGTACTGTAGAGCAATTTTTACGGTTTTAAAATCAAACTTCGCTTATTAAAACTTCTATATCTTTTGAATCGGTCTCTATCTGTTTCGCTTTTTTCGCCCTATCTTCTTGAAGTTTTACAAAAAGCTCCTCATTGCTTAAGCTTAATATCTGCATAGCCAAATAAGCGCTGTTGATAGCTCCCGTTTTTCCTATCGCAACTGTCGCTACCGGCATACCTGATGGCATTTGAACCGTTGAAAGTAACGCGTCCATGCCGTTTAACGCGGAAGCTGCCATAGGAACGCCTATAACGGGACGTGTTGTGAGAGCCGCGACAGCGCCCGCTAAATGTGCTGCCATTCCCGCCGCCGCTATAAAAACAGCCGTGCCTTTAGCTTCGGCGCTTTTTACATAATCTCTCGTTCTCTCCGCGCTTCTGTGAGCTGAGGATACTATAAGTTCGTAGTTAACGTTAAATCTCTCAAGCGTTTTGGCGCATTCGCTCATAGCGTCATAATCGCTCTTGCTTCCTATAATGATAGAAATGAATTTCACTTAGCATACTCCATTGGTTTTTCGCAAAGCGTATTGTATCCAAATATATATAAAATACTTTTTATGAGCTTTAAATAGCGATAAAGACTTATATTAAGGCATTTTCGTTAGTTATTATTTAAAACGATTTTAAAAGCGGTTTTAAACACAAAAAGTTCTTGACTTTAAGCTTATAGCTTATAAAATTTTATCGGGAGTAAAAAATGCGAGACATAATAACAATTATAGTTTTATTATTTAAGTCAGCGGCAACTATAATGGCAGGATGGCTTCTTTTAGAATATTAGCAGGGTTTTTTGCTTTTCATGTTAATTATGATTGGCGGGTTATGGATATGGGATTTGCTTAACCCACAACCTTTTGGGTAATTCAGCGAATATTAATTTGCACTCCTTGTTATTTTAGTTGCATAATATCGTATTTAAGTTTTATAATGTACAAGTTTAGCCAGCTTTCCGCCCATTTCGGAACGTCACCATGTTTCCAATTAAAAATAGTAAAATAGCCTATACCGGTAAGGTCGGCAAACCGTTTTTTGCTTAAATTGACTTTTTTAAGCGTTTCGTTAAATTCTCGGTATGTCATTTTTTACCCCTAATTACATATAAAATTATTGATACCGTTTTCAAGAGTTATCCGTATCTTGTTTCTTTCTGAAAAATGTAAAAGCCGGAAGAGGGGAAGGTAAAAGTATATTGTTTGTATTTCCGCTATGAACCGCTTCAAACAGCTTGCCCTCTACACTTTTTAACTCGTTTAATTTTATCTTCCAACCGCCCTCTTCTTCCCAAATTTTGCCAACCTCATTATCGTACGCGACTATTTTTCCGTACGATAAAATCTCATAAATTCCGCCTATATCGATTCTATCTTTCGCTCTAAAACTTATTCCGTCCTCATTTACTTCGGCGTAAACTTGATGAGTGCCTTCTAATAAGGTAGAATCCGTATTTTGCGTGTTATTTCTTTCATAAGGTCTTTGGATAAGATATCCTTCGCTAAAGCCTCTATTTTTTATGCTCTCAAGCTCTTTTTTGTAAAACGGCAAATCAAAATTATTTGAACGATACCCGTCAATCGCTTGTCTGTAAGCATTTGTAGAAGCCGCGGCGTAGTATGGACTTTTAGTTCTTCCCTCAATTTTCAAAGCGTCGATAACGCCGCTATCCAAAATCTCTTTTACATGTGATATTAAATTCAGATCTTTCGCGTTAAATATATAAGTTCCCTCGTCGCTCGCTTGTTCTACTCGAAATAGCGTCCCGCTCTCTTCGTTTTTAGCGTAAAGCGTATAAGGAAATCTGCAATCGTTCGCGCAACTTCCTCTATTCGGCACGCGCCCGCTTTGAACCGCGCTAATAAGACATCTACCGCTATACGCGAAACACATTGAACCGTGAATAAATACCTCTATCTCAAGTTCAGGCAATCTTTTTTTAAACTCTTTCAGGTCATTTAAACTGACCTCTCGCGCGGCAACTATGCGTTTTACGCCCATATTGTAGTAAACTTCGGCGTCCAAATAATTTAAAACATTCGCCTGCGTCGATAAGTGAATCGGGATATCCGGAGCTATACTTTTTGAAAGCTTCAAAACTCCGGGTGCCGCGATGATAAAGGCGTCCGGTTTCATTTTAGCCACTGTTTCTATATGTTTTTCAAGCAGTTTTAATTGCGCGTTAAACGGAAAACCGTTTATCGTTACATATATTTTTTTACCTAAACTGTGCGTATAATCAATCGCGTCCTTGAAACTCTCGTATGTAAACTCTTTACCCGACCGAATGCGTAAAGAAAAGTGACTTACTCCGCCGTAAACTGCGTCCGCGCCGTAAAATAACGCTATTTTTAATTTTTCAAAATTTCCGGCGGGAGATAAAAGTTCCGCGCTCACTTTTTATGTCCGATTTTTAAAAGCAGCTCTTCTAATTTTTGTTTTATGGTATCAATATCATCGGCATTGTCAAGTTCTGACGAAATATTATTCAAAATCTTATTTGTTTTGTTTATTTTTGAGCGTTTTTGAAATTCCGCCGCATAATCGTCTTGTAAACTTTTCAAATATTCCATACATGTATTAGTATCCGTTTGTATGCTTTCCACAAACATTAAAAGTTCATTCGCGTCTCTAAGAGCGTTCGAGAATTGCTCAATATTCGGAAATTTGTCGTTTAAAGCTTCAAACAATTCGGTTTGTTTATGGGTAAAATTCTCAACGCCAACAGTTATCTCTTTTATAGAGCCAAGTTTCTCACGGATAACATCAAATTTGCTTTGTTCCATAAAAAACTCCTTTATTATAAAAAATATGCGAGATTATATATAAATTCATATATAATTCAACTTTACATTCACATGTATGCTACAAAAAACCAATTTAGGGAGATGTTCATGATAGCGGATTTGCACAACCACACTCCACTTTGTCGCCACGCATACGGAGAACCGCGCGAATATGTAAAAAAAGCTTTGGATCTTGGAATAAAATATTTTGGCTTTTCAGATCATGCGCCGATGAACTTTGATAAAGAGTATCGTATGAGTTTTGACGAGATGAAAACCTATGCGAACACGGTAAAAGAACTTAAAGAGGAATTTAAACATAAAATAGAGATACTATTCGCTTATGAAGTGGATTTTTTAGATAAATTTATGGATAAAAGTATATTTGAACAAGAAACGGATTATCTTATAGGTTCGGTGCACTTCCTAAACGAATGGGGATTCGACAATCCCGAATTTATAGGCGAATATAAAGAAAAAAATATAGACGATATTTGGAAAGACTACTTTAGCGCTATAAAATCTTTGGCCCAAAGCGGACTTTTTGATATTGTCGGACATTTGGACTTATTGAAGATTTTCAGATATTTGCCTAAAACTGATATGCGTATTTTGGCAAAAGAGGCGATGATGGCGATTAAAAAAAATGATTTGGTTATAGAGATAAACAGCGCCGGCTTTAGAAAACCAATATGTGAACAATATCCGTCGGTTGAACTTTTGCAAATGGCAAACGAACTTGATATCCCTATAACTTTTTCTTCAGACGCTCATGAGGCAGAACATGTAGGATACAAAAGTGAGGAAACGATAAAAATTGCGAAAGATTGCGGATACCGATTTTGCGCTGTTTTTTCCAAAAGAGATAGGAGTTTGATTAATTTTTAATCAACAAGGTTAAAAATATTATACCGAATTATAAAGTATAATTTTACGAAAATTTTTCAAGGAGTTTTTTTATGGGTAAATTTGTAAACAACGCGGAAGAGTTTTTCGCGTTTTGCGAAAAACATGAAGTGAAATTTGTAGATTTTAGATTTACGGATATGAAAGGTGCTTGGCATCATTTAACATATAGTATGAACGCTGTAGATGAGACTTCTATTAAAGGTATTCCATTTGACGGTTCTTCTATTGAGGCCTGGCAGCCTATTAACAAATCGGATATGCTTTTGATTCCAGACGTTCCTACCGCATTTTTAGATCCTTTCACGGCAGATTCTACAGTGGTAGTGTTCTGTGATGTATATGACATATATAAAAATGAGCTATATGAAAAATGCCCAAGAAGCATAGCCAAAAAAGCGCTTGAATATTTGCAAAAATCAGGTATAGGCGATATAGCGTATTTTGGACCGGAAAATGAGTTCTTTGTATTCGACGATGTGAAAATAAGAGACGATATTAATTGCGGATATTATGAGGTCGATTCCGAAGAGGGTTCATGGAATAGCAGCACAAACTATAAAGACGGTTACAATACAGGTCATAGACCAGGTACTAAAGGCGGTTACTTTCCTGTTCAGCCGATAGACTCTATGGTTGATTTAAGAGCTGAAATGGTACAAATCTTAAATCAAATCGGTATTGAAACTTTTGTTCTTCACCATGAGGTTGCGCAAGCTCAAGGCGAAATCGGCGTAAAATTCGGCGATTTAATCGAAGCTGCCGACAATGTTCAAAAATACAAATATGTAGTTAAAATGGTCGCTCATCTAAATGGTAAAACAGCGACTTTTATGCCAAAACCACTTTATGGAGATAACGGTAGCGGTATGCATGTACACCAATCCATATGGAAAGACAGCAAAAATCTGTTTTACCAAAAAGGCGCTTACGGTAGTTTAAGCGAACTTGCTCGCTATTATATAGGCGGTGTTTTAGCGCACGCGAGAAGTGTTGCAGCATTTACAAATCCGTCAACAAACTCTTATAAAAGATTGATTCCGGGTTTTGAGGCTCCATCAATATTAACATTTTCATCTCAAAACAGATCCGCTTCATGTCGTATTCCTTATGGCGCAGGAGAAAAATCTGTACGCGCGGAGATGAGATTTCCGGACTCTTCCGCTTGTCCATACTTAGCGTTTGCCGCTATGTTGCTAGCCGGACTTGACGGAATCAAAAATAAAATTGAGCCGGTCGGTCCTATGGATGAAGATCTGTTTGAATTAACATTGGATGAGATACGCGAAAAAGGCATAGAGCAAATGCCGCATACGTTAAGAGGCTCTCTTGAAGCTTTAATCCGCGATAATAACTACTTAAAGCCTGTTATGACAGATGATTTTATACAAACATATCAACATTATAAATTCTCTACTCAAGTATGGCCTTATGAAGCTCGCCCTACAGCGTTTGAATTCAAAACAACCTACTCTTGCTAAAAACTGAAGATTTTCCGAAACTTATTATGGTTTCGGATCATCTAAATAATGCCTTAAAGAATTTTTTAATCCAACTTTTAATAAAATAACTACAAAATTATGATAAAATTATATCTATATAAGAATATATGGATATTGCTATATATTTTATGTCGTTTTTCAGGCAAAAAGTCACTTATGTGATTTTAGACTGTTTTTAAAATTTCAAGATTTGTTTAATCTATTATAAGATAGAATGATCAAATTACATTTGTTAAGGGAATTACCTTGATTTTATACGATAAAGATGCCAGATTTCTTGGAGTTAGCGCCGATGTTTTATCGGTTTTAGGTTACGAAGATATAAATGCTTTTATGACATACAATAATGATGTTGCGGATCTTTTCGTAAATAAACAAGGATATGTACATAAATTTGATAATTTTTCATGGATTAGTTACGTTTTAAACGGTAGCCTGCCAAATAAAAATGTAATAATAAAAACAAGAAACGGCAATGAAATTGAAGCGTCAATATCTATAACCGAACTGTTTTTAAATGAAAAAGACGATAAGTGTTATCTAGTATCTTTGAGTAACATTCGGCAAATATTCAATGATACAAGCAAAAAAGAGGATTTGTACGATAAGCAGCCAATATTTAAAATAGACAATAACGAGATAAAAGAGCCTGTTTTTACGGAACAAAAGGCTAATGCAGGCAATACTACAACAACTGATGATTCGGATGGTAAAATATCTTTTATATTTAATCAAGAAGATTTAAAACCCATCGCTTCTGTAACTAATGAAACTATCGCGACAAATGAAGAAAATTTAAAAAACACAGTAACTGTTGAAAACACTGCAACAACTACGCGACAAGTTCAAACAAACGCCCAAAATACTAATGTTCTTGAAATAAAAATAGATATTCAAGAGATATCCGATCTTCTTGGCATAGATAAAACTGATATTATCGAATATTTAAAAGAGTATGTATCTTATTTGGACGTGAACTTGAGTCAATTGCAAGAGCTTTATAAAAACGGCAACGTATCGCAAGCAAAACGTATAATTATAAATTTGATAGGAATTGGCAGCAATTTAAGATCAAAAGAGTTGGTTCAAGCGTTGCAAAAACTGTTATCTATAGGTAATAATGCGAATAATGTATCAATATTGCAAGAGGTAGAAACAGTAGTCTTTGCCTTTAAGCAATCGGTTTCAAAATTATAATTTTCAATAAAGGATAAAAAGCAGAATGTTTAATATCAAAACAGGAAGCATGTTAAAGCTAATAAGTAGATTTCCGCTATTAATTTTGTTTGTAGTCTCATCATATTATCTATATATATCATTTAACGATTATCAAAGTATAAGTAATTTTAAAGAAAAAAATTCACAAATTGTAACGCTTAATAAATTGTCAATTGAGATTGCCGCGGAAAGAGATTTAACAAATACGTTTATAGGAAGTTCCGGAATTATATCTGATACCCTTGAAGGGCAACGCAAACTAACAAATGAAGCATACGGACTGTTTTTTAGGGATTATACCGGCAATAGATATGTGCCGAGCGAAAGAATCAAACAAGTAATTGATCTATTGTCTCAATTATCAAGTCAAAGAGAAGCTATTGATAAACTTGAGATTAACGCGAATGATATTTTCTTTAACTACTACACGAAAATTAACTCCTTGATATTGGACGAATTAAGAGATACGGCATTATCTGTCACCGCAAACAGCAAAATCACCTCTCTTAGCAACGCATTAACTTCCGCATATCACGATATAGAGTTTATGGGGCGAGAGCGCGGATTTATGGCTGGCGTAATCAGCCTATATCAACCCATATCCGAAGAAGCGCTTCATACGTGGATTGATATCTCAAGCCAATTAAATACTCTTAATATGGTAGGATTGGAACCAAACATACAAGGTGTGGTACAAAGCATTTTCAACAATCCCACAGCCATACAAATTTACAACGACATAGAAAGAGTCAAGGGTGAAATTATGCAGCAATCATTAAGCGGCGAGTTTTTAATTGACCCTACGCTTTGGTTTATCATGACAACACAAAAAATTAATACAATGATGGATGTTTCGGAAAGACTTAGAAAGGCGCTTAACAGCGAAATAGATAACTATAATGAATTTAATATCGTAAGATTTGCGATTTCAGCCGCTATTTGGGTTGTATCCTTGATCTTATTGCTATCTGGTTTTGTATACAGCAGAAAGTTTAATAATAACATTAAAGAGTTAGGCAATGTATTTGCCAAAGTTGAAGATTTGGCAGGAAGTCAAATTCGTCTTGATTTGGATACTGCCGAAGATATGGGTAAAGCTTACAAAATTATCAATCAAGCTCTTATAAATATAGCCGAAGAGAAAAGACGAGCCGAAGAAGCGAGCGCTGCAAAAAGTATATTTTTAGCGAATATGTCGCACGAGATCAGAACGCCTCTTAACGGAATTATCGGATTTACGGATTTGCTTAAAAATACGGATCTCGACGGTGAAAAATTGGAATTTGTAGAAGTTATAGAAAAAAGTTCTGAAAATTTATTGACAATTATTAACAATGTGCTTGACCTATCAAAAATCGAAAGCAATAAAGTCGAACTTGATGAAATTCCTTTCTTGCCTATACAAGAATTTGAAAATGCTATAGAAGTTTACGGACCTAAAGCCGCTGAAAAAAATATTCAACTATCAGCTTATATTGATCCTGGATTGACAAACTATCTCAAAGGCGATATTACAAAAATAAAAGAAGTTTTGATTAACCTAATGAGCAATGCCATAAAATTCACAGCTCAAAACGGTTCCATTGTAGTTTCAATAGCAAGACTGGAATCTATGGATAAAGGTCATGCTAGAATAAATTTTAGCGTGGAAGATAACGGCATAGGCATACAAAAATCAAAAATACAAGATATATTTAACGCTTTTTCTCAAGCTGATTCTACTATCACCAGAAAATACGGCGGAACCGGTCTTGGTCTTACGATTTCATCTAAATTTGTAGCTATGATGAATGGCAAACTTGAAGTTGAAAGTAGCGAGAATAAAGGCAGTAAATTCTTCTTTACATTAGACTTTATTGAAACTCCTTCGAGCGAACCGGCATTATACAATAGATATCCGTATTATAGATTCGCGATGCTCACAAAACCGAATAATGTTAAAGTTCATGAAAAATTCTTGAAATCATACTTGCAATACTTTGGTTCTCAAGTTGTATTTTATTCATCGTTTGACGAATTGAAAAAACTTGTCTATGATTCCAGTATTAATTCAATCTTTTTTGACCTTGAAAATGTAAGCGAAGACGAATTGCAGCAATATAAAAAAATGCAATTGCCTATAATTGTGGCAATGAAACCGTCTCAGCAAAAAAGATTTGAAGAGTTCAATACAAAATATATATCATCTGTTTTTGAACCGATTAACGTTAGTAAGATAGTAAAATCATTAGAACAGAAAAAAGATGTTTTACCGCAAGAGGAACAAAAAGCCAAACCGCAAACAGAACAAATTAGTACGACTGTCGAGTCATATCCGTACACAAGAGGCGAATTTGCCGCTTCAAACACACCTATATTTGATAATGTCGCAAGTGTGCCCTTTGTCGAGCAACCTCAATCATACGTGCCTAAACCTGACGAGACTATAATATCTTTTAATCAATCTATAGATATATCTCCGACCATATCGTTATCCGACAAAGACTTTGCAAATGAAACGGCAGAGATTGAAGAAAAAAAAGAAGCCATCATTCCAACTATATCTTCTTATGAAGCCAACGATACGATACCGACTATAAATCTAATAGATATAGGTAAAGATTTGGATATCAAAGAACAATCGGAAATTATCCCGACTATGTTTGTAAATGAAAAAGATATCAAAATACCTATTGCGCCGTCATTGAATCTTAATGTATCACATGTAGCGGAAAACGATACTGCTCATATAAAACCTTTAATTGAACCTGTTGCAACCACATCTGAAAATATTACGCAAAATACTGTAGCCGCAGCCGCTTTCAGCACATCAAGCGTTACTTCGCCAAATGTCGCGCAAACATCAACAAAACAACAAGGAACAGGTACTATGTTTAATGCAAAAGTTTTAGTAGCGGAAGACAATGAGATAAATCAAAAACTCATAAAGCGCGCGCTTGAGGATATAGGACTTACGGTCACAATAGTTCAGAATGGATTGCTTGCCGTTGAAAAAGCAAAAGAAGAAAAATTTGATATGATATTTATGGATATAGCTATGCCGGTTATGGATGGCGTTGAGGCAACTCATCAAATTATAAAATACGAAAAAGACAGTAGTAAACCTCACGTTCCTATAGTGGCGGTCACAGCGAACGCGCTTAAAGGCGATAGAGAACGTTTCATGAGCGAAGGTTTGGATGAGTACGTGACAAAACCGATTAAAAAAGACGCGATTTTGAGAGTTTTAAATATGTTTATTCCAGGAAAAAGCGTACCTGACCCAAAAGTAGAACAAGCTATTGAGAAAAAATTTGAATCTATACTATCTCACGATACAAATACAAATCAAAATGTTCAAACTCAAACAGCTGCTCCAAAAATAGACATAGTTCAACCAGCAGTCAGATTGGACTTAAAAGATGTTTTAGTTTTCAAAAAAACTCAAATCGAGACAAAAATATTTGCGCAAGTGATTAAGCAATTAAACAGTTCGGTAAGCACGGTAAGCACCATTGAGGAGTTTAAAAACGAACTTGATAGTTCTCACTTTAGAATTATCATTGTAGACAAAGAGATTGGCGAAGATACGTTAAAAGTGGTAGTTGATGTCGTAAAAGAAGCTGAAAAAGCGCACAATCGCGGACATATCGCTATAGTTTTATTTTACGATATAGACTCTCTTTCCCAAAACGAGATTACGAGGTTTGACGAAGTAAGAAGAAATGTGATTAGCAAGCAATCGCTAAAATCACTCATAGCTAAATATGCGTAAGGGATATCATGGCAAAAAGACTTAAAATTTTGTCCGTAGATGACGATTTTATAAATCTAAAATTAGTCAATACTATGTTGAAAAAGAATCCAAATGTTGCTGAAGTGCTTGAGGCAAAAAATGGGGTTGAAGCATTGGATGTTTTAAAAAAAACGCCTGATGTGGATATGGTTTTGCTTGATATAAAAATGCCTGTAATGGATGGGATAGAGTTTCTGGTGACAATTCACTCCATTCAAGAGTTAAAAAATATTCCTATTATCGTTCTGACGACAGATGATACAAGAAAATATGAAGCTTTAGAAAAAGGCGCGCATGACTTTTTGATTAAACCGATACGAGAACATGAACTTTTTGAAAAAGTTCAGAAAATAACGCAACTATTTGGTTAGTATATAGTTTTTAATATGCGTATAAAGTGCTAGTATCTCTTCTTTCTTTGATATAAAGCTATTTTTATTACAAACTAAGTGAGCGGATGAACAGAAAATAGTCTCCGCTATCTCAAGTCCGTTTTGCTCCATTGTACTTCCGGTTTCCACCAAATCCACAATCGCATCGGCAAGTCCTACGAGAGGCGCTAACTCAATAGAGCCATAAAGCTTGATGATATTAACAGGAATTGCTCTTGAAGAAAAATATTTCCTTGTTATGTTTTCCATTTTCGTTGCGATTTTAATCTCAGGCAGTGAAAAATCAAGTTTTCTGATTTTCGGCACGCCTATGCAAACTCTGCATTTACCCACCCCTAGATCAAGAAGTCTTGTCAAATTTGATTCTTGTTCTTCCAATACGTCAAGTCCGACTACGCCTACATCGGCGGATTGATGTAAAACGTATGCCGGAACATCTTGATTTCTAACAAGTAAAAATCTAAAATCGCCTACATGTAAAATAAGTTTTCTATCGTCAAATACGAATGATTTTTGAAAAATCTTTTCAAATATTTCTAACGTATCTTTAGCTATTCTTCCTTTGGGAAGCGCGATTGTAAGCATATTTTAATCTCCTTGTGAAGCTTTTAAAACATCGAATGTTTTTTGAAGAACTTTTAAAACCAGCATTTTATCATATATCGCATTTTTAAAAAAACCGGCTAAATACTCGCCGTCTCCGCCGCTAAAATATATTTTTCTATTTTTCGCGCTGTTTTTTATTATAAGTTTGATAGACTTTATTGCCGCGTAACTAATAGCCTCTTTTGTGTTTTTTGGTATTTTATCAAGTTTCACATCTTTATCGATATCCAGTTGAAGGCGAGTTGATATGGACGAGTAAGCCGTATTATAAGCGGTAAGTCCGGGCAAGATATATCCGCCCATATGCTTTTTGTTTTTCATAATATCAACGGTAATAGCGCTTCCGGCGTCTACAACTATACCGTCGTTTACAGCTTTGCACGCGCAGATTCTATCTATCCCCATACCGCGATATTTTGTATCAAATGTTATATACGGTTCCAAATCGAAAAAATTTTTCCTTACATGTAAGAGGGATTTTATATTATCATTTACGCAAATGTAATAAACTTTTTCGTCAAAAGAGAGTTTTAAAAACTCTTTTATGCTCTTTACATGTAAGCGCTCTTTTATTAGAAGGTGAGCGTTTGTATTGCCAATATCGCAAAATATCAAATATCTACTCTAATGTATAAAAACTGTCGCCGTAATAAATCTTGTCGTTAGCTACAAACAAAAAATCATCTATACTAAAAGGGAGCTCGAAAACTTCAAAATTTTTTAAATCCAAATCACTCTTTATTAAATATCCTCTTTTTTCTATAATATATAATTTCTCTTTTGCCGCAACGGCGGAAAAAATTGAGAAGGAAAACTCTTGTTCGTTCAAAACTTTCAAATCCAAATCCATTAAGGTCACTTTTCCGTTTTTGCCAAAAGTAAATACCCTATCATTCATCAATATCACATCTTTTATAGATTCGTCTACGTAATTGATATTTGTCGGACTTATGCTTATTATCCGTTTCGCGGTCGCGGCAAACATTCTATCTTCGACAACGTCAAGAAAAATCACATTATTAAAATCTCTCTCAGCGCTTACTACAACGCTTCGTATTAAGCTGCCATTATTTCTATCAACAATAACAAGCTTTCCGTCAAGCGTTGGGAAAATCACTAAACTTCCTAAAAAATACGGCGCGGCTATCCTAGAATCAAGCGACGGCATACTATCAAACTTCTTTTGAAAAATAGTCGTGTCACTGCTTGTATCAATAACCGATAATGAGTTATCGGACGTTATAACCGCCAAAGTGTCTTCGTCAATTGAGGCTGAAGCTACCATCGCTCCAATATCTTTATTGTAAATCAATTTGCCTTCGTTATTTTTTACATGTAAGAGCCCATAATGTGAAACCGTGATAAATTTACCGTCAAATTCACCTAAAAAGCTATATCCGTCTTCCAAATTGATATTTACTTCATTGCCCTCGCGCGTGATAACGGTACCGTTTTTCAAAGAAGCGCCGTCTTTCGCAACCTCTTTGATACCGGATGAAAGACTTCCGTCAAATCTTGCGTTGCCATCCAAATTTTTCGGCTCAAAGTATTGTCTTTTTGTACCGCAGCCGCTCATAAAAAGTATACAAGCGGTAACAAATATAAAACTAATAATTTTTGTCATTATTTTGCCTCTTTGAAAGAAGGTTGATAATGTTCCAACGCTCTAACTATGCTCATAACGGAAGAATCGGGCGATATTGTCATAAATTTTATACTCGCCTCGTCCACTTTGCCCTCTTTTAGCAATTCGTAACCATCCTTTAAAACAACAAAATCTTCAAGAATAGAATCGCTTTTCACGCTCTCTTGTATTTGATAAGCGGCAAGGTCGGCTATAATATCATTTTCGGTAAGCAGCGTTTTTAACGTCTCATTATCGCCGCTTTTTAAAGCTTCCATGAAAATAAAAGCCCTGTATAAAGGTTTATTTTTACTTTTTAGCGACGATAAAGCCTTTTCGTCGTTCGGATTGTCAAGCAATATCTTATACGCCTCGTTAGAAGCTTTCAAATTGACGGATTTTATTGTATTTAGACTAACGTAACCTATTAGCAAAACAACTATAACTATAGCGGAAGCCATGAATGTACGTTTATGTTTTTTAAAAAAACGCTCGCCTGCTATGAGATTTTCCAATAACTGCTCTTGCGCGCTGAGTTCCTCTTTTATCGCTTTTATATTATCTTTTAAAGCCAAGTTATTTCCTTTATATTTTTAGAAATGAAAAAGCACATGTTAGCATAGGAAAAATAAAATACAAATATCATTGATATAAATATGATTTCAGCGCGATTGAAAATTCATTTTGGTACAATATACGCTATAAAATTATAATACATATCAAATCTCTAAGGTCGATATATGAACATAGACGATAAACTTCTCAAAAAAATAGAAACTCTTTCTTCTTTGAAAATAGAAGAATGCGAACGAAAAAATATAATAAATCAGCTTAGCGAAATTGTCAATTTTGTTGAAAATTTAAACGAATTAGACTCTAATAATTATGAAGCCACATTTACAACCATAGAAGGCGGTACGCCTTTTAGGGAAGATATACAAAAATGTGATAAAAACATAATAAAAACAATCATAAAATACGCTCCAAACAGCGATAATGGTTTTTTCATCGTTCCGAAAATTATAGAATAAAAAGGAGTCCATGTGGCAGATATACCAAATATCAGGGCTTTGCTTAAAAATGTTGTGGCATATAAAGCTTCGGATCTTCACTTAGTTAGCAGAAGCGAACCACAAATAAGAATTGACGGTAGATTAATGGCGGTCAATTTGCCAAAACTTGACGGCCAAACGATAAAAGAGATGTGTTATAGCTTAATAACCGACAAACAAAAAAAAGAGTTGGAAGAGAATAAAGAGCTTGACTTTTCTATAATGCTTCCGGAAGCCGGTCGTTTTCGTGTAAACTACTATTATACAATGAATAGCGAATTAGCTGCGGCTTTTCGTACTATTCCCCTTGTTATTCCAACTTTGGACGAACTAAAATCTCCCGCCGTATTTAAATCTGTCATAAAACGAGAAAAAGGGTTGGTTTTAGTAACCGGACCTACAGGAAGCGGTAAATCAACGACTCTGGCAGCTATGCTTAATGAAATAAACGCAAAAGAAAGTAAACATATAATTACCATTGAAGACCCCATAGAGTTTGTTCATCAAAATAAAAAATCGCTTTTTTCCATGAGAGGCGTTAGAGAAGACACCAAAAGTTTCTCCAGCGCTTTAAAATACTCCTTACGTGAAGATCCGGATATAATACTAGTAGGCGAGATGAGAGATAAAGAGACGATGTCTACGGCTATTACGGCGGCTGAAACGGGGCACTTGGTTTTCGCGACGCTGCACACTACTTCGGCTGTGCAAACTATTAACCGTATTATTGACAGCTTTGACGGAAACGAGCAAGTACAAATAAGAAATATGCTTTCAGTCTCGCTAACAGCCGTTATTTCTCAAGCCTTATTACCGCGCATAGGCGGCGGACGAATTGGTATTTTTGAAATACTAATAACAAATCCTGCCATTGCCAACTTAATACGAGAAGACAAAGTACATCAAATCTATTCGCAAATGCAGCTCAATAAAGCGCAATCAGGTATGATAACGCAAACTCAATCAATGTATGAAGCCATAAAAGCGAATCAGATAACAACGGAGGACGCATTACGTTTCTCCACTCAACCTCAAGAGTTATCGACTTTATTGGGACTATGAAAAAATATATTATAAATTACAAAGGCATTAAATGGAATTCTCCTGGTTTGATATAGTTATTATCGCTATTATTTTGATCCTTGGAATTAAGGGATTGATAGGAGGTTTTATAAAAGAGCTATTTGAGTTTATAGGAATTATAGGCGGTATATTTTTAGCTTCGCGTTACTCATATAAAGCCGGAATGTTCATTAGCGACAAAATTTATAGTATTGAAAATGAAGTAGCGATACGAATTATGGGATTTATGGTATTGTTATTTACGGTATTTATAGTTTCTATCTTGATAGGCACAATAATCTCAAA
Organism: Campylobacteraceae bacterium; assembly: GCA_031266555.1. Lineage (GTDB taxonomy): Bacteria > Campylobacterota > Campylobacteria > Campylobacterales > Campylobacteraceae > JAIRKW01. The sequence continues at coordinate 127,829 of JAISAU010000003.1, forward strand.
AATTGTAAAATTTGGCGGATATGCAAACTTAAATAGATTTTTAGGATTTGTATTTAGCACTCTTACGATATTTTTTGTCTTTTCCATGTTGTTATTCGCGACATCAAGCATAGAATTTGCGAGAGTTTTTGTGACCGATACTCTTGGAATCGGAAATAGTTTTATGTATAAAAAATTATCCGCTATAGGAGAACAAATAGTTGATATTCATCCGTCAAAATTAATTAATACCGATAATTTAACGGAAAAAATAGAACCTTTAATTGAACAATCAAGCGAAGTTATAGAAAACTTGGGCAATAATATAAATATTTTTATATCAAATGAGACAAACAGTGTTGAATAACGATATTAAGGCAAATTTGTAGAAAGGAAAAAGCATGAAAAAGATTGAAAATGTCGAATACGATAAGTTGCTTGAAAATTTCAAGGAGATTTTAAAGCGCAATAAACTTAAGTATACAAATCAAAGAGAGATCATTTTAAAAATGCTTTATAGCAATAATGAACATTTTACGCCTGAAAAACTTTACTTTCTGATTAAAGAAAAACATCCTGGGCTAAATGTCGGAATAGCCACCGTATATCGTACGTTAAATATGCTTGAAGAGTCCGACATAGCGACGTCTATATCATTTGGAACGCAAGGTAAAAAATTTGAACTCGGCAACAAACCGCATCACGATCATATGATTTGTAAAAAATGCAGCGAAATAATAGAGTTTGAAGATAAAGCCATAGAAAAACGTCAAGAACAAATAGCAAAAGAGAGAGGCTTTAAACTCACAGGACATCTTATGCAACTTTACGGTATTTGCGGTAAATGTCAACAAACGGATATGGAGGAGTAGTTTTGATTTTTACAAACCAGCTTGAATTGCAACGTATTGAAAAAGCGGATACGCTAAGAGCTATAGGCAAAAACCCTTATACGCACTATACAACGCGCGATATTAACGCGGCTGAATTTAAAAAAAAATTTCACTATATAAATGATTTGGAAGATAAAAAAGAGAATGATGAGATAACAACGCTTATTGGAAGAGTAAAGTTTTTACGATGGATGGGCAAAGCGGTATTTGCTAAAATTGAAGATGAGAGCAGCGAATCTTTACAAATATATTTCAACAAAGAAGGATTGAGAGACGAGTGGTTTGAACATATAAAAAAATTGCTTGACGTGGGAGATATCATACAAGCAAAAGGATATCCGTTCGTAACAAAAACCGGAGAACTTTCTTTACATGTAACAGCCCTTGAAATCGTTACAAAATCTATAACGCCGCTTCCTGAAAAATTTCACGGACTTCAAGATAAAGAGTTAAGATATCGCCAAAGATATCTCGATATGATTATGAATCCCGAAGTTAAACATACTTTTCAAATTAGAAGTAAAATAATAAGTTTGGTTAGAAGATTTTTTGAAGAGCATGGATTTTTAGAAGTTGAGACTCCTATGATGCACCCAATCGCAGGAGGCGCAAACGCTAAACCGTTTGTAACTTTTTATAATGCGCTTAATACGCAAAGATATTTGCGAATAGCTCCGGAGCTTTACTTAAAAAGACTTATTGTCGGCGGATTTGACGCTGTTTTTGAAATAAACAGAAACTTTAGAAACGAAGGTTTGGACGCGACGCATAATCCAGAATTTACAAGTATCGAATTTTACTGGGCGCACCATAACTACAAAGATTTGATGAAATTAACCGAAGAGCTTTTTGGCGTACTGTTTGAAAAATTAAATCTACCCAAACAGATCTCATTTAATGACAACATTATTGATTTTTCAAAACCGTTTGAACAATTTTCATTCAAAGAAGCGTTAGTTAAAATTGGCGGCATAGACAACGCTATATTAAATGATAAAAAAGCTATTGAAAACAAACTCAAAAAAGACGCTTTTGATGTCAAGCCTAATCTAAATTTGGGTCAACTTCAAGCTGAACTTTTTGACAATTATGTAGAAAAAAAGCTCATAAATCCAACTTTTATCACAGAATACCCGATTGAAATTAGCCCATTATCCAGAAAAAGTGATGAAAATAGCGAAATAGCCGAAAGATTTGAGTTATTTATAGCCGGCAATGAGTTGGCAAACGGTTTCAACGAGTTAAATGATCCGATTGACCAATATAATAGATTTATGGCTCAACTTGATGCGAAAGCGGCAGGAGACGATGAAGCTCACGAAATGGATGAGGACTATATAAAAGCTTTAGGATACGGTTTTGCGCCCACAGCGGGAGAAGGGCTTGGAATAGACAGACTTGTCATGCTTTTGACGAATCAAAGTTCAATTAGGGACGTTATACTATTCCCGGCGATGAAACAATTAAAAACGACAGAAAAACAAGACAATGAAGGAGATAACGAATGAGTTTTTTGGCTAAAAATGACGCTATAGTTTATGAGCTTGCTAAACAAGAATTGGAACGTCAATCTTACAATTTAGAGATGATAGCGAGTGAAAATTTTGCTTCTCCGTCGGTTATAGAAGCTATGGGAAGTATTTTTACCAATAAATATGCCGAAGGATATCCAGGTAAACGTTACTATGGCGGCTGCGAAATAGTTGATAAGCTTGAACAATTAGCAATAGATAGAGTAAAAGAGCTTTTTGGATGTAAATTTGCGAATGTGCAGCCAAATTCAGGTTCTCAAGCAAATCAAGGCGTTTATCAAGCTCTTTTAAATCCGTATGATAAAATTTTAGGTATGGATTTAAGTCACGGCGGACATCTAACACACGGCGCTAAAGTGAGTAGTTCGGGCAAAACTTATCAAAGCTTCTTTTATGGCGTAAATCTAAATGGCAGAATTGATTATGACAGAGTAAGAGATATAGCAAAAATAGTGCGGCCTAAGTTAATAATATGCGGCGCTTCAGCATATCCGCGAGAACTTGAATTTAAAACTTTTAGAGAAATAGCGGACGAGGTCGGAGCATATCTATTTGCCGATATAGCGCATATAGCGGGACTTGTAGCGGCAAATGAACATCAAAATCCATTTCCACACGCACATGTAGTGGCGTCTACAACGCATAAAACTCTTAGAGGTCCAAGGGGCGGTTTTATCTTAACAAACGACGAAGAGATATCCAAGAAAATAAATTCGGCTATATTTCCAGGCATTCAAGGAGGACCACTTGAAAATATAATAGCGGCAAAAGCCGTAGGATTTGGCGAAAACTTAAAGCCCGAATGGAAATTATACGCTAAGCAAGTTAAAATAAACGCCAAAATTTTAGCGGACGTTTTATCTAAAGAAGGATTTGACGTGGTAAGCGGAGGAACGGACAATCATTTGATATTGCTCAGCTTCCTAAATAAAGACTTTAGCGGAAAAGATGCCGATCATGCCCTTGAAAATGCGGGCATAACGGTGAATAAAAATACCGTTCCCGGAGAAACAAGAAGTCCTTTTATAACTTCAGGTATCAGAATAGGTTCTGCCGCTCTTACTTCCCGCGGTATGAAAGATAAAGAGTTTACATTTATCGCTCAAAAAATCGCCGAGGTGTTAAATAACATAAACGACGCGTCTGTTCAACAAAAAGTCAAAAAAGAGGTGAGAGATCTCTCGTCTAACTTTATCATATATGATAAGGCTACATATTAGGAGAAGAATATGGAAGAGAAAAATGAATTAAGCGACATATTGTTGGAGCAAAAAAGTTCCAATAAAATAACGCAAATCAAAAGATTGGTTGTTATAACTGTGCTTTTGGTATTGATTTTTATGCTTGTAATCTTAATTATGAAACTTATAAGTAAGCCAAAAAGCGATGAAGTAGTAGTTTATCCGACATCAATAAACACGCCTGATAATGAAATAGTCGTAGCGAATATATCTATTGTGGAAGAAGATTATGGCGACACGCAAACTAATGAAACCAATGAGTCCAATGAGACTTTGGCGATTGCAGTTATTGAAACCAATATAGAACCCATAATACAAACGCCGCCCGTTAAAGCGACTCCGCCACCGCAAGTAGCATCTACAGTAGTAAAATCTCCGCTAATAGACACTTCGAATACCGTAAAGAGCGGACACTATATACAAGTAGGATCATTCTCAAATCCTCCGAACAAAAGCTTTTTAGACAATATCGTCAAAAAAGATTATGAGTACCATTTGTATAAAACTGCTGTAAAATCCAAACAAGTAACAATAGTTCTAATAGGTCCATACTCATCTGAAAATTCGGCAAGGAACGCGTTGCTTGACGTAAAAGCGTTCATAGCAAAAGACGCTTTTTATAAAAAAATGCCATAATGTCAGGCTTCATTTTTGAAGCCTGCTTCTTTAACCCATGAAAAAATTTTGTGTATTTGGAAATCCTATAGAACACTCCATATCGCCAAAACTTCATAATGAAGCGTTTAGGGCTTTTGGCATAGACGCGAACTATACAAAAATACTGCTTGAAAGCGCGGATAAGTTAAAAGAGTCTTTTCTAAAATTAAAGCTGAGCGGAGCAAATATAACCGTTCCTTACAAAGAAGCGGCGTTTGGTATATGTGATGAAGTTTTTGGTATAGCAAGAAAAATAGAAGCCGTGAATACCGTAGTACAAAAAAATGATAAATTATTTGGCTTTAATACCGACGCATTAGGATTTTTTAAAGCGATACAAGACTTTGGCAATATACAAAACGCTCTTGTTTTAGGAGCCGGCGGAACAGCAAAAGCCGTTATTTTTATACTGCGAGAAAACGGCATACATGTAGAGCTTTTAAATCGTTCAAAAGACAGAATAGAGTTTTTTAAAAAAAATAAAATTAACGCTTTTTCTTGGGATGACTATAGTCCTAAAAAATATGATTTGATAATAAACACAACGTCAGCCGGGTTAAAAGATGAGAACCTACCCGCGCCAAAAGAGCTTTTGTCACAAATACTGAGAAACGCGAAGTTTGGCTTTGATGTTATTTATGGCAAAAAAACGCCGTTTTTAACGCTTTGTGAAGAAAATATACTTACATGTAAAGACGGTGCTGATATGCTTTTATATCAGGCTGTTCTTGCCTTTAATCTATTTTTTGATAACAAATACGATGAAAAAAAAATCACGGAAGCGATGAGAAAAATATTATCATGATAGTTTTATAAACTATCAAACCAATCTTTTTTAATATCTACAGTTTCTTCGACATCAATGCCTAACTTTAACTCCTTCATTTTATCGCACAGTAAGTTACCATCAACCAAATTAATAAGTGGTACGCCATCTCTTGTGGCTTCCTTGATAGCTTCTTTTGTGAAACTTCCTGTAGTTATGAGGATTCGTCTGCTCTGCCTTGGCATATCCCCTAAAATCTCTAATTTGACTAGAACCTACAGTGTTTTTATATCTTTTGCACTGAAAAACGACATTGAAACTAAGTACCCATTTATTTTAATAATACCCTTACTATCAATTCCTCCATCATTAGATTTACCAGTCACCTCAACTTGAGAAAAAACCGCTTTTCCCTAGAAGTCTTTGAGCAAGCCTCTCAAAAAGCAGATAAAGTTTGTTGTAAAGCGTATTTAATAATTTCTCTTTCCATTTTTCTACAGTATCTTCTTCTCGTAGCATATTTTTACCGTCATATTCTACAATTTTGTCATCTATTTTTATTGGATTTTCTGTTTTTCTGACATTTTTAATAATCTCACTAGCGTTAATGCTATTCACATCTATATCTGCTTTCAACAGTACCCAAATCCCATGAGTAAAATTTAATTAATCCATATTTTTTAAAATATGTTCTACTCCAAGATAATTTATAATCTACCTCGCTTCTTCTATCGCTATTGTGAGGTATTTCCAAAATGTCATTTGAGAGTTTCATAATTTCATAAACTTTGTAATTAATCTCATAAATTGACCCCGAACCGCCAAGTTCAACAAGCGCCTTCAGAGTTGAAGCAGTAAGCTCATCATTGTTTTTCATACTCTATATCTTAAATTTGCTTTTTTTCACACCTTCGTCCTTGCTTCCAAAGCTTTTGATAAAGAAAGCATATCGACATTTTCAAGCTGTACGCCTGTTGGAACGCCTTGCGCTATTTTTGTAAAATTAAGTTTCAAATCTTGAAGTTTATCTTCGATAAAAAGTATCATGGCGTCGCTTGCTAAAGATGGGGTAAAAGCAAATATCACCTCTTTGATATCTGCCTCTTTGATAATTTTTTTGAGATCAAATACCTTATCGTCTTTTAATGAATCAAATACAAAATAGCGACCTATAAATAGCTTATGCTCTTCCAGTATAAAGATATCTTTCGCGCTTTCTACTATGCAAAGCTGTCCGTTATTTCTATCCTCGTCAAGACATATTTCGCATACTTCGTGTTCACTCACACCGCCGCAACATTCGCAGCGTCTAATGGTTTGTACAGCGTTTTCTATAGCGTGCGCCAACTTCATCGCTCCGAAAGTATCTTTTAATACCAAATGATACGCGAAACGTAACGCGGATTTTTTTCCTACAGTCGGTAAAACACTAAATGCCTCTATAAGTTGATTGAATTTTTGAAGTCTTCTCATGAAAGAAGTCTATCCTAAGTTATTTTAAGCTTTAATAAGAACTATAAAAAAGCGATGCTGTCCATTTTTATACTCATATTCCAATTTCAATTCGTGCAATCTCAAAATATTGTCCACTATATACAGACCAAGCCCTAATCCGCCGCCTAACTTATCTCTTTTTGTGGATGATGTAAACGCTTGTCTGTACTCGTCTATCGCTTTTTCAAGCGGCTCGCCTTTATTATAAAATGAAAGAACGTTTCTTTTTAAAACAACTTTTACAATGTTATCTTTTCCATATTTTATAGCGTTATCCATGAGATTTTTAAATGCCAAAGACATCAATCCAAGATCTACATTCACAAAAAACGATTTATTGCCCAAATCCAAATAAACTCTTTTTACTACTTGTTCAGGCTCGAACATAAGAAGACTAACGGCGTTGTTAAAAACATCTTTTAAATTGTAAGTATCTTTCTCCAACGTATAGTTTTTGGTTATAACCTGCTCCATTCTCGTAAATTCGTTTATCAGCACTTCAAGTCTTTTAAAAACCTTTATGAGTCTGTTTCTGCTTACCTCTTCTTCCACCATTTCGGCTACGATACGCCCTTTTCCTATTGGAGTTTTAAGTTCGTGCATAATGGTTCTCAAAAAAAGAGTACGCGAATTATGGAGATTTGCGATAGTTCTTGTAGCCTTATTGAACTCTTTAGACAACTCTCCTATCTCGTCTTTGCCATCATATACGAATTGTACGCTAGTGTCGCCGCTGGCTAACTTTCTAACCACTTTTCCAAACTCTTTTATAGGTTCTATGCTTTTAATGGTAGATATATAAAGCCAAACCAAAAGCGAGAAGGTTAGTATCAGTATAACAAAAAACAGATTCCCGGAAGGAATAGTATCTTTACTCTCAAGTAAAACTACAGACGTTTCATTGGCAATAGAGATATAATGTTTATTATTGTAAATAATTGCCGAAAAATTGCCGAAATTAGTCTCTTGTTTTACTATAATATTGCCATGTTTTAAGATTAAATTGCTTAAAAACTCGTCTTCAATATCTTTAAACTCAAAACTTTGAAAATAACTTTCAATATTTTCAGGCGGAGTTTCGTTTTCATAAAGCAACATGAGATAATTTATGGATTGTAAGTGCTTCTCTTTCAGTCTTTGTAAATTCAATTCATTTTCATACTTGTAAAATAGCACGAATAATATTAATAAGAAGATGAGACAAAAGGCAAACGTAATGCTGACTTTTGTCCCCAAGGAGTAATTTTTCATCCTAAAAGTTTATAGCCGATTCCTCTTACAGAGTGGATATACTTAGGCATTTTTGAACTATCGCCGATTTTTGTTCTAATTCTTCCGATAATTACGTCTAAGCTTTTGCCGCCTTTATCTTTTATAGACCTGCAATTATAAACTAATTGTTCGCGAGAAAGCGAAAAACCGTGCTGCTGGATAAGATACGAAAGTATTTCGTATTCAGCAGGCGTAAGCGTAAGCGGTTTATCTTCAAGAAATATTTGATGCCTTTTGTCATCAACTCTAAATCTGGAATCTTCCGCCGGACTTTCGTCAACTTCTGCCGTAACCTTTTTGTATCTTCTAATCAAGCTTACTATTCTAGCATACATCTCTTTCGGATCGTATGGTTTTGGCAGATAATCATCAGCTCCTATTTGGAGTCCTATAATCTTATCGGACAAATCGCTTCTTGCTGAAGATATGATAATTGGAATATCATACTTTGAAGCAACTTCACGACAAACATCAAGTCCGTCAATTCCCGGAAGCGTTAAATCTAAAATCAATAGATCATAATTTTTGATTCCCGCGCTCAATCCAAGATACGGATCTTCATAGTTTGTAATTTTTATGTTGTACCTTGCCAAATATTCGCTAAGAACTTGTGCAAACTCTATATCGTCTTCAATCATTAAAACATTAATCATTGAACACCTCCTAAAAAGTGGATAATGTATCTTTCGTTTATAATTCTATCCATTTCCGCTTAAATAAAAAATAAATTATCATTTATTTTTAGTGTTTTCCCCACTTTCTATTTTCTATTTTGCCCAATATTTCGTATATTTCCTCTTTTTGTATGTCAGTCAAAATATTATAAATTTTGTCAAGATAATCCGCTCTGATATCAACCAAAGTATCATTTATCTCTTTTTTGTCATTCAAAAAAGCCTCTTTATTAAACGAGTTTTTGTCAAAATAAGTTTTTAGACCGCCTGTATTTTCAAAAATTGCTTCTATTTTTAAGAACATCTCTTTTTGTAAAAGCTTAATTTGCTCTTTTTGCTCTAAGCTTAAATCTAACTTTTCTAAGAACTTATCACCATGACCGCCTATAAAACCATTTTCACAAATCGTTTCGCCGACTTTAAACGCATGTTTCCCGTGTCTTGACAAATCGTCTGTCTGATGTTTCGCGAACGCGCCGCTAACGCTCAGCAAACTTGCCGTTATTAAGATAAACAGACCTTTTCTCATACTAATCTCCTTAAAATGAAATTTGCGAAATTGTATAATCAGCTTGTTAACCGCTTGTAAGTCAAAGTCAAAAACAGTTCTTCTCCTACATGTAGAAAGCTTACTGATAATTAAACTTTTTTTTGATAAAATTCCTCTCTTTATAACTTATTTTCATCACTTAAAGGATTATTGTTGGATTTTGAATATTATGAAATTTTGGAAATTGAAAAAAGCGCGGATAATGAAACTATCAAAAAAGCTTACAGAAAGCTTGCGTTAAAATATCATCCCGATAGAAATCAAGGCGACAAAAACGCTGAAGAAAAATTTAAACAGATAAATGAAGCTTATCAGGTTTTAAGCGATTCGAGTAAGCGTGAAATTTACGATAGATATGGTAAAAACGGGCTTGACAGACAAGGCTTCAACCATTTCTCCGAACAAAATTATGAAGATATTATGGGCGATCTTGGTTCGATATTTGAGTCTGTTTTCGGAAGAAATTTTGGATTTGGCGGCGAAAGCAGAGGAAGAAGCAGTGGAAAATATTCGCTTGATACGGAAACCGATATACTCTTAGAGTTTAATGAAGCGGTTTTCGGATGCAAAAAAAATATAACTTTTACCTACAAATCGCCTTGCAAAGAGTGTAACGGCACGGGAAGCGAAGATAAAAAACTAAGCGAATGCCCGGAATGCAAAGGTAAAGGGCAAGTGTTTTACAGACAAGGGTTTATGACATTTTCACAAACTTGCTCAAAATGCGGCGGAACCGGACAAATTATCAAACACCATTGCAAAAAATGCAAAGGTAAAGCTTATGAAGAGTTAGAAGAGAGCGTTATGGTGGATATTCCTGAGGGTATAGACAATAACAATAGAATTAGAGTAGCCAAAAAAGGAAATATCGCTTCCAACGGTTCAAGAGGCGACGCATACGTATTTATAAGAGTCAAAGAAGATAACCATTTTGTAAGAGACGCTCAGCATATATATATGGAAGTGCCTATATTTTTTACTCAAGCTATTTTAGGCGAAACCGTAACGATTCCTACTTTAAGAGGCGCGAAAGAGTTAAAACTCCCACAAGGAACGCTTGATAAGCAGCAATTTGTCTTTAAAAACGAAGGCGTTAAAGATTTAAGAACAAAACAATTGGGAAGTTTTATCGCGCAAGTTTCTATAAAATATCCTAAAAGTTTAAATGACGAACAAAAAGAGACGCTCAAAAAACTGCAAGAGTCATTTGGCATTAAAAGTTCCGTACACGATGAAAGCGTATTTGACAAAATCAAAAACTGGTTTAAATAGTTAAAAACTTATAATTTACGCATAAATTCTTTTGAGTACTTTTTACTCAAAAGAATTTAAATATCGACTGCTTTCATAGCGATAAATTTTCTTACAATCAAATAAAACTAAAGTATTTAAACCCCTTACATGTAGTGTCAAAAATTTGAAATGCTTTTAGCGATTTGCAAATTAAAATAAGAGCTTTTAATTCTTACTACATGTATCTATTTTGACTTTTTATTATTATACGAAAGCAAAAATACAAAAAACTATCGCTACATGTAGATTTTGTATTTAAAAATTTTGTTTTTTACTTTACATGTAAGGTTTCAAATCAAAAAGCTTTTCGCGTATGATTTAAAAGAGGCGAATCTCGCATAAATTTAGCAAAAAATTTATCTATAAGCTATTATTATTTAGCACATAAACATGTGAAATATTTGGAAGCTATCTTGTCTTCTTTGCCAGATATTTTACAAAAATGAAGTTTTTTTGAAAATCTCTACATGCAAAAAAATAAAACCTTAAGTTGTTTTATCCTTACATGTAGACTTTTTGCGAATAACAAAACAAGCTAAGGCTTTAAATATCAAAGAATTATGGTATCTTTTCTGTCAGCTCCCGTCGAAATTATCCCAATTTTTGTTTGCGTTAGCTCTTCAAGTCTTTTTATATATTTTTTCGCGTTATCCGGCAATTCATCGTAAGAGCGTATGCCTTTGACGCTCTCCCAACCGTCTAACTCTTCATAAATCGGTCTTATATCGTCAAGATTTTCAGGAAGCGTAGTATATTTTTTGCCGTCTCGTTCATAAGCAACGCAGACTTTTACTTTACTAAACCCATCCAAAACATCTAATTTCATCAACGCTATCTGATCAAATCCATTTATTCTGCTCGCAAACCTACAAGCAAGAGCGTCAAACCAACCGCATCTTCTCGCACGCCCCGTCGTAGTGCCAAATTCATGCCCATTTCTTCTTAAGATATCGCCAGCCTCGCCAAAATCCTCCGTAGGAAAAGGTCCGTTGCCAACTCTTGTGCAGTAAGCTTTCGCGATGCCGGTCACTTTGCCTATATCTTTGGGACTTAGCCCCAATCCGGTACATGCTCCGGCGGCTACAGTGCTTGAACTTGTTACAAAAGGATATGTTCCGTGGTCAATATCTAAAAGCGCGCCTTGCGCGCCCTCAAGCAACACTTTTTTATCCTCTTCTAAATATTTCCAAAGAAGCGAAGTTGTGTTTGTTATATAAGGCAACAACTCTCTCGCGTAACTTTCAAATTCAACGGTAAGTTCCTCTTTTGATTGAGGTTTGATCTCAAGAGCGTCAAAAATAACGGCATTGATTCTAAAATACTCCATCAAACTATCTACCAATTTAGGAATATTCGCAAGTTCGCCAAGACGATATCCGGCTCTTTCTATCTTGCCCGCATACGTAGGTCCTATGCCTCTGCCGGTTGTTCCTATGGCATTTTTACCGCGAAGCTTTTCGCGCGCCAAATCAATTTGCGAATGAAATCCCAAAACCATATGCGCCTTATCGCTAACAAACAATCTATTTTCTATATCTTTAAATTGCCTCATCTCTTCGATTAACGCTCCTGGTGCTACAACCACGCCGTTTCCGATAATATTCATAGCTTTTGGATTAAGCACGCCGGAAGGTATCAAGTGCAAAGCGTATCTTACGCCGTCAACTACTATAGTATGACCCGCGTTATGACCGCCTTGATATCTGCAGACCACATCATAATCTTGTGCCATCATATCAACTATTTTGCCTTTTCCTTCGTCTCCCCACTGCGCGCCTACTATCAAATCCGCTTTACTCATTTACTCTTCCTCTTTTATTTTTATAATTGTCTCAACAATCGCGTCCGTATACAATCCAAATCCTACCGACTCTCGTCCTTCAAAATGATAAGCCCCACCGCTTCCTAAAATCTCATTTTTGTGTATAAAACTAAAAAACAGAGCGTCATAATAGCGCATATTCGAATAAAACAGAGGCGCTATGACCATATTTTTATAAGATATTTTATCGGCTAATAACTTCAACCTGATAAGTTCCTCTCTTATTGGTTTTGGAGATATATCAAGCGCGCTATCAATCTCTTCTGCTTGTTGCATCGTCGCTAATTTAACAAGCCAAGCTTCGTTTGTATTTAATATATCTTCTATCTGGCTGTTTGCGAAAACGCTGAGCGGAATATTTAACATTTTGGATATTATCTTTGGAATTTTTACATTGCTTATGTATAGTAACGGCAAAATATCAAAATGCTTGAAAATGCCGCTTACGGCTTCTACGCAAAGTCTCAAATCCGAACCGCCTATAAACTCAGCGCCTATTTGATTAATCTCTGTGCTTGGATAATGGAAAACCGGTTGAATATAAAACCATTTTTTTTGTTTCGTGGCGCGACCGAGCCTTCTTGTTATAATTCTTACAACATCAAGCGTGCTGTCCGCCCTTAAAGAGATAATGTGATTAGCGGCGTCCGAAAACCTTATCAACATCTTTTCGTCTACGCTTTGGTGTTGGTGATATGAAAAAATTGGAGTTATAATCTCCTCAAAACCCTCTTTATATAAAATATCGCTGGCAACTGCTTCAATCTCCCTTTTTATTTTCGCGCTTTTCGCGAAATAGAGTCTGCTACCTTGCGGTATTTCATGTTCGTAAATCACTATGCGCCTTTAAAAACTTTTGATGTGAAAACACGATTTGCCGTACCGTCATAAACTCTTATATCAAGTTCGTCAAGAGCCAGCTCTACGGCATTTAACGCCCACGCCATCTCATAAGGAGCTATCAAACCCATATTGTTTATGCGAAAAAGTTTATCTTTCAAGTCGTCTTGTCCGCCGGCTATATTAACGGCATACTTTTTCTTTACAACGGCTCTTATCTCTTTGGCTTTTTCATGATAGACCGTATTCATGGCACAAGAAGGAGTTTTTGGATAAATCTTTAGTCCAATGGCTTCAAGCGCGGCGTTCGCGGCGTTCGCTCTTATTTTTGTGTCTACGTAAAAATTCTCAAATCCAATCTTCTCAATAGTCTCAAACATCGCTTTCAACCCTATGATAAGCGTTGTTGTCGCCGTATAGGCGGTAGTGTTTTTTCTTTGGTTTTTAAGTTCGCTCGCGAGATTAAAATAAAAACCTTTCGACGCTTGCTCTATCTTTAAAATCACGTCTTTGCTAAGACCCATCATAGCAAGTCCAGGAGGAAGCATAAAAGCTTTTTGGCTTCCTGTTATAAGAACGTCAATATGCGCGGTATCTATTTTTTCAACGCCTACCGCCGTTATGCCGTCCGCTATTATCATTATATTTTTATTTACATCTTTTACGGCTTTGGCTATCCCCTCCACATCGTGGCGAAGTCCTCCCGCACTCTCACATATTTGAATGCAAAGTACGTCTATCTCGGGATTGCTTTTTATTACATGTAATATATCTTCAACAGACGCCGGAGTGTCCCAATTGTATTTTAATTCCGTATATTTAATATCAAAAGCTTTGCATATTTTTCCAAATCTTTCTCCGAATTTTCCAGCATTTATCGTTAAAGCGTGCGATTTACAAAGATTTGTAACAGCCGCTTCCATAGCGCCTGTTCCGCTTGAAGCAAGCATAAGAACTTCAGGCATATTCATAATTTTTATCAATTTTTCTCTGACAACTTTAAAAATCTCTTCAAATTCAGGCGTTCTGTGATGAATGGTAGGAACGCTCATAGCTACCCTTATAGCTTCGGGAGACGGTGTAGGTCCCGGTGTGAAAAGCAACATCTTAAAAACCCTTAAAAAAAATGAATTTAAATTTTACCTAACAATACCTTTGCGGCTGATAAGAGTTTTGTAAATTTATACATTTTGTATAACATCGTGAAAAATAGCAAATGTATTTTTCGTGTAAAACCCGGATTTATCGACGTTTTTAACTTTGGTTCTCTTTACCCGAAATATATATTTGGTTTGCGAAAATTCAAACGCGCAAATATAAAAATTTTATACTAAGTATATAAATCTTTTGGCATTTTCGGCGAAAATAAAAACAGTATAAAAGGGTTTGAAAAAGAGCGGTGAAAAAAATAATAAAAACAAAAAATGCGGCGCTTTAGCTTGAATATAATTTCGTTACTATTTTAAAAATATTTTTATAAGTTAGCGTATTTTCGCAACAACATGTAGCTATAAATTTTTTTAGTTATAGCTACGACAATTATTGATTTTGAAACTACCCCTCTTCTTGCGAATGCTTTATAATATTACGCTTTTGTGCTCGTCAAATTTAAAAAACACACCTTTAATGGCTTTTTCATTCCTATTTAACGCGTCTATTATAGCCATATCTTCTTGACTTAATTCAAAGTCAAAAATAGAAGCGTTTTCTTTTATTCGCTCTACATGTAGCGATTTTGGTATAGGAATAATATCATTTTGCAAATGCCATCTTAAAATCACTTGCGCGGACGTTTTGCCGTACTTTTTAGCGATAGCAACAATTTGAGGTATATTTAATATTTTGGCTCGTCCGAGCGGAGAATAAGCTTCAACTGCGATATTTTCTTTTTTACAAAATTCGCGAATCTCTTTTTGGGACAAAATCGGATGAATTTCTATCTGATTTACAGACGGTTTTATTTTGGCTGTCTTAAAAATTTCACGCAAATGGTATTCGTAAAAATTACTAACCCCAATAGCCTTGGCAAGTCCATCATTGTAGATTTTCTCCATAGCCTTCCATGTGTCGCTTAGTTTGCCGGCTACTGGCCAATGAACAAGATATAAATCCACATAACTCAGTCCTAGTCTTTTCAGACTATCTTCACAAGCTCTCAAAGTAGTATCATAACCTTGCTCTTCATTCCAAACCTTCGTAGTTACAAAAA
Source organism: Campylobacteraceae bacterium (assembly GCA_031266555.1). Classification (GTDB taxonomy): domain Bacteria; phylum Campylobacterota; class Campylobacteria; order Campylobacterales; family Campylobacteraceae; genus JAIRKW01. The sequence goes on from JAISAU010000003.1 coordinate 143,051, forward strand.
CTTCGTCTCTTTTTACATCTTTAAGAGCTTCGCCCACACCCTCTTCGTTACCGTAAATAGCGGCTGTATCTATAAGCTGGTACCCTGCATTTATAGCTTCTCTAACGGCATTGGCAACATCGCTGCCATCTTTGATTTGCCAAACGCCAAAACCAAAAATAGGCATTTTTACGCCATTGTTTAGAGTAATTGTACTTTTGATATTCATACCAGCCTCCGTAATAATTTTTTTTAATTATACCACTTAAAAACTAAGCGGTTTGATTTCCTCTGCTAGAATTTGCCGGAACTTGAGGTAAAGATACTTGAAAAATAGTAAATTTTTCTTTGCTTTGATAACTAATAAGATAAGAATTTTTGTTTGCGTATATACGAAAAAGGGTTACGTTTTCCATAATTTTATCCACTTTAACGCGTTCCGCGCCCTCATAAGTTAAAGGTATATTTTCAGGCTCTCTTGATTCTATTCTGTATAAAGAGTTATCTTTGACAAAATAGGCTATATACGGATTTATCATCGCGTGAATAGAATTTTTTGTATGCAAACGAAAGACGTCAAACTCATCGCTGCTTGTTATATTTGAAGCGGCGTATATGTCCGTTTGCAAAAAAAGATCGTTGTAAAAAAGTTTCGTTATCTTTTGCTCTTTTATATCCTCTTCATATCGCAAAGAATTGATATCATTGCTTTTTTGCATAGTATTTATGGCTTGATACAAGTATATGGCTAAAATAGAAAATATGGCTATTGATATAACCACCTCTATAAGCGTAAAAGCTCTCTTCACATGTTAGCCTTTATCTCGTATCCTAATATGTTAGCGCCCATTATAGTCGCGCTGATTTTATTGATAATAAACTCCATTTTAGATATATCGTTCAAAATTATATCGATCTCTTCGCTGTCCGCTAACTTTATATTTAATATCTCTTCGCTCTCACATGTAAGGTTTTGTTCTTTTAAGGCGGATATGAGTTTATCGTCTTTTATCGTAAATTTGGTTTTAATGACATCATATAGATTTTTGTCAATATCGCTGCTGCAAATATCATTTAAAATCGCGAAAGAAAATAGAGAATTCGCCTCGTTTTTAGTTTTTGCGTAATTTATAAGTTTTGAACTGTTGGAGCTGACTTTTAAAAGCCCAAGACCTGCTGTAAATACTATGGTAACCGCTATTAAAACCTCTACAAGCGTAAAAGCTCTAATCATCCTTTATCCCAATCCTTATCGCCTCCTCAAGCGATATCTTTCCATCGTACAATAGCTGTCTTAATCTATGAGAAAGAAATACCATACCGTTTTCTCTGGCAAAAGAACGAATTTGATAGTCGTTTGTCGTTGTTTTGAGTATCGTTTTTATGTCATCGTTCATCACAAGCAACTCTCCTACCGCTTGCCTTCCTATATATCCGGTGTAGCCGCACTTTTTGCAACCGTTAGCTTTGTAGATAATAGTATCTTTTTCAATAGAAAATTGATTTGCGTAATCTTCGGCTATCTTGTCCTCTGTTTTGCAATGAGGACATAATAACCTGGCTAACCTTTGAGCCAATACGGCAAGCAGTGTAGAGGAGATTAAAAACGGCTCTATTTTCATATCCACAAGTCTTGTTATGGCGGCTGTAGCGTTATTGGTATGCAGCGTAGATAAAACCAAATGTCCGGTAAGTGCCGCTTGCGTGGCTATAGAAGCAGTCTCGTTATCGCGTATCTCGCCTACCATAACTATATCCGGATCTTGTCTTAATATAGAGCGAAGTCCCGCCGCGAACGTAAGTCCTACTTTGTTATTTACTTGAATTTGATTTATATTGTTTGTCTTGTACTCCACAGGATCTTCTATCGTGATGATATTTTTTTCCGGAGAAGCCAATCTTTGTAAAAATGAATGCAAAGTAGTTGATTTTCCGCTACCGGTGGGTCCGGTTACTAAAATAATACCGTGAGAGTATTGCAAAATGCTATTTAATCCATCTATCAAATCATCGGTAAAACCAAGCTCAAGCAATGATGGAATTTGAGTAGAATCCATCAAAATACGCATAACGACTCTCTCTCCGTAATATACGGGCAATATGGACACGCGAATATCCAATGTGCGTCCGGCTATTTTTATTTGCGTTCTGCCGTCTTGCGGAACGCGTTTTTCGGAAATATCAAGGTTTGATATAACTTTTATACGACTTATAACGAGATTTAAAATATTTTTTTCAAGCTCTATATGCTTTGTAAGCACACCGTCTATACGAAAACGTATCTCACCTTTAAATTCGTGCATTTCTATATGAATATCGCTTGAGCGTTTTTTAATGGCTTGATAAAAAAGAGAATTTACAAATTTAATAATCGGCGCAGACTCTTCGGATGTTAAAATATCGCCGGAATTTCTTAAAAATTCCGTTAAATTCATATTTTCATCAACATTAGCCTCTTCTTCGGCATTTTTATCTATGGAACCTAGTTCTTTATCGGTTCTAAGTTCTAAAAATTTATTCAAAAGCCTATCGTAAGACTCTTCGTCCAAAAACACAACTTTATACTCTAAACCTTGTTTGGATAGATATTCAAAAGCAACGTCTATATAATTTTCCGTAATACATGCGCATATAGTATTATCTATTTTTGAAAAAAGCACATAGTTTTTAAGAGCTATATTAATCTCTTCGGACTCAATCTCAAACGGTTCTAAATTTGTGTCGTGGATATGCTCTATGTCGTCCATTAAGAACCATCTCCTTTACGTATTATCGCGTTCCAGTATTCGTCGCTGCCAAATTGCGCATTGCTGTTGCCAACGCCGCTAGCACTTCTTTTCTTTTTAGGTTCTAAAGCGTTGTCTACCCTTTTTTGAAGTTCTTCTTCCAATTGTCTGCTATAAATACTTTGAAGCTGATCGAGTTCGGATAATTGGGCTCTTAGCTGCGATAACTCATCGCTTGAATTTACTATGTAAGGAGTTAAAACTATAACGATATTCAACTGATCATTAACATCGGTTGTATGCGTAAAAAGGCGTCCCAAAAGCGGTATATCTCCTAAAAGCGGGACTTTCGAGTCGTTTTCGGTAGCTTTATTTCGGATAAGTCCTCCTACTATAACGCTCTCTCCATGTTTTACTATGGCTCTTGTTGTAACTTCACGTTTTGTAGTGGTAGGCATACCGCCATTTCCACCGCTGCCCTCCAAAACATCTTCCACCGTAGTTTCTATTTGAAGGGTGACTTTTCCGTCATTTGCTATTCGCGGCTTTACTTGCAAAGTTAAACCTATATCTTCTCTCGTATAGGTATTTCTGGTTAAATCGGTAGTGCTATCCGAATTGGTAGCGCTTGTTATAATGGATTGCGTTTGTCCAACGTATATTTTAGATTCCATATTATTTAAACATAAAACCGAAGGTTCTGAGACAATATTTGCAGCGCCGTTTGTTCTTAAAAAATCTATGGACGCGCCAAACGCCAGACCCGACTTAATATCTCCTATATTTATAGCCGAGCTCAACACCGGTGAGAGAGCAAGAGCGCTTCCTCCCATATTCATAGCGAACGTATAAAGCCCGTCCGACGTAGCACGTCCTCCTTCAAGTCCGTATTTCACTCCGACTCTTTGCGAAGCGGCTTCGCTAATTTCAATAATTCTCGCTTTGACAAAAACTTGCTTTTGCTCTTTGTCAAGTTCAGTTACTATGTTTTTTATGATTTCGTAATCTTTTTGCGTAGCGAAAACGATGATGGAATTACTGGCTTCATCTAAAGAAAATATCGGTTTGCTCGTATCGTTCGTCTTTAAAATTTGCGCCGTCTGGTTCGATAGACTACTCGCGGAAGACGTTGTTGTCAGTGCGTTTGAAGAGACAAGCTCGCTTACTATTTTATGAATATCTTTAGCTTCGGTATTATTTAACTGTATAACTTTTGTCACCATCTGAAATGACTCTTGTCCTTTATCCAAGTTGGCTACAATCTCTTTTAGTTTTTTTATATTTGCCGCAGAGCCAACGGCGATAATCCCATTATCCGCTTTATTCTCATATAACGCTACTCTTTCGCTCTCAACTTTTTCATTAAAAACGCTTCTTGAGATTGATTGCAATACTGAAAAAACTTGCTCTATGTTAGCGTTGTACATTTTGATAAACTCTATTTCGGAAGCTACGTTTTGCTCCATAAGAGTTATGACTTTTCTTACAGTCTCTATGTTTTTAGGGAAATCCGTTATAACAATCATATTGTTTTCTCTAACGGGCGTAATTTTCGCGGCTATAGAAGCGAGATGTCTTATTTTATTTATAACCTCATCGACGTTTAACCCTTTAACGCTTATCGTTTGCGTAACCATTTGGGTATAACTTGAGTCCGATTTGTTTATTAGCGGCAAGTTGTATTGCGAAACTATATTGCTCCTTACTATCTCCATATATGTTCCGTGGTCTACCATAGTATAGCCCTTTGTGGCAAGAACAGATTGGAGTATATACGGCAAATCCTGTTTGTTCACAGGCTTTGTGGAGACAAACTCCACTTTACCGCCGATAGCGTCTTGAAACAGTATATTCTTATCCAAAACGTTTGATACGAGCCTTACAAAATCCATAACCTCCAAATCCCTAAAGTTTATTTCAATAGTTGAATTATTTGAAGTGGTATTGCCAACGTTTTGAGCATTTAAACTCATAGCCAAAATCATACATGTAACTATCTTAATAAATTTCATATTCAAACTCCTTTTTTTCATTGTTTCTCATAACCTCCACTTTCACCCTGCTGTAAGATTTGGCATTCTCGTAAATCTCAAGAACGCTTGAGTAGTTATCAAGTCTGACCCCGTTAAAACTTTGTATCACATCTCCGGTGCGAATACCAAGCTTTGCTAAAGGAGAGTTTCTGTTAATGCTAAGCACTCTAAAACCGTCTAACTTTCCGTCTTTCATAACTTCTTTAAATCCCATGTTTTTAAATATCGCATCAGGGTTTGCCATAAGTTCGTCTATTTCGCTTCTTTTTATGATAGTTGTAATCTCCTCGTTTGGCTGTTGAGGAAATTGCTGAAATTGTCGGCTTGCGTCCGGAAATCTGTTTGAAGGCTGTGTCGGCGCAAAAGAGTTGAACGTACTTTTCGCAAAGCCAACCCACACCTCTTTGCCGTTTTCCAATAAAAAAACGCCGTCTGACTTTATATCGTTGACGCGATACTGTTTATATGTATCGCCTATTTTTAACACTTCCGAAGAACTGCCGTCGCTAATAATAGTAAAAGCACTCTTGCCGTTACTTTCTTTATATATTGCCAAAAGCTTTAAATTGCTTATTTGCGCGACTTGAGCGCCTGAGGCAGAACCTTGATTTGCATTGGAAAAAGAGTAGGCAAAGTTGCGAGTATTAAAATTTGCAATATCATTACTGCCGCGACTAATTTCTATTCCGCTTTTTGGAAGAAAAACAAAAGAAGCTAAAGCTATGCTTTTCGCGATAGCTATACAAATTAAAACTTTAAAGATAAAACTCAATGTTTTATTATTTAAAAGACGATTCATACACTAACTCCCCGTCTACATCACGAAAATTCGCATAAATGAGCGAATATTTTTGTTTAAAATCATCTTGCGGTTTTAAAACTAAGCGAATCGTTTTATTATATATATTATAACTGCCGTCTACATCGCCAAAATCGCCTTTTAACTTTATCCAAATTTTTATCGGATAAAACAGAGTCGCTTTGAAACTCGCTTTATCGATTTTATTTGGAATTACTCTTTGAAATTTACTTGCAAAATGCAGATTGTTCACACTAACTTCGTTATATAAGATAAATGGTAAAATCGTTATTTTATCTATTTGCGCTATCTCGTCGCCTTCATATGCCACAAGCGCGTTATTTATTTGCAAAACGCCGCCAAAATCTTTTAAACTTTCATTTCCGAGTACAATATTGTAATTTGAAAGTTTATCTTCCAAATAAAAGTAAAAATTCTCTTTAGGCAGAAATACTGTTACGATGTAAAAAAATAGTAAAACCCACAATATATATTTTAAAACTCTCATTTCGTTATCTCCAAAATAAAAGAAACTCTGCCGTTAGAATCTGTCATGATTTCAAACTTCTCTATCTCAAAAGCCTCGCTAAATGTTTTTCTGGCAATATCGCCCATCTGTTCATACGTCGGAAATGATGATTTTATCTCAAAAACTTTCCCTTTATCGCTTAGCGCTCCTTCTCCAAAAACAGTTTTTAATCTCTCTTCAAGATTTGTTTTATCCCAAACCTTTCTAAAAGATACTATTCTCTTCGCATTATCGTTTAAAGCAAAAACGGCTCTATCGTTCTGTCTTAACTCGTTTTTAAAACGCGAAACGCTATATACCATAACCAACAAAACCAAAATCAATGCCGATATCAAAATCAAAGGATTTATTTTATTCATAGCGCAACTTTATCTTAATGTCATTAGTATTATCTGCAAATTCATCTACGATAAAAGATTTTTGAAAATAGTTCTTGGCAATATCAGATCTACTTTTATCGCTTACATGTAGTATCAAAGATATTTGCGCCTGATTTGCTTCTATATTTTTAAAATATTCGTCTTTCAAAAGTGAAAATCCAAAAATCTTACTTATATTTTCCCTAATAGCGCTTTGCTGTTTATTTGTTCTTTCCTGTTGTTTCAAAAGCGTATTTAACTGAATTTCCGTAGATGGCAGAGAATACTGTTTTAAAATTTTATCTTTTTGCTCTTCTTGAGAACTTAGCGTGTGCGAAAGATATAATAACTCTGCGAAAAAAATCGCTATTAAAAATACCAAAACGCATATAATGCCTTTAAGCGCGCCCTGCTTTTCATAAAAACGGTTAAATTTTCCAAGCTTAATTATATTTTTTGAAAGTTTTAGCATTCTTAAAACTTCATTTACGCTTACATGTTCTTTTGCCAACGAAATCGGTACTTTTATAACTTTCCCATTGTGCGTTATCAAACCGTTCTTATTGTCCGTTTTAATAGCCAGGGGATAATTCATAAATTCCGTTTGCGCAAAGTACGCATTGCGTACATATGAAGGTTTAACGCCAAGAGTCTCCAAATTCTCCAATATATCTTTTGCGTCATACGCAAAAAGTAAAAATTTACCGTCTTGTTTTATAGCTTTATAAGAATAATCGCCTTTAGGAATAAATCCGTCAAACACGGAAGGAGCATACTCTTTTGCCTGAAAAGCATATTTTACCGGAAGCTCTTCTACCTTCGTCCAATAATATTTTGGGGATAAAATAATATCAAAGGCATTAGAGTCGTTTACCACTACATGTTGCGTATCTACAAAAACTATTTTATGGCTGTAAGCTTTGCCAAACCTTCTATAATACTGCTGCTTCAAAACATCTATCAATGATATTGCTCTACCGCGCAAAATATCAAAAAATCGTTTCAATATAGCCCACCTTTTTTGACTCTATGTCATACAAGAAATTGAGTGATTTTGTCTGTCCTAAATAAAAAAAATTCATACCGCAAAGTATTCTGGGCGAAAAAAACCCAATATTTAAAGCCTTAAGCTTATCTTTATCGCTGGACGAAATCATCAACTCGTCGTAAGAACTTATAACCCTATCTTGATTTAATGAATGTAAATTATACTCTTTTTTTATTAAAGTAAACAAAGGCTCTTTTATATAATTAAAATCTATATCTTTACCAAAAAAACCTATAATGTCTTCCCACGGAATACTGTATATTTTAGCGTCTCCGCCGTTTGCCACAAAATAGTCCAAAAGATAGCTAAACGACTCTTTTGAGTTTATGCCCCCATCGCTAAATTTATAACTTTGCAAAGCCGCTTCGCTCGCGTATGTTCTCTCATTTTTATCTTTATCTATAGCGTCAAGCAATATGGATAAAAAAAAATTTGAATTTATAACTCTGTATTCGTATAAAAGATTTTGCAAAAGGTTATATAAAGGCTCATTGGTATTATTGTTATTTAAAACAAGGTTGTTAATATTTATAACGCCGGCGGCTGAAGATATCTCTATCATAACATTCAAATCGCCGCTGTCGGTATTAAGCACTATAGGAAGTCCGATTATGGTTGAGAGACTTTGGGCGTCTTTTATATTTTGCGCGCTTTTTTGCAAAATCGCCAAAACATCAAGGAAACTTTTGTCAAGCTGTACAAATAAATTTCTCTCGCTCGCTTTTTCAAAATATTTTTGCGAAACGTCTACGCTTTTTAAAATAAGTAGCGAAAGCATTAAGATAAGTCCTACCGTAGTAAGCAGCACAATACCTTTTTTATTTAACCCATACATGTAGACTCACGAAATGTTTATTGAAAATATAGGAAGCAACATTGAAGTTACTATAAGTCCTATGATTCCGCCTACAACTAGCATTAGCATTGGCTCCAAAAGAGATAAAAAAAGCGCTATTTTATCTTTGTTTTCTTCAAAATACAACTCCGACATATTTTGCAAAACCATAGCGACCTCGCTCGTCTCTTCCCCGAGCGTAATAGCTTGCACAAATGAGTTATCCGATTCAAAACCGCTTTTTGCAAGTGCGCTGGAAAGTCGCGAACCCTCCACAACTTTCAATGAAGCTTTTTCAAACACGTCGGCAATAACGCTATTTTTCAAAATACCGGCACCTAGTCTTACCGTCTTGACAAACGGCACGCCCGATCTAATCAAAACGGAAGCGACATATGTAAAACGTCCAAGCTCGGAAGATTGTATGATTTTGCCGAAAAACGGTAGTTTTAACATAAAAAAATCAAATTTGTATTTTACTTTTGAACTTGTTTTAAGGATGAATTTAAAGATAAAAACAGATAAAAATAGTCCTATGGCAAGATAAAACCAATTATCAGACATCCAATTTCCTATAGATATTATTATCTGCGTAATTTTTGGTAACTCTTGATCCATCTGTTCAAATATGGAGCTAATCTTGGGAACTATGTAAGTTACCATAAAACCTACCATAAAACAAGATACTATCAATATAAAAATAGGATACGCGAACGCGTTTTGCACCTGTTTCTCTAACTTCTCTTGCTCTTTTAAAAAGCGCGATAATTCAAGCAATATATCGGTTAATATGCCGCTATCTTCCGATACTTTTATGGACTGTTTATAAAAATTGGGCAAAATCACGACATTTTGATTTTCAAGCGCAAAATAAAAATTTTTTCCCTCGTCTAACGCCGTTTTTATACTTCTTAAAAAAAGCAACATTTTTTTATTTTTAGCGTATTGATTTGAGGAGAGCGCGACGGCGTCCACTAAAGATATGCCGGATTTCAAATATATACTTATATCGCGGCTAAACACAGCTAGTTCGCCCGAAGACATTTTGTGTCTTCTTTTGAAAGTAAATTTGCTTAAAAGCGTAAAACTATCTTCTTTAAGCTTTTTATAAATAATACTTTGGGCTTTTAGCCTGCGTTTCGCGTCGTCTAAATCCAAAGCTTCTATCTTTGAACTTACTCTATTACCTGATCCGTCTATCCCGGAATATTTAAATATCAAATTTATCGTCCTCTTGCTTCAAGCTGATACTTTTCCAAAAAATCTTGAGCGCTTGCTATGCTGTCAAATACTCTTCCATTTTCCATATAATTTTCAAACAAATAGGCTTTTCTTTTGTACTCCAACACCAACTTATCATTACTGCCGTTTGGATAAATATCTAACCTAAAACAAACCTTTTCTCTTTTGTACTCATTTATATAATAATCGTCAAACGTTATCTTTTCCAATCTTTTGCCATCATAATAATAAGCGTTCACAGCGCTGTCTTCCTCAAAAATATTAAGCGTTGTGTTCATATCTTTGCCGTTTATCAAAAGTCTGCATTCATTGCAATTATCAATACACCTTAAGGAGATAAGATTTTTATCTCCGCCGATTTTGGCAAGATATAGATTTAATTTTTCCAATTTTGGCAACTCTTCTTCAGGAGATTTTACGGAAAAATTTTGAGCAAATAAGCCGTATGAAATTACTATCAGCAGTAAAACCAACAATAACTCAAAAAGCGTAAAAGCGCTTCTTACTCTTGACATTTGCTAAAATATATATCCCCATCATCGCCATCGCCGCCCTCTTTTTTATCTCTGCCTAAAGAGATAATATCAAAATTCCCGCTGTCAATGATATATATATATTCTGTCCCCCAAGAATCTTTTGGTGCGGATTTGGCGGAGAGATATCCGCCGTTTGGATAATTTTTGTATTTTGAAGAATCGGGATTTTTTATAAGAGCGTCAATACCCTCTTCCAATTGCGGATAGCCTCCAAAATCCGCTCTAAACATATTAAGCGATTCGCCGATAGTTTTCATTTGTATACAAACCAAATCTCTTCTTGCTTTTTCGCTTTGACCGACAAGATTAGGCACAACAATAGCCGTAAGGAGTCCTAAGATCATAATAACTATCATAAGCTCCATAAGTGTAAACGCTTTTCTCAATTTTAAATCCCTATTTTTTTATTTTTTTGGATTATAGCATAAAAGATACTCTTTTGAGTTTATAATTAGAAATTATTTATTACAAATATATTAAGTTAATAGAGCCGTTTCAAAAATTTAATTCAATACCATTCTCACGCCATCCTATATAATGCGACAAAGCGACTAATAAAATATTCTAAAAGAAAACCCGGGAATAATAAATTAATTTTTTAAAATTCTATAGATTAACATATGAAAGGTAGAATTTTATGCATAAATAATTTAGTAGGAAAAAAATATGCTGACAGGTTTTTCAAAATTTATTAAAAAATTAAACATCAAAAGCGCTCACTTAATAATACTGCTTACATTATACTTTGGTATTATTTTAAATCTCAGTTTGTGGCGATTTGTTTTAAATCATATTGAGCTTAACTTCAGCGGCATTTTGTTTTTATCTTCTTTTATTCTTCTAGTTCTAAGTTTGCTCTATATTGTATTTAATATTATAGTGTTACCCTATATAGCCAAGCCTCTAATTACAATTCTCTTGCTTATATCCGGCGGAACTAATTTTTTAATGTTCCGCTTTGGAGCTTATATAGATGTGGATATGCTCCGCAATACTTTTGAAACAACCGCCAGAGAAGCGTCGGATTTTTTTACTATCCCCTTTGTTTTGGTATTTGCGTTAACGGGCGTATTGCCTGCTCTGTTGCTGATTTTTTCAAATATAAAATATGACTCTTTGCAAAAAGAGATAAAAAGAAGATCTATTTTTAGTATAGCGTTTTTGCTATTATCCGTGATATTAAGTCTTTTTGTTTATAAAGATTATGCTTCTTTTATGCGCAATAACAGAGAATTTAGAAAGCTTGTAAACCCAAGTAACTACATATACGCTACTTTTAGATACATAGAATCTATATACAAGGTGGAAAAACAACTTGTGCATATTGATGAGGAAGCCGTTCATACTCCTTATAAAGACGATCTTGTAACGGTAATCATTTTTATAGTAGGAGAAACCGCGAGAGCGAAAAACTTTTCATTATACGGTTATGAGAAAGAGACCAATCCGCTGCTTGTCAAACAAGATATTATAGCGTTTAAAGAGGTTGGGGCTTGCGGCACTTCTACAGCGGTATCCGTTCCTTGCATGTTCTCCGATAAAACAAGAAAAGATTTCAATGTAGGAGAAGCGAAGTATACCGAAAATCTTATAGACCTTGCAAAGCAATCCGGTTACGACATTATCTGGCTGGAAAACGACGATGGCTGCAAAGGCGTTTGCGAGCGCGTCTATACGGAAAATATGAAAGAAACAGGCAATCAAAAATATTGCGACGATAGATATTGCAAAGATGAAGTTTTAATATACGACTTGGAAGATAGACTTAAAAAAATAAAAAAAGACACTTTTTTGATACTGCACACTATGGGTTCTCACGGACCTTCATATTATAGAAGATATCCGGACGAATTTAAAAAATTTACTCCTACATGTGATACTGCTGATATACAAAAATGTTCCCAAGAGGAGATTGTCAATACTTATGACAATACTATCGCGTACACAGACTACATTATATCTTCTACTATAGATACGCTTAGTAAATTTCCTTTTGAGAGCGGCGTTATGTATGTGTCCGACCATGGAGAATCTTTGGGTGAAAATAATTTATATTTACACAGTCTGCCCTACACAATCGCTCCAAAAGAACAGTTGCAAGTGCCGATGATTTTATGGATGTCTGAAAATATGAAAATGTGGGATTATATTGATTATGATTGTGTCAAAAAAGAGGCTGAGACAAAAGTTTATTCTCATGACAATATTTTTCACTCCATAATAGGTTTGCTTGAAATTAAAAGTAAACTTTATGATAAAAATTATGATATTTTCAGCTCTTGCAGAACGAAGGAGCTGATAGGATATACCGAATAAATGAGTATAAAAAAACAAATTATTATCACTTTTTTATTGCTTATCGCAGTCATTTTAGCGGAGCAATTTACGTCCTTAGATATTAGAATACAAAATCTATTTTTTGATTTTAGTACATGTTCTTGGATTTTAGAGAAAAATGTGAATATTGTGTTGCATTTTCTTTTTTATAGCGGTATAAAAGTATTATTGATAGGATTAAGCGTTTTAGCTATAGGTTTGTTTGCATATTCTTTCAAAAATAAAAAGCTAAAGCACTACAGATATTCCTGTCTGCTGTTTACGCTTGCGATGATTTTGGTACCATCCATACTCGCGGGAGCTAAGAAATATACAAATGTCTATTGTCCTGTTCAACTGAGCTATTACTGCGGCGATAAACCGTATGCTAAAGCGTTAAGTCATTATCCTATAGATTATGACAATAATAAAGGTAGGTGTTTCCCCGCAGGTCACGCAAGCGGCGGGTTTGCCCTTATGGCGCTATTTTTTTGTTTTAAAAGAAAAAAGTATAAAACGGCAGGTCTCATCGCGGGATTGTCTTTAGGCTGGGTAATGGGTATATATCAGATATTGCGAGGCGAACATTTCCTATCGCATACGCTTGTGACAATGTTCGGCGCATGGCTGATAATACTATGTTTGGTATTTTCGCTAAACAAAATAAAAAAGAAGTTTGCTACCTTTTTTGAATAAAAATATTTATATTACCAGTAACTTCCATAGCTTACATGTAGTAAAAAAATTAAAACATAATTTGTCTACATGTAAGGGGGAGAAATATCTAAACGCTTTCATTCTACAAATGTAAAATATAAATGATTGGATATTTTTATTCTCTTAACTTACTTAATAAAAGTATCGTTTGAAATTCATACTTATCCAAAAATAATCAATCTTAAAAACGATTATCTTACGCTCATTCCTTCGTCAAGATATCTGATAATAGGATATATGAAAAACTCTATAATCCTTCTTTTGCCAACTTTTACCTCAGCTGTCACGCTCATTCCCGGTTCCAAATTTCTCTCTTTGCCGTCTACAAAAAGAGTGAGTTTTTTGGGATTTAACTTTATCTCATAAACAGGTCCTAATTTTTCATCCTCAAGAGCGTCATTTGATATAAAAAAGACTTCCGCATCAATAAGTCCATATTTTTGAAATGTAAATGTATCCACTTTAATGGAAGCATTCATACTATTTACCAAAAATCCTATGTCTTGATTTAACACAGTAGCTCTAACAATAAGAGGAGCGTCTTCCGGAACTATCGTTAGTAATTTTTCTGCGGGCGTTACAACGCCGCCTTCCGTATTTATGAGCAATTTGCCTACATATCCGCTAAGCGGGGATTTGATTTGCTGTTGTCTGTTTTGAAAACTTATGGCATTTACTTGGGATTCAAGCTCTCTTGATTCTTTTTGTTTTTCCACAAGCATTGTAAACCATTCTGACATCATACGTTGTATATAAACTTTCTCTTCCATTTCAATCTCGCCTAACCTATGGGTTATCTCTTCTATTTTTTGTTCGGATTGAAAAAGTTGTTCGGATAGGTTTATGATATTTTTCTGTGTTTCGTCATACTCTCTTTTTGCTATGATATCTAAAACCTTCTTCATTCTTGCCGCTGTATCTTGCTCTTTTTCAAGCATGGATTTTAAGCGCATGCTTTCGGATTTAGCGATAGACAGCTGTGATAACGTTTGGTCTTTGCGCAAAGTAAACTGCATCTTGCTCTCTTGCAAAAGTCCTCTTTGATGCATATACAAGCTAGTCTGTTCTTGTATAATATTAATAGGTATACCCTCATTTGGTATGAACGGTTTGTCTTCCGTTAATGCTTTAAGCCTTTCTATTTCAAGGTTTACTACCGTCAAATCTTTTGTTTTTGACTCAAGACTTGTTTGCGTAATTGTCGGATCTATCTGCATCAGCACCTGATCTTTGGCGACATAATCGCCCTCTTTAACAAGTATTTTTGACACTACTCCCGTCTCAATAGGTTGAAGTACTTTTATCTCTCCGCTTGGTATAATTTTGCCGCGCGCGCTGACTACTACATCTATTTTGCCAAAATACAGCCATAAAATACCCATAAATAAAACGCTTATCACAAGCCAAAGGATTATACGTCCGAGCGGATTTAGCGGTCTATCTTCTATCTCAACCAATAAAGGTTGGAATTCGTGCGAATCATTTCTTTTTTTAATCATGGTTTTGCCTGTTGCATTGTTAAGTGATAGTAATAGCCTTTTTTATCCATAAGCTCTTTATGCGCGCCAATCTCTACTATTTCGCCATTCTCCATCACAATGATTTTATTACAATCTCGTACCGCGCTTAACCTGTGAGCTACTATAAACATGGTTCGATTTTTCTTTATACTGTTTAGATTTTTCTGAATGATACTCTCAGACTCATAATCAAGCGCGGAAGTCGCTTCGTCAAATATAAGAATTTTTGGATTTGTAAGTAACGCTCTGGCTATGGCAATTCTTTGTTTTTGACCGCCTGATAAAGCAGATCCTCTCTCTCCTACAAACGTATCATAGCCTTCAGGAAGTGCCGTGATAAAATCGTGAGCTCCGGCTATCATGGCAGTCTCTATAATTTTTTGCATAGAAACGCTTGGCATGGCAAATGCTATATTCTCTTTTATTGTGCCGCTAAAGAGATAATTCTCCTGTAAAACAACGCCTATATTGTGCCTAAGCCATGATGGACTCATATGTCTTACATCTATGCCGTCGATATAGAGCGCGCCTTCATTTGGTATGTAAAGCCTCTGAAGCAGTTTGGTTAAGGTACTTTTTCCGCTGCCGCTTCGTCCTACAACGCCTATACTCTCTCCCGGATTTACATGTAAGAAAAGTTTTTTCAATACAAGATGACCATCAGGCATATACCTAAAAGATATTCCGTCAAACTTGATATCTCCGCCGATCGTTTGAAGAGTTATTGCTTTGTCATTCGCCATCTCTGTAGGAGAATTAAGAATATCACCCAATCTGTCAACGCTGAGCAATGCTTGCTGAAACTCATTCCAAAGTCCTACAAGTCTCATAATAGGCCCGCTAAATTGTCCTGCGAACATTTGAAAAGCTATCAATTGCCCTACGCTTAGATTTCCTTCTATAACCTGGCCGACTCCAAAATAGAGTATCGTAAGAGTCATAAGTTTTTGTAAAGCCCCGCTGATGCCTGAGAGATTATTTGATAAATTCGCCAATCTAAATCCGGAGTTTACATATTTCGCGAGATAATCCTCCCATTTGTTTTGCATACTTCCTTCGATGGCTAACGATTTAACGGTTTGCATGCCTGTAACAGATTCTACAAGATAAGCGTTTGATTGCGCGCCCATTTGAAACTTCTCTTCAAGGCGAGAACGAAGTTTGGGCGTTATAAAAAAGTACAAAAGCGCTACGACAAAGATAAAAGATATAGCGATCAAAGCCAATTTCACACTGTACAACATCATCATAGCCACAAATACAAAGGAGAACAGCACATCAAGTATCACTGTAACAGATTTATTAGCTATAAAATCTCTTATCTGATCAAGTTCTCTGACTCTGGCGACTATATTTCCAACTTTTCTCTTTTCAAAATAGACCATAGGCAGCGAGATAAGATGTTTAAAAAGTTTTGAGCCGAGTTTAGCGTCTATTTTAGATGTCGTGTGCGCAAAAATATAATTTCTTGAAAGATTCAAAAGCATATCGAAAATAATAACTATGGCAAACGCTATCGCTATAACATTCAACGTGCTTATGCTGTGATGTACCAAAACTTTATCAAGCACTACTTGTGTAAATAGCGGCGTTACGAGTCCAAACAGCTGAATAACAAACGAAGCTACAAGTATTTCTCCTACTATCTTTTTGTAGTGCAGTATCTGAGCGTAAAACCACGCGAAACCAAATTTGATTTGGTCATTTAACATTTTATGTTTTAAGACAATAAGTTTTGAGCTCATCTGCTCTTCAAATTCATCAAATTTCAGAATAAACGGCTCTTTTTTGCCACCTTCAAAAACAAGAGCTTCTTGTTTCTCTTCATCTATTTTAAGGATAACAACATATCCGCCGTTTTTTCTTTTTGATATTGCGGGCAACGGGTATTTCATAAGTTCTTTTAGTTTTAACTCTTTTATGCCGGCTTTAAAACCTCTATCTTTTGCTATCTTTACCAAAAGTTCAATAGGCGGTTCGCCCTCAAGCGCGTACTCTCTAATGATTGACTGGGAATCTACGGCTATTTTATTAAGCTGACCGACAACTTCCAATGCTATTAGAGCGCTACGCATTTGCCCTCTTTATCGTTCATAATTTCCCTTTTTTTGATATTCATATTTAAAAGCTCATGCGCCTCTTTGAGAGAAATGTTGATCTTATGCTGATTAATCTGATTATTAAGCAGTGTGATTCTATCTAACTCACCAACATCGTAAAGTAAAGTATCCGCTTGTACCAATTCGTCTGAAGATTGAACTCCCGAAGATACGCTGTCTAATCTGCTTTTAGCGAGAGAGATTTGAGAATTTATCAAAAATTGCTCCTTTTCATACGCTCTTTTGGCATCTTCATAAGCTAATCTGCTCTGCATAAGCTCAAGTCTTTTAATACTGACTTTTGAGTCGCTTCTAAATCCGTCAAACAGCGGCAAAGTAAAACTTATGCCAAATCTATAACCATTTTTTTCCAAATCATGCAAAGCTTCATTGTAGCTATCGCTTGAAGAACCGTACATGTCATATCTTGCGTAAAAAGATATCGCGGGAAGATAGTTTGTCTTCTCGAAACTTAACTCTGCTTGTTTTTGAGATATAACAGACATCATCTGTTTTGCTGTAGCGCTATTTTCAAAGGTTATATTTTGATAATATTGTGTACTCTCATCAAGCGGATGCAAAATATCATTTTCGTCTATATTTATACCGCTCAAATATATAATTTGCGAGAGGTAATTTGCCCTCTCCTCTCTTATGCTGCCTATTAAGGTTATAGTATCGGCTAACTCTTTAGCATACTCTAAACTACTTGTTTTCGCGAGATTTCCGGACTCATGAAGTCGTTTTGTCAAGCCGTAAAGCTCTATATATAGCTTTTGAATTTTGCCGTAATATTCAAGTTGATAGTTACTTGAACGAACTCTTGAATATGCCTCAAGTAAAGACAATAGATTTTCTTTTTCTCTAACGCATTTTGCGGCGCTTAGCGCGTTCATATTTGCCTCAGCCGCTTTTAAAGAGTAGTCAGTAGCGCCGAAACGGTATATATCATATGTAAAATACAAAGATGCCGATATGTATCGCCCGTCTGATTGAGTCAAACTGTCATCGCCGACATAAGTTGGAGAGAACATATTTTCAAACTTTCTTGAACGCTCCAAATTGCTTACAAATCTCAAAGATGGATAGTGACCGGCATTCGCGACATCGATATTCTCCTTGGCTATCATCATCTCTATCTCATTTTGCTTTAATTTCGGAGAAGTATCCAAAAGCGCTTTTGAGAGCATATTAAAATCATAAATTTCCGCTAAACTTTGCGCAACGCAAAAAAAGACGATACATGTTAAAAAGACTATCTTGTTGTTCATTATTACCTGCTAACAGTTTATTTAAAAAATACAAAAACGTATTTTGCCTTTTTTAATTTTAAAGCGACATTAAAAACTAACCAATAACATTAAATTTATAATAAGAAAATGCCGTTATTGTGCGCTTTTGTTATCCATTCCATCTTGAACTTACTATTTGCATAAGACTCTCACTATTTTTAATATCATCATGTGATGTTATTTGTATGCCGTTATCATTAGCATACGCATTTATATTTTGTATAATGAGTTCTATGTCTGAACTTGTAAGATAGCTTCCGTCATTTAATCTTATAGTCTCTATAGAGTCTATTGTTGCCGATATACTGTCATTATTTGAGTAAGAGATATTCAAAGTATTGCCTTTAACGTATAGACTTATATTATCTTTATTTATGCCCTCATCAAATAAAATACTATTGATTCCCTTGTTGTCATTTATAATATCTCTTCCGTCTCCTACGCTAAAGAGATACGTGTCGTCTCCATCTTCTCCGTATAATATATCGTCATCCTTACCGCCCGCTATAATATCGTCTCCTTTTCCGGCATATATAACGTCGTTTCCTTCTCCTCCTTCTATCGTATCGTTTCCATTATCAGCATATATGATATCGTTGCCTAAATTGCCGTATATGGTATCGTCGCCATTTTGTCCGAAAAGCATATCGTTTCCTTCGTTTCCATATATTGTGTCGTTTCCGTCTTTTCCATAAATAATATCGTTTGCCTCTTTGCCATATATAGTATTATCATTGTTATCTCCGTAAAGAATATCGTTAGCGGGAGTTCCTACGATAGAGCCTTCCGGCTCCTCTTCATCTTCGCCATTATCGTCTTCATTTTGTTTTTCAAGAAGTTCGGAGATGGATATGACCTCATTCTCAATCTCTACATTCTCAACAGAAAAACCTATCTCGGAGTAGTTTTTGATGATGAGGGTATCATTAAGCTCTTCAAACTCTTTACCTTCTTCTTTTATGGCTATAATGAGATCGTCGCCTATTTGTTTAACAATAAGGTCGTCTTCCGTGACATCTCCTACAATAAGCACTCTATCATTGCCCTGATAATCCTGCCACCACTCTTCTCCTCTTTTTTCTACTATTTCATCGTGTCCGTAACCTCTGCCAAATACATATACGTCATCTCCAAAACCGCCGTCAAGGATATCGTCTCCTTCGCCGCCATCAACTATATCGTTTCCGCTGCCTGTTGTTATTATGTCGTCACCGTCTTTTCCTACGGCAACTCTGTCTATATTGTCAATAAATGTCACATCATCATCGCCGTCTGTAAAAAGCAACTCTTCCATTTGAGAAGCGCTTAGCATAGAACCGTCCTCAAAATGAAATTTCTCGATTCTTGAATTTTCATCATAAAAGCCTTTGATAGTCAATTTATCGCTTGAGTCTTTTAATGTTATGATTAAATTCAATCCGTCGTTTGCGAGTATCAAATCATTCTTGGTAATTCCATTTGAGAAAAAGACAGTATCCGTACCCGCATGAACACCATATGGCGTCTCTATAGCCGTCCATCTGTCTATGCCTTCGCTATCTTTTACAAATCCGTAATTTATCTGTACATCACATGCGTAATCATATATGATATCTTCGCCGTATCCATAGCCAAATATATACAGATCGTCTCCTTTTCCAGCATTCAAAAAGTCATTTCCATTGCCGCCGTCAAGCATATCATCCCCGTCTTCTCCTGATATAGTATCGTCTCCTCCCAAGCCGTAAATCTCATCTTGACTGCTTCCTCCAATCAAGTAATCATCCCCGTCTGTTCCCATAAGCGCTCCGCCCTCTTCATATGCCTTCGCAACGCCATCGTTTTCAGATATGACAAGTTCTTTTAAAGATAAAATCTCTTCGCTTTGCGTAAACAGTATATTTTCTATAGTATTCTCTTGTTTGTACCAATTTTGTATAGTTATGGTATTTTTGAACTCTTCAAACTCTTTACCTTCTTCATATATGCCTATATAAAGATTTGTATCGTTTTCATAAGAATAAAATCTCAAAGATTCTTTATTTATATCAGCTCCAAATATTATAGCGTCAACACCGTTGTCGTCTTTTATGACATCGTGACCAAAATCTCCTTCAAATACGTATGCGTCATCTCCACTGCCGCCTATTAATAAATCATTTCCTGCTCCGCCTTCAAGATAGTCGTCTCCTTCTCTTGTGTCAAGCGTATCGTCTCCATCATTTCCATACACTATATCGTCATGTTCAAAAGTACTGATAATATCATTGCCTTCTTTGGCGACGATTATATTTGAGGTCTCTTTAAGACCATTATATACGTCGTCTTCGTTTGTTCCCATATTTGATATGATATCCATAGCATTCCAAATACTGCCATCGGAAAATACAAAGTTTTCAATTCTGTTTGTCTTGTTGTACCAACTCTCTATTATTATGCTGCTTTCGGGACAATCATCACAAGTAAGTAGAATACCGTCGCTTCCTTGAATCCAAGTTATTTTAAGATTTTCTTTATTTATAGACGCATCAAATACTATAGTATCAATCCCCGATACGTCAAAAATTTTATCCTTGCCGTTAAAATTGACATAGTAAGTGTCATCTCCGTTTCCGCCTTTAAACTCATCGTCTCCCAATCCAAAAATGAGCTTATCATCTCCATCTAAAGTATCTATTTTTGAGCCTTCATTGAATGCTTTTATAATATCATTACTATCGGTCATACTTAGATTTTGAAGGTCATCCGCGCTAAGTATTGTTCCGTCTTCAAACTCAAAACTCTCTATTCTATTTTCGCTAAAATACCAATCTTGTAGAGTTACTCTCGTGCCTTCAAGCTCAACAATCAAATCATTATCATCAAAGCTTATTGTTAAATCGCTAAATAAAATACCTTCTTCGAATAATAATCTGTCGTCTCCGTTTGAATCCACTATCGTATCATTTCCGGCATTTTTCCTAATGATATAAGTGTCGTTACCGTCTCCTCCATATAATATATCATTACCTTCTCCACCGTCTAATGTGTCGTTTCCGTCTTGTCCTAATAAAATATCATCGCCGCCGCTAGCGTTAATGATATCATCTCCCTCAAGAGCCACCAATACTTCATCATCGTTAGAACCGTTTAATTCATCATCTCCCGAAGTTCCTCCAAAAGAGATAGAACCATTATCAAGTTTCAGTAACTCGTCAAGTCCTACGCTTTCTCCATTAGCAAATACCAATCGCTCGATCATACCGCTTTCGCTAAACCAATTTTTTATGAGTATGCTATCGCTTAGTTCGTTAAAGTTTTTACCTTCTTCTTTTATGTATACATGTAGGTCGTTACCTTCTTTTAAGATAACAATATCGTCTTTAACTATATTTTCCCCAAAGCGTATTTCATCAAATCCTCCGCTATCTTCCAGCGTATCGCGTCCGTAACCTTTCGCAAAAATATACGTATCGTTGCCAAGACCGCCATTAACGATATCATCTCCAAATTTCGCGTCAAGAGTATTATTGCCCTCAGTTCCGAGTACAAATTCACCCTCGTTAGTTCCTATAAGATTTACTATCTCATGGTCGCTTATGGTAATACCGCCTTCAAACTCAAACGACTCTATCCTATTATCTTGATTAAACCAATTTGATAAAATCAATCTATCATTTTCTCCATAAGCTATAACCAAACTAAAGTTTTCTTGATTCGTATGGGAGTCAATCTCTTTTAATATACTTACTTTTATATTTTCTTTGGTAATTCCCTCTTTAAATACTATTTTATCAATACCGCCGCAATCCGTTATCCTGTCTTCCCCGTCTCCTATGCCAAACTCATAAATATCATTGCTGATATCTTGCGAATAGATAGTGTCATTACCCAAATTAGCAAAGATTTTATTTTCTCCGCTATTGTTAATATACAAACTATCGTCGCCTTTGGTTAGAGCAATAATCGTATTTGTGCTTCCCGTGATATCTACGCTGCTTCCGATATCGCCGGTTATATTTACGGTATTAAAACCTTCTTGAAAGTTTAGATAATGAGTTGCATCAACTACGATCCCTTCCGTAGACCAATAACCAAGTCCATCTTCATCAGCTATATAAGCTTCTCTATCGTTCGCTATATTAACGATATTGTCTCCATTTAAAAAAGAGAGATTTGCCATAACGTTTATGAGATTTAGCGTATTGTTTCCATCGGCAAAATCAGCGTCTAATATGCTTATATATTCATTATACAGGTCAATATTATTTAATGTGTCTATATATTTAAATATTGAAAAGCCCGACGTTAAATTTAAAGTATTATCGCCGTTACCAAATTGCGCTTTGAAAGACCCTTCTCCTTCAATGTTTATAATATTATTACCATCTCCAAAAGAAAATTTATTGCTATCAGAATATTCTTCTGAAAAATTGTAGTTATTATTATAATATTCATGAACAAAGCCGGTTTCATTATTATCCATAAATTCCAATTCTTTATATTCCGTAATTCTTTGTTCAATTTTTAAATTAACGGTATTATCTCCATCGCCAAAACTTAAATACGCTATAGACACGCTATCAATATCTAAGATATTGTTTCCATTGCCAAATTCAGCAGATATTATAGAATATCCAATATATTCTGACTCATAATATGACCCATCGTTACTATAGTGCCATTCGCTATATTTTGGCGCTTCTAGTTGAATATTGAGTACATTGTTGCCATTTTGAAATCTCAAACCCAAGGCATTAAAATTGTTTAACTCTACATCTACATTATTATTGCCGTTGCCAAACTCAACATGTCCTGACGTTTCACTGCTACCGCCTATATACATATTATATAGCTCACAATCCTCTGTTTTCTCATATTGTTTTTCAAATTGTTGAATATCTTTAATCTTTACGGTATTATCACCATCACCAAAAAAAATAAAACCACCCTCAAATGCGGCGCAATTAATATCAACGATATTGTTTCCATTGCCAAATTCAGCGAATATATGAGTTTCTTCAATCACTTCTTCATGAGATAATCCGTCGTCAAAAAAACGCTGTTCATTCCACTTTAACGCTTCTGTTTGAACATTAAACACATTGTCCCCATCGCCAAAATATGTGTATGTAGAGGAAAGTTTTCCATTTATATTAACTATATTATTTCCATCGCCAAACTTTGTATAAAAATTATTGCCATATTCATAAGCATATATACATTCCAGTTCATTTAAATCATAATAGCTTTCTACAATTTGTTTGCCATCATTGCTGACATTGAGTTTATTGTTCCCATTACCAAACTCTATACCAAAACCTTCGCCAACAAAAGCTTCTATATTGACATTATTGTTTCCATCTCCCAAACTAATGTCCATCATATCCCCTATATTGCCTTTGACCAGCACATCATTATCGCCGTCTCCTATCTGCATATTAACGTTATTTATATCGCCATCATATGTTATAACGTTATTTCCATCGCCAACTCCTATGTTTTTGGCATTTGTTATAACATTACTTCCATTTCCAAGAGTTATACTTTCAGCATTCATTATGACGTTATTTCCATTGCCAAGAGTTACTGTGTCATATCCATCCAGAAGATCAATGGCGAAGTCGTCGTCTATGTTAGCTTCCGGATTTATGGATTGGAGATAGTCTATATCTATATTATCATCATGCTCTGTTCCTAAATATCCCCCTATAAAGTCGCCCGGATTTATTGAAGTTCCGTCTGAAAACGATATTTTTTCAATGCCGTGTGATGAAGTTGAGCTTGGTTTAGTAAGAATGATTTTATCGCTTAGCTCGTCAAATGATTTTCCTTCCTCTTTGATGGCTACAATAGTTTGGGAACCTATAACTTTTATGATAATGTTATCTTGCGTAATACCATCTCTAAACACTATCTCGTCATAACTTCCCCCAAAGTCTGTTATAGTATCTTTGCCGTCTCCTCTCCCGTATATATATTTAGTGTTTCCATAGTTGCCTGTTATAGTATCGTCGCCCCTTTTTGCTTCAATACTCATATCTCCATCCAGATATGTTAAATAATCATTGCCATCTGTTGTCTCTTGATATCCCAATATCTCATTGGTATACAATGTTGTACCGTCTGAAAAGAGAAATTTTTCGATTCTATTATTTGCATTAAGCCATTCTTTGATAATTATAACATTACTTAATTCGTCAAAGCTTTTTCCATTTTCTTTTATGGCTACAATTAAATCATTTGAGTTTGGAGATAATCTAACTATTAAGTCGTCTTTGGTAATTCCTTCTTTAAACTTTAACGTATCGTTACCGTTAGTATCTAAAATGATATCTTTCCCATCTCCACGACTATAAATATATGTGTCGTCACCTTTGCCGCCCTTAAGAGTATCGTCACCTTTACCACCTTCTATGACGTCATTGCCGTCACCGCTGGCGATGATATCATCGCCGTTATCACCATTTATAATATCATCTCCACTGCCGCTTTGAATTATATCGTCTCCATCCCCCATTGAAAGATTTACTGACGTCATATTATCCACAAATACAGCCACATCGTCTTCGTCAGTTCCTTGAAGATTTATTATATCGTTCACGTCAAACACTGTTCCATCACTGAATTTGAAATTCTCAATTCTATTATTCACATTGAACCAATCTTTGATAGTTATAACATCGCTTAGTTCATCAAAGCTTTTTCCATCTTCTTTTATGGCCACAATTAAATCATTTGAGTTTGGAGATAATTTAACTATCAAATCTTCTTTTGTAATTCCTTCTTTAAACTCTAACGTATCGTTGCCGCCATCGTATTGATACCAATAGCTGGTATAATCGTCATAAATAGTATCTTTTCCATCTCCTCTGCCATAAACATACGTGTCATCCCCTCCATTGCCTTCAAGAGTATCGTCTCCTTTGCCACCATCTATGATATCGTTACCATCACCGCTATTAATAATATCGTCACCATCATCGCCATAAATTGTGTCATCTCCGCTACCACTTTGAACTATATCATCACCGTCTCCCATAGAGAGATTTACCAATGTTGTACCATCTACAAATCTCGCTATATCGTCTTCGTCAGTTCCTTGAAGATTTACAATGTCATTAATATTAAGTATAGTTCCATCGCTGAATTTGAAATTTTCAATTCTATTATTCGCGTTAAGCCATTCTTTAATGGTTATAACATCGCTTAGTTCGTCAAAACTTTTTCCATCTTCTTTGATGGCGATAATTAAGTCATTTGAGCTCGGAGACAACTTGACTATTAAATCACCTTTAGTAATCCCTTCTTTAAATTCCAATGTATCGTTGCCGCCATCGTATTGAGACCAGTAGCTATACCTATAATCATCATATATAGTGTCTTTTCCGTCTCCTTTGCCGTACATGTAGGTATCATCGCCTTGGCCGCCTTCAAGAGTGTCGTTGCCTTTGCCGCCCATTAGCGTATCATTGCCAGCTTCACCATTTATAATATCATCACCATCATCACCATAAGTTGTGTCATTGCCGCCACCGCCATAAATCGTATCGTTACCCTGACCTCCATTTACAATATCATTCCCGCTACCGCTTTGAACTATATCATCACCGTCTCCCATTGAAAGATTTACTGACGTCGTATTGTCTACAAATCTTGCGATATCACTATCGTCAGTTCCTTGAAGATTTATTATATCGTTCACATCAAGCACTGTTCCATCATTAAATTTAAAATTTTCAATTCTATTATTCGCGTTAAGCCATTCTTTAATAGTTATAACGTCTGTTAATTCATAAAAACTTTTTCCATCTTCTTTGATGGCTATAATTAAATCATTTGAATCTGCGGATAGTTTGACTATCAAATCATCTTTGGTAATATCTGATTTAAATTCTAATGTATCGTTGCCGCCATTATATTGGTACCAATAGTTATATTTATAATCATCATAAATAGTGTCTTTTCCATCTCCCTTGCCGTACACATACGTATCGTCTCCTTGACCACCTTCAAGAGCATCGCTACCTTTGCCGCCATTTATGATGTCATTACCTATTTCACCGTATATAGCGTCGTCATTCAAGGTTCCTATTATAGTATCGTCATTGTTGCTTCCGTGAACGTCGCCGTCTCTTAGTATAAGAGTAAATATATCATCTCTTATGTATTTAGAACCATTGGAAAATATAAAGTTTTCTATTTTGTTGTTGCTATAAAACCAATTACATATAGTTATAATATTTTCAAATTCGTTAAAACTCTTACCTTCCTCTTTTAGACCTATCAAAAGATTATTGCCGTTTGTTGTAAATATCAAATCATCAACGTTTATTTCATCCGCGAACAACAGGGTATCGTTACCCCCATCTGCTTCAACATTATCAACTACATAGCTATCATAGATAGTTACTTTACCAAACTTATTTGATATGAAATAAGTATCATTTCCATTTTGACCGTTAAAAGTAGCATTTGAAGATACAAAGATGATATCGTCTATACTTTCATCATCAAATAATGAAGCGTAATTTATGATATCCGTTTCATTCATTATCATGCCATCATAAAACTCTATAGTCTCTATCCTGTTGTACCTGTTTTTCCACTCTTTTATAATTATTTTATCAGTAGATAAATAGTGCTCAACCCCCTCTTGTTTCAATATTATCACTAAATCATTATTTGTTGAGCTTAGTTTAAATATCAAATCCTCTTTTGCGATACCTTCGCCAAATTTCAACGTATCTTTACCGCCGTCAATAGTATATGAGTAATATGAAGAGTAACGATAAACATTATTGTCATATATCGTGTCTGTTCCATCTCCTCTTGAATAGATATATGTGTCGTTACCTCCGGCACCATTTAAGATATCGTTACCTTTGCCGCCTGTTATCGCATCGTTACCAATGCTTCCTTCCACTATATCGTTTCCGCCAAGCGTATTTATAGTCATTGATTCCCCGACTTTTATGTGGTCGTCGTATTCTGTGATACCTTGCAAAGCTATTATTTCATTCGCGTCAAACGTTATTCCGTTGGCAAATGTAAAATATTCTATCCTATTGTTTGTGTTAAACCAATTTTTTAGCGTGATAACATCGCTTAATTCATTAAAATCTTTATCATCTTCTTTGATGGCTACAACTAAATCGTCTGAGCCAAATACTGCTTTTACTATCAAATCATCTTTAGTGATTCCTTCCCTAAACTCCAATGTATCGCTATTACCCGAAGTATCAAGTATGGTGTCTTTCCCGTCGCCTCTTGCGTAGATATACGTATCGTTTCCGTTGCCTCCCTCAAGATAATCGCCTCCTTTTCCTCCTTTAAGCGTGTCATTGCCGTCATTCGCGTAAATAGCATCATTACCATCGCTGCCCTCAATCATATCGTTAACATTGCTTCCATATACCGTATCGTCACCCTCGTAAGCATTTATATCCAAAGGCTTATTTGCGATAGCTTTAATAAAGTCGTTATCGCTTGAAACTTGAAGTTTCAATATATCGTTTATGCCAAAAACGGTTTCATTTCCAAATACAAATGAGTTTATTCTATTTTCAGAAGTGAACCAGTCTCTAAAAACTATCTTATCAAGCTTATCATACTCTTTGCCTTCCTTTTTTATAACTATTGTCAAATCATTTGAGTTTAAAGACGTGGTGACAATTATATCATTCTCATAAATGCCCTGCAAAATTACTTTTTGAGCTATTTTACTTGGAGTTATTATCCTATTCGCATCGCCTTTTTGCACGACATAGCACAAGTTTTTTGTATCTATACAATCCAACGCTATTAACGCTTCCCAATTCAATGTGGTATCAGCGAAAAATATAGTCTCTATCTTTCCGTTTATAAGAGCGTTTTTAATAGTTATGGAACCGTTTATTTTTGAACCATCTTCAATATCTATTATATTTATTATGATGTCATTGCCGCTTTTATCGATTTTTACATCTTTGGTAAGTATGCCGTTTAGTCTTAGCGTGTCTCCCGTAGGACCTACATTTCCTGAGTCTATTATAGTGTCATATCCGTCGCCGTAGTTATACACAAATGTGCTGTCCCTGCCTGTGCCATAGATGGTATCATCTCCTCTTCCACCTTCTATGATATCATGTCCGTAACCGCTGTCATTAGAAGAACTACCTGCATATATAGTGTCATTACCGTCCCCGCCTTTTAATATATCGTTACCGGCATTTCCATATATGATATCATCCCCGTCTCCTCCATCGATAACATCTATAACTGAACTGCTACTGCCTCCTCTTATGACGTCATTTCCGGCTCCGCCATAAGTTATACCTGTATGGATGATTGTTTGCCCATCATTATTTAATACCATAGTGTCGCCGTATGTGCCATATACTTTGCCATCATTCGCTACGTTATACGATATGCCGTTTTTTGCGAGTCCGTCTTTAAATTCTTGATTTACAAGCAAACTTTGCTCAAATACTTCAAGTTTTGACAAACCCTCGGAATATATGATAGATGAGAGCAAAAGCAGAGTTTTATTATCAGTCGGATTTGCCAAAAGAGAGCTTTGGATCTCTTGCAAAAGTTCGCTTAGTTTAAATAACCCTCCATCAAAAAACTGCTCCCCATATATCGTCTGCGTCAAAAAACGCATGCTTTGTTCTTGAATAATATCTTTTAAATAGTCATTGATACTTATGGAAGTCTCAAGATTTTGGATATCGGATATAACTTTGCCATTCATTACGTTACTAAAATTTTTATTTGTGAAAGCCTCTACTATAGCCACATCTAAAGCATATGCGTATATCATATATTTAATTCCTGTAGGCATAGGATTGTCATAGTTATGATTTAACACATTTTGCGCGCCTCTTATTTGATTTGGTTTTATATGATCGGTCTTTGTCCATCTTGCCATCATACTTTTAAACGAAGCGATAAACTGAGCATATGTCGTACTCGAAGTGTTTGCTATAAGAGTCGTGACGCTATTTTTCAGTGTCTCATCGTCATTCATCGACTCCCTAAGGCTTAAAACTCTTCCGCTTGAACTAAGTTCGGGCAAAGAGAGTATATCTGCCGATATCTCTTTGTCGTAAACATAAACGTTCTCTTTGCCGTTTTGCAAAAACCACACATCGTTTATCTTTTTCTCTTCTCCGTTTTGGATAAAAGACGACATATGAGATATCTTATTAAGAGCTTCTGTCTCGCTGACCTCTTTAGCGTTCAAGTTTATAGAGCTTATGCCAAGATCGTTTAAGCTTTTCAGTTCTCCATTGTCTGTGATTCCGTCTGCATTGGCGTCTACCCAAACGTGCAAATGATTATATATGCTGTCTTTATTGTCTATCGCGCCGTCTTTGTTTAAGTCGTACTCTTTCAAAGCGTCAAATCCGTTATTAGCGAGCTTTCCGTTATTTAACTTTGTATTATTGCCAAACAGTTCGCTTCCGTCATCTACTATACCGTTTTGATTTTTATCAAGGACAAGCAAACCGTCCTCTTTTTCTACCCATGCGGTCTTTTCCTTAAAACCGTCGCCATTTACATCAAAATGAGTGTCTGTTATAATAGTCGACGTAACCTCGTTGTTATTCAGATCAAGAACCAAAGGAGAGCAAAAGTCGTCATTACAATGTCCACACCCGCAGTTTTCTCTACCGCACCCGCATTCGCACTCAAACTCTTCTTCTAATTTGATACCAAGCGATTCGGCTTCTTTACTGTAGTTTTCTATGGTTAGAGTATTGCCGTCTTTTTTAAATGTAAGGGTTGAACCGCTTAAAGAGTATTCGCCGCCATCGCCTTTGTATTTGCCGTCGCTCTCTTTATCTAACTTTCCTTTTGTGAGCATAGTACCCATAAAATATACTCTTCCTTGACCGTCAGAATCGTTTATAGTATCCCCATTACCAACTACATATGTATCAAAACCTTGTCCGCCGACCAATCTGTCTTTACCTTCTCCTCCATCAAGAGTGTCGTCTCCTTTGTCGCCTGAAAGAGTGTCGTTGCCTTCTCCACCGTAGATTACATCGTCACCATCTCCGCCTAAAATGGTATCGTCTCCTTTGTTGCCGTACATAGTGTCGTTTCCGTTACCGCCGTTAATGATGTCTTTCCCCTCATCTCCGTAAATCTCATCGTCTCCGTCTTCTCCGTAAAGATAGTTTGTTGTATTTTTGTCTGTATTTTCTTGATCGGTGATATTGTCTTTATCTTTATAGTATGCGTATATTTTATCGTTGCCTGAACCACCGTATATAGTGTCTTTGCCTCCTCCGCCTTCGATAACGTCGTCTCCGTCTTTTCCGTTTATTTTATTGTCGCCTTCCGTTCCTCTTATATAATCCTCTTCGTCTGTTCCCACGTAAGATATTATCTCATGATCGGTAACGGTTTTATCTTCAAATACAAATATTTCTATTCTGCCTCCGTTTTTAGTGTACCAGTCATTAATGGTTACTCTGGAGCCTCCTTGAAAAATAATCTCCAAATTGTTGTTATCTTCAAAGCATAAGACTCTTGCTATATCGCTGGTATTTCTGCCTTTAAATATTATTTTGTCCGTTCCACTTGTATCTTCTATGATATCCTCTTCCATAGGAGTAAGTTCATTGGTAGCTTCTATGATATATGTATCGTTATCCTTGCCGCCTTTTAAAGTATCATTACCAAGACCTCCTGTTAATGTGTCGTTTCCGTCTTCACCATTTAGAGTGTCGTTGCCTTCATTTCCATAGAGATAGTCATCTCCAGCTCCGCCGTTTAGAGTATCGTTACCTTTGCCGCCTACCATTAAATCACGTAACTTGTTGTCTGCAACTGCAGCATTAATAGGATTTAATGTTTCTCCGCTGTCATTTGCTAACTGTACTACATCAAAATCATTGTCTTCGGTATAGTGATTTTTTAGTAAGTCTTTACCTTCTTTCAAAGCATCTAAAAAAGTTTGTTTAATATTTGCGTTACCAAAAGCCACCGTTAAATGCTCTCTGCATAAAAGCGACATGGCTTTTAAGACATTCTCATGATCTGCTTCAGTAACATCGCTTGGAAGAACACCAAACATTCGAGCATTTAATTTTAAGCGATTATGAATTTCGCTGGGAACAATAGTAATCCTTTCAATAATTTGCCACCAAGACTCTGCATGTTTAGAGTAGGCATCTTGGATATTATTGTTGTTTAATGCAGCACGAATATCAGTATAAATCAAATCGCCTCTATAACGCATAATTGTTAAAGCTACTAATTCTGTACTTTCGGTAAAATCTTCTATATTACCATACTGATTCATAAGTCGTCTTGTATCGCCAACATAACTTTGCTGAATAGTTACGCCGCCTGTGTCACCAAAAAGCATAGCCCTTAAAACAAGTTCGGCTTGTTCTTGGGTAAAGTTTAGACTGGCTACAGCATTTGCCTGAGCTTGAGTCCATGTTACTTCTACTCTATCAGATAATAATCCTTGCGCCATTCTTGATATATCTTGTGCATTTAATGCATTTGTACGATTTTTATATTGTGCCAATATATCCAAGCCGTCACGCTGAGTTTGAGTTAGATTTATATCATCATCTGTACCTGTTAAACCGTAAACTAATAAAGCTCTTACTCGATCCCATGCGCCATATCTGTCAATATCTAATCCATAACCCATGGTAGCTGTATACTCACTATTATCTGCTCTGACTGCATGTATATAAGTCACATAATTTGCGTTTTCCAACTCCATTAAATTCCATACCAGACAATCCGCAAAGTTTGTTGGCGTATGACCTGATGCGGGATAATCACTGTAATCAGAGTGAAGTGTTCCTATTTGTTCTTCTGCCGTTGCCATCTGTTACTCCTGAAAAATAGTTTTATTTTATTATTGCCACTCTTTAGGTATTATCACGCACTCTAAAGTAGCTAATTTATTTTTATGTAAAGAAAAGACTAAAAACTCAGGTGCTTGCTTCCATTCTTGCATCCAGGGGATAAGAATTAAAACCATACCTGATTTTATTTTATATAAATTCCATTGAGCTGTATATTCTGCCATATTATTTTCGCCTACAATAGTGTTTCTTGCTATCTTTATACTATTATTTGGATATAAAATGTCTAATGATTTTTGGTCGTAAACTATATGTCTCATAGCCGCGTCTATATCTTGTGTTGACTTCCATTCATCATTATAATTTGAGCGTATTACTTGGTATGTTAAAGATGTATTGCTATCGCATTTCCCTTGTCCGTAAATCCTTTCGCAAGGTTCTTTATATTTTTCAAGCAGTTTGTTATTATTGTGAATATTTTGGTTATAGATATATATTTTTTGCAGGTATTGACTGCTTACCATATTTCCTGTGCGATAAATATGTTCATTTATGCCATCGCTATTCATATCAATCTCTTTATAGTCCAAACCAAAATGAAAAGTTTGACTCTTACCATCGAAATCGAAGTTTCTTTCGCTTTCATTCTCTATCTCTTCCCATAAAACAAGTCCTGAATTGTTTAAATACCAAAAAAAGCGATCATTATTTTCACCTTTTGGTGATGACCTACCTTCAGCATACCAATTAGTATCTAATTGATATGTTCCCTCTTCATTAAATAGGGCAATGGTTTCTTTACAAATAGGATTTTTCGTACCGCCTATGAGTTGAAAATTATTAGCGGGACGTACTTTGGAAAATAGGTCTTGTCTTGTTGATTTTGGAAAAGTGATATTTTTATCTTCCAATACTTCTGCATAAGTTGGATAGCGTTCGGTTTTTTGTGCAATTGTATTTCCTCGCACTGATAGCTCTCTATCCGTCAAAGTTCTTAAATAATATCTAGTGTTGTGAAGTCGATCAAAATAAGCATATTGTACATCTATTATGTCTATCGCGCCATCTCTATATTTTACCCATTCTCTTTGTTCTTGTATTATCATTTTTTTATCATCATTGTTTGTCATGGCTAAGAGTTTTTTATACGCCTCATTCAATTCCTCATCAAGCCGTGAAAGTTCTTCATTTGAACATATCAGTTTTTCAACATCTGTTTTAGCTTTTTTACAATCGAAACTAGCAGGAAATAAAAATGTTAGAGTTAGAGTTAGAGTTAAAAATAGTAAAATCTTTTTCATAATCAGCCTTTAAATTAATTTAAAAAAAATTTTGTAATTATATCACAAAATAAATAGTTTATAATGTATTTTTATAAAAATATTTTGATTATCTATATAAATATATCTTTATCGCTTGCATGTACAGTATATATGTTATCCACATTAAACTACATGCCAACTGCTTTTTTCTCTTCCTCGTTTTAAATAGATAACAAATACTCTTTATAATTTAATATTTTCAGTTAAAATTTTTGATTAAATCTTACCTTATTTATTATAAGTATTAAATTAAAGATATCTTTATAAGTTGCTTATAGTTTATTTTTCATAATGCGTATAGTTATGATATTATTTTAAATTCCTAAAATATATATAACTATATTTTTTTACAATTAAATAGCTATTATTTTATCTTAATAAATATACTTTTAAAGATTTTTTTCATAAAATCACATCTGCATTTTAATATTTTTCAAACCACACGAGGTTCGCATGTATCAAAATTTCAAATCATTGAAAAGTAAGCTGCCGAAAAATACTTTGGCCAAATCTCTCTTCGCTTTGTTGTTCGCAAGCTCTTGCTCTACAAATCTTTATGCCGAATGTACCGGTAGTACCAGTATATACTGCAACTCAACAGTTGACAGCGCCATTTATAACAACGCGACTTTAGGCGTACCTGCCGCCGACTTTTTGAGAGTTGACACAAGTACTTCAAACGGTATATCAAATATCGACAACGGTACATGGCACTTTAACGATGTAAACGTAGCAGTGTCCGCCGACAATGCTTACGGAGTATTTGCCGACTCAAATGCGATTATAAATATAAACGGCAATTTATCGGTTTCGACTTCAGGATATAACGCCAGCGCAATATTTGCCAATGCGAATTCAAATATAATAGCGAACGATAATGTTGTTATAAATATATCCGGATATGGCGCTACGGGAATTAACGCAAAAGACAGTTCAGTAGTAAACATAAACGGACATACAGACATAAATAGCTTAGGCGATTACGCTAATGCTATATACTCAGACAACTCTACTGTCAACTTAAACGGCGGCGTAAATATAATTACCGTTGGAAACCACTCGGACGCGCTTTTTGCCAAAAACGGCGCAAGTATAAATATCGGCGCAAATTCACAGATAACTACAAACGGATACGGATCGTATGCCATCAATGCGGTAGATTCCAATATCATCACAGGCAACAATCTTTATATTAAAACAAATGACGACGGTTCTCACGCAATATACGCTAATGACCGCTCAAATATAGTTATAGGCAATAACTCTCAAATAGTTGCGAGCGGGTATCAATCTTACGGCGTTATGGCGCTAAATGACTCAACTATTATTTTTAACGGAGACACCTCTATAAATACTGCCGGTTATAACTCTTTAGCTTTAGCGGCAGCAGAAAATGCCAACATATCAACAAATGGCGCGGTTAGGCTAAACTTGCAAGGAAGCATAATAAGCGACAACAATGCCTTAATTAATCTTATCATGAGCGATGGTTCTACGCTTACAGGCGATACGCTGGCACAAAACGGAGGCAAAATAAATCTGTCGTTTGACGGTACGAACTCGTTTTGGAAAATCGGCGGTAACTCGTCTTTGTCAAATCTATATCTCACAAATGGCGCTAAAACAGTGTTCAATGATATCGCTGCTGTGTTAAATACAGAAAATCTATATGGAAATGGTCTGCTTGAACTAAAAGTCACGGTAAATAATGGTAACTTGACAGGAAACAAAATAAAGATAAATAATAGCTCGTCAGGCAATTTCCAAATCTTGATAAATGATAGCCAAATAGGCAGTGTCACAAATGTTGACCAAGCCCTTTTATTGATAGAGCAATCAAACGGAGCGTTTTATCAAGCGAACTTTTCTCTAAACAATGGAAGTGTGGATATAGGGCAATTTGTATATACGCTAAACTCTTCAAGCATAGGCAACAAAAACTTTTATCTTGCAACAAACGGTACGTTAAATAACGCGGCTCTCTCATCGGTAAGCTTCTTACATGTAAACTATCTGACAAATTATCTCTCTATCCAAACACTTCTTCAAAGAATGGGAGAGGTCAGAAATAATCCTGAAGCGCAAAATGACATGTGGATTAAAGTAAATGCCGGCAAACTTAGCTCATTTAAGGAAACATTTAATATCAACAACGTTGATTATTACTCCATAACCGGAGGTATAGACGGCATATACGATATGGATGCGAGCAGTATATTGCTGGGAATGTTTGCCGACTTTTTAAAAGCCGACGTTAGTTTTGGCAAAGGCAATGGAAACGGGGACAGTAAAGCTATAGGCATATACGCCACATATAAACACAATAACGGCTTTTATGCCGACTTGGTAGGCAAATATGTATCTACCAACAATAAGTTTAGCACGATAACTTCAGGCGGTTATGAAGTAAATGGCGATGGAGATACCAAAGGATTTTCAGTAACGTTTGAGGGCGGTAAAAAGATAACTTTCGGTAACTTTTATATAGAACCTCAAATAGCCGCTACATACGCGCGCCAGAATGACCTCAGCATAACGTCATCCAATCAATTAAAAACAAACATTGACGGATTTGACTCTATCGTAGGTAGAATAAGCGCGATAGCGGGATTGAAACTAAGAGATACAAACGTATATGTTAAAGGCGGCTATGTGAAAGAGTTTGATGGCGAAGTATCATACTCTTTTAATGACGCTTCTCAAAAATACCAATATGATATAAAGGGCAATTTTTGGGATAGTTCTATCGGTATAATAATGAACGTTAAAAATCGCCAACTCTATCTTGAAGGTACTTATCAAAAAGGCGATGAATTTAATAATCAAAAGATAAATTTAGGATATAGATTTAGCTTTTAGAATAGTAGGATTGGGCGCTAATATATCATGGCGCTTAATCCTAATTTTTCACACCCTATAACCGTAAAATTCCAAAATATCTTTACATGTAGGTTTTAATGTAGACTTTTTAGTCGCTAATGCAATTTGGAAAATATAAATTGATTTTTTTGGTCAATTATGATACAGATATGGGGCTTAATATCTCTTGTCATTTTGTAATATTTTTCGTTTTTATATGAAATTGTACTACGTTGTGATATACTTAATAGTTAATTTGTATTGGAATTGCAAACTAAAATCACTTTTAAAAGGAGAACAATATGGCTAAAATAACAGCAATGGATGTGGCAAAATATGCAATAAGTAAGTGCCAAGAAGATAATCATCCTATAACAAATTTGCAGCTCCAAAAAATGCTTTATTATATTCAATATTTTTTTCTTGTAAAAACAGAAGAACCATTATTTGATGATGATTTTGAAGCTTGGAAATTTGGTCCAGTTATTTCTAATGTGTATTATGAATACAGAATTTATGGAGCTTTGCCAATAGATTTAGATGGCAACAAAATCGAATTCAATAATATTAATATTGAAGATAAAAAATTACTTGACTATGTAATAGAGAAAACGCGAGTAATGTATCCTTGGAGGTTGGTTGAGCAATCACATGCCAAAGGAAAGGCTTGGGATAGTGTTTTTATGGATGGTTTTGGAGCAGGCGATATAATTGAGAAGATGGATATAAAAAATAATGGATTCTAGCCTTCCTGATCTTAATTTTAATGATAAATATAATCCTAACATTGAAAATAAAGAAGATAAGAAATGCTGGAATGGGCTAAAAAAAATATTAATAAAGTTATCAAAATCAATAATAAAAAACGAAAGCAATGAACCTAATCAAAAACTAATGTGGAAATATATAAGAGCGTTGCAATATGGAGTGTATGGCAAAAATAACTATAGGCATTACTATTCGGATATTTATGCTTTAATCAAAAACATTAACAGACAAAATGGTGCTGATGTTAGCATATTATTGGAAAATATTGCTCTAATTCACAACAACTTTGATGAATTAACTAGTAAAGAAATGAGGCCAAAAGAAGAGAATTGGGACATAAATGGATTAAAAAAACAAATAAGAAAATTATATGATCACATAAATCTTGAATTTCAAAGATTTGCAGATTATGAAAGTTTTGAGAATGCTGAAAACAGAGCTAAAAAAATAGATGGGAAATTAAATGCTTTAAATAATGATGTAAATAAAACAGGTTCTGAACTTAGAAATCAAACAATATCTTTTGTAACGATACTTGGTATTTTTGCAGCAATTATTATTACATTTGTAAGTGGTCTTATATTTTTGTCTACCGTATTCTCAAATCTAGATAAGGTTAATATATGGAAGTTGAGTTTCTTAATAGTATTACTTGGTTCCATTATTCTTGCTCTTGGATATTTTTTATTTAATTTCATTAATAAAATCATATTTGATGAAAATAAACAAAAATTGTGCGGAGATGAATTTATTTTTATAGTAAAAATATTACTGTCCATATTGATATTTTTGTTTATTTGCGTTGTAATAACTGAAAATATTGACATAATGAAAACATTATCATCTTTTTTTGTACAACAAAATAAGTTTTAAAAAGATTTTATCCTATCCAAGTAATTGTTTCACTACTGCATAGACTTTGTTCTCTCTGCCAAATACTTGGTTACATTTGGTGTGAGCGAGCTATCATTTAATGGTGTCCGAACGAACATCATTTTTATCTTTATATTCTATCTTGGCATTTTGATTTAGAATTAAGTAAGAAGCCTTATAATTCTCACCACTGTATTCCTTTTTTGAGAGAGAATAACTTTTAGAAGTATGTAAAATTATCTATGTTGTTAATATCAATTTTTGTAAAAAGATATGAAATAACTCTCAAGAGTAATAATATAAAAAATCAATTTTGTTGGTATTTTTTGAAAGAGTGTAAAAAATTGGTGGAAGTGAGGGGAATTGAACCCCTGTCCAAAAACAAGCCTCGTCTTAACGTCTACATGTTTAGAAGGATTGATTTTAACTTTGCTTTTGTTTCACTCAATCCGCGAAAACTACACAAAAGCGCAAGCTTAAATTTCAATTTGGCGTCAGCTGCGCGTCAAATCAAGCTATCTGCTTTGCGAGCCTCACAAAATCCGTTTAGATAGCATCCACGGCGCGAAGCCTCCCTTTAAGGATTAAACTTACGCTACTTTAGCGTAAGCGGGAGCGAAATTTTTATTATTTGCGTCTAAATTTAATGAACTTTTTACGCTTTGTTCAAAGCGACATGCGATCAAGAAAAACCTGCTCCTGTCGAAGCCAAGTCACTCCCATAAACCCGCTTTATTCGTTTATTGCCTCTTTAATATTACGGGCGAGAATGGAAATTCTATCTATTTTTTGCGTTTTAGTCAAGTTGTCGTCTAAAAGTATTTTTATAAACGCGCTTCCTACAATGACCCCGTCAACGCCTTTAGCTTTGGCTTTCGCGCTCTTCTCATTTACGCCAAAACCTACAAATACGGGAGTACTTGTATAATCTTTTATAATTTTAATAATTTCTCCTAAATCCTCTTCTGCCGCGCTTCCCGTTATTCCGGCATACGCTACAAGATAGATAAATCCCAAAGAGTTTCGGACGATTTTTCTTATCCTCTCTTCTGAATGCGTAGGAGCTATAAAATCAACAAGATTTAGTCCCATCCCTTCCAATAAATGCTTATAAGGCTTCGCTTCCTCAAAAGGCAAATCCGGAATAATAAATCCGCTAACTCCATATTCTCTTGCCTTCGCGGCGAAATAATCAACTCCTTTATGATAAAAAGGATTAAAATACCCCATCCAAAACGTAGATATCTCCGGCGCTATTTTTTTTGAAATCTCAAAAATTCGTTCTATCTTAAAACCGTTTTT
Source organism: Campylobacteraceae bacterium (assembly GCA_031266555.1). Lineage (GTDB taxonomy): Bacteria > Campylobacterota > Campylobacteria > Campylobacterales > Campylobacteraceae > JAIRKW01. The sequence goes on from JAISAU010000003.1 coordinate 181,986, forward strand.
CAAAGCTTTCAAATTCGCCTCTTCTATCACCTCTCCGTCGGCTACAGGATCTGAAAATGGAACTCCGAGTTCTATTATATCCGCTCCGGCGTCTTTAAGAGCCAAAGCTGTGTCAATGCTAAAATTTACATCAGGATATCCAGCCGTTATATACGCAACCAATTGTTTCAATTTATCTCCGTTTGCTTACATGTAGTGTTAAGATTTCAACTCTTTTACTGTTTTTTATAGATATAATTGTAACATTTTAAATGTGATTTTGTTATACAAACGCGAAGGATAATTTTGCATGAAAACTATAACTTCCATAAAAAACGCCAAAAATAGTGAAAAACTTGTTATGATTACCGCCTATGACGCTCTTTTTGCCTCTTTATTTGATGAAAAAGTCGACATAATATTAGTAGGCGATAGTCTAAATAACAGTTTTAACGGGCGAAAAGATACGCTAAGCGCGGATTTGGATATGATGATTTATCATACAAAAGCCGTTTTAATGGGAGCAAAAAATACATTTGTAGTCACCGATATGCCGTTTGCTTCGTATACGGATGAAAAAATCGCTTTAAAAAACGCATCTCAGATTTACAGGCAAACAGACGCACAAGCTGTCAAAATAGAGGGCGGAAAAGAGAGAGCGCATATCGTGAAAACTTTGACAAATAACTCAATAGCAGTTGTGGGACACATTGGACTTATGCCGCAATTTGCCAGAAGCGAAGGCGGTTTTAAGATAAAAGGCAAAGATAGCGAAGATATTCAAAAATTAATTGACGACGCGCGCGCTATCGAAGACGCGGGAGCTTTTTGCATAGTTGTTGAAGGGGTAAAAGAAGAGGCGGGAAAAGCCGTGAGCGAAGCTGTAAAAATACCGACAATAGGGATAGGAGCAGGCAAACATATGGATGGGCAAGTGCTTGTTTGGAGCGACATGTTGGGATTTTTTGAAGAGTTTAAGCCAAAATTCGTAAAACGTTATTTGAACGGCGCGGATTTAGTCAAAAAAGCGGTTGAGCAATATACGAAAGATGTAAAAAGCGGAAAATTCCCGAATGACGAATTTATTTATTGAGTAAAGCATGGAAAGAATCGTTGAGATAGAAAAAATAAAATTTGACAACGAGTATGAAAATTCGTTGCGTCCAAAAACTTGGAACGATTATATAGGACAAGATAAAATCAAAAAAAATCTTCAAGTATTTATAGAAGCGTCTAAAAAAAGGAGCGAGAGTTTAGACCATGTGCTTTTTTTCGGACCTCCCGGTCTTGGCAAAACTACATTAGCGTATTTGATAGCATCTGAAATGAACACAAATATCAAAATAACAGCCGCTCCAATGATAGAAAAAAGCGGCGATTTAGCGGCGATTTTGACAAATCTTCAAGAAGGCGACGTACTGTTCATTGACGAGATTCATAGACTCTCATCTGCTATCGAAGAAATTTTATATCCGGCTATGGAGGATTTCAGACTCGACATCATCATAGGAAGCGGACCGGCCGCGCAAACTATTAAGATAGATTTACCGCGATTTACGCTTATTGGCGCCACAACCAGAGCCGGTATGATAAGTTCACCTTTAAGAGATAGATTTGGCATGCATTTCAGACTGCAATTTTACTCATACGGCGAGCTTAGTAAAATAATACAAAAAGCCTCTTTTAAACTTAATTTTACATGTAAAGAAGACGCCGCCGAAGAGATGTCAAAAAGATGCAGAGGAACGCCGAGAATCGCTTTGAGATTATTAAAACGCGTACGTGATTTTGCGCAAATACACAATGAGAATTCTATCTCAAAAGAACGCGCGAAGTATGGACTTGACGAACTTGGCGTAGACGAACAAGGGTTTGACGAGATGGATATAAAGTTCTTGCAAATTCTGCTCAACGCGAAAGGGCGGCCGATAGGTTTAAATACTATAGCAGCAGCCCTAAGCGAAGACGAAGGAACGGTAGAAGATGTGATAGAACCTTATTTGATAGCCACAGGATATATCGAAAGAACGGCGCGCGGCAGAATAGCGACTCCAAAATGCTATGAGCTTTTCAGACTCTCATCTTTAAACGCCGGACTGTTTAAGGATACAAATGAACGCTAATAACAATCGTTTTTTTATTTTAGCTGTTTTTCTTTTGACACTTTACGGAATGGTCAAATTATACTCTCCGTTTTTGCTTGACATTACGATAGCCTCGCTTTTAGCCGTAGCTATGAACAGCATAAACGTTTTTATACAAAGATTTGTGAAAATTCCTATGTTGTCAGCGATTTTAACAACTTTAGTACTGCTTTTGCTATTTTTCGCGCCTATAGGATACGCCGCTACCACTCTTACAAATTCGCTTATACATGTAAACGATGATTTGGTAGAAAAAGCGATGACTTTTCTTTCAAATATAAAACTCTCATTGCCTCAATCGTTAAGTTTTTTAGAACTTGACGTGGACGGATATTTCGCGAACTTAGACAAAGCGGCGATAACAGCCAAAGCGGTATCTTACGCTACTTTTATCGGTAAGATGAGCGCCGGATTTTTGAAAGATATGGTTTTAATTATTATATTTTTCTTTTTCGCGACATATTACGGCAAAAATCTAAACATATATTTTAAAAGCGTAATACCGATAAATCCGGAAGAGTCGGATGGCATACTTTCCGAAGTGGCGAATGTTATGAGCGTGGTATTTTACTCCATCATTTTGACGGCTATTTTGGAAGGAGTTTTATTTGCTTTTATAGGCATAGCTTACGGATACAACGGATTAATGCTCGGCATATTGTACGGCTTTGCTTCTTTGATACCGATAGTAGGCGGTATGCTTGTATGGCTTCCTTTATCGTTAATAGAGTTTTCAAACGGCAATACAACATCCGCTCTTGTGATATCCATATACTCCTTTGTCGGCATAGGCGCGGTGGATAACTTCGTAAAACCTCTCATTATCAAATACGTAAATAAAATGCTTTTGAAAACGCCGGTATATTTTAACACGCTCTTGATATTTTTCTCTATCATAGCAGGACTTGCCTCATTTGGTTTTTGGGGAATGATATTGGGACCTGCCATCACAACATTCTTTATATCTCTTTTGAAACTGTTTCGCATAATCAAAGAAAAGTCCCCTCAAAAACAAAATCCAACCCCCCCACCCATAATCCCCCAATGAATGAAAAACTCATAAAATTCATAAAAGAACATCACGTCTTACATGTAAGCACTTATGAGAATAATAAAACTTGGTCTGCCAGCTGTTTTTATCTATTTTTTGAAAAAAATAACTCATTTGTTTTCGCTTCTGATAAAAAGACTCATCATATGCAAAATATCTTAAAAAATCCATATGTAAGCGGAACAATAGCACTTGAAACAAAAGAGGTAGGTTTGATACAAGGATTGCAGTTTGATGGAGTTGTCAAAAAAGCCTCTTTAAAAGCTAAGAAAGCTTATCTTCTTTTATATCCGTTCGCTATTACTCTTATATCGTCTTTATGGGAAATAGAGATAAACTACGCTAAATTTACCGATAATCGCTTAGGATTTGGTAAGAAATTGGAGTGGGAAAGATAAACCAACAGTTGAAAGGATTTTGTACCCAATATTAAAATGAAAATAGTTACATGTATCTCTTGATACCAATATTACATGTAGGATTAATCTTACATGTAAACAATACACAAAGGCCATACTTTCTTCCAAAAACCAAATAGATAAAAGACAAATGAAAGACAGCTACATGTAGCTTCAATATCTTTTGATTGCCTTACAAGACCAATATTGATGTTTATCGGTTACACATAGGATTTTTAAATCTTAAGTCTTTACATGTAAACAAGAATATCAAAAAAACCGATTTAATCTTTTACATGTAAGGACTTAAGAATTGAAATCTTTGAAGTTAATCTAACTTGGTACGATATGATATTTTGTAATCCTTACATGTGAGGATTACAAAGACAACTATTAAAGTTTTGGACTTTATATTGATGTTCAGTAATCATAGATATTTGAGCTATTCGCATTTTACTTACATAGATTCTTGTATTGCGAAGCATTTGATTCGCACTAATACTAAGAGGATATTTTGAATTTATATCTATACTTACATGTAAGGAGTTTGGTTAATTGGACTTAGAGTAAATTATGATGTTTCATAATCTTTACATGTAAACTAATTTGAGTTTTCATGTGATACTAAAAAGTGAATTCTTTACATGTAAACCAACTTGAGTTTTTATATGATACTAAAATATCCTCTTGAAGGTGAAACAAAAGTTCAACCGACGGGTATTGTTCGCATATAGACACTAAAATATCTTATTGAAGATAAAACGATATAAAATATTTTAGTTTTTTAAAATTTATTGCGAATTTAAGAAATAGAATAGAGAAAAACGGCTACATGTAATGGTAAAAATCAATCCTTACATGTAACATGTAAATGAATGCGACGTTAAATCTTTAACGCTATCTTTGCGTGATTTTTCATTATTCCAACGCCGTTTTTAAGTACTTGTTCGGCTATCTTTTTGGCTTTTTTCAAAGAGTGCAATTTATATGTGCCGCACTGATAGATATTAAGCTCGGGAATATCTTTTTTGCGCTTTACTCTCAAAATGTCCTTCATAGCGGCTTCCCACGCCGTCGCGACATCTTTCTCTTTGGGACTTCCTATAAGGCTCATATAAAATCCCGTCCTGCAACCCATAGGCGAAATATCTATCACTTCCACGTTATCGCCGTTTAAATGCGCTCTCATAAATCCCGCGAACAAATGTTCTAACGTATGAATGCCTTTTGGGCTTAATATCTCTTTATTGGGTTTGCAAAAACGTAAATCAAAAACAGTAATCTGATCTCCGTTTGGAGTTTTCATCGTTTTAGCTACTCTAACCGAAGGCGCCGTCATTTTTGTATGATCGACCTTAAAGCTATCAAGAAGTGGCATATTTTCCCCTATTTTCACAATTTTTCCATGAAATTTAAAATAATTATACCAAAAAAGTTATGTTTATATTGCTTTTTGATATACTAAACCAAGATAAAACAAGGAGTTCCTATGAAACAAATTGTAGCGGCTTTGGCTTTACACGAAAGCGATCTGCATGTAATACAAAAAACCGAAGAGTTGCGCAAAAGAACAGGCGCGGAAGTAACCTATGTACACGCTGTGGTCTTAAGATTTTTCAGGAGAGACATAGATGTGACTAAAATCAAAGAAGAACTTCAAGCTTCTATCAAAAAAATAGCTGATATAGACGAAAGCGATATCGTGGTAGACATATTAAGCGGCTGGGAACTTATATTAAAAACGGCCAAAGAGAAAAACGCCGATCTTGTGGTGCTTGGAAATATGAGCAAATCGCACGCCGTTTTGTATCTGGGTTCAACTGTAAAAAAAGTGCTTGAAAGGATAGGAGCTCCGGTATTTATAGCAAGAAGCAAACCTCTTGATAATAAAATATTGATTCCCACAGACCTTGGAGATTACACCATGAGCGCTTCCACGGTCAAAAAGTTTTTAAAATCAAATGCGCCCGTCTCTTACGTTTACGCGGACACATCGGCTTTTGGAGAAATAGCGACGCCATATACCACGCTTGCCGCTTATTCTGTGGAATATATGCAAGAGGAGATGGAAAAACAGCTCAAAGAGTTTAGAAAAAATAGAACAGACGCGCCTACTGTTGTATTGGATGTGGAAGAGAGTGTCTCCGAAGCTATCAAAAAATACGCGCAGGAAAACAATTATACGCTAATGGTTTTGGCATCGAGAAATATGGCCGGATTAAATCCTATAATATTCGGAAGCACAGCCTCAAAAATAGCGCAAATAGTAGACGCAAATCTATTAATAACTTTTGTGGACGATTAAAATTTCGGAAGGAAAACCCCTTCCGAAATATGACTTTACCTTAAAAGTTATTTTTTATAGAATTTGTCCATTTCGCAACGCTATCTTCCAGCGAATCGCCTTCGACATCTTTATCTATGACAAGTCCTACAAATTTGCCATCTACCACCGCTTTTGAAGTCTCAAAAGTATATTTATCGGTCGGATTTTTATCTCCAACTATTTTAGCGCCTTTGCTTACAGCCAACTCATATAAAATGCCTATGCCGTTATTAAATGTTTTGCCATGTCTTTTTTGATTCCCAACGCCAAAAAGAGCTACTTTTTTACCATTAAGTTCAAGCGCTTCTTTGTCAAACGCTTCCCAATCGTCTTGTAACTCGCCGTCATAATATGTAGATGTGCCGATAATAAGTCCGTCATAACCATTTAATTCGTCGGGGGTCGCTTTGGCTATATTTATCAAATCAGCCTCTTTGAAATTGTTCTTTATAAGTTCCGCAACGCTTGCCGCGGCACCTTTCGTGCTTCCGTAAACTATGGCTACAGACATTTTTTCTCCTTAAAGTTTAAATTTGACAGTTGTAATCAAGTGATTTTTTTACTTTTTCACATTCATCATTTATGAGATATATTTTATCCTATTTTTCTAAATATGTATCAAGAAAGGCGTTACATGTATGATTTTTACAAAGCGTAAAAGACAATAAGTTTCAAACTGTAAACAGTTTTAAATTTATCGCAAAAGCGGAAGAGACGATTGACATCTCTTCCCAAACTCTATTTTGTACATTTTCATACTCTTTGTAGCAGTATCTTTTAAGAGCAAAGAAAAAATTTGCGAAAATTTGCCAATATGATTTAACAAAACAGACAAACCTTAAAAATGTACAAAACAGAATCAGGCAGTTTTGCTAAGAAGCAAAACTAACCTAAAAATTAGCGGATTTAAAAAGCGGATTTTATACTCTCCACCCATTTCTCAACTCTACTTTCAGTTAAATCGCTCTGATTATCCTCATCGACAATAAGACCTACGAACTTTCCGTCTACTACCGCTTTTGAATACTCGAAGCTATATCCTTCGGTAGAATTTTTATCGCCTACTATTTTAGCGCCCTTTTCCAAGCTTAATTGATATAAAGTTCCAACGCCGTCGCAAAACTCGCCGCCATAACCGTCTTGGTCGCCAAGTCCAAAAAGCGCTACCGTTTTGCCTTCGAGCTTAAGCGAGTCTTTGTTAAACGAATCCCAATCGTCTTGCAATTCGCCCTCATACCAAGTTGATGTGCCTAAAATCAGCTTATCGTAACCGTTTATTTTATCCGCATCAGCTTTGCTGATATCTATCAAATCAATCTCTTTACCAAGCTTTTTTTGAATAAGTTTAGCAACACTTTCAGTATTGCCGCCGCTACTTCCGTAAACAATAGCTATTGACATTTTTATCTCCTAAAATTAAATGGTATATGGAACAAGCTTTACCAACGAATCGGCAAAGCACGGGTTTTTAACCTCTATATGACGCCTAAACGCGCTATTTCTAGGAAAAACGATATACAAAGACTTAATATTGTCCTTTGCGACCTTTCTCCAAGCCTCATCTATCTCGTCTTTCGCGAGATGAATCTTATCCTTATCAAACCTTTTGAAACATAACATTATATTAAGCAAACGCTCGCTATTTTTTTCAATAACAATCAAACCGTCTTTAAAATAAACGTCTTTATCCGGATTTTTGCGCGCGACTTTTTCCAATACAAACTCTGAAAAAAGAGTCTTCGCGTCAAATATTATTCCGCAATTTTCGGATGAAAATATCCTAAAAATCAGCATTGCCTGAGAAAGTTTAGGCAAAAGCGCATTCGCTTTTATTATCCTCTCTAACTTATCAAAATCCCCTTTTACAAAAAGTTCCATTAAAAGTGCCGAATACGGATCAAATACTTTGAGTCTGTTTTCGCGAAGTCTGTTTTTTACTTTCAACTCCGATAAAATCTTATTTTGAAAAATCTCAAAAAGAGTAAAACAACCAAAATTGTTTTTAATGGCGATTCTCTCGTCATCGTTTACGCAACAATTATATTGATTGATAAAAAACTCGCGCTGTTCTTTGGGAGAAAATGGTCGAAACAGCGCCGGAACTCTCTCAACCCACTTTCCGTTTATCCTCTCAAAACCAAAAAGCATTTTTCAAAAACTCTTTTGACATTCGTCGCAATCGTACTCTTTATTCAAACCAAATACTTTACAATATTCGCTATATACGCAACTTACGCTTCTTTTCGCGCAAACTACCGGAATGTTGCGTTTTTTAGCTTGAGACTTGAACAGTTTCATAGTATTATGATTTAAAAAACTTGTCAGCATTACGACGCATTCGGTATTTTGCGGAATAATCTTTCTATTTACACTGCTTTTCTTTCTAGCGTCCCAATGCAAAACCTCATCCGCCCCAAGATCGTTTAAAACCGCTCTTATCGGATTTATCTCATCAGCGCCTATGACAAGTACGGACATGACTTCCTCCTTTTGAATATCTTTTTTTGATAATGATTATTATAAATAAAAAAGCTGAAAATCCGCTTATTATAATACCAATTATCAAAAATTATTACATTTTCCAATCCTCGCAATCCCAAAAATATACAAAAAAGCATTTTATCACATTTTTTCAAAAAATACAATACTATACTTATCTGTTTACTATGATATACCTATTGACATATACTACATGTATAAATTCATTAATATATGTAAAAATATATTTAAATTAAGAAATATTTAACTTTAGCGAAATTTTTTTGTCAGAAATTTAGTTTATTATTAAAGTCACATTCAGCAATACATTGTCTATTGTATTGGAATTAAATTTTTTAAAAAAATATATTAAATTGAAAGATTATTATTATGAATAAATATACCACTTTAAAAACCGCATTTTTAAAAAATACGGCGGCAACGCAACAAAACAGAACATTTTGGTTGCTTATCACATGTACGTTAGTCTTTATGGTGCTTTTTAGTTGTTTTATTGTTAATAATTATATAAATATACTTTTAAGCGCTGATTTTACGTATTTGAGATTCGCGTTTTTGCTCGTTTTCTTAGCGGGAATTATTTGCGCCGTAAATCCAAAAAAATTTTTGGATATCGGATGCGGATTCGGATTTGTCGCCGCTGTTTTTGGCATCAAACAATCTTTAGCGCTTTGGGCGATATATAGATTTTCAGAGACAAAAGAGTTTGTCGCGCAAGGAAAACCGTTTTCTAATTTTATAAGCTGTTTTTTTAACGTATCAGAAATAAACGACAAATGCGTATTCAGAGCCAATACGTTAATCGGGGATATTTTCTCTTCTTATACAAACGTAATCTCGCAAAATGATTTTACAAACATGTTAAAAATACATGTATACGTATTCGTGGCTATATCAACTCTTTTTTGCATGTTGTATCTTTGCAGAAAGATTAAAATATAGGTTTATGTCTTAAAATATATCCGGCGTTCGCGACGTTTTCTATATTTATATTGTCCAAATACTTCTTAATTCTCAGTATTACGGTATGTATGGTATTTTTGTTCATACTTTTGCCTCCATACGCGTAATCTTCTATCATCTCGTAACTTACAAGGTTGTTTAAGTTATAGCACAAAAGCCAGAAAACCTTATTGCTGATATTTGTCAAAAATAACGGTTTATCGTTTTTATATACTATCTCTTTATTAAAATCCAATAAAACGTCGGCGGCGATTTTAACTTGCTTTTTTTTCATCTTTTTGGAAAGCGCCAACATCAAAGCGATTTGCAAATCTTCAATTTCTATAGGTTTTCTCAAAAAACTAAGCGCGCCCGTATGCACGCTGCTTAGCACATTTTTATCCGTATCGTATGATGTTATGACAACGAATGATTGTTTTGGCTTTAATATCAAAATCTCTTTTATCATGTCAAAACCGTTAAGAAGCGGCAAATGAATGTCAACCACGATGATATCGATCTTATGTTTTTTGAAAACCTCAAGTCCCTCAAGCCCGTTTTTAGCCTCGTAATAGGCGGCGAAATACTCTTTTAATCCTTGTTTTATCATAGCTCTCGCGACGCTGTCGTCTTCTACTACCAAAACCGTGAAACTACTCAAAAGCTCAAAGGTTGATTTGCGCATTTTTTCTCCTTTTCATACTTTACACACTCTCCTAACGCCAAAACGAAAAATTGTTGGATTGTGACTTTTGATTAGCGTTATATCGCTCATAAGTTTTTTGTTCGCCAACTTTTTCGCGAAAAACAATCCCATACCAAAACCTTGTTTTTTATGAGACTTATAAAATACGGAGAATATACTTTTTTCAGACCCTTTTTTGATACCGTGTCCAAAATCTATCACATCTATATCCACGATTTTTTCATGAACTTCAAATCTTATCTCTATATTGCGTTTATTAAGCTCTTTCAAATCTTCCATAGGAGCAATGGCGTCAATAGCGTTTTGTAAGAGCACCAGCAGTATTTGCTGCACAAAATTCTCCATAGAGGTTATTTTGAGATTTTTTATATTTTTATCATACGAGCTGATTGTTATATTTTTTTGCGACGTATTTGTATACAGAACTTGCAAAACGCCGTCCACGGTATTTTTCAAGGAAAATTCGCTTATAGCGTTATCGGAACGATAAAAGTTGCGAAAAATATTTATAGTTTTATTCATAAGGCCTATTGATTTTTGAGACAGTTTAAGATTGCCCTCAAGCATTTTTCTATCCAAAATCTCACGAGACAATAATTTAAGCGTATTGCTTATAATAAGAGCTAAAGAGTTGAGCGGCTGGCGAAGCTGGTGATTGATAGCCGATACAAGTTCGCCTACTTCGCTCATACGCGAACTATACTCAAGCATTTTTTTGTATTCTCTTTTTTTTGTATTTGTACGAGAATACAAAAACGTATATGCGCCGTTTACTACGGCTATAAATATAATGAAAAAAACTAATATCAGCGAGGCATGTTTTAAAAATGCCTGCATAGGCTTATTATCAATCTCATCTTTATTAATGCCCACAACTATATACCACCCAAAATTACTAAATTTATCTATTGTCATTATGGTGTTATTATGAATATGTTCTGTGGAGTTATTGGCAAAATTCACGCTAAACGTCTCTTTTATCTCGTCTAAACTTAAAATACTATTGTTAAACTCTGTCAAGACGCTGTTTTGTCCATCCATTATCAGATAATAGCTGCCTTTTGGCATTTCAAGCGATTTTATCTTATCAAACAGTGAATCCGCCTTGATAATCCCGCAATAAACACCTTTAAACTCGTCGTCTCTATCGATGGGAGTGCATATATTTATAGTCTTTACATGTAAAAGCCCGTGGTCTTGCATCATTTCTATAGTAGTTTTCATATCTCTTTTAGTCTCTGCAAACCATTTCAAGTTTAAATACCAAAGCTCTTCGTCGTCGTTTTTATAATAATACCTTTTGCCGTAAGAGTCCGTATAGTGCTTAACATAATCGTCCGTTTTTATACCGTTCACATAAAGATACAAATTTGGGATAAGTAACTGCAAGGCGTCAAAACTCGCGTTTTTTTTCATAAAAGTGGTGCTAAAAGCCTTTAATTTCGTCTCGTCATCGTAAATCTCGTCAATAAACTTAGCGCTGTTTTCTATATTTGTAACGCGTTCCAAAAGCCATGCTCTAATCTCATGTTCTATATCTTTCACTATTAAGATTATCTTTTGCTCCATAAGATCTTCAAAGTGCTTTTCAATATAATAAAAACTATTGCTGATGATTATAATAAAAGCTATTGTAGTGATAAGTATAAAGTTATAAATTTTGTGATTTTCTATATTTTGTATAAAATCTTTTACCAATTTCAATAACGCGACCTATAATAGACAAACGCTTGAGTAAACCTTGGTCTAGAAATATTATCCGAATGATAGCAAAATTTCTTGATTTGTAAAAGTTGTTTGAGCAAATAATTTTATATTTAAGCGGGTTTTAACCCGCTTAAATTGTATTTTAACCTAATTCGTTTGAATAATCGGCTTGCGCTAAACGTTTTAATTGCCTGTATCTGCGTTTTGCGTCTTCTCTGTTGCGATTAAAAAGCTCTTGAGCGTGCGCAGGATTTAACTTTTTCAACGAAGCGTATCTCACTTCGTTATTTAAAAACTCTTCGTACAAGGACCAATCGGGCTCTTTACCTGTAATTTTTATAGGATTTTTACCCTCTTTTTTAAGTCTCGGGTCATATGTGTATAAAGGCCAATAACCGCATTTTGTGGCAAGCTCGGCTTGATCGCCGGATTTACTGAGTCCGCCTTTTATACCATGAGCGATACAAGGAGAGTAAGCTATAATTAAAGACGCTCCGTCATAATTCTCCGCCTCTTCAATAGCTTTAATGGTTTGCGCGGCGGAAGCGTTGGAATTTATCTGCGCGATATAGATATTTTCATATGTCATAGCTATATAACCCAAATCTTTTTTCTGCACCGCTTTGCCTGACGCCGTAAATTGCGCTACCGAACCGACTCTTGAAGATTTTGAGCTTTGACCGCCCGTATTTGAGTAAACCTCCGTATCAAGTACCATTATATTTACATTTTCACCGCTCGCCAACACATGATCAAGTCCGCCGTAGCCTATATCGTAAGCCCAACCGTCGCCTCCAATTATCCATTGAGAGCGTTTGGCAAGATGCGTTTTTAGATTTAATATCTCTTTTACTTCCGGAATTTGCGTACTCTTTTCCAAAAGCGGCACAAGAGCGTTTCTGATTTTTAAACTCTTAATTCTATCTTCTTTAAATTCAATCCACTCTTTAAACAATAATGACAATTCGCCGGCCACTTTATCTATAGCGCTCTCCATCAGATCTACTATGCGATGTCTCATCGTCTCTGTAGCGACTTTCATACCTAGTCCAAATTCGGCATTATCTTCAAAAAGCGAATTTGCCCATGAAGGTCCTCTGCCTTCACCATTTTTGCGATATGGAGTTGATGGAGCCGACGCGCCGTAAATAGACGAACAGCCCGTACCGTTAGCTATGCTCATACTCTCTCCAAACAGTCTTGTTACAAGCGTTATATAAGGAGTCTCGCCGCATCCAGGACATGCGCCGTGAAATTCAAACAGAGGTTGAGCGAATCCTACGCCTTTTACGCTATTTTTATTTAAAATATCATCTTTATAAGTAACTTTTTTGAAAAGATAGTCAGCGTTCTCTTGTTCATGCGCGTCAAGCGACTCTTGTAAAGGAACCATCTGCAAAGATTTCTCTTTAGTAGGACATGCCTCTACGCATAAATCACAACCCGTACAATCAAGCGGAGAGACTTGAATTTTATATTTAAGCCCTTCAACGCCTTTGCCTTTAGCGTCTATTGTATGAGTTTTCACACCCTCAGGAGCCGCTTTGAGCTCTTTGTCGTCTATCAAAAATCCTCTTATAACCGCATGCGGACATACAAATACGCACTGGTTGCATTGGATACAGTTCTCCTCTATCCATTTTGGAACGGTAACGCCAACGCCTCTTTTTTCATATTCGCTTGTACCGTGCTCCATTGAACCGTCTTCGTAACCTTTAAATACGGAAACGGCAAGCGAATCGCCTCTGGCGGCATTGACTGGCTTGGCTATCTTTTCTACATATTCCGTGCCTTTATAATTATCATTTTTCAAGGCTTTTTCATCAGGCAAATCTGCCCACGCTGGATCAACGGTAACTTTTACCAAACCTTTGGCGCCTGAATCTATGGCTTTATAATTCATCTCAACTATCTGATCGCCTTTTTTGCCATAAGCTTTATAGGCTTGCTTTTTCATATATTCTTGCGCTTTTTCATAATCAATAATATCGGCTAATTTAAAAAACGCCGATTGCATAATCGTATTGCTGCGATTTCCAAGACCAATCTCACGCGCCAATTTAGTAGCGTTGATAATGTAAAAATTCACCTCTTGACGCGCTAAAATCTTTTTAACTCTATTTGGAATTCTCTCTATTGTCTCTTTCGCGTCCCAAATGGAGTTTAGCAAAAATGTGCCTTTTTTTCTTATACCGTCGATAACATCGTATAGATCCAAATATGCCGCGACAGAACATGCGACAAAATGCGGATTTGAAACAAGATAGGTTGAGCGGATAGGTTTTTTACCAAATCTCAAATGCGATCTTGTAAAACCGCCCGATTTTTTAGAATCATACGCGAAATAAGCTTGTGAGTACATGTCGGTCTCATCGCCTATGATTTTAACGGAACTTTTATTCGCCCCAACAGTTCCATCAGCGCCAAGCCCGTAAAAAAGACACTCTTTAGTGTCTTCGTCGCTCAAATCAATATCGCTCACAGGCTCAAGCGATTTAAACGTAACGTCGTCCGTTATGCCTATGGTAAAATCAGTTTTAGGATGTTTTTCATCTAAATTTTTAAACACCGCTAAAATGTGAGAAGGATTTACATCTTTTGAAGCGAGTCCGTATCTGCCGCCTACTATCAAAGGCGCGCTTTCTTTACCGTAAAATGCGGCTTTAATATCTAAAAACAGCGGCTCTCCTATAGAGCCTGATTCTTTTGTTCTATCAAGAACGGCTATCTTTTTAACGGTTTTTGGCATAGCTTCAAATAGATATTTTAGGCTAAAAGGTCTATAAAGATGAGGTATGATAAGCCCTACTTTCTTGCCCTGCGTTATCAGATAGTCGACAACTTCTTTAATACATTCAGTAGCCGAACCCATAGCTACTATGATATTTTCAGCCTCTTTGTGTCCGTAAAATACAAATGGAGCGTATTCTCTGCCGGTTACTTTGGAAATTTCGCGCATATACTCCGCGACAATATCAGGCAACGCTTCATAAATCTTATTTTGAACTTCGCGTCCTTGAAAATATATATCGTCATTTTGCGCGCTTCCTCTGGTTTTTGGGTTATCCGGAGACAAAGCTTCGTCTCTAAACGTTCGCAAAGCGGCTCTATCCAAAAGCTTATCAAACACGGCATAATCCATAACCTCAATTTTTTGAACTTCGTGCGAAGTTCTAAATCCGTCAAAAAAATGTAAAAACGGCACTCTGCCCTTTATCGCGCTAAGATGCGCGACGCCCGCCAAATCCATAACTTGTTGCACGGAACCGGTTGAGAGCATGGCAAAGCCCGTCTGCCTACATGCATAAATATCTTGATGATCTCCAAAAATTGAGAGCGCGTGCGTAGCAAGCGTTCTAGCGCTTACATGTATGACTCCGGGAAGCAGTTGTCCTGCTATTTTATACATGTTGGGAATTTTTAAAAGCAATCCTTGCGAAGCCGTATACGTTGTAGTCAACGCGCCGACTTGCAGAGAACCGTGTACGGTTCCGGCAGCGCCGCCTTCGCTTTGCATTTCGACAACTTTAACCGGCATTCCGAAAAGATTTTTCTTGCCTTGCGCAGCCCATATATCGGTAAAATCAGCCATCGGGGAAGACGGAGTAATAGGGTATATTCCCGCAACTTCGGTAAATGCGTAAGCGGCGTAAGCGGCAGCCTCGTTGCCGTCCATTGTTCTCATAATCTTAGCCATAAATACTCATCCTTATAATCAATTTTTATATATAAAAGTAGGTGATTTTACCTATTATTTTCTTAATTATTCAAAAAAACGAGGGATTTAGGACGTTTTACTAAAATTGTCCTTTATAAATGTTACTGCCTGTAAAGTATTGCTTGTTATATTGTCTGTAAATTGCGCCAAATCATCTTTTTTACCATATCCGCATAATACTCCCACACTGTTTATTTTAGCCTCTCTCGCCGCCATTAAATCTAAAATCGTATCGCCTATAATCCACGCTGTTTTAGCATCGCTATTTAGCAATAAAAGTGCTTTTAATATAGGCTCCGAATGAGGTTTGGGATTTTTGACGTCTTCTCGTCCGACCACTGCTTTAAAAAATTCCAAAAGTCCGAAATATTTTAATATCTCTTTTGTATAAAGCGAAGTTTTGGTGGTAACCACGCCCATATGCGCAAAAGTTAAAGCAAGCTTTATAGCCTCTCTCGCCCCATCTATCAAAACGGTCTTTTTTGTGGCTACAGTTTTATAGTGAGCTTTATACGCCATTACGAACTCGTCTGTTTTATCTACTTTTACGCCGAGTTTCTCGAACATAAAATCCAGAGGATAACCGATAAGTGAAATTATCTTTTCAGGATTGGAAAATTTAACGCCCATTTTTTTAAACGCCGCGTCAAAACTTTCCAAAATCGCGGGCGTAGAGTCAATAAGCGTGCCGTCCATATCAAAAAGTATAGTCAAATTTTCTCCTTTATTTATGTACTTGTACAGCGTTTTGTATTTAAGAGATTAAATAAAAATAGCTTCGCATCTTTACATGTGAACGTTTTGCCGCCAAACTCTCTTTCGCGCTTCAAAAGATTATTTTTATTTATTTCTTACATGTAGCGTGCTTTGTTGGGTCGCGCGTATTATTTTTTTATCTAACTATATTAAAAACGCTTACATGTAAGAAATAAAATATTTTTATATTGCTAAATATCAATAACGATAAACGTTATTGTTAATTTTCTTTTATACATGTAAGATATTTTCATAGTATACGACGCTTAGTATCATTAAAAACAAATCGCCGCTATCTTAATTTAGTCCGCAATTCTCGCGACAATTCATTTCTTTTGCGAAACTTCCAGTTGCGGATAAGGTATCGTTATTTTCTCTTCGTCAAACTTAAGTTTCACGGCTTCATTTAGGTAAAAATAGACGCCCCAATAATCATCATGTTTTACCCAAACTCTAACGGCAAAATTTACGCTGCTTGCACCAAGCTCCAAAACGGCTACTAAAGGGACTGGATTTTTTAATATTCTCTGCTCCGCGGCAGCAATATCTTCTAAAATCTTTTTTGCTTTTCTTAGATCATCCTCATAACTTATGCCAAATACCAAATCTACCCTACGTACTTTTTTGCTTGAATAATTAACGATATTGTTCGCGACTATTTTTGAATTTGGGATAATTATCTGCTTATTATCGTTTGTTTTCAAAACGGTGCTAAAGATATTTATGGATTCGACTATGCCTAACACTCCCATAGTCTCTATCATATCTTCTACTTTAAAAGGTTTGAAAAAGACTATCAAAAGCCCAGCGCCTATACTTGAAAACGAGTCTTTCAAAGCCATACCTATGGCAAGTCCCATCGCACCGATAAGAGCGACGAACGACGTTGTTTCAACTCCTAAATTCGCAAGCGCGGCAAGCACAACCACAAAAAGCAACGCCATATAAACGGCGCTGCTTAAAAATGACGCAGTTGTTTCGTCTAACGATGTTCTGCCAATGACTTTAACAAATACCTTTGAAAGCCACGAAGCTACCTTTTTACCTATAAAAAATATAAGTAAAGCTCCCACGACGCGAAGTCCGTAGGAACCTATAAGTCCGATTATTTGCTCTTGTTTTAAAAATTCCATTGTAAAAAATTATTTGACAAAAATGACTTCAATTCTTCTGTTTTCAGCCCGACCTTCAGCGCTTTTATTTGTCGCTACCGGTTTTTCGGAACCAAACCACTCTGTCACTATACGACTCTCATTAACGCCTAAATCGATAAGCTCCTTTGCCACACTTTTAGCTCTTTGTTCTGAGAGTATTAAATTTGACTCTTTAGAACCAATTGAGTCTGTATGCCCTTCAATGATAATCTTATAATCCGTATCGTTTTTTAATATTTCAGCTACCGCTTCTATATGATGTTTAAAACTATCCGGAATATCGGCTTTACCTGAAGTAAAATTGATTTTTAATGTAACTGACTGTATGTGATCAATTTTAAATTTTGAAGAAGTATTTGGGTGCAAACTTTTATTATCCGCAATTACATCGTTATCGCTCTCAAGCTCTTCAAGAGCTTTTGTTTCAACTTCAACCGTTTGCGTCGGTACGTATTTAGCTTGATTTTCGCTAACTTCAATATTCTCTTTTGGCTGCGCGATATCGATGGAAATCTTATCCTTTTCAACCGCCTCTTTTTTGGTAGATTTAAATTGGATATTTGTAGGAAGTATGCTTATTTTCTCTTTTTGTCCTAAAGCATAAGAGACGCCAAAAGTCGCGAATAGATTATTATCGCCATGTCCGCTATGTAATTTTATCGCGTGACGAATTTCAGTTCTTAAATAAAAATCGTCCGTAACCGCATATCTAACGCCGACGCCGTAATTACCGTACGGACTGTCATTGTTTCCGTATCTTGCTTTTTTTCTGATATTTTCATACCCTACGCCTGCCAACGCATAAAAATACATATCTTCGGCGACTTCAAACTCTTTAATACCGTGTACAAAATAACGCGTAATCAACGCTTGTCTTTTACCTGTGCCAGGACCTTGATTCTCATAACCGGTAGATGTAAACTCTACGCCGCTTTCAATCTTGTTGATAAATTCATTATCAAAATACTGACCTACTCTCAAACCTACGCTAAGTTGTTTTTTTAGGTCGGTATTTCCTTCCGGTAAAATTCCGCTGACGGTAGGAGTAATCTCGTATCTGCCCTCTGCTGCCATCAAAGCAATCCCTAAAGTTGCGATGATAAAAAATACTCTTTTCATCAAGTCTCCCTTAAAGTTTTATATAGAAGAGACTATTCTATCAAAACATTTTTAAATTAAAGTTATTCTTTATTCCATTCTAAAATATTATGCGTAATTCCTATAATTGACGGATAAACGGGTGATATATTTTTTTTAATAGCGGTAATATTTTTTGATATATACAAAAAAAGATAAGGATTATCTTGCGCGATGAGTTCAAAAATTTTTCTATAAACTTTATTAAACTCCTCTTCGTTAACTATTTTTTCAGCCTCTTTTATAAGTTCGTCAACTTTTTCATTTTTATATCCTATAAAATTAAAACCTCCGATTTTATCGGATTCGCTATGCCAAATAGAGTAAGCGTCCGGTTTAATGCCAAGCGACCAAGCCATCAAAATAGCGTCAAACTTTCTTGGAGCGATAACGGTATTTAAAAACGCTTGCCACTCCATAACTCTTATCTTCATATTTACGCCGACGCTTTTAAGTTGGTGTTGTAATATTTGCGCTACGTAAACTCTGGAGCCGGAATTTGTCACAAGTTCAAATTCAAATGGATTTTTCTCATCATATCCGGCTTTTTTCAGTAATTCAAGTGCTTTTTTTATATCTTGTTTCGGAGCTTTTACCTCCGCATTAAAAGCGTTAGTGCCGGGCAAAAAAGGTCCCGTGCATACAAAACCTTCGCCGAAAAGCAAAATATCTATCAACTCCTGTCTGTCAATAGCAAGACTTAAAGCTTCTCTTACATGTGGGTTTTGAAATTTTGGAAGTTTTAGATTAAATCCCATATAAGTGTAAGCGTGCGATATACTCTCATATATATTAAATTTATTCATAAATTCAATATCAGCTTGCTTTTTAAGCTGCAAAGGAGATATTTCAGCCATATCAAGTTCGCCTGATTTTAACATCAAAAAAGCGGTTGAAGAATCGGGTACAAAATGATAAATCATATTGTCAAATTTCGGAGAACCTAAAAAATAGTTTTTATTAGCTTGCAATACAAAATCTTTTGAAATCGAAAAATCTTTCAATGTAAACATTCCGGTGCCTACAGGTTTTTGATTAAAATCGCTCGTCATTAAAGAGTTTTCATTTTTTAAAATATGCTCGGGCAGCAATCCCATCATCCATGTCTCAAGAGCTTTAAAATACGGATATTTATAAGTTACTTTAATAGTAAAATCGTCCAACTTTTCCACAGCTTGCACATGTTTAAAACTTTCAGAATAGGGCGTTGAAACGCTTGGCGATAAAATACTTTTATATGTAAAAATTACGTCATCAGCGCTAAATCGTTGTCCGTCAGACCAAAAAACATCGTCTCTCAAATAAAAAATTAGCGTTTTATTGTCTAAAAATTTGTATGATTTGGCAAGTTCAGGTTTTATGGACGCATTCTCGTCATAAGTAAGCAAACTATTAAATATAAAAAAAGATATTTCGCCACTTACGGTATCAGTGGCTAAAATAGGGTTTATCCTGCTTGGATTTGCGCTCATCGCTACATGTAAAGAGGAGCAAAAAAGAAATTGAGTAATAAAAACTAAAAATATTAACTTTTTCATCGCGATATTATAACAAAAAAGCAGGATTTACATTATAGATAAAGCCACGGTGTATTTTAAAGGATGTGAGGAAACACCGCGACTTTCTATAATGCTACAAAAAGGAGGTTTGTCATTTAGACAAGTGGAATTATACACTCTTTATTTTAATAAAAGATAAATTTAAAAAGAGCCAAACAAGTTGACTCTTTTTTATTAACGTTTTGAGAATTGAGGACTGCGGCGCGCTTTGTGTCTGCCGAATTTCTTTCTCTCAACCACGCGAGAGTCTCTTGTAAGAAGCCCTTTTGGTTTTAAAATTGCGCGAAAATCATCGTCTAAAGCGGCTAAGGCTTTTGCTATTCCATGTCTTAAAGCCTCTGCTTGCGCTGAATAACCGCCGCCTTGTATATCAGCGACAACTTCCAATAACGACTCTTGTTTTGTTAAAAGAAGAGGCTGGATTACTTTCAATTTTATAGCTTCGTGTCCGCCAAGCCAACTATTCAAATCCACGCCGTTAATACTTATGGCGCCTTTACCCGATTTTACCCATACTTTAGCAACGGCTGATTTTCTTTTGCCTGTTGCGTATACTTTTACTGCTTTTGCCATAACTATTTTCCTTTTACTTTGCTAAATTGCGCTGTATGCGGATGTTCGCCGCCCGCGTAAATTTTAAGTTTTTTAATCATAGCTTTTCCCAAAATCGTTTTTGGAAGCATGCCGCGTACCGCTAATTTATACAATTTTACCGGATTTTTTGTCAAAAGATCGCCGAGTTTTTCGCTCTTTGTACTGCCGAAATATCCGCTATGTCTATGATAAAACTTATTGTCCATTTTTTTGCCGCTAAAGTCGGTCTTATCCGCATTGATAATAACGACAAAATCTCCGCAATCAACATTTGGAGTAAAAGACGGTTTGTGTTTTCCGCGCAAAATCGTTGCGGCTTCAGTCAACACTCGTCCAAATCGCTTTCCTCCGGCGTCTATCAAAACCCAGTCTCTGACAACCTCGTTTGATTTTAAAATTTGAGTAGCACCCATAGTATTATGACCTTTGTCTTTGAGTTTTAAAAAAGGTGATTGTAGTTAAATAATTCTTATATAACGCTTAATTTAAGTTTATATAAAGCAAAAAATCGCTGCGATAACTTATAATAAATCTCGCAAATTAGTTATTACGGTTTCATTCTCGCGCAGATAGCAAAGATACGCTTCAACTCTTTTTTTGCAAATAATCTCAAGAGCATTTTTATACTCATTTACTTGCTTTACATGTAAGGATTTTGCGAAAAATGAACTCTTATAATCAATAATTATATTTTTTTCACTCTTTTCGACCAATATATCTATCTGTTTTCTTTTACCTTCATACATGTAAGGCTGTTCTTTAAAAAGCGCGCCGTTTTCAATGATATTTTTAAATTTCTCATTTTTAAGTAAACTTAAAATTCTATTCTTTATGGATAAAAAAGCTTTTTCGTCTAATAGTTTCCCGTACCTATTCTTAGTGCAAACAAGAGCGTTTTCAAGTTCGCTTTCGCTAAAATCCGCCATCATTTCCAGAGTAAAATGCAGTGCCAGCCCAAAATGTATATTTTCCAAGCTGCCTTCAATATCTTCTTTTTCGGCGATAATATTTTGTCTGCCAAATGCCAAAGCTTCATATTTTAACGCTTTTGGCGCGCTTTTTTGGCGCGGCGCGGAAGAGGTTATCTCGCCCATTCTCATTTGCTGTAAATTCAATACATCAAAAGATGAGTTTTTCTCTTTTTGCACGACAATAAGTCCATTTTTGGCGCGCGTAAAAGCAACATAAAATTGATTTAACGTATCTTCTTCGCCTAGTTTTCGCTCTTTTTCTTTCGCGCGTTTATAATCTCTATCAACAAGTTCTCTTTTGCTCATAGAGATAAAAATATTTTCTAGTTCAACCTCATCATAATCAAACAGCAATAAATCGCCTCCAACTCTTTCGCGCTGAATTCTATCCGCTGCGATAACATACGCGAATTCAAGTCCTTTTGATTTGTGTACGGTTAATATTTTCACTCCTTCTGCATGTTCTTTTGAGGATTTTTCACCAATCTTATCATATGAAAAAAGTAGACTCTCTATACTGTCGTACCTGTTCGCTATTTCTAAAAAATGTATGATATCGGCGTCTTTGCCGTCAAGTCCAAATCTCTCAACACATAAAGTTACGATGTGAAGCGGAGTGTCATTTTTATCAAAACCGTTAAGATTTGGCAGATTTTCAAAATCCTCTCCGATAATCGCCATAAAATTACGCCCGAACATATCGTTTTGCGCGCTAAAATTAAATCTTTTTTGTTCCGCAATAGCTGCGAATTTGTTCCAAAACGCCTTATCCTCAAAATAGAGATATTTCAAAAACTCTATGATTGCTATAACGTTTGGCGAATCCACCAAAAGTGTCGCGCTCTCCGTTCTTGTTGGAATGCCTCTTGTTTCAAGAGCTTCTTGGATAACTAAAATATCGCTGTTAACGGCGCATAAAATCGCAATATTTTCCGCCTCTACATGTAAATCCAATAGCATTTGCGCACTTTCACATACGCCAAGAACAACATCGTCGTTTATTGCAATTTCAACAAAACCACCCTCTTTTGTCGCCTCTTGCGTCTCGTAATTAGCGATTTTGTCTTTAAAAACCTTATTCACAAACTCCACGATTAGTTTTTGGCTTCTGTAGTTTTTCTTCAAGGAGTCTACATGTACGTCCAAAACTTTGACTATATAGTTAAAAAGCTCCTTCGCGCCGCCTCTAAAACGATAAATAGACTGTTTCGTATCTCCCACATAGAAAAAACTTCTGAACTCTTTTACGCCAATTCCTGAAATAATCTCCCGAATAATCGGCTCCAAAATCTTATATTGAACAATATTCGTGTCTTGAAATTCGTCTATCAATAAATGCTCTATCGCCCCATCAAGTCTAAAATATAAAAAATCATTATCTATATGACGATATAAAAGTTCATAAACGGCGTTTGTGACGTCGTCAAACGAGAGTTCATTTGTCTGTTTCGCGTTTTGAAGTCTGGCATTTTTATAAAGGGTAAAAAGAAAGAACAGTTCTCCTGTTAAATAACGCTCTTTTTTGATATAAAACTCTCCTAACGCCTCTTTAAGTCTCTCAAACATTTCGCCCAGTTCAGCTGTGTAAACCCTCTTATACTCCCAATAATCAAGACTTTCTCTTGTCCAAAAACTCTTTGTAAGAAGTTTGGAGAGATTGTCGGCATCAAAAGTTTTTACCGCGTTTTCGCTCGCGTTTAAATTTTGCAGTTTTTGTTTTATCTCATTCGCGATCTCAAGAACATTTTTGTCGCTTGGCATTTTAACTCTGTCAAATCGCCATCCGTCTATCTCGCTATTTTTTTCATACATCAAAGATAAAAATTTGAAAAAATCCCTCAAACTTTTTTGTCCTAATATCACAAAATACAAAAGGGAATCGTATGCGTTAGAGTTTTTTACATTTCGTAAAAAAAGTTCGTAAAAACGTTGCTCGTTATAAGTAAAATTGCTCGTAAAATCGGGCATAAGTCCAAGATGTAAAGCAAATTTTCGCAAAATCTGTCCAAAAAACGCGTCTATGGTGGAGATTTTGATATTCGCTTCAAGAAACCGTGGCAAAATTTTGTTTTTTCTTTTTAAAATCTCCTCTTTACTTAATTCCAAAATAGCGCTTAGTTCGCTTAATTCCGCTTCGCGATTTTCCAAGTTTTGCAACGTATGATACACTCTATGCTGCATCTCGTTTGCCGCTTTTTTGGTAAATGTAAGCGCCACTATATTAGAAGCGTTAGCGCCTTTTAATAAAAGCGCGATATATCTTATGCTAAGCGTGAATGTTTTTCCGCTTCCAGCACTCGCGTTTAAAGCCAAACAATCTGTAAATTTCATACGCAATTCCCGCAAAGTTTACTAAATTGACAAAAGCGGCATATCTTTTTATCTTCCGTCTTACTAAACTCGAATACGGCAGTTTGCTTTAAAAACCGCAAATGCTCCAAAAGCTTCTCTTTTCTTTCGTTAAAGTATGCGTTTTCTATTATTTCTGCCTTGTTCAAATCGTAAAAAGCGGTTTTTATATCTCCCAAATTTTCACACAAAAGCGAATAAAATTCAAGTTGAAAATCATTTGATTCCATCGCTTTTTTTTCAGTCGCATCTACAGCGATTTTACCCGTTTTATAATCTAAAAGCAGATATTGATTCGCTTTTTTATCTATTCTGTCTATGATTCCCGTTATGTTGAATCCTTCAAATTCGCGTCTTTCATTTTTTTCCAACGCGAAAATCTCCCACCCTTCTTCAAATCTTTGCGTCTCAAGAGTAAAAAAATTCTCCAATCTCAAAAGCCAAATATCGCTCTCGATCTCCCAAAGCGCCTTTTTTGACTTTTTTGCCTCAATTAGTTTTTTCGCCTCTTTTTTAAAATTCGCGAACGTAAAGGGCGGTTTTTTAAAAAGATCTCTCAACATCTCGTGCATTAATGTCCCAATAGATCTAGCGTCGCATATATCGGTCGGCATAAACGCTTCTTTGTAACCTTTTATATATTTTAGATAATATTTTCTGGAACACTCCAAATAAGTTTTAAGTTTACTCGAAGAGAGCGGCTCGGCAAAAAAATTATGTTTATGAACAAAACTTTTCTCTACGCTCTTTTTAATATAATTTGTTTTAAATAAAATCTCTTTATATGAATCTTCGGATACATCTTCTATATCTACATGTAAGCTTTTTAAAAATCTCGACGGCAGTTTTTCCTCATTTTCCACACAGCTTATCGCGACCATTTTAGCGCTGCTTATAAGTCTATCGTAAAAAAATCGTTGCAAATTTTCTCTATCTTCGGCAGTAGGAAGATTTGATCTTGAACGCACCAATGAGGAGATAAACATATCCTTGCTGCTTCTTTTAGGCACAATGTCGTCGTTAAAATCTACTATAATCACCCCGTCATACTTGGCTCCGCGGCTTTCCAACATGCCCATAACCGTTACTTTTCCGCCTCTGTTGTCGTCTATACTTTTTTTCTCCACCCTTTTTAAAAATAGTGTCGCGGCTTGCTCAAAATTTAATTCCACACTATTTTGCAAAAACTTTTCAAACAAAAAAAGCTCGTTTTCTATTATATTTTTCTCTTCCTTAAAGTCATTCTCGCTAATAATGCTTTTAAGTTGCGATATGATAACGCCCAAATCCGTTTTTTTACGAAAATCTTGAAAACTATCCTTATCAAGTTTGAGTCTAAAAAATCTGCAAATATGCTCTATCTCGTCATCTTTTATATATTTTAAAATGGCTTGCAATCTTTGGCAGTATCCAAAGTATTTTATCTCAAAACCCATTGCGAAATTTAGATTATTTAAACTGTCAAGCTCTTTCAAGATGGGGGCGAAACTTTCGTCAGGCAACACAACGGCTATATTTTGAGGTAAAATGCCGCTTTTGACAAACTCTTCTATTTTTTCAAACACAAAAGCGGCTTGCAAAACGCGCAAAGAGAAAGATTTATAAAAAATTTTCGGTTTTAAGCGATAAAGAATTTCGCTTTTTATAACTTTACTTTCATTTAAGTCGCACTCTACAAGCGTACCGGACGATGTGTCGATACCCTCTTCCCTAAGCCATCGTGCCGTCTTTTTATTATATATTGTTATAGGCGTTATAATCTCTATTTCGCAATACTCTTTAATGCTTTTTAAAAGCCTTATCTCAAAACGGCTTAAAAATCCTTCGAGATGAATTCTTATCTTCTTTAAAGAAGCGACATAGGGTATATTTAATTTGGCGATTTTAGGCAAAGTTATCTTGTCAAACAAACCTTTTTGCCCAAGCAGTACGCGGTATCGCTCCAAAAGCTCTTTTAATATCGCGATATGTTCGCTAAATTCAGCGTAAGTGTCGCTTAAATCAAGTTTATCTATCTCAACCTCTTCATTCGCGAGCTCTTCAAAAAAACGAAAAATATAGTTTGAGTTTTGCAAAAAAGCCATAAACTCTTTTGGGATATGGAGTTTATCAAAATTAGAAAATACCGAAGCTTCGCGCATTAAAAGCACTCTTGTGTCATCGTCGGCTTGTACGGCATTTGGCACGATCCACACTTTTGATTCAAATTCGGCTATAGTAATCGCTTTTGTCAAGAGTTGATTGTTAAATGATTCATAAAACTCTCTAACTTGTCTGGCGGTAGAAAAAATCTCTGTCATAAACTCTGCTTTTTGTTTTGGTGATAACTATTTTAACTTTTTAGATTTGTTTTGGGCTTAAATAGTATTTTCGCGTATTGAAGGCACGCGATGTTAACGAAAATTAAGAAATCGGCGATAAATTTAAACGACGATTTCGCATGTTGAAAGCTAAAACTGTATTATAGATTTTTATACCGCGATTATCATTTGCTTATAGCGTTTAAAAATCTATATTTAAAGCGCGCAAACTATTCGCGCGTAGTGTTTGCCTCGTGTGTGAAAAATCCAACATCCTCGCCAATTGTTATTTTGGTTTGAAATTGCCATCGTCCGATTTTTTCTATAGTAATTGATGGAAAAAACCATCCGCATTTCTCAGCATAAGGATTTGTAAGATTTTGATTATATTGATTTGTCTCCGGTCTTGTCAAAAGTAATTGGATATCGGCGTTTAAATCGCACTCGCTTCGATCTTTATTATTTACGACAATTTTTATATTATTATTTTCGCCTACATGTAAGATACTATCTTGTCCGTTGTTAACTTCAACAAAGATGTCGTATTTTTTTTCAAAATTTTCCTGTGAAGCCTTTATCTTATCATAGTTTTTATCCACTTCTTGATAATTTTGCAAATAAAAAGTATCCATTTCGACAGGATTTTTTAAAGCCTCTACGATTGTATATACGCAAGCTAACACTATCAACCCTAAACTAATAAGAATCGCATGCGGCCAATAATTTTTACTTTTTCTTTTTTGCATAATTATACCTTATTTTTTTATATATATAAATGAGGAAAGCTACTACAAACATCGTATACACTATTATTCTTATATAATCAAGCGTATCGCGATTAGCATCTCCTATAGCACTTTCGAGTTCCAAGTTATCGCTCTTTGCTATCTGCTCAACAATATCGGCATATCCATTTAATATAGCGGCTGAAAATTTATCCAAATCTTTCTTAACGGCTAAAAGCGGTTTTATTGTGCCGTGGTATGGAACGGGACTTAATATCTGAACTTTATCAAATTTCTTTTCTATATCTTCGCTTGAACTGATAATATCTACTATTTTATCCTCAGAAAACATTACCAAAAGTACGTATGGAGCTTTAAGTTCACTGACAAATAAGCTCACATGTTCTTTTACAGAAATATTGCCTGCGGTTTTATTGAACGATACGTAGACGTTCACGCCGCCTTTTTCAAAAAGCTCTTTGCCCATCTCGTTTATCTTGTCTATAGCTCTTTGACCTATAACGTCATTTTCATTATTGATAATATAATTTTGCGCTTGCAATAAAAACGGGATCAAAAAAAGAAAAGCAGCCGTCAAAAGACGACTGCTTTTAAAAAAATCGCCTAATTTCATTAAACGACGACTAAATGATTTGGAGTTAAGACAGAGTAAGCCATCAAAACAGCCATTGCTATAAGTACGACTACTATTAAAGCGCTAACTAATTTTTCCATGCCTATTCTCCTTTAACGACTCTTAGATCCGCATTATTAACATCAATAGCCTTGATGCTTTGCGGATCTGTAATCACATAAGGCTTATCGGCAACACTTTGTTGCGCCAATACGCCAAAATATGTTAACACTGCTAAGATTGAAAGCAATAGAACCGTAGCTATTAACATACCTGTGATTCCGTGAATGTGAAAAATATGTCTGCTTGTATTTTCCATTGTTTCTCTCCTTAACGACGAAGTGAAAGCACATACGCGCCCACAGCTCTTTTTTGAATGTCAGTCAAACGACTGTCGTTAAATGAAGGCATACTTCCGATATAACCGTTTTTGCCTCTATTTAATACATCCACCACAAATTCCGGCTTGCCATAATTTGTCAAGTCAGGTGCACCGTTTCCTTTGCCATCTTCGCCATGGCAAGCTGCGCATACGTTATTCCATACTTCTGCTTCAGCTTCTTTTGTATTCTCATCAGCGGCTGTCAACGGTTTTGTTTGCGCTAAATATTTAACTAAATAATTTTTAGCCAACTCTATTTCGCCTTCATTTTCAATCAAACCGTCAAGATTAGGCGACATCTCAATAAGATCGTAACCTAAGCCTTTTGAACCATGTAA
Organism: Campylobacteraceae bacterium; assembly: GCA_031266555.1. GTDB lineage: Bacteria > Campylobacterota > Campylobacteria > Campylobacterales > Campylobacteraceae > JAIRKW01. The sequence continues at coordinate 210,355 of JAISAU010000003.1, forward strand.
CACAGAATCGACAATAGAACCTTCCGTTCCCCATTTTGTCAAATCAGCTGCTACTTTACCGCCGATACCGTCTCCCGTCAATCCATGACACGGAGCACATTGTACCGAGAAAATACTTTCGCCCATATTTCTCAAAGTAGCTTCATCTACATTTTGCCACTTTGCTTCAAACTTGGCATTGTGCTCCGCTACTTCTTCATTGTAATCTCCGATTTGCGAATACGCATTTAGAGGATACGCAAACGGTAATCCAGCTGGTGCGCACATATACCAGATAGCCCAAACACCAAGAACCAAGAAAGAGATAGCCCACCCTAAAGGAAGCGGGTTTTTATACTCCTTAATGCCATCCCAATCACCTTCACCAAGCTCGCCGTCACTTTTGCCTCCTGCAATATTTTTAAAATATATCGCAACCGCAATCAAAGTGATAATAAGAGTCGCCGCAGCGCCTGCTAATGCGAGTTCATTGATATAACTAAAACCAAAAAGATCGCTCATTTTGCTCCCCTTTGTTGTTCAATTTTGCTTTTTTTGATAGGCATAGGTTCAATAGGCTTGTTATAGATTTCATCTTCCAAAGCTATCTTGCCATATTTTTCATAATTTCTTCTTCCCGTTTTCTCGGACTTGTACAAGTGAAAATAGTACCAGTAAAGCACTGTTACCAAAAAAACTATTAAGAAAAAATACCCATACGCTTGATACTTAATTAACATACCCATTATATCCGTGCTCATATCACGCCTTTACTTTAAACTGTTCAGATAAGCAATTAGAGCGACGATTTCTAAGACTTCGCCTTTGGCGAACGCATCTTTGACATCTTGTCCTCTTACGCTATCAACAATTACTTTAGCCTCTTGTATTGCCTGAGCCTGCGCTTCTTCCCAAGTACCTAACTTTGGAAAACCTTCTTTGTCATAAGGAGTGTTAAACACCGCTTTAACAGTAAAAGCTTCAGCGTAAGCAGTCTCTAAGTCGGCAACTTTATTGTACAAGTGTTTGTAAGCGGGCATAATTGAACCTTTAACATAGGCGGATGGATCTTTCATGTGATCATCATGCCAATCTGAAGATCTTAAATTGCCAACTCTCATCAAATCCGGACCAGTTCTTTTTGAACCCCATAAAAAAGGTCTGTCGTAGGCATATTCGCCGCTTAATGAATAACTGCCGTATCTGTCTGTTTCAGACTTGAACGGTCGTATCATTTGCGAATGACATCCGTTGCAGTTTTCTTTGACATAGATATTTTTACCTGCAAGTTCAAGTACCGTATACGGTTTTGTACCTTCTACCGGGCGAGCATTTTCAACAAAGCTTGGAAGTATCTCCACAATGCCCGCATACGCGATAATTACAAATAGAACTACTGCGAAAAAGAAAGGATTTTTTTCTAACCAACTAAACATAACCGCCTCCTTTACGCTGCCACAGGCGTAGCATTTTGAGGTTCTTTCTCAAGTACTTTGCCTGAATAGATAGTTTTGATGATGTTGTAGACGAATAGTAAAAATCCTAATACGTACAACGCTCCACCTACCGCACGAATCACAAAATATGGGAATAGTTTTGTAACAGTATCTATAAACGAATGTTGAAGACTACCAAAATCGTCTGTCGCTCTCCACATCATACCTTGTGAAATACCAGCTATCCACATACTCGCAAAAAACAGAACGATACCTGTCGTTTGAATCCAAAATTGCGCTTCCATCAAACTCTTGCTATAAAGTTCTCTTTTGACAAATCTTGGAACCATATGGTAAATTGACGCCATTGTCATAAATCCTACCCAACCGAGCGTACCATCGTGAACATGCCCTGGAACCCAATCTGTGAAGTGCGCCAAAGCGTTTACAGACTTGATGGATAAAATAGGACCCTCAAGAGTTGAGAACATGTAGAACGTTGAAGCCACTATCATAAATTTGATAAGCGGACTCGATTTTAACTGATCCCATTCACCCTTCATGGTTAAAAGGATGTTAACGGCACTACCCCAAGAAGGCAAAATCAAAACAACCGAAAAGATTGAACCCATAGTCTGCATCCAATCAGGAACTGTTTGATAAAGCAAATGGTGTCCGCCAGCCCATAGATAAACAAACATCAATCCCCAAAATGCGAATAATGAAAGTTTATATGAGTAAACAGCTTGTCCGGACTCTTTTGGTAAAAAGTAGTAAAGCTGAGCGATAATGCCCACTGTGAAAACAAACGCGACAGCGTTGTGTCCGTACCACCATTGTACCATAGCGTCATTTGTTCCCGCGTACATAGAAACGGAGTGTAACACGCTTCCGTAGCCGGATACAAAATATGTAGGAATAGCCATATTGTTGAATAGATACAGCATAGCTATACCTAAGAATGTGGCTATATAGTACCATACAGAGATATAGAGCGCTTTTTCACGTCTAATACCTATAAGACCAAATATACTAATTCCCCACAAAACCCAAAAGACAACAACTACCAAATCCAAAGGCCACTCTAATTCGGCATACTCTTTTCCTGAAGATATGCCCAAAAATAGGTTCACAACTGCAACTAATATGGCTAAAAAATATATCCAAAAGTGCAATTTGCCGATGAATAAAAGAAACGGCGACTCAGCCAATGAGACTTTGAGCACGCGTTGTCCAACGTAGTACCATGTTGCGAAAATACCGCTTAACATAAATCCAAAAATAACTCCGGACGTATGCAGAACTCTTAACCTGCCGAATATACCATATTCGTCAAGCAAATAGTTCAAGCTAGGAAAAGCCATTTGCAAGGCAATCACAACACCCAAAACCATACCTATAATACCAAATAATATGGCAGAAAAGGTGAATAGCTTGGCAACCGAATAGTCGTAGTTCAATGCATTCGTAGCCTGCATCAAATTCCTCCTAAGTAAAGTTTTTATGTCACAAGAATATCACATAATGCTGAGATTATAATACATTCAAGATACAACCAAGCTTAATAAGATTAGCTATCTCTTAAATAAAAAATCAACTTTTTTGCCTTAAGAGATTAAATACTAAAATAATATTTATTATTTTGTTTTTTATGTTGATATTTTATATCCCAAAGCGGGTACATTTTTAATAAAATCTTTATCAGTTTTTTCTCTAATTCTTTTAACAAATGTTCTTATAGCCGCATCGTTTACTTTCTTATTTGCCCAAACGGAACGTTTAATGTCTTCATGCAACGCGAACGTTCCAAAATGACTCACTAAAAAAGATGTGAAAAAAATCTCTTTCTTGGTTAAAACTATGGGCTTGCCGTCCTTTATCAAAATCTTTTTATTTTTATCAAACTCGTATCCTTTTCCAAGTTCAATAATATTGCTCGCCGAAAATTTTTGCACGACTATATTTGTAATTAAAGAGAGTAAATCGTCTGGATGAACGGGTTTTATAAGATACTTATCTATCCCCACGTCTATAGCTTTAAACAACCTCTCTTTTTCGCTAAACGCGCTCAATATTATAATAACCGTATCTTTTGATATGGCTTTTATCTCTTTTGCCATCTCCAAACCGTCTTTTATCGGCATCAAAATATCTGTAATAACAATATCCGGTTCAAATTTTTTAAATTTTTTCAAACCTTCATTGCCGTCCGCGGCAGTTATAAATTTACCGAATTCGTCCTCAATGGCGTTTGCGAGAGATTTTCTAATATCAACCTCATCCTCTACATATAAAACCGAAAGTTTTTTGAGCGGACTCTGCGTTCCCATAATACTTGCCTTTCATTTAACTGGTATTTTTATCATAAAAAATGCGCCGCCGTTTTTATTTTCAACGGCAATTTCCCCTTGCATACTGTTTTCTACTATTGTTTTAACGATATAAAGCCCAAGTCCGGTTCCTGAACTTGCATGTTTGGTGGTAAAATAAGGTTCAAAAATTTTATCAATTATAGCCTCGTCTATGCCGCCAGCATTGTCTTGTATACATATATGTACAAATATCTCATCTTTTTTTGCCGATATTGTTATGGTACGGTTTTTAATATTGTTGTCTTTAAAAGCGTCCTTCGCGTTGTTTATTATGTTTAAAATTGCTTGAGACAACTCATTTTTGTGTCCGAAAACCTTTATTGTTTTTCTCATTCTTATCTTTACATGTATCTTTGATCTGGCAAGAGAGCCCGCTAAAATAGAAACCACTTCATCTATTATATCTTTTACAAAAAAAGTATTTTTGTATTTTTCAAGACTAAAAAAATTTCTAAAATCCTCTATAGTTTGGGACATTCTGTCTATTACTTTTTTGCCTTGTTTATATTGTTCTTCCAGTTTATCCAAACTCTTTTGTGCAAAAAATTTTTTCATACTAAATAAAATTATTCCCAGTTCCGATAAAGGCTGCCTCCACTGATGAGCGATATTGCCTATCATTTCGCCCATAGCGGCAAGACGCGCTTGCTGAAATACCATCTTGTCTTTTTCGCGATTTTTCTCAACCTCTTCTTTGACTTTTCTTTCCAAATTTCTATTTAAATCAAGTAGTTGCTTAGTCTGTTTTTCAACTCTATTTTCAAGCGTCGCGTTTAAATGCTTTAACTCTTCCTCTTTTCTTTTCAGCTCTTCCGTTAAAAGAATATTTTCCGTAACGTCGTATCTTATAGCGATAAACTCTAAAATATTTCCATTTTTATCTAAAATAGGAAAAATTGTCGTATTAACATAAAAAGTAGACCCGTCTTTCGCTTTGTTTTTAGCGGTAGTTTTAAACGTCTCTTTTTGTAAGATAGTATTCCAAAGCAGTTCAAAATTTGCTTTTGGAACGTCGGGGTGCCTTACTATATTGTGGTTTCTTCCTATCAGCTCGTCTTCGCTAAAGCCGCTAATTTTGCAAAACTCTTTGTTCGCAAATGTAATAATACCGTTTATATCCGTTTTTGAAACTATATTGCTTTGCTCTACAGCCATTTTATACTGTTTAAGCTCTCCCATCAGTCGCTCCAAGCATAGCGGTATAGCCGCTGTAAGATAGGTATACGCCGTACGCAATAACAATTGCCGCTGATATTTTAACCATTACGTCTCTTATTTTTAAAAATTCCAAAACAAAACCAAATCCTATCATAGCCGGAAGCGTAGCGAGTCCAAAAGTTATCATAACGATAGCGCCCCAAAAAGCGGAACCGCTAACGGCGGCGAACGCGGCAAAAAAATACACAAGTCCGCACGGAAGAAAACCGTTAAAAACCCCAAGCAGATAAAAGCTAGGTAATCCCTTTGACGTTATAAGAAAATTATAGACTTTTTTCACTGCGGGTTTTAACATGAAAGAGCCTTCAAGATATGTTAAAAATTTTGCCTTGCCCATCAATGAAATACCAAGCGCCATCATAAAACATCCGACTATAAACCACAAAAACCCTTGCGTTTTATAAGACAAAGATACAACCTGCCCCAAAAATCCAAAAAACGCGCCTAAAAGCGCGTATGAGCTAATTCGTCCGAAATGATATATAAAATGAAAAGAGAGTCGCTTGCTAAAAGAGGTATTTTTGTCTATTTTACGCCCGCTAAGAGCCGCGACAAAACCTCCGCACATACCTATGCAGTGTACGCTTCCCGTTAACGCCGCAAAAAGAATCGTCGCGAAATTTATAGCATTCATATCATATAAATCAAAGTCTTTTCGCAAATTCCGCAAAAACATATTTACTCTCGTGAGGCCCGGGACTCGCCTCCGGATGATGTTGAATTGAAAATATAGGTTCGTCTATATATTCAAGACCCTCTATAGTATTGTCAAAAAGATTTATATGCGTGATTTTAGCTATTTTGCAAATTTCATCAGGTACGCTGTAGTTATGATTTTGAGCCGTTATTTCAACGTATCTATTCGTTTCGTTGCGCACAGGGTGATTTCCGCCGTGTTGTCCGAATTTTAACTTATAAGTATCGTATCCGTGCGCGATTGAAAGAAGTTGATGACCTAAACAGATAGCAAATATCGGTATTTTCGCTTCTATCAGTTTTTTTAACTCTTCGGCCTCTTTTTTTAATATCAACGGATCTCCGGGACCATTTGATAAAAATACTCCATGTATTTCGCCGTTTTTGTATCTTTTAATCATTATCTCGCTTTTTGTATCGTACGGCACAACCTCAACGCTGATTCCAACTTCTGAGAGTTCATTTAAAATATTGCGCTTAATGCCAAAATCAAACGCGATAACTTTCTTGTTTAAAGCGTGAGAAGCTTTTTTATATCTCAACTCCGTATCGTCCCACGCGCCGTTTTCGTGTATATAACTCTTTTTTGTGCTTACTTGCGGAATATAGTCAAATTCTTCAATTCTAGGAGAACTTTTGAGCATATTTCTTAAAACATCTTTGCTGCTCTCTTTAGTAGAGGCTATCATCATTTGAGGTCCGCTTTTTCGTATCATTTCCGTTAAAAATCTGGTATCTATATCGCAGATACCAAATCCGTGATGCTTTTTCAAAAATTCCGGAAAATTACTTGTGCTTCTAAAGTTTGATGCTTGATCGTTTAAACTCCTGACAAACATACCGGAAGCGTGAACCGTAAAACTCTCCATATCGTCGTCATTACATCCAACTATTCCGATTTCCGGCATTGTAAAAACGATAAATTGTCCGGCATAGCTTGGGTCTGTAATAATCTCTTGATATCCGGTCATTGAAGTATTAAAAACTATCTCGCCTACTCTTGTTCCTTCCGCGCCGAATGATTTACCCTCCAGAAAAACGCCGTTTTCTATGTATATCCAAACGGGCTTCAACGCCGCGCTCATTGTATCATTCCTCTTTTTCTAAGCTCTTCTTCGTAAAGTCTTTCAAATACGAGATCGTACTCTTCAGTTCCTGGAATTAGTTTTCGCTTATAATTGTCTATCTTTTCCAACACGATATCTTGCGTTTTCTCGTAAGTTTTGAGATACTCTTCTATCGCATTGTAAATGACATTTTTGACGCGGTTTTCTGAAACTTGGTATTTTACAAGCTCTTTTTGAAGCAATAGATCTAAAATTCTGTGCGAAAGGTCGCTGTATCTCTCTTCAAACGACAATAAAACTTTGTAATCTTTCGCGAGCCTCTTTTTGATAAGCCAAAACATATTTCTGCGGTCAATTTGCATAAACTCCATCTCTTCGCTGTTTTCATCAAGCATTTCCGAAACTCTTTGCTCTAACGCCGCTTCTTTGTTTATCTCTTCAATAATGAGAGTTTTGGCATTTTCTACAATCGGTTCTAATCCTTTTTGCAAAGTAACAAATCCGGAGTTTAGTAAATCTACAGCTATTTTACTTGCGATATAAGGAGCGTGCGGTAGCCTTATTTTCATTAAATTACCTTGTTTTTATTTAGCGTGATTGTAACTTATAAAAGGTAAATTTATGTTGAGCTACGTCAAAAATGTCACAAATGAAATCCGCTTTTCAACAAATTTTTATACTATATTGTTCAAAATGTAATAAATCTTAAAAATTGGATTGAGTAAAATTTTGCGAGATTTAATAATACTTTATTACATGTAAGCACTTACGACTTTAAAAAACATATTTTTATAATGTAAAGTTTTTCTCGAAATTTTTGGTCTTACATGTAAGCTATATTTCAATTACATTTAAGCTTTTACTCTTACATGTAGACGCGATAAAAGATTTTTTTGAAAGCTTTAAAGACAAAAATGATACTTATTTTTCTGAGTTCACATACTCATAAAGACTTTCAAACTCTTCTATAGTAAGAGAGTATTTTGGCATAACCGATCTTGGATTATTTAAAGCCGCGAAAAACTTGGCTCTGCTTGTAGCGTTAATAGCGGGAGCTTTTAATACTTTTTGTTTGCCTTTTTGCACATATGAGGCGATAACGCCGCCTTTGCCGCTTTCTCCGTGACACTTATCGCAACCTATGCCTCTGGGGTTTGAATATAGTAGTTTCGCGTAATCCATTTTATTTATGAAGTCGTCTGCTTTGAGCGTAAAAAATATAAAAAATAGCGCTAATGGTAATTTCACTCTTCTTGTCTTTGCCAAAATTTAATAGTTAAATGGTATCATACCCAAACAATTTTTATATCGCTTTTAAAAAAGGGGATTAATGGTACTGCTTGATGGAAAAACGCTCTCAAATTCCATTCAAAATGAGATAAAACAAAAAACCGATAAATTAAGAAAAAAAGATATAACCGCCGGACTTGCCGTGATTTTAGTAGGCGATGATCCCGCAAGTCACTCGTATGTAAAGATGAAAGAAAAAGCGTGCGAGAAAACCGGTATTTACTCTATTTTACACAAAATGCCCTCTTCCATATCGGAAGAAAAAATACTTGAAATTATAGCGATGATGAATAAAAATGACAATATTGACGGTATTTTGGTTCAACTTCCGCTGCCGCGTCATATAAATCAAACTAAAATCATTGAGGCTATTGACTCTGCAAAAGACGTGGACGGTTTTCATCCCTTTAACGTAGGGCGTCTTGTCGCGGGACTTGAAGGCTTTGTACCGTGCACTCCTCTTGGCGTTATGCGGCTTTTAGAGCACTACAAAATTGACGTTAAAGGTCTGAACGCTTGCGTGGTTGGGGCTAGCAATATAGTCGGGAAACCGATGATGAACCTTTTATTGAACGCTTTCGCTACCGTTGATATTTGCCATATCTATACCAAAGATTTAGCGTCTCACACGAAAAAAGCCGACCTTTTGATAGTAGGTGTGGGCAAAGCGGGACTTATAACAAAAGATATGGTAAAAGAGGGCGCGATAGTCGTTGATATCGGCATAAATCATTTGAAAGACGGGAAACTTGTCGGCGATGTCGACTTTGATAACGTCGCTTCAAAATGCTCATTTATAACCCCGGTACCCGGAGGCGTTGGTCCTATGACTATCGCGATGTTACTTGAAAATACGATAAAAGCGGTGGAAAACAGAATATGCCAGAGGTAACTTTATGAAACAAATATTAAAAAAACTTTATCGCTTTTCAAGCAGTTGGACAGGCACCATAATCATAGTTTTTATCATCATATTTTTTATCGCGCAAGCTTTTATCATTCCAAGCGCGTCTATGCAAAATTCACTTTTGGTGGGGGACTTTTTATTCGCTAAAAAATTCTCCTACGGCATTCCTACTCCGAGAATACCTTTTACCAACACTCCAATATTTCCTGATATTTTTGACAACGGTCATATACTTGAAGGCAAAAGACCGCAAAGAGGAGATATAGTTATATTTTTAAATCCGACAACTTACGAAAATTATGTAAAAAGATGTTTTGCCGTAGGCGGCGATGAAGTTGTTTATAAAGACGACGTTTTTTATCTACATCACGGCGAGGGCGATGAATATATAAAAAACAGTTATCCCGAAGAGAAAATAACAGAATTTTTAGGCAAACTTTGGGTAATTAATCCTTACATGCAAACATACCCCGGCATAACATACTCCAGCGTCTCCTCGGATGAAAATTTGATATTTAAAAACGCGCTGACACAAGCCGATAAGCCTTCGCCTTTTATTTTAATGTCTAGAGTTTTGGCGGTATTGGGAGCGAATAATATAGGAATGAAACCTATTAAGATTGACGAATTTGACGCTTCTTATAAAAACCTTTCATTTAATGCGTTTTATGTGAAAATTCCGCAAGATGAATTTTTTATGATAGGCGATAATCGCGATAATTCGCAAGACAGTAGATTTTTTGGAAGCATACCTTACAAACTTGTTATCGGAAAACCTTGGTTTATCTACTTTTCGTGGGACTCAAATAAGATTCCGCGATGGGATAGGATAGGTAAATCCGTATCCTCGCTTGAAAAAACAGAGCATGAAAATATAAGATACTGAAAAAACCTTTTTGGTATCTTATAATTGGCTACATGTAAAGAATTAGTATACGACTATGAAATAAAAAAATATCCGCCGCTCCTATAATAATCTATAATAACGGCTATTTTTGAAAATCTACATGTAGCGATGATAAATGAACATATTATAATTATGTCTGCAAACACAAAATATCATCTTGAAAATTTTACTTTGCGGATATTCTTGATAAAAGCTGCAAAATGTATATCTTTAGGATTAAAAAATAACTGTCACTTAATTATCCATATGCTATAATCCGCTATTTTTCAGAAGGAAAAAAGTGAAATTTTATGTCGCGAACGACCATGCCGGATTTAGTATAAAATCTGACGTTATAAAAATACTAAAAGAAAAAGGTTGCGAAATTGTCGATCTCGGAGCGGCAAGCTGCGAGAGGGTAGATTATCCTGATTTCGCGCATACTCTTTGCGAAGCGGTGTTAAAAGATAACGGAAGTTTTGGAATACTTATATGCGGTTCGGGTATTGGTATGAGCATAGCGGCAAACAGACATAAAGGCATACGAGCCGCGCTTTGCCACGACGCGTATACGGCAAAAATGGCGCGCGCGCATAATAACGCGAATGTCTTATGTTTTGGGGAAAGAATATCCGGACTTGGCGTTATAAGTTCAATGATTGACGCGTGGATAAACGAATCGTTTGAGGGCGGCAGACACGCCGCGCGAGTAAAAAAAATAGAAATACAGGACGGTTGTTAGTGGTTGTTTTAGACGAAAAGGAAAAAGAGTATCTGCTGGGTAAAATAAGAGATGTGCATGATTTTCCAAAACCCGGAATCATATTTAAAGATATAACCACGCTTTTAAACGACAAAGAAGCTTTTAACTTTCTGATAGATCATTTGACGCAAAGATATAAATCGCTTGATTTTGAATTTATAACGGGAATTGAAAGTAGAGGCTTTATATTAGCAGGCGCGCTCGCCGCGAAATTAAACAAAGCTTTTGTCCCTATAAGAAAACCCAAAAAACTTCCCTACACAACCATAAGCGAAAAATATTCGCTTGAATACGGCATAGACGAGATAGAGATACATATAGACGCTTTTGACACATCTTCGCAAAATCCGCCGAAAGTTTTACTCATTGACGATTTGATTGCTACCGGCGGCACAGCAACCGCCGCGATAAAGCTTTTAAAAAAGATACATGTAGAGTGTGTGGAAGCCTGTTTTTTAATAAATTTAAAATTTTTAAAAGGCGACGTTGAAATAGCTAAAAGCACGCCTATATATTCTGTTTTAGAGATTTTCTGATGTATATTCCAAAACCGTCAATTTTTGACCCGAACGATTTAGGACACTTTGGCATATACGGCGGACGGTTTGTGCCCGAAACTCTTATGCCGGCTTTGCAAGAACTTGAAGAAGAGTATAAAAAAGTACGCTTCAGCGAAGAGTTTTGGAGCCAAATCGATAAATATCTAAAAAACTATGTAGGACGTCCGTCTCCTCTTTATTTCGCACAAAACCTCTCAAATGAAATCGGAGCGAAAATCTATCTGAAAAGAGAAGATTTAAATCACACGGGCTCGCATAAAGTAAACAATACCATCGCGCAAGGACTTCTTGCGAAAAAGATGGGCAAAAAAAAGATTATCGCCGAAACTGGAGCGGGACAACATGGAGTCGCGAGTGCGACAATAGCGGCACTTTTGGGACTTGAGTGCGAGATATTTATGGGCGAAAAAGATGTCCAAAGACAAGAGCTTAACGTATTTCGTATGAAACTTTTAGGCGCTAAAGTGCATAGTGTAAAAAGCGGCAGTAAAACGTTAAAAGACGCTATGAACGACGCCATAAGGCATTGGGTAACGAATGCAAGAGATACTTTTTATGTTATCGGCACAGTCGCCGGTCCGCACCCGTATCCTATGATGGTCAGAGATTTCCAAGCTATTATCGGCGCCGAAGCAAGAGAGCAAATCTTGCAAATTGAGGGAAAATTGCCCGACTTTGTCATCGCATGTATTGGCGGCGGCAGTAACGCTATGGGAATATTCAGTCGCTTTTTAGAAGATGAAAGCGTAAAATGTATCGGTATAGAAGCGGGCGGTATGGGCATAGACACAAATAAACACGGAGCGAGTTTAGCGCGTGGAAGCGAAGGAGTTTTGCACGGACAAATGAGCTACCTTTTACAAGACGAGGACGGTCAAATACAAGAGGCTTACTCCATATCCGCAGGTCTTGATTATCCAGGAATCGGACCGGAACACGCATATCTAAAAAGTTTGGATAAAGTTAAATATGACAGCATAACGGACAAAGAGGCGCTCGACGCTTTTGTGTGGCTGTCTAAAATAGAAGGTATTATACCCGCTTTTGAGAGCGCGCATGCGGTAGCGTATCTGAAAAAAATGTCAAAAGAGGCTATCAAAAACTCTATTATTATAGTAAATATCTCCGGACGCGGCGACAAAGATATGATTCAAGCAAAAACAATGCTTGAGTTTTAAACAAGGTTTTTGATGGAAGAATTACTTAGCGAACTAATCTTAAAATATGGATATATCATCCTTTTTTTGTGGTGTATTTTAGAAGGTGAAATGGCGCTTATTATGGGCGGCATACTCGCGCATTCTGGAGATATGAATCTTTGCTGGGCTATTTTAATAGCCGGACTTGGAGGATTTACCGGGGATCAAATATACTTTTATATAGGAAGATTTTTCAAAAAAAATATCAATAAAAAACTAAAAAAACAGCGACGGAAATTTGTCATAGCGCATCTATTGCTAAAACGTTACGGTTGGCCTATAATATTTATGCAGCGTTACATGTACGGGCTTAGAACCGTTATACCTATCTCCATAGGCATTACTCGCTACAGCGCGAAAAAGTTCGCTTTTATTAATCTCATAAGCGCATGGTGTTGGGCAAGCGTTACGATATTGCCGGCTTATTTGCTTGGAGAACATATATGGAATGTGTTAAATTTTGCTAAAAAACATTGGTATTTCGCCATACCTGTAATTATAATTTTCGCCTGTATAATAATTTTCATCTTCAAACGAATAGAAAATAGCTTTTATGAAAAAAAACTAAGGAACAAAAATGAATATCAAAATAACAAATGAAACTTTAGAAAACATAGATACGCAAGCGGTTATAACCTTTATAATTAACAAAGATTTTAATCATAGTTGGGTTAAACACAAAAAAATTTTGGAAAACGCCAATTTTAAAGCCGAAAGCGAAGATGGAATATTACTTGCCGAAAACGGATATATATACGTTGGTTGCGCAAGTTTGCAATCCGACGAACTTCGTTTAGCGGCGGCAAAAGCTATCAAAATATTAAAACAAACATCGTATAAGAGCGCAAAAATCGGCTCATATATTGAAAATAACTCAATGGGAGCTTTGATAGAGGGATTTGTATTGGGTAATTACGAATTTACAAGATACAAAAGCAAAACTGAGACGTCAAAATTGGAAGAGATAATAATTTCAACTGAGAGTTACAATCAAAATACAATCTCGCTTGAAACGTTAAATGCCATAAAAAACGACGCGCAAATCATAGCAAATGCCGCGAATTACGCAAAAGAGATTGTCAATACCGCTCCTTATGATTACACTCCGATTCAAATGGCCGAAGACGCGTTAAAACTCTCGTCTATTGAAGGGGTAACTTGCAAAGTTTTTGATGAAAAATTTTTAGAAAAAGAGAAAATGGGAGCATTCTTAGCAGTAAATAGAGCGAGCGCTCACCCTCCTCGTCTCATACATGTAACTTATACGCCAAAAGAAAAATCTAAAAAAAGAGTAGTGTTTGTTGGTAAAGGATTAACTTACGACAGCGGGGGACTCAGTTTAAAACCAAGTGATTACATGGTAACCATGAAAGCTGATAAAAGCGGCGGGGCAGCCGTTATGGCGATTTTGAAAGGGGCAGCTGAACTAAATCTGCCTTTTGAGATTCACGCAATTATAGGCGCTACGGAAAATATGATAGGCGGTAATGCCTATAAACCTGATGATATCTTAACGGCGAAAAACGGCAAAACGATAGAAGTTAGAAACACTGACGCCGAGGGTCGTTTGGTATTAGCCGACTGCCTTTGTTACGCTCAAGAATTAAAACCCGATCTTTTAATAGATATGGCGACGTTAACAGGAGCTTGCGTCGTGGCTCTTGGAGAATATACCACAGGCGTTATGGGATATAATGACAGATTAAAACACGAATTATACCGCGCGGCTACGCAAAGCGGGGAGCTTGTAAACGCGCTATCATTTAACAGATATCTGAAAAAACTTCTTAAAAGCGCAGTTGCGGATATTTCAAACGTATCTTTATCAAGATATGGAGGAGCTATAACCGCCGCGCTGTTTTTGGACAATTTCATAGAAGAAGAGTATAAAGATAAATGGCTTCATTTAGATATTGCAGGACCAGCTTACATTGAAAAAGAGTGGGGCTATAACCAAAGCGGAGCGAGCGGCGCAGGGGTACGTATGAATTTGTACTGGCTTATACAGCAAAATCAAGAGAAGGATAAATAATGGGCTTAGGCGTTGGCATAATAGGACTTCCGAATGTCGGAAAATCGACAACATTTAACGCGCTTACAAAAGCTCAAAACGCCGAATCGGCAAATTATCCGTTTTGTACTATTGAGCCAAATAAAGCTATTGTTCCCGTTCCAGATAAGCGTCTTTTTGAGCTTTCTAAAATAGTAAAACCCGAACGTATTCAACACTCAACCATTGATTTTGTAGATATAGCGGGACTTGTAAGAGGTGCCAGCAAAGGCGAAGGACTTGGAAATCAATTTTTATCAAACATAAGAGAAGTTGAGGTAATACTCCACATCGTCCGTTGTTTTGAAGACGAAAACATAACACATGTAGAAGGCGGAATAGATCCTTTAAGAGATATTGAGATAATAGAAACCGAACTTATATTATCGGATTTGCAACAACTTGATAAAAAAATTGAAAAACTTAACCGTCAAGCAAAATCAGACAAAGACGCAAAAGCGCAACTTGATGTAGCTTTAAAACTCGCGGACCACTTGGATAGTTTAAAAACGGCAAGCTCGTTTGAAGACAAAGAAAACCCTTCGTTTATAGCGCTTAATAAAGAGCTTAGATTTTTATCGGGAAAAACGGTGATATTCGGAGCCAATGTCGATGAAAACACACTTTTAGAAGATAATATATATGTCAAAAATCTAAAAGAACACGCCAGGTCTATAAACGCCGACGTTATAAAACTATGCGCTAAAATAGAAGAAGAGATAGTCGCTCTAAGTGATGAGGAAGCCAAAGAGTTTTTAAGCGAGCTTAGTATTAGCGAAAGCGGACTTGACAAAATTGTGCGTCTGTCGTTTGAGAAATTAGGACTTATCAGCTATTTCACGGCGGGCGTAAAAGAAGTTAGAGCGTGGACTATAGAAAAGGGTTGGAAAGCTCCAAAAGCCGCCTCTGTTATTCATAACGATTTCGAAAAAGGATTTATTAGAGCCGAGGTTATCTCTTATGACGATTATATCGCTTGCAAAGGCGAGAACGGCGCGAAAGAAGCCGGAAAAATGCGACTTGAAGGCAAGGAATACATTGTTAAAGACGGCGATGTAATGCATTTTAGATTTAATGTGTAACTTATTAATAATTATATGAGTTGATTATACCTTATGGATTACTTTGGTGAGTTACCTTTTTCGCTCATAACTAAAAAATGGCATTTCAGTAAAAATAATTTCACCCAATTAAAGTTTTGTCGTTTTAAATATCTTGTGCTTTTTGCATAGATAATATAGCCTTGCTTAATGGTTTCAACTCTGCTTTTGCGGCATTTTCTTGTGTTTGCAAAATATACTCTATTCTTTTTTGCGTATCGGGGTGAGAGCTTAAAAATTTTATAGAAAACTTTTCATCTTTTAAAATTTTTTGAAAAAACTCTTCTGCTCCGAAAGTGTGTCCGTAGTAGTTTTTTAAAGCCAAAAGCGCGTCTTTATCCGCCCTCTCTTCTTGAGCTCTTGAAAACGATGAGGACGTTATAGAAACGCTGTTTTCAAAAAATCCGGCGTCGGCTCCAAAAACAATAGCCGTAATAAAAGAAAATGTAGCGCTGCTGGCAACCATAGTTATGGGATCTTTGTTTTTTATATGAGCTATCTCATGAGCCAAAACCATAGATAGAGCATTTTCGCTTTCAACCGATTTTAAAAGTCCTTCCGTCACAAATATATATCCTCCAAGCGTGGCAAACGCGTTTTGTTCGTTATCCTTTATAATGCTTACATGTAAGGGCATATCCTCAGGCGCGTTCATATTTTTTGCCAATTTCAAAGATAAATTTTGTAATTCATCCGCAATCTCTTTGTAAGGACTTTCTATACTCTGTTCAATAAAACTTTTCGCGAGCGACGCTTCAACGCTGTAAGGTATAAAAGCGGCAAAAAACCTCGCCAAAAGATATGTAGCCGCAAATAACGCGCTCAAAATTATAGCGATGGCTACTACCATCTTGAAAAAAGAGCCGATTTCAGATATTTTGCTTACATTAACCTCATGCGGCACTTTTGGATTTTCGTATTGCATTAAATTTATCTTTTTTTCCAAGCAGTCCCGTAAGCGAAAAACTCAGCGCAAAAAATTCCTCCGTTGCCAGTGCTTTGCTCAAGCGTAGTAGTCTCAAAACGCACATTAAAAATAATATCCGCCCCAACAATACTCGCTTGCTCTTTCATTCTCAAAATCGCTTCGCGTCTTCCTATATCCATAACTGATTCCAAACTATTAAGCCGTCCGCCGAAAATGGATTTGAGAGTCGTCACGACTTGTTTAAAGTAACTTCCTGATATCACAACAGAACCGCACACTAGATGAAATTTACCGCTAACAAGGTCATGCGGAGCGCACCTTTCATTAAATACCAGCACGCTTCTCATATTTGCCTCACGCTTTTTAATTGAGTTATAATGTCTGTTTTCTATATATTTTCCGGTAAAATAAGTCACTGTCAAAGAGACTACGAGAGTGACGGTATATACTATAAACTCCATCTAACTAAACCCCAACTCTTACTACTACGGCTGTGCCGTATGCCAATATCTCAGAAGCTCCTGCCGCTATATTCGCCGTGCTGAATCTTACATTTATAACGGCGTTCGCTCCTACCGCTTTTGCTTGTTCCGTCATTCTTTTTAGGGCTTCTTCTCTTGACTCGTTCAAAAGTTCCGTATATCCTTTGAGTTCGCCTCCTATCATATTTTTAAGTCCCGCCATCATATCGCGTCCAAAATGTTTGGCTCTAACGGTGCTTCCTTGCACAAGACCCAAATGCTTTTCTATCGTATATCCGGGTAAAATTTCTACATTACTAAGTAGCATAAACTCTCCTATAAAAAATATGGTACAAATTATAATTTATAAAAGCTTTACATGTACATAAAATATTAATCTTTTAAGAATAAAGATGATATTAACTTAATGAATTGAGCTTTTAGAAGGTTTTAATTGTTGTAATGACACAATACTTACCTCTTAAAATATTCCTATTATCATTAACTTAGAGCATTGACGACGTGGCAATCCATGAATACGAAACCATCTTACATACAACAATACAAAAAAATAATATACATTACTTTGAGAGTTGTAGAATGTACTTTTGATTTGTTTTTTTTGGATTGCTTCACTTTGTTCGCAATGGCGGAAAATATACATATTACAAGTGTAAAGTCACTCTTTGTATGTAGAAGATAGATTGCCGCGCTGATTTTACCCTCCCCTGTTTCGTCATTGCGAGGAGCATTAGCGACGTGGCAATCCATAAGCGCGAAAACGTCTTACATGTAGGAATTGTCATTATGCCAATTTCAAATCATAAAAACCGCTGATATTAAAACTATTTTTCTAGATTGCCGCGCTGATTTCATCAGCTCGCAATGACAAAGAATTGTAATTTCGTCATTGCGAGAAGCGTTAGCGACGAAGCAATCCATATAAAACATTCCTGAAATTAAACTCCAAAATCATCTTACATGCAACATACAAATAAATAATATAAATCGCTTTCTTTAAAGAATACGGCTTTGATTTGTGTTTTTTCGGATTGCCGCGCTTCGCTCGCAATGACAAAGAGGAAGTCCTTTGTATCGTCACAATGATGGAAAATTTGTATATAACTCGATCAATCTTTCTCTTCAACTTGCGTAATTTTTGATAAAAGTTCTATAAAATTAGGAAAAGAGGTTTTTACGCATTCCGTATCTTCAATCATCCCGCCGCACTTAATAGACGCAACAGCAAAACTCATAGCTATCCTATGATCGCCAAAACTTTTGACTTTGAAAGGTTTAAAATTCCCGCCCGTTATATCGTAACCGTCTTCTCTCTCCACAGCCTCTATGCCGCAAAGATTTAGATTTTTAACTATCGCGCTTATTCTGTCGCTCTCTTTCACTCTAAGCTCTTTCGCGTTTTTAACTGTGCTAACTCCTAAAGCGCACGCGAAAGCGATGGAAAGAGCGGGAAGTTCGTCTATAAGCCATGAAATATTTTCGCTAACCTCAACGGCTTTTAACGGAGCGTATTCCACTATGACTCGTCCGATACTTTCATATCTGTTCTCTTCTTGAATAAACTCTACATGTGCGCCCATTTTTTGCAAAATTTTATAAGCTTCTATGCGAGTTTTATTCAAAAGCACATTTTCTAAAGTTACTCTTGAGTTTGGAGTAATTGCCGCGGCTATCGCGAAAAAAAACGCGCTTGAAGGATCTGAAGGGATTGTGATATCTAAAGGCTGCAACGGTTTTTTATTCGGATGGACAGTGATTTTACCATTTTTGCGTTCAATATCAACGCCCATACCTTTTAACATTCTCTCCGTATGGTCGCGACTGAGTTCCGGCTCGCTAAACACGCTTGGAGCGTCGGAGTTTAAAGCCGCCAATATCAGAGCGCTCTTTACTTGCGCTGAAGATATGGGACTTTTGTAGTCAAAAGGCTTTAGCTTGGAGCCTCTAATGCAAATCGGCGACAAATCGCCATTTTGTCTGCCGTCTATCTTAGCTCCTATGTTTCTTAACGGCGTCGCTACTCTTTTCATAGGACGCGAGGCTAAATATCTATCGCCGTGCAGTACGAAAAAACCTTCACGTGAACTCAAAAATCCCATCAAAAGACGCATAGCCGTTCCGCTATTACCGCAATCAAGAATTATCGGCGGCTCAACGATATCAGAAGGCGGAGTTATATATAAAACTCCGTTTTTCTCTTTTACATCGGCGCCTAACGATTTTATGATATTTAATGTGCAAAGCGTATCCTCAGCACGCAAATAATTTCTCACAATCGACGTTTTATCGCTTAAAAGCGAGAAAATAGCGCATCTGTGAGATATTGATTTGTCTGACGCGACATTTGATATTTGTAAATCAAAAGAGTCGGCTTTGCTTACATGTAAGGCGCTCATATTTATATCGTATCCTTAAAACTTTTCAAATGTAACTTATCGCTTTTTGACTTTGCGAAAAATTTGTCAATAAGCCGCTCTTTTATCTAATCGTAACTTTCAAAATAAGAAGAAGACCTTCCAAAATCTGTTCCACAAAATTATTTATCTCTTCGTCCACAAACGTCTTTTCGCCGGATTCAAATATAAAAGTTAAAGTAATGCTCTGCTTATCTCCCAAAGACTCGTCCGAATAGATATCTATCGGATAAAAATCTTTTAGCTCATTTGGCGCGCGCTCTTTTATGCATGCGCTGATATCGCTGTATGTAAGATTTTTTGGAGCCAAAAGGCTTAAATCCCTTGAAACGCTCGGAAGTTTTGAGTAAGGTTTCGCGATTTTGCGCTCATAACTTAATTTGTCAAACTCAACTTCACAAATATAAGTTTTGCCCAAATCATAATCTTTTTGTACCGCTACTCTTCCTATAAACCCGACGCTTTTACCGTCTATAATTATTTCTCCAAATTCATAAGGGCTATAAAATTTATTATTCGGCTTGCTTGGAACTATTTCAAAACACCCTAAAACAGCGCCGACTTTTTGTACAAAATCGGAAAAACCAAACTCTTTTGGTTTGCCGTGATTAATTAAGCTTGGAAATTCGCTATCTCCGCTTGATATGAACGATAAAATCACTTTTTCATTGCGCTTTTCATCAAAAACTTTGCCGATTTCAAACAAACTCACACTTTTTCTGCCAGCTTTTATATTGTTACTCACAGCTTCTGTGAGATTGAGCGCACAAGTAGTGCGAAGCGTATTTAATTCCGTCGTTATTGGGTTTACAAGTTCCAAATCCTCGTCTATACATGTAAAGCCGTATAATGATTGCTTGGCTCTGTCTGTAAAAATATAACTTACATTTTCAAAAAATCCCGCGGCTGCCGCTTTATATCTATAAAACTTTTTCTTTTCAAAATTTTTATAAACATTATTTATGCGATCTGCCTCGACAAATTTAAACGCTCTGGCGCGAATATTGTCTATGCCGACTATTCGTACTACCTCTTCGCAGATGTCTTGAATATTCGCTATATCGTGTCTAAAAGATGGAACGTCTATCACGAGTAAATTTTGCTCCGGTTTAAACGCTAAAGAAAATCCAAGATTTTTTAGGATGGATATAATGTCGGTTTTGTTTATCTCTGTGCCGATAATATTGAACATATCGTCAAAATCAATATTTATCTGCTTTAAAGCTTGATCTTTTATCGTACGCTGCGAACCGGTGAGAATACCCACTTTTGAAGCCGAACCTAATAAAATACTCAAATAATTTATGCCAAAATCGAGATTTGTCTCGCTTCCTCTTAAAGAACGAAACAACGCCCAATCAAACTCTTTTATATTTCTAGCGCCGTTTTGTCCAAGCACATACGGATCTACAAAACTTGCTTCTATAACTATCCAATCATCGTCGTCGCTTGGTTTTGAACTCTCATTTTGCCAAACTCCAACGCAAGAGACTTGTTCTTTACCAAATACAGAGTCGAGATTATTTTCGCCTTTTTTGACAATAATCTCCACCTTTTTGTTTTCATCCGTATTGGTGGTTTTACTCTGCGCGTCGGCAAAAGCGTCTAATTTATAAGCTCTTAATATAACGCCTGTGGCGTGAGTCGCGTAAGCTAAATATTTATCTATGAGGCTTTTTTTTGTATCGCTTCCTATCATCGCCAGACGCAAATCCATTATCGCGCTGCCTTTTAACTCTTTTTGATACAAAACTTTATATACCAAAGACGCGTTTGTGTCGCCTTTTACGCTAAGTTCCAAAACGCGTCCTATCCCAATTTGTTCCAAATCGTCAGGTAAAATAGGCGGGATTTTTATTTTGGTATTGAAAGCCGCGCATAAATCTCTGGCTATACCGTAAATACTCAAACAATCGCCCCTATTTGGCGTCAATTCTATCTCTATGGCATCGTCTCTAAATTCCGGAATAGAGATGAGGGGGATTCCGGGTCTTAACTCTTTGGAGTTATTGTCCAAAATCATTATCCCTTCGTTAATTTTAGGATATCCGAGCTCTGTGGAAGAACATATCATTCCTTGCGATTTTACGCCTCTTAAAATCGTCTCTTGTATAATTGTCCCATCAGGCAATCTGCACCCTTCAAGCGCAACCGCTACAAACTGTCCGACATCTACATTTTTAGCGCCGCATACGATTTGTAAATCCTCTTCTTGTCCAACGTCAACGATACATACGCTAAGTTTTTCAGCGTCGGGATGTTTCTCTTTAGCTTTTACAAAACCTGCTACGCAATGTTCAATCATGCGATATTTTACAACAGAACTTACTTCGAGTCCTATTTTATTTAATGTTTTGCATAATTCGTCTGTGCTTCTCTCGCCTAAATCTATCCATTCGTTAAGCCAATCTCTTGTGATTATCATTTAAACTGCTCCAATAATCTTAAATCTCCCTCAAAAAGCGAACGCAAATCGGGAATCTTGTGCAACAACATAGCAAATCTCTCTATGCCCAAACCAAACGCGTATCCGCTGCTGTTTTTATAGCCTACAGCATTAAAGACATTTTGGTCAACCGTTCCACATCCGAGCACTTCAAGCCAGCCGGTATTTTTACACACCCTACAACCCGCTCCATGGCAAAATATACAACCTATATCAACTTCAGCGCTTGGTTCTGTAAAAGGAAAAAAGCTCGGACGAAAACGCACTTTAACGCTTCCGAACATGTATCTTAAAAACTCTTCCAAAATTGATTTTAAATTGGCAAATGAAACCGCCCCTCTTTTATCTACAACAAGTCCTTCTATCTGATGAAACATTGGAGTGTGCGTTAAATCAAGATCCGGTCTAAAAACTGCTCCCGGGCAAATCATACGAATGGGAGGATCTTGGGAAAGCATAGTTCTAACTTGCACAGGCGAAGTATGCGTTCTTAAAAGCGCTCCGTCTTTAAAATAGAATGTGTCCTGCATGTCGCGCGCCGGGTGAAATTTCGGAAGATTCAAAGCCTCAAAGTTATGAAAGTCGTCTTCTACCAAAGGTCCGTCTTCTACCGAAAAATTGAGCGATACAAAATATTCTATGATTTTATCCATAGTGTCAATAACGGGATGCAACGCGCCGACATTAACTATATTACTGTATAAACTCACATCAACGGCGTCTTGCTTTAAAATATCTTCATATTCTTTTGTTTCCAAAAAACTTTTTTTGGCATTCACAAGTTCGCTAAATTTATCTTTTTCCTCGTTTAATCTCGCGGCGTAGGCTATCTTTTCATCGCCGCTTAGTTCTTTTAGTTTCGCGAACTCTTTAGCAAAATAACCCTTTTTGCCAAATACTTCAACTCTCAATCTTTCCAACTCTTTTACACTATCGCACTCTTCTATGCTTTTTTTTAGCGTTTCCAATGACTTGCCTTGACATGTGATTTTTAATTGTTGATTGTAATCAAAATTTAATTATAAATAGTTAAAGCAAAAATAGTTTATACTCTTTGAAAAACTTCCAAAAGGATAAAAATGACTATTTTTACGAAAATTATAAATGGAGAGATCCCAAGCAATAAAGTTTTTGAGAATGATAATTTTTTGGCCTTTCACGATATTAACCCAAAAGCTCCGATACACATATTGATAATTCCCAAAAAAGAGGTTAAAGATTTTCAAAGTGCGGACGCAAAACTTATAGGAGAAATGACGCTTTTTATACATGAAGTAGCAAAACTGATGGGACTTGACAAAAGCGGCTATAGACTAATCGCCAATAACGGAAAAGATAGCGGACAAGAGGTAGCGCATTTGCACTTTCATATGCTTGGAGGCTCAAAACTCGCTTGGCCGCATTTAGTTGACGATACGGATACAAAAAAATTCTTTTGAAATTGAATAAAATCTAAATTCGAGAAAAGTGTCGGGGTTGAAATTTTATCCGCAATAAATTTTGTTATTGTTCCTACATGTAACAATTTCAATAAAAAAATAGCGCGTAAACTATTCACATGTTTAACAAAATAGAAAAACCTTACATGTAACGCCTACTTTAACTCAATAAAAAACCAAAATATATTTAAATAAAATACAAGTCTTGTATCTGTTGAACTATCGCAACTTACTTTACCCAGCGCCGTTAGATGTAATACAACACTTGTTTCAGTCAAACACACATATTTGTCTATCTAGGACATAGTAATGTTCTTTATTTCAATGCAACCTTACAACCTTTGTTTCAGTTCAACTTATTTTCTCCCAAATAACAAATAATCTATTCATTCCATTTCAATACAACACTTGTATCTGTTCAATCTACTACAGGCAATTAGAAATTATTTCTGTAAACAAATTTCAATATAATGCTTATATCTGTATTGATTGCTATTATTATACTTTGTATTCGCGTCAAAAACAGTTCAAAGTTTAGTACACCTCATTATCGGATTTTATTATTCGTCCAATGCGCGAGGTTGCTCGCCACATTTACTTTGACGCTTAAAATTTCGCACTTTTTATTCGCCATGAATTTTATCTTTAAACACTTTTATCTGTTGTCCAATTTTTACTATTTTTATGTAAAAAACCGCCTACATGTAACGCTTTTTTTTAACATGTAAGATAATTTTGATTGACAAAAAATAATCTTTTTTCTTTACATGTAACTATACAAATAGTGATTTATGGTGTACACAAGAGGGATTGGAAAAAAACTTAACAGATTTTTTTAAAAGATAAAACTAGAATATCATTTAAATCCGTTAAGCCAATCTTCCATATCATTTATTTGTGATAACGTCGCACTTTTCGCAGTGCCACCTTTTGAATTTCGCGCGTTCATAGAAGCTTCAAGACTTAAAAACACGGTAGCGTCGTCGCCTATTCTATCGTCTACTTTTTTAAGTTCTTCGATGCTGATTTGAGAG
This sequence comes from Campylobacteraceae bacterium, assembly GCA_031266555.1. Classification (GTDB taxonomy): domain Bacteria; phylum Campylobacterota; class Campylobacteria; order Campylobacterales; family Campylobacteraceae; genus JAIRKW01. The sequence goes on from JAISAU010000003.1 coordinate 234,621, forward strand.
ATATCCACGCCTAACTCTTCAGCTCTCGCGACCGCTTTACCGGTTATGAAATGAGCTTCTCTAAAAGGAATGTTACTATGCGTTACAAGATAATCGGCTAAATCGGTAGCGCTTAAATTCCCTTTGGCGCAAGCTTTAAGCATATTGTCTTTGTTGATACTCATAGTTTTTAAAGTTTCATTGAGTATTTGAAGAGATATAGCGGCAGTCTCAACGCTGTCAAAAACTCCTTCCTTATCCTCTTGCATATCTTTATTATACGCTAAAGGCAGTCCCTTTAAAACCGTTAAAAGCCCTATAAGATTGCCGTAAACTCTGCCTGTTTTTCCGCGTAAAAGTTCCGGAACATCAGGATTTTTCTTTTGCGGCATTATAGAGCTTCCCGTTGAGTACTCGTCGCTTAGCGTGATAAATCTAAATTCCATACTTGACCAGAGTATCAACTCTTCAGCCAATCTTGAAATATGCATCATCAAAACAGAGATGTTAAACAAAATCTCCAACGCAAAATCCCTATCGCTCACGCCGTCCATTGCGTTGCTCACAGGCGCGTCAAATCCGAGCTCTTTAGCGGTTTTTTCTCTGTTTATCGGATATGGAGTTCCAGCTAACGCCGCGCTTCCCAAAGGTGAAAAATTGTTTCTTTCATATGAGCTGTCAAATCTCTCGACATCTCTCCTAAACATACACATGTAAGCAAGAAGATGAAAAGCGAGATTAATCGGTTGAGCGTGTTGGAGATGCGTCATTCCCGGAAGCAGAGTATCGGTATTTTTTTTGGCTATATCAAGCAGCGTTTTGATTAAATTTATTGTAAAAGTCATAATATGAAGCGAATTTTTTTGCACGTACAGTTTAAAATCAAGCGCGACTTGGTCGTTTCTGCTTCTTGCCGTGTGAAGTTTGCCGCCTATCTCTTTTCCGACAATTTCGCTAAGCCTTTTTTCGACAGCCATATGGATATCTTCGTCTTGTATATCGAAAACAAACTTTCCATTTTTAATTTCGCTTAAAACAGTCTTAAGTCCATCCGCTATGGCTTTGGCTTCATCCTTTGTCAAAATGCCCTGTTTTTCCAGCATATCGGCGTGTGCTAGCGAACCTTTGATATCCTCTTCATAGAGCTTTTTATCAAACGACAAAGAAGCGTTAAATCTGTTTAAAAGCTCAGAAGCCTCTTTTTTAAATACTCCGGATCTGGATTTTGCCATTACGATATTTCCTAAAGTTCACAATATTATTTGATACATGTAAGCCGTTATAGAAATTTTGGTCCGGCTTTTGAATAGTCAAATTCGCTATTTTGGATTACATATTTTTTAAAATTTTTAATAAACATTTCCGCTAATTTTACCCTCGTCTCATCATACTGCGTTTTATCGCTCCACGTATTGCGCGGATTTAAAATAGCACTGTCAACGCCATTTAACGATTTTGGAATTTGTAAATTAAAAATGTCCAAAGTTTCGTAAGCGCTGTCATTAATACTGCCGTCTAAAATAGCGTTTATGCAAGCTCTTGTGGCTTTTATGCTCATGCGCTTGCCAACTCCGTAAACTCCGCCGCTCCAACCTGTGTTTATAAGAAAAACATTTACTTGATGTTTGTCTATTTTTTCGCCCAAAAGTTTCGCGTAATCAGTCGGATGAAGAGGTAAAAACGCTTCTCCAAAACAAGCGCTGAAAGTTGCTACAGGCTCTGTTATGCCTCTTTCCGTTCCTGCGACTTTAGCCGTATATCCGCTCAAAAAGTAGTACATCGCTTGTTCTTTATTTAGCTTAGATACCGGCGGCAATATGCCAAACGCGTCCGCTGTTAAAAAGATGATATTTTTCGGGTGTCCCGCCATAAGAGTCGGCTCGTGATTTTTAATATGCTCTATAGGATATGAGACTCGCGTATTTTCAGTCTTTGAGGCGTCTTTAAAATCCACAACGCCGTCTTTACTTACAACCACATTTTCCAACAAAGCGTCCGTCTTGATCGCTTCATAAATTTCAGGTTCGCTGTTTGGGTCAAGATTGATACACTTAGCGTAGCAACCGCCCTCAAAATTAAATACTCCCTCATCGTCCCAACCGTGTTCGTCGTCGCCTATTAATTTTCTCAGTGGATCCGTAGAGAGCGTTGTTTTCCCAGTACCGGATAATCCGAAAAAAAGAGCTGTATCACCGTCTTTACCAACGTTCGCGGAGCAATGCATGGAGAGTTTATTCTCCAGAGGAAGCCAATAATTCATCATGGAAAAGATGCCTTTTTTCATCTCTCCGCCATACCACGTGCCGCCAATAACGGCGATATTATCTTCAATATTAAAAATAACGAAAACTTCCGAATTCAGTCCGTCCTCTTTATAGTCCTCGTTTACACACTTGCAAGCGTTATAAACCGTAAAATCAGGCTCAAAATCAACCAACTCTTTTTCGCTCGGACGAATAAACATATTTTTCACAAAATGCGCTTGCCACGCAACTTCAGTGACAAATCTAACGCTTTTTCTGCTTGTTAAACTCGCTCCGCAATAAGCGTCTTGTATATATATGTCTTTGTTTGAGAGTTGTTTTTTGGCTTTTTCAAGAAGTTTGTCAAAAAGCTGTTTTGATATGGAATGATTAACGTTTCCCCACGCTATATATTTAGACGACGGGTCTTGCTTGACAAAGTATTTATCTTTTGGACTTCTGCCTGTAAAAATGCCCGTATCCACTGTGAATGCGCCAAGATTTGTTAAAACGCCCTCTTTATTTTGTATCTCATGCTTGAGAATCTCGTCGTAATTTAAATTGTAGAAGATCTTGCCTACGTTGTTAAGTCCCAACTCCTTGATTTTATTCACATTTGGATTCATCTTAATACCTTTATTTGTCACGTCACAACACCGTAAATGCGGCTTTTTTGGCTTTTGTAAAACCTTCAAGATTGTAAAACGACATTTTTCACGAATTATAGACTATATTAAGTAGTATATCGCTTAATCTTGGGTGAAATAAATCTCATTTTTATATCAAATGATTGAGAGGGTTTATCATTTACCAGTCTTGAAAAAATTTTTAACGCGTTTTTAAACAAAGACTTTGATTGATTTTTAGGTTTTTTATATCTGAGCAAAATGCGGGGACTTTAAGGGTATTTACATTTCGCATTCTGCTTATCGATTTATAACGCTTTTATAAACTCCCGCGTGAAATTAAAAACTGTAGATTTTTCGCTTTTAGTCTAAAATTTTTCTATTTTAAGTTTGATGAGCTCATACTTATTGTTTCTTATTACGCAAACGTTTTTATATACATGTAGCGATAAGTATTGCCGACTCCAACGTTTTTAAATTTAAACTTGGGATATATCATCAACCATAATCGCCGCCACAGTCTGCCAAAGCAAAAATAGATCTGTTGAAATTAAAGATTAAAAGTTTATGTTGACACTGTTAAAGGGGGTTCAAAAATACTGGCGATTATAAAAAATTTTAACTTTTTATCGCTAAAAGCATAAAAAAGTCCTTGACGTTTCGTTCATTCAAACAATCTTTAGCAGACAAAAAATTATTTAATATTTGAGATTTTAAAAAAAATATAAATAAGCGCCGTACTATTAAAAATAGCCGTAGCGCTTATTGAAAATTTTATCTTAAACTATGGCGCATAAAACTCCTCCGCCCTCAACGGCTTGCCCTTGCGATACGAAAATTTTTTCTATTACGCCGTTTTTTGTCGCGCTTATCTCCGTCTCCATCTTCATCGCTTCAAGTAAAAATAGTATCTGTCCCTCTTTAACGCTATCGCCCTCTTTAACAAAAATTTTTGAAACAGAACCCGGAAGTTCTGCTTTTATCTTTAAAGCGTTCGCGCTAATCGCTTCATCGGCGCTTTTTATATCCTCTTTTGTCTCGTATTTGGAAAAATCCGAAGACTCTCCGACACTTGCTGCAACTTTTGTGATCTTGCTTACATCAATAGCCGCGCCCTCTCCTTCTACAACCTGCACGTCATATTTTTCACCGTTAACTAAAACCGTATATGAACCTATAGACGTTTTTACATTACATGTAGCGGAGATTTTTTTATCCTCTTGAGCGACATTTACATTGCTGTTTTTGCGAACATTTACTTTCGCTTCACCTTTTAAAAACGCCAATCCCTTATCTTTGCAAGCGGCGACTATAAAAATATTCTCATCCGTAGCTTCAATACCCGCTTCTTCAAGCTGGTGTCTTACATAAAGAACCGTTTTTGTTATATCTTTGTCCGCTATATCGACGGGGTCTTCAGTAGTCGTTGGAAGCTTTAACTGCTCCGAAGCTATTTTGATGATATCCTCATTTGGTTTTACAGGGGTTTTGCCAAAATATCCTAAAACCATTCTGCCGTAACCGTCGGCTATTTTTTTCCATTTGCCAAACATAACGTTATTAAAAGCTTGCTGAAAATAAAATTGCGAAACGGGAGTCACGCTTGTTCCGTACCCGCCAAGTTCAACCACCTCTCTCATAGCTTTTATCACTTCGGGAAATTTATTTAAAATATTATTGTCCCTCATCATTTGCGTATTTGCCGTTAATGCGCCTCCCGGCATCGGCGAAAACGGGATTAGAGGTAAAACTTGCGTAGCTTCGGGCGGGAAAAAATAGTCTTTCAAACAATCTCTTAATACCTCTTCATACTGCAACACCTTGTCTATTTCAAGTCCGCCCAAATCATAATCCTTACCCTTTACGGCGTGAAGTAAAGTTAAGATATCTGGTTGACTTGTTCCTCCGCTCACAGGAGCTGCCGCCAAATCAATGCCGTCCACGCCCGCTTCCAACGCGGCTAAATAACAAGCCACGCTCACTCCGGCGGTTTCATGAGTATGAAGTCTTACATGTGTGCTTTCAGGAAGCAGTTTTTTCGCCATTTTGATAGTTTCGTACACTTTTTGCGGACTTGATGTGCCGCTGGCGTCTTTAAAACAAACGCTATCGTATGGAATGCCCGTATCCAATATCTCTCTTAAAGTTTTTTCATAAAACGCGACATCGTGAGCGCCCGTACAACCAGGCGGTAAATCCATCATAGTTACGACAACTTCGTGTTTTAAATCGTGTTTTTTTATACGTTTCGCGCTGTAGCGAAGATTATTCACATCATTTAGCGCGTCAAAATTTCTTATCGTCGTCGTCGCGTGTTTTTTAAACATTTTAGCGTGCAAATCTATAATCTCTCTGCTTCCGGTATCTAACGTAACGGTATTTATCCCGCGAGCCAATGTTTGAAGATTCGCGTTAGGACCGGCGGCTTCTCTGAATTTATCCATCATTGTAAACGCATCTTCGTTCAAATAAAAATACAACGTTTGAAATCTAGCCCCTCCGCCAAATTCAAAGTGATTTATGCCTGCCATTCTCGCCGCGCTTACAGCTGGTAAAAAGTCGTCCATAAGCACTCTTGCCCCAAACACGGATTGAAAACCGTCTCTGAAAGTCGTATCCATAATATCGATAAACTTCTTTGCCATTAGATCACCTTTGTGAATTTTGATTTTTGTATTGGTTGATAGCCGCTATTATCACCGCGGCTAAAACAGGATTTTGAGTATTTTGTCGCTCATCTTCTATCTTTTTATCCTTTTTGTCGTGAGTTCTTAAAAAAGATATTTTCCGTATAAGTCTTACTTGATAAATCAAAACCGCGCACAAAAGCGCGATTAGAACCAAAGCTATAATTACAAAAACTGCATTCAAATCAATTTTCCTTTGCGTTTACTAACTAAATAACAATTTTAAACTAAAGCTTTTGATAGTTTGCTTTTTTTATCGCTATATTTTCGCTTTATTCAAAATATTTTCATTTGTGCTACCAAACTTAACACTAACTATCTGTTTGTATTTTGATTTAAAAATAATATTTTTGGGTTTTGCACTATAGTCGCATGCTCGGCTATAGCTTCGTCTTTGCTATTGTATCGTTCGTTGTATAAAGGCTTGGTGTATAAAATCTCATCGCCTCTCATCTCAAAAACCATAGTTTCATACACTATGATATTATCGTCCTTTTCAAAAAACTTATGCCTTATTTTCATACTTATTGTCGAAATAAAATATGATTTATCGTCAACTTTAATGATATTTTTCAGCTCAAGTTTTTTCATAAATACCCTTTATACATAAGGATTGAAATTTTACCATAAAGGATAAAATTTATACTTAAAGCCTACAATTTTATCTAATTAATAGCGCCCAAAAATGAAAAATATTTTAGTATGCTTCCCATATTAAGCAAAACAACTTTTTTCTGTTCTATTCAATTCTTTTTATATGTATTTGGAACGCCGCAAAAATACTATATGTAACTCATCCGCTAAAACGCTCGAGCCAAATCAGAATCCGGATGATTACCGCAACGCCTGTAATCGTCAAAATCTATTGTAAGGGAGTGATTTTTGCGTATCTCTTGAAGAGCAGATGAGAGTCTTACATAATACTCTAATGAAGCATTTTTTTGCTCGGCTAAATAAGTGTTGGGACGCGGCACCCAAACCATATTTACAGTGCTTACTCCATAACTTGCTAATTCGTCCGCTTCTTTTAAGATTGCTTCCAAAGCCTCGTCTTCACTTCTAAAACCAAACGGTTTGATAAGCTCTACTCCTGATACTATACCGGTATTTACTCTACCTTCTCCAAAAATTTCCACAGCATCAATAAGCCGCCTTTTCCACTCTTTATAACCAACCCATTTGGCTTTTCCCGGACATACGATATTGAAGATATTCTCATTTAAAACCTCTATATCCATTGTAATGCTTGAGATGCCCGTTTCATCATAAAGACGCTTTAATTGCTTTGTCGTGACAGCAGAACATATAAGTTGAGATGGAAACTTTTTAGTTGAAAAATTCTCTCCTATAGCATTTAAAATCTCTATATAGTAGTCTATCTCTTTGTCAAACGGTATCTCGCCGTGAAAATCAGAACCTGACGTAAGACAAATCGCGCTGAATCTACCTCTCTCTTTTAACGCTTCTTTGATTGTCTCAGACACATCTTTGGGTTTTATCTTTGTTTGCATCTCTATCTCGTTTCTTTGCTGCTTAAGATTATTAACTATATCGCAAAATTTACAACCCATATCTTCGCTCCAAAAATGACAATATCTGTTTGGTATCAGATAGAGTCTTTGCGGACGAGCGCCGACAATATTTTGCATAAGCGCTCCGCTTGATGTTCGTTTGTCGTAAAAATCAGGCTTATCCCAGTAAAATATCTCCTCAATTTCTCTGCCGCCATCTGTTAAAATCAGTTTATCGTCTATCAAATCAACTATATACGGATTATTTTCAAGCGAGGTTGGCGTACTAAGAACTGATGTACCATCACATAAAATAAAAGCTTCGGGACGCTTTGTAAGTTTGCCGTCTCTTGTGCCAAACAGATGTGTTCCGTCTAATTGATGACGCGTTTCATCAACTGCGCTAAGAGCGTTTGGCGTATAGTAAACTCCGCGTCTGTGAATATCCGTTTTTAACATAATAAGTCTTGGAAAATCTGGATATTTCGCCGCAACTTCCTCAAAAGTCAAATCGCCATTCATTAAATTGCCTCCTCTTAAAGTATAACCAACTATATTTTGCGGTTTTAAAATCCGCGCCGCGCTCAATACTATTTTATTGGCTTACAACTTGCGATTACGAAAACTCTGACATTAAAAGCTTCTCATTCCCCATTTGATTATCGTCTTTTTTTCTATTACTTTGAATATAATATTTTCTACCAAAACTCCTATAATGATAACGCTCAAAAGTCCGGCAAATACGACATCAATATCTAGTTGATTTTTCTTTTCATATATAAACCAACCGATACCGCCTCCGCCGGAGCTAACGCCAAAAACCAACTCCGCGGCGATAAGCGTTCTCCATGAAAAAGCCCAGCCAACCTTAAATCCTGTCAATATATTTGCAAACGCTCCGGGGATTAATATCTTAAATACAAACTTAAGACCTGTTAATCCATAGCTCCTGCCGACCATACGCAAAGTATTGCTAACGCCCATAAAACCGTTGTAGATATTAATTGCGATAGGCCATGTAACAGCATGTACAATAACAAACATAATGCTAGGATACCCAAGCCCAAACCATAAAAGCGCTAATGGTAAAAGAGCGATAGCCGGAAGTGGATTAAACATAGAAGTCAGCACATCCAAAAGGTCTGTACCAATCCGTGTCGTTATTGCCAAAATAGTCAACGCAGAAGCAAGCAAAATACCGCCAACATAGGCTATAAAGAGAATCTTTAAAGAAGTAACGATCTTTTCGGGAAGTTCGCCGCTTAGTATAACGCTTATAAGAGCTTTCACGGTGGAAATAAATGTCGGAAACATAAGCTCATTATCCAAATATAAAGAGTATGCCTGCCAAATAAACGCTAAAGAGATTATAATAAGAAACTTACGAACAAAATTGTTATTAAAAAATTTTTCCCAAAACGACAACTCTATTTTCACCTCGCCGCTACTTTTTAAAAGAGCTTTGCGCTCGTATATTCTTTTTATTTTATCTACATAAATTATTTTTTTCGTGCTCATTGTTTGCTCTCTCTTTTATATCACATAATCCATACGATTTCTGAAAAGAATATCTGAAATCCTCTCTTTTAGTGCAGTATATTCGGAACCAAGAACAGATAAATCCACATCAAGCTCTTCTATCACCTCTCCCGGATGCGAAGAAAACATTATTATACGAGTACCTAAAATGATAGCCTCGTCTATGGAATGTGTTACAAAAATAAGCGTAAAGCGCGTATCTGCCCATAACCCCAAAAGTTCCTCCTGCATTTTTTGACGCGTTAAAGCGTCAAGCGATGCGAACGGTTCGTCCATTAATATCACTTTTGATTTTAATGCCAAACATCTGGCAATAGCGACTCTTTGTTTCATACCGCCGGAGAGTTCATGCGGATAAGAGTCTGCAAATTTTTGCAAATTGACCTTTTTTAAAAGTTTCCTCGCTTCACTTTGCGCCTCCTCTTTCGTAACCTTTCTTGTGGAACGAATAGCAAAAACAATATTTTCAAGCGCGCTCTTCCAAGGTAGCAACTGGTCAAACTCTTGAAAAACAAAACTTCTATCTGAGCCTGGCTTTTTTATCTCTTGAGCATTTAATAAAATTGAACCATAGGAGGGTTTGATAAATCCTCCTATGGCTTTTAAGATGGTAGATTTACCGCAACCGGAGGGTCCCAGCAATATAAGCCGCTCACCCTCTTTTACGCTAAAATTAACATCGCACGTCGCGGTTACTAAAAAACCGTTTGTTTTATATTGTAAAGTAAGATGTTTTACCTCTAAAAACTGCTCTTGTTTTATCATTCCAAACTTTCAGTATACTTTGTCAAAAAACAGTTCTTTCCAGCTTTGAGGCTTTGTTTTAATCGCACCCGTATTAAAAAGAAAGTCGCTAAAAACCGTAATATTCGTCAACGGTTTTGTCTGGTATGAGATTTCCGGTTTATTTAGTATTGCCTCAATAATCTCCAAAGGTTCTTTTAATTTTGAAGCTTGAAGATAGAGTTTAGCCGCCTCTTTTTTATTGTTCTCTATCCATAAGTCCGCTTCGTTCAAAGCGTCTACAATGGCTTGCGAAAGTTTGGGATTGTTATTGTAAAACTCCTCCGTAGTGGAGATAACATTTGTCGTATGTCTGCCGCCAAATACATCGTAAGAGTTGAAAACTTGATGTATATTCGGATTTTGTTGCTCTATGGTTAAAAATGGTTCAGGGGCAAGATGTCCGGTGATTTCAGATTTGCCTGAAGTTAAAGCGATAAGCGCGTCCGGATGTTTAAGCGTAACTGTCAAATGGTCAAATTTATCATAATTTTCCACACCAAATTCTTTGGCAACTGCTATTTGAAATACTAAAGACTGTATGGAAACTTTAACAGCCGGAAGCGCTATTTTATCTTTATCTGTCAAATCGCGCAATGTTTTTACATGTGGATTTGCGCTGTTTAACACTAAAGGAGATTGATCAAGCGCGGCTAAGGCTTTGACTTTGCCTTTTGTCTTATCCCACAATCTGACAAACGGCGCGTTTCCGCCTGAGATAATATCAACGCTTCCCGATAAAAGCGCGTCGTTTGCCGTAGCTCCACCTCCAAATGTTATCCACTCCACTTTTATATCGCCAAGTCCGACAATCTTAGCATGCTTAGCGATTAACCCTTTCTCTTCAAGAACAATTAACGGCAAATATGCCAATCCGTACTGTTTTGATATGCGAAGTTCGCTCTTTTCAGCTAATAGCGTTGTGCCGATAAAAAGCGTTAACGCAACAAACAGAAATACTTTTTTCATAGTAAACCTCCTTTTTTGTAATTTAAACGAAATATATCATTTTTTTAAGTTTATGTCAAGTTTATATATCAATTTAATCAAGATTAAATAGTAGCAAATTAAATGGGGGTATAATCTTAATATATTTGACAACTCTTTATAAAAATTGCCGACTATGAAGTTGTATTTAATTGTATTTAAAATGTAAAAACAATACGCAAGCAGTAATCCATCTTCTCATTTTTTTATAATTTTGACATTAAACAATACAACATAACGAAATTATTATTTCTATTAACTCTGCTACGATGTTAACGTAATTTATTGCAAGAAAGTGCATTTATTTACCATAAGTATTTTTAAAAATGCAAAGATAAGCAATGTGCTGCTACCGACAAGACGATGAGGTTACTTTGTTTTTCGATACACATTTTTTGAAAATTATCACATGTATCACTTCTTTTATACTATCTGTTTGTAATATCCATCATTATAATTGCAAAAAGTATCCGGTAAAAAAATTGACTCATAAAATTAAAAAGTATTTTTATGGGGCTTGCACCCCATAAAAGTTATACGGCTTCCTCGCCTTCCTCGCCTGTTCTTATTCTCACAACTCCTACTATGTTAGAGATAAAAATTTTGCCATCCCCTACTTTTCCCGTTTTAGCGCTTGCGACGATAGCGTCCACAGTTTTTTTTACCAAATCGTCTTTAACTATGACTTCCACTTTGATTTTCGGCAAAAAATCAACCACATATTCAGCTCCTCTGTAAAGCTCGGAATGCCCTTGCTGCCTACCGTAACCTTTGACTTCGCTAATCGTCATTCCGGTTATTTCAAGCTCGTTCAACGCGTCTTTAACGTCATCTAATTTAAATGGTCTGATAACCGCTTCTATTCTTTTCATTTCCAAATCCTTTTATCTTAAGTTAAACGCTCTCTCGCCGTGCTCAGTTTCATCCAATCCTTGAGACTCCACATCGGCATCGACTCTCGCTCCTTTTGTAAGCAAAGACGATATTGCGAACACTACGGCAGTACCGATGGCCGTATATATTATAGTTACTATGATACCCTCAATTTGAATCAGCACTTGAGACGGATTTCCGTACAAAAGTCCGACGCCGTTTGAATTGATGGCGGGATTGGCGAATATTCCAGTAGCAATCGCTCCCCAAATACCAGATACTGCATGTACTCCAAAAACATCGAGCGAATCGTCGTATTTCAAAGCTTTTTTGAGAAAATTCACAGCATAAAATGACAAGATTCCAGCTCCTATGCCTATCACAAAAGCTCCTATAGTATCTACAAATCCGGCTGCTGGGGTAATGCCCACAAGTCCGGCTACTATGCCTGAAGCTATGCCTATAAGCGTAAACTTTTTATATGTGATATATTCAATTATAAGCCACGCTAAAGCGGCAGCGGACGCCGCTATATTTGTCACCAAAACCGCATTTGCCGCGATCGCGTCAGCCGCGAGTTCGCTTCCGCCGTTAAATCCAAACCAACCAAACCATAACAAAATAGCGCCAAGTACGGTAAACGATACGGACGAAGGAAATATGGCTTTGCCAAAATCCGCGCGTTTGCCAAGCATAAATACTATTACAAGTCCAGCGATACCGGCGTTAATATGTACAACCGTACCGCCCGCGAAATCAAGCACTCCGTCTTTTGCCAACCAACCGTTCTCGCTCCAAACCCAATGAGCTATCGGAGCATAAACGGCGATAATCCACAACGCTGAAAAAATAAGCCACGTGCTGAATTTCAATCTCTCAATCAACGAGCCGCTGATGAGAGCGAGCGTAATTCCCGCGAATGTCAGTTGAAAAGTCGCGAAAAGAATTTCAGGAATTGTTCCATGAACTTGGTCTAATCCTATATTTGTCAAAAAGAATCCGTCAAATCCGACTATGCCTCCGCCTAAATCCGTTCCAAACGCTATGGAAAAGCCGATTATGACCCAAACAAGACCGGCTACTATATAGCCTCCAACACTCATAGCGATAGTGTTCAATAAATTCTTAGCGCGAGCCATACCGCCATAAAAAAGCGCCAAACCGGCAGGCGTCATAAGCATAACCAACGCGGTCGCTACTATAATCCACGCCGTATCTCCCGCATTTAACACAGCTTCGTCCTCAGCTGATAATATAGCGGGCAGCGATAATAACGCCAAAAGATAAAGTAATCTTTTCCTCATTTTTGCTCCTTATTCGGATAAATTTTGAAAGATTTTAACATTTGATATCCACACTTTTGTACTATACATTGCCTAATTTTTAATCATATGGTGAAATTATTTTTGATATATGTGAAGATGGTCGTATTAAAATTTTCGCAACTGTTGTAACTAAGCACAAATTTGCTTTTAAGTTGAACAGAAAACAATTGTTGTCTTGAGGCTTAGGAGTAACGGCAGAGATAATAAATCATATTGAACCAAGACAAGGGTTTTGTCATAATAGCTATTTTTGCGGCTGCAAAAGTTATTTTATTTTTGATACATGTATATATAATTATCTCATAAAGAAAACGTATCGCTCGTCTTGTCCGTATTCCAAACGTATTCTATATGTTTTGCTATTTGCGTCGCTTTATGAATATCAAATATATCGGCGATAAAACCCAAAGCCATATCAATTCCAGCGCTCACTCCGGATGAAGTGTAAAATTTGCCGCTCATTGTCCATCTGGCGTTTTTCACCCAATTCACATGCGAACTTTGCGACGCTACCCATTCAAAAGCTTTTTTGTTTGTGGTAGCTTCTTTGCCATCTATCAATCCCGTTTTCGCAAGCAGCGCGCAACCTGTGCAAACAGATAAGCAGTAACGCGATTTATTACAAATTTCAAATAATTTTCTTATGAAATTTTCATCATTAACCAAAACTCTTGTGCCTTTGCCTCCGGGTATCAAAACAATATCAACATCAATGTTCTCTATAGGCGTTGTATAGATTTTCACCCCGTTCGCATCCCTTATAATACCGCCGCCAAAAGAGACATAATGCAAATCAAACTCATCTACCTTGCCAAATACTTCAACGGGTCCGAACGCGTCAAGCGTTTCAAAGTCGTCAAATAATAATATACATGTATTCATTTTCTCTCCTAAAAAATATATTGTATCACTAATTATTGTGATATAAAAATATTTTTTAAGTTTTTATTTGCCAATATCTTATTAAAATATACGAATATCGGTTGCAAAATCGGTAAAATTTCCAAAGGAGGACAGAACAATGGCATGCTGCGGAAAAAAAGATACTAAAGCAACAAAATCTGCCGACAAAGCGGATAGCAAAAAGAAATCAAAATAGTTTGATTTTCTAAATAGTAGTTGCGCCAAATTTTCGGCGCAACTATTTTTATCTACTGCAAAATTTCTTCTGGGTTCAAATTGCGAAAATTTAAATTACTCTTTTAAAATATATCTTTACATGTACGAACTTAACTGTAAAATCATAAGAATGCATATCGCGATATGATTATTACATGTAGCAAACGGCGCGAAAATAAATTTTAATAATATCGATATTTTATTATTTGACTAGCTATTATCGCTACATGTAAAGCGCGATAGAAAATATAATGAAAGCAAAATAATAAATCTAAGAAATCAACGTCAAAATATATTTGTTAATACATGTAGTGATTAGAAAAGAATTTTAAAATATTGCGAAATGGGCAGTAGAATTTTTTACCAAACAAACATATATTCACCATAAAAGCTTAATAGTAGGTGCGAATCAGGTAGCTTATATGCTTGGTATACAAGTTGAAAAATGCTATTTTAGAAATACCAAATTTATTAAATCTAAAATTGAAGAGATAGGTACAAATTTTAGCGTTTTGGACACAAAAGCGGACACGATATACGCTTAAAGTTCGAATTTATGGTGCGGTCGACGAGACTCGAACTCGTACACCCGAAGGCACTACCCCCTCAAGATAGCGTGTCTACCAATTCCACCACAACCGCAAAAAAAAGAAAATCGGGCTTGAAACCAAGCCCTTTAAAAATTAACCAACTACTATAAACGGATTTAAGAAAAGTAAGACAAGCGCGATAACAAGAGTATAAATAACTTGCGCTTCGATCATCGCAAGAGCGATAAACATTGTTCCCATCAACTTTCCGCCAAGTCCCGGATTTCTAGCGGTTCCGGCAATTGTAGCCGCCGCTGTGTTTCCCATACCTACAGCACCACCAAGCGCCGCAATTCCCAAACCAACGCACGCCGCAAGAGCAGAGAAGGATTTCAACATTTCGTTGACGACCGGAATCTCTTTAGCAACCGCTTCTTGTCCAAAAGCCGCCGCCATACAAACAACCATCAAAAAAAGAATTTTTTTCATAAAATACTCCTTAAATATTCTGCAAAATTCGTTCGGATTGCGTATCCCTACTTGTAACTTCGCAAGCCGCGATTGTAACATCTGAGAGGTTAAAATCGGCTTTAGCAAAATTGCTTTTATAAAGCGAAAAAACGATCAAATTCTGAGATTAAATCATCTTACTCAAAATTTACACCGCGTTTATCCTGCTACTCTTTACTCTCCAAAGCTAACTCTATTTTAGGGCCTTTTTGCAACAGCACTTTAACCTTGACCCTATCGCCTACATTGATTATATCTGTTACTTTATCTACTCTACCTTCAGCTAATTTTGATATGTGCAAAAGTCCGTCAATATCTCCCGGAAGTCCTATAAACGCACCAAAATCCGTCACTCTTTTAACAGTACCGTCAATTATGGCGCCTTTTTCAAACTCTACCGTTTTTTTATGGTCTCTATCATGTCCGCCACCGCGTCTATCAAAACCTCGTCCATTACCGGCATTTTTAACGATGCCCAATATATGCTCTTTTGCCATATTTACTTTAGTGCTATTTATGCCGGAAAGCTTCACTTCGCCATTGTCGCGATTTAAATCTATCGAAACGGAGTATTTTTCTATAATCTCTTTAATCGTTTTTCCTCCTTGACCGATAATATCCACCATTTTACCGGTATCTACGCTGAATAGTTCAAATTTTGGCAAAATCTCTTCGTTGATTAATATCTTATCGTTCGCTTCTTCCATTAGATTTAGTATGTGTTCCCTGCCCTCTTTCGCTTGATATAAAGCCTCTTTTAATATTTCAGGCGCAATGCCTCCCAATTTTATATCCATTTGCAGAGCGGTTATGCCGTCTCTTGTTCCCGCCACTTTAAAATCCATATCGCCATCGTGATCTTCAAGTCCCATTATGTCGGTTAATATCGCGTAATCTCCGTCTTCAAAAACAAGACCCATAGCAACTCCGGCGACTAATTTCTTACTCTCTACTCCAGCGGCTCTTAAAGCAAGAGAACCGCCGCATACCGTAGCCATAGACGATGAGCCGTTTGATTCTAATATCTCCGAGACCAACCTTATCGTATACGGACTATTTTTGTTGATTGTCGGTTCAAGCGCCCTTTTCGCAAGATTGCCATGACCTAACTCTCTTCGTCCCGGCGATCTTAGCGGACTTGCCTCGCCTACTGAAAATCCCGGAAAATTATAATTGACCATAAATTTATCCGTATTCGGCAATTTTTCGGTCAAAAGATCATATGTTTGCGCGTCTTGGTCGCTGCCCAATGTCGCTATCGCTAAAGCTTGCGTTTGACCTCTGCTAAAAAGACAAGAACCGTGAGCGTTTGGGAGTATATTCGTAACTATGGATATCGTTCTTACATCTTTCAATCCTCTTCCATCAGCTCTTGTTCTGCCTTTTACTATCATCTCTCTTACCACATTGTGCTTAAAAGTTTCAAGAGCGTTTTTGACTGCGCTTTTATCCCACTCTTTAGCCGATACGACGTCGTCTTGAATAATGGTTTCAAGCACTTTTTTAAGTTCAAGCGCGCGTTCTGATTTTGCCATTTGAGCAAGAGCGTTATAAACATTGGGCTTATAATTTTCTTTTACATATTGGTATGTTTCTTCATTTAAAATAGAGGATTTGTATTCGAGTTTAGCATCTTCTTTTTTTATAGGAGCGAATATTTGTTCATGTAGGTTTGAAGCGTCGGAAATTTTTTCCGAAGCAAAATTTATAGCCTCTACCATCCCCTCTTCGCTCATCTCATTTACAAAATGCTCGTTTTCTTTTAAAGACGATATTGCTCTCATCTCTATCATCAGTAGTTCGTCTTTTGTGCCGGCGACATACAAATCAAGAGAGCTGTTTTTAAGCTCAAAATTTGTAGGATTTACTACTAAGTTGCCGTCTATCTTTCCTATTCTTACGCCGCTTACGCATTTATTCACAGGAATATCGGAAAGATATAATGCAGCCGACGCAGCATTTAAAGATACGACTTGCAAATCAACTTCGGGATCGCAGCTTAACACGAAAACAACTATTTGCGTAGGATACGCGTAACCTTTTGGAAAAAGTGGTCTTAGACTTCTATCTATAATTCTTGAAGTAAGCGTTTCAAAATCGCCGGGTTTTGTCTCTCTTTTTATATAGCCTCCGGGAATTTTACCAGAAGCGTAACTTTTTTCCACATAATTAACCGTTAAAGGTAAAAAATCTTCATCGACCGGCGTATCGTCTCTTGCTATCGTAGCTAAAACAACCGTATTTTTTACTCTTAAAAGAGCTGCTCCGGCGGCATGCTTTGCGACGCTGCCAATATCATAAATCTCCTCTTGATTGTTAATCTCAATCTTATACTCCATCTATTCATCTCCTTGTGATTTTTGAAACGATATGTAATGCTTATTGGATTCTAAAATTTTTAAAATCTCATCTTGACTAAACTCATTCTCTTTTTTATAGTAAAAATCCGTATTAACAAAGTTCGCGACTCTGCTGAAGTAAAAAAGCCCGTCCGTTTCGCTGTCCAACATTGAAGCTGTATTTTGCGCGATAATCGGCGTAGCAAACGAGGCTGACTTTACATGTTCGGCAATAACGGTTTTTAAAGATACCAACGCTCTCATACCGCTCTCGCAACCATCGTCTATAAGTAAAACGTTTTTGCCCGTAAGCAAAGGTAACGACGCTCCTTTTCTATATTTATAGATATTTTTTAATATATTTTCCTCATACTTTCTTTTAGCTTCTCCATAAATAAAATCAAGGTTTATCTCAAATGATTTTACAAGAGCTTCTTGCATCACTATCTCTTCGTTTTCGCTTACTATCGCTATTATACATGTAGGGTTATTCGGCGCGAAAATAAGTTCGTTAAATAAAATATCATAATCCAAAGCGCTTTTTCTCGAGATATAGTCTGTTATAAAAACGGCGTCTAAAGAGAGTGCCAATAGTACCCAATTTTCATCTTGCATCTGTTTTATAGGTAAAATCTCAAACATTTTTTCAGCAGCTTCCAGATGAGATTCAAATCTATATGCGGACATATCTTAATAAAGCTCCTTTACAGCTCTTTTGAGTTTGCGGTGGAATATTCATATTTGACGCCGCCCAAAGGATAAAGGTTGAAAAGCAAATATACTCCTTTTTTATCAACTGCGCTCGCTCTGCCGGAACTTGTCAACTTAGGCGTAATATCCTCTTTATACATAATTCTATAATCCCAGCACCTTTTGCTGTGTAAAAAACCTATATTCCATGATTTTGTGAAACTATCGTCTATATCATACTGAAATTCTGCAAAAATAGAGCTGTGATTGAATATTTTACTCTCAATGTTTAATGCAAAATAATTATTTCCCTCATTTTTATTATAAGTATGAGAAAAATACAACTTATACTTGTCGTCTGAATACGAAGCGTAGGTAAGCGATTTGATTACTTTACCGCTTTGATGTGAGTATTGCAATTCGTTTGATAAAGAGACGCCTAAAGGCAAATCTATATCTACTCTATTTTCAAGCGGCGCGTAAACATACTCATCATTTTCAAAAAAGTACGGTTGTCTCAATGAGTGAGCGAGTCGCTTTTGTCCGTCGCTATCGTAAAAGTATTGTTTAAATTTCAAAGCTATTTGCTTCTCTTCGGTATTTATCGGAACAAACTCGTCTCTATCAAGATATCCTTTTTGCCTATCAAAACTTGGTATTATGTACTCCACGCCCGCGTATATTTTATGAAAAAACGAGTAATACGCCTTTGATAAATCAGTATAGGTAGACAAAATGTGATAATTTCTTAAATACTGTCCGTAATCTTCAAAAGCGCCGCTAAATCCATCATAATTAACTCTCATCATGTAGATATTTTCGGACAAGCTGCCTCTTAGATTGTCGTCAAACATAGACCAGTAAAAAGTTACAGGCAATTGCAGTTCAAACTGCTGCGCTTTAGTACCGGTTTTTCTATAATAGTTATGGTATTGCAAATCGGCGGAATATCGGAGATTATTTACCAAAATAGAATCTGAAAACTTGTGATACTGAATTAATGGTAATTCTTGTAAGGTTTCGTCGTTATCGTTTAAATTCGTATCTATAAAATACTTAGCGTATAAGCCGATATAGTTATTCTCATCTTTCAAAAAATAGTTTAATCTTGAAGTTACAAGTCTATCGACAGTTTCCGGAGTCGCGGTTTTAAGATTGATATAATCCACATCATTCAAATGCTTAAAATTCAGTCTCAAACCATCCTCAGCACCTTCGCCAAAGTTTTTAAAAAATACCGAGCTTCTATCGTAAAACAGATCAAATCCGTAATGTCTTTTATTTTTCAAATCCTCTTGATTGACATAACTATCTTTCTCATTAAAAAATCCCGCCGTGACGTAACCGTTTGAATAAGCAGAATCTGTGAAGCGAAAAGTTGAATAAAGTCCGCTTCCTCTCTCAGCCCTAATCTGCGGGTCAAACTCCAAATCCCAAGAATCATACGGAGCTATATAAAAAGGCTGCATGTAAAAAATGCTCTCGTCTTTCGCATATCCTATTTCAGGACGCAAAAGTCCCGTTCGTCTTGTTTTGTCGGTTGGAAACGCGAAATAAGGCATATAAAAGACCGGTACGTTTTTTATGTAAAAAAGCGCGTTATATACATGTAAGAAGCTGCTGTTTCTATTTAACTCTCCTGTTGAAAAACCTATTTTCCAATCCGGATTTTCTATATCGCAACTTGAAGTTATCGCGCCTTTTGCTATATAATAATTAGGTTCTACTGTGGCGTTACCGCACCTTAGCCAAAGTTTACTCATTTGATTGAAGAAAAAAAAGTGCGAAGAATCGCCTAAGTCCATCTCTAAATTTATAAAAAGATATTCGCTTCTTGCTATATTTTCGGAGCCTTGAATGACATTTACATTGCCAAAAAGTTCCAAATTTTTAGTATGGCTGTCATATATAGCTCTATCAGCCGTTATCAAGTAGCGTTCCGAATATACGACAACATCTTCGTTCGCATATATAATGCCCTCTTTATCATTAAAATCTTTTGACAATATCTGCATATTTTGCATACTCGCAAAAAGAGATACGCTAAAAAAAGACAAAAAAATGATAACTTTATGCATCCACTACCAATGTTTTGGCGATAATATCTTGCCAAGTCTGCCTTTTATTGTTTACAAACGCCCATATAAATCCAACAAATAAAAAAGCTTCGCTTATTACTCGCACGGTAGCGCGAATAAGCGACATGTAAAAGTCCGGTGTCTCTCCATTATAAATACAAATGACGCGTATTTTAACAACCATCTTTCCAATAGTCGCTCCGTACAAGCAGACAAAAAAAGTATGATATATAATTTTAACAGCGACAATGTAAGGAGACAAATATTCAACAAATATCCACAAACTCTCTTTGAATGAATTTGCGGCAAATACGAAGTCGCTAAAAGCTATGCATATCAAAGCGGCAACTATAAAATCATCTATGGTATACGCGATAAAACGTTTGCCAAAAGACGCTAAAGTGATATTTTTGCTTTCAAATTTTTTAATCAACTCGCGTTCTGTCATTTTAGAGCCTGATAAGCGATGTCATTTCTAAATTTAGCGCCCTCAAAAGATACTTTTTCTGTCAAATCATACGCGTTGTCGCGAGCCTCTTTTATACTTTTGCCCACACCCACACAAACAAGCACTCGTCCGCCGTTCGCGTATATCGCGTTCTCTTTTTTGCAAACTCCGGCATACGCTACATGTGAACATGTTCTCTCTTTATCATATATATTTATAATTTTAGGTTCTGAGTTTTTGTACGGATAATTTTCGCTCGCCACTACCACTCCAACCGCAAACTCGTCTTTAAATCTTAAATCAAGCTCGTTTAATCGTCCTGTGGCGGCTTTATAAAAAAGTTCGCTCGCGGGCGTTTCTAAAAGCGGCATTATCACTTCGCATTCAGGATCTCCAAATCTTACGTTATACTCAAGTACATAAACTTTTTTATCCACAACCATAGCGCCGATAAAAAGCACTCCGCTATACTGCGCGCCCTCCTCTTTCATACCTTTTAAAGTCGGCTTTACGACAAACTCTTCTACTTGAGCGTAAATATCGTCATTTGCCAAAGGAGTAGGAGCATACGCGCCCATTCCGCCAGTATTTGGACCTTCGTCATTTTCTAAAAGACGCTTGTGATCTTGCGCCGCGGGAAGTATTTTATAATTTTCTCCGTCGCAAATAGCAAATATAGAAAGTTCATAACCGTCTAAAAACTCTTCTATTACTATATTTTTGCCCGCACTTCCAAAACTCTCTCCGCTTAACATAGCACTTGCCGCTTCTTTAGCCTCTTTTTTGCTTTTTGCTATTATCACGCCCTTGCCCGCGCAAAGACCGTCGGCTTTTACTACTATCGGCGCGGTTAATGTATCTATAAAATCTTCCGCTTTTTTAGTAGAGCTTGTTTGTATATATTTCGCGGTCGGGATATTATGACGAAACAAAAAATCTTTCATAAAAGCTTTTGAACCCTCTAATTTCGCAGCATCTTTTGAAACTCCAAAAATTACCAAATTATGTTTTTTGAATACGTCTGTTATGCCTTCAACTAAAGGCGCTTCTGGACCCACGATAGTTAAATCTATGCCCTCTTTTTTCGCAAACTCAGCAAGTTCTTCGTAATCTTTAATATCAATATTAACGCCAAGTTTATCCGTAGCGCCGTTTCCGGGAGCAAAATATAAATTTTTTATATTTTTATCGCGTTTTAAAGCAAGCGCGATAGCATACTCTCTGCCCCCATTGCCTATTATTAAAATTTTCATGATATCTCCGAATATAAAAAACGGCAATGATACAAAAGTTTTGAAAACATCTGTATTATTGCTGTTTATAAATTTAACCCGAGCGGGCGTTCCGCATTGTGTATTGGCCCTAAAAAGCCAACGATGCGAAAATGACAAAGCCTTCAGGCTGCGATGTCTTGCCTGCAAAACAGACTCGAGCGACATTACGGACACACCGGCTTTGTACGCTTTCCGCCAAATCTTAGTGTTGGACCTCATTTAAGCGGGTTATCGCTTCGCCCAGGCTAAATTTGGACAATTATAAGCTAAATTCGCTTAATTTTTTAGCAAATGCCACGCATTCGTCGATATTAGGTTTTGGAGAGATTAGAGGCTTTATATCAGGCGTAAACGCTGCGGCAGTTTTCTTACCTATAGCTATGGCTGTAAAATTCTCATTCCATTTTGCGTATTTAAAAAAACACTTCACGGATGAAGGCGAAGTAAAGATAAATATTCCGTCTTTTTGCAAAATAAACTTCTCGCAAGGCTTGCATATATTTTCATAAATCACAACTTCTTCTACATGTACGTTTTTTGATTTTAGTATACCGCTAACATCGGAAGCTACGACTTTGGCACGCGGAAATAAAACAAGTTTGTCAAAAAGTTCTTGCGATATTTGGGCAGCAAAATCATCTCCGTATGAGATTTTCGCTTCGTAAACCAAATTGCCTCCAAGCTCTTTTATAACTTTGCTCGTGCCTTTCCCTATGGAATAAGCGGGTAATTTTTTCCACTCTTTATAAATCTTATCTATGCCCAAAACCCCATTTTTTGAAGTAAATATGATAGCTTCGTATTTTTTTGGAGTAAATTTAGGATTTAGATACTTTATCTCAAATACGCCGATATTTTTAACGTCATCGTATTTTGTGTCGTTTAGCAGATAAATTTCCCGCATAATTTCTCCAAAAATAAAGTGTTCAATTATAGCTGGATTTATTACAAATGCACCAGTTGTGATATAAATGTAGTTACGCGTAAAAAATTTCTGTCTATTTTTATATAAATTTACGTCACATGTAACTCTTTTTTTGAGTTGAAATAGAATGAATACTTACATAGTATGCATAATGTAAAATATCAAGCAAGAATATTTGTGCTAAATACATTGAGCAATATTAAGTTCTCAAGCCTCATTTGCATCGTGCAAGTTAAACACACTAAAATAAAACGGATACTGGGTATCAGCATAATCCAGCGCAACATATAAAACAACATAGGTAAAATAAAGTGCAGCGCAATAAATAACTATAGCTAATTACTATTGTATAACATTGAAACAATACCAAATGACCAAACTAAATTTGTGAATCAAAGATGTACGATTGCTGAATTTTGTTATTAGAAAATCAGCACTATTATATTATAATTAAGACAATATTTTTATGAAGTGTTAATAAATGAATGTGAGCTAAAAAACTCCGGAATTTCTTGATATAGAAAAATATAATAAGTGATTTGTAAAAGGTGGAACATGTTAGTGATACAACGGCAGCTAAGTTCGATGAAAGTGAGTGTGTCAATATTAACATCCTTCTCTTGCTCCCGATAAATGGGCAAGTCGCGTAGCTAAGATATAAATTATTTTAAAATTGGAGCGCAAGAAATGAACGCAAATGCCTTGATGGAATTCGTCGACAAGTTATTAACTGAACGCCCTGGCAACAATCTGACAATATATTTTTCTCGATGGGTTTCATCTAAATATGTTTCTCATAAACCCCAACTATCAAATGATATTCAACAAGAAATTATCGCAATAGTGCTATCGCCATTGCGCAGACTTTTGAGCGACAACATCGTTGCCTATAATCCCATCGGGGCTGGTGATATGGAAATCGAGAAGCTAGACAAAGCTGACATTTTAAAAATTGCGTTATACCTTGAAAGCATAGCGGACGACAAAATTTTCACTGATATGAACACATTAAAAATAGATAAAATAGATTTCTATTGTATTGAGATTTTTTTTGGCAACCAAAAGCTATACCTGTTTAGACAATTTCACAAACTAAAAAAACTTCGCAAAGGCATACTCGCGCAAATTGTCAATAACGAACTGCAAACAATGGATGGCAACTTTTTGGGTATTGATGAAACTACCGATATTGTGCTATTCGGCGATGATGTGTACCTCATCAACCACATTTCATTGGAGCGGATTTTCAAATACAAAGATGAGTTTCTAAATAAGACAAATGAGGCTTTGAGTGAACTGTTAACAAAGAATATGATTACCAATATCGAGCAATTCTCTGAGGATTGCTGCAATAACATCAGAATAATGAAACACTTTACAAATATTATGACAAAGAGCAGATTGCCGCTGTTCTTCGATAATTATGATAAAGTTCCAAGCATTGTTATGGAATTAGGACTTGATATTGATTTTGATAACAAGGGAAAACTTATCTATCGGGAGAAATCTCAATTGTTCCATATCATAAATCTATTATCTGATTCGTACTTCAAGACATTAATTGCAAAGAGAACTGGAGTTTCAAAAATAGAAGGTGAGTTGTAATACATGTTGACATTAGTATCGAAAACTTTTAATTATATATCATCCTATCTCATACTTTACCCATTGTTGATGATACGGGTTATCTTTACTAGTAAATTTAACGGATGGACAGACAAAATAACGTCGAACCTGCCATTACTCATATTACTATCAGTTTTTTTCATATTGTCTATAATTTGGATGTCTGGCTTGCTTCGATGGAAAAATAACACTCGCATAAACGGTATTGTGATGAAAAATAATACAATCTATGCAGCTAGTTATATTACTACCTATATTGTCCCTCTAGTTTTCATAGAAATGAATCTGACAGGGTTTGTAGTGAGCATTGTGTTGTTCATTGTTATAGGGGCAATTTTCATCTATTCCGATAAGCATCTTCCAAATCCTACCTTTTTTATGTTTGGTTATAAGACTTATGAAATTGATGACAAAAATATCTTGTTTCAAGGTTCATTGGATATGTTGAATATTGAACTTATTGAAAGTCCTCACGGTATTTCTGCACGAGAGCTTACGAAGAATACATATATTGTATTGCCGCAGTAATTAATTGGAAAATCACAATTATTGTTGCTAAAATCCAGAATTCAAGTAGACTTAAAAACATCAAAATATGCATCTCTTATCCAAACCACCAATTGGTGCTTTTTAATATAAGCTACATTGGACAACCAGCAGAAGCGTTCGTACATATAAAAGCCAATTGAGTAAATATAATAAGAAAAATTAGCCAGATAGCCTCGCCAAATTGAATAGCAATATTTTTAGAATAGGTAAATTCCCTATAAGTGACCATACGAATAAAAAACGTGCTTAAACTATCAGTAATACTCAATCAATGCAGTGCAAAACATAATAAATTACGTTATCAATTAGTTCAGTAGGCTGAGATTGTCCGCTTGTTACTGAAATTGGATACTATAGTAAGCTCGAAATGCGATCATGGCAAACAAAATACATAATAAATAAAACATATAACATCAAAGATAAACAAGAAAATAGGTAGAGAAAGAAATTAAGTGCGTACCTAACATCACAATATTATCCAACCTAAAATATACCGGAACATAAATTCCACTTTATTTTGGTGGGCAACTATTTAACTAAATACACCAAACTTGCTTTTTCTTTTCAATTTATCTATTGTATCAACTAAATTCAAGCATAAAAGTAGAGCTTCACTACCAACAACTATACCCCAAAATATTTTTGGTTATCAATTTATTATTAGCAAGCATTTTTTATTCTAAAAACACCCGCTTCTAAATTTTCTGTTTTATCTATTTATTCCCACTCAATAGTTGCGGGCGGTTTGTTGGATATATCGTACACTACGCGATTTATCCCACTTACCTCGTTTATAATTCTTGTGCTCATTCTCTCCAAAACTTCATGCGGTAAATGCGCGAAAGAGGCAGTCATGCCATCCGCGCTTTCCACTATTCTAATGCAAACTGTGTTATCGTAAGTTCTGTTATCGCCCATAACTCCCACACTTTTGACGTTTAAAAGCACGGTAAAACTTTGCCAAGTTTTATCATAATATCCGCTTGCTTTGAGCTCCTCTTGCATTATCACGTCAGCAGCTCTCAAAAGTTTCAAATCCTCTTTCGTTACCTCTCCAATTATCCTTATCGCGAGTCCGGGTCCCGGAAACGGATGGCGCATAATCATATCTCTTGTTATGCCAAGTTCAAGTCCCAAAGCGCGCACCTCATCTTTAAAAAGCTCTCTTAAAGGCTCTATAAGAGTAAATTTCATCCAATCCGGAAGTCCTCCGACATTGTGATGAGATTTGATAGTTTTAGAAGGACCTTTTACGGATACCGATTCAATAACATCGGGATAAAGCGTGCCTTGCGCTAAAAACGCTATGCCATCATATTTTTTAGCCTCTTTTTCAAAAACTTCTATAAAAGTATGTCCTATGATTTTTCTTTTTTGTTCCGGATCCGTAACCTCTTTTAGCCGCGATAGATAAATCTCGCTCGCGTCAACTGTGATAAGCGGGATTTTAAGATTAACTCTGAACATATTTTCTACCTGTTCCCTCTCGTTTGCTCTCAAAAGTCCCGTATCCACAAAAATCGGCACAAGTCGCTCGCCTATAGCTTCATATAAAAGCGTCGCTACGACGGAACTATCCACTCCGCCGCTCACCGCACAAAGAACTTTCTTATCGCCCGTAATACTTTGAATTTTTGATATTTGTTCTTTTGCGAACGATCCCATATTCCATGTAGTTTCGCATTCGCAAATCTCTTTCGCGAAATTCCTCAAAACTTTTGCTCCATAAGTAGAGTGCGTAACTTCGGGATGAAACTGCAAAGCGTAAATCTTTTTTTCCACATTTGCTATCGCAGCGTGCGTAGAGTTGTCGCTTGAAGCGATACTTATAAAACCTTCCGGCAGCTTTTCAACTCTATCGGCGTGACTCATCCAGTAAACGCTGTTATTTTCCGTATTTTTAAATATAGCGCAACCTTCCACATGTTTGACATTCGCTTTGCCGTATTCGTGATGATTAGCCGCGGCGACCTCTCCGCCAAAATGTTGCGCGACAAGCTGCATACCATAACAAATAGCAAGTATCGGCAATCCTAATTCATAAACGCTATCATCAATCTTATAAGCGTCTTTCGCGTAAACCGAAGCCGGACCGCCTGAAAATATAAGTCCTTTTGGATTTTTCGCTTTGATATTTTCCGCGCTTTCGTTATAAGGAACTATTTCGCAATAAACTTTCTCTTCTCTCATGCGCCTCGCGATTAATTGCGTATATTGTGAACCAAAATCTAAAATGACAATAGGGACATTTTTCATGAAATCTCTCTTTTAATTGATTTTTGCGATATTAAGCTATTTGACAAATCCTGTTTTGCTGTTTTGTGTAAAAAATTGACCGTATCGGACGATGAAGAGACATATTTTGGGTCGTCTTTGTATCCGCAGCCGGAAAGTAAAAGTATAAATGTTATAATTAGTAGATGAAACATATAAGCTCTGTTATTTCTCATATAAGACGGTATCCTTCGCTTGAAAAATTGGAACAAATAGCCTCTTACAAAAAGCTTCTGTCCCTTTTACCTATCAGTTATCAAAACGCGGTAAAGTTTATGTACAATAAAAATGACACGCTTTTTTTTGTGCTTAAACATCCGGCTTTTAAAATGGAGTTTAATTATAAGATTACATTGATAAAAGGTCTATTAAAAGAGCTTGTAAAGCAAGATAAAAGCTGCGAATGTATAAATGCGAACAATATCAAAGCGTTTGTCACCAATAAAATATCCTTACATGTAGAGGAGCAAAAAACAGATACGGTACCGCTTTATGATGAAAAATCAAAAGGTGATTTTAAAAATCTCGCGAAAAACGCGGAGCTAAATAAATTGTTTGAATCCATAAGGGATATAATTGCCAAAAAATCAGAACGAGTTGAATTTTAGGAGTTTTTTTGTTAAACGCAATAAAAAATCTGCCC
Organism: Campylobacteraceae bacterium; assembly: GCA_031266555.1. Classification (GTDB taxonomy): domain Bacteria; phylum Campylobacterota; class Campylobacteria; order Campylobacterales; family Campylobacteraceae; genus JAIRKW01. The sequence goes on from JAISAU010000003.1 coordinate 262,179, forward strand.
GATAGCGCAGGAATTTACCAATACTTTGACGCAAATAACAAACTCCTATACATAGGAAAAGCGAAATCTTTAAAAAAACGCGTGAAGAGTTATTTTCGTTTTGAAGATGGCTTATCTCCAGCGCCAAACTTAAGTCCTAGAATTCACAAAATGATAAGCGAAACAAATAGGCTTGAGTATCTTTTGGTGGAGAGCGAACACGACGCGCTTATTTTGGAAAACTCTCTTATAAAGCAGCTAAAACCAAAATACAATATTTTGCTAAGAGACGACAAAACGTATCCTTACATATATATAAATTTAGCGCAAGATTTCCCACGTTTTGAGACGACAAGAAAACTTGTGAAAGGTTCGCACATCAAGTATTTCGGACCGTTTAGCTCGTCTCATAAAGCCATTTTGGAAGCTTTATATCTGCTTTTTCCTCTCGTGCAAAAAAAAGGCTGTTTAAAACATAAAAAAGCTTGTCTATTTTACCAAATCAACAAATGCCTCGCTCCTTGCGAAATGAAAGTCTCCAAAGAGGAGTACGGACAAATAGTACAAAGCTCGATGGAACTTATAAACGACAAGAAGCTAATGATAAAGCGTCTTAACGCAAAAATGCTGCAAGCCTCAAAATCGCTAAATTACGAAGAAGCTTCAAGACTTCGCGATATGCAAATCGCTATAAAAAACAGCGTACATGTAAGCCAAATTGATTTGGCAAAATTGGAAGATTTTGATATTTTTGCCGTATATATTGAAGGCAAAAACGCCTGCGCTTTGAGACTTTTTATAAGAGAAGGTAAAGTTACCTCATCAACGCATACGATTTTAAGTTCAACAAATGGATTTGACAAAGAAGAGCTTTATGAAAGACTTTTATTCGAATACTACACGCCCGATATTCCGTATCTTGCGAAAAACATCTTAGTCGCGGACGAACTTGAAAACAAAAACGTCATAGCCGAAGCTTTAAAAGAGAGATGCGGACACACCTTCAACATTCAAAACGCGAAGATAGGCGATAAAAAAGCGCTTTGCAATTTGGCATTAAAAAATGCCAAAGAGTTGCTTTTATTTAACAAAAACGAGACAAAAATCACGCTTTTTGAATCCTTGCAAAATCTGCTTGAACTCGATAACGCGCCTTTTACGATTGAAACATTTGACAATTCTCATTTGATGGGAGAAGCTAGCGTTGGAGCTATGACAACATGTAAAAGCGGCAAATTCGTAAAACAAAATTACCGCCATTATCATTTGCACGCTAAAGATGAATATTCGCAAATGAGAGAGCTTTTGAGCGAACGCGCGAAAAGATTTGACAAAGAAGCCGCGCCAGATTTGTGGCTTATTGACGGTGGAGAAACCTTAAGAAATTTAGCCGAAGACATATTGCAAAGCGTCGGCGCCAATGTAGACGTTGTGGCGATAGCTAAAGAAAAAATCGACGCTAAAGCTCATAGAGCAAAAGGAAGCGCGAACGACATTATATACGCGAAAAAAGGGAAATTAACTTTAAGCGCGAACGACGAAAGATTACAGTTTTTACAAAGACTTCGCGACGAGGCACACCGCTTCGCTATCTCGTTTCATAGAAAAACGAGGCAAAAAAGAGCGAGTGAGAGTTCGGTTTTAAAAGCGGCTGGTTTAAATGACGCCGTTATTAAAAAACTCATAGATTATTTCGGCACTTATGAAGCGATAAGAAATTCGGATGAAAAAACGTTAAATCAACTACTTTCAAAACGCACGGTAAAAAAAGTAATGGAAGCGATAACTTTGCAAAATAAAACTAAGCCTTGATATTTTTATCTACATGTAAAAAGACTTAATTATTGTTTTATCCCACTAAAATAATGTATTTAAATTCTTGAGGAATAAACAATGAACAAATCTGAAAAAAGGATAAAAGAGTTTTATGAAAAGGTACCACAAGTAGCTGAAAATACCCATACAAAACAGTATTGTTAAAGAAAAAAATAAAAAACTTCTTAGGATATTAACAAATATCTTGACGAAATCGTTAAAAACAGAAAAAATCCTCTAATTTCCATCTGGGTTTTGACATATACTCTTTATAAAATTTGATTTGCATGAAAACCTCCTTATTGGAAACGCTGAAAAATACCTCTTTTTTCGAAGTATTATATAGCATTTTACCGTTCATTACTACAAATTATTGTTTTTGTTAATAAAATTATTGGCTTTTGATAACTTTTTTACTCTAAATTATTTTGATAGCGAAGTGGTTACATGTAAGCACATGTTGCACGGATAAATATATCGTTTTTGTCATTTTATCGCTCTTTTGCTCCATCTTAGCTACTCTTTGCTATAATTAATTCTTAAACTATGTAAAAAGGCGGCGTTTGGACACTCTTTTTTTAGAATATAGAGATCCCATTTTCGGTATTATTATATTTTTTGCGATTGTATTTATCATAGCGTTTTTAAATTATTGGTGGGGCATATTTAAAAGCAAAGAAGAACGCTACAGCATAGAGCGATTTATGAAACGTTTTGAAGTTATGGCAGATGCGGACGAGTATAAAAAACTACTTGACGAGTTTAGCATCTCAAGCGAATCTTTGGGACTTTTGGCACACTCTTACTCAAAAAGCGGCGAATACGAAAAAGCTATCGGCATATATTTAATCGCGCTGAAACGCGTGAGAAACAAAGATGAAAAGCAGTATTTTTTGTTTGAACTTGGTAAAACGTATTTTAAAGCCGGATTTTTAAGACGAAGCGCCGATATATTTATGGAACTTTTGAGACTTTATCCGCGACACAAAGAGGCGCTCAAACTTTTGACGGTAATTTACGAACAGCTCAAAGAGTATCAAAGGGCTCTTGAGGTTATGGATTCTTTGGAAGAGCTTGGAGTTGAAGTAGAAAGCGAAAAAAGTTTCGTCAAAGCTTTGCAAGTCTTAAATGACAACTCAAAAACAAATCAGAAAAAATATGAGATATTGTTGGATCTTACAAAAAAAGAGCCGCTTGTCGGACGGATTTTATTTGCGTTTGCCAAAAAAGAAGCTTTGAGATTAGATATAGATTTGATAGACGCGAACAATATATTAGATTTATTGTGGGAAAGCGACGACGCACTTATTAAAAACTCTTCCCAAACGCTAATAAAAGCGATATTAGCGGCTAAAAATGGCGGCGAAGCTCCACAAGACGCTCCGTTTGAACTTGAAATGCTGACAATGTTAAAAAAACAAAACTACACAAAAGCGACTGTAGGTTTTGAGTATACATGTACATGCTGTAAAGGAACATTTCCCGTGCATTTTTACAGATGTCCATCTTGTTATACTTTGAAAAATCCGCACATTTCTCTTTTGCTTATCAAAAACGAACATGAAAAATATTACGCTTTTTAGCGACGGTTCGTGCTTGGGAAATCCGGGCTTTGGCGGATACTGCGCTATTTTACGCTATAAAAATAGTGAAAAAATCATAAGCGGTAACGAAGCGGATACAACAAATAATCGCATGGAATTAAAAGCGGTAATTGAAGGCATTAAAGCATTGAAAGAGCCTTGCGAAATAGAGATAATAAGCGATTCAAGTTATGTCACAAAAGGCATATCCGAATGGCTTGAAGGATGGGTGCTTAAAGATTTTAACAAGATAAAAAATCCTGATTTGTGGAGAGAATATGTAAAGGTCGCGAAAAAACACAAAATAAAAACAGTCTGGGTTAAAGGACACAACGGTCATGCAGAAAATGAAAAATGCGACAAAATAGCCAAAGAAGAGGCTGAAAAGATAAATCAAAAGAAAGGAGTTGCATGAAAAAATCTTTTGAAAAGCTTGAACAGTGTTTGGGTTATAAGTTTAAAAATATACAACTTATAACCCAAGCTCTTACACACAAAGGCTACGCGAAAGTCAAAAATAACGAAAGATTAGAATTTTTGGGAGACGCCGTGCTTGATTTGGTAGTGGGAGAATATCTTTATATAAAATTTCCCACAAAACCAGAAGGCGAACTTTCAAAATTGCGCGCGTCGCTCGTAAACGACAAAAGTTTTAAGGATATAGCGTTAAAATTGGATCTTGGAAGTTATATATTTATCTCCGCAGCTGAAGAGAATAACCAAGGAAGAGATAAAGCCTCTTTGTTGTCAAATACGTTTGAAGCGCTCATGGGCGCTATTTATTTGGAAGGCGGTATAAAAAACGCGAAAAAAGTAATAATAAATCTTTTGGAGAGCGTGTACCCAAAAATAGATATGAAAACGCTTTTTAAAGATTATAAAACTCTTCTGCAAGAATTTACGCAAGCGCATTTTGGCGTAACGCCCACATATACCCTTTTACATTCATTTGGACCGGATCATAAAAAAGAGTTTGAGATGGCAGTATTACTAAGAAATAAAGAATTATCAAGAGCGTTAGGAAATACAAAAAAAGACGCTGAACAAAGCGCGGCTAAAAGCGCGCTTGACGTATTGGAAGGAGAAACGCGTTGAACTGTTTTGGCGTAAAATTTCGCGTGACGACATTCGGCGAATCTCATGGGAATGCGATAGGCTGCATTATAGACGGCGTTCCGTCCGGACTTGAAATAGACGAGAGTTATATTCAAAACGAAGTAGACAAAAGAAAGCCCGGTCTTACGAAGTTTGCCACTCAAAGAAAAGAGAGCGATAAAACGCAAATTTTAAGCGGCGTTTTTAATGGGCTTAGCACAGGCGTGCCTATAGCTTTGGTAATATTTAACGAAAATCAAAAATCAAACGATTATGAAAATATAAAATCGCTTTTTCGTCCTTCACATGCAGATTTTACATATTTTAAAAAATATACTATTAGAGATTACAGAGGGGGCGGCAGAAGCAGTGCCAGAGAAACCGCGGCAAGAGTAGCGGCCGGAGCGATTGCGAAAAAACTGCTCGAAAAATTTAATATATACGTTAAAAGCGGCGTTTTTGCTATAGGCGGCATTGAAGCTGAAAATTTGGATTTTGAATACGCGAATACAAGCGAGATTTTCGCATTGGATAAAACAAAAGAAGATCAGCAAAAAGAGGCTATTTTGAGAGTAAAGAAACTTGGAGATTCTATAGGGGGTTGCGTTTTTGTGAAAGTCGCTAATGCTCCCGCAGGTCTTGGAGAACCTTTATACAACAAACTTGACGCCGCATTAGCCGCCGCGTTAATGGGCATAAACGGCGTAAAAGCTGTAGAAATAGGCGAAGGGGTAAATGTTTCAAGATTAAGAGGTTCGCAAAATAACGACCAAATGGACGAAAACAGCTTTTTGTCAAATCACGCGGGCGGCATTTTAGGAGGTATAAGCACAGGAGAGGATATAAACTTAAAAGTTCATTTTAAGCCTACTCCGTCAATTTTTTTAGAACAACAAACGCAAAATGAGCAAAATGAGAGCGTAAAATTTAACCTCAAAGGAAGACATGATCCTTGTATTGCTATACGTGGCAGTATCGTCGCGAACGCTATGGTATCTTTAGTACTCGCGGATATGTTGCTTTTGAACGCTTCAAGCACGCTGGAAAATCTACAAAAGATTTATGGCAAATAATTAATTGTGCTAAACAATAAAATTTCATCGAGCGAATAAATATTTGAAATTCATATTGGGCTTACTTGTTATATTTTCTGCGCAATTTGAAAAATTTGTACTTTGCGATATACATGTTTTATTTTGACTCTACATGTAAAGCGTAAATTTAAAAACTTTATTTAATCTATAGCATATTAAATATTTAAAATTTTTTATTCACGTATATGTTTTAACAGCTATATTAATATTTTAAAACAGCGTCGCTTCCAACGCCTTTATTCTAAAACTTTTACGTTGAATTGGACTCGCGCCAAACTGTTTTATCATTTCTACATGTAACGCCGAACCGTAACCTTTATGTTTGGCAAATTGCCATTGCGGATAGAGTTTATCCATCTCAACCATATATCTGTCGCGCGTAACTTTTGCCAATATACTTGCCGCACTCACTTCCGACACTTTAGCGTCCGCCTTTATCATAGTTTTTATACCTTTTATTCCAAAAGAACAGTTGCCGTCCATTAAAATTTCACACTCTTGAAAATACTCTTTTATCGTTAAAATTGCCTCTTTAAGACAAAAGCTTAATCCTTTTTCGTCTACTTCGTCGTGAGAAAAAAGAATGATTTTGTAAAGTGATTTTTCGCTAATTTGCCTAAATATCGCCTCTCTTTTTTTGGGAGTTAATGTCTTAGAATCTGCAACCCCTTCAATGCAATTTTGCAAAACGCACCCGGCAACCGCTAAAGGACCTGCCAAGCATCCGCGTCCGGCTTCGTCAATTCCGCATAACATGTAAAGTTTCCCTATAACGTCTTTTATTTCACAAAAGTTGTGATTTTTTCAAGAGACCATCTTATTTTATCATGTCGCTTGTCTACGCCGTAACCAAACGCAATAGCACAAGCTATCCCATAACTTTTATTATCAAACGGGGGTACATTTTTAATTAAAGCCTTTCTTAATGCTTTAGCGTTAAATCCCTCCATAGGACAAGAATCTATACCGATAAAAGCCGCCGCGCTCATCATATTTGCGCCTGCTATATAAACTTGCATCTTAGCCCAATTTTTAACGTCCGTACCCAAATCTTTTTTGACAAAATTGCTAAAAGCTTTCTCGGCGTTTTTTAAAGTTTTTTCATCTTTTGCTTTTCTGCCAAAAGATTCGTCCAAATATTCGCTTCCTTCTTTAAAGAACTTCGCTTTTCTTGAAAGCAACACCACAAAATGCGAACTTGTGGTAACTTGAGGCTGATCCCAGCACGCAATGCGCAAAGCCTCTTTTATCTTTACATTTTCTATCACTAAAAAATGCCAAGGCTCAAGGCCAAACGATGAGGGCGAAAGCCTTCCCGCTTCCAATATGACGTTCATCTCTTTTTTGGGAATCTTCTTTTTGTCGTCGAATAGCTTGCATGCGTGACGAAATTCCATAGCTTTCATAAACTCGTTCATATCGCCTCCAAATATTGAATATAATTATAATGATAACACATGGCGCGCAAAATAGCGGTGAATCAAGATATGTAAAATTATTTTTAAGGCAGGGTAATGCTACATGTAAGGTCTTGCCGTAATGCCATCAAACATTTTGATAAAATTTATGATAAGATAGATGTTCGCTAAAAACTATTTAAAAGCATTGGAAAATATAAAATTTTGGGTCGTTTATTAGAAAGCTTGATAAAAAACGCCTTATTTAGTAAAGATTTTGAAATTTGAAATTTATTTGAAGAAAATATTATAACGTGATTTTAAAACGCGGAAGACAAATTTTTATTTTTAAAAACTCAAAAAATACCTAAGGGGGAGTTGATGCAAGAATCACAACGATTTTTTTATCTGGGCAAAGACGAAAGCGGCGCGCAGCTTTCGTATAAAAATGGAGATTTGACAACACACGCGCTTATTGTAGGTATGACGGGCAGCGGCAAAACGGGACTTGGCATAGGGCTTATAGAAGAAGCGGCGATTGATAGCATTCCATCTATAGTGATAGACCCCAAAGGCGATATGGGGAATCTGCTTTTGACATTCCCGTCTCTTTCAGAAGAGGAGTTTTTGCCATGGATAGACCCGCAAGTTGCTGAAAATAAAAACCAAAGTATTGAAGAAGCGGCTATTGAAACCGCGAAGTTATGGGAAGATGGATTACTGCAATGGGACGAAGATAAGGGGCGGGTCGCTACGCTTAAAAACAGCGCGAAGTTTGTCATCTATACTCCGTCCGCCTCTCATGGAGTAAAAGTAAATATATTAAGTTCGTTTAAAGCTTTACCGCAAAAAGTTTTAGACGACGAAGATACGTTAAATACGCTTATCTCCTCGTCCACCACTACTATTTTAAATCTTGTGGATATTAACGCGAATCCGCTTTCAAGCAAAGAGCACATACTAATCTCATCTATATTCGCGTATTTTTACAAAAACGGCGAAGGCATAGATATTGAAAAACTTATCTCTTCCATAGTAACTCCGCCTTTTGATAAAGTAGGCGTTTTTTCGCTTGAGACATTTTTTCCTAAAGAGAAACGTATGGATTTGGCTATGAAGATAAACGCTATCATAGCAAGTCCGTCATTTTCATCTTGGTTTGATGGAGAAGATATGAATATAGACGGATTTTTATTTGATAAGGATAAAAAGCCAAAAGTTTCCATATTTAACATAGCTCATTTGGGAGAGAGCGAACGTATGTTATTTGTAACACTTCTTTTGAATAATCTAATAGTATGGATGAGATCCCAGGAAGGTTCCTCATCGTTAAAGGCTCTTATTTATATGGACGAGATTTTTGGTTTTTTCCCGCCAAATAGCAATCCGTCCTCAAAACTTCCCATGTTGACACTCTTAAAGCAAGCGCGCGCTTATGGGCTTGGCATAGTATTGTCCACGCAAAATCCGGTAGATTTGGATTATAAAGGACTTTCCAACATAGGCACGTGGTTTATAGGAAGACTTCAAACCGCGCAAGATAAAGAGCGCGTAATAGATGGATTGGTTGGCATAAAAGGAAGCGAATTTGACAAGCAAAATCTTTTGAACGCTTTATCAAATCTCAAAAAACGCCATTTTTTATTGAAAAATATCAATGAAGAAGGATTGAAGATATTTCAAACAAGATGGACGCTTTCGTATTTAAAAGGTCCTTTATCCAAAGAGCAGATAAAAAAATTAATGGTGGCGGAAAATACTTCGCAACTAATCAAAGAACCGCGGCAAGAAAAATCCGTTGAACAAAACGTCTCGCCAAATTTCATATCAAATCTCAAACAATACTATTTTTACAAAACGTCCAATGGGAGTTATAAGTTAAACCCATATCTTGTATGCGCCGCGAAAATTAGATTTGTCAACGCCAAAAAAGGAGTAGAAAAAGAAAGCGACATACATGTTGAAACGCTTTTTTCAAAAGACGGCAATATAAATTGGCGTATAAACGATACAAAATCGCTTGAAAATATATCAAGAGATAAAAGCGAGTTTAATGAAATATCGCCCTTTTCCGATAATAATAAAAAATTATCAGCCCTCAAAAAAGAGGCGATTAATTTTATATATAAAAATGCCAAAATTACTTTAAAAACCGTTCCTGGTTTAAAAATGGAAGCAAAAACCGATGAAAGCGAGGAAGAGTTTAAAACCAGAATAGAAGCGAAGCTGGATAAAATGTATGAAGAAAAATACGAGGAACTAAAAACTTTTTATGACAAAAAACATAAAGTCGCGGAGGATAAATTTTCAAAATTCAATCTTATGCTTGAAAAAGAGAAAAATGATGTGCAAAACACAACTTTGACCACTGTCGTTAATATCGGCGGAGGAATTTTAGGAGCGCTGCTTGGAGGTAGAAAATCAAGCGGTATATCTAAAACCATAAACGGAATCAAAAACGCGAATAAGATTAAAAAAGAGCGCAACGACGTAAAAAATGTAGAAAGAGAAATAGAAAATATCCAAAACGAAGCGAAAGAGATTGAAAACGAGTTTCAAAGAAAAGTAAAGGGGCTGCAAAACGAATTTGATCCGACAAAAATTGAATTTAGCGAAATAACGATAACGCCGCGTAAAACAGATGTATATTGCGACAAAATGTTTATTTTATGGAGAGAAATTTGAAGAGGACGTAAAGGATTTTTTAGTTATTATCTCTCTCAAAAATTTACGAGGTTCGTAATGGAATATTATATTTACATAAAAGCTTTTCACATAGTGGCTTTTACGGCGTGGATGGCTATGTTATTTTATCTGCCGCGCCTGTTTGTATATCACGCGGAACATAATAATAAAAAAGAGTTTTGCGAAATTGTCGAAGTGCAAGAGCGTCTTTTATACAAAGCTATCGGCCTGCCGGCGTTTTGGGCTACTTTGATAAGTGGCATAATATTGCTCGCGATAAATCCCGCTTTGTTTAAAGACGGATGGCTGCATGTAAAGCTATTGGTTTTAGCGCTTTTGATAGCTTATTCGTTTTCGTTAAATATCTATAGAAACCAACTAAAAAACGGTACATGTAAAAGAAGCGGTAAATTTTTCAGAGCGTATAATGAAATCCCAACCCTATTTTCCATCATTATCATAACATGCGCTGTGACAAAAGAGTTTTATCTGATATTTACATTGTGTATGATAGCGTTATTTGCATTTACAGCATTCGCAATTATGAGGAAAAAATAAAGAAGTTTTGAACCAAACAGCAAATTAGAATTAAAATAAAATGCACCGTCGTATTGGATTTTTAGGTTAGATCGTTGCTACATGTAAGAAAAGTTTGATAAAAATATTTTATATAACTTACATGTAAAGAAAAAGCGTTACATGTAACAAAAGTTTCGCTTTACGAAATTTAATCTAAAATCCTGTTTATCGGCCGATTGTATGCGAACTTACTTTTTGTTATCCTCGCGTAAAACAAAAATATTTTTAAAACGGGCTATTTTCTGATTCCTTTTATAAATAGATTAACGATATTTCGTTTGGATTTCGCTTCGCTTGAGGGCAATCCTTGTTCGCTTACATGTCTTACGTCTTCTATTGAATAAACTGCGTTTGGATTAAAATGCAAAATTATTGGTAAAATTTTTTGTATATCGGCTCTTTTTATAACCGTAAACACGACGTTCACGTGACCTGTATTGCCTTGTGCGTCTAATATAGTGACATTATAGCCGCTCTCGCGTAATTTCGCCGATAAAGGATATGCCTCTTTTTTTGTGATGATACGAACAACGACCGTCCCGATAGCAAGTTTTCCCTCTATCAAAATGCCAAGAAAATTGCCTATAGAGTAACCAAGAGCGTAAGCGAAAAAATTACTGATATGCGTTAAATTTGCCATAACCTGCGTAATAGCCGTAAGCCAAATGCAAATTTCAACAAATCCCAACATCGGCGCTAAGTATTTCATCCCTTTAGATAAAAATATAATCCTCATAGTTCCGATCGTAACATCCGTGATTCTTGCCAAACATATAAGCAACGGAATGCCGTATAATTTGAACGCGTCGCTTTGAAATATATCCGTAAATTCCATAAATACTCCTTATGGTTTTTAGTGATTATATCTTAATTAAACGCGAATTTTATCTGCTTATAGCCAACCCGATTCCTATACGTCTTGTCCATTTGTTATAATCCGCCAAACTCTCGCCATATCCGTCAAAATATTGCACATACCCGAATACGCCGCTTTTTGCCAATGGAAAAGTCCAGTCAAACTGCACGGCGCCTATATTGTAGTCAAAATCCAAATTATTTCTAATCATCAGTCTGAAAAGATGCTCTTTGTAAGGATACATAAACGTTAAATCGCCATATCCCATATATTTTACAATATCTCTATTGTCATCTGTTTGCGCATGTTCTTTCAAGCGATACCAGACGCGAGGATTGACAAAAAATCCTTTATATTGAAAAAATAGGTCAAAATATAATCTGTTCCACGAACGCGACCTCTCGTCTCCTTGTCCGTTAGACTCGTGCAAAAATCCGAATTTGTAAGCTTTAAGTATCGAGTTTTTATCTATGTGAGGCATTATCATATAAACTTCAGGCCGATAATTTGTCTCTCTAAACGGCGCTGATTCTTGTATTATCTGCCACCAAGAACGCTGAGTATAGGCGACTCCAAAAGCTTCGTCAAAATTAAAAAAATTTTTCAGTAAATCTTTTTTTAAGCTTATTTGAAAAACAGTTTCTGTGTGCTTTCTATCTTTATGAGACTTAAAATCGTGAGTTATGGGAAGCACATAGTTTGACTCATAAGTCGTTATGCCAAAAAGAGAACCCATCATCTGAGTTACGGTATCTTTTGTTTCATTATTTTCATATTCGCTTGTAAAACTTTCAATATAGTCCGCCTCCTCTATTGTAAACTCCTCATCGTCGTAATATGACTTGCCTATTAAAGACTCTTCAAGTTTTAAACGTAAATCATCGCTTGAATCCTTAAAGTCTTGTGCCGCTTGTTTATACCAAAAAAGAGCCTCTTCGGTTTTGTTCTCTTCCTCATATTTTTCAGCAAGCTCATAAGCGTCTTCAGCCGTCGTCTCATTACCAAAAGCGGCGGAAAAAACCACGATTATGAAAAAGAACGTAAAAAAAGATGTTTTCATTTACCTTTGTCCTTTAAAAAGTTAAAAAGTATTTTATCTTTAAAAAGAATCAATTGCAAGTTTTTTAGTTTTGAATCTTATACATGTAAGCTTTTTTCATGTCCTCCTCAAATATTTCGTTACTTTTATACTCAAATCCGAAAACGTTTTTCCACAAACTCTCATCTTCCATGCAAAGATAGAAAAAAACGTCTTTATGCCACGCCTCAAACGCTTTGTAAAGAGCGCCGAACATCTCCTCTTTTATGTGTGTTGGATATGAAAATTTGCCGTTAGTATCAACAAGAGGCATCTGCAAAATACGACTATTGTCAGCTTTAGCTCTAATCTGTTTAAGTACGGGCTTTGTGAAAGTCAAAACACCCATAGATATAAGCGCCACTGATTTTGCTTCAAAAGTTTTTAACAGTTCGGTCGCTATTTGCTCATACTCTTCCTTCCAATTTTTAAAATATATCATCGGATGAAAATGAAATCCGACTAAAACTCCATTCTCGCTTAGCCTTTTAGCGCTTTGTATACGTTTTTTTAAGGGCGCCGTGAAATGCTCCTCGTTATCAATAACAATTTGCGGATTTAGCGAAAACGTACAGATAATATTTGAAGGCAAATCGGCTTTTAAAAGATAACTTACATTATCGCTTTTACTTTTAAACTCCAAAATCGCGTTTGGGTTTTTACGCGCGAATTCTATCAAAGCTTCCAAAACGCCCTCTTTATCGCCAAGCATCAAAGAATCCGAAGATTGCCCCGTGCCTATATGATAAATTTTGTTAGGATCTAATTTGATTCTTAAGAGTTTTGAGGCGAAATTTTTATTCAAAGATATCTTGCTATCGTAAAAAGTTTGTATAGAGCAATATGAACACCCGTACGCGCACCCTTCGATAACGTCCAACGTTAAAAGATTACAACATCTGGTTTTTGAAGACGCTACCGGACATCTGCCAAATCCTAAAATATCTTTATCAACGCTCAAAAATTCAAGTTTTTTGTTTTGCTTTGGCGTTTTTGCGAAGAGATACTCTTTGGGAGCGTTTTTTATCTGTTCATAATTTTCTAAAAAGCTTTTGAAACTCTCTTTATTGTTCGCTTTGTCTTGCCATAAAGTTTTTATGTCCAAATTCCACATTTGCAAATCAACCGCTGCTGTTATAAGCTGCCTTATTTGAGAAAAACTAAAAAAATAAAAGTCCGATTTTTGTTTTATAAATTCGCGCGTCTTTACATGTAAGCTTAAAAACGGGCTTTGTTCGCACGCTTTGTCAAATTGCGGCGTATTATCTCGCATAAACGCTCCATAACGGAAGCGTTTTTTGTATCAGAGAGTTTACTTGTGCTTTTGTAGGTATAGATATATCCAAGTGATCGGATACTACTTTAAATATATATCTTTTTACGCATGCAGGAACGCTATCTAAAAATGCTTCTCCTTCTTCGTCAACCAAACAAGAATCCACATTTTCGCCGCAATTAACGCCATTTTTATAGGAGGTGAGCGAAGCGTAAGGAATGGAAAGATTTTTATGCGTGGCGCAAAACAGACTTCCTATTTTAATATTTTTGTTGCTGCATCCGGCTATCCCGATATTTATAGCGACACAAGGCTTAAAAAGCGTGAAAGCCAAAGACAAAGCTTCTTTGGTTTTTTTCTCTCCAATACCTGAGACAATAAGAACGATATCGTCGTTAGCGTATATATTAAAAGGTATTCTGCTCTTACATGTAAGAGCGAAAAACCCTATTATCGGTTTTGCTTCGGCGACAAGCGCGGTGTGAATAAGCGTTTTGATTTTCATTGCGTGATTATACAGAAAGAATATATTTTCAACAATAAAATATCGCAAAAACTCATTCGCCGCTTTAAATGTGACATAAATCAAATATCTTTAATGAATTTACTGCTAAAATCTTAAAATCTATTTTTAGACATATATTGAAAATTCTGAAATAAAGGGGAAAAGATGGCTGTCGAAGAAGGAAGAAGAAAGTTCTTCGGCTTCGCGCTTGGTGGATTTGCCGCCGTGGGAGGCGTTTTGTCTCTTGTGGCGATGAAAAAAACGTGGGACCCACTTCCAAGCGTTCAAGCTGCGGGGTTTTTGACTGTTGACCTCTCGCCGATGAATGAAGGCGAACTTAGAAAAGTTAAGTTTCGTGGAATGCCTATTTTTATTTTAAAAAAGACAAGTTCTATGAAAAAAAACGACGCGAGAGACGTCGTGGTCGAGGATGCAAGTTATACGGTAGTCATAGGGCTTTGCACTCATCTTGGATGTATTCCGGACTGGATTAGCTCAAAACAATACTTTAAATGCGCCTGTCACGGAGGATTATTTGACTCCGACGGTACGGTTCTGGCTTCTCCTCCATCAAAACCCTTGCTAATCCCTCCTTTTGAAATAAACGGAAACACTTTAGTGCTTGGCAAAGAGGGACCGGAATATAAACAGCTTACGGCTGAGGCATAAGGAGAACGGATGGCACATATTAAAAAAGCTAATGGTTTTATAGATTGGTTAGATCAGCGTCTTGCTGTAAGGTCGCTCGCGAAAGTATTGATGACAGAGTATTGGATACCGAAAAACATCAACTTTTTGTGGGCTATGGGCGTTGTGCTTTTAACGCTATTTTCGATACTTTTCATAACGGGACTGTTTTTGCTGATGTACTACAAACCCGATGTAAAGTTAGCGTACGACAGCGTCAATCAAGTTATTATGCAAGAGGTCGCGTACGGTTGGCTTTGGAGACATTTACACGCCGTAGCCGCGTCGCTTATCTTTCTTGTTATATATATTCATATGTTTGTGGCGATATATTACGGTTCATACAAAAAAGGTAGAGAAGTTATATGGATCAGCGGTATGCTTTTGTTTATCTGCTTTTCAGCCGAAGCGTTCAGCGGGTATATGCTCCCTTGGGGACAAATGAGTTACTGGGCCGCTAAAGTAATTACCGAATTGTTCGCGAACGTTCCTTTCATAGGATCGGATCTTGTTGTATGGATACGCGGAAATTACTTTGTATCCGACGCTACTTTAACACGATTTTTTATGTTACATGTAGTGTTGTTTCCTATCATCATTATAGCTATTATCGCTTTGCACTTTTACTCTTTGCGAATTCCGCATGTGAACAACCAAGACGGCGAAGAGCTTGATTTTGACGAAGAGGTAAATAAATTTAAATATCGCAGCAAAAAAGAGTCCAAAGTCATACCTTTTTGGCCTGCGTTTTTATCCAAAGACTTTTTTGTGGTAAGCGTATTTTTAGCGTTTTTCGCATATTTGGTTTGTTTTCATTTTAATTTCGCGATGGATCCTATCAACTTTGACCCGGCGAACGATATGAAAACGCCGGCACACATATATCCTGAGTGGTACTTCTTGTGGAGCTATGAGATACTAAGAGGCTTTTATTTTGATATCGCAGGTATTACGGCTATGAATATCGGTCTTGTAGTATTTGGTTTGGCGCAAATCATCTTCTTTTTATTGCCGTTTTTAGATAGAGATCCGGATGTGCGTCCGGCGCATAAAAGACCTCTTTTTATGATTTGGTTTTGGCTATTGCTGATAGATATGATACTTTTGACAATTTATGGTAAATTGCCGACAGGCAGCGACTCCGGCGATGAAATGTACAGTTTGATAGTCGTCTCAAACAATCAAGGAGGCTTTATAGCCACCGTAACGTTTATCGCGTTGTTCGTATCGCTACCGATCATAACTATTATTGAGAGAAAAAGCGGGAGCGTAAAATGAAAGAGTTAAAAATTTTAATTATATTGGTAATTTTCACATTCATAACATATTACGGCATAGAACCTTTTGCGCATACACAAATGAGTCCGCACGTACCGCCCGCTAATTTTGATATGGAGAAAGAAGATATTACGCTTAGCAACGTAAGAATCGAAGAGGCTCAAAAAGTTTTGGCGAACGCCGAAGAGAAATTAAAACAGCAAAAAACGCAAGAAGATGTGGAGAAACAGCAAAAAATTTTAGATAACGCTCAAAAAGACCTTGCTGTCGCTGAAGATAGACTTCTTCTATATAAAAATCTTTGGGAAAGCGTCAAGGGTATAAAAGCTTTAAAAGGAGACACTGAAAAAGGAGGCGAAATTTTTAGTATGACATGTGTTTCATGTCATAGTTTAAAATCTCAAGGATTTGAACCGCTGATTGACGACGCGCTTGCTTCCGAGTCTTATGGCGTTGTGGTACCCGATCTTGGCAAAGCGGGAGCTATTTATGACAAAAACTTTTTAGCGGCTTTGATAATAAATCCTGCGCACGCTTTAAAATTAGATCATAAATTTAACGACGAAGAGCCGTTTCCTATGACGCAATTTTTCGCTATTGAAGGAGATTTGGATCAAGAAGTGGCGGATATTATCGCGTATTTGCAATCTATAGCTCCAAAAGAAGTAAGCGGTAAAGAGGTTTTTGAAGACGCTTGTTTAAGATGTCACGATTTGAAATATGACAATCTGTTAAGACCGACTGAACAGACGGCGCTTGAAGGTTATATGGGTTCAAATCCTCCCGATTTATCCATGATGATACGCGCTCGCAGTGTTGAGTATCTCAAAACTTTCATAAACGATCCTCAAAAAAATATACCGGGCACTTCTATGCCAAGAGTCGGATTAAACGAGCAATCGCAAGATAAGCTTATAAACTATTTGGAGCAAATCGGCGATAGCAAAAAAAGCGAAAGAACGACGTTGGGATATTACATGATAGGATTTTTTATCATTTTAGCCATACTCGCTTATTTGTGGAAAAACGCGGTTTGGAAAGAGCTTCATTAATCACAAAGCGGGGGTAACCCCGCTTCTTGCAAAACAAAACTTTTATAAAATTACTTACATGTAAGAGCGCTAACCTTGCGAATTTGTCTTTTTTAAAACAGATAAACTCTCAATTTAGGCAAAATTAAATAGCGCGAACAAAGTCTATCTTTACATGTACTGATTTTACATCTTGCCAACTTTCTTAAAAATAATAGATTCATTGGTATGCTATAAATTGCGATTATATTCTATTTTGAAGTTTATAATTTTAATCAATCTATTTTAACGCTTAAAAATCCCTACATGTAAGAAAATAATTTCGTCGCTATATAAATTAACGACAAAATGCATAAAATCTCACTTTCGCTGATTAAAGCGCTTATTCTATATGAAATTTTCCGATAAAAACCGCTCAATCTCCTCTTTTTGCCGCACGCTTACTTCAAGTTTCCAAACAACTTCGTCGATTTCAAAATCTCTATTTTTAAAATCAACTCCTATTTTATTTAAAAAATACTCTGTTTTTTGAATAAAATGGTATTTACATGTAAAACAAAAACTCTTCTTTCTCTCATAAAGTACGAGATCCGCATGTTCTAAAACCATCTTTGCCGCCGTGCCGTAAGCTCTTACCAATCCTCCCGTGCCAAGCTTAATACCGCCAAAATATCTTATCGTCAAAATTGACAAATTTACGCCCTCTATTCCTCTTAAAACATTTAACATAGGTTGCGCGGAAGTGCCTTTTGGTTCGCCGTCATCGCTGCCGTTTTCTACTATTTGATCAAATTCATTGATATATCTGTACGCCCAAACTATATGAGTCGCTTTTGGATGTTCAATTTTAAGTTTCGCATGAAGAGTTTTAAATTCGTCTATAGGCGCTATATAAGATATAAATATTGATTTTTTTACTTCATATCTGCAAAAATGAGTAGATTTTATGGTTCGCATTTGAAAATTTTAACAAAAACCGCTTAAAACAACTTGCAAGAAAAGTAAATTTTATATAAAATAGTGTGATTCATAAATATTTTAAGGAACTGACGTGTTCGTAAACACTTTTTATTTTCAACCTGCCGATTGCGACTCGCTAAAAAAATTTAAAGATAGAATAGACATTGAGTATCACTCTCGCAGTGTCGGATATTATCACTTGCCAAATAGTGAATTTAAGGTCATAGAAGATGTGAAAGATTGGCAAAATTCTCTTGAAAATATAGATAGCGTTGTTATCGTGGGCGTTGGCGGTTCATCTTTGGGCGCCAAAGCCGTATCGACAATGCTTACATGTGATAAAAAATTTGGTACGCCAAATCTATTTTTTTTAGAAAATATAGATCCTATTTCCATAAATGCCACGCTTGCTAAGTTAAAATTTTCAAAAACGCTATTTTTATTGATATCAAAATCCGGCACCACTCTTGATACTGTCTCCATAGCAAAAATCATTATGGAGAGATTTAAAGTATATCCTGAAAACAAAGAGTTTAAAGAGCATTTTGCGGTAATTACCGATAAAAATTCCGCGCTTTGCGAATTCGCGAACGAATACGGATTGAAAGCTTTTTTTATTTCACAAAACGTTGGAGGAAGATTTTCGGTTTTAAGCGCTACGGGTCTTGTGCCGCTTACGCTTTGCGGATTTAATACCGAAGCTCTTTTAGAAGGCGCCGCTAAGTGTAAAAGCGATTTTTTTGAAAAAGGGGATATGACGATTATCCAAAAAGCCTACACTTATGTAAATGGGGAAGAGAATATAAACGTACTGTTTTCGTACTCAAATGCCTTTAAAGCTTTTAACGAGTGGTATATACAGCTTTGGGCAGAATCTTTAGGCAAGAAAAAAGGCGGTAAAAATATTGGTCTCACCCCAATAGGGCTTATAGGCGCTATAGACCAGCACTCATTTTTACAATTGATAATAGATGGACCAAAAGATAAAAGCGTAACGTTTATTCGCATTAAAGAGATGAAAGGCGATATGTCAATACCTAATTTTTCATTGAAACATTTGGAAAAAGCAGATCTGAAATCAAGCATAAGCGCGGCTAAACTATTAAACGAGCAAGCTCTCGCGACTATGAAAAGTGTAATTGACAGCGGCATTACGACTGATGAGATAACGCTTGATAAGCTTGACGCGTATCATACTGGATATTTAATATATTATTATGAGCTTTTGACATCAACTTGCGGCATAATGTTGGGGATTGATTCGTACAACCAGCCGGGCGTTGAAATCGGTAAAAAAATACTCATTAAAAAATTAGGAAAGTATGTCAATGCCGCTAAAAAACTTTAAAAGCGAATGAACGGCTACATGTATAAAAATATTTTCAAAACTGCTTTGAAAAATATTTTTGGGTATAATTTAAAAAAATGCAAAGGTTGTAAGTGGTTATAAATCAAGGTATTGAACATTTTAATTCTCCGCTTTATCTTGAAAGCGGGCGAATATTGGAATCTTACGATATTGCATATGAAACTTACGGCAATTTGGATAAAAAACGCTCGAACGCTATAGTTGTCTTTCACGCTTTAACAGGTTCGCAGCATGCAGCCGGACGATATGAAAACGATAATAAATCAGGATGGTGGGATCCTCTTATAGGCGACAATAAAACGATAGACACTACAAAATATTTTGTGATTTGCGCGAATATTTTAGGCGGCTGTAACGGTTCAACCGGACCTATGTCTATAGAGTATTCAAGCGGCAAATCGTACCGTTTAAAATTTCCCGTTATCACGATAAGCGATATAGTAAAAGCGCAGCAAAATCTTTTTAAAAGACTTGGTATAGAAGAGGCGTTCGCGATAATAGGCGGATCTTTAGGGGCTATGCAGGCACTTTGCTGTTCTATTGAATATCCGAATTTTACAAAAAGAGTTATTTTGTTAGCCGGCACTTACGCCACTTCGCCTTGGGCTATATCATTTAATAAAATCGCCATGGAAGGAATAGTAAACGATCCGCGATTTAAAAACGGACAATACGAAGCTGACGACTTTGCAGACGAAGGACTTTTCGGATTGGCTTTAGGCAGAATGGTAGGACACATCAGCTTTTTATCTCCGTATTCGATGCGTAAAAAATTTGACAGAAACTATGTGGATACCGACGGTTTGTACGAGCTTTTCGGCAGATTTCAAGTAGAGCGGTATATGGAATATAACGGATACAATTTTTCAAAAAGATTTGACCCTTTAAGTTACCTTTATATCATAAAAGCTATGAATATATTTGACGCCACAAGAAATTACGAGTCTTTAAGCGACTCTTTGGGATTTATCAAAGCGAAGCTTTATCTGATAGCCTTTAAAGGCGATCTATTGTTCTTGCCCGAAGATATGGAGACTATAAAAGACACCATAATCTCTTTAGGCAAAAAAAATATGGTAGAATTCGCATATATAGATAGCGATTACGGGCACGACGCGTTTTTAGTAGAGTATGATAAGTTTGACATGTACATAAAAAAAGCTTTGGACGAGGAGTTTTAATAATGGCAAAAACGGAAAATTTTGAAAATAAGTTAGAAAAAGCGAAGGAGCTTTTGGAAAAACTTAGCGAACCCTCATTGGCACTTGAGGATAGCATGGCTTATTATAAAGAAGGGATAAAAATCTTAAAAGAGGCGTCGTCTCTTTTGGAAAACGCGAAACAAGAATTTGAAATCCTCTCAAATGAGAAAACCTTATGAATACAAAAATAGCGGCTCTGCAACTACAAACGCTTCCCATGAGCGAGGCGAAACTTGATTATTACATAAGAATTTGCGCTAAAAACGGCATAAATTTAATAGTTTTAGGAGAATACGTATTAAACAGCTTCTTTAAAGAACTTGAAAATCTTCCGCTTTTAACGATTAAAGAGCAATCGAAGCACAAACTGACGATACTTAAAAAACTTGCCAAAACATACGGCGTAACGATAATAGCGCCAATAGTTTTGTGCAAAAAAGACGCTCTTTATAAAGTAACTATAAGAGTAACTCCTACCGTAACTTTTTTTTATGAACAAAATTTTTTGATAAATTACAAACACTGGAATGAAGAGAGATTTTTCGCGAATAACAGTAAAAATATACAAGTGCCGATATTTAATCACGAAGGTCTGAGGATAAGCGTTATATGCGGCTTTGACGCGCATTTTGACATATTGTGGCAGCAAGTTCAAAAAAGAAAAGCAGATATAGTTTTGGTGCCGAGCGTCAGCACATTTGAATCTTTTGACAGATGGAACGAGCTTTTAAAAACAAGGGCTTTTTTGAATAACATTTATATTTTGCGAATAAATAGAATCGGTGATTTTAAAGATAAAACTTATTCGTGGTATTTTTACGGAAGCAGCGCTTTATATTCTCCAAACGGCGCTATTGAAGCGTATTTGGGAGACAATGAAGAGGTGCTGATTTGCGATATAGACCTAAACACAGTAAAAGAAGCCGCAAAAGCATGGGGTTTTAGAAGACAACTTGTCAAAAAGAAGATTTTTTAACTTTTTTCTTACATGTAAGTGTAGTTTTTAAAAGCTGGCGAAAAACCGCCAGCTTTTAGATTATAAACCTACGTTAATTGATTTTACAAGATACTCTTTGTCAAACACAGGATCGCTGAAATTTATAATTTTAAGAAACCGCTCGCTGGCAAGCCTATAAGTTACATTAATTGTCGCCGAAGTAGCTCCGGTTGGTTTTGGAATACTAAGTTTTCTTACTTCGTTAGCGTTCAATCTCGTATCGTTTTTGATAGTCGCGGCAAGATAAGGAATAGTCTCTTGTCCTTTTTTGTCGGCATAAACAGTCTCTAAAGTATAAGTTTGCGTATTGATTACCGAACCGTCCGCGTTTTTAAATTCCATCTTTACATTCATGCTTCTCCCGCCAAATCCTGTCGGAGCTTTATGCGGAGTTAAATTTTTTAAAGTCACAACGAAGTTATTGCCGCTGTTTGCGGCGGTAAGTTCAATAGTATCTTCTAATATATCGCTATTTCTGGCGCTAGCAAACAAGTGGGAGCGAATATCTCTTACTTTAGCCGTTACGCCCGCTTTTGTTGTTCCCGGCGCTATTATGCCTTGTCTTTGCGTACTCATATGGCATTCGGCGCATTTTTCTTTACTGCCGCTTTGCTCATACTCAATACCTGTAGTATAAATCTCTATACCGTTTCTCTCTCCTCCGAAATGACAAACCATACAAAGCTGATTTGGATTTACAAAATGCTCTTTTTGAAGAGATTTGTGTATTCTGGCTCGTCCATCGTCTTCAAACGGACCGTATATAGTATCTGAAGATCCCCATTCAACCGCTTTAAAACCTCTCATTTGAAGATTTGACGTTTCATTGATTTTAGCCACATTATGACAAATGTTACAACTAATACCGTCTTTTATCGCTTTGTCTTGAACGGACGCTTCTACTATTGCGGTTTGCGCCGTTTTTATTTTCAACGCTTCGGATAACGCGAAAGACTCTTTGTCCGCAATTTCTTTTATGGTCATTTTCGGATTGTGGCACTGCGCGCACTCTACCAATACTCCAGCTTCAGGCTGATAAGTTATTCTGCTCATATAATTTACCACCGCTTTATATAAAGGGTTGGAATCAACATGCGAACGGGAATGCCATGTGGTGCTCCAATCTTGTGCTTGATCTTTATGACAGCCGAAACATATTTCGGACTTTGTATTAGCGCCCCCTATTTGCTGTGCTTGAACAAATGCGGTACACAAAAAAACCAAACAAACGAATAAAAAAGATTTCGCGTTAGACATCATGTTGCCTTTAATTAAAAATTACGTACTACTCAGCTAATTATTGGTTAATTATACAACTTATTGTATTAAATTTTACCATAAATAATTTTGAATTTGTTTCGTCAATTAACAATTTGCAGATTTTTATCAATAAATATTTTGAAGAATTAAAAAAAGTATTAAAAATGTATGTTAATGATTTTAACCGTTTATTAGGTAAAATAGCGACTATCATATTTTTTAGAGGAAAAAATGGATTTTCAGCCGTACCCGTTTGAGAAATTAAATATTCTGCTCTCACATGTAAGTCCGAAAAACGGATTAAAAGAGCTTCCTTTGACTATAGGAGAACCGCAATTTGAAACGCCGCAATTCATACAAGAAGCTTTAAAGAATAACGCTCATCTTTTAAATAAATATCCGAAAATCGCGGGAGAACAAATACTTCGCGACTCGCAAATAGATTTTATAAAAAAACGCTTTAGCGTAAAACTCAAACAAAATGAGCTCGTAACAACGCTTGGAACAAGAGAAGCACTTTTCAATCTGCCGCAATTTTTGCTCTTTGGTAAACAAGACCCGATTATCGCTTACCCAAATCCTTTTTATCAAATTTATGAGGGTGCGGCAATCGCTTCAAAGGCAAAAAGCGTATACCTAAATTTAACCGAAGAGAACGGATTTAAACCGCCTATTGACGAAAGCGTTTTGGGAAAATGCGATTTGGTTATACTAAATTCGCCCTCAAATCCAACAGCTTCGGTTATGAATATTGACGAGCTTAAAATTTGGGTTGAGCTAGCTTTGAAACACAATTTTATATTGATAAACGACGAGTGCTACAGTGAAATTTATACTAAAACTCCTCCGCCGTCTCTTTTGGAAGCTTGCGTTGGAATAAATGAGGATTTTAAAAATATTTTGGTTTTAAACTCTATATCTAAACGTTCTTGCGCGCCGTCTCTTCGCTCCGGTTTTGTCGCGGGAGACGCAAAACTTTTGCAAGGATACGCCAAATATAGAACTTATGCAGGATGCGCCGCGCCGCTTCCTATACAATTAGCCGCCGCGAAAGCGTGGAGCGATGAACTGCATGTAGAAAAAGTAAGACAAAAATATATCAAAAATTTTGAGATAGCAAATGAGTTGCTTAAAACGCCTATAAATGAGGCAACATTTTATATTTGGTTTAAAGTGCAAGACGATGAGGCGTTCGCGAAAAAGTTATACGAGAGAAAAAATGTTAAAGTGTTGCCCGGAAGCTATTTGGGAAGACGGAAAGCCGGCAAAGGGTATGTGCGAATAGCTCTTGTATCGGACGAAGCAGACACAAGAGAAGCGTTGCGAAGAATCGCTGATTTTAAAAAAGGTGTGTGAGATTGGAAAAAATACATTTTATAGGCATAGGCGGCATTGGACTTTCGGCTTTAGCGAGATTTTTAAAGCAAAAAGGATATGAAGTCTCAGGCTCTGACATAAAAGAGACAAAAATAACCAAATCGCTTGAAAGCGAGGGTATAAAAGTAACTATTCCTCATAACGAGAACGCGATAAAAGATCAAGATTTTATTGTATATTCGGCTGTAATAAAAGATAGCAACATAGAGATAATAAAAGCGAAAAAGCTTGGCATAAAAATACTCTCAAGAAAAGACGCGCTTCCTTTTATATTGAAAGAAAAAAGAGTTTTTTCGGTTTGCGGAGCGCACGGCAAAAGCACTACAAGCGCTATGTTATCGTCTATAATAGAAGGCTCTATGATAATAGGCGCGGAGAGTAAACAGTTCGGCTCGAATATGCTTTTAAAAGATAGCGAGAATATAATCTTTGAAGCCGATGAGAGCGACGAGAGCTTTTTAAACTCTAATCCGTATGTCGCCATCGTTACAAACGCCGAACCTGAACATATGGAACATTATAATTACGATTTAAAAAGATTTTACGGCGCGTACACAAATTTTTTGATAAGCGCGAAAATTCGCGTTATCAATGCTGAGGATGAGTTTTTAAGCACTCTGACAAAACTTGAAGCTATAAGATTATATCCTAGTAAAGATATCAAGGATTTAAAATATATAGTAAAAAACGGCGAACCTTTCACATCTTTCGCGTTAAAAGATTTGGGGAATTTTGAAGTTTGGGGAATAGGTTTTCATATCGCTATAGACGCGTCGTTGTCCATCTTAGCGGCGTTAGACGAATTGCCTTTGGAAACGATAAGAGAGAATATAAAAAAATTTAAAGGGATAAAAAAGAGATTTGATATTTTACACTCTAGCGAAAATTTTACTCTTATAGACGATTACGCGCACCACCCCACAGAGATAAAAGCGACGCTTAAATCTGCTGCCATTTTCGCGAAAATAGCGGGATTAAATAAAATAACCGCCATTTGGCAACCGCATAAATATTCGCGCACAATAGATAATCTGAAAGCTTTTGTAGAGTGCTTTGAAGGCGTTGACGAATTGATAATCTTGCCGGTATACTCCGCCGGAGAAAAAGATATATATATAGATTTCAAAGGCGAATTTGAAACTTATAAACCTATTTTCGCGGACAAAACCGAACGCAAAGAAAATTCTATCGCGCTTTTAAAAACGGAAAATATTATAAAGGTATTAAGCGAAGGACTTGTGATAGGATTTGGAGCGGGCGATATAACTTATCAGTTAAGAGGAGCTTTTTAATGGCGCAGGTTATAATCTCCACGATTTTAGTTATTTTATTGTTAGTTTTTATATTCGCGAGAATTGAGAATTTTCCTAAAATCAAAAAAATTATTATTTGTATTTTATGCGCGTTGCTGATTATCGCCATAGTCGTTTATCAATTTTTGGTAGATCAAAGAAGCGATATGGATAGAGAACTTGTAAATTCATTTGACAGAGGAGAAAAACTTATCTGCAAATGGTACGAGGTGGAAAATACGAAGTTTAATTATGTCGGCGGTACCAAAGTTTTCGTGGGGCTTGATAATTTTAACGATGTAAAAGGAGCCGTTATATCGATAAAAGAGTGCAGGCTAAAATAGTGCAAAAATTGATTTCCAAGCTTGATTTAGACAAATACATAGCAATTTATAAAAACTTCCTCTCTCGCGAAAAACCGATTTTTATGGAAGGCGACGCGAATTTGCATTTTCGCTTCATAAAAGAACTTCAAAATTACGATTTAAATCCGCCTTCACATGTAGACAATGTAGATAAAGAGCTTACGCATCTTTCAAAACAAGGCGTCTTACATGTAAAGCAGATTTGGGAATTTATTAAAATCATTCGCTATTTTTTATATTTGAAACAAAAAAAAATTGAAGGCGTTGTCGGCGATTGGATAACAAACGTTAATATGCCGCCTTTGATTTTGGAAATTGAGAGTTGGTTTGACGAAAACGGGGATTTGAAAGAGGAAATTGACGTAAGATTTACCGACATAAGCGCTTCGCTTAAAATAATCAAAGAGAAAATCAACTCTCATTTAAGAGCGCTTCTTAATTCTTCAAAATTGCAAGAGTTTTTAGTGGATACTCAAGTGCATTTTTTAAACGGGCAAGAGACGTTTTTACTGCGCGGAGGCTTTAATAGCGCTATAAAAGGTTCTATAATAGGAAGAAGCGGCAACGGATATTTTTACGTTTCGCCCCACTCGCTTGAAAGTTATAAAAAACAAGAGAGCGATTTGATAGATAAAAAAGAGGAGTTGATATACGAATACGCCAAAAAAATAAGCGGCGAATTTGGCAAGCAACTCCTATTTTTGAAATTTATCAACAAGGAATTTGATAAATTCGATAACTACTTAGCGAGAGTTTTGTTTGCTAAAAGATTTGACACGGAATTTATCTTGCCGAGCAAAGATAGCGATATAATCTTAAAAGATTTTTCGCATCCGGCGCTAAATGATCCAAAACCAATCAGCGTTAATTTTAAAAAAAATATTTTATTGATAACAGGCGTGAACGCCGGCGGAAAAACGATGTTTTTAAAATCTCTGCTTTCAGCCGCGTTTTTGGCGAAATATCTGCTGCCGATGAAAATAAACGCCGCCCATTCTCATATAGGAAATTTTAAAAATATAAAAGCCATTATTGAAGACCCGCAAAACGTTAAAGACGATATTTCCACATTCGCGGGACGAATGGTTGAATTTAGCAAACTTTTCACGATAAAAAACGCTCTTGTCGGAGTGGACGAGATAGAACTCGGTACAGACGCGGACGAAGCCGCGAATCTTTTTTGCGCCATATTGGAAAATCTGATTAAAAAAGAGATAAAAATCATCATCACAACTCACCATAAACGCTTAGCGTCTATGCTTGCTCTGAGCGAACATGTAGAACTATTGGCGGCATTATATGATGAAAAAGCGCAAAAACCGTTATATGGATTTTTGGAAGGCACTATAGGCAAAAGTTACGCTTTTGAGACAGCATTAAGATACGGTATAGCGCAAAATATCGTAGAAAAAGCCAGAACTTTATACGGCGAAGATAAAGAAAAATTGAACGAGTTAATACAAAAAAATATCGATTTGGAACTGCAAAACAGAACAAAACTAAAAGAGTTTGAACAAAAAGAGCAACTGCTTTTAAAACTTACAAATTCGCTAAAAGAACAAAAAGAGGAACAAAAAGAGGAGTTTGCAAAGATAAAAAGAGACTTTGAGGGCAAATATATGGAAGCTATCTCTTTAGCTAAAGTTGCGGCGCGCGAGAAATCAAGCGAAAATATCCATAAACTCTTAAATCAAGCCAATAAAATAAAAGAAGCTATCGTCATTCCCAAAATAGAAAACACGGAAGATATCAAAGTCGGAGACAGAGTAAAATACGGGGAATTAAAAGGAGTTGTGTTAAATATCAAAAAAGAGCTCGTATCCGTCGAGGCTGAAGGCGTAATAATGCGTCTTCCTAAAAACTCTTTAAAAAAGATATCCTCCAAACAACCGACATCTGCAAAGAAAGGAAACGGCATTTTTTTACAAAGACCGTCAAGTGCCAGTATGACGCTTGATTTGCACGGACTTAGAAGCGATGAGGCGATAGAAAAGACGGATAAATTTTTATCTGACGCGCTTGTAGTCGGTTTCGACGAAGTGCAGATTTATCACGGAGTAGGTACCGGTAAACTGGCATTCGCTATAAAAAATTTTCTAAAAACGCATCCGAGCGTGAAAGAGTTTTTCGACGCTTCCGCGAATAACGGAGGCGCTGGAGCTACAATAGTAAGATTGTAATATTTTGCTTTATAAATATATAAATTTACGCGATAAATTTAGTTAACTATTCTTTACGCCTTCTTATTATGTGGGTCAATGAAACCAGCGTAACTATCCAAAACACGGAGTATTTACATGTTAAAATGTCAAACGATTTTATTATGTCTTTGACGACCTCTTTTTAGATTGCCTATGCCAATACTCCCAATAATGACGGTTGCAATCAATTTCGTTAGCAGTAAAAGCGCAAAATGATATTTTGCTTGAGACTTTTTTCGCTTCATTTGAAACTATTTGCTACATGTAGCAAATAAAAATGGAAAATCGCACTTCTAAAAGTCTCTTTTTTTGATTTAATTTTCAAAAACCAAAACTATATAAAATACTCTATTTTTCAAATGCTGTAGTTAACTTATCTGATGTGATTTTATTTTCGCGGTAGAGTATTTAAATCAAAATCCTTTATATTCCAGACTTTATCATACCAATCTTTTGCGCTATTTATGCCAAATTCAAAATTTTCCTTCTCAACATTTAATTCCGTGATGATTTTAAAAAATGCGTATTTTCCAAATTTTATAAGAGCGGGATACCATTTTGACGGCACAAAAGTATGTTCAATCATCTCAAAGTCTGCCAGCTCAAAATCGCTGGGATTACAAAATCTAATCTGCTTCCTTGGTTTAAATCCCTCAGCAAGTTCAAATTCGCCTTCTGCTAAATATTTATCATAATATTTTTTATTATACTCATTCGCTTTTTCAATCATTTGTGATGAATTTGCTTTGCTGTCAAAATTAATTCCACTTGTTTTAGCGTCTCTGTCAGTCCAGATACTTGCGGTATAGATGATAAAATGCGGGTTTTCTTGTTTTATTCTACCAATTGCTTTTTCAAGTAAAAGATTTAATTCGCTATTATAGTTATCTTTAGCTCCCATCTTCATATCCTCTTTTGTCAAAAAAATAATCTCTTTTTCGTCGTACCGATATCGCACACTTTTTAAGTCTTATGATCAAGCTCTACTGCCTAATTTACTACAGATTAAAAGGTACGATTCTTCATTTTGCAAAAAGCATGTTAATAAGTGAAAAATAACCCTAACTGTATTAATTCATCTAATTAATACAGCGGGGTTAGATGGAGATTTAACCTAAAGCTTGTTTTAACTTCCAAAGCTCTTTTTCAAACTCTCTTGTTTGATCGTCCGCATATGCGGCGGTGGCTTTATCCTCTTCTTCATCAGCTAATTTTGAAAGAGTCTTAAACTCTTCAAGTAGAGCTGAAAAATCTTTGTATACGTTTTCAAGAACATATTTAGTATCGAAACTATCGCCTTTTTCCGTTTTTACTTTGGTGTTTTTAACTATATCTTCCAATGTTAAAACAGGTTTTGCGTCAAGCTGTAAAATTCTCTCAGCCGTGTCGTCATAAATAGTAGCGACTTTTTCATACAAACCTTCCGTATACGCGTGAACGGAAGCAAATTGCACTCCTGTGATATTCCAATGATAATTGTGGATCTTTACAAACAAAGCGATGGCGTCTGTTTGGATACTTTTTAACTGTCCGACAACTTTTTTCTTTCCCATGTGAACCCCTTTGAAAGTATTTATAAGATATTATCCATTTTAAACTTATATTTATGTGAAAACCGCGAACAGCGGTAAAAATTTAATTTACTTTTAGAACAACAAAATATTACTTTAGCGCGTATTTACCAAACCTCAAATAATATAACCGATACTACTTTTATCAGCCATTTTATAAATATATTTTCAAAAAATTGCAAAATATGATGTTTCGTTTTTTTGTTAAATTTTAGATTCGATATCGCTTCTTAAATGACTGATGAAAAAGCTGATATATCAAAATTATTGAAGACATTTTTCAAATAAAAAAATGTAATGCAAAAAACTACAAAATGGCGTAACCAAAACCGCCTACATGTAGCAAAGCGTAAACAGTCCTATTATACGCCGTATCCCCGTATTTCATTATTTTTTATTTCCTATTATTTCGCCAAAATACTTTTCCATTAATCCTTTTATAATTTTTTCCTCAATGTTTAATTTTTCCAAATCAAATATTTGCAATTCTATAAAGTCATAAATAAATTGATTTGTTGGATCATCATGTCCGTTTTCTAAAATACATAAAACACAATTCATTGCCGATTTTTCTTCTTTGTTTTCAAGTATTTCTCTAAATGGTTTTAGTTCATTTATTTTATTGGTATATTCTACATTTATTTTTTTAAGTTTTTCAGGCGAACCGTCATTTTCCCATATTTTCATAGCTTCGGTAACAAAATATTTTATTTGGTCTTTTGATATTATAAAATATTTTTCATCTATATATTCTATTCCTTCCGCCATAAATTTTACAATCTTTTGCAAAAAATTAAAATTATCATGTTCTTCATAATATTCGATAATACGATCAATTTCTTTGTATAATTTTTTAGAATATTTAGCCATAATTTATTCCTCCATATTTATCTGTTAATTATGCCTTAGTTTATATATTTTTATATTCTTTATGTCAACTATTTTTATTCAATAATTTTCAGCCAATTTTAGGCGCAATTGCATATAACGTTCTGGCTGTTTACGACGTTTTGACAATCCAGATAGAAGCTTTGCGAAGCAAAGGCCAGAACTAACAAAATGTAGTGAAGGTTTTACGTGAAAATAAGCGATTAACTTATCCAAACAAAACCATAAACAGCTTACATGTAACAGTCCTGTTATGCGAAATACGGGCGTACGCTATTATTTTATTTTATAACTTATTTAACCTTTCTATTATTTTTCCTTCTCCTACTTTATTTGCGCCTTCCATTATAACAAATGATACATTGGGTTGCAATGATTCGTAATTAACACCTTCATATATACATTCAGCCACTGCTAAAATACTTTCTCCTAAAACTACATTTTCCCCTTCGATAAATTCTACGCCTAAATATTCATTCTGTCCCTTTACAACTAAATGAGGGCGATATCTTTCATTATTTAAATTTGGCGTGGTTGTTCTACAATATTGGCTTTTAGTATAGAATATAATTTCCATGTACATATATTTGTTTATCATAATGTCTTTGCTTTGTATTCATAGATTTTCTATTAAAATTTTTTCAATAATTTCAACAATTTCTTTTTTATCTTTATTATTTATATCTATTAAGGGCTCTTCCCAATTATTATCTTGTATCAATTTTATACAATAATTTCCATTAGGATTCATCTCGGGATACCAGTCCAAATCAAGTAAAATATTTTTATGTTCATTTTTTATTTGAAATAAATCTTCAGTAAAATTATCCCATAAAATATCATCATTTTTTATTTTCAAAGGATCTATATCAAAAAAATTATTATACGTTATTACCCAGCCAACTGGAACTTTTACTGGTTGAAGATTAAAATTATCCATTTTAATTTTGTCCTTTCTTTTATTTTATAATACCTGCATTCTATTTTATCAATTTTTTTACTTGTTTTTCAACTCCATTTAGGATAAATGACGCATAAAATGCAATGAAGGTTTTACGTGAAAATAAGCAATTGACTTATCCAAACAAAACCCAAAACCGCCTACATGCAGTAAAGCGTAAATAGGCTTGTTATGCGAAGTACTGACGTGCGCTATTATTTTATTCATCTTCATTTAGACTTAACTTATCATTTATCTTGCACAAATTCGGTTTATTCAATAATTTTATTTGTGCATTATTTAGTATATTGTATTTATAAATTTTAGGTATAAAACCATTATTGATTTCCAATAACTTTTCCCTTTCTTCGTAATAACCTTTTGGGATTGTGCTAGTTACTGAAAATAAAGATGTTTTTAAATTATTTTCAATTATCCAGTTTTGTTTTTCTTTCAAATAAAACACATATCCATAATCTATATCCATTATTTTTAAGTATCTATTTATAATATTTATGACATCTTCTTTTTTAATTATATAGTTATTAATATTCAATGATACTTCAACAAAATGTCCTTTTTTATTGAGTGTCTCATATACACCATAACTTATTGAGGAACTATTTTCCAGCATTTTAGAAGAGGGTTTTGAACTATATGCTTCTAAAAATTCTATCTTTTCCCCTGTTTTTTGAATATGATTAAGTAATTTATTCAAGTCCCAATTATTATGTCTCATATTTAGATGTAAACCATCTAATGTTTCATTTGTATATTCTTTTATTATGTCCAAACTCAATTGAAAAATACTTATATCTATATTATTAAATATTTGATATATTTTCATAACACTTCCAACATATTTTATTTTAAATAATTTCATGAAACATCTCCTTTTACATTTTATAATATTGTTTTTACGATTTTTTATCAATAGCTATCAACCAACGTAGACAGTATGTAGCATAACGTCTTGACTACTTACGACGTTTTGCCAACTCGAATAATGGTTTTGCGTGGGAATAAGCGAGGAAAATAACCTATCCAAATAAAACTCCAAACCGCTTACATGTAGCGAAGCGTAAATAGGCTTGCGTGTGAAGCGCTTACTGTTATATTAGTCATGAAACATTATTTTTTAATTTATACCATTCTGCCCAAAAAGCTTCATAGCCCTCTTTTTGATAATTATCATCAAATATATTTCGTTTTATACTTCTCTTATAAAAATTTTCTATTTTGTCAGTAAACTCTAATATCATTTCTCTATAACTATTTTTGTCTATTATTGCTATTGAACCTTCTTGGGAAATATGCTTTATTTTATTGTCTTTTTCATGTATTATCGTCCAGTCAATGCCAATATCACAACCTAATATAATAACCGGTTCTTCATTTTCTTTAATAAAAAAATGTCCGCAACAAGGCAATAAATAATTGCTCCAAATAGACGGTGTGTAATTTTGAGTTAATGTACGCAACAAATATAATCCTGTTACGCTTATAGTCCATACATTTGTATCTATATCGGATAATATCTCGTTATTTATTTTAACATATACATTACCGTGTGCGCATAAATCGGCAAGTTGGACTTCTTTTTCATTATTAAGCCAATGAATATTTAGGAGTTTAATTTCAAACAAACTGTTCATAAACTATATATTATCTCGTTGTAAGAATTTTGTCAATATATTTTTTTACAAAATCTCACTGGGTGTTTCGCATAATGTTCTGCTTGTTTGCGATGTTTGGAGCTGGGCAAATATGGCAATGCAAAGCAAAGACCATAGCCGACAAAGTTGGGCAGAGTGTTTTGTGTGAGAATATGCGAAGCGAATAACCTATCCAAATAAAACTCCAAATCGCTTACATGTAGCGAAGCGCAAGCAAGCTTGTTAGCAACGTAGGGGTGTCATTATTTTTTACCATTCTCTGTTTTCTTCTATTATTTTTTCAAAATTATTAATATCGTGCTTTTTGGATATTTTAGTTAAAACATCATAAATGTCTTCTGCTTCCATTGTCATTATAAAATGATACTTTTCATCTAATTTGTTTATACTGTTTATACATTTTTTAAATTCTTTGGGTATATTTTCATCAGCGTTTTCATATTTTTGAATAATATTTTCCATCCTCATTATTACTTCTGGTTCAATTGTTTCTATCCATTCCTTGAAATACTTTGGTTTTATTTTTCCAAATTTCACGTTTTCATCTTCTTCAAGTATGTAAAACACCCAATCAATATTTGCGGGTTGATGTGAAACAATTAAACCATCGCTGTTTGTTTCATATTTTGAAGGCAATGTATAATTTTCAATTATTTCCGGGTTAAATTCATTTGAAACTTTTGAGTTTCCAAAATACTTGATTTCATATTTTGAATATTTTTTATAATTATCATGCGTTTTATCAAGTTTTATTTCCGGCAATGTATCCCAATTGCTTATATATAAAATTGTATTCTTGGGTTTATATTTTGTTTTATAAATATTTATTAAATTAATTTCATTTATTGATTTTGGTAATATATTGTAAAACTCTTCAAACATTACGATAAAATAACCGTACTTATAGTCCACATCATAAGGCGGCGGCAGATCTTTTGTTATATGTATTATTTGCATAAAATAATACTTTTTATTGAATTGGGTATAAAAAATATCCCCTTCTTTGACGTCTTTTAATGTTTCCATATTTTACCATATTCCATTGTTATTTATTTTGTCAATATATTTTATTCCATAATTTCTAATCATTTTAGCTCGCATAGGATGGGATGAGCGAAGCGGAACCCCAACATTTCGGCATGATCGTTCGACGGGGTGCATTGGGGTTCGCTTGTCTCACCTATGCAGACTTTTCTTCCTCAATACGTAACGCCGTTGGTGTGAAATACTACCATCCGCCCAACAGCGACGGTAAAGTATTGAATAACGCGAAGCCGAAGAATGCGCACAACTTCTCTTTCCCGCTGGGACGTTTTCTGCCACGTCGTCGACAACTTCGGCGACGTCGGCGTGTGCTGGCGTCTGGCGCGGCAACTGGCGGGCGAGTACGGCCTGGCTGTCCGCCTGTGGGTCGATGACCTTGCGGCGTTCCAGCGCTTATGTCCGGGAATCCACGTCGATTTGCCGGAGCAAACGGTATCGGGCATTGAAATCAGGCATTGGAAAGACGATCTCGCCGGCGCGATCCCTGGCGATGTGGTCGTGGAGATTTTCGCCTGCCGGCTCCCCGAGGCTTTCGAGGCGGCGATGGCCCGGCGCGATCCCCGGCCCGTCTGGATCGATCTCGACTACCTTTCCGCCGAAGCCTGGGTCGCGGGCTGTCATGCCCTGCCCTCGCCGCATCCGCGCCTGCCGCTCACGAAATATTTCTTCTTCCCCGGATTCACCGAAGCCACCGGCGGCCTGCTGCGCGAAAGCGATCTGGAACAGCGCCGACAGGCATTTACCGCTTCGCCGACCGCGCCGGAGCGGTTCCTCGCCCGCTTGGGCGTTCCATCCCGTGCCGCCGATACCTTGTCCGTCTCGCTCTTCTGTTACGAAAACGCCGCGCTCGCCGGCCTGCTCGACGCTTGGCGCTACGGCAGCCGGCCGGTGCGCTGCCTCGTCCCGTCGTCCCGTCGCCTCGCGGAACTGGAACGCTTCGCAGAGCGGCGCCTGGAAGCCGGCGACGTGGTCCGCGCCGGCCAACTGGAGCTATGCATCGTCCCCTTCGTCCCGCAGCCCGAATATGACGAACTCATCTGGTGCTGCGATCTCAACGGCGTGCGCGGCGAGGATTCCTTCGTGCGCGCGCAGTGGGCCGCCCGGCCATTACTCTGGCACATCTACCCGCAGCGGGAAAACGCCCATCAAGCCAAGCTGTCCGCCTTCCTCGACGCCTATTGCGCCGGACTGCCCGGCCCGGCGGCCGCGGCCATGCGCGAGCTTTCCCTCGCCTGGAACGGCTTCGGGCAAATCACCGGCGGGCTTTGGGAACGCTGGCTGGCCTCTCTCCCGGCGCTGCGCCGCCACGCCGAGGAATGGCAGGGAAAGCTGATGCGACAACAGGATTTGTGTTCCCGCCTGGTGCAATTCTGCCGATCCAAGCTATAATGCGCGGCTGATTTTTACCGCCAACCGGAACCCAATCCACGCTCATGAAAACTGCTCAAGAACTCCGCGCCGGCAACGTATTCATGGTCGGCAACGACGCGATGGTCGTCCTCAAGGCTGAATACAGCAAGTCCGGCCGCAACGCCTCGGTCGTCAAGATGAAGATGAAGAACCTGCTCACCGGCGCGCCCAGCGAAACCGTCTATCGCGCCGACGACAAGTTCGACACCGTCCAGCTCGACCGCAAGGAAGTCGCCTATTCCTACTTCGCCGACCCGATGTACGTGTTCATGGACACCGAATACAACCC
>JAISAU010000007.1 GCA_031266555.1 Campylobacteraceae bacterium
AAAAAGGATAAAAGAAGAAAAGCTATTATCTTCATATTAAGACCTTATTATAAACTATGCACATATAAAGAATTAACAAAAAGAAATTTTAACTATATAAAGTTAAAGTGAGGCTTAAAAAAGTAATTTTGAGCATAATTTTGGCGTGTTTTTGCCATTTTTATATATAATTGTGTTTTTGAAAGAAAGGAATGTTGTTGGATATAAAAGAATTGCTTGATTTGGAGGCGGCGAATAAAAACCGCAGTATTGGGCTTATGGAAGCGGCTGATCCGCTAAGGGTCGCGAAACCATATCGTGACGATATCATAGCGTTAATTTGCGCTTTATTTGCATATGGAAACGCTAAACTCATTGAAAAATTTCTACTCTCTCTTGATTTTTCAGCATTAAATGACAGCGAAGATGTTATAGAGAAAAAATTGCAAGGACGATATTATAGGTTTCAGACAAACGAAGATGTAGCGGAGATTTTTAAAACATTCGCCAAATTTAAAAAAGAGGCAAGTTTGGAGGATATTTTTTTAGAAGGATACAAAAAAGAGCGTAATGTAATAAATGGGATTAAAAATGTGTTGGAAAAGTTGTACTCTTTAAATCCTTACAGAACTGTAGGCTATGAGTTTTTACTTGGCAAAATACCGTCGCAAAATCCTTCGTCGCCATATAAAAGGTGGAATATGTTTTTGCGTTGGATGGTAAGAGACGATGAGCTTGATATGGGGCTTTGGAAGAGGGTGGATAAAGCTGATTTACTGATGCCGCTTGACGTTCATACGTTTAATGTTTCAAAAAAGCTTGGACTTTTAAAGCGCAAAACTTATGATTTTAAAGCCGTTTTGGAGTTGACGCAAACGCTTCGTGGATTTGACGCCAAAGATCCCGTAAAATATGATTTCGCGTTATATCGTCTGGGACAGTCAAAAGAGATAGAGAAAATTATTAAGCAATAATTTGAGGTTTTATTTTTTGTACGCAGAAAATGGATAAAAGTTTGTTGATTAAAGCCTACATGTAACAACAAAATTTTTCAAGAGACAAATTGCCTCTTGAAAAACCATTATTTATCAATCTTCATAAAGTGTTGTGCTTAGATATCTCTCGCCCGTATCGCAGAAAATTGTTACTATTGTTTTGCCTCTGTTTTCGGGACGGTTTGCTATAACTTTCGCGGCATAAGCGTTAGCTCCTGAAGAGATACCGACTAAAAGCCCCTCTTGTCTGGCTAAGGATCTTGAAGTTTGCGAAGCGTTTTCATAACTTACAGTCAAAATCTCATCATATATTTTGGTATTGAGCACATCTGGTACGAATCCGGCTCCTATGCCTTGAATTTTGTGAGGAGCTGGTTTACCGCCGCTAAGAACAGGCGAAGTATCA
The DNA here is from genome assembly GCA_031266555.1 of Campylobacteraceae bacterium. Taxonomy (GTDB): domain Bacteria; phylum Campylobacterota; class Campylobacteria; order Campylobacterales; family Campylobacteraceae; genus JAIRKW01. The sequence continues at coordinate 1,381 of JAISAU010000007.1, forward strand.
GGTTCTACTGCTATTATTTGAACTTGAGGGTTTTTCGCTTTTAACACCTCTCCAACACCCGTTAATGTGCCGCCGGTTCCAACAGCCGCTATAAATATATCTACTTTACCTTCAAGGTCTTTCAATATCTCTTCTGCCGTTGTTTTTCTGTGAACTTCCGGATTTGCCGCGTTCGCGAATTGTTGAGGGATAAAAGAGTTTTTTATCTCGCTTCCAAGCTCAATAGCTTTATTTACAGCGCCTTTCATACCAAGCTCCGGAGGAGTCAGCACAAGTTCGGCCCCAAGTGCCGCTAAGAGTTTTCTTCGCTCAATACTCATAGAGCTTGGCATTGTAAGAATGAGTTTTAGTCCGAAACTTGCGGCGACGGTCGCAAGACCAATGCCTGTATTTCCGCTGGTAGGCTCTATGATAACAGAATTTTTATCAATAAGCTTTTTGTCAAGCGCGTCTTTTATCATCGCATAACTGATGCGATCTTTAACAGAATGGCTTGGATTTAAAAATTCGCATTTTCCCAATACCAAAGCGCTACTCTCTTCTGAAATTTTATTTAATTTTACAAGAGGTGTATTCCCGATAAGTTCGGTAACATTTTTTGCATAACCCATATTAATCTCCTTTAAATAGAGTACGTTAAACCGTCCAATAGTATGCTTTCATATTTTTGAAATTCCGATAACGGAACCTTCAAAAGCTCCTCAATCCCATTTTGCATATCTTTGAAAAACATTTCTAAAATTTTATTATCAAGCGTATATTCGGCAAATATCAACTCGCCTTCAAGCGCGACCAAGATATCGTAAATCAATATTCTATCCGGAGATCGAGCCAACAAATATCCGCCTTTTGCGCCGCGTACGCTGTTTATTAACCCCGCTCTTCTTAATTGATTTAAGAGTTGTTCAAGATAGTTAAACGGAATACCGGCTTTTTGCGCGATATTTTTTATCTGCATTGGGGTTACTCCGTCGCCTTGAGTGAGTTCGTACATTGCGTTTAGTCCGTAAACGCCTTTTGTCGTTATGAACGACACGATGTATCCTTTTTCATATCTACTCCTTATCTAATGCTTGTTTCAAATCGGCTATCAAATCGTCCGCGTCTTCAAGTCCGATACTAAGTCTCACAAGTCCTTCGGTTACGAACGATTTGTCCAAATCTTCTTTTGGAACTTGCTGATGCGTTGTACTGGCAGGATGAGTGATAATAGATTTTGAATCGCCGATATTAACGACTACGCTAAAGATTTTTGCACTATTTAGTATCTGCTTTGCTTTTTCAAAACTTCCCGTGTCAAAACTTAAAAGTCCTGACGACATACCGTCTTTGAGATATTTTTGAGCTTTTTCATAACCTTTATCGCCCTCAAGCCCCGGATATGAAACGGATTTTACTTTAGGATGGGATTTTAAAAATTTAGCTATTTTAAGCGCGCTTAACGAGTGCTCTTTTATCCTTAAACTCAAAGTTTCCAGTCCTTGAATCAAAAGCCAGCTATTAAAAGGCGAGATGGTCGCTCCTATATCTCTTATGAAAGCAAGACGAATTCTTAGTGTATATATAGGAAGCGGCAGCGATGTATAAACAAGTCCGTGATAACTTTCGTCCGGTTCGTTAAATTGCGGATAGCGCGGATTATCTTTCAAAAATGCGCTCAGGCCTTTTCTTTCCACGATTAATCCGCCGATAGCGGTTCCGTTGCCCGATATATATTTACTAGCGGAGTGAACCACTACGTCTACTCCCAATTTCAACGGGTTTAGTAGTATTGGAGTAGCCACTGTGTTGTCAGCTATGGTGACTATATTGTATTTTTTAGCTATTTGAACGATTTTTTCAATATTTGGGATAGCAATTTGCGGATTTGACAGAGTTTCAAAATAGATAGCCTTTGTCTTATCGTCTATCAAACTTTCCAAATTATCTGCGTTGTCACTGTCAAAAACTCTGGCCTCGATACCAAATTGTTTTATAGTATGTGTTAAAAGAGTTATAGAACCGCCGTAAATTTTTTCGGCGACCAAAATATTTTCACCGGATCTTGCCAAATTTACAACAGAGTAAAACGAAGCCGCTTGACCGCTCGCTACCGCGACCGCTCCGTCTCCCTCTTCCAAAGCCGTTATTCTTGCTTCCAAAATATCTGTTGTAGGGTTATTGAGTCTTGTATAAATTGGTCCCAGTTCCGCCAGTGCGAAACGATTTGCCGCCGTTTCGGCAGATCCAAAATCATAAGCGGTGGTCTGATATATAGGTACAGCCATTGCGCCGTATTTGTCTTTGTCGTAACCTGCGTGAATAGCTAAAGTTTTTTTATTCATCATTTGAACCTGCTTTATAAAATTTCTGAAATTATAGCAGAAACTTTTTTTAATTGTCAAGTATATTTATCGGAAAAGTATAAATTAAAATTACACTATTATTTCAATAAAATAAATAATAATAGTCAAGTTTAACTTAAAATATAATGTAAATAAATCTTATTTCACGATTTTTACAAAAAAGTTAAAATAAAAAAAGCAAGTTTTTACAGCAAAAAAATTTTTATACATGTAGGTCGTTTTTTGGCGTATATTAACCGACAAAGTTGTAAATAAAGCTATTTAAATCGTTATGGCTAAATACAAGATTACTATGCTATAATCAAAACTTTTAAAAACCAAAAATAAAAATGAGCAAAATGAAAGAACTGTTAAATATAGACGAAAATGATGTTTTAATCGGAAGTCCGCGTTCTAAGTTTTTTGATATGTTGTTTAACGCCAATCAAAATTTAGTAACCGACGCGATGGAAAACTGGATAGAGCGATTTGTGGCAATGGAGCATTTGTTAAGAGTTGAGCTTGGCAATGAATTTGAAGGTAAAATACAAGAGATATTGTATGAAAACGCCGATGTTATGGAAGAGGGTAAAAACGACTTTTTTATAGACAAAGTGGGCGAAATTTTGTCTCAACACGAATGAGTGGTCAATGATGAAAAATATAGATAAATTTATGCGTTCCTTTATCGTTGATTTGGGCGAAGAGAGTGTAGTCTCTTTTTTTGATAAGATTTCTCAGCAAGGTAAAAAACTACGTTCAAAACTTATAATTGAGATAGCAAAAACTTCAAAACAATCTTTAGCACTAGCTTCGGTAGTAGAGATGATACACATAGCAAGTTTACTCCATGACGACGTGATAGACAACGCTTTAACTCGCAGAAGCGCAAATTCTTTTAACGCTGATTTTGGAGATAAGACGGCTATAATGATGGGCGATATTTTATATTCGTGCGCCTTTTCCAAATTAGCGTCTTTACCGCAATCTGTTGCCGTATTTGTCTCAAACGCGGTTGCGAATTTATCTGTGGGAGAACTTTTGGATGTGGAACTTTCAAAATCGTTCAACACAAATAAAGAGAAATATTTTAAAATGATTTATTGCAAGACGGCTTCTTTGATTGAAGCTTCAGCTTATTCCGCCGCGATTTTAGAAGGATTTGAAGGCGAAGATTTTGCTCTGTACGGCAAAAATTTAGGACTCGCGTTTCAGATAATAGACGACGTTTTAGACATAACTTCAAACGATAAAATACTTGGTAAACCAGCTTTGCACGATTTTAAAGAAGGCAAAGTAACGCTTCCTTATCTTTACATGTACGAAGGATGTAAAGATAAAGACAAAAAACATATGATGAGTTTATATAAAAAAAGTCTAAATAGTTACGAATGCGCTTGGATAAAAGATAAAATGAGCGAATTCAGAGTCGTAGAGCGATGTATTAAAGAGGCTAAAAATTTTGGCGATAAAGCTCTTGATGCTATAGAAAAATACAATATGGACGGTTTAAAAAATATTATTAGGCAGATGATAGAAAGAGATTTTTAATGCAGTATATGACTTTGAGCTTTACTCATAAGAATACAGATATTAAGACAAGAGAAAAACTCTCTTTCAATAGCGAAGAGAAGCTATATAACGTTCTTAAAATGATAACAAATCACGAAAATGTCAATGAAGCCGTGATACTCTCTACATGTAACAGAGTTGAAGTGATAACAAGCGTCAAAGAGTGCAAAGAGAGTTTATCGTTTATATTAAGCGTTTTGTCGCATATATCGAGTATAAATAAAGAAGAGCTTGAAAATAGAGCCGACGCGTATGAAAACGTAGGCGCTATACACCATCTTTTTGCGGTATGTTCCTCGCTTGATAGTCTTGTTGTCGGCGAGACGCAAATATCTGGTCAACTGAAAACAGCTTTTAATTTTTCGCTCAAAAACGGATTTTGCGGACCGAAATTAAAACACGCCATGCAACAATGTTTTAAATGCGCGGCGACGATTAGAAGCAGCACCGATATATCTAAAAATCCCGTTTCGGTCTCGTCCGTAGCGGTATCAAAAGCAAAAGAGTTATTAAAAAATCTTGACGGAATAAACGCCGTAGTTGTAGGAGCTGGAGATATGAGCGAGCTTGCCGCGAAACATCTTCTATCCTCAAACGCTAATGTGATAATAATTAACAGAAATTACGAAAACGCTTTGGCTTTAGCTAAGAGGTTAGGTAAAAACAGTTCCGCGCAGCCGTTTTCAAATTTACGCGAAGCCATAAATAAATATCCTTTGGTTTTCAGTGCTACAGGCGCGCCGCACGCTATTATCACAAACGATATGGTTGAAGGCAAAGTTTTTGAGAGGTATTGGTTTGATATAGCCGTACCGCGCGATATAGAAGCTTGTCGTTTTGAAAACGTACATGTATACGCCGTAGACGATTTAGAGGAGATAGTCGCGAAAAATTTAGCTCTTCGCGAAGACCAAGCGAAAGTCGCTTATTCGATAGTGGGGCAGATGACCGCCGATTTTTTTAAGTGGCTTCAGGCGTTGTCGGTTGATCCTATCATAAAAGAGATTAGAAGCAGAGCCAAACAGAGCGCTTTAAGCGAGGTGGATAAAGCTGTAAAAAAAGGCTATATACAACAAGATATTAGACAAAATGTAGAGAAAATAATACACCAATCTTTTAATGTATTTTTACACAAGCCGACAATAAATCTAAAAAATGTCTTAGAACTTGATGAATCCGATAAAATTATACAGTCGCTTCAATATTTTTTTGATATCAAAGACGAGCAGTTAAAAGATATTTCTACAACTAAATTTGAAAATTTTAGGAGAGATGAATGAGATTTTCCAAACTTTTCGCGCCGACAGCAAAAGAAGCGCCTAAAGACGCTTTGCTTCCAAGCCATATTTTTCTTATAAGGGGAGGTTTTATAAATCAAACCGGAAGCGGGCTTTACAATTTTTTGCCGCTTGGCAAGAGAGTGCTTGACAAGATAAAAGATGTAGTAAAAGACGAAATGGACAAAGCGGGCGCGCAAGAAGTTAGTATGGGCGTTGTAAGTCCTGCGGAGCTTTGGCGGCAAAGCGGCAGATATAATGTCTATGGCAAAGAACTTTTGCGTTTTAAAGATAGAAAAGATAACGAGTTTGTTTTAGGACCTACGCACGAAGAGGTCGTTGTAGATATAGTCCGAAATAGGATAAATAGCTATAAACAACTACCTTTGCATTTGTATCAGATTACCACAAAATTTAGAGACGAGGCGCGTCCGAGATTTGGTCTTTTAAGGGGTCGCGAATTTGTTATGAAAGATGGATATAGTTTTCATTCGTCCATAGAGGATTTAAGACTGGAATTTGACCTTATGGAAGAGACTTATACGAAAATTTTTACCCGTCTTGGATTGAAATTTCGCGCGGTAGCGGCTGATAGCGGAGCGATAGGCGGCAGTGGCAGCAAAGAGTTTATGGTTTTGACCAAAAACGGCGAAGACGATATATTAGTATGCGATAAATGCGAATACGCCGCGAATGTAGAGGCGGCGAAAAGAGCTAAAAAAACTACCCAAAATGAGCCGCCCGAAGCTATTTTTGCGAAGTTTCACACGCCTATCGGAGAAGATAGTTCGATAGAACAGTTAAGCGAATTTTTTAAAATTGATACGTTTTATACGATAAAAGCCGTTATTAAAAAAGCCGTTTATAAAGATAAAAGCGAAATAGTCGTATTCTTTATACGCGGATGCGACGCTTTGCAAGAGATAAAAGCGCAAAATGCCGCCAAAGCTTTAGAACTTTTGGACGTTTCGAAAGAGGATATAAAAGAAGCTGGACTAATTGCTGGTTTTTGCGGTCCGATAGGGCTTGAGAATATAAAATTTTTTATAGACAATGAATTAAAAGAGGAGAAAAATCTTATTTGCGGCGCGAACGAGCGGGATTATCACTATGTCGGCGTGTCAATGTTTAATTTCAAAAGCGATAGATACGCGGATTTAGCGGCGGTTGAAGATGGCGATTTGTGTCCTTGCTGCAACGGCAAACTTTCTCTTGCTAAAGGTATAGAAGTAGGGCATATATTTCAACTGGGACAAAAATACTCATCGCCTATGAACGCCGCGTTTTTAGACCAAAACGGTAAATCTCAGCCGTTTTTTATGGGTTGCTACGGTATTGGAATTAGTCGCTTGGTTGCCGTTATGATAGAAGCAAATCACGATAATAAAGGGTGTATTTGGAATAAGCAGACTGCTCCTTACATGTTAGATATTATCATCTCAAATATAAAAAATGAGACTCAAACAAAATTCGCGACCAAACTTTATGAAGATTTGAAGATGGAGAAAAAAGAGATAATTTTGGACGATAGAAACGAAAGATTTGGTTTTAAAATGAATGATTTTGAGCTTATCGGATTTCCTTACGCTCTTATTGTGGGACGAGAATTGGACGAAGGTAAAGTGGAGCTTGTGTCAAGAGTTTCTGGAATAAAAGAGTTTATAAATACGAGTGAACTAAACGAAAGATTAAAAGAGGTTTTTGAGTGAAATTAATATTTTTTTTGCTCTATATTTTTGTCGAGATTATAATAACCATACCTTTGGCTTCGGCTATGGGAGTTTTTTATACATTTTTAGAGATAGTTTTAAGCGCATTTTTTGGTATAGTTATGCTGTTAAATACTCCATTTAAATTTCAAGACAGTATTCATAGAATTATGCAAAAAAGACTTTCTCTCTCTACAGTATCTTTAGCTTCCACTGTACGTATTTTAGGAGCTTTTTTATTAATATTGCCGGGATTTTTCGGCGATACGGTAGGAGTGATTTTGCTCATTTTTTCGGCTGTTTTGCTAATAGGAATTAAAATTTCGCCCGATAAAGACGACGAGGACGTAATAGATGTTGAAATTATTGACGATAATAGTCGTAAGTAGCGGGCTAATGTTCGCTTCCGATGTTTTAAGCGAAGGCGAACTTTTAGCATTTTTAAAAAATTCGCTTTCAAATGAAAAAAACTATGGTTTGAAAGATGTAAAATTACATACGACAAAAGAGATAGAATACCCTATAGGTTGGCGCGCCTACTTTGTGACGCTTAAATTCAGAGCGGCTGAAAGAGAGATAGAGTTAAAAGATATAATTTTTTCAGATAATAAAATGATAAGTAGGGATTTTATAACGTTAAAAGAAGCCAAAAGTCTTAAAAATGAGTTGCTTGATAAATGGAATGAAAATATACAAGAGGACGACAAATGAGAGAGTTGATAATAGCTACAAGAGGAAGTAAATTGGCTCTTTGGCAATCTTGGTATATAAAAGCAAAATTAGAGGAAAAATATCCGAGTATCAGCGTTAAATTAAATATCATGAAGACTAAAGGCGATAAGATATTAGATACTCCGTTGGCTAAAATCGGCGGCAAAGGTCTATTCACAAAAGAACTTGAAGACGCGATGTTAAAAGGCGAAGCGCATATAGCCGTTCATAGTCTTAAAGACGTTCCTGTGGTTTTTCCTAAAGGTCTGGTGCTTGGCGCGATAACAAAAAGAGAAGACGTTAGAGACGCTATGTTGTCTCAAAAATATGAGAATATAAACGCACTTCCCAAAAACGCGATCGTAGGAACCACAAGTTTAAGACGCAGAATGCAGCTTTTGCACGCGCGTCCTGATTTAATCATAAAAAATTTGCGAGGCAATATAAACACAAGAATTGAAAAATTAAAAAAAGGCGAATTTGACGCCGTGATTTTAGCGGTAGCCGGCGTAAAAAGACTTGGGCTTGAAAGCGAAATAAGATATTTTTCACCTATAGATACCGATTTTATGATTCCTGCTATGGGACAAGCCGCTTTAGGAGTAGAGACGGTTGACAAAGCGGAGATTTTAGAAATAATAAATTTTTTAAACGATGACGATTGCGTTATGGAAACAAGAGTTGAAAGGGATTTTGTAAAAAGATTGGAAGGCGGTTGTCAAGTCCCGATAGGCGTAAACGCCAAAATCGATAAAAATAACATACATATAAAAGCCGTAGTCGGACTTCCAAACGGTAAAGAACTCTTACATGTAAGGATTGAAACAAAACGAGAAAATTATGAAAACGCAGGCGGCGAATTAGCCGACATAATAATCGCAAAAGGCGCTCAAGATATTTTGGCAAGAGCTGAAAAAATGGCGCTTGAGACGATTTTTTAATTAAGGGCAGACAATGAAAAATATTATAGAACTATTTAAACAACACAATCTTTTGAAAGTTATAGACGAAAGCGTCGATATTGATTTGGAGATACCGCACATAGCTTTCATAGAAGCCAAAAAAGAAGACTCCAAAGCGTTGCTGTTCTTAAAGCCCATCAGTAAAAGACTTGGCAAAGAGTTTCATATACCTGTTTTAATGAATATATTCGGCTCAAAAGAGGCGGTAAAATTAATTTTCGGTAAAGAAGTTGAAACTATATCGCAAGAGATAGAAGAGATTATAAAACTTCGTATAGAAGCCGGTTTTAGAGGTAAAACGGAGTTTTTAACTAAACTTTTGTCTTTTAAAAATATTCCGCCTAAAAGGGTTGGCGGCAAGGGAATATGTCAAGAATTTGTGAAGCAAGGCGATAAGGTAAATCTCTTCAATATTCCGATTTTAACCACTTGGCCGGAAGATGGCGGAGCTTTTATCACTATGGGACAAGTTTATACGCAAAGTTTAGACGGTAAGCTGCAAAATCTTGGCATGTATAGAATGCAAGTATATGATAAAAATCATCTTGGAGTACATTGGCAAATACATAAAGACGGAATGCATTTTTTTAACGAATATAAAAAAGAGGGCAAAAAAATGCCAATCTCTGTGGCTATAGGAGGAGATCCTCTTTATATATGGTGCGCTCAAGCTCCGATGCCGTATGGTTTTTTTGAATTGATGCTTTATGGTTTTATACGCAATAAAAAAGCAAAACTTATTAAATCCATAACAAATCCGATATACGTTCCCGATGATGCCGATTTTGTTTTGGAAGGGTGGGTAGATCCGCAAAACTTGGTTCTTGAAGGACCTTTTGGAGATCATACCGGGTACTATACTCCAAAAGAACTTTATCCCGTAATGGAAGTTAGTTGTATAACAAGCAAATTAGAGCCTATTTATCACGCTACTGTAGTAGGAAAGCCGCCTATTGAAGATAAATATATGGGGCAGGCGACAGGTCGCATATTTTTACCGCTTTTAAAAACTACCGCGCCGGAACTTATAGACTATGATATGCCCGAAAACGGAGTTTTCCATAATCTGATATTGGCGAAAATGAAAACGCGTTATTTTGGTCACGCAAAACAATTTATGCACGCGTTTTGGGGCGTTGGACAGATGAGTTTTGTAAAACATGCCATATTTGTCGGAGACGACGCGCCTAATTTACAAGATCATGAAGATATCTCAAAATTTATATTAAATAGAGTAAGCAAAGATAATATCATAATCAGCGAAGGTATTTGCGACGCGCTTGACCATGCTTCGCCGAACGCTTGTTATGGCGGAAAATTGGGGCTTGATTGTACAGGCGGCGAGATAGAAGCGGAAATGAAAGAGATTGTGAGCAATAGCTTAATGCTTGACAAGATATCTTCCATTTGCTCCGAAATAAAAGACGCGCGTCAATTTATGACCGACACAAAAACTCCCGTAACATTTATAGCCATAAGAAAAGAGCGACCAATAAAAGAGATTTTTAAAATGTTGCGACCGATTAGAAAACATACAAAACTATTAGTTTTTGTAGATGCGGATAGTGACGATATCAAAAATCTTTACATGTTAATATGGAAAGTGGTAAATAATATTGACGCCAAACGAGATATATTCATAGAAGACGAATTCTTTGGGATTGACGCTACAAAAAAAGGCGAGCTTGAAGGATACAACCGCGAGTGGCCGAATGTTGTAAACTGCGATAAAAATGTATTGGAAAATTTGCGAAAAAGAGGATTGATAGACGTTTCGGACGAGTTCTTGAAAAAGTTTTGGATATAACAATATAATTTTGTGGTTTTTTTCTTAAAAACATATCTTATCATTTAAACTGAAGTAAGTTTGTGTTTTTAAGATTTTATCGGCAAAAATGCGAAGCGGCAACGTAAGTTTTACAAATTTTCAGCTAATCCCGCAAATACCAATGATGATAGTTTTCGAAGATACAAAATTGATCTTCAAAGTAAAAGTAGACGTATTAATAACAATTTAACTAAAAACACAGTTAACAAGATAAAAAAATCATATTTTTTCGCTATAATCTTAGAACTTTTTTAAGATATTTATTTAAAGGAATATTATGAAAAAAGTTAGTTATAAGCCTCTTTTGGAGAGATTTAATATCCCAAGGCCAACTTTAATAGAATGGGAAAAACTCCCCAAAAGCGACGACAAAAATTGGCGCACGGGACATATAACGTATCTGCGCGAACAAATAGAAGTGGAAGCCAGAACAAAAGACGAGCTAAAAAAGAGAATTATTCTGCCAAACGAGCTTTTTTTGATATGCGCTCATCTTTTTCTTACATATACAAAAAGTACTCCGGTGAAAGACGAATTTAAAAAGTCGTTCAAGGATTTTTTGCTGAATCCGAAAAAAAGCATAGAATATCAGCATAATTTCGCGAAACGTATTTGGAAAGATGAGAATAACGACAGATACGGCGATTACCAAAAAATAATGCTTTTGATAGACGAACTTACCTATTTTCAGTATTATCTTTTAATACGTCTTTGTCTGAAATTTAATATGAAATTTTTTAATAACGAAAATCTTATCTGTTCTAAAGGATTAGAGGGTAAAACTTGGCAAGAGCTTCACATGTATGATAAAGAATTTTCTTTAAAAAAAATAGAAGATTATTTTAGATATGAAGAGATAATTTTTTAAATTTTTTTGAAAAAATTTGTTAAATGACATACGTTTTTTAAAAATATTTTAATTGGATATTTTTTTATTATTTTTTTGCTTTTTAGCTTTTGAAATTAAAATTATTAGTTAGCCAAAATGCCGTTTTTATCGAGCTTTTGCAGTAAAAATATAAAAAATTATCAATAAAATTTTCGCTTTATTAAATATGAAAAATACCTTAATTTTATTACTAAAATATAGTTCGGTTTAGATATAATTTTTAACTTTTTTGGCAAGATTTTTTTTATATAAAAATATTAATAATTTAAGACTTATAATATCTTATTTATGCGTTTCTAATCTATACATTTTAAAAATTTTAGAAGCTTAATTGAATATTGTACATACATGTAGTGCAGCATAATTATAGAAATTTCGCTTTAATATGATGACTAAAATAAAATAGTATGAGTTATATAAATTTATATTAGTTTATCAGTTTAGTATAGATACTTAAAGTTAAATCCAAGAATAAGGAGCATTGTTGATGGAAAACGCCAAAATATTTTCTGACATTACTGAAAGACTAAATACTCTTTCGCAACTTCCAAAAGTTAAAGAAAATAGATCAATAAGCGAAGTAATGCGAGAGCATGGTATATCCAGACGTGATTTTATGAAGTGGGCTGCGGGTATGACCGCTATGTTATCTTTGCCTTCGACTTTTACGCCGTTAATGGCTCAAGCTGCCGAACTTACGGACAGACTTCCGGTCATTTGGCTTCATATGGCGGAGTGTACTGGCTGTAGCGAAAGTTTATTAAGAACGGACGCGCCTACTATCGATAGTTTGATATTTGATCATATTTCTCTTGAATATCACGAAACGGTAATGGCGGCGGCAGGCTGGCAAGCCGAGAGCAATTTAGAAGACGCCATAAAAAAATATAAAGGCAAATATATACTTATGGTCGAGGGCGGAATTCCCGCCGGAAGCAGCGAGTTTTATTTGACTGTAGGACCTCACGGCAAAAAAGGCGCGGAACACGCCAGAGAAGCGGCGGCAAATGCGGCGGCTATATTTGCCATAGGTACATGTTCGAGTTTTGGAGGAGTTCAAGCCGCTCATCCTAATCCCACAAACGCGCAGCCGTTGAGTAAAATAACAAATAAGTCTGTTATAAATGTTCCAGGCTGTCCTCCAAGCGAAAAAAATATTGTAGGAAATGTGCTTCATTACATATTTTTCGGAACACTTCCATCGCTTGATGTATATAATCGTCCGAAATGGGCTTACGGGTTTAGAATTCATGACTTATGCGAAAGACGCGGTCACTTTGATGCAGGCGAATTTGTACAGCAATTCGGCGACGAAGGCGCTAAAAAAGGTTACTGTTTATATAAAGTCGGGTGTAAAGGACCTTATACTTTCAATAACTGTTCACGCGAAAGATTCAATCAACACACATCTTGGCCTATTCAAGCGGGTCACGGCTGTATAGGTTGCAGCGAGCCCAATTTTTGGGATTCTATGGGAACCTTTGAAGAACCTCTTGGGGATAGATTGTACAATACTCCTTACACTATTGGCGCGGATAAAACGGCGGATAGAATCGGGGTTGCCATTTTAACGGTTACAGCGGTTGGCATTGCGGCTCATGCTGCTATTTTGGCGTTTAAAAAAGATAGAGCTTAACGCTATTGGGAGAAATTAATAATGAGTAAAAGAATAGTAGTAGATCCGATTACCAGAATAGAGGGACATTTAAGAGTAGAGGTAGTGGTTGACGACAATAATGTTGTAACCGAAGCTTATTCGTCAGCTACTCTTTGGAGAGGACTTGAGCAGATTTTAAAAGGCAGAGATCCGCGTAACGCGGGCTTTTTTACACAAAGAATATGCGGTGTATGTACATTTTCGCACTACAAAGCAGGTATCGTAGCGGTAGAAAACGCGCTTGGTATCACGCCTCCTTTGAATGCGCTTTTAACAAGAACGCTTATGAATTGCGCGCTTTTTTTGCACGATCATCCGGTGCACTTTTACCAATTGCACGGACTTGATTGGGTGGATATAGTATCGGCGCTTAGCGCGGATCCGAAAAAGGCGAGCGACGAAGCGTTTAAATACGCGCCAACGCCTTATGCTACAGGCGCTGATCAACTAAAAGCCGTACAAGACAGAGTTGCGGCATTCGCGGGCAGAGGACATCTTGGACCATTCAATAACGGTTACTGGGGACATAAAACTTACCAATTAACTCCAGAGCAAAATTTAATAGCTCTTTCACATTATCTTGAGTGTTTGAAAATCCAAAGAACAGTCGCTCAAATGATGGCGATTTTTGGCGCTAAACAACCGCATCCGCAAAGTTTAACGGTTGGCGGCGTTACATGTATTATGGATTTATTGGATCCCGCTCGTCTTGGTGAATATTTGACTAAATTTCAAGAGGTTGCCGACTTTATTAACCGAGCTTATTATCCAGATCTCGTTATGGCAGGCAAAGCTTACGCTAAAGAGGGAAGCGTTAATAAAGATATGGGCGTGGCTAATCTATTTACGTTTAAAGAGTTTCAATTGGGCGCGAATGATTGGTTGTTCGATAGCGGTATTATTTTAAACGGCGATATAAGTAAAGTATATGAAGTTGACGAAGACAAAATAACGGAAGAGGCTACAAGATCTTGGTATAAAGACGATGAACCGCTTCATCCGTACGATGGTAAGACAAATCCGAATTATACGGGCTTTAAAGAAGAAAAGACGATAGACGGCGACGGCAAAATGTCTTCAACGCAAGTTTTAGACGAGAGCGGCAAATACTCTTGGATAAAAGCTCCGCGATATGACGGCAAGCCGATGCAAGTCGGACCTTTAGCAAATATAGTTGTAAATTACGCTAAAGGAAATGAGAGAGTCGCGAAAGTAGTTGAGAAATTTTTAAGCGACACAGGACTTCCGGTGAGCGCTGTTTTTTCAACTTTAGGACGAACGGCATGTCGTATGATAGAGGCAAAAATCGTTGCGGACAATGGACTTGAAGCGTTTAATAACTTGATAAACAATCTAAAAGTAGATCAAGAAACATGCGCTACTTATACGATTGATAACAATCAAGAATATAGAGGCAGATACATAGGACATGTACCGCGAGGAACATTAAGCCATTGGGTAAAAATTAAAAACGGCGTTATAGAAAATTATCAAGCCGTTGTTCCTTCAACGTGGAATGCGTCTCCAAAAGACGCGAGCGGCGTGCGCGGACCTTATGAAGAGTCGCTAATCGGTCTTAAAATAGCCGATTTGTCAAAACCTTTGGAAATTATCAGAGTTATCCATTCATACGACCCTTGCATCGCATGCGCCGTGCATGTAATGGATACTAAAGGTAATGAGATCGGCTCTTACAAAGTTGCTCAAGACAACATTGTTTGCTAAGAGGAGGGTATTATGTCTAAAGAAATTATTAGAGAGGTAGAGACAGAATATACCTCCGGCACAAGATGGGTGCATTGGCTAAGATTTGTCTCGATAATAGCTCTGAGCGTTACAGGATTTTATATAGCTTATGTTTTTGTATCTCCCGAAATCTCTAATGAGCCCGTTTTGTTCTTGCAAGCGAAGATGAGAATGTGGCACGAGATATTCGGATTTTTGCTGATAGCGGTTACTTTGATAAAGATTTATCTATTCTTTTTTGATAGAAGCAGAGTACAGAAACTGGAAATTGTCTCTTTCAAAGACGTTTTAAGTCTAAAAGTTTGGATAGCGCAGATAAAATATTATCTTTTTTTAGGAGAACATCCTAAATTGCATGGGGTTTATAATCCTTTGCAATTCGCTACTTACGCGTTTTTTTACATCGTACTGGTTTTGTTATGCTTAACAGGTTTGATACTTTATGTACATGTATATCATGAAGGACTCGGCGGTCTGCTATATCCTATTATGCGCCCGTTTGAAGCGCTTTTTGGCGGACTTGCCAACGTAAGAATAATCCATCACATCGGTATGTGGGTAATTTTCTTATTTGTTCCGGTGCATGTGTATATGGTCATATTTAACTCCATAAAGGGTAAAGAGGGCGCTTTAGACGCTGTTGTGAGCGGTTTGAAATTTAAGCACAAAAAACACTAAGTTCGTTTTTTATGAAAATACTACTTCTTGGTATTGGCAATATAATGTTCTCCGATGAGGGTATCGGAGTTCATTTATGCCGATATATTCAGCAAAAGTATCGTTTTGTCTCTTCGTCTCATACGCTCGACTTTATAGACGGCGGCACATTGGCGGAGAGACTTATACCAATAGTAGTCCAATATGATTATGTCATTATATTGGATTGCATAAGCGCTGAGGGTGGAGAGTTCGGCGACGTCTATTTTTTTGATTTTGACGATATTCCAAAACATATTTCTTGGCAAGGAAGCGCTCACGAAGTTGAAATGCTGCAAACTTTGACTATGATGGATATAGTGGGCGATAGACCAAAAACCAAAATTATCGGTATTATCCCCAAAGTTGTTAAAGGAACTACGTTAAAACTTACCGATGAGATTATAAAAGGTTCAAAAACTATGGAAAGCGCGTTAATTAAACATTTAAGAGAGCTTGGATTTGAAATTGAGGTTATAAATGAAAAGATTGATATTCAAAGCGAGGCTTATAAATTTGGTCAAAATGAGGGTTTATGATATTAGTTTATGAGTTTGAGTATGTTTCTAACAATAACGTTTTAGAGAATTTTTTACAAAATTTCGCGGACGAAAGCAAAATAGAATATTATATAACAAAAGACGGATGTAAAATTTCTTTACATGTAAGAGGCGATGAAGATATTTTGATAGCTTTTTCAGATAAATTATCAAATTCGCTTCCTTTTTCAATTTTTCTAAAGTCAACTTCTGTGAATGTTGCGAATGAATGGGATAACGATAAAGCTATCGTGGTACAAAAGTGCGAGATTTATATCCCTTTTACCAAAAAGGCTTTAAACGCGGCGAAAGATGAGTTTAATCCATTTGTAAAAAATGAAATAGGGCGAAATCTTGATATATATCCGCCGCTTGTTTTTACATGTAACGACAAAAGCACTGAATATAAAAACAGTTTCAAAGACGCTTTTTCAAAGGCGGTAGACGTTATCGCAAACGGTGAGAAAATAAATTTTAAAACTCTAAACGGCACGTTTTGCGTGTCTATGATAAAAAAAGAGGCGATTTATAAAGACGATATACTGATAATGCCTTCGGATTTGAGTTTTGTCGATAAGATAGCCGTTTTAGAGGACGAAGAGGTCGCGATATTGGCTTCGCTTGAAAAGCCAACGATAAAAGCGCATACAAATTTGGTTTTTAGCTCGCAATATCCGAATTTTCCAAGGTTTATAAAATTAAAGCTCGCAAGCGACCTGTTTTTATATTTTTTATCTTTGGCGTTATTTAAAAAAGGGGTAAAGTTTGTTGTCTTAGAAGCTAAAGACGATAGAGTAAATACCTCGCTTTATTTTAAACAAGAGATTAGAGATATTGAGCAGATTGAGGTTTGCGCGTTAAAAAGCGGGCAAAATATCATAACAAAAGGCACGTCTTTTACAACGCCAAATCTTTTAAAAAATATAAAAACTCTAAAAAAGCGCCACCATATGCAGTTTGCCGCTACAATTCAAGAACTTGAACTTTTTGAGAAGACAAATTGCGGCATATATTTGAGTTTAAATAACGACGATATGATTATGCTATACAACGACAAAGACGGTGTTCTTGATTTTATACAAGTTGATTTTGAGGATTGTTTGAGTCAAATACTTGAAAATATAGAAAAAGACGACGATAACGGCAGAAAATTAATAGAAAAATATAAACAAAATTTTCCACAAATTTATGAAAACGCGAAAAATATATCGTTTAAAAATAAAAATATTTCAACTCTTTGGGCTGCGGCGGCTTATCTTTTAGGTTTTGGTGATAATCTATCTGACGCGCAAAGAAAGCTTTTTGAAAATATTGAGATTTTCGGCGGGCAAAAAGGACCAAGGATTGACTATAAACTTACAGATGAAAATAGCGTAAAAACATCGCTAAACGAACGTAAGTTTTTAAGAAGTGTGATGAGTTTCAAGTTAGCTGGTACGGACGATGAGATATTATCATTTGGAATAGCGGAGAGTTTGGTCTATTTTTTAAGCGATTTTGCGGATAAGGTGAAAGACGACTTTGAAGTTGAAAATATTTTACTTATGGGTTCTTTATTTGGCAGTAAAACCATATCAAATCTTTGCGTTAAACATATTGGCGTAAATCACAAAGTCCATTTTAACAAAGAGCTGCCCATAGAGTTATGAAAATTTGCAAAACTTATGAAATTGAGGGCAGGGTGCAAGGGGTAGGATTTCGCCCGTTTGTCTTTGTTCTCGCGCGAAAATTCAATCTAAACGGTTTTGTATATAATAATTCTAACGGCGTTTATGCTGAAATTGAAGGCGATGAGAGTGATATAAAAGAGTTTGAGTTTGAGCTCAAAAATCACACGCCTCCTCTTGCCAGAATAGACAAAATTGTCGTAAATAGCGTGTTTATAAGAGATTTTACAGATTTTAAAATACTAAAAAGCGAAACTTCACACTCCAAAAATACGCCGATTTCTCCCGATATGTCTTTATGTCCGGAATGTTTAAAAGAGATGTCGGACGCAAGTAACAGACGCTTTGGTTATCCTTTGATAAATTGCACGAATTGCGGTCCAAGATACTCTATCGTCTATACCGTTCCTTATGACAGGGCGAATACATCTATGAGCAAATTCAAAATGTGTCCGGAATGTGAAACCGAATACAATAATCCGCTGAATCGTCGTTATCACGCTCAGCCGATAAGTTGTTCAAAATGCGGCCCAACTATAAAATTTTATGATTTAAACGGTTTTAACACAGAAAGCAATCCGCTTCAGCGATTGGCTTTAGCTATAAATGAGGGTAAGATAGTAGCCCTCAAAGGCATGGGCGGTTTTCATATAATTTGCGACGCTTTAAACGAGCGAGCCGTTTTAAATTTGAGGGATAAAAAAAGACGCAAAACAAAGCCTTTTGCCGTACTTTTTGATTCTCTTGAAATGATAAAAGAGTATTGCGACACAACTGAATATGAAGAAGAAGCGCTTTTAAGTCAGGTTCGCCCCATAGTTCTTGTTAAAAAGAAAAAGCTATGCGCGTTGCCGGATAGCATTGCTCCGAATATTGATAGGCTCGGCGTTTTTTTACCTTATACGCCCTTACATGTAATGCTTTTAAAAATACTTCAAAAACCTCTTATCGCTACAAGCGCCAATATAAGCGGCGAACCTATAATAACAGATAGATACGAGATCGAGCAAAAGTTAAAAAATGTTATAGAAGCGTATGTTGATTTTGACAGAGACATAGTAAATTTTAGCGACGACAGCGTTTTGCAACTTATAGGGAAAAATACTATTTTTTTAAGACTTTCAAGAGGTATCTCGCCAAAATCATTTAAAACGTCTTACATATGCAAGGAAAAAATATTGGCTCTTGGTGCGCATCAAAAAAACGCTATCGCTATCTTTAACGACTCAAATGTCACGATGAGTCCTCATATAGGGGATTTGGAAAACATAAAAAGCATTGAAGCGTTTGAGCATAGTATAGATATGTTTAAAAGATTTTACGATTTTACCCCTTCGCTTTTGGTTTGCGATAAGCATCCGAATTACTACTCTACGCTTTGGGCAAAAAAGCAAAATATTCCTATAATCTTCGTGCAACACCACTACGCGCATATTTTGGCTGTTATGTTTGAACACAATATAAGCGACGAAGTTTTAGGTATAGCATGGGACGGAACCGGATTTGGAGACGATAAAAGTATTTGGGGCGGAGAGTTTTTTTTATGCGATTTAAAAACTTATAAAAGAGTTTGCTCATTTAAGCCGTTTAAGCTATTAGGCGGCGATAAAAGCGTCAAAAATATCGGTAGAATTGCCTTTTCAATTCTGTATCCTCATAAACAAAATCCTATTGTCGCGGCGTATTTGGACAACTTCTCAAAAGGGGAGCAATATCTTTTAGAACAAGCTTACGAAAAAAATATAAACGCGCCGCTGTGCAGTTCTGTCGGACGACTTTTTGACGCCGCGGCAGCCATAATTCTAAAACAAAAAACAGTAACTTATGACGGCGAGAGCGGATTGTGCCTTGAATCTTTGTATGACAAAGATATTCAAGATAGCTATGACATAGTTATTAATGAAAATGGTGAGATAGAGTATGTTCATTGGTTTTTAGAAATGCTTCAAGATGAACCCAAAATCGCCGCTTCAAAATTCATCAACACTCTTTCAATATTAATAGCGCGCATAGCCGGAAAATATGGGAAAAAAGTTGTGCTTAGCGGAGGCGTTTTTCAAAATTGGACGCTTGTAGAAAAGACAATGGAACTGTTGGAAAAAGAGCATGTAGAACTATTTTTGCCAAAAACTATATCGCCAAATGATAGCTCAATCGCTCTTGGACAGATAACCTACGCGTTAAATAATTTATAATTTACAAATCCGCCCCATTTTTATATGTACTTTTTATTGTTTATAATATTTTCGCATTCAGTTTTTCTCGTCATTGCGGTAACTATCTATACGAACTATACGAAAACTTTACATGTAAGGTTTAGAGTTAGTAAAAATATGCGGATATCATAAAAAAGAGATACCTGTAAAGGTTTTTGCATCTTTTTTTCTGGATTGCTTCGTCGTTAATGCTCCTCGCAATGACCTAATTTTTCCGTCATTGCGAGCAAACGAAGTTTGCGCGGCAATCCATCTCTACATGTAGAGCTTTTATCGTTTTACGCTTTTATATAAAAACATTCGCACATCTTATCTTTTATCTCAAACACAATATTTTCTCTTTCAATTCTTACATATAAGCTTTTCCGTCATTGCGAGCAAACGAAGTTTGCGCGGCAATCCAGAAAAACACAAACCAGAGCTATATTTTTTGAAGAAAGAGATTTGTGTTATTTGTATCGTTAAATGTAAGATGATTTTGGAATTTAACTTTTGGAATGTTTTGTTTATGGATTGCTTCGTCGCTAACGCTCCTCGCAATGACACAATTACAATTCTTTGTCATTGTTAGAATATACGGAGTATCCACCAACATTCGTTCTCAAATCTTACATGCAGGTTGTAAGCTGCGTCTCCCATTTCGTCATTGCGAGCAAACAAAGTTTGCGCGGCAACCTATCTCTGTATGTAAGAGCTTTTGTCGTTTTGCACTTTGATATATAAAACATTCGCACATCTTATCTTTTATCTCAAGCACAATATTTTCTCTTTTAATTCTTACATATAAGCTTTTCCGTCATTACGAGCTGATAAAGTCAGCGCGGCAATCTGGGAAAATAGTTTTTAATAGTAGCAGTTTTTATAGTTTAGATTTGATGTAATATTAGCTCTTACATGTAATAGCGACTTGTCGCATGCACATATATATTATTGTCATTGCGAGGAGCATTAGCGACGTGGCAATCCATATGAAATCGACGACGAACCAATCCGTAAACCAACAATTCCTTAAAATAAATAGTTACGGTAAAAATGTTACTTTTATATTGATTTTGTTATAATAAGTAGAAATTCATTTATGAATTCATCTTAAATTACAGGAGGTCTACATGTTGTCTTCAGTGACCAAATTTAAAGTTTTATCCTTGTTTAAGTTTAAAGCGTTCTCTCTCTCTCTCTCTCTTAGTTGCTCTTTTTTTTAGTTTTTCATTAGTTGGTTGTGGTGGAGGCGGAGGTTCGTCAAGTCCGAATAACTCTCCGAGTGCAACTCATTCTATAAGTTTCTATGATGAAAACTTAGATTTTATAGAAACTATATCTGTGGAACAAGGTGCAATCAACCTTTCAGATGTCAAGTTAGGCGTATGGTACAAAGCGGGTGAGAATACTCCCTTGACAAGTCATAATCTGGATAGCGATACGGCTCTTTATGCTGTAGCGAATATAGTCGAGATAACCTCTCAAGACGAGTTAGCTTCTATCAATACCGATAGTGTTACTCTTGCTGGTAAATACATCTTGTTAAACGATATAAACCTAGATGAAAGTGGAGCTGGCTTTGAGGATACATTAGGTTGGATACCGATAGGAAACTTGTCAGATAAGTTCACAGGTATTTTTAACGGTAATTTCCACAAAATAACAAATATGTGGACAAATAGAACATCTACTTATCATGTCGGATTTTTCGGCTCTACTGACAACGCTCAGATAAAAAATCTTGGAGTTGAGATAGCTGAGGGAATGGAGATAAGAGGATTTTACGGTATTGGCGGTATCGCGGGATTTATTTCCCATAGTAATATAACCAATGTTTACTCAGTCGGAAATATTAGCGGTTATAGTTCTGTCGGCGGTATCGTTGGATATGTTTCCAATAGCAATATAGCCAACGCTTACTCAACAGGAAATATCAATGGCAACAATTCTGCTGCTGGCGGCATTGTAGGGGATGCTGGCTACATCAATATAACTAATGCTTATTCAACTGGAAATGTCAGTAGCTATTGGGCTACTGGAGGTATTATAGGATATTTTTACATCGGCATTGTAACCAATGTTTACTCAACGGGAAATATCAGCGGTTACAATTATATAGGCGGTATAGCAGGACGTATTTATGATAATTCCAACGTTTCCAATGTAGCTGCTATCAATGGTTTGGTTAGCGGAAACAGTGAGGTAAATCGCGTTGCCGGAGGACATATAAGCGTTGCTTCAAACAATTTCGCGTTAAATAGTATGAGCGGCAGTTTTTCAAATAGCGGCGATATAAAATATCATGGGACAGACAAAACCGAAGCCGAACTAAAAATACAAGAGACTTACTTAAACGATTTAAGTTGGAATTTTGGAAATAACGCCGATAATCCTTGGGTTTGGGGAGCGTTTGAAGGTTACGCTTATCCTACTCTTTATTGGCAGACACAAAAACCGTAATATAAGTTTTTAAACTTTGGAGTTTGAAAAATAACTCCAAACGATTATTTCTTATTTTATCAGACCGATAAAATGATATAAATTTATGTTATTAAAAAGATAGCTATTTTATGAGTTTTTTTGTTTTTCTGTCGACTGACACGATTTATAAGATACTAAGTATTTTAATATTAACATACGACAAATATTCATTTAGGTATATAGATTATGGATAAAATAATACGATTTACGATTTCACTTCCCGAACCTCTTTTGGACGAGCTTGATAAAAAAGTTATGGGACAAGGTTATGTTTCAAGAAGCGAATTTATCAGAGATTTGATAAGAGAAAAAATGATAAAAGACGAGTGGGAAGGCGGATACGACGAAGTTATCGGCGTTTTAACTATCGTATATACGCACCACCAAAACGATTTGGTTCAAAAGATTACCGATATTCAGCACGACGCGAACGTTCACATAATGTGCAATACGCATGTACATGTAAATCACGAAAATTGTCTTGAGACGGTAATGTTAAAAGGTATGGCTGATGATATCGTAAGCTTTTCACAAAAGATTTCAGGTCTTAAAGGCGTGAAATTCGCAAGACTTGTCAAAGCCGCGATACCGGTGTCGTAAATGAACAAATACGAACCGCTTTGGAAATATCTTCAGGTTGATGGAAGCAATACGCTAACGCTTGATTTTGAGCAAATCAAAAATATTATCGGATTTGATATAGACCACTCTTTTTTAAATTACAAAAAAGAGGCGGGTCAATTTGGATATCAAGTGAAAAAAATCTCTTTAAAAGAGAAACTTATCATATTTAGCAAATTAATACAAAAACCATAATATCGTAAGTTTGGATGCGCAATGGCATTTCACCGCCATTTGTGTAAAAGTTGTGTTTGGCCAGATATCATGATTGACTTTTTATGCCATTTTTTTACAGATTATAGTGTTGTTATTTTGAGGAACAAAAAGCCTCATATGTAAAACTAAAAGTATTTTACAAAATAACGCGACTTTTCGCTTTATGTTGATTCATTTTCTCATGATAACACTATAAATACCTGCCGTCCATTAGGATAGCAGTAAGCGATCTATTTCAGATCTTACGATGCTCGTTACTTCTTCATCTTCTTCAACATATCTTTCAAGCCAATTATCAATATTAGAAAAAACAGCAGGAATGATTTCTATATCTGAATAATAAGAATCGTTCATTTTTATTATCATATCTGAAATTGAGGCATCAAAATAAAATAACACAGCAGGAACAATATTAATATCATAAATGTCATTTAGAGGAACTACATACAGCCATAAAGTTCCTTTTCTTTCGATGACTCCAAGTACTAAATACTCATTATAGCGCTGAATGTCAAATTCATAATCTAAAGGGTGAACGAATTCACAATAAGCCGACACATCTACATTGATAGGAAGATTGGAAAGTGATACATATTGTCAAAATGCTTTAATCATGCATTCCTCCTTTTGATTTGTTTTACAATACCTAATTATCTCTTGTTTCTCAAATTTAAAGTTAATTTGGATTTTTTTAATGAGGCAAAGCCGTTTTATCGTTTCTTTGTAATCCGTGTAATTGCTTTTGTGTGTCGCCAATTTAATTCTGTAATTACTTTATTATTTTTTCTTGTTAAAAAAATCGCGTTTATCTAGCAAAAACCAAACAAACCCCTGCAAGTCCACAGAATATCAATCTATTCACTATTTTTTCCCTTGATTCTCAACAGACCTTTTTCCTCAAAAATTCGCAATATTTTACAATCGCCTAGTTCGCATGCTTTTCGCACGTCTTGTATCGCTTCTTCAACACAATCCGACGCGTTATTGGCTAAACAACGGCCAATAAAGCTGAAGCGCGGTTGTTGTAGGCTTTTACATTGTCTGGGTCAAGTTCAATCACTTTTGTATAATCTTCTATCGCTTTATCGTATTTATTCATTTTGTGATAAGCGATTCCGCGGCTATGATAAGCGCAAATATTATTCTCATTAAGCTCTATTGTTTGTTCATAATCTTCAATCGCTTTTTCATAATCGCCGAGAATATAATAAGAGTATCCGCGGTTACAGTACGTGTCGGCGTCGTAAGGATTGAGTTGTAACGCGCGAGTGCAATCCTCTATCGCTTTGGCGTATTCTCCCGTGCCCATATAAGCGCAAGCGCGATTGCAATAGCAATCCTGCTCCGTATTGTTTCGCTCATCTTCTATGACTTTTGAATAGTATTCTATCTCGTCTTCGTAACCGCCCTCTCTTTGTTCATGCAACGCCTCCGCGCCGCTTTTGTTGGCGCAGCCTTGTATGAATATTGCGCTTATCAAAAATAGTAACAGCGCAACTATTATATTTTTACTCATCTAACAGCCCTTTCTCCTTCATACCTTCCAGCGCTTCGCAATTGCCGAGTTCGCAAGCTTTTTTGGCTTCTATGGTCGCTTGCTTAAGATCGTTCAGCCATATATAAGCTGCGGCGCGGTTAGAGTAAGCTTTCGCGTCTTTAGGATTGGCTTTTATTGCTTTGTTGCTCTCATCAAGCATTTTCAATGCTTCCTGTGCGTCGCACTTACCAAGTTCGCAAGCTTTTCTGGCATCTGTTGCCGCTTTTTTGAAATCCTTTAACGCCGCGTAAGCAAACGCGCGGTTAGCATAAGACGCGACATATTCCGAATCGAGCTTAATAGCCTGCGAGAAATCTTTTACGGCGTTTTTGTAATCTTTATATTTATAATAACTGAGCCCTCTGAGATTATACGCTTTCGCGATGCCTGTCTCGTCGATAATCTCCGAAAAGACTTCTATCTCTTTTTCTTTTTCGGACTTTGGCAGCGAATATTCCACCGTACCTACTAACGCTGATTTCTCATCTTTTTCAGCGTTTTTAATATCGCCCAACGCTCTGTAAGCTTCCGCGCGGTCCATATAAATCCACTCCGCATCGTCGCGATATTTTTTGATAGCTATAGTATAAAGCCTTACCGCTTCTTTATAATCTTTGTTTATAAACGCTTCCTTGCCGAGTTCATGTTCCGTGACCGAATTTTTAAGATGCGCAAGTTGGAAGCATCTGTCTCTTGGGTTCAATTCACACGCCGTCTTAGCGTCTTTGATAGCCGGCGTATAAAGATATGCCGATTCATAAACCTTAGAGCGTCCGTCATAAAGGTCGGCGTCGTTTGGATCGAGTTCAATGGCTTCGCTGTAGTCCGCTATGGCTTTTTCATACTCTTTTGTCTCTTTATAAACATTCGCGCGGTTTGCCTTATACAAAGTTTCTTTCGAGTCTATCCTGATAGCTTCGCTGAAATCCGCTATCGCGTTACTGTATTTTTCAAGTTTGCCGTATATGAGCGCGCGGTTGTTATAAGCGCTGTCGTAATTGGGCTCAAGTTTAATCGCTTCTGTATAGTCAGCTATGGCTTTGTTGAGAACCTCATCGCGTTCACTTCGTTTCACGAATCTGCTCCATTCTACATAAGCGTATGCGCGGCTGAAATACCCATCTGCATTGCTTGGTTCAAGTTTGATGACTTCTGTAAAATCGGCAGCAGCATTATTCCATCTGTAATCTATCGGCTTACCTTCGCTACTGTAGGCAAAGTATGAATTTTCATTTTTAAATAAAAGGCGTCCGCGCGCGTAATAAGTTTTCGCGCTTTTGGGATTGATCTTAATAGCTTGGTCAAAGTCCCTAATCGCGTCGTAATAGGCATTGCGGATATCGCTGTTATAAACTCCGCGCGAATAGTAAGCCTCAAAACTTGGCTTTAGCGCAATGGCTTTTTTGTAATCTTCGCTTATATTCCAATTATTTCCGCCCAAATTGACATATGCCTCTGCGCGCGCAAGGTAAGCTATAGCGTCTTTTGGATTTTTTCTTACGGCGGTCGTTGCTTTTTTGAAGGCTTGCTCGTATTCGGCTCTTTTTTGCGGGTCTAATTTTTCATAATTCTTTACGGCTTCGGCGTAAATATTGTTTTGCCGCGAATTGAGTTTAACCGCCTTTTGATAATCCGCCATAGCATTCGCGTAATCGCCTGTTTTTTCATAATTTTTAGCGCGGTTTTTATAAGCCTTATCATCGTTTGGTTTATGGGCGATTATATGAGTGTAGTCTTGAACGGCTTTTTCGTATTCGCCCGTTTTTTCATAAATCTCAACGCGGTCATAGTATGTGTCCGTATAGTTTGGGTACAGCTTGATTGCTTGCGCATAATCGGCGAGCGCTTTGTCGTATTGACCGATTTCTTGATAATTAAACCCGCGGTTGCGGTATGACCAGTAGTCCGGATCTAAATTAATCGCTTTGCTGTAATCCTCTATCGCTTTATCGTATTCTCTCCACTTGAAATGAATAAACCCGCGGTAATTGTATGCGTCCGCGTACTTTGGGTCGAGCGCGATAGCTTGCGTAAAATCTTCCATAGCTTGTTCGTAACCTCTGCGTCCCGTGTCGGTATAAATTACTCCGCGATAATAGTATGCTCTTGCCTCTTTGGAATAGTTTTTAACAAGCTCGTCGCCCAGCGTACGCGCTACTTTTTCCTCACCTATTCTTGCAAAGGCGGAGGCGCGGTTAAAGCCGGCCTCTAACTTATCCGCCGCAAGATTATCCGCGTAAGCCAAATCTTCCTCTGCTTTCGAGTTTTTATCCAGCATTTCATAGAAGATCTCGCGCGCATAGTAAGCAAACGTATCTTTTGGCTTTAGTTTAATGATCTGAGTATAATCTTCAACAGCCTTATCGTATTCTTTTTCTCTGTAGTAGGCAAGGGCGCGTTTCTCATAAGCCTCCTCATTGTTTGGATTTTCTTTGAGAGCGATAGAAAAATATCTGGCTGCCTCTTTGCTGTTCCATTGCAAAAGCTCTAAAGAACCAAGTTCATATGCCATCTCTTTTTCTATCCCTTGCAGTACGTCGCAATATCCGAGTTTGCACGCTTTTTTTGCGTATTCAACCGCCCAGTGTGTATCTCCCTCATTGCCTCTGTCTTTGCAAGCCAGAGCATAGGCAGCATAGTATTTGCCGTTATTCTCATCCAATTTAACAGCTTGATTGAAATCACTAATCGCATCGTCGTATATGCCAAGTTTTTGATAGGTAAGCGCGCGATAATAAAAAGCATCGCCTGATCTTGTATCGGAAGTGATTATTTTATTGAACTGCGCGAGAGCCTCTTCGTATTTGCCTTTATTATAAAGAGCGATGGCATTATCATAAACATTTTGCGCGCTTACGTCTTCTTTGAATATTTCGGAAAGCTCTTTGGTCGTCTCTTTACTAAATATATCCTTAAGTTCTATTTTAAGCCAGCCGTTATTAGCCCAAGCAGACCCAAACAATCCAAAGATCGAAAACATTATGATTAATCCTCCTGCCGTTTTTTTCATCTTTCCTCCTTTTTAAAACAACTCCAGAGTGTAGCGAATACTAAACTCGCATATCCTTTATATTTTCCATCGTTTCTTTTTAAAGTTTTCAACGTATTACATGTATATAATTCATATGATATTTTAGCGTCTTTTTAGTATATTTTTAAGATTTTTTATATTTTACGAATAGATTATTTAAAAGCTTACATGTAGACATTAAAAATTTATTATTTTTTGAGTTTACATGTAAAGATATTTTGAAGTCATTTTCTACCGAATAATGGGTATTTAGCGTAAAACCAAATACCCTTAGATTTATCTGTTTTTGAAGTTATAGACAAAATAGCAAGCGTATTTACTATGATCTCTGATGTATGGAGTTTCATTGTCTACATTGCTGTTTACGAACACGAGGCTAATCTTGAGCGAATCGTCTATACCGCTGAATACATTGTCAAATTTATATCCGCCTATCAAGTTAAACTCTTGCACGCTTGGCAGTCCGTCTCCTTTGCTTTTACCTATTAACGCGCTGATACTCCATGCGTCAAACGCGTACGCGCCTTTTAAATATACTGTGCTCACATCCGGTTCATAGACAATATCGCCGTTCCAAAACGGGTCTATACTATCTCCTAACATATTGATAGAGCCGATACCGTTTTTATCTATTTTGATAAGTCCAAGCCGCATATCAAACCCTTCGTAACCGCCTCGCAATTCCGCGAAGCCAATCGCACCGTCTTTACCGTTTGTATCTTCGCTGCTTGCTGTGTATACAACGCTACCGCCGATAGAAGTTTTATCGCCAATTTTTGTGTCATATGCCGCTTTCGCGCCATACCAACTCGCGATATCCGGCGCGTTATAATAAAATGGATTAATATTCAGTCCAAAATCGCTTATATATTCGCCGCCCATAACATATGCGCCGTTATTGCCGTTAAATTTATGGAATTTAACGAGCGGATCATCGCCTGCGGCTTCGCCTTTTTCTTTAATATACGCTAAAGTCACCGAAAGACTTGGCAATGGTTTTACAACCGCTACCGCCGCTTGATGATAATCGCTAACCCATTCAAAATCGGCTTCTTGAAATCCAACTATCGCGTCAAAGTATTCGCTGACATAACCGATATTTGCCGTATGAAGTAAAATATCGGTATTTTGGTGAAAATCATTTTTGGTTTTTTCCCATATTTGATAGTTAAATCGCGCGCCAAGTGAAAAATTAAAACCGTAAAATTGGTCGCTGGAGTAGTATAGATTTAAAGATCCTTGTCCGTAGCCTGACGCTTTATTATTGCGATTAACATAATTGCAATAACCGTCGTCGTTATAACAGTCCGTATAACGATTGTACATGTAAGCGTCGCCGCCCCATTTGCCGTTTACCAATGCCTCTTGTATTGAAGAGGATTCTGCCAAATGCGCGGTAATTGCAAGCAATACCAACGCCGTACCCTTTTTGAGTTTCAAAGTCGCCTCCTATGAAAGTTTGTGATAAATTAGATTAAAATAGTAGCGATATTATGATGATATTTTAATTTTATTTATGTATAAAAAATAACCAATTTTAAAAAAATAGGGTTTTTATTTAGTATTTTTTCTATCATTTTAAGATTTAAATATCAAAATATAAATCTTTTTTATATCGTAAAAGCGTAAAAATTTTATATTTTTATACTCGATGATTACAACAATATATCTGTTTAAATAGTCAGATTAATTAGTTGTTTGTATCTTTTTGCGTTTTTTTAAATAAAAGTGCGATCGATATAATAATATAAAAGCTTAAAAAAACTTTCGCGGTAATTTATGCAGATTTTATTAATTGTTTTTTGTATCCTTTCTTGGTATAATCTCCAACTTTATAAAAACAGGAGATTATTATGTGTAAAGATTGCGGCTGTTCTATTGCCGGTTCACATACTCACAGCCATACTCACGAAGACGGCACTGTTCATATCCACGAACATACGCACAATGAAGAGCATAATCATAATGCGGCGCACGACAACGCGAATCCGCAATTGAATGAGACTAAAACGATAGAGGTTATAGCTAAAATCTTAGATGCGAATGATAAAGAAGCGACTTCAAATCGCGCTCATTTTGAAGAGCATAATATTTTTGCCATCAATCTTATGAGCAGTCCGGGCGCAGGTAAAACAACTTTGCTTGAAGCGACTATAGAAGAGGGCGATTTTAAAATAGGCGTGATAGAAGGGGATTTGGAAACAAATCAAGATGCAGATAGAATAACCAAAAAAGGAGCGCCCGCTTACCAAATAACAACGGGACAAGCATGTCATTTAGACGCTTTTATGGTACACAACGGATTGCACCATTTGCCACTTGAAGGGCTTGATTTTGTATTTATAGAAAATGTCGGCAATCTTGTTTGTCCCGCGAGTTATGACGTCGGAGCTCATTTAAACGTCGTGCTTTTATCCGTTCCAGAAGGCGACGATAAACCAGCTAAATATCCCGTAATGTTTCGCGCAGCTGATATCTTGCTTATAACTAAAACGGAGCTTTTGCCTCATTTTGACTTTAGCGTTGAAAAAGCCGTAAAGGAAGCTAGAAAACTAAATCCAAAAGTCGATATCATAGAGTGTGACAGCAAATCCAAAAAAGGTATTGACAAATGGATACAATATCTTAAAATGAAAAAATCTTTGAGAGGTTAATCTATGTGTCTTTCCATACCATCGCGCGTTGTAGAGATAGATGAGAATAATAACGCTACCGTTGAAACTTTAGGGATTTTAAGAAAAGTTTCGCTCGATTTGATAGACGAAGAGGTGCGTGAGGGAGAATATGTGCTTATACATGTAGGCTTCGCGATGAGTAAAATAGACGAAAAAGAGGCTAAAGAGAGTCTGTCTATTTATGAAGAGATAGCTAATCAAATGAGAGATGGGACGATAGACGAACTAGAAGGGGATATGGGATTTGCCGATAGACTTAATTAACTCTTTCAAAAAACCAGAACATATAAAAGCTTTAAGTCTCCGGATAAAAAAAGAGGCGAAAGAAAAACTGAATATTATGGAGATTTGCGGGGGACATACTCATACCATTATGAAATACGGATTAACGCAGCTTTTACCTTCGCAAATAGAGTTTGTTCACGGTCCGGGCTGTCCTATTTGCGTTATGCCAAAAGAGCGTATAGACGAAGCTATAGAGTTGGCGAAACAGCCAAATGTTATACTCGCTACGCTTGGCGATATGATAAAAGTGCCCGGAAGTAAAACGTCTTTGCAGAATTTAAGAGCCGATGGATACGATATAAGAGCTTTGTATTCGCCGCTTGACACGCTTAAAATCGCGAAAGAAAATCCCGACAAAACAGTTATATTTTTTGCCATTGGCTTTGAGACTACGACGCCTATGAGCGCGGTATTGATAGAAAAAGTTGTAAAAGAGAATATAAAAAATGTCCTTTTTCATATAAATCATGTGCTGGTTCCGCCGCCAATCCACGCTATTATGAGTGAGGGAGCAAATATAAACGCGTTTTTAGGACCTTCACATGTAAGCGTTATAACGGGATACGATATTTTTGCTCCTATAACGCGAAAGTATAAAACTCCTGTCGTGGTTTCAGGTTTTGAGCCAAGCGATGTGATGGAGAGCGTTTTGCGTATCGTAAGAGAGTTTAATGAGGGACGTTGCGAAGTTGAAAATGAGTATTCAAGAGCGGTTAGCAAAGAGGGCAACACGAAAGCGCAAAGATTGATAGAGACATATTTTGACATAAGAGATAGTTTTCGTTGGCGCGGTCTTGGCGACATACCAAAAAGCGCTTTGAAAATGAAGTCAAATTTTTCGCATTTGGACGCTGAAGCGGTATACGCGTCAAAACTTTCAAAAAAACCTATAAACGATCACAAGCTTTGCATTTGCGCCGATATTTTAAAAGGCAGAGCAAAACCGTTTAATTGCAAAGTTTTCGCTAAGGCGTGTACTCCAAAAACCCCGATAGGTTCTTGTATGGTATCGAGCGAAGGGGCGTGTGCGGCATATTTTAAATATGGAAAATTTTTAAGGAATGAGAGTGAGTAAAAAGATTTTGTTAAGCCATGGTGGAGGAGGGGAAGAGATGCAATCTTTAATAAGCGATCTTTTTTTCAACCATTTTGGCAATGAGATATTAAATAAAACCGAAGATAGCGCAACCTTACATGTAAAGAATAAAATCGCTTTTACAACGGACTCTTTTACCGTAACGCCGTTTTTTTTTAACGGAGGAGATATAGGGAAAATCGCGATCGCGGGAACTGTAAACGATTTAATAAGCGTCGGTGCGAAACCTTTGTATATAAGCTGCGGTTTTATCATAGAAGAGGGATTTTTGTATGAAGATTTGGAGCGTATCGTTATATCTATGAAAAAAGAGTTAGAAAAAAGCGGCGCTAAAATCGTGGCGGGCGACACAAAAGTTGTTCCAAAAGGCAAAGCGGACGGTATTTTTATCAATACAAGCGGTATAGGCGAGATAGTTTGCGAAGACATCTCTTCGCACAATTTAGAAGAAGGCGATGTAATAATAGTCTCAAATGAAGTTGGAAATCACGGCGCTTGCGTATTGGCAAACAGAGAAGAGTTGAAAGTAGACGGGGATTTGAAAAGCGATTGCGCTTCGTTGTTTGCGCCGATTTTCGCGCTTTTTGAACACGGCATTAAGCCAAAAGCGTTAAGAGACGCGACAAGAGGCGGACTCAGCGCCGTTTTAAACGAATGGGCTTTGGCTTCGCATGTAGGTATTGAAATAAACGAGAGCGATATTTTAGTCTCAAACGAAGTTAAAGGACTTTGCGAAATATTTGGGTTTGAGCCTTATGAGTTGGCAAACGAAGGCACAATGGCGCTTTGCGTAAGAAAAGAAGACGCGAATGAGGCGCTTAAAATTTTAAGGAAGTTTGACGAATGCAAAAAAGCTAACGCGATAGGCGAAGTTTCAAACTCTCATAAAGAACATGTGATATTAAAATCGCCGTGGGGAACAAGCCGCTTTTTAGAGTTGCCAAAAGGCGAATTACTGCCGAGGATTTGTTAAATGCACGAGCTTTCGGTTGTAAATTCGCTTATAGAACTTTGCGAGAAAAACGCTAAAAACAACAGTGCGAAAAAAGTCATAAAAATTGAAGTGAAAATTGGCAAATTAAGCGGTATAGAACCGCATTTTTTGAAACTTACTTTTGATACTTTTAAAGAGAAAACTATCTGCGAGGGTTCGGAACTTGTCGTTAATATACAAGAGGTGATAGCAAAATGCCGCTCTTGCGGCAGTGAGAATGAAATAACAAACAACGAGTTTACATGTAAGCGTTGCGGCGATAATAATGTTGAGGTTATAGACGGCGAAGATATGCTTTTAATGCGTCTTGAAATGGAATAAGCGTAAAAACCGCTTTTAAATATACGTATTTTGTCTACATGTAGTATTTTTATTTTGATTAAATGATGTTGTGTTTGACCCCAAATATCAATCAAGCTATTAACTTTTTTCTAAAAAAGGTTTTATAAAAATATATATTTTTGCTTCTATTAAATAAAAAACAGATAAAATAAATGTTATTTTTGCTTGTTTGGGGAGGATATTTATGGACGTGCTACGCTTTTTCAAATCCGCGCTGTTTTTTATATTAAAAATCTTTTCAAAAGTATTTAAATTTTTAGCTTTTTTACTAAAGTCTATTGTCGGCGATATAAAATGGAGTTCGCCGTTTTGGTTTTCGTATGTCAAAAAAGCTTTTAAAATATTAGGCGGTAAAACGCTCAAACACTATAAAGCTATTTTGATAACATTTTGCGTTATCGCCATCGCGGCTTTTGGCAGTTATTATGGTTATATTTGGAAGCAAAACCAGCCAAAACCTATAGAGATAGCTCCGATAGAGTATCAAACTTATAGTGCGAGCTTAGGATCGCCGAGCGTTACTAATTACCGCTATGACAAACCGATTGTTTATCCATTGTACGTGTATTTTGACGGGGACGTCGCTCCTGTTGAGAGTGTTGGCAAAAATGTGACCGAGGGCATATCTTTAACTCCTCATGTTAATGGCGAATGGGTATGGTTTAACTCAAAAATACTTGAATTTAAACCCGCAAACGAAAGCGATTGGGCAATAGGAGAGAGTTATACGGTGAAGATTAACCCTAAAAAACTTTTGCCCGAACAAATTCTTATCAGTTCCACAGAATATAATTTCGTGACAAGAGAGTTTTACTATACTATTGATTACAGAGAACTTTATCAAAATCCTGAAAAACCGTCTGAGAAAAATGTCATATATGAAGTATCTTTTTTACACCCCGTGGACGCGGCAAGCTTTGAAAAGCAGATATCGTTAAATTTGATCGCTCTCGGAAAAGACAAAGTAGCGCCAAAACCGTACAAATTCGCGGTTAAATATGACGATAAAAAGCTAAAAGCGTGGATAAGATCCGAATTTGTAACGCTTCCTGAGGTAGATAGCGATATGGTTTTAAAGATAGGCAAAGGCGTGAAATCGTCATTAGGAGGAGCCGCTACTAATAGCGAAAAAACAAGCTATCAAGAAGTTACAAGCGCGTACAGAGATATTATAAAAAATATATTTTTGACATTAGCCGAAAGCGAAGATAATGAACAAGAGCAAGTTTTAGTAGTGACGTTGGTGGATAATGTAAATATAAATGATTTGTCCAAACAGATAAAAGCTTGGATCTTGCCTAAAGACAAACCTAAAATTAACAATAATAATGAGATAAAAAATTATAGGTGGTCAAATTACGACGATATCAGCAACGAGATTTTAGCGAAAGCGACTCCTTTGACTCTTGCAAAAGACAATTCAGAAACTGACATGCAAAATATTATAAGTTTCAAATACAAAGCGTCTCCGAAAGATTATATATATGTGACTGTGGGCAATAATATTGAAACGGTTGGCGGGTACAAAGCAAAAAGCGGCAAAAGATCGGTTTTAAGCGTGCCGGAATTTCCTCAAACGCTCTCATTCGCCGATAGCGGTTCAATTTTATCGTTAAAAGGCGAACGTAAGATTTCCATAGTGTCAAGAAATATAAAAGGCGTCGATCTTAATATAAAAAGAGTTATTCCTTCTCAGCTTCACCATCTAATGACATTCGGACGCTATTATGATAATTTCGATGAGGCTTCTTTTAGGGATGATGAAAATTATTATGACAGATATGATTCTTCGGAACATTTTACAGAAATATTTTCACATAAGCAAAAAATAAACGAGATGAATCCCAACAAAATAACGTATACGGGCGTTGATTTGACAAATTATCTTTTAAATAGCGCCAACGGCAGGCAAGGCGTGTTTTTGGTAACATTAAACTCCTGGAATCCGGACACAAACGCCACCGGTTATGAAACGATCTCAAAACTTGTCGTGGTTACGGATATCGGACTTATAATAAAAAGGTCGGCAGACGGCTCAAGCGATGTTTTTGCGCAATCAATAAAAAATTCCACTCCGCTTGAAGGGGTAAAAATATCGGTTTTGGGTAAAAACGGCATACAAATCGCAAGCGCGATTACAGACGCTGACGGACATGTAAGGATCAAAAATCTAAAAGAGTTTAAAAATGAAAAAGAACCTACCATTTTTATAGCTCAAAAAGATGGAGATACCTCATTTTTGCCAGCTTTTTATAATAATAACGGCAAATATGGCGACAGAAGGCTTGAATTTTCAAGATTTGATATAGGCGGCGTTAGCAATGTATTGGAGCAGGGTAGATTGAGCGCGTATCTATTTTCGGATCGCGGACTATATAGACCCGGAGATAGCGTAAATATAGGCACGATAGTAAGAGCTGAAAATTGGGATATAGGAGTGGGCGGAATTCCTGTGATAGCTACTATTTATGATCCAAGAGGTCAAGTTTTTGAGAGTATTCCGCTTGTTCTTGATGAGAGCGGTTTTAACGAGCTTTCGTTTACTACTACCGAAGCGTCACCTACTGGAAATTGGATTATAAATTTAAGCGTGGCGTCTAATTTTAATGATAAAAGCAAAGCCGGAATATTTTTAGGTTCCGTTAATGTCGCGGTAAGAGAGTTTGAACCTGACAGAATGAAGGTTGATTTGAAGTTATCGCCTACAGATATAAAAGGATGGATTAAACCGGACGAATTGCAAGCGCTTATTAGAGTTGAAAATCTATTTGGCGCTCCCGCGCAAAACAGAAGAGTATCGTCTACTCTTATACTAAATCCAACCGATTTTTATTTTGGTGAACATAAAAATTACCATTTTTACGATGGACGCAGAAGTTCCAGACAAGATAAGTTCGAGATTAAGCTCGAAGACGTATTAACTGACGACAACGGCGAAGCTAAACTCTCTTTACTTTTGGAAGAACACGAAAGAGCGAGTTATCATCTTTCTATAATCACCGAAGCTTTTGAACAAGGAAGCGGAAGAGGCGTTAGCGCTACGGCTAAAGCCGTTATCTCTCCGAACGACTATTTGGTAGGCGCAAAAGCGGACGGAGATCTGGGGTATATCAAAAAAGACGCAATAAGAACTTTAAATTTTATCGCCATCGATCAAAATCTTAGCAAAATCGTTTTAGACAATTTAACTCTGGAGATAATTGAGCAAAAATATGTCTCCGTTTTGACGCTCCAAAATTCGGGAGTTTACAAATATCAGTCAAAACTTCAAGAAGTATCTATAGACGAACAAGACTTTAGCATTGAAAAAAGCGGAACGGACTACTTGCTTAACAGTAAAAAGCCTGGTACTTACAAACTGCTTGTCAAAAATGAAAAAAGCGACACGCTGTATAGAAGTTATTATGCAATTGTGGGAGACGCTAACATAGATCGATCTTTGGAGAGAAACTCAGAACTTGAGATGAAACTCTCAAAAGGCGAATATAAAAACGGCGACGAGATAGAGATATCCATTAATACCCCTTATGTGGGAAGCGGACTTATAACTATAGAAAAAGATAAAGTTTACGCGTGGAAATGGTTTAAAGCTTCTACCACAAGTTCGACTCAAAAGATTACCGTTCCAAGAGAGCTTAAAGGCAACGGATATATAAATGTTCAGTTTGTAAGAGATCCGAATTCTGACGATATATTTATGAGTCCTTTAAGCTATGGGGTTTTACCGTTTAAAGTGACTATGGAGAAAGAGAGCGCTAGTGTTAGGCTCTCTTCTACAAAACTTATAAAGCCGGGAGAAGACGTAGATATCACTATTAATACAGACAGAAATCAAAAGGTTGTAGTGTTTGCCGTGAACGAGGGAATTTTGCAAGTAGCCGATTATCGCCTGACAAATCCTCTCAATTTTTTCTTTCAAAAGAGATATTTGGAAGTAAGCAGTTATCAGATACTTGATTTGATATTGCCTGAATTTAGCAAATTTGAAAGGTTAATGTCGGCTGTTGGCGGCGATGTTGAGGCTGATGAGGTTAGCTTAAGTCAGAGATATCAAAATCCATTCAAAAGAAAAGTGGACAAACCTGTCGTATTTTGGTCCGGTATTATAGATGTGGACGGAGAAAAAAGTTTTACATATAAAGTTCCGGATTATTTTAACGGAAAGTTGCGAGTAATGGCTGTGGCGGTATCTGAAAAGCAAATAGGCATAGCTCAAAGCGACACTATAGTAAGAGACGATTTTGTCTTAACGCCGAATGTTCCGTTCACAGCTGCTTTAAATGATGAGTTTGAAGTGACTTTGGGCGTTTCAAATAATCTTGAAAATGTAACCAAAAAAGCGCCTGTCTCCATATCTTTAGTTGCTACGCCACATGTAAAGGTTTTGGGTAACTCTACCGCTATTATTGAGTTGGCGCAAAAGAGCGAAGGATATGTGAAGTTTAAAGTAAAAGCTTCCGGTTTGGGCGGCGGAGAATTGATGTTTAGAGCCGCTTACTTTGATGAAGATAACCAAATAAATTATTTATCGCAAAGAGTTGGCACAATATCCGTAAGACCGGTCACTCCTTTTAGAACCCAAAGTATTATGGGACGAATGGGAGGAGACAAAGAAGACATAAAAGATATTCGCAACATGTACGATGAATACGCGATAAGATACGCGAGTGTGGCAAATACTCCTATGGCTATTTCAAACGGGCTTACAAGCTATCTTGACAATTATCCGTATCATTGTTCCGAACAGATTATAAGCAACGCTATATCGGCCATGATACAGCAAAAGTATTCTTTTTTAAATAGAGCGGACGTTAATAAAATTCCGTATGAGAATATAGCGGCGATTTTAAAATCAAGGCAAAACTCAAACGGAGCTATAGGCTTATGGAGAACGACAGCTTACGGCGATACTTTTGTCAGCGTTTACGCGGCTCATTATTTGATTGACGCTAAAGAGAACGGCATAGCCGTATCGTTTGGTTTGCTTGAAAGTTTAAATGCTTATTTGACCAGTTTAGCGAATGATAACAGCATAGAACACATGGAAGGATTAAGACTTAGAGCGTATGCTGTGTATCTGCTCACAAGACAAGGAATAGTAACTACGAATATGTTAAGTTCCGTGCAAAAATCGCTGCAAACTCATTATGAAAACAGTTGGAAAAGCGATGTAAGTGCGCTTTATCTTGCCGCGACTTATAAAATGCTCAAAATGGATAAAGAAGCAGATCTGCTTTTGCAAAAACCTTGGAGCGAGCTCAACAAAGCATATAATAACGCTTGGTGGTCAAGAGACTATTACGACCCGCTCGTCATCAACTCGACATATATATATTTGATATCAAAACATTTCGCGGAAAAAGTTAGCGATATTCCTCCGCAAGCGTTGGAAAATATCGTATTAATGATTAGAACGAACCGTTTCACAACCACATCTTCAGCTATGAGTATTTTGGCTATAGAGAGTTACAGTAAGCAAATTGAGAATATCTCAAACGCGCGAGGAAAAAATCTTTCTATTGAAGCCTTATCCAAAGGTGCAAATAGTCCACATGTGATAGCAAATGAAAGCGGTATATGGGCTTTTGGCAATTTTACGAAGAATGATGTAAATATTATTTTCAATAATCCTTCTAAATTACCCGCTTGGTATTCAGTGGTACAAGAAGGTTATGATGAAGCGGCTCCTTCGTACGCGATAAAAAAAGGGTTGGAAATATATAAAGAGTTTACCGATGAGAGCGGAAAACCGATAAAGTCCGTAAAGTTGGGTGAGAAGATAAATGTCACCGTAAGAGTTAGATCTAACTCTAATGAAGGCATAGGAAATGTCGCTGTGCTGGACTTGTTGCCCGGCGGTTTTGAGATAGTGCAACAAGATCGTCAAAGTCAAGATAGGTATGAATATGATGAATATGACGACGAATACGAATACGATGAGTATGAAGACGAATATGACGATAGATTTATCTCGCCGATAGGGTTTAGCGGGACAACATGGGATATCGACTATAACGATATTAGAGAGGATAGAGTAATCATATACGGTACGGCTCAAATGCAGACAAAAGAGTTTATTTACCAGATAAAATCCACAAATGTCGGCACATATCAAATACCTCCTTCATTTGCGGAGGCTATGTATGACAGAGAGATTCAAGCCGTGTCGGCAAACATAGGCAACATAACCGTTTTACCTGTCGAGTGATATGCGAAGACTGAGACGTTTTTTAGGCAATATTGTTATTTTTATAGCGGTTATAGCTTTAGCGTTTACCGCGCTAAAGCTTATAATTCCGCGTCCAGATTTGTCAGTTCAATTTTACTCTACCGCCTTTTACGACAAAAATGGCGAACTTTTACGTTTGACTTTATCAAAAGACGATTTTTATAGAATTCGCACTCCTTTAAATGAAGTATCAAAAGATTTAATTAACGGAGTTTTACTGCATGAAGATAAGTGGTTTTATCAACATTTTGGTTTTAATCCCATAAGTTTAATAAGAGGCGGCTGGATAAGTTATATCAAGGGTGGCAATAGACAAGGCGGCTCAACCATAACAATGCAGCTTGCCAGAATGCATTGGAAATTAAATACAAAAAGCGTAAAAGGAAAGTTAGCGCAGATTTTAAGAGCTATACAGATAGAGCTTTTTTACTCTAAAGACGAGATTTTGGAAGCTTATCTAAATTATGCTCCATATGGCAGAAATATAGAGAGCATAGGTGCGGCGAGTCTTATATACTTTAACAAACTTCCAAATAAGTTGACGCTTCCGGAAGCTTTAACATTGGCTGTGCTTCCGCAATCTCCAAGTTATAGGATAGATAAAAATACAGGCTATGTTGGAGAAAAACTAACTAAAGCCAGAGATGAATTGTTTGAAAAATGGCAAAACGAGTTTGAAGTTGATAATCTGACAAAAGCGCTTTTTAAACTCCCATTTTCACTAAGACAGCCGGAGAATTTACCTTTTATAGCGCCTCATTTTACTCAGCAGCTGATTAATGATGATTTTTTAAAAGGAGAATTTAATACCAAAATAAATACCACAATTGATATAAGAATTCAAAAGCTTATAGAGACTCAAGTGCGTTCGTTTATTAAGCAAAATAATAAAAAAGGTATAAACAATGCCGCTGTGTTGCTTGCGGATTTGAGAGATATGAGCGTTGTCGCACATGTAGGATCTGCTGATTATTTCAACAACGATATACAAGGACAGATAAACGCTGTCAATATAAAACGCTCCCCCGGCTCTACTTTAAAACCTTTCATATACGCTCTTGCTATAGAACAAGGTTTTATACACCCTATGAGCGTTTTAAAAGATGTGCCTACAAGCTTTAGTTCATATACGCCTGAGAATTTTGACAATAAATTTATGGGTCCTCTTAGCGCCATGCAAGCTTTGGCAAGAAGCAGAAATATTCCCGCCGTATATTTGAGTTCAAAGATAAATAATCCAAATCTTTACGGCTTTTTAAAAAAGGCGCAAATTAGCAAAATGGCGAGCGAAGGACATTACGGTTTGGCTCTAACGCTTGGAGGCGGAGAGATTACGATATTTGAGATGGCAAAGCTATACGCGTCGCTCGCTAATGGCGGGATAATGTATGATATCGGAACAAAAACCGAGCAAAACAGAAGCAAAGGAGTTAAGCTTTTAAGCAAAGAGAGTTCTTTTATCGTAATGGATATGTTGTCCAATATTCCTCGCGTAGATACGCTGGCGGCAGAAACGCGAAAATTGCCTATATATTGGAAAACAGGCACTTCGTGGGGATTTAGAGATGCGTGGAGTGTGGGCATAGTAGGGCAATATGTTTTGGTTGTGTGGCTCGGCAATTTTGACAATAGCGGAAACCCGGCTTTTGTCGGAGCAGATAGCGCGGCGCCGCTGTTTTTCAATATAGTAAATAGTTTACAAGCGACGCAAAAGTTATACGATATAAATAAAATAGTTCCAAGCGGCGTTAAGATGGTTGACGTGTGTTTATCAAGCGGGGATCTGGTAACCGTTTGGTGTAAAAGAAAAGGTAAAAGCTGGTTTGTCCCGGGCATATCGCCGATAAAGGTAGATAATATTTACAGACCCGTAGTTATAAACGACGATACAAACAAACCTTTGTGCTCAGGAGAAAAGGCGCAAAAAACAAGAGTTGAAGTATACGAATACTATTCGTCCGATATTTTGGAGATTTTCGCGAAAGCCGGACTTCCAAAAAGAAAACCGCCGGATATGAATCATTGCAAGCAAAAGTTTCAAGACTCAGTGGGTATAACTCCTTACATTACATCGCCTTTAAAAAATACAACTTATACGATAAGAGAAGCAAAAGCCGATAAAGAGAGAATAATCTTTTCAGCGACAAGCGACGCTAACGCCAAGACGCTTTATTGGTTTGTGGACAACGAGTATATCGGAAATACCGAACAATCAAAAACGCTTGCGTGGCTGCCTGACAAAAGCGGAAAATTTGAGGTAAGCGTTGTTGACGACCATGGAAGATTTGATAAAATGAGTTTACGAGTAACATTGTTAAAATAAAACAGCTTACAAGTAAAGAAAAAAAATTTAGATTTTTACATATTAATATCTTTACATGTAACAAAATAATATTGGAGCAAGTGTTGTTGACAATCACGAGAGGCTTGATTAAATGAACTTGCGAGTAATGATACTAAAATAGCTTACATGTAGAAATATAATTTAACATTAAATTGTTAATGTTTTAGGTTTTTACATATTAATATTTCTACATGTAAGAGATAATTTATTTTTTGAATTTAATAGCGGCTCTACATATAACAAAGTTGACAATTTTGATATAAAGCTATAAAAACTTATGTTTTTTTTGCATACTAAAAGCTCTACATGTAGCAATATGCGATTTATTTTTTTAAAAGCTTACATGTAACAAATAATATTGATAAACTAGAAACAAAAAGATGTGGGGCTAAAAAGCCCCAAAATTTTTATTACGGTTCTAAATTCGCCAGATAATCTATTTCACTTTTTTTGACTATTCTTATGAAGTTTGTGCTTCCTTCAACTCCTGCAGGATAACCCGCCGTTAATATATAAGTATGCTCTTTGTCAATCCATCCCGTTTTAAGAGCATTTGTAAACGTGCTGCTAAGCATTCCGTTTAGAGTTGATTTTTCTATTACGAGTATCGGTTCAATCCCCCACGCTATAGTAAGCGAACGCGCCACTCTCTCATCATGACATACCGCGTAAATATCGTTTTTTATTCTATATCTCGCCATTTTTTTTGCCGATTTGCCAGAACCCGTGATAGAAATGAGAGCTTTTACGTCAAGTCTTTGAGCCAGCATTCCGGTTGACGAGGCTATGACATCCGTTTCATCAAAGAACGCGACGTTTGAAAATTTATTGTAATTATAAATTTTTTCAGTCTCTTTTATGGTATTTGACATAGTTTCCACTACATGTATAGGGTTTTTGCCTATAGCGCTCTCTTCTGAGAGCATCACAGCGTCTGTTCCGTCAAGTACCGCGTTCGCTACGTCGCTAATTTCAGCGCGTGTAGCCATCTCTTTTTCCGTCATGGAAAGAAGCATTTGCGTCGCCGTTATTATCGGTTTTGAAGCGGCGTTAGCTTTTTTAATGATATTTTTTTGAATGCTCGGCACTTTATAGTACGGCACTTCTATGCCCAAATCCCCTCGCGCAA
Source organism: Campylobacteraceae bacterium (assembly GCA_031266555.1). GTDB lineage: Bacteria > Campylobacterota > Campylobacteria > Campylobacterales > Campylobacteraceae > JAIRKW01. The sequence continues at coordinate 44,133 of JAISAU010000007.1, forward strand.
CCATCAAACCGTCGCTAATTTCTAATATATCGTCTATATTTTCAACCGCGTCAAATTTTTCTATTTTCGCGAAAATTTGCGCGTTTCCGCCGTTTTGTTTCAATAATTCTTTGGCGTATAAAACGTCCTCTTTTCTTTGCACAAACGATATCGCTATAAAATCCACTTGATGTTTTACGCCCCAAATTAAGTCGTTTTTATCTTTTTCGGTGACAACGTCTATATTTATTTTGGTATTTGGGAAATTTATTCCTTTATTTGAGGAGAGTTTGCCAAAGTTACACACTTGCGCCGTGATATAATCATCATTTGCGCCAATAATTTCCGTTTGTATATTTCCGTCGTATAGATATATAGGTTCGCCGACTTTTAAAAGTTTCAAAATTTGGGGTTGATTTATACTTAACTTATAGCGTCCCTCATCTATTTTTTCTCCGTCCGCTTGTTTTGCATGAAACTCTATCAAATCGCCTTGTTTTAAGTCAAAATCGTATTTTAATTTCCCAATTCTTATTTTAGGACCGCACAAATCTTGTAAAATGCCGACTCTTTTACCGACTCTTTTTTCGGCTTCTTTGATATTGTTAAAAGTTTGCGAGTGGTATTCGTGCGAACCGTGGCTGAAATTTAAGCGAAAAACGTTAACGCCGGCTCTTATTAATCCCTCCAATGTATCTACCGAATCGCTTGATGGTCCTACTGTGGCTAAAATTTTTGTCTTTTTTTCCATAACTATCCTTTTTTAAAATTTTATAATATCATTTTTTAGCTACATAATTATTTCTAATAATACCAATAAAAGATTATCATATTATGAGCTTTTTTGAAAAACCATCAGGTTTTTATCAGAATTTTCTTTATCGAACATGTAGATTGGAATAACTCTTTTGAGATGAAAAAGATTTAATTTTTTAAAATATTCCAAAGGGTAAAAATATTGCTCAATAACAGCTTGTTCTTTATTGTAATATTCATTGTTTTTCTCAAAAAGCGTAAATTTTGTCGCAAGTTTTTTATTTTGAAAATTTGCTTCCACAGCCAAAAAACAGTCGTCGTTTTCTTTGATGAGCAAGCCGTCGGCTACATGCGCAAAACCGTACAATGTATTTATATCGGCTAAAAAATAGCCTTTTGACGTAAGCTTTTGAGATATATTATTTAAAACGTCATTTAACTCGTTTTGATCGAAATAGTTTAAAACGTCTCCTGCTGCTATGATAAGATCAAATTCGCCGTTTAACTCTTTAATATCTTTTTGATAAGCTTTTACGCCTTTTGTGAGCGCTCTTTGAATCATATCCTGACTCAAATCAATTCCCAAAGCGTCAAATCCGCACTCTTTTAATCTTTCCAAAAGTCTGCCGTTACCGCAACCAAAATCTAAAACGCTTTTAGGATTTAAAGAGGTTATGATTTGCAAATACGTATCATATAACCTCTCGTACTCTTGATAAAATCCAATGAGATGCTCTATTTTCGCATATAAATTTAATGGCGTTTTTTTATTCATCTACCAATTCTGAGGTAAATTTTTTATCGTCAAATTTTATTTTCAAATATTCGCAAACTATTTTGGCGTCCCTTTCCGCGTTACCAAGACAACTTGTGGCTCCCGGGCTTGGAGTCATATTGAAAATTATTCCGGTACCCGGATTTATACTGGCTTCTCCCAGCATTAATTTTAATTCCGTTTTATTTAAAACTTGCGGTCTTACTCCGCCAAAACCTTTGGCGTATTTAATGTCTTCAAGTTTTAAAGAAGGCACAAGACGCTTTATATTTTTTAAAAATATTCGTTTATTAAAATACGGAATTTCATATAAGAAATTTTTTAATATATAGTTTCTGATATCGGAATCTGCAAATAGATTTTTTAGTATTGTAAATATTTTGCCGTCAAAATTAAGCGTTTTGAAAAAATCAGGCATGGTTGAAATTCCGTGAAACCGTTCAAGCACAGGAAGCGCTAAAGCGGTTGGCCCAAATCTTGTAGCCATATCAAGCAATACGTCCGGATCCCCGTGTAAAGCGGCGAATGGAAGTTTTGGATTTTGCACCATATAAACTTTACCTTTTAAAAAATGACCGTTTGTGACATAGTAACTTCCGGCTACTGGAAGACAGCCGAAATCTTTTCCATATCCCATAGAGTGCGCCAAATACAAAGAGTGCGCGCCGGCGTCCACTACTACAAAATCAGCGGTAAATAGATCTCCGTTTGACGTTTGCAATACATGTTGGGATCCTAGCTGTTTTATCTTTTTTACTTTAGAGTTAAAAAATACGTCACATTGTTTATTTTTTACTTTTTTAGCGTTTTCCACAAGACTTTCCGTCATAGCTCCATAATCAATGGTAGAGTATTGGTCTAAAACTCCTACGCCTATAATATCTTCGCTTCTTTCGTTTCCGTTTTCATCAAATACGACGTTTGGCTCAATATCTTTTAATTTTTCTTTATTATAAATTTCAAGATACGGGAAAAGTTCTTTAAACTCCTCATATCTTTTTTTCATATATTCCACTTCTTCGTCACCTATGCCTACAACCATTTTTTGATGAATAAACATAAATTTATTTTCATATCCGTGTTGCAAACAGTAACGTCTTATCATATTTGCCGTTCGTTTTACCTGTTTTGCTTTTGCCAAGGAGTAGTTTGTCTCGATATCGCCCGTATGAATTGTTTGCGAATTTCCGCGTCCACTTGAGCTAAGACGAGCCAAGCCGTCGTATTTTTCAATCAAAGCGATAGATTTCACATCGGAATATGTCGCCAATGTGTAAAAAAGCGCAGCCCCTGAGATTCCGCCACCGACTATTATAACATCGTAATGTTTTTCAGCCATATTTTGCTTCCTTAAAGATTTTATTACAAACAGTAAGCCAAATCTCCCCACAAGATTGCGAAGGTAATTTAAACATTTTTTAATTAAATATTCGCTTATTTTTTTTTATAGTTTTTAGTAAATATTTTCGTTTAAAAATTGAGATAAAATTTTAGATAATAGATTTTTTTATCATGTAATACTCTACATGTAGAGGCTATTTTTTAATTTTTCTCTTTACAAAACTCCACAAATTTTTCAATTAAACTATTCGCGTAAAGCGTTTCGCAAATCTCTTTTAAAACTATAGGAACATTTTTAATGCGATTCGCCTCTTTAAATACATACTCTTTTAAGATATCGGCGTTATATTCGGGATGAAATTGTACTCCCCAGATGTTATTTTTGATTCTGAAAGCATGACAGCTTTCGTAACAATTTGACGCTAATAAAACGGCGTTTTTTGGAAGTTTTAAAACCGATTGCGTATGAGTTACATGTACTAAAAAATTTTCCGGCAAGTTTTTAAAAAGCGCGTCTGATTTAGCTTTTTCGTGCAAAGTTACGCTAACAGTGCCGATTTCCGGACCTACGGGATGATTATCGACAATCCCGCCAAAAGTTTGAGCCAAAAGTTGATGTCCGAAACATATTCCAAAAATCGGCAAATTGTTTTTAGTCGCTTCTTTTAGCCACGCCGACGATTTTTTAATCCAATCAAATTCGTCGGTAACCATATCGTGAGAGCCTGTTATGATTATGCCTTGCACATTTTTGAAATCTGGCAAATTTTGACTTTTAGGATTTACTATTTTAACTTCTTTAGCGTCTACATGCATAGAGTTTAATGTCCAATCTTCAAAGTCGCCATATTTCTCCACGCACTTTCTCATGGAGCTGCCAGCTTTCAATATGATAAACACTTTTTTAAAACTCTTAAAAATTATTTTTTTGCTTTAAAGATTGTTTTGTTATCCTTTTTAAGCTCTATCTCTCCATGCCATTCGCTGTATTCGTATTCGCTGTTCGCGTATTTTATTCCGGAAGCCATAGGTATGCTTTTTAATATTACGCTGCTGTTATCAGGAAGCGTGATGTTGAGCGCATTATCATAGTTATCAGGAAGCATGGCATTGGTTGTATTATCATAAAAAACAACGCGTATGACGCTTCCGTCTTCTCCTGTTATGGTATTATCAATAATATTTTTTGTATCATAGCAACCGCTTAAAAACAATAAAATAGATATTGCCGATATAGATTTTTTCATAATTTATTCCTAGATTTGTGAATTTTGATAATTTTACCGAAATTTAGATAACAGCTACAGCTTCTATCTCAATTTTGGCATTCTTAGGCAGAGATTTTACGCCTACGGTACTACGCGCCGGCTTGTGTTCGCCAAACGCTTTGGCGTATATCTCATTTACTGTCGCGAAATCGCTAATATCTGTCAAAAAAATAGTAGTTTTTACAACTTTCTCAAGCGAACTGCCGCTTTTCTTTAAAATTTCAGATAAATTTTTTAATACTTGCTCAGCTTGGGTTTTTATATCCTCGTCTAAAAAAATTCCTTCCGATGTTAAAGCGATTTGCCCGGAAGTAAATACAAAACCGTTCGCTACAATAGCTTGCGAATAAGGACCTATCGCTTCAGCCGCTTTTTTTGTGGATACTATGTTCATGATTTTTAGCCTTTAAAATTTTTCAATCAACGTTCTAAAAACGCTTATTAAGCCGTACAAGTGTGACAAGTGACATCTCTCGTTCGCCGAATGTATCGTATCGTGCAATACGCCAAATTCCACTACGTTTACGCCAAAATCAGCGAAAAATCTCGCGTCGCTTGTGCCGCCTCCCGCTGAAAGTTCGGGTACCAATCCGGTCACTTCTTCAATACTTCTGCTAAGATGCGCTATAACAATAGAACTTTTATCTGTTAAAAAAGGTTTGGCTGATTCTTTTAATTCCAAATTGAACTTCAATTGCTCTTTTCCGGGATTATTTACAAGATATAAAAGACCGAAAGTAGAGCGTATATATCGCTCTACATTTTCTATTTTTGTAGATGGCGAATTTCTGACATTAAACATAAGCTTGAGAGTTTTTGGGGTTACGTTTGTTATACCGTTTCCTGCTTTTATGTCCGTTATCACAAGTCTGCTCGGAGCAAATACGTTATTTCCCTCGTCAAAAGCGTGTTCGGCTAATTTCGGTAAAATCGTGGCAATTTGATGTATGGGATTTTTGACATTTTGCGGATAAGCTACATGTCCTTGTTCGCCGATTAATTCAAGAATTCCGTTTATAGAACCGCGTCTGCCTATTTTGATAGTATCTCCGAAACTTTTTTCGCATGTAGGTTCCGCTATAACGGCAAAGTCCGGCAAAAGCCTCTCTTGATTTAGTATCTCCAGAACTTTTGCAGTTCCGTTTTTTGCTTCGCCCTCTTCATCGCTTGTGAGCAAAATAGACAAAGTACCGTTAAAACGAGTAATTTTTTTGCACGCTTGCAAAATAGCGCAAATGCCGCTTTTCATATCTTGAGCGCCTCTCGCGTAGACAAATCCTTCTTTTTCTATAGGTTCAAACGGATCGCTTTCCCAGCCTTCCCCCGGCGGTACAACATCTACATGTCCCGCGAAGCATAAATGAACGCCTTCGCCGAATTTTTTATATAAGAAGAGATTTTTTACATTACCCACATCTACTCTTTTTGCTGTAAAATCGGGCAAATAGTCTTCTATAAATGTCAACAATCCTCCATCGTCCGGAGTAATCGACGGCGTATTTAGCAAAGCTAAAAAGAGTTCTTTATCTTCCATTGTGTTTTTCCGTTGTTTCAGTATTGTTTATAATTTCATTGCGTTTTGCCAAAAACTCTTCCAAATTATACTTAACTCTAAAATTTGGCGTTAAAAGGTGTATCAAAATATCGCTTAAATCAATTACAATCCATTCGCTGCCGGCTTCAATATGTAAAAAATTCTCACCCTGTTTTTTCAGTTCTGCTTTCAAAACGTCCAGTAAAGAGATACCGTGTCTTTCTCCCATCGTGGTAGCTACTATGACCTGTTCTACGAAATAATCTTTGCCGCTCATATCAAACACTTGAATATTTTCGGCTTTTTTCTCTTCGAGTATTTTAACTATGTAGTTAATCCTTTTATTCATCTCTTTCCTTGGGCTTAATTTAATTTAAATGATTTTTCACAATGCGTTATATTCTACTATTTTTTTTCTCAAATTACGATAATATTTGTGACGTTTTTATTGTTTTATCTATATTTTTTTAAAATAAAGTTCCTACATGTAAGGGTTCTTAAACTTTTTTATACTTCGTTTTGGCTAATATTTCAATAAAATTGAGAGTCAAGGAGAGAGCAAAATGGCACTAAAAGTGGCAATTAATGGTTTTGGTCGCATTGGGCGATGCGCCGCGAGAATCTTAAATGAAAAAGAAAATATAGAATTAGTAGCCATAAATGACACGGCAAGCCGCGATATGACAAAGCAACTGCTAAAGTACGATAGCGTTCACGGAAGTTTTAACGACGTTGTGGAGTGGTTGGAAGACGATTATCTGCAAATCGGTAAGTCAAAAGTCAAAATGTTCTCTACAAGAGACCCCAAAGAGCTTGATTTTGTAAAATACGGCGCTGATATTGTGCTTGAGTGTACCGGAGCGTTTTTAACTCAAGAAAAAGCGCAGGTATTTATAGACAAAGGCGCTAGAAAAGTTATTTTTTCAGCTCCGGCGAAGGACGATACTCCAACGTTTGTTTTGGGTGTCAATGAGAAAAAATACGACGGGCAAAAGATTATTTCAAACGCGAGTTGCACAACAAACTGTTTAGCTCCCATAGCAAAAATAATAGACGATGAGTTTGCTATTCAAAAAGGTTTGATGACGACTATACATTCATATACAAACGACCAAAATATACTTGACGTTAAACACTCAAAAGATTTAAGAAGAGCCAGAGCCGCCGCGCTTAACATAATCCCAACAACCACAGGAGCTGCAAAAGCCATCGGACTTGTGCTTCCTCATTTAAAAGGCAAATTGCACGGTCAAAGCGTAAGAGTGCCGACTCCGAATGTATCTATGATAGATTTAAATGTGCTGGTTTCAAAAGAGACGTCAAGAGAAGACGTAATCACTGTATTAAAAGCGAAAGCTTTAGGCGAAATGAACGGCATTTTGGATTTTGACGAGGATTTTAGAGTTTCGGAAGATTTTCAAACAAGTTCTTTCAGCGGCATAATAGCCGGAGATCTTACGCAAGTAGTGGATAAAAATATGATAAAAGTTATGGCTTGGTACGATAATGAATGGGGATATACCAGTAGACTGCTTGATATGGCGTTTTATATTTCAAAAAATTAGGAGTTATATTTTATGAGCACTGTCAAATCTATCAGAGATATAAATATAAACAACAAAAAGATATTTATTCGTTGCGACTTTAATGTCCCGATGGACGAGTTTTTAAATATCACGGACGACAGGCGTATTCGTTCGGCGATTCCTACTATAAAGTATTGTTTAGATAATAATTGCGGCGTAATTTTAGCGAGTCATTTGGGGCGACCTAAAGGAGTTGACGGCAAATTTTCATTAAAACCCGTAGCTAAGCGTTTGAGCAGACTGCTTGATAGAGACGTTATTATGGCAGACGATATTGTCGGACAAGATGCTAAAAACAAAGCGGCGAATTTAGAAGCTGGCGACGTTTTGTTGCTTGAGAATTTAAGATTTGAAAACGGCGAGACAAAAAATGACGAGAATTTAGCGAAAGATTTGGCGTCTTTTGCTGATATTTATATTAATGACGCTTTTGGCGTATGTCACAGAGCGCACTCTTCGGTTGAGGCTATTACAAGGTTCTTTTCAGACGATGCCAAAGCCGCGGGATTTTTACTTCAAAAAGAGATAGAATTTTCACAAAACTTACTCAAAAAGCCAACGCGTCCGTTTGTGGCAGTTGTAGGCGGAAGTAAAGTAAGCGGAAAACTTCAGGCGCTAAATAATCTATTGCCGCGCGTGGATAAGATAATAGTAGGCGGAGGAATGGCTTTTACGTTCTTAAAAGCCAGAGGATATGACGTTGGAAATTCGCTTGTTGAAGATGATTTGGTGGAAGAAGCCTATCAAATCATACAAAAAGCAAAAGAGTTAAAGGTGAAATTTTATCTTCCGGTTGATATTCTCGCGGCTCAAACGTTTTCGGCGGATTCTGCCATAAAGTTTGTAACAACCCAAGAGATACCTAACGGTTGGATAGGTCTTGACATAGGTCCAGCTTCTGTTAAAGTGTTTAAAGAGGCGTTATCAGACGCGCAAACAATCCTTTGGAATGGTCCTATGGGCGTTTTCGAGATAGATAAGTTTTCAAAAGGAAGTATTAAAATATCGCACGCAATAGCTGAAGCTCACGCTACGACGGTAGTCGGAGGCGGCGATACAGCCGATGTTGTCAATCGAGCGGGAGACGCTGATGAGATGACGTTTATCTCAACCGGAGGCGGAGCTAGTTTGGAACTTATAGAAGGTAAAGAACTTCCGGGCGTTAGAGTACTAAGAGTGAGAGATGAAGAATGATAGTAGCGGCTAATTTCAAAATAAATCACACAAGAGAGAGTACGGCAAATTATTTAGAGGCGTTGAATCTCTTTTTGGACGCGTATTCAACTTTATGCGATGTTAGAGTATATCCTGTCGCAAGTTCGTTTTTAAGAGCTGATTTGTACTCACATGTAAAGCTTGGCGCGCAAAACTTTTATCCTATTATAAACGGCGCGTATACGGGTGAAATAGGAGCGCAGCAGCTAAACGAATTTGGCATCAAAAACGTTTTGATAGGTCATAGTGAAAGAAGAGTCGCTTTAAAAGAGACGCAAGAACTTATAGCCAAAAAGTATGCTTTCGCAAAAGAGAACGGTTGGGAGATTATCTATTGCATAGGAGAATCAAAAGATGTAAGAGACGGCGGCTTTGAGAGCGTTATGGAATATCTTTGGAGCGAATTTGACGGCATAGATATCAACTATGAAAAACTAAGTATAGCATATGAGCCGATTTGGGCTATAGGAACAGGTGTAAGCGCTAAAGTTGAAGATATAGCTAAAGTTTTAGATACGCTAAAAAGTAAACTTAACGATATACCTTTGCTTTACGGCGGAAGCGTAAACACAGAAAATCTATTTTCTATTTTATCTTTGAAATCGTGCGACGGAGCTTTGGTTGGAAACGCGAGTTTAGATGTGGCAAATTTTTGCAAGCTTATACAAATAGCACAAAATGTGCAAAAACAGTAAAAAAGGAAATTAAAATTATGTTGATGGAAGGCAAAAAAGGGTTAATCGTTGGAATTGCCAATAATAAATCGATAGCGTACGGCATAGCCGAAGCTTGTTTTAAACAGGGTGCCAAATTATCTTTTACATATTTAAACGAGGCGCTTGAGAAAAGAGTGCGTCCTATAGCCGAAGAGTTTGGCAGCAAATATGTTTATCCGCTTGACGTAAACAGACAAGACGAACTTGAGAATTTAACGAAGTATATCCAAAACGATTTTGGCAAAATTGATTTTTTGGTTCACTCCGTCGCTTACGCGCCAAGAGAAGCGCTTGATGGGAAATTTACAGACACAACTAAAGAGGCTTTTAATATAGCTATGGAAACGTCGGTATATTCTCTGATAAGTTTAACGAAAGCGTGTCTGCCTGTTATGAATGACGGCGGTTCTATTTTGACGCTTACATATCTTGGCGGACCAAAATATGTTCCACACTACAATGTTATGGGTGTGGCAAAAGCGGCGTTAGAATCAAGCGTTAGATATTTGGCCGTTGATTTGGGAGATAGAGGCATAAGAGTGAACGCTATAAGCGCAGGACCTATTAAAACATTGGCGGCAAGCGGTATCGGCGATTTTAGAATGATTTTAAAGTGGAATGAACTCAATACTCCTCTTTGCAAAAATGTAACTACCGAAGAGGTGGGCAATAGCGCTTTATACCTTTTGAGTGATTTAGCTTCCGGTGTGAGCGGAGAAATTCACTATGTGGACGGCGGATACAATATAATGGGAATGGGACGAATATCACAAGATAAAGACGGTAAAACCGCACTTGCGTGGGATTTAAAAGAGTAGAGATAAAAAAATAACTGATATTTTCACGTTGATTTTCAAACTTTCAGCGTGAAAATGTCTACATGTAACTTCAAAATTTAGTTTACACAACTTAAAAATCTGACTATTTTATATTTATATTTTTTTCAACATGTGATACAATATCAAATCTCAATACAAAGAAGGATTGTTGTGAAAAAATATCTCCTTTTGCCATCTCTCATTCTTATTTTTATCCTCTTTTTTTCAGGCTGCTCCACAAAAACGCCTCTTTTTTCAGACATAATACCCGAAGGATCTCCGATATATAATGTAAAAGGCTTTAAAGACAAAAGAATAAGAGCCGCATTTATTACAACATTCAAAAGTACCGCAAACTTTGAGAAAGACGAATGCGGAATATACAATATCAATACAAATAAAAGAGGGGCGAGACTTGCAGGACAAATGTATGTAGCCGAAGATGAAAATTATGAGATAGACATACCTGTAGTTATTAACGACAATGGTAATGGCTGCAATTATAAATTTGTCGGAATTGAACTTGATTTAAGAAGGATAAGCAGCGAAAAAGATATTGATTACATGTACTCCAGATTTATGCTGTTGCTTGACAGACCTGAGAATGATTTGACTATATATTTCGGACGAAAAACAGGAAGCGGCGGAAGCGGTTATGACGCTGAAGTGTTGCCTCCATTTTTCTTTACAAACAAAAAGTATTTTCAAATAGCTCCCGATACCACCTTTCTTTGTAGAACCGTATGGAGTGAATGGATAGAAAAAGAAGATAAAAGTAATGATTTTCATTGCGCTATGGAGATAAATAGCGGAGACGCTAAGTTTTATCCAAAAGATAAGTTAGAAAGAGTTGTTACCAACCCACAATTTGGAGTAGAGACAATAGTAAGCTCAAATCTAACCATAAACATCATAGCTGACGATAACGGCTCTATTGCTTATCATGGCGGTGGTACTGGAATACACCCTGATAGATTTAGAGAATATATTCCATCTAAGAAAAGCGTATTTCAAAAACTATTTGACTAAAAGGAGACAAATATGCCAAATGACACAACAAATAATACGGTCAGAATTGGAGTGTTCTTCGACGGAACCGGAGCGCATAAAGATAATGATATAAAGATAGGTGACGGAGTGTTAACAAATGTCGGTAAGCTTTATGAGTTGTACGAAAAAGAATTTACCTCTCTTTATGAACCAGGAGTAGGAACAATACCATTAACTGACGAACAAATTCAAGCCATAAAGGAAGGAAAAGCCGAAAGAATGGATTATTATGGCAAATCCGATATGGCGTTTGGATCTGGAGCAAAAAATATATCCGAAAATATGATGGGGCAAATTAACGAAAAGATAAACAAGATTAGGGAAACAAACCCAAATGCCCAAATCCTTGTAGATGTTTACGGTTTCAGTAGAGGTGCCGCGATAGCGAGAGATTTTATGAACAGTTTCAATGAAAAATACAAAAACGATAACAATGCGAATATTGATTTTGCGGGACTTTATGACACAGTAGCTTCCGTCGGAACAAAGCATAATATATTTAACGGGGGACTAAACTTAAACCTAAATGAACACAGCGCCAATAAAATAGTTCAATTTACCGCAAAAAATGAGTTAAGAACCAACTTTCCTCTTCACTCTTTGAAAGATAAAGACAGCGATATTCCAAATAATATTGTAGAAAAAAGTATTTATGGAGCTCATGCGGACGTTGGTGGAGGATACGCAAATATATATCACGACAATATCATAAAAGAGCAAGGAACTGTTAATTACATAGGCGAGATCGACAAAGCAAGAAAAATAGAGAATTTATGCGAAGACGCTAAAGATAAAAATTACGAAAGAGTTATAGTTTCCGAAAACGACTCTCTTGGATTTGTCAATTATCAATGTGTTCAAAAAGAAGAGAAAACAAACGAATTGGGCATAGTTGGGCTGCACGCGATGATGCAAGAAATTTCAAATCATGAAATAAAATTTAAAGACTTAGACTCTTTCAATGAAAAGTATCCTTTACCCGAACAATTTCAAGAGTATGCAAACGCTATTTCCAACAACGAAGATATAAGCAGATACGAAAACAATTTAAAAGGTTATATAAGCCAATCGGGAAGAAGTTTGTTTCCAGGAATAGACGATGTAAAAGAAGATAGCTTTTTGATACATTTGGTGAATGCCAAAAGAGATGAAAGAGAAGTATTTAACAATAATCCAGATAAAGCTGTTAGCAATAACGCTTTAGCTGAACAAGAACAACAGTATGACGCTTTGATTGGGCAAGAATCAATTGAAGAGCCTACCTTAATGGAGTTAATGGAAGCCACAACAGGGCATTTGAGCGATAAAGAGATAGGGGAGAGTAAAATCGAATTTGAGAAGCTTGAAAGAGAGTATAAAGAGCAACAACAAACGTTATCCGAAAAGAGCAATAGTGATGACAATATAAGAAGAATGGGAGATTAGCGAATAGCTTAAAAATTAAGTACATGTAATAAATTTTTACCGCACTTTTACATGTGAAACCAAAAATCTTAAATATTATCAACAGAAACAGGTTAAGATCATAAGCTAAGCTTCACATGTAAATGGTTTTGTTGATAGTAGGTTTGCGCATAAACCTTACATGTAGATAACTTATTGATGGTTACCTTGCAAGCCATACATGTAAGATAACCGTATCAAAAACTAAGTTCACGCAAAAAACTTTACATGTAAAGAAATTTTTGAGCAAAAAGAGACGTTGTTTTAGCTAAACTTATACAACAAAAGTCTTACATGTAAAGGTGCGGGTTGCGAAAATAAAACTTGCATAAAAGATCTTACATGTAACAAACTCGTGATATGTTATTTTATTGTTCGTTGTTTTTGTTTAATATATCGCGCTAATTTTTGACGCTTTTATTTATTATTGTTTGTTGAGGAAAAAAATTGATTAAAGAGCTTTACGATGAAATTATTACTTAAAAAGATGGGTTATATCGTATTTATGCTGCTTATAATCAGCATTATATCTTTTGGAGCTATTCATCTTGCTCCGAACTCTTTTTTCGCGAGCGGTGAGTTAAATCCGAATATTACGCTTGAAAGTATTGAAAGATTAAAAACGGTTTACGGACTTGACAAGCCTTTATTTGCGCAATATTTTTCGTGGCTTAAAGCTATTTTGATGCTGGATTTTGGTATCTCTTTCGCGAGCGGAAAAAGTGTGAGCGATGAGATATTGTCGCGTATTCCTATTACACTTTTGATCAACGTGATAAGTCTCGTTTTTATTTTTTGCATATCCGTATATTTTGGTATCAAATCTGCCATCAAAGAGGGCGGCGCGTATGATTATGCAATAAAGCAAATCTCTCTTGTAAGTTACGCTATGCCATCATTTTACCTATCTCTTTTGTTGGTGATTTTTTTTAGCGTATATCTTGGATGGTTTCCGATAAGCGGGTTAAATTCGGCATATACTCAAATTCCGCGATGGCTTGATAGCGCGTGGCATTTGGTTTTGCCGATAACAGTTATGATTTTTGGCGGGATAGGAAGTATGATTTTGTACGTTAGAGGACTTACCGTATCAATACTTAAAAGCGATTATTTTTTCTTTGCGAAAGCCAGAGGTATAAAAGGAAATAGACTTTTAAAATATATTGTAGTGCCAAATCTCATGCCGCCTCTCATCACGATACTTGGACTGTCGCTTCCCGGACTTATCGGAGGTAGCGTTATATTAGAATCCATATTTTCAATAAACGGAATGGGACTTTTATTTTATCAAAGCGCGCTTGCTCGCGATTATCCCGTAATTATGGGTATTTTGGTCATCTCCTCATTTTTGACTCTTTTTGGAAATATGTTGGCTGATTTGTGGTTAACGGCGATAAATCCGCACTTTAAAAAAGCAAAAAGAGATTAACGATACTATAAATCAAACAAACTTCTAGTCTGTTTCGCTTTTTTTTGAGATGTTGGTGATTTTTTTGTTTTAGTCGCTTTGTTTTGTGTCGGCTCTATGATTTCATCATTATTCGTGTTCTCGCCTTTATCTTGTTTTTCATCCGAAAACTCACTGTTTTCCTCTACATGTAAGGCGTTATTTTCAATATCAATATTTTTTACGTTTGCGCGCGGAAATAATTTCACTTTTACAAATATAAAAAAAGCGGCTATTAGAGCAGCCAAAAATATGGCTACATAGAGTAAAGCATCTAATATATATGCGACAATACTTTCATTATTAGCGCCGTTTGCTATGGCTTCTATCGTAATGGGGATTGATTTTGGCGTTAAGCTTATGCGAATTTCATTTGTGTTGTTTGAGATGAGCGCGTCGTAAGTTTGTTCGCTTTTTACAATCAAGCGAGATTCGTTCGCGCTCAATTGGCTTAATTTTATATACTCTATATTTGGAGAGTTTCGCTGATTTTGCGCGGATAATTTTACTCCAAGACCTTTAATGACGAATATCATCTCTTCATCGCTGTTTTTTTGCTCTATCAAACCTTCCCAATTGCCCTCAAACGACAAAACTACTTCAGCGTTTCCAGTCTCGTTTTCTTGAATTTCATAACTTAAGATATTTGCCGCCAATAGCGGTAAAGAGATGAAAATAAGCGATAATAAAAAGCAACGCATACGCTCTCCTTAAAGGATATGAATTATTTTATACATCATAATACATTAAGAGCCTTTAAGATAAAATAATAGGCTTTTAATATAGGAATAATTGTGAACACCATAAAGATTTACGGCGCGAAAGAGAATAACTTAAAATCAATTAATTTAGAGATACCCAAAAATAAACTGATAGTTTTTACAGGAATTTCAGGAAGCGGAAAAAGTACGCTTGCTTTTGATACGCTTTATGCCGAAGGACAAAGACGTTATATAGAATCTCTCTCTTCATACGCGAGACAATTTTTAGATAGAGTAGGAAAACCGGACGTTGATAAGATAGAAGGACTGACACCAGCTATCGCGATAGACCAAAAGACTACCAGCAAAAATCCTCGCTCAACAGTTGGAACAATCACGGAAATTTATGATTATTTGAGACTTTTGTATGCCAGAGTAGGACATCAATACTGTTATCAATGCGGTAAGCCGATATCAAAAATGTCAAGCGCCGATATCATTGAGCAAGTTTTAAAACTTCCCGAAAACGCGACGCTCGTTATAACATCTCCTCTTGTGCGCGAAAGAAAAGGCACGTTTGCTGATATGATAGAGTCTTTAAGGCTCGAAGGGTACGTTCGAGCAATGATAGACGGCGTAATGGTGCGGCTTGATGAGGAGATAGAACTTTCAAAAACCAAAAAACATACGATAAAAGTTGTTATAGATCGCGTTATCATGAAAGAGGAAAATAAAGAGCGAATAGCTTCCAGCGTTGAGAAGGCTTTGGAAAAAAGTTTTGACGAAGTGGAGATAGAGATACCAAACGCGAAAGATATAGGATATCCAAAAGATATTATCCATTTTAGCGAGCATTTGGCTTGTTTTGATTGTAAAATAAGTTTTAATCCTTTGGAACCTTTATCTTTTTCATTTAATTCTCCAAAAGGCGCTTGTCCTTCTTGCGACGGTCTTGGCATAAAATACGCTTTGGACATGAGTAAGATTATAAACGAAGATTTGAATATAGAAGACGGTGCGGTAAAAATACTTTACGGTTTTAATAAAAGCTTTTATTATAAATTTTTGATGGCGTTTTGCAAAAGCGAAAATATAGATACAACCATTCCATTTGGCGAACTTAAAGAGTATGAAAAAAAAGCTATTTTACATGGACGAACCGAAGCTGTGGAGTTTTTTTGGAAACATCATAAAATAAGTAAAAAGTTTGACGGTATAATGCAAATCGCATACGACATGATAAAAGACGAACAGATTTTAAGCGAATATATGAGTGAAAAAGTATGCGATAAATGCGGCGGTTTCAGACTAAATCAAGAGTCTTTGGCGGTCAAAGTAGCCGATAAAAGAATTTCCGATGTGCTTATAATGCCGATAGAAAATTCAGTCGATTTTTTTGCAGATGAGCAAAATTTCAAATATTTTAACACGCAAGAACATATGATAGCCGTGCCGATTTTAAAAGAGATAAACGAAAGATTGCGTTTTTTGCATGATGTCGGATTAGGATACTTAACGCTTGGACGAGACGCTAGAACAATAAGCGGCGGAGAAGCGCAAAGAATAAGAATAGCTTCTCAAATAGGAAGCGGACTTACCGGAGTTATGTATGTGTTGGATGAGCCCAGTATCGGACTTCATGAAAGAGATACGTTAAAGCTTATAAAAACTCTTAAAGCTTTGCAAGAAAAAGGCAATACACTGATAGTTGTGGAGCATGACAAAGAGACTATCAATAATGCCGATTTTGTCGTGGACATAGGTCCGTATGCCGGAAAACTCGGAGGAGAAGTCGTATTTAGCGGCAAACTTTCGGAATTCCAAAAAAGCGATACGTTGACAGCTGAGTATTTAAACGGCAAAAGGGTTATAAATTATCAGGAAAATAGAGAACAAAACAGGTGGATTGTTTTAAAAAATGTCAATATAAATAATATTCGCGATCTCAATGTCAAAATTCCGCTTGGAAATTTAGTGGCAATAACTGGCGTAAGTGGCAGCGGGAAAAGTTCATTGATACTTCAAACTCTTCTTCCGGTCGCGAAAGAGCTGTTAAATCATTCCAGAAAGATAAAAAAAGTAGCGGGCGTAGAGTGTGAGGGGCTGGAACAACTTGATAAAGTTATATATCTTGACCAAAGTCCTATAGGCAGAACCCCAAGAAGCAATCCCGCCACATACACAGGACTTATGGACGAGGTAAGAGCGCTTTTCGCGAAAACCAAAGAAGCGAAGATAAGAGGTTATAAAGTAGGGCGGTTTTCGTTCAACGTTAAAGGCGGCAGATGCGAAAAATGTCAAGGTGACGGCGAGATAAAGATAGAGATGCATTTTTTACCCGATATTATGGTTAAATGTGACATATGCAACGGTAAAAGATACAACGCTCAAACTTTAGAGATCAAGTATAAGAACAAGTCAATTTCCGACGTTTTGGATATGAGTGTTGACGAAGCGGCTGAGTTTTTTTCCGCTATTCCAAAATTTCACCAGATTTTAAAAACGCTTCAAGACGTTGGACTTGGATATATTACGCTTGGCCAAAATGCCACAACTTTAAGCGGCGGAGAGGCGCAGAGGATAAAACTCTCAAAAGAACTTAGCCGAAGAGATACCGGCAAGACACTTTATATTTTGGACGAGCCTACAACGGGACTTCATTTTGCGGATGTGGATAAATTAGTGCGTGTGCTTCATCGTCTAACTTCGCTTGGAAATTCGGTTTTAGTGGTAGAACACAATATGGATGTTATTAAAAATGCTGATTTTATCATAGATATGGGACCTGATGGCGGCAGTAAAGGCGGTAAAATCGTAGACAGCGCGCCTCCTTTAAAACTTGCCGAAAACTATAAAAAAACCGGTAGTTATACGGGAGAATTTTTAGCGTATGAATTTGGAATAGCGTAGAATTTGTATTAAAATTTTATGTTTACATGTAAGAGTTTGATTATAATCAGCTACGACGTAATTTAATAAATTAGGATAAAGAGTGAAAACCATAACCATAATTGATACTTTCGGATTTTTTTTTAGAAGTTATTACGCGCTGCCGAATTTAAAAAATTCAAAAGGAGAACCTACCGGACTATTGATGGGTTTTGCTAATTTTATACACTCGATAGAGAAAGATTACCCCTCTGATTATATACTGTTCGCGCTTGATAGCAAAGGCAAGACGTTTCGTCACGATATTGATGAAAATTATAAAGCGAACAGAGTTGAACCGCCTGAGGATTTAAGAAAGCAACTTCCCATCGCTATAGAGTGGATTAAAAAAATGGGATTTGCCGAATACTCAAAAGAGGGTTATGAAGCGGACGACGTCATAGCTTCAATGGTGAAATTTGCAAAAAACAGCGATTTAAGAGTGCGAATTGTTACGCACGATAAGGATTTGTATCAGTTAATAGACGATGGTAAAGTCACTATATTTGAACCTGTCAAAAAGATAGAGATAGGCGAAAAAGGGTGCTTTGACAAGTTTGGATTGCCGCCTTCAAAAATTAGAGACTATTTGGCGCTTACCGGCGACGCGTCCGATAATATTCCCGGAGTTAAAGGCATAGGGCCGGTGGGAGCGAGAAAGCTTTTAAGCGAATTTGGCGATATAAAAAATATATATGAAAATATAGATAAAGTGAGAAACGAAAGGATTAAAGAGCTTTTAAAAGAGGGTCGGCAAAGCGCGTTTATAAGCTTAAAACTTACCGCGCTTGACGACTCTTTGGACGTTTATGAAAAACTTGAAAAGTTTCAATTCCCGGTTGATGAACCGCTGCTTGCGATAAAAGACGAATTGCTTGAAAATAGTATGCATACTATCTTAAATCGCGTTAGTGTAAAAAAGAGACAAGAGGTTTTGAGTTTTGAAGCTATTTTGCTTGACAGCAGAGAAAAACTTTTTGAAGTCGTAGACAAAATCCCGCAAAGCGCGCTTTTAGCGTTTGATACCGAAACAAACTCTTTGGATTCGAGAAACGCCGATATTATCGGATTTTCATTTTGTTTTGAAGAAGATAGAGCTTATTATGTGCCTATCGCGCACTTTTATCTTGGAGTCGGCGAGCAAGTAAGCAAAAGCGACGCCAAAGAAGCGCTTCGTAAACTCTTTGAGCGCAAAATTATAGGTCAAAATATCAAATTTGACATGAACGTTATATCTAATAATTTTGATTTAAAGATAGATATTTATGCTGACACTATGATAATGGCATGGCTTTTAAGTTCCGAATATAGCGTTAGTATGGACTCTTTGGCAAAAAGACTTTTAAATTATACTACTGTGAAATTTTCCGAGATTGTACAAAAAAAATCTACTTTTGCCGACGTTGATATAAAAACGGCTTGCGATTATGCCGCGGAAGACGCGTGGGTGACGCTTAAGCTATTCCATAAATTAAAAGATTTGCTTGAGCCAAAACTTCTTGAGATAGCAAGACATGTAGAGTTTTTGTTCATAGAAATTTTAAGAGATATGGAAAACGAGGGTATAAAAGTAGATACGGATTATTTGTCAAAATTGCTTCAAAAAAGCGAAAGTGCTATCGGAGAACTCACTAAAGAGATTTATAAACTATGCGACAGAGAGTTTAACATAAATTCGCCTCAGCAAATGGGTAATATTTTATTTGAGCATTTAGGTCTAAAAGCATATAAAAAGACGAAAATCGGCTATAGCACAGATGAAAATGTTTTAAGCGAACTTGTAAAAGAACACCCTGTAGTTGAAAAACTTTTGGAGTATAGGGAACTTTATAAATTAAAATCCACATACATAGAGCCGCTCTTAAAACTTGGACTTTCAGATAAAAATTCGCGCGTGCGCACAAGTTTTTTGCAGACAGGAACATCTACGGGAAGACTTAGTTCAAAAGAGCCGAATTTGCAAAATATTCCGGTCAGAACCGAGCTTGGCAAAGAGGTAAGAGCGGCGTTTATAGCAAAAGAGGGATTTAAACTCATAGGTATTGATTATTCGCAAATAGAGCTTAGGCTTTTAGCGCATTTTAGTTTGGACGAAGCTTTGGTAAACGCTTTTATGGGGGATAAAGATATCCATTTTGAGACTGCCGTTAAGCTTTTCGGCGAAAACGCCAAGAGTATGAGAAACGTTGCGAAAAGTATCAATTTTGGACTATTATACGGTATGGGCGCTAGAAAATTAGCGCAAACCATTAATGTCTCTCAAACAGAAGCGAAAGGCTATATAGATAGCTATTTCGCCTCTTTTCCAACCGTAAAAACATATCTTGCCTCTATTGACGTGGGAGCGAGAAGAGACGGATTTATACGAACTATTTTAGGACGCAAGAGAAATTTTGATTTTGCCTCCGCTTCCGCCTTGCAAGTCGCTAATTATGGCAGGGAAGCGATAAACGCCGTTTTTCAAGGAAGCGCCGCGGATTTGATTAAACTTGCTATGTTAAAAATAAAAAACAGCATTTTAAAAGACGACGCGAAATTGTTACTGCAAATTCATGATGAACTTATATTTGAGACGAAAAGCGAAAATGCTTTGGATTTCGCGAAACAAGCGAGCGAAATTATGGAAAATATTTGGAAATTAAACGTGCCTTTAAAAACTACCGTTAGCATAGGCAATAATTGGGGAGAATTAAAATAAAAATCCGTACATGTAAAGTTAAAATCTCTCAAAAAGCTTATATGTAACTGTTTTTGTAAGTTTTAATGCTTTGTTTTTTTAATTACATGTGAAGTGCTTGGATATGATAGATATTTGATCACTTACATGTAAGAGTATTTTACCGCAAATACAGAGTTTTAAATAAAACGTCTTACATGTAAATATTATTGCAATAAATCTCATATTAATTGTTTTTTCTTTCATTTGTGATGATACAATCTTTAATTTATGCTAAAATTGAGAAAATTTTTAAAGGATTTGCATGCTGACTTTGAAAAAAGATTTATTTGCAAAAATAGTTTTCACATTGTTATGTTTATTAGCTTTTAGAATGCTCGCATACGTTACTGTTTAGATAGAGCGTAAAACTTTGCTTTTTTGTCCAAAAAATGTAAATAAAGTTTAAAGCTTACATGTAAGGATAAAATATTGCGCTAAATTATCCTACATGTAAGGGAATTTAAATCAGCTTCTTTCTTTACTGTTTGATAATTCCAAGGCTAACTCTTTTGACGCTTTAAAGTCAGCTTTTCCGCTGGCAAGCTTTGGCAAGACTTCTACTTTATAAAATTCGCTTGGCGTTAAAAGCGGCGGAAGCGCGGCATTTTTTATAGTTTGCAAAAACTCTTCATGAGATAATTCGTTAACAAATAAAAGCACGATTTTCTCACCTTTTTTATCGTCTTCAAGATTAACAGCTATAAGGTCAACTTCGTTTTTAAACAAAGATACTATCGAACTTTCCACACTTGTTAAGCTTATCATCTCGCCACCGATTTTAGCGAAGCGGCTGTATCTGTCTACTATTGTGACAAAACCCTCTTCGTCTATATGCCCTTTATCACCGCTTTTATAGTATTGCCATTCTCCGATTTTTACTATAACTTCCTCGGTTTTTTCTTCATTTTTATAATAGCCTTTCATCACTTGCGAACCGCCTATCAAGATAAGTCCGTCTTCGCCTGTAGGCAATTCCTCCAAAGTTTGCGGATCAACTATTTTTACGATGGTTCCTGGAAGCGGCATTCCAACCGTTCCGTCTTTGTGAAAAGTCAAAGGTTTGTAAGATACGTATTCTAGGGTGTCGGGCATATTTACGCATACGACCGGAGCGGTTTCTGTTGTTCCGTAACCCTCATATATATTTATGCCGAATTTTATTTTAAAACCGCTTTTTACATCGTCTTTTAATTTCTCGGCCCCGGCTACGGCGATTCTTACGCTTTGAAGCATTAAAGGATGAAGTTTTTTATTTTTTATATATAATCTAAAGAATGTCGACGTTCCAAGTAATATGCTGGCACGATATTGCACGCACATTTTTCCTATGCCAACAACATCCGTAGGATCGGCTATGCATACCATCAGTATGCCTTCGCAAAGCGGCATTAAAGTTGTGATAGTAAGTCCAAAAGAGTGAAAAATAGGCAAAGAGTTCAGCACAACGTCATCTTTTTTGAAGTTCAGCAAATCAGCCACTTGTTTGATATTGGCGAGCAGATTTTTATGCGTTAACTCAACGCCTTTTGGCGCGTCTTCGCTTCCGCTACTAAAGAGTATAACGGCGGTATCGTTCAGTTTAACCGGTTCAAAGTACAAAAACTCCAAAACCCAAGTTGGGAACAGCAAAACTTTTAAAAGTGTTTTTATAATTTGCGTTTTTGTGAATGTCTCTTTTATATTTTCGGCATAAATCGCTCTGCCTTCCAAAATTTCTTGAAAATTAAGGCCTCTTGTTTCAAGCTTTTTGACAAAAGTTTTGGAAGTTATAATAGTTTTCAAGCCGCTTTGTTCCACCGCGTTTTTTAAGGTTTCTATGCTGAGCGTATAATTTAAGTTGATAGATTTTTTGCCTAAAGCAAAAAGAGCGAGATTAACTATCGCTCCTACAGCGGAAGAGGGCAATAAAACGCCTATATTTTCCTCATCTTTCAACACGCCTTTTAATTTTTTTATAAATAAAATAACGGAGGTTAAAAGTTTTAAATTATTTAATTTCACTCCTGTCGATTGGTCTATAACGGATATCGCGAATAGTGACGAATTCGCACGTTTTAGCCAGTGATAATGCAAAGGTTTTTGATTTGACAAGTAAAAATCCCAAGCCGCGAGCGACAATTTTATAACAGCTTGTTTGACCTCATTCGCTTTTGCGCTTGATTTTAACGCTTCTCCAAAAGCTATCATTATCTCTCTTTTGCCGCTCGTTTGACGAAGTTGCTTATAATAATCGTCCGCGCGAGAGAAAGTAGAGCCCCAAAGACCTCTTAGATAAAATGGGATAATTGGCACGTCAATATCGGCAACTGAAAGTTCAAAACCTCTTTCAAATTTGCCTATTTGTCCGTTATAACTTATAATTCCTTCCGGAAACAACGCGACTACTTCGCCGTTTTTAAGTCTCGCTCTAATGCTTTCAATCGCTGATTTGCTAGCGCCCCCAGCTATTGGTATAACGTCAAAAAATTTAAATATCCAAGTTAAATACCATTTGTCGTAATATGTCTTGAACATCGCAAATTTAAGCGCTCTTGGACTTGCCACTTGCAAAATTAACCAATCTATCCAACTTATATGATTGCCAAGTAAAAGCGCTCCGCCGCTTGATGGAATATTTTCAATACCTTGTATATTTGTTTTGTAACCTATTTTTAAAATTGGGAACAATAAGATTCTCGCGAACAAGTGAGGCACTTGTTTTATGGCGTACAAAGCTCCTAAAAACGCTATTAAAGTCGTTATTAAAAACAGTTCTGTCGTGGAAAAGTCAAATAAGACGAATAAAACCGTTAAAGCCAAAAAAGAGACCATGGCGCAATTTTGAATAAAATTGTTTCCGGCTAATATTTTGCCAATTTGCGCGTCGTTTGAAAAGTATTGTATGATGGAGTTTAGGGGAACTATAAGAAGTCCTCCGAAAAATCCGAATATTAAAGAGTAAAATCCCATTAAAAGCGCGTGATTGGCAAATGTCATACCGCAGAGTGCGGCAAACATTCCAAGCGCGCCTATGGGTATAATGCCAAGCTCTATGTGTCTTTTTGAGCAAATTCCGGCTATGACGGAACCGCTTATGAGTCCTATCGCGCTTACGGCTAAAATGCCTTGGATGATAATAGCGTTGTTATCCCCCGTTATCATTTTATAATGCGCCGGAAATGCCGCTATAACCATTTGCGAGATTCCCCAAAAGATACTAAGCCCTATTATGCTAAGCCAAATATCTTTATTGCTTCTTACTGTTTTTAAATTTTTGCGAAGATATTTTAATTTCAAGTACTCTTTAAAATCAAATCTCTCTTTTATGGGTTTAGCATCAAAAAACGGTATTTTAAAAGCGAAAAACGCCTCTAAAGAGCTTAAAATCACAAGCAAAAATCCTATGGGCGTCATATATGTCAAAATAACATTCGGGTCAACAATATCTTGCATGTAGTATTTTTCAAAAATAGCCGAAAACACAAAAGAGCTAAGAAGAATGGCGATGATAGTTAAAGCTTGAATAACGCCGTTCGCGAGACTGAGCTTTTCAACGCCGACAAAGCGTTTGATGAGTCCGTATTTCGCGGGTGAGTAAAACGCGCTTTGGACAGCCAATAAAAACGTCATAATAAAAGCGAATACAAACCAGCCTTGATAGTAGCTTACAAGTATCAATACGCTAAGCGCTATCGCCGTGAGAGTCGCGTATCTTATAACTGTTGTTTTTGAAAATTTGTCGTTTATAAAACCTGCGGGAGAAAATAAAAATATAAAAGGAAGCAGTATCATAGCGTTTACAAGAGCGACTAGGATCACTAAAGTATTGCCGTCAAAGCTTTTTATTAAAACGTTTTGAATCGTTATCTTATGCGCCAAATCAACGGAAGCATTGATAAACATAATGAGAATAAACGGCAAAAACCCGCGTATTTTTAAAAGCCGAAGCATTACATGTCCTTATTTAAAAAATAAATTTAATTATATGAAAGAAATACTTTAAAAGAACTATTTTATCTTTTAAGAACAAACAGGCAATAAAATGGCTATATTACATTTTATTAATTTAATCATTCCTTTTTATTGTCCATTTGGGCATTTTTTAAGCTCTCACACGATACATTTTACAAATATTTTTAAAAGGCGAGATTTTTGCTATGGCGAATGAGAAGGGCTATATCAAAAGAAGCTAAATGCATTTGGCTATTTTTTAGAGATGGACGCATAGACGTTTACGCGGAAATTACTAAAAGATTTATTGATTAAAGGGGATTGGTTATGGTTGATATGCATGTACATCTTTTAAGCAGTCAAGTCGGATTTAAACGCTTGTATGACAAGCTTGCCATTATGTTTTTTGCAAGACGCCTCGGCGCAAACCCAAGACGACTTATAAAAAATAGCTATGAAGAATATGTAAATACGCTTACTAAGTCAGTCAAAACTTCAAAAAAAATTAAAAAAATAACTCTTTTTGGCATTGACGATAAAATAAACAAGGAAGGTAAACTGCTGCATAAAGACAATACGGTGTGTGCTAGCAATGATGATGTGTTAAATCTTTATAAAAACCATTCGGATATCATTATCCCGTTTTTTTCTATAAATCCATTGAGGAATGACGCCCTAAAACTTATAGATAAGTATGCCAATGCGGGCTTTAAGGGAGCGAAATTTATGCAAAACTACTGGGAGATAGATACAAATGATGAAAAATTTATCCCGTATTATGAAAAGCTTAAGAAAAAAAATTTGCCCGTCATTTTTCACATAGGAAGTGAAAGCAGTCTGCCTTCAAATAAAGCTTACGAATCTTTAAAAATGATAGATCTACCGCTAAAACTCGGCGTCAAAGTGATAGTTGCGCATATGGCGCTAAGTTATGAGCCGTTAAAAATATCGCGGGCTTTAAAACGTAATCCCAAATACTATCCGCAAGAGTACTTCACACTTATTGAAATGCTCAAAACTTATGATAATCTTTATGCTGATATTTCGGCTATATTAACACCTGTAAGAGCTAAAGTCTTGAGACATTTAAGCCGCGAAAAAGAGATACATCATAAACTCTTATATGCTTCAGACTATCCGGTGCCGTTTTCCATCATATTGAACAGTTATGATTTACCGCTTTCAAAAAGACTGAAGTTTGTGTTTGAGAAAAACCCATTTGACAGATATGCTCTTGTTATCGGCGAGTATTTTCCGCAGGGAAACGCGATATATACAAACTATAAAAAGGTTTTAGAAATTTAAGGACTTTTTAGCAAAAAGTTTAAAAAACGTGATCGGCTTTTCTTGTTATATACCGCAAAGTTTTATGCAATTATTCGTATATCCAAGATTGATTTTCACAAATATCCTTATAATCAATAAAAGCAGAATAATCAGCAAGTATATTACCCGCTCTCCATGCAATCGGTTTAAAATTGCTATATAATTTTAATTCTCCTTTCTCATTGATTTTCAAATCAGCAATACGTCCATTATTTGCCGCAAGCATTGCTATTGGAATTCTGAAAACTGGATTGCACTTATCCTTAACAATCAAAGTAACATAAAATGAATATTCGGTATTAGCAAGATCGAGAGAAGAAATATAAATCGGATAGGTTTTATTCTTATCAATATAATAATCATAAATATGCCACATGCCACTAATTTCACGAAGTATAGCGCCATCTATTTTCACACTATAATCCCATATTTTACCGATAATATAATAATCATGTATAGACGGATTTTCAGCGATAATTATATTCATGTGTTTTGGAGCTATTCCGTCTATTTTGCCGACAAGCTCCTCATTCTCGTCGTTAAATTTATAACAAACTTCGCTAGTTTTTGTCTCTTCTATCTTCACCCCATCAAAACTATTAGTTTTCACATATTCGCCATTTACAAGATAAATCTTACCCTCTTTATCAAACGGATAGACTTTGTCCATATCTTTTATGCTGCTGTCGTATTTATGTTTTGCCTTTAACAATCTATCTTCGCAAACTTTCACATCACCCTCTTGTTTTTCTGTGACCTCCCACTGCGAAGGAGCAGTTTTAAACGCTTCTATACTCTCAGACAAAAAGTTTATTATGTACTCTCTCGAAGGGTTTTGACGTATAGTCCCGATATCAGATATAAGTTGCTCTTGCATGTAGTATTCAAAATCGTGAAATTTATAGTTTGGTATATCAAACACGGCTACATTCGCGTCGTCATAACACAGATCCGTCAAATCGTCTCCAAAGTAAAATTTAAGTACGGTGCTGCACTCCTCAGGCATAGACATATCGCTTATCTCAGCTATAAGATCCAAAGCGCCCTCGTCCGATAAAGTTTCGCCAAAATTATACTGTTGATAAAACCTTCTGTAACGCAAAGGGTTTAAAGTATCGCCTCCTACTCTGTTTGGCCAATTTATAGTAGGGTCGTTGTCGTAAGTTATATGAGAACCTCCGAACGGAACTTTATTCGCAGGACTTGATACGGATATAGCTTTAATGTATCGCTTCATCCATTGTTTGTTTTGAGCGTTTATTTTATCTTCCAACTCGTTGGCGAAGAAGTTTCCCTCAGCGTGAGCTATGATGATAACTTGATGCCCCGAAACAATACTTGTCGTTAATGAATTAAACTGAGCGTTCAGATCTACCTCTTTTAAAATGTCGCTAACGGAATTTATAATATTCCAAGTGTATGAACCTATATTTTTATCCAAAGCGTCTTTAACGGCGTCTATAACATTTTTATACGCTCCTGAGTCCACAGAATCAAGAGTGTAAGTTAAAGCCATATTTGTTATGGCTTCAAATATCTCTTTAGATATGATCTCGACTAATTTATCTTTGGCGGCGTCTGTTACTATGCCTATCTTTGTCGTTTTGCCGGCTATTTTTATAATAGATTCTATCGTTATCCAAAAGTATTTGTGTTCGGCTTTCTTTTGATTGAACGTCTCAAGCATATCGGCGTAGAAACCGTATGTTTGGTTGTAGAGGAGGTCAAAACGAGCTTCTTTTTTCATATCGTCAGTGTTACCGTTGTAGATATCTTGTTTGGTAGCGTCAATAATCAATTTTAATGAAGCTTGTGCACCATCTTTTGTAACCAAAACCCCGTTAGCGAAATAAATATCGTTTATGCGTTCATCTATTTCTATAACTTGGCTATTAAGAAATATTGGGAATAAAAATATTAAGAGTGATATTATTTTTTTCATTGTCACTCCTTTAACATCGTATCTACATCAAAGCTGCAAAACGCCCTTTCTTCATCTGGATAAGGCATTCTATATACCCCACCGCTAAGTTTTCTATCGTAGGCTAAATAGGCTTTTATTCTCTCGTCCGTATCAAGTTGTATAGTTTTAAAAGCTGTAGAAGTAATTATGTCGTGGTCAATCAATATTGGGTCACCAAACTCGGTCGCATCATATTTAAAATACCAATTGCAATATTGCGCAGCGTCAAGCATATGATATGTTTCTTTGGCTCTACTCGGGTCTGTTATGACTATCTGTACAGCTCTTCCGGTTTGAAACCCAATTTCCGTAACTATTTTATGATTATTTTTGTATCTTACGATAAGCCATCTCTCTACATCGTCTCTTACACCATTATTATTTATATCTATCCCTAAAAGAGTGGAATCGTTTATCTTCGGGTCTGGACAAGGAGGAAGTTCGTATCCGTTTACTACAACATATCCTTTACAATCGTATCCGTAAGAGTAAGGGTTTTTGGTTACGTTGTTGCTTATTGGCGTATCGGTTGAAGACTGATTGTTGTCTTTATTACAAGATGAAAGAAAAATAGTTAATGCTAAAAATAAGAAAAGTTTGACAGCAGATTTCATTTGGTATCTTTATAGATAAAATTGAAAAATATTTTTGATTTTATCATACTATGAACGCAAATGATATTAATTTTAAAAAATACAGCATAAAAATAGTAAATTTGATTTCGAATAGTACACATTTGCAATTACAAACAAATTTATATGTAATTTCTTTAGTTATTTGATTGTTGGATAAAAAAGCTACAAGTATTTCATAGTTTTTATGAAATACTTGTCAAAACTCTTTTATCGGCACGTAACCCACATTTTTGACAAGCGTTTGTCCTTGTTCGCTCAAAAACCAATCAATCAATTTCTGTCCGTTTTTTGAGATATTTCGCATACTTACGATATAAAATTCAGCCGCGAACGGATAAGTATTGTTTTTGATGTTTTCAACAGTAGGCTCTATGCCCTCAATACTTAAAAGTTTTATATTTTCATCCGAATTCATCACGGTCGCATAGTATCTAAACGAATATCCTATCGCGTTTTTGGCGTTTCTATAGTCCGCTACTCCTTCTATCATACCGCCCATTGAACCGTAAAACACTTCGCGTATAGGCTCTTTAAAGTCTAATCCTTTCATAATATAGTTTTCCATAGCCGTTTGACTGCCTGAGTTTTGATTGCGCTGAAAAGCCAAGATTTTTTCATTTTCTCCGCCAAGTTCGCGCCAATTTGTGATTTTCCCCGTATAGATTTGTCTAATCTGCTCAACGCTTAAATTTTTAACAGGATTTTTCTTATTTGTCAAAAATATAAAAGCTTCTTTACCTATTGGCATTAAAACCAGCTCCACGCCTTTCTCTTTTGCCATTTGTATTTGTTTATCTGAAGGTGAGAGGGCAAATATAATATCCGCCTCGCCGTTTATAAGCCTTTCGTAAGCATACGGTGTAGATGAACAATTTATATATTCGTAATGATTTTGCATTTGCGGATATATAGCTTTATGCGCTGAAAAAAATATCGGACAAAGAGCGGTCGCGCCGTCAATTTTTGGAAGATTATCATCAAGATTAAATTTTAGTGTCGGGTTATCTATCGGAGTTATAACGTAGTCGTGACTCCCATAGCGGTACCACCCATCATTATCCGTAAAACTCTCAAGATTAGCAACGAAAGAGGGTAGAAAACGAGAGTTTCTATATGAGCATTGAGCTATGGCAAGAAGCGCTAATATAAAAAAGATGAGAGTTAAAATCTTCATCTTTTTATCAGGTTTTAACAATCCTTTTTTACAAAGAGCAAAAGCAAATCCCGCGCTAAACGCTCCGTACGATATGATTTGCAGTAAAAAAGCGTATATCGGTTTGCCTTCAAACATAAATGCAATATTTGGTACAAGAAAAATAATGTTTGAGAAAATGGTTATCAACTCAAAATAGCCGTCCGAATAGTCCCAGTCTGAGAGCACAAAAGCTAAATTCAGACAAAAAAGAGTATATACCAAAAACGCGAAAAGCGCGAAATAGGCTGTAAAATTCATTTTATTTATAAATTTTTTAGCCCAAAAATATCCTAAATACATAAGCAATATTGATGAAAGAATAAACGCGGAAATTATAAAAACTATCATTTCCAGTTGATAACCCAAGACTCCACTAGAAAGAAAGCATAAAAAACATATGACATTTGCAATTAGCGGTACGTATACAAACAAAGCCATATATGTGTTTGTGAATATCTTTTTTAGCATAATTTCCCTTTTAAATGTTTATACATGTAGGGAATTAACCCTTACATGTAAGGTTACCAATTGACTGATTTTTTATCTCCGACTTTTCCGATTATACTCTCCTCTTCCCATATAGCAAGTCCATTTTTGAGATTTGTGAGAGTTAGCTGAAAGTAATACTCAACCAATTTGTTTTTATCAACGGTTTTTGATTGTTGTATTATCTTGCCTGTCAATGAGAGTTCCGGCGCTAAAATCGTCCCTTTTTCAGCTATTGTATCTTGCTGAAACTCATCGTCCGCTCTTAAATCTCTTGTTTGATAAATGAGTTCATCATCGTTTCCGCCCGCGGTTATCGCCGAAGTAATGACCGCTTTACCGGAATTTAATATAGACGTTCTTATCTTTTTGATAAACAAATCCGTATCAATTCTTTGCGTGGTATCATTTATTATTCTGCCTATCGCCACGACATATTTATCGCCATTAGGTTTACTTAACACACCAGAACGAAGCAGCGAATCTACCGCGTCAGTAGCCGCTTTTTCAAAATCCTGCCTATCAAGTCCCATAGATATAACAGCTTGAACTTCAGGGTTATCAACTCCAACATAACGAGGCGCTTGTTGCGTGCACCCAACTAAAATAAATCCCATTACCGCTATAGATAATTTTAAAAATACTGCTTTTTTCATTTTTTTTATTCCCCTCTATATTCTCTTAAATTCACATTTTGGTCTCTTAACTCGTCATCGCTTGTCGGCAATCCGAAACGAACCTTATAACTTGCCGCGTTCGCATTAGGGCTTATCACATGTATGATTATGGATTTACCATTTTCAATACTCGCTATTTTGCGTTTAACCAATATGGATTTAATCGTAAAACCGTTTTGGTCGTACCAATCCACATTATAAGTTAAAATTTGTTTAGACGAGCTGATGTTTTTGCCGACTACTTCAACTTCTATAAATCCATCGTCTCTAACAACGGAAATAATATTTTGCAAAACAAACCACTCTTTTATATTATTGTTTTCAAAGACAATATTAGAGTAAGCCGCCGGATTTATTTGCGGCGTTTTGTCCGCACAACCTATAAAAACAAGCGCCAAAGACGCTAAAAAATAGAACATTTTTCTCACTTTTTATCTCCTTCAAAGATATATTTTATGCGTTATAATTTGACCTTTTTGCGAGGATTTTATATAAATTATAACATTTTTATCGTTTCGTAAAAACTCTTTGAGCAATATTACTCCATTTTCATCAACAATCGTAATATTGCCGTCTCTTATCGGAATGCTCGCCGCTTCAAAATTTTTTGGCAAAGCGCTCCAACTTCTTGTATCGGCTTTTGCCGTTGCCGCTTGATAAAATAACCCTAAAAATCCCAGCAAAGGATTGACATCGTTTAATTGCTTTTGCATAATAGTTTTTGCCGCCGCGCTTATAACGGCTTCCGCGGCCAAACCAAAATATCTTTTATCAAATTCCGCCGCCGCTATAGCGTCAATACTTGCTATGATTGATGTTTTGGAATTATCTCCTGAACTGTTTTTTATCGTTAAATATGGATAAGAGGCGGCGCGAAACTGGAGCGAGGGCAGGGCGATACCGGAATATATAAACGAATCCGAGACTAAAAAAAGCGGCAAATTAATCACAATCTCGTTTTTTATCGCGCCAAGTCCGTTTTCATACAACAACCAAACGTAATGCTCCTTAAAATCGGTGTTAAATTCACCCGCCATTTTATCCGCCAACGCGAAATCTTTTGCTATTTGCAGATTACCAGGATCCATTTGCAAACCCTCTTTAAGTAAATCAACCGCTCTTTGGTAGCTTCTGTCATTCAACAAAAAAAGTGCGGCGGCATAAGTCGTAAACGGATTTATAAAATCAGCGTACGCGCTACTGTCGGCATTTTGCGTATATTTGTTGAAAGCTAAGTCAATGGAGTTTTCATTAAACTCAAGAGTTTGCGCGCTATTTTTCCCTTTTTGCTGTTTGGCGTTTAACCTCACTAAAGCGTTGTATAAATCCTGACTGCTTTTAAGGTCTTGCAGATTTTGCGCGTTCTTTTTTTCCAAATCAGCTATATCGTTCGCGAAATACTCTTTTGCTATACGCTGTCTTTCAAGCGCTCTATTAAATTCCACTCGCGCGTTTTCCTTGTCATTCAGAGCCAAGAAATTTAGCGCTTTATAAGTATTTACCATTATTTTTTCATAAACATTTCCTTCGTATTGGTTGACGTTATTATTTATTAAAATAGACCTCGTTTTATCTCTTACTTCAAGCAAAGGATTTTTCATATCCACATCAAATTTATAATGAAGTTCGGCTTCGTCAAAAAGTTCTGTACTTTTCGTGAAATCCACGCAATTTCTGGCGAGCGATCCTCCTTGTATAGACCAAAGTATTATATCGTCGCCGTTTTTTAGTTTTTTGTCAATAAGCGAGAAGTCGCAGTCGTTTTCACGCAAAATATCGTCAAATCGCACGAGTTCGCTTGTAGAGGATTTATACGCGCAACCGCTGAAGAGTAAAATTATAAAAAAAATCATACATGTAAAGTTTTTTTGCATAAACCGTCTTTGTTTTTGCGAAAGTATATTACTATTTTCAAAAAAAATTGATTAACATCTCAAAAATTACTTAAAATAATAATCTTTTTTTGAGAATTTATATTATATTTTCAGAAACTTTTGGTAATCTACATGTTTTTTTACAAGGAAAAATATGAGTGACAAAAAATTGCACAGAGCTTTGAAAAATAGGCATATTCAACTTATCGCGCTTGGCGGCGCTGTGGGAACGGGACTGTTTTTGGGAACGGGTTCTGCTATATTTTTAGCCGGTCCTGCCGTGCTTGTCGGGTATGCGATAGTAGGTTTTTTAGCATTTTTAATAATGAGACAGCTTGGCGAAATGATGACCGAAGAGCCGCAAGCCGGTTCGTTTAGTTATTTCGCGTATAAATATTGGGGCGATTTCGCGGGTTTTTTGGCGGGTTGGAATTATTGGATACTTTACGTGATGGTAAGTATCTCGGAACTTACGGCGGTCGCGGCTTATATGCAGTTTTGGTTTCCGGAACTCCCAACGTGGATAAGCGCTTTAATATTTTTTGTCATCATAAATGTAATAAATCTTTCAACTGTTAAAATATTCGGCGAAGTGGAGTTTTGGTTTTCCATAATCAAAATAACCGCCATCATCGCTATGATACTTTTTGGTCTGTATATACTTTTCATAAATACAAGTTTAGTGCCGGACGCGACTATAAAAAATCTTTGGGAAGCGCCTATAGGCACGGATGGCAAGAGCGGTTTTTTCGCGAACGGGTTATATGGATTAGTCGTAGCGATACCGATTATAATGTTTTCTTTCGGCGGTCTTGAACTTGTCGGTATCGCCGCTGCCGAAGCGGATGAACCTAAAAAGACGATACCTAAAGCGACAAATCAAGTATTGTTTCGTATTTTGGTTTTTTATATAGGAACTATCGCTGTTTTGCTCTCGCTTTATCATTGGAGCAATCTTACCAAAGAGTCGAGTCCGTTTACTCTAATATTTACCGATATAGGTTTTAGACATGTGGCGGGCATTTTAAACTTTGTTATCTTAACCGCCGCGCTTTCGGTGTTTAATAGCGGCGTTTACGCGACAAGCAGAATGCTTTTTGGGCTCTCACATCAAGGCAACGCCCCTAAAGTATTTTCAAAATTAAATATTCGCGCGATTCCAACGGCGGCTATGGGACTAGCGGCTTTGCTTACTTTTATGGTTGTGCCTTTAAATTATTTTTTACCGCATTGGAACGAGGCTTTTAAACAAGCTATGTCGATAGTTGTCGTGGCTTTGGTAATAAATTGGGCTATGATAAGTTTGGCGCATCTGTTCTTTCGTAAAAATAAAGATAAAAACGGCGTTAAAACGCTATTTCCGACTATTTTATATCCTTTTGGAAATTATCTGTGTTTAGCGTTTGTGGTTTTTGTTTTGGCGGTTATGGCGACGCCTGATTTTGGAATGTTTTACTCCGTACTCGCTGTGCCTATTTGGATAGTTTGTATGTATCTTTTTTATATTTTTTTAAAAAGGACGAAAAAAAGATAAATCGTTTTACGTGTAAGCGTTTAAAATTCCTTACATGTAAGACTTAAAAATATCAATATGCCATTTATTCTTATCTTACATGTAAAGATTTTGACTTTGCTGCAAATACTCTTTACATGTAAAACAATCTAATCTTTTATTTATTTAATATAGTAGCTTTTTGTAATCATTTTGTTACCGTTTTGAAATATAATAGTAATATCAATCACAAATAAGAAGCAGACATTGGGTTCAATCAGTTATTGTTGCGCCGACTTGTTTATTCGTTATGTCATACAAATATCCACAGAGAAAATCACGAAATCTTTACAACTGAAAAATTAAAGGAAAACAATGTCTAAATTTATAAAATTATTTACCATCGCGGCAATTTGGAGTTACTCTTACGCTAAATCCGGCGTTGAAGAAGTTGGGGACTATATGCAAGTTGTGGTTCCGGTTTATGCTTTTGGAATGGCTATGAATGAAAAAGATTTGGAAGGAGTAAAACAATTTGCATATAGTTTTGCGGCAATGGAAGCAAGCGTTTACGGGTTAAAAGGTATTGTAAGCGAAGAGAGACCGCATAGTAATAATAAAAACGCTTTTCCCAGCGGTCATACGGCAAGCGCTTTTAGCGGAGCGACTTTCATTCACCAAAGATATGGATTTAAAAAAGCCGTAATTCCGTATTTGATGGCCGGATTCACCGGATATTCAAGAATTGAAGCGGATAAACATCGTTTTCCGGATGTAGTGGCCGGAGCGGTCATAAGTAGTTTAATGACATGGATTTTTATAAGCGAATATGATACGGCGGTACAGGTAGATATAAGACCTGATGGAGTAAAATTTGGATTTATGGTTGAGTTTTAAGTAAAAAATCCGTTTTTTGAAACCAATTTTTCACTTGCGAATAACATAAAAATAGGGTCAAAAGATATATTGAAGTTTTAAAAAAGGTTTACGATTTGAAAAAGTATTTGGTTGGCGGCGCTGTGCGGGATTTGATACTTGAGAGAAAAAGCAGCGACAAAGACTACGTGATTGTCGGCTCAAACGTTGAGGAGATGTTATCGCTTGGCTTTAAAAGCGTTGGAAAGTCGTTTCCTGTATTTATTCACCCGAAAAAAAAAGGCGAATTTGCCTTAGCCAGAAGTGAAAAAAAAAGCGGTGAAAAGCATTTTGATTTTGAATGTTTTACTGAAGATGTGAGTTTGGAAGAGGATTTGAAGCGGCGAGATTTGACGATAAACGCGATAGCTTACGATGAAGAAAATAATACCTATATAGACCCATTCTGCGGACTTGATGATATAAAAAAGAAAATTTTGCGTCCGGTTTCGGAAGCTTTTTGCGAAGACGCTTTGAGATTGCTACGCACCGCGAGATTTAAAGCGGAACTTGGAAGCGAATGGCAGTTTGACGACAAACTAAAAGAATACGCCTTAAAAACCAAAGAAGAGTTGAAATACATCTCAAAAGAGAGGGTTTACAAAGAGACCAAAAAAGCTATGCGGTGCGAAAAACCCTCTTTATTTTTTAACTCTTTATTGGAGCTTGACATTCTAGATATAGTCTTTCCTTGGGCTTACGAACTTACAAAAATAGAACACAACAACGATTATCATCTGGAAGGGACGGTTTTTAATCATATTATGATGGCTGTTGACTTGTGTAAAGACGAGAATGCGAAATGGGCTGTTTTATTTCATGATGTCGGTAAACATCAAGCGCTTTTGGAAGATGGAAACTTTTACAGACATTATGATGCCAAAATTTTGCAAAAGCTTTTTAAAGATATACAAAAAACATTAAGCCTTAGCCGTGAAGAGCTTGAAATCTCAAAATTTTTCGCTCTAAATCACCACAATTTGCAAAATATTTTTAAAAATACGATGAGAGCTTCAAAAATAGCCGTTTTGCTTTTTAAGATAAAAGATGAAAAAAAGTTTAAGAGTATTCTTGAGGCGACTTTGGCGGATTTAAACGGAAGAGTGGGCAAAGGCAACGAGCTGGTTTTTAGTAAAGAACAGATAAGCTACATGTGGCGTCTTTTAAAAAGCGCGGATTATGGCGTGGATAATGAGACAATGAGTGTGGAACAAATAAAATCAACCATAACCCACAAACAAGCAAATATTATAAAAGGTTATATAAAAATAATTTAATAGGAAGTTAAAATGGAAATTATTATCAAAGATATCTTTGCAACTTTTGGAATAGTAATTGGAATAACAATTTGTATTGCTTATATTATTTACAATGTTTTCAAATATTTTTGTGAAAAATTGGTAGAAAAATATATTTCAAAAAGTATAGATGAGTATCGAAATGAACTCAATAAGGAACTAGAAAAATATAAATATGAAACAAATATATTATTTCATAGAATATCAAAAATACATGAAAAAGAGTTTGATGTATTACCTGAAATATTTTCATTAATGATAGATGCCTATAATTCTCTAAGCGAGGCAACATCAATACTTAAAGAATATGCAGATGTGGAACGAATGGATGAGATAGAATTTGAGAATTTTATCAAAAACGAGGATTTACCAAGTAATTGCAAAGATCAATTAAAAAGTGAGTGTCCAGAAGAAAGAGCTAAAAATTATCAGAAACTTATTAATAAAAAGACAATTTTAAATAGTCGAAAAAAGATAGAACAGTTTCACTTCTTTGTTCAAAAAAATAGCTTGTTTTTAAGCGATGATTTGAAAGAGCAGTTTTTAAAAATTGATGATTTAATGTGGGAAATAAATATAAAAATAGAAATTGGCGAAGACACAGAAGATCAAAAAATAAAAATTAGCGCTTGGCAAAAGACAAAAAACGATATTAATCCAATAATCAAAGAGATAGAAAAATTAACGCAAAAGCGTTTAAGATTTGACAAAGCTTAAACGCTTATAAATTACTAAAAAAGCAAATCTATTTTTTGATATTTTGCAGTATATCAAAACTGCCGTTAACGACAAATGTTATTTTATATTCGGAAGGCGGGTTGACATCAATCTCGTTCGCGATTTGACTTTCATCTTGCAATTGCTTTGAGTTTGCCATCATATCGCCGCGATATCCGTAATCGTATTCGTTATTATAATCGAGAGTTTGTATGTTCAAATGAGAAGGCGCGCCTACAAAATAGCCGTTTCTTTCAACCGTTCTTTTTGCTTTTTCTTGGAGTTTGGCGAAAAGTCTCTCTTCGACCTCTTTTTCGGCTTTTTGTCTTTGTTCTGTTGAGACAGAGTAGTCCAAATCATTATTTACGGACATTTTGAGTTCTTGCGCTTTCGCGAATACTTTGCCTACGTTATCAAAATCTGAAGTTTTAATTCTTATAGTGTTTGCGACAAAATACTTTTTGACATCTTGCCTTACTTGCTCTGTTTTATACTCTTTGATATCTATCTCGTCAACGCCGCTTTTTTCAAGTGCTTGCGATATTTTATCAAGACTGTTTTGGGCATTTTTTCTAGAAAGAGTCGCGGACGAGGCTATATCTGTGATAGTAAAGTAGTATCCGTTGTCATAGTCGTCTTTATTGAAATTATTTATACCGTGTTTTTCAAGTAACTCAATGACGTTGTAAATAGATCTTTTGGGCGCGTCGATCCATATGGTAATCTCTGTTTCAAACCGTTTGTCTTTATTGTCTAACACCTCATACACAGTTTGCTGATAGTTCATATAGCTAAGCGTTGTTATATCTTTATCCTCTATTTTGATGGACTTGAGATATTTTTTGAGCTCATTCATATTTTGGACGTTGCGATTTGAAGCATTATTGGGCGTATATCCCTCGGTCAAGTAAGTGATACTAAACTGTGCTATATCAGGTTTCAGGCTCAACTCCTCGCTATATTGTACGCCGATAGTACCAACTGGTATTTGGCTTCTGCCATATTTTAGTTCGCTAATTTTTTGAAAATCGCCGGCACTTTCTGTTTGCGCAGAAAGAATGGTGGAGATAACGCCCAAAAGCCAGCCGAATAGAAGAATTTTTTTCATAATTGTTCCTTTCTTGAAAATAAACGGTTATTGTACAATAAAAAGCTTATATTATTTGATGTTATATGTTATTTGAGTTTAAATTTATCTATTTATATTATCACAACATT
Organism: Campylobacteraceae bacterium; assembly: GCA_031266555.1. GTDB lineage: Bacteria > Campylobacterota > Campylobacteria > Campylobacterales > Campylobacteraceae > JAIRKW01. Next base: position 82,135 of record JAISAU010000007.1, read on the forward strand.
AAACCGTAATTTTTAGATGCTTGGAACAACTATTACCCTACATGTCGTCTGTTTTTTTATAAAATAAAGGCAACTTTTCATTACATGTTTTATATATTTTCTGAGAATAAATAATTATTGTGTCAGTCTTTTGGTGGTAACTTTTAAAAACTATATAGAATTTATCCCTATTATTACCCTTAAATTTTATAAAAAGATATGAAATAAGTTGAAAAAGTATAAAAAAGCGATATTGCAAAAAGCCTATTTATCGTGTTTTTGTTATCTGGCGTTACTTGGTGGAATTTATAAATTGGTTGCGGGAGGCGGATTTGAACCGCCGACCTCCGGGTTATGAGCCCGACGAGCTACCGGACTGCTCTATCCCGCGACACATGTGGATGGGGAGGAGGGATTCGAACCCCCGAATGACTGGACCAAAACCAGTTGCCTTACCGCTTGGCTACACCCCAACAAGTTGTGCTTTCTAGACAAAAACACATATTTGAGGTCGGAATTATAGTAGCTTTTTAATTGTTTGTCAAGAAGCAAAGAGTATAATTTACCCTTATTTTTGAGTTTTTAAAGGAAATTAAATGCCTTACAAAAGAGTGCAGGCTGCCATTGAGGATATAAAAAATGGCAAAATGGTTGTTATGGTAGACGATGAGAATAGGGAAAACGAAGGGGATTTGGTTTATGCTTCCGCTTTTTCAACGCCTGAAAAGGTAAATTTCATGATAACGCACGCCAAAGGACTTGTTTGCATATGCGTTACAGGCATTATGGCAAGACGTTTAAATTTAACTCCTATGGTAGCAAATAACGATTCGGCTCATGAAACGGCGTTTACCGTATCGGTAGACGCAAGAGCTGCAAAAACAGGAATATCGGCAATTGAACGCGATATGACAATCAAAACAATCACAAATCCAAACAGCATTCCTAAAGATTTAGTTCGTCCAGGACATATTTTTCCTTTGATAGCAAAAGAGGGCGGCGTTTTAGTGCGCACAGGACATACGGAGGGTTCTATTGACTTGTGCCGACTGGCCGGAGTAGGGGATTGCGCCGTTATATGTGAGGTGGTAAAAGAAGACGGCGATATGGCAAGACGCGATGATTTGGATCTGTTTTGTAAAAAACATGATATAAAAATGATATCCATCGCCGAGCTTGTAAATTATCGCATGAAACACGAATCCTTAATAAGAGAAAACAGCAAAGAAGAAGCTGAGTTTTTAGGATTCAAAGTAGAAAGAGTGGATTTTTTAGACCATTTAAATAATCACCACACAGCTTTTATTTTTGGTAAAATATCTCAAAGTTTAGCGGTTAAGTTTCATAATGTTATGAAGGATATAGAGCTTTTATCATCAAGCAAAAAGTTTGACGCACTGGTATCGTCTGTAGAATATCTTAAAAAAAATGGTGGGGTATTGATATTTTTGGACGTAGGAACAAAATTTACGGATAATATGAAAGAGTATGGCATAGGAGCGCAGATATTGAACCATCTTGGCGTCAGAAAAATTACGCTCATTTCATCTCAAGGCAGTCAAGAGTTTGTTGGTATCAAAGGTTTTGAGCTTGATATAGCAAAAGAGATTATTATCTAAGTATAGAAGTTTTAGCCTCTTGTGTGATAAAATACAGTCATTAATTTACTAAAAAGGATATTAGGATGGACTATCAAGAGCTGAAGCTTTCTGACGAGTGGTATGAAGATGATTTGAATGAAAATGACGACGATGATGATAGCGACTTGGAAGAAAATTATGATGAAGAGTCATATCAAGACGATGACGATTATGATTACGATCAAGACACGTACGACGTGAATTATGATAATGACTATAGCGAATAGAAATAATTAAGCGAAATACTAAAACCCAAAATAATTTAAACCGATGGAGTATATTGTGTTTGATGACTATATATGTTCTACCGCATCTATTTTTTGACAAATCTACCTAATTTTATAAAACACATTTTTTATATTTTTGCTACATGTAAGAATGCTGAATTTATCTTTTTAAGTAGTCACATGTAGTATGCTTAGTTATAATTATGCTTACATGTAAGGAAATAGAAACCAAACTCAACTTTTTGTCAGTCGTTGAAAAATTTTTGGATTAACTGAATTTGGATAAATAAAATTTTCTCATAAAATGCCTAAAAATAGCTCGCTTATTTCTTTAAGTATTTTTTCAAGTTGATAGTTTTACAATTCGTTTTTACATTCCAGCACAACGAATTTTCTTTTGCCCTTCCAGGTTAAATCTAAAGTCCATTGCTACTGGTAAGATTTAACATGAAGGAAAACAATGCCTACTCTAAAAATACTAGATTATGAGTTGAGACATTTTAATATCCAGACAAAAGCCTTAATGGAAGAGTACTTAAAAGAAGTTGATGTAGATTTGAGCGATTATACATTCGCGGCGAACTATCTCTGGCTCTCTTCCGCAAGCGGTTTTTACGCGATTATAAATGACACTTTTTGTTTGTTTATTATGCAAGGAAGCGAAATATCGATGCTTTTGCCGCCATTAGGTAAAAAAGAGTATGTAAACGACGCGATTGTAAAATGTTTTGAGATAATGAATACAAACAATACGTCAAGTTATTACTCAAGAATTGATTATGTACATGAAAAAATATTGGAAGGTTTTGCTGATTTTTTGGAAAAAGGCACGACAATGTTTGAGATATTAGCCGATTATATAGTTGAAAAAAAATTGGTTGATTATGTATATAAAAGCGAGGATTTGGTAGAGCTTAAAGGAAATAATTACCATACCAAAAGAAACGAGATAAACAAATTTAAAAAGGCTTATACGGATTTTTGTGTAGCCGAACTTGACCCTCAAATTCATAGCAGCGATATAATACATCTGTTTCACAAATGGGTAAGCGAACGCGTAAGATATATGCCCAAAAAAGAAGAAGAGAGATTTTTGGAGGGAATTTTATTTGAGCAAACGGCGATAAAAAGGCTTATGGCTCATTATAATGAACTGGAACTAACGGGGATTTGTCTTTTTATTAATAACGAACTGAAAGGTTTTACCGTTGGTGAAAAAATAAATGAACACACGGCAAGTATAATCATAGAAAAAACTGATTTTGAAACGCTTGGATGCGCGCAATTTCTATTTAGAGAGTTTTCAAAAGTTTTGAGAGATAAATACAGCGTTGAGTATATCAATGTGGGCGACGATATGGGGTTTGAAAATTTGAAAAAAGTCAAGATGAGCTACAGACCTGAAAAACTTATCACAAAATATACGATTTATCAAAAATGATTAGGTCCGCGAATTTAAAAGATTTAGACAGTTTATTTGAAATCGAAAACGAATCTTTTGACTATAATAGCTTTGCTTTATCGCGTCAAAACTTTATTTATCATATCAAAAAAAATCCGTTATTTGTATATGAAAAAGAGAGTAAAATATGCGGGTATATTTTACTTTTATCTCGCAAAAACTCAGAAAAAATCAAAGTCTACTCTATAGCCGTAAGCAAAAATTTTAGAGGATTTGGCGTAGCTTCAAAATTACTTGAAAAAAGTTTTTTATATGCGTTAAACGAAGGCAAAAAGTTTGCAAAACTTGAGGTGCGAACCGATAATACAAGCGCTATAAAAATTTATAAAAAGTATAATTTTCTACATGTAAAAACATTAAAAGCATACTACCCGAATAAATCCGACGCGTTTGTTATGCAAAAAACTTTACTCTTTTAATCAATTTTCATTCGTGTTGAGAGTATTTTGAATATTTGGCGTTGCCGGTAAAAATCCATATCTGCTAGTTTTGTAAATTTTTGTATCGTAGAGTACTTGACCGTACTCTTCCATATTTTCTTCAAATAATCTTTCCACTTTTTGAGCGAAAAAACGCTCGTTGAAATACTCAACGCCTATTGAAACGGCGTAATTTACATACTCATATTCCAAATTATTCCCAAAAAACGAGTTAATGCTGTTAAGTTCATTGTCTATTTTACCGATAGAGTTTGCTAAATACAGGTTTTTTCTATCTTCGTATTGACTAAGCACTAAAAGTGCTGGTTGGTAATTTGCTTGGGTAGACAAAAGCGCGAATGGAGAGTATTTATAAATTCTAAGTTGCGAAGCTAAAAGGCTTGTCATAACCGGTCTGGTATTTAGATACACAGAAGAGCTGTTTAGGTTTTTATTATTGGTAAAATATTTTTTGAAATCATCTTTTACCGACGCGAACGCTATCTCTTCAACAAGCACTTTATCGTTATTTTCTATCATTTTATTAAGCGCTAATCCAAGTTTTGTATCGTCGGATATGGCAATCGCGTATCCGTTTGAGAAATTACTCAATGTAGCTATTTGCGCATTATAATCTATACCGCCGAAAAATATGTTATTAGGCGCGTCTTCAAAAAGAGATTTGTGTAAAGTTGGGATAAACACATAAAGCCCGTCGCTATTTTCAAAAAGCGTTTGCGCTCCATCTTGCGTTATAGGCGCTATTACATGTGAATAACCGTTTTTTCGTATTTCAATCAGCTTTTCAATCAAAGCTTCTTTTGACTCGTCTCCGCTATTAAAAACTTCGAGTTCAAAATTGTTGCTTTGCCTTAAAAGATAAGCTGTAGCGGCGTTTACTGACGCAACAGCATGGCTTTTTATTGTTTTTTGTGGAACTAAAACAGCTATTTTTACTGTTTTTAAGTCGATATCGAAAAATATATTGAACATTTGTCCGTAAATCAGATAATTTTCTTGAGTATATTTTGTGGAATATTCATCATTATATTTACTTAAAAAGCTAAAAATCGCTCTGTTTTTCAAAAGTTTATCCAAGCATGCGTTGTCGCATATCGGCTCGTCAATATCTAAAAAAACACCTTGAGGAAGCGGTATTTGAGAAAACTTATCGCTTGCGGCAAAAAGTGAAAAACAGATAAAACATACGTATAAAAGCACATGTAAAATTTTCACAATAAACCCTTTACTTTGAGCATATCGCGCCAAACGTCTTTTTTTGCTGACGGCGTTCTTAGGAGATAACTTGGATGAAAAGTTGGTATTAATTTGGCGTTTTTATATTTTATTATTTCTCCGCGAACTCTACTGATCGGGGTTTCATCGTCTGTCAAATAACGAAAGCTTGTACTACCGAGAGCTACAATTACGCTTGGATTAATTATCTCTATCTGTTTAAAAAGATATGGTCGGCAAATACTCGCTTCTTCATAAGTGGGCGCGCGGTTTTGAGGAGGACGACATTTGACAATATTTGCTATATAAACGTCGTCTCTTTTTAAGTTAAGCACATTTTCAATGATTTTTGTAAGCAGCTGTCCGGCTTGTCCGACAAAAGGTCTTCCCGAAGCGTCTTCGCTGGCACCAGGTCCTTCTCCTATAAACATCAGTTTAGCTTTTGTATTTCCCTCGCCAAATACCACGTTTTTTCGTCCTTTGCAAAGTTGACATAAATAACACTTCAAAACTGTTTGCCTTAACTCGTTTATACCTTCAGGCATATAATTATTCGGCTCACTTTTAATTTCTTTTGATTCTTTATAATATTCAAAACCCATAGCTCTATACATGTAGAGTTCTTTTAATGTTTTTAGTTTTTCAAGTGTTGACATAAAAATAATGATAGCCAAGAGGTTGTTAAAAAAAGCTAAACTTTGTCAAAAAAATGGTTCAAAGCGAATATAGGTCATTAAGCTAAAAAAGTATTGACGACTTTTGGCAAACATATTCTAAAAATTTTTAGCACAAAGAAAATATGTCAAAAATCTTTCAACCCCGCCAATAATGACGGGATAATAAGCGCTATTCTGTTACTTCAACTATTACGGGGTCGCTCTCCCAAAGTCCGTGTTTGGTACAGTAAGCGTGAGCTACAAGCGTCAATTTTGAAGTTGTCGGAACAATATGAAATGTAACTTCAAGCTGTCCTTTTGCGCCTTGTCCTCCAAGTGTTCCGGCTACAAAATCCGCTCTCGCGACCAATGTTTCGCCGTTATACAGCGAAACATTTGCTATATAATGATCAAAATCATCCGGATGAGAGTACTCTTTTCCAACTTGTACGGTTACGGCCAATTTCTCACCTTTTTTTGCCTTATCCGGAGCATAAATAAAAGGCGAGTGTCTATCTATAAAATCTTTTTTAGACTCTCTTTCCACTGTGTCTATATCAACATAACGATTAATTTTTGGCATTTTGTTTTTTCCTTATATTTTAAAATTAAGCACTGAAATTCTATATAAAAGATGATTAGCCCATAATTAAAAAAGAGATTTATTATCTTATTTAAGCATATATTTAGAGTATAGTTTTCGCACGGCGCAGATATAAATCTACTTCAAAATAGTCGGTTTAACTTTATGCGCGTTGAAACCTAAAAGTTTTTTATCTTTTTCGCCAAGAGCAAGCAGCACAACTTGCGGCATTGTTAGTATATAAAGTGGTATTTGTCTGCCTATCTCTTTTTCAATTTTTTTACGACATGTGTCAAACATATAAAATGTTCTTATGTCATTTGTGATAATAAAATCAGCACCGCTGTCAAAAGCGTCCGACAAGATTGCTCCAGCCATTTTTTCGGCGATTTTAGGCGCGTAAGAATGTATATCGTATCCATGCGGACATAATTCTCTATCAAAATAGACGCGAGAAAGTTTTATGGCGTCAAAAAGTCTGTTTAAATCATTGTTCGCATTAGAGTTAAAGTCCAAATACGGACCGGTGTATACGGCTGCCTTAAAACCCTCAAACATTTGCTTCGCATTTTTTTCAATGCCGTCAATAACATTTTTAGTTAATAAAACCCCATCTATATGAACTACTTTAGCCAAAAAATCTGTGGTCAATTCAAGCGAATTTAATTTTTTTTCTATTTTGTTTTTAATATAAGAGTTGTTTGATATATAGTTTTTGGCGTATTGCAAGGAGTAATATGAGCTATTTTCAAGGGCAATGATAATTTCGCCGTTTTTTCCAGCTTGCGCCAAAATAAACGCGAATCTTTGGGTAAAAGCTTCCGGATTAAATATGTAATTTTCAAATCCGATATCGTGATTTTGCGTATTTATAGTTTGATTTGCTATGAAAAGTTTTTTCAAAAGTATTTTAGCCGCCATAAAAGGCTTCGTGCAAAGTTTGGTATTTAATGCGTCAAATATGATATATTCGGACATAATTTTAACCTTAAAAATTTAAATTTTGAACGCGTTTGGCTTCACGTTTTGTAACGCTGTTTGTATTTGGAACATGTCTTAAAATCTCTCTTTTAAGTTCAGCTATATTTTCCTCTACAGTGATGGCGTTTTGAGAAGTTATTATAAGATTTCTGTATGGCACATAAAGCCAAATGCCATAATCTTCATCCGCGATGATTTTTAATATCTCGTCTTTGTTTTCTGGATATTTTTTTATTAAAAAGATAGCGAACAATAAAAACGAATCTCCAAAATATTCGCGCTCAAATTCTAAAGAGGGTGAAATATAGTAGTAAGAAATTAGCTCACGATAACACTCTTCATCCATTTTCTCTTTTATAAAAGGTTTTAAGGGTTCTATTTTGCTCTCAAAGTCGCTTGTATCCATATCAAGATCGTTTATAGCTCTAAATTCGCTTAAAGGCTCAAACCTTAAATTGGTAGTTCCAAGTTTTTCTATTATGATTCGTATAGGGGTATGAATATATACGCTGATACGATTTATCCTAACAGCTAAAAAATCATTATTTGAAAACGAAAAGCTTTTATCTTGTTTTTTTATCAGATTTAATACGTCCAAAAGTTGCGCATTTTCGTCCGCTTCAATTTTATATTGTTTATAATACGGAAGGAAATCCGTTTGTGCGTTAAAACGAAAAGCGTTGATATTAAGCGAATAAGACATACTTTTTTCCTTAGCGAGTAGAATTAAGTAGTTTAGCCCAAAAACACTTAATATATTTTTTATTAAACGTTCTTTTAAAAATTAAGTTCTTACATGTTTCTTTTTGTAGCTAACCTAACATTAAAGAGAGCGCTACTATAATATCTGATTTTAATTTCGGAAACAAGATGGATAAAGAGTCATTCGCGATATCTCAATTTCAAAACAAATTTATAGGCGACGATGGAGCAGTTGTTGGCAAATGGGTCTATTCAAAAGATATTTTCGCCGAAGATACGCATTTTAAGAAAGAGTGGCTTAATCTTTCGCAAATAGCTAAAAAAGCTATGCTTGTAAATATTTCAGACGCTGTAGCTATGAACGCGAAACCAAAATACGCACTTTTAGGAGTTGTTATTCCTAAAGATTTTTCACTTGAACAGATAAAAGAGCTTACATGTAGTTTTTTAGATACGGCAAAACAACATAATATACAAATCATAGGCGGCGATACTGTATCCGGAGATAAACTTATCGTTTGCGTTACCATTATTTCGAGAAAAAGAAAATATACTCTAAAGCGCGAAGGGTTGAAAAAGGGCGATTTAATAGCTTACACGGGAGAGCTTGGGGAGAGTTTAAGGGATTTGAACAGACTTTTTGAAGGCAAAAAGATTTTGGAAAATTCGCGTTTTGCAGAACCTTTTTTGAGGGAAGAATTTGTGAAAAAAGCGGCGAAATACTTAAGATGCGGGCTTGACATATCAGACTCCCTCAGCAAAGATTTATCGCGTATTTGCGCACTTTCAAATCTTGGCGTTGAATTTTTGAAAGATTTTACAAAAGAAGAGCTTTGCAGCGGTGAGGAGTATGAAATGCTTGTCGCGTTTAAACCAAAATATAAAGATAAAATACTCCAAATAGCGCAAAAAACCAGCACGCCGATTAATATATTCGCGAAAGCCAAAGACGGACTGTATAAAAGCGAATGTAAAGAGCATCATTTTTAAAGGAAAAATTTTGAGCAGACTTTTTTTTACGAATCACACGCCCGTACAAGCGTATTTTACAAAAAACTCAAACGATTTTGTCGTAAGCGAAATACCTTTGTATGAATTCAGCGGTAACGGCGAACATCTTGTATTACATGTAAGAAAAAAAGATTTGACTACATGGCAAACGCTGCAAATATTCAGCGAGATAAGCGGCGCGAAAATACGTGATTTCGGATATGCCGGGTTAAAAGATAAAGACGGCATGACGACGCAATACATAAGCATTCACAAAAGTTATGGAAAAGCGTTTGAAAATTTTACACATCAAAATATCAAGATTTTGAATTCAAACTATCACAACAATAAGATAAAAATAGGGCATTTAAAAGGCAATCGCTTTTTTATTCGTCTGAAAAAAGTCTTGCCTGTCGACGCGCTAAAGATAAAAGAGGCTTTTGGGCGCATATCGCAAGAAGGATATCCGAACTATTTTGGTTATCAGCGTTTCGGTAAGGGCGGAGATAATTTCAGCGAAGGTAAAGCGATACTGCTTGGGGAAAGAAAAGAGAGAAATAAAAAACTTAGAGATTTTTTGATTAGCGCTTATCAAAGCGAGCTTTTTAACCGTTGGCTGTCAAAAAGAGTTGAGATAAGCAAATATTTTGAAAGTTTTAACGAAAAAGAGTTGCAATCCACGCTTAATTGGGGTAAAAACAGTATCAAAGAGATAAAAAAGCAACCGCAGTTTTTTAAACTCTTAAGAGGAGACGTATGCCACCATTATCCGCACGGTAAAGCTTTTATATGCGAGGATACCGAAGTTGAACTCGAGAGATTTAACGCTAAAAATATAACGATAACGGGATGGCTTGTCGGCGGCAGATCAATGAGAGCTTGCGACTTGGCCGGCGAGATAGAGAATGAGTATTTTAAAGAGAGTGAAATATTTTTGAGTAAACTTGACGGTACGAGGCGTTTCGCGTGGAATTTTATAGAAAATCCGGAATTTAAATACAAAGAAGAAGACGCATGGGTAGAGTTGGCGTTTACGCTGACAAAAGGAGCGTACGCTACTGTGGTTTTGGAGGAGATTTTACACAAAGAGTTAGCAGAGTAAGGAAGTTTACGCGCTAAAAAATCTGATTTAAAATATTTTGCGTTACATGTGAAGAGTAAAAATATTTTTATTATCTAAAAAGAATAGTGAAAAGTTCTACATGTAGGGCTTTAAAATAAAAATTTATTTTTTACTTTTTTATCGTATTTCTCAAGCATACATGTAGTAAAAAATTATGTTTTTCTCAAATTATATAAAGAATAAGTATGTTTTTTAATATATATCTTTTTCTTATAAAGTTATTCTTTATTCTTATTTATAGCATAAAAGTTATGCTACCTAAAATCCTCACCTCTCACAGTTTTTTACATACAATAAAGATTATAGAAGGAAAGGGCGAACAATAGTTTGCATTTTGCACATATTTTTATGCGTTTCATAGATATTTATTAAATACTTAATAATTCACTTTTCAATTTAAGCTTTGTTTTTTTGGACATGATTTTGATATTTTATTCAAAGGACGGATACGAACAAAAGTTTACTTTGTTTAATAGCTATTTTTATAGCTATGTTATTTACGGCTTGCGGTGGCGGAGGAGGCGGTAGTGATACTCCTAGCGCAAAAAGTTGCAACGTGCAATCACATGCAAAAGATGATGCTTCTTATACAGGTTTTTATGACGTTGCGTCTACCGATTGCGAATTTTTCGCTACGGCGAAATATAGTGACGGCACTATTATAGGCTATGCGGTATCAACTCCTCAAAACCCTAATTTAGCACAAGTTCCTTCTTATGACGCACAATACAGCAATTATTGCAAAGTAGATTTTTTAGTATTTACAGAAGTTGGCGGCTGGCGCGGATACTTTACAAATTCCGAGTGCGTTATAAACGATAGAGATGTGTATGACGGCGACGAACCCGACAGATGTTACTATGTCTATAAAAATGAAAACAAAGAAGTTGCTTGCAATTAAACAAAACAGAAGGTAGCATAACAAACTACCTTATTTTTCACATGTAGCCTTTTATACTACAATTGCAAATCTTATTTTAAAAGGTTTATATCTCAGCTTTAAAAGTTGATTTTCCAAAAAATATTGTATATTGGGGACTTACGTTTTTGGTATATTATTTTATAGCTACGTACGGAACTTTTCACTAAAGTTTACAAGAGACTTTAAGAGTAAAGTCTCTTGTCTCTAAGCTTAAAAATACTATTTCCAAGCATTAAAAGCTTCCATAAAATTTTTATAGTCTGTCTTTAACGTGCAATGCATTTTGCAAACTTAGTATGGTTGTATAAATATTCGGGTATTTGGGCTTTATAAGGCACTTTTGCATATTTTGCAGCACAGGCATTAAAAATTAGCGCGCGACAGGTTAATAGCGCTAGAACAATTGTCTTAAATTCCATTGTATACAACAATTAAAAATATTAAAATACTCTACATGTAACGTTAGATTGTGAAATATATTAATCCTTAATATGCGAACACATTAGCAAAATATCTAAATCTTTCTACATGTAAACGTAAAAACAAACTTTTTACATGTTGGTGTCTTATTAGTCTATATAGCTTTTGGGTTGGTCGTAATAGTAGGTCTTATTAGGCGTAATAGAGTGAGAATATGAATTTTGTTCCGCATTCAGCGGGGTGACTATTTTTCGTGTTCTTTTTTTGCAGAAGTAGTAACTGTAACGGATTGCGATGTTTGGTGGTCGTATTCATACGCATGTAAGCCTTCTATCCAGTTTTGGCGTGAGAAGTATTGGCAGTAAAATGCTTATTATTTCATGTATATTATTTTATGAGTATGATTATTTTGTATGCAAAACTTACCCAATTGCATTTAAAACTTATAAGCCTTACATGTAAAAGATTTTGTCAAGTTGAAAAATATGTTGATTTTGTTTAGAGAATTCAATATTTGGGGCAAGAGGGAAGTATTTTCCCTCTTTTGCTAGTTTGGTTTATTTTTATTCCAACCGCCTCCAAGAGCCTTAAATAACGCGACTCCGCTACTTAAAAGAGATTGGTGAGTTTGAATAGTAGATAATTGCGCGTTTAAAAGTGAACGTTGGGCGTCCAACACTGAAAGATAATCAACATAACCGGCTTCATATTGATAATTTACAAGTTCAAGCGTACGTTTGATAGCGCCTTCATAATCTCGCGCATTTTTTAGGTTTTCTTCCAAAAACATACGAGAAGTCATAGCGTTGTAAACTTCGCTAAAAGCGTTTAAGACACTTTTTTCGTAATTTATAGCGGCTATATCTTTTGAAATTCTCGCCATTTCAACATTATTTGACGTTCTGCCAAAATCTATCAAAGGAGCGGCAAGAGTTGCTCCGGCATTCCAAGTTCTAGCACTTGATTTCAATAGATTGTCAACATCATAACTGCCAAGACCAAAAAGCGCGGAGAGACTTAAGCTTGGAAAGTAAGCCGCGCGAGCTACTCCTATCAATTCGTTAGACGATACAAGTTGTTGAAAACTTGCCTCTATGTCCGGTCTGTTTTCTATTATATTTGAAGGGATGTTACTTGGTATTGAAATATCGTTTGGCAACGCTTCAGCCGTGATGTTTTTATCTGCCAACAATCCTTGCACATCTCGTCCAAGCAATATTCCAAGAGCGCTTCCTGTAGTCGCTATTTGTTGTTCTATATTGTTTTTCGTAATTTTAGCGCTTGACAAAAGCGACTCTTGCTGCGCCAATGTGCTTTCTCTTTCAACTCCCGCTTCAAAACGAGTTTTTGTAAGCTCAAACGTCTCTTCTCTTGTTTGAATAGTCTGTTTTACAAGCGATAACTGCTCTTTTAGCGATAAAAGCACAAAATAGCTGTCGGCTACTCCGCTTGCCAAAGAGAGTCTAACTCCATCAGCGGACGCTTTTGAAGATAGTAGTTCCGCTTTAGCAGCAGAATTTGCGGAGGAGATTTTTCCCCATAAGTCAACTTCATAACTTAAAATCGCGCTTAACGAAAAATCATTATAAGTCGCTCTGCGTCCTTGCGAAGAGAAAGTTTCCTCACTCGTTTGAGTTCTGGAAGCTCCTCCCTTAGCACTAAGAGTTGGGTATCTATCGGCTTCTTTTATGGCTAATGAAGCGCGAGCGAGCGAAATATTAAGTAAAGCTATCTCTAGATCTTTATTGTTTTCCAAAGCCTCTTCCACAAGCGAGTTTAAAGTCTCATCGTTATACTCTTCCCACCATTTGTCCGATATTATCGTTGTGTTATTCACATTAAATCCCAAAGAGGCTATATCGGAACTTTCTACATGTGAAGTCGTTAATTTTGGAGAAAGCGAGCAACTCGTAAATATGAGCGCGCAAGCTATCATCAGACACATTTTCTTATTCATCCTCATCTCCTTTTTCGCTGTCATTTGTTTTTCTTGAAATGAATTTTTGATTTAATTTAGCAAGCCAACTATAAAAAAGCGGTACATAAAAAATCGCGATAGTAGTTGAAGCTATCATTCCTCCGATAACGCCTGTACCTATAGCGTGACGGCTAGCAGCTCCTGCTCCCGAACTTATCGCCAAAGGAATAACGCCGAGCGTAAACGCTAAAGAGGTCATAACTATCGGTCTAAAGCGAAGTTTTGCCGCTTCCAAAGTAGCGTCAAGTATACTTTTGCCTTTCTCTTGCGCTAACATCGCGAATTCTACAATTAAAACGGCGTTTTTAGCCGCAAGTCCTATAAGCACCAAAAGTCCTATTTGGAAATAGATATCGTTGCTTATACCTCTTAAATAAACGGCGAGAATAGCTCCAAAAGCCGCGAATGGAACAGCGGTCACAACCGCTAAAGGCATTAACCATCTCTCATATTGAGCCGATAAAATCAAAAAGATAAAAATAACACCGAATATAAACGCTTTAGAGCCGGAACCTTGCATCTCTTTTTCTTGATAAGAGCTTCCTATCCAACCGATATTATAACCTTCCGGCAATACTTCGTTAGCTACCTCTTCAATAGCTCTTAACGCGTCGCCTGACGTATATCCATCCGCTATATTCGCGTCGCCTGTGACTTTAGCGGCATTAAATACGTTGTATCTTTCAATTATGTCGGCTCCTACTATCTTATCAAATCTGACAAGCGAACTTAACGGCACAAGGCTGCCGCTTTGAGAGCGTACAAAAATATTGCTCGCGTCTTCTGGTTTTTCTCTGTATGAGTTATCGGCTTGAACGTTTACCCTGTAAGACCTTCCGTAAAGATCAAAATCATTTACATAGTAAGAACCGAAGCTTGACTGTAAAGCCGCGAATGCGTCGGATATGGAAACGCCGTAAGATTTGGCTTTTTCTTTGTCTATCTCTATTTTATATTGCGGATAGTTGATATCAAAGTTTGTTCTAACGCTTGTATTTGAAAGCTCTTTTCTTGTTTTGGCTTTTTCCACTACTTGATTTGTTAATTCTTGCAAAGTTTGCATAGAACCGCCGGTTCTGTCTTGTATATACATTTCAAAACCGCTTGATATGCTAAGTCCCATAATAGCGGGCGGATTCAAGGCAACAGTTGTAGCTTCCGGTATCATAAAATTTAACTCTCTCATAAATTTATTCGCTATTGCGAAAGAGGATTGGTTTTGATTTTTACGTTCACTCCAATCTTTAAGCACAACAAACGATATACCGCTGCTTGTTCTTACCGAAAAGCTATTTAAAAGGTCAACGCCTGATAAAATTGTAACTTGTTTAACATTTTCATCATTTTTAACTATCTGTGTAAATTTACTGGCTACCTCTTTAGTTCTATCAAGCGAAGAAGCCGGCGGAAGCATAATGGCAGCCAAAACTACGCCTTTATCTTCAGGCGGTACCAACTCTGTGGGCACTTTAGTAAATAATTTATACGTTACGCCCATAAGCGCCGCGAATATCACTATAGCTATAATTCCGTGTCTTAATATAATCTTTACGCCACTTGTAAATATATTTGTTGAAGCATCAAAAACTTCGTTAAATTTCCTAATAAACCAAAACGGGCGCGGTTCTTTTCTTCTTAAAAACACCGCGCATAAAGACGGCGTCAACGTTAAAGCCACAATTCCGGATATTACAACTGAGATAACTATAGTGATTGCAAACTGTTGATACATTTGTCCGGTAAAACCGCCCATAAACGAAACAGGAATAAAAACGGCGCATAAAATCAACACTATCGCGACAACTGGACCCGTAACTTCTTGCATAGCTTGGATAGCCGCGCTCTTTACGGATATTTTTGAATCTGAGTGAATTATTCTTTCTATATTTTCAATAACTATAATAGCGTCGTCAACAACAATTCCAATTGCTAGTATTAAGCCAAACAGCGTTAAAAGATTTATTGAAAAACCCATAGCGTACATACCGGCGAATGTGCCTATAATTGAAACTGGAACGGCTAGCATTGGTATAATAGTAGCTCTTACGTTTCCTAAGAACATGTAAACAATCAACATGACAAGTATAATAGCTTCTATGAATGTTTTCACAACTTCGTCTACAGAAATTTTAATAAAATCCGTAGTATCGTAAGGAATTGCGTATTTCAAATGCTCGGGAAAGTTTTTACTAACTCGCTCCAAAGTTTCATCTACTAGCTCCGCCGTCTCCAAAGCGTTCGCGCCGCTTTGTAAAAATATACCTATAGCGATTACTTCTTGACCTTCAAGTCTTCCTTCTATATCATATGCTTCAATGCCAAGCTCTATACGCGCTACGTCTTTTAATCTCAAAGTCGAGCCGTCGGAATTTGTGCGCATTATAATATCTTCAAACTCTTTTACGTTCGTAAAACGCCCGTCGGTTGTAATAGAATACGTAAATGCTTCGTTACCGCTATTTGGAGACTGGTTGAATTTGCCGGGCGCAAATTGGCTGTTTTGTTCTCTTACGGCGTTTACAACGTCATTTGGCGAAAGATTATATTTTGCCAGCATATCCGGTTTTGTCCAGATACGTATAGAATAATTTTGCCTGCTAAATAGTGCGGCGTCGCCCACGCCTTTTACTCTTTTTAATTCGTCAATTACGTTCATTAAAGCATAATTTGCCATATATCCGGTATTGTATGTGCTATTTTCCGAATACAAAGTGACAAGCTTTAAAATAGTTGAGGAACGCTTAATTACGGTAACGCCTCTTGCTTGAACTTCAGCGGGAAGATTAGCTAAAACTTGCTGTACACGGTTATTTACGTCAATGGTAGCTTGATCCGGATCGGTGCCGATTTTGAAAAATATATTTATAGATAAAGCTCCGCTCGAAGATGAAGTGGACGTCATGTATAACATGTTATCAACGCCATTTATCTGTTGTTCCAAAGGCGCGGCTACAGTATTTGCTATAGTTTCTGCATTCGCGCCCACATAAGTCGCGAAAACCGAAACTTGCGGCGGAGTGACGTTTGGATACTCTTCAACAGCCAACTCTTCAATGGAGACAAAACCTGCTATTAATACTATTATAGAGATTACTGTCGCAAAAATAGGTCTATATATAAAAAATTTAGAAAACATATTTTACCTTTATTTGGTATTCGCTGTGGCGTTAGCTTTAGACGCCATCATTTGAGCGAAAACAGCCGCGGAAACGACATTAGCGTCCGGTCTGATTTTCGTAAGGTTGTCAATGATAATCTCTTCGTTTTCTTTCAAACCTTCCGTTACTATTATATTGCCGCCGGCTACGGTGATATCTGTTTTGATAGGAGTTTTTTTAGCTTTTCCTTCCCTCATAATGTATACGTAGTTTCCTAAAGAGTCTTGCATAATAGCTTTTTGTGGGATTGACAGCGCGTCTTTTAATACAAGTCCTTCTATAGAAACTCTTACAAAAAGACCCGGAAAAAGAATTTGATTTTTATTGTCAAACGTCGCTCTTGCTTTTATGGTTGAAGTTTGAGGATCCACCAAATTGTCTAAAAAGTCAAACGTTCCTAAATTATCGTATGTATCTCCTGCCGGAGTTATAATTTTAACGGGTAATTTGGCTTTTGCTATATTGTTCCAACTTCCTTTACTGAGCGAATATCTCTTTTTTAAAAAGTCAATATCGGGTATGGAAAATTCCGCGTATACGGGGTTTGTTTGAGTAACGACCGCAAGTATCGAATTTGCGGACGATGTGCCTACGTAACTTCCGATATCTTGCAAATTTTCGCTTATGCTTCCGCTTGCCGTCGCTTTAACTTTTGTATAACTCAAGTCAACCTCGGCATTTTTAAGAACGGCTTTAGCCGCTTCTACTTGCGCTTTTGTACTTTCGTAAGCATTTAAAGCTACATCTTGCTCCCTTTGGCTAACGGCGTTTTTCGCATAAAGCTGTTCTATTCTCTGCCAATTTCTATCAGCCTCTTTCGCGGCGGCTTGAGCGACACTAAGTTGCGCTTTAGCAAGATCGTACGCCGCTTCATATTTTGATGGATCTATCTGATAAAGTAACGTTCCTTCTTTTACAAATGAACCCTCTTGGAAAAATTTTTTCTCTAAAGTTCCCGGAACTTTCGCTACAACTTGTACTTGTTGAACGCTTTTTACCCTCGCCGGATACTCCAAAGATATGAAAATATCTTCTTTTTGCGTTTTAAAAATATTTACGGGAAGTGGCGGCATTTGTTGCGCAGAATCGGCGACTTTGTCTCCCGAACACCCTGCAAATACCAATGCGAATAAAGACATAGCGGCAATACCGCGTTTAATTTTTAAAAATTTACTAAAAACCATTTTTGTAGCTCCAATATTTATTTAAATCTAAATTGTTATGTAATAGTAATTACATTTTTAAAGTTGACGATTATATCCTTTATTTTGTCAATAAGTCAAGAGTTTAAAAGATGAAATTTGTATCATTTTTTTACGACCATACCTTTCGAAAAGATTTTTACTGTTTGACGCAGTGATTTTTCCACGTCAAATATAGGACTATCGCCCGTATCCACGCCAAGTATTTCGGCAAGAAAAAACGGCTCTTTCAACAAATGTAAAAATTGATACGCCGCCAGAGTAGGGTCTTCTATGCTGATGTTTCCTCTCTCTCTCTCTCTCTCGAAATACTTCGCCACTGTGGATACGGTGCGTTTTACGGCATTCTCAAAGAAAAGTTTTCCAACTTTCGCGTTATTTTTATGACCCTCGTATATTATTAATCTATGGAAGGCTATAGCGTCGTCCGTTGTGCTGATAGCTATAATTTTTTTACCGATATCATATAAGAAATCTTCAAAATTTTCACTATAAGAGATAGCCGAATTTTCTATACTTGAAAAAATTTCCTCTGTTTTTTGAGATAAAACCTCAACAAAAAGAGCCTCTTTATTGCCGAAAATTTTATACATAGTTACAAACGAACCGCCCGCTTGTTTGATTATTTTACACATTTTAGCTTTTTCAAATCCATATTGTAAAAAAACTTTAGACGCGGCGTCGATTAGCTTATCATATCTCGCTTTTTCTTTTGGACTTAATAACTCTTTCGCGGTTTTTATACATGTAGGCATAGTTTCACTTTTTTTCATAACGTTTTTTTACAAGCACTCTTTCTATATAGTTTTTGGCTTCAGGTATTGTTTGCGTTAAATACTGATAATTTTGCAAAGCTTTATCCAAATCCCATTCGTGTTCATATAAAAGTCCTAAATTGAGATATATCTCATAAGGCGTTTCATCGCTTGTTGGCTTTTTCAGCTTTTCAAAGCCCAAAATTGCCTCTTTATAACTCTTTTGTGAAACAGCTTTAAGACTTTGCTCAAAAATTTCCGTTTCACTTTTAGAGAGCTGCGTACTTTTCACCTCGTCTAATAGTCTCTCTTTTTGTACGGTTTTAATAGGAAAAACCGTACTTCTTATCTTTTTTGCCAGCAGTATTATATTTTCACGCTTAACATTATCGGCTAAAAACATATCAAAGCCAAAACTGTGTAAACGATTGTAGCAACTATCGGCAAATTCTCTACTTATTATTGGAAGTTCTTTAGTCTCATTTGTATGTATATTAAACGCTCTAACCATTACATGTATGCTATCTGTGATATCTAAACACGACACATATACAACTCTTGGAATACGATAACACTCTCCGTTTGGAGCGCATTTTATGCTGGAGTAATCATAAAAAGGTTCATATCTGCGATACGCGAACCTATTGTGCGATAATAGTTCCAAATCCAAAAGATATGAAGCATTTTGTTCGCTTATTAAAAAGTCGTCCCTAATTATCTGTTCTTCAAGTTCATTTTTTATAACTTTGCTTAAAAGCGGATACGAATTATTTTTTATATCTATTGAAATCGGCAGATTTTCTTTCACAAATGCATCGCTCGTGAAAGATACTATTTCCACCTTTGTAGCGCATCCTGAAAATAAAACAAAAAATATGCCGACAAAAACAAGATTTTTGAACATATAGAGACCTTAGCAAAGCATCGCAAACTAAAATAATTTTTTAAGTATACCAAAGTGCGCGTTAATAATCAATTTCATTTTAGGACTTAATAAAGCGCTTTTATGGTTTTGATGTACATCAATGCAAAGAACGGCAAATAACTATAAAATAAAAATATATAAAAATCTCATTCTAAGGAGGAGTAGTGAAAACACGCAAACTGCTTGCGGTATGTTCAGCAGTCGCATTTGTTATAGCATTAGGATTTTTAATCTATACGCTAAATATTGCGAAAGTTTCATCATATCTTACAAGCGATTCAAAAGCATGTATTAACTGTCATGTGATGAATACCCAGTACGCCACATGGCAGCATAGTTCGCATGCGTCTGTAGCCGCTTGCGCAGATTGCCATCTGCCGCACAATACTGTTAAAAAGTATATCGCCAAAGCAAGAGACGGTATAAATCACGCTGTCGCGTTTACTTTTAACACGTACAAAAACGCTATCGTCATAAGCGACGACGGAGCAGGGCGAGTACAAGAAAACTGTATCTCTTGTCATGCCGCGCTCACATCGGTTATAGCGGCAAATAGCGATATAAATCATCGTTATGACGATTTAACGGTGAATACGGGGAGACGTTGCTGGGATTGTCATAAAGAAGTGCCTCACGGAAAAGTAAGAGGCTTAAGCGCAACGCCTGATAATCTTGGCGTAAAATATATAAAATAAAGGATACATCAATGAAAAAGTACATATTGTTGTTGACGGTTCTTATAGTCGTCATTAGTATATTGGGATTTTTATCTGGCGATATTAACGCTAAAGAGAAAGAAAGAACAATTTTAACTGACGCCAAAACGCAAATAGATAAACCTACTTTTAGTTCGGAATGGCAAAAATACTATCCAAGACAACACGACTCGTGGAAGCAGACAAAAAATGACAGCGAGCTTAGAGATATGATCAAAAAATGGCCGCAACTTGCTATTTTATGGGCGGGATATCCTTTTAGCAAAGATTATAACGCGCCTCGCGGTCACTACTATTCGATACAAGATAATGTTAATACATTAAGAGTGGGCGCTCCTACGCAAGAAAACGACAGTCCGCTTCCGACAGCGTGCTGGACATGTAAATCTCCGGATGTGGTGAGACTGATGGAGACAAACGGCGATTTGGATTTTTTCACCGGCAAATGGAACAGATGGGGCGGCGAAATAGTAAACTCGATAGGTTGTTACGACTGTCACAATCCACAAACCTCACAACTTAAAATGGGGAGAGACTATCTAAATAAAGGCTTAAAAGACGCAGGACTAAAAACTTTTGAAGACTCGACTCATCAAACAAAAAGAGATTTAGTTTGTGCGCAATGCCATTCGGAATATCATTTTTCTCCCGTCAAGCATGGAGATGATAATGAAAAAACGGCTATGACGGTAAAACTTCCTTGGAAAGACGGATTAAAAGCGACGGATATGGAAAAATATTATGAGAACGGCTCAAACTTTGCCGATGGAAAACCGTTCGCGGATTTTATAAACGCTATCTCAAAAACGCCGATTATTAAAGCTCAACACCCCGACTATGAACTTCACCTTAGCGGTATTCACGGTAAAAAAGGCGTCTCTTGCGCGGATTGCCATATGCCCTATACTCAAGAAGGTTCAGTGAAGTATTCCGATCACAAAGTTGGAAATCCGCTTGAAAGTATGGATAGAAGTTGTATGACTTGCCATAGAGAAAGCGAAGCGAAACTAAAGAGCATAGTTAAAGAAAAATATGACAGGAAAGAGATTTTATTTGACATATCTATCAACAATATCGCTAAAGCTCACCTTGAAGCGGCAAAAGCTTGGGAAGTCGGCGCGACGCAAGATGAAATGAATGAGATATTGCACGATATCAGAATAGCGCAATGGAGATGGGATTACGTAGTGGCAAGTCACGGCGGCTTTTTTCATGCACCCGACGAATCTTTGTTTATATTGGGCACATCTATAGATTACGCTCAAAAAGCGAGATTATCTCTTGTATCTGTTCTTGCGAAATACGGCGTGTTTAATTACGAAGCTCCGGATTTTTCATCCAAAGACAAAGCTCAAACGCTTATGAGCAAATATTCAGGCGTAAATATGGACGCGGAAATAGAGAAAAAACTCAATTTCAAGAAAACTTTAGAAGCCGAATGGAAGAAGCTCGCCACACAAAACGGTATTTTGGATGAAAAAGTAAGAGACTACAAAGATGACGTCTCTTCGTACTTTGGAAATCCTAAATAACCAATTTATTTTAAGGGGTTAACAACCCCTTAAAAATCTTTGAACACAAGCAATTAAACTTAAACTATAGAGATAGATTTTAATATTTAGAAGTAAAAACTATATTATAGGTTTTAATTCTCTTAAATCTTCCAACAATTTAGCGTATTTTTGCGCTGAATCATAATACCTTAGCCAACTATCCACCCATCCCGGTATCGGATGATTACTCCAATTCAACACAGCTTGATAAGCATAGTCAACTTGCGCTGCAAACTCTTTGCGGGTTAAATTCACCTCTTTCAATCTTTTGGCAAACTCTTTATTTGTCATTTTTGAATCCTCTCAGGTTTTTAAATTTTTTTTGACCATTTAATTACTTACATGTAGGTACAATATCTGCTGTGAATTATTTTTGATTTTTTATAAATTCACTTATAGATACATTCCCTACGACCACATTCTCTATAACGCCCTTACCGTTTAATACTCTTATTTTTACCGATACCTCATTATTGTTAAAAAAATTCCATTGGCGCATATCTACATATTGCGCTAAATCTTCTTGCATGTAGAATCTATTAAAAGGATAAGTTATGCTTATTTCGCCATCAACATAAACATATCCTTTTACCTTAAGGTACGGTCTTTCGTCTTGCGGCGGAACATCAAAAATATCATCAATTATAGCAAATTTTCCTTCGTTATTAAACGTAATAAAAAAATCACTTGTCTCATTAAAGTGTTTATTAATATTTATGCGTCTTTGTTCGAAGTTTAATGTTATATACCTACCCCTAAACGGATCGTAAGGGTCGATAGGTTCCGCCTTCAAAATAATGACGTCCCCAAACAGTAAAACGCTCTCGTATTTCGCTACCATATAAATAACCGCGATAAGCTGCATTACGCATAAAGTAAAGAACGCCGCCAAAAAATGCTTTTTAAAACGGTTCATCTTTTGTCCTTTATATACTTTTTCATTATTACGTTTAATATTAAAAACAAAATACCTATGACTATAAAAGCGCACCCTTTAAGTAAAAAGCTCAAATCCGAATCAAAAAATCGTATAGCTATCAATATGGCGATTAGAATTATTCCTTGATTTGCCAACGCTATATCCGCTTTTCTCGCCGCGCTAACTATCATCGCTAAACCGCCTATAAGAATATATATGTTAAATATGAGAAAAGCTTGATCATACATGTAGAAATAAAAAACGGCTAATAATAAAAGGGGCGACAGCGGTATCATAAGTTCGTCAAACCTTTGCCTTTTATACATGCAAAACAGTAAAAAGAGAATAATAAAAACCGCGATAAAAGGATAGAAAAATTCTTCAGATAATATATACGAATTATACAAACGCTTGCTGGCGCAGGAAACTAAAAGTATTGCAAATATTGCGAGTTTTGATAAAATTTCAAAAACGCGTATATAAAATTTTTCCTTTTCACCGTACAAAAATACACCTAAAATCCAAAAAATCGCGGCAAAAGCGGTTATATTTAAAATGGGAAACGAATGACTGTAGTACGGTACAATTGCGGGTATAAGCATAAGAAATACGCCGATAATAAATATTAAATTTAAAAATATAGTTGAGTTTGCTCTTAGGTTATTTTTTAGATGCGATATATAAAACAGCAACCATGCAAATAATAAAAACGTATCAAAAAAGATTTCGGGTACTTTTGGCATTTGCGCCAATAATTCGCCAATATTGGTATACATCAAAAAAGTTATGGGTACAAAAAGTAAAATGCCGACTCCTCTTGAATTAAAAAGGTACATAATCGGCAACGATAAGAGGACTAAAACTCGCAATAAATCATTCAAATTTCCGTCTAAGTTATAAACTTGTCCGATAACGGCGAGCGAACAGCCAAAAGATAAAAACCAAAAAATACTTACAGCTTCGCTTGCCGCCAAACTGTTAGGCTTGTAACGTTTCGCCCAAAAAGCGCAACATTGCGAAATAATCAAAAGAAGTATGACCGCGCCGCCTTTAACATGTCTTGATAATTCGTCCCAGTTGTAAGCGAATATAGATATGATACCAATCCCAATAAGTAAAGAACCAAATGCCGCGAGAATAATAAAAGGTATTTTGGAGTTTTCGCTTCGCTCCGATTTGTACATGTTAAGCAAAATATCGGCATTTTCTTTTGTGATAAGAGTCTTCTTGACCCAAATCGGCAACTCTTTTTCTAACCATTGAAAAGGTTCTCTCATAGCCCGCCTTTAAAAATTTCCCCCATTATAGCAAAAATAATCACATGTTTATATTATATTTAGTGTTAATCTTGTAAAATGATTATTTAAAAGTTTAAAAAGGATGTTATTTTTGATAAATTTTAGCATAATTGCATCCGCGGTAATGTTCTGTTTAAACCTTTTTTCATTTGTTTGTCTTTTCTATCGCATAGATTTTTTAAAAAAGTGGCGATGGGTTATAGCGGCTTTGCTTATTGTTATTACAATTTTGGAAGCGTACTATTTTCTCTCTTTCAGAAGAAGCGGCGGGAGTGTTTTTTTACTCCAAGCTGCGGCGTCTTTGGTTGGTGTGTCTTTTTTACTTTTTTTCTCTTCCCTTTTATATTTCATTTTAAGAATTCCTTTACATGTAATACATTTTAGCGAATCAAGAAGAAGAGCTTTAAAGTCCATTTTGGATATTACTATTCTTATAGCCGCTTTTTCGTGGATATTTAAAGGATTTGTCGGAGGATTCAGTAAGCCCATCAAAAGAAGCGTCGAGGTTAAAATCAAAAATCTGAAAGCGCCGCTGTCTATCGCTCAAATAACGGACGTACATATTGGAAAAGTTTTAGGACTTGATTTTATGCGAGAGGTTGTAAGATTAACAAATGAGCTTGACGCCGATATAGTCGTAATAACAGGCGATTTGGTGGATCTGGCGCCAAAGTACGCCAAAGAGAAGTTAGAACCGTTAAGAGATCTGAAAAGTCGTTTTGGAGTTTATTACGTCTTGGGAAATCACGAATATTTTAACGGCGATGTTGAAAAGGTAATAAAACTTATTCAAGACTTTGGCATAAAAGTATTGGAAAATGAGAGCGTAGTTGTAGATGGAAAAATAAATTTGGCGGGAATTTATGACTTAAGGGGCGATAGTTTCGGATATTTTAAGCCGAACATCAAAAAAGCTTTGAAAAATACAAATAAAAATTTGCCGACGGTTTTGCTTTCTCATCAACCAAAAGTTGTGCGAAGAATTTCAGATGAGGATAATGTGGATTTGATAGTCAGCGGACATACGCATGGCGGACAAATTTTTCCGTTCGGATTGTTTGTGTTGATAGACCAGCCTTATCTTTACGGACTTTATCAACATAGCCAAAAGACGCAAATTTTCGTAAGTTCGGGAACTGGATATTGGGGACCGCCGTTAAGAGTTTTGGCGCCTTCAGAAATAGTAAAATTAGAATTAAAACGGAAAGAAGAATAGTATGCGATATATTACAAATGTTTTTTCAAGAATTTTTGGTTTTTTAGCGAGTAAGCGTTTTCCAAAAAAGATACAAAAGTTCATTAACGAGAGTTATGTCAAGCTATTTAATATAGATATGGGAGAGTTTAAAACACCGCAAAACTATGAGAGTTTAAACGCGCTTTTCACTAGAAGTTTTATAATTTCGCGAGATTTTGCGAAAAACGATAAAGTTCTTATTAGCATGTGCGATTCTTTGATTAGCGCTGAGGGCACGATAAAACGTAATGATTTTACCGCTTTGCAAATTAAAGGTTCGTCGTATTGCGTAAACTCATTGCTCGGGGATTTTATTCTCACAAAAGAGAAAAAAAAGCTTGAAGGCGGAATATTTATCAATCTATATCTATCGCCCGCCGATTATCATCATTACCATTCTCCGTGTTATATGAAAATCATTAAAGCCGTTCATATTCCCGGTAAATTATATCCCGTAAATTTTAAGTGGCTAAACAAAAAAGCAGGGATTTTTACAGAAAATGAGAGGGTGGTTTTGGAGTGCGAAACAAAAGACGCGGATAAGTTTTTCTTAATTTTTGTAGGCGCGCTAAACGTTGGAAAAATGAGATTTTATTTTGATGAAAACATTTGCACAAATGCCAAAGAAACCAATCAAACTCTTTACATGTACAAAGATTTATACGTATCGCAAGGCGATGAGCTTGGTTTTTTTGAAATGGGTTCAACCGTCGTATTTTTGGGTGAGAATAAAATTTTTAAATCGCTTGTGAAGTGTGATACGAAAGTTAAATTCGGCGATGAAATCATACAAATAGCAAAACAATAACCCCACAACAAAGCCTATTTTTATAGCTTTTGCTAACTTAAGACTTATTTGCAAGTCTTAAGCTGTCATCGCTAAACTATCAATTTTTTTGACCCTGTTTCTACGCGCGAACTCGGGGGGGGGGGGGTGGAAAAGCTGTCGTTAAACACTTCACAAACTATGATATATTTAGCGTTTTGAAGCACTTGTCTGCCTTGTATATTTTTTATTCTTAAAACAATTTCGCCTTTTTTATTTATAAAAACATGTTGTTTTTTAATATGCGCTTCCGTCAACATGTGAGAGTTAACAAACGGACGCGCTTCGTCAAATATCGGCTCTATCGCCCATTCGCCTTTTCTATTGATAAAACCGTATTTTTTATCAATCCTGGCGGTCGTCAACTCTTGATTGTCAAACGCATTAGCTTTATTGAATTTTAAATCAATCAAAATGTTCATATCTTTATCGGCGTAACCATATTTTTTTCCGGATTTTATCAATATAAACGGATCGCAATCATCATAGTAAATTTGGTCAAATTTTGATACGACAGCTATATTTCCACATGAACTTATAAAACTCCATTTAGTTTTCGCTTTAACAGCCGCTAATCCGCTTGACATAAAGTGTTTCGCGTCTTCATATTTCGGAGCTATAACTATCTCTCCTGTTTTATTTATGAAGCCATATTTTTTTCCTATCATAATTTGGGCTAATCCGTTGCTTGAAAAACGAAAAGCCTGTTCAAATTTCGCCTCTATAACCATGTCACCTTGTTCGTTAATAAAGCCGTATTTGTCCTCTAACTTGACGGGGGCTAATCCTTCGCTAAACAATCCTATGGATTTGAATTTTGGTTTTAATATCCATCTACCTTGTTTATCAATAAATCCTTTATTTCCAAAACATTCTAAAGAAGCCACCAAAACATTACTTTTGTTAAATTCTTGAATATAGCTGAATTTTGGCTCAATAACCCATTCACCTTTTTTGTTTATAATTCCATAATTTAAAAAATCTACACTGGCGACTACTAATCCGTTTTTAATGTTGCATAAAGAACAAAAACGCGGTTCAACAACCCATTCGCCTTTTTCATTTATCACACCGTATTTGGAGCCTAAAGAGACTATAGCGGTATCATATTCGTCAAATGGATATGCGTTAGTAAATTTTGGCGCTATTGCTACTTGGGCGTTTTCATTTAAATAACCGTCTTTAAAACCTAATCTGAAAGGCTGTAGATTATACGACATGTAGAGTTTTTCTCCTTAATTTTTAATAATTACTTGATTTAAAAATCCAAAACGGATCTGTTTTCGGATAGTTTTATAGCTTCTTTTACAGCGTTAGCGTAACTTTTCACAGAAGGGTTTTTATTTTTGTACGCTATGTCAAAAGCCGTTCCGTGATCAACTGAAGTACGGATTAGCGAAAGCCCTAAAGTTACATTGATACTCTCCTCAAAATATAAAGCTTTTAACGGTATCAATCCTTGGTCGTGATACATACAAACAAAATGACGGCATCTTTCAAGACTTTTTTGCGTAAAAGCGGTATCTGGCACAAGAGGACCGAAAAACACATTTTTACCAAGCTCGTCATTAGCTCTGTTGATCGCTTTTGTTATTTTTATCTCTTCATCTCCCAATACTCCGCCATCTCCAGCATGCGGGTTTAATCCTAAAACGCCGATATTTTCTACCGCGAGGGATTCGTAAGTTTTTATCAGAAATTTTGTCAGCGTTTTGCTTTTTACATGTTCGCTTATGTTTTTAAAAGGTATATGGTGGGTAAAAAGTATCGTGAAAAGTTTATCGCACCCTAACATCATTATCGCTTTTTTATCGGTCATATCTTCAAGAGCGTCGGTATGTCCTTTGTAAATTATGCCTGCCTTACTCCAAGCCTCTTTATTTATCGGAAGCGTAACTACCGCGTCTACGTTATTTGATTTCGTGAGAGCGACTGCCGTTACAAATGAGTCAAACGAGGCTTTACCTGCTTTTTCGCTAACGATTCCGGGTGTTATTTCAAAAAATTCTTCCGCGCACTCAATCGTTTTAAAATCCAGTGGAACGCTAACGCCTAAAAGTGCGGCGCCCCATTGCAGCATTGTTTCATTTATACAATATATCGGATCGCATAGCGCTTTTACCTCTTGATGAGCTTTTAACGCTATCTCAAGTCCTATGCCGTTCAAATCCCCAATGCTTATCGCTATCTTTTTCATTTAGACGCTTTTAGCTGCTCTTGCATTTTTGTTATCGCTTCTTCAAGTCCCCAAAATACGCTTCTTGCTATAATGCTTTGACCAATATTCAACTCTTTTATCTCTTTTATCTCAGCTATATTTTTAACATTATAATAATTCAATCCGTGACCGGCGGCGACTAAAAGACCAAGCTTATCTGCTTCCACAGCAGCGTTTATAAGTTCTTTTAAGGATTTTTCCAATAATATATGAAGTTTTTCAGGGCTCAACTCAAGGTTTTTGATAGAGTTGTGCGTATAACGCAAGTTTGTATGAAGCATAGCGTAGATATCGGCGTATTTTCCCGTATGAAGCTCTATCCATTTCGCGCCTAAATCGTTTGAAAGATTCACAGCTTCCAAACTGGGGTCAATAAAAAGCGAAACGTCTATTCCTTCTTCTTTAAATCTCTTACATGTAAGCTTTATTCTATCAAACTGTTTTTTTACATCCAATCCGCCTTCGGTAGTAACTTCTTCGCGTTTTTCAGGTACTAAAGTAATACGTGCGGGTTTTGCCTTGAAAGCTATATCTAATATCTCGTCGTTTAAAGAACACTCCAGATTTACCGGCATATAAGCTGTTTTTATTATCTCAAATAAATCTTCATCGTGAATGTGTCGTCTATCTTCGCGCAAATGAATGGTTATCTGATTAACCGCGCATTTTTTTAATATACAAAGGGCGTCAAGCGGATTTGGGTCATTTGTGCGTCTTGCTTCTCTTAAGTAAGCTATGTGGTCTATATTAATCCCCAGCAACATTTTACCCGCCTTGCTATATTAAACTAAGGTTATCATTATAGCAAAATAATATCGCAAATTTACGGTAAATTTTTAACATGTAAAAAAAATTTTCTTATAAAAATTTATATGAATTAGCTTTTAAATTCCAAAATGAAACAATACATGTATAAAAAAACAAGACTGAAAATAAAATGTATAAGACGTTCAGTCTTTTTCTGTTATAATCTTTGATTTTATGCGTTTTATCTGAAGTTTGCAGGAGATACAATGGAGATGAACGGTTCACAGATGATTATTGAAGCATTGCACAAAGAGGGCGTTGAGGTAGTTTTCGGCTACCCGGGCGGAGCAATGCTTAACATTTACGACGAGATTTATAAGCAAAAATATTTTGAGCATATCTTAACAAGACACGAACAAGCGGCGGTTCACGCTGCCGACGGATACGCCAGAGCTTCCGGAAAGACAGGCGTCGCGTTCGTTACAAGCGGTCCTGGTTTTACAAACGCCGTAACCGGACTTGCCACAGCTTATATGGATTCTACTCCTTTGGTTTTAATAAGCGCGCAAGTCGCTATCAGCATGATAGGCACAGACGCTTTTCAAGAAATTGACGCTGTTGGTATTTCGCGTCCGTGCGTTAAGCACAACTATCTTGTTAGAGATATTGGGGAATTGCCTCGCATACTAAAAGAGGCGTTTTATATAGCGAGCACAGGAAGACCCGGACCTGTACATATAGATGTGCCAAAAGACGTAACGGCAAGCATGGGAAAGTTTATATATCCGAATGAGATCGTTATGCAAACATATAAACCCACCTACAAAGGAAATTCGCGCCAGATAAAAAAAGCCGTTGAAGCTATATCAATAGCAAAACGTCCCGTATTATATTTAGGCGGCGGGATAGTAAGTTCAAACGCTTCCGAGACGGTACGAATATTTGTAAAATTGACGCAAATTCCCTGTGTTGAGACTCTTATGGCAAGGGGTGTTTTACAACATGACGATCCTTTGCTTCTTGGTATGGTTGGTATGCACGGAACTTACGCGGCAAATATGGCTATGAGCGAAGCAGATCTAATAATAGCTTTGGGTACGAGATTTGACGATAGAGTTACCGGAAAACTCAGCGAATTTGCCAAATACGCCAAAGTTATACATGTAGATATAGACCCAAGTTCTATAGGAAAACTCGTCGATATAGATTTTCCAATAGTTGGCGATGTCGGCAACGTAACCGAAGCTATGATTGAGGTAGCGAAAGAAAAAATTGACAGCAAAAGATATAAAGATTGGCGCGACACTCTTAATCGCTACCGCAATATCCATTCACTAAAATATGAAGATTCGGACAAGGTTTTAAAACCGCAATGGATTATCGAATATGTAGGCAAAATCCTCGGCGATAAGGCGATTATCACCACAGACGTCGGACAACATCAAATGTGGACGGCTCAATTTTATCCATTTACAAAAGCTCGTCAATTGGTAACAAGCGGCGGACTTGGCACTATGGGATTTGGTTTGCCCGCGGCCATGGGCGTAAAAAAAGCGTTTCCAGATAAAGTTTCCATTAATTTTGTTGGGGACGGCGGTATTTTGATGAATATTCAAGAACTTATGACTGCTGCTGTGTCAAATATTCCTGTCATCAATATCATCTTAAACAATAGATTTTTAGGGATGGTTCGTCAATGGCAGACTTTTTTTTACGGTAAACGCTATTCGTCTACCGATCTTGACATGCAGCCTGATTTCGTAAAATTAGCTGAAAGTTTTGGCGGTATCGGCTTTAAAGTCAAAACAAAAGACGAGTTTGAAAAGGCTTTTGAAAGCGCGCTAAATAGCGATAAAATCTCAATAATAGATGTTGAGATAGATAGATTTGAGAATGTTTTGCCTATGGTCCCAGCCGGCGGCTCGCTTTACAATATGATGTTAGAGTACAAGGATTGAGATATGGAAGAGATAAGACGCGTTATTTCCGTTATAGTTTTGAATGAACACGGTGTTTTGTCGCGGATTTCCGGACTTTTTGCCGGACGCGGCTATAATATAGATTCGTTAACGGTAGCTCCGATCCCAAATACAAACTTATCCCGCTTTACCATAATAACATTTGGAAGCGCCAAAGTATTGGAGCAGATAGTAAAACAGCTCCATAAATTAATTCCAACTTATAAAGTTATAGAGTGCGGCGAATTTATTGAAAAAGAGATGGCGCTTGTCAAAATCCCTTTAAACGAGAGATTTGACGGACTTGACGCTATGCTCAAAGCCTATAACGGCACCATAACGAATAGCGGCGAGGATTATATAGTTGTAATGGTAGCCGACGATACGACAAGAGTCGCCGGTTTTTTAAAAGCTGTCAAAAAATACAATCCGACCGACATAGTTCGAGGCGGTTCAGTTGCTATGGATATATAAATGAGATTATCTGATATTTGTGAAAAACTAGCGCGTGATTACGTGGGAGAAGATAGAGAAATTAGCGGATTTCAAGCGATACAAGACGCTTCAAGCGAACATATAGTCTATCTTGAAAATGAGAAATTTTTAAATGTTTTTAAAAATACAAAAGCGGGTGCAGCTATAGTTTTAGAAAAACATAGGGAGTTTGTTCCTGAAAATTGTTCTATTATCATAAGTCAAAATCCGCATTTGGATATGGCGCTTTTGAGCGAACTGTTTGCCGCTAAAATTATTGGTTCTACATCAAAACCGCCGCAAATTGATTCAAGCGCCATTATTATGCCAAATGCTTACGTCGGAAACGGCGCGGTTATTAAAGCTAATGTTACCGTTATGGCAGGAGCGTATATAGGCGAAAACGTCGTAGTGGAAGAGGGCACTATAATTTATCCCAATGCGGTTGTTTACAATAATTGCGTTATAGGCAAAAAGTGTCACTTGTTGGCAAATTGTGTTATCGGCAGCGATGGTTTTGGATATGCGCACACGAAAGAGGGCGTACATGTAAAGATTTATCATCTTGGAAATGTGATTTTGGAAGACGATGTGGAGATAGGAGCTTGTACGACGATTGATAGAGCGGTTTTTGGTTCTACCGTTATAAAAAAAGGCACAAAAATAGATAATCTTGTACAAATTGGACACAATTGCGAATTGGGCGAACATTGCATTATTGTTTCGCAAACAGGACTCGCGGGCTCTTCCATACTTGGCAGAAATGTTGTCATGGGCGGGCAGAGCGCTACGGGCGGTCATATAAAAATTGGAGACTTTACCACTATAGGCGGCAGAGGCGGAGTTTCTAAAAATATTGACGGCGGCAAAGTATATGCCGGCTTTCCTTTAATGTTACACAAAGATTGGCTAAAAATGCAAATGAAACTGCTATCTTTTTTTAAGGAAAAAAAGATCTGAATTCTTACATGTAAGGATAAAATAGGGCTACATGTATCGAAATATAAAACACGATAGGAGACAAACGCTTCTCCTATCTTTAATGTTTTTATCCAATAAACGCCCAATTATCGCATATAAAACAAGTTTTTACATATTTTTTGCAGACGCTCAATATCTGTTTTTTAGCGGTAAAACGAATCCTTACATGTAACATAAAATAAAAAGAGTAACTTGAATGAAAAAAATCAAAAAGCCTTATTTCACTTTTCCGCCCGATACCCACGCTTTTTTATAGTATGATTCGTCAAGAGAGCTTACAATAACGCCTTTTGATGTACTCGCATGTATGAATTTGTTGTTTTTCAGATATATTCCCACGTGATTTGGGATTTTTTTATTCCCATTGTCTGTTCTAAAAAAGACTAAATCCCCTTCGCTTAGTTTTGAACGCTCTGATTTAGCGATATCTTTTTCAAATATATTGGCTGTTGAGCGGTTAAGAGTCTTTTTATAAACGTCTTTATATATAGCGTTTACAAAACCGGAGCAGTCAACTCCTTTTTTGGAATTTCCGCCGATTTTATACGAAGCTCCAAGCCATCCCGAAGCTATGTCGTATAATTCTAAATTGTCATCTTGTGTGATTTTTATATTAAACCGTTGCGATAAATCGCTGTACATGTCGCTATTTGGATAAATATTTTTTGTTCCGCAAGCGTTAAATAAAAAGATACATGTGATATATAACGCGAAAAATTTTTTCACATTAAGTCTCTTTTGTTAAAAATATATACCTTTGCCAATATACCATAAAGTATATAAATTTACCTCGCAATTTAATGAAAAACAAATATAATCGTAGTATACGAAATATAAAGAAATATGTAAAAACCTGCTCTATATATGATAATATGGGTATTTATAAGGTGAGAATATAAGGACAGGAGAAACGTTTGTCTCCTATCGTACTTTATTTACGGTATCTGTTTTCAACAAAAGAGGCTATGCGTTTAATGCCATCTATTATACTTTTTTCGTCTGTGGCGTAAGAAAATCTAAAATATCCGTCCATACCAAAGCCAATACCAGGCACTACCGCAACGCCAGCTTGTTCTAGCAACTCTTTACAAAATTCCATAGAATCATTTGAGAGTTCTTTAATGTTCGCGAATATGTAAAACGCTCCGTTTGGAACTACAACCGATATACCGTTGATGGCGTTTAAAGCGTTTACGGCTAAGTCTCTGCGTTTTTCAAATGTCTTTCGCATAAACTCTATATCTTCGTCTATTGCGCCGTTAAGCGCCGGAATGGCGGCTTTTTGGATAATAGAGGTGATATTGGACACACTTTGACTTTGAAGTTTTTTAACGGCGTTTATTATCTCTTTATTTGGCGTCGCAAGATAGCCAAATCGCCAACCTGTCATCGCCGCCGATTTGCTAAGACCGTTTATAGTTATCGTTCTTTTAAAGGCGTCTTCGCTTAGACTAGCGAACGAGGTAAATTTTGTATCCCCAAAAAGAAGTTTTTCATAAATCTCATCCGCGACTACTAAAATATCTGTCCCCTTTAGCACGTTCGCTAAAGCTTCAAGCTCATCTTTTGTATATACCGAACCGGTTGGATTTGACGGATTATTTAAAATAAAAACTTTAGTTTTTGCAGTTATGGCGTCTTTTAATTGTTTTGGTGTTATTTTAAAATCAGTGCTGTCGTCTGTTTGTAAAAATATGCTTTTGCCGCCGCAATACTTTATAACTTCAGGATATGTAACCCAATAAGGCGAGGGTATAATAGCTTCGTCTTCACAGTCAATAACCGCTTGAAAGAGTGCGAATAAAGAGTGTTTCGCGCCTACATTTATAACAATATCGTTTGGTTTGTAATCAAGGGCGTTATCTCGTAAAAGCTTATCCGCCACAGCTTTTAAAACTTCAGGAGTTCCGGAAACGGCGGTATATTTTGAAAACCCGCTCTCTATCGCGTCAATAGCGGCTTTTTTAACAGCTTTAGGCGTATCAAAATCAGGCTCTCCGGCTGAGAAGCTTAATATATCTTTTCCATTTGCTTTTAACTCTTTCGCGAGCGAAGAAATCGCTACGGTGATTGATTCGGATAAATGTAAAACGCGTTGTGATAACATACTTTAAAACCCTTTAAAAAAAATGTCCGACGATTATAACTAAAAATACCTTCGTAAGTAAATGATTTTGAACCTAAATCTTGAAAATTACTGTACTTTATTCGGAATATTACTGACCGTCTTTAAATATCCGTTGTCGTTAAGCAACAGATATAGCTCTCCTAATATATGTTTTTTTGCTTTCTCATCTATTAGTTCCGACTCTTCAATGCGATCATTTAACGTGTCTTGAATATCTCTCACGTCATAATCCAAATCCTCTAAAATATCCAAAATACATTGTGATTCCAGCAGATTTTCTACTTCGTATCCATCATTATTTATCTTTATCGTAGCTTCGGTAGGGTGCGTGAAAAGATTATGTTTCATACCCAAAACCTCTTGATACGCGCCGACTAAGAAAAATCCTAAAAAATACTCTCTTTCGTCCAAATCGACATCATGTAAAAACAGAGGTTCTTTTATGTCAAATCCTATTTCGCCGTCCGAATCACATGTGATATCCCATAAAGAAGCCGAACGGGTAGGGTGCTCGTCTAACATGTCTAACGGCATAACCGGAAAGTTCTGCTCCAATCCCCAATAATCTGGTAAACTTTGAAAGATAGAAAAGTTTACAAGATATTTTTCTTGCACTTGTTCTTGAATATTCAGTATTTCGCTATAGTGCTTTTCACCTAAAATATTGACCGCTTTTTTTATGATGAGATTGACCAAAACTTCTGTATTGGAACGATCTTGCAAATCCACATAACCCAAATCAAAAAGAGTCAGCAAAGATTCCATATGATCAATAGCGTCATGTAAGTACTCCATAGCGTTTTTAGCATTTATGGTTGTGTATAAATAGTGCAGCTCTTCTACAAGCTGTGGATTCGCCTCTTTAAATTCTAGTTTTTGCTCAGTATACTCTTGACTGAAAAGTTCCAGCACGGGCGCGATGAGTACGGCGTGACTCGCTGCGACATACCTGCCTGATTCTATGAATATATCAGGCTCCATCTCATTTTTCTTATTGGCTATATCTTTCAAAAGATAAACAACGTCGTTAGCATACTCTTGCAAAGTATAATTACGCTGCTGAACGCTTTCATATTGAGAATATTCAATCGCCAATCCTCCTCCAAGATTTATCGCATGTAAGTTTTTGGCTCCCATCTTTTTAAGTTCGGCATATATGTTTCCAGCTTCCCTTAAAGCTTTTTTCATCGGAGCGATTTCGGATATTTGGGAACCGATATGAAAATGAATCATTGTAAATTGCTCTAAAAGATTCGCGTTTTTTAGCATTTTAACAGCTTGAATTAACTCTGTGGAAGTTAAACCGAATTTTGAATTTATACCACCGCTTTTTGCCCAAATGCCAGTACCTGAGCTATGAAGTCTTATACGAAGTCCGATTTTTGGTTTTGGAGCGAATCTCTCTTTGGCTGTCTCAATGATTCCTTCCAACTCATTTAAACCTTCTATGGTTAAAGTTATATTGTGTCCCATTTCAGCGGCTATAAAGCCAAGTCCAATCATTTCGCTGTCTTTAAAACCGTTTACCGTTATGGGCGAACCGTTATTGTTGTGGGTCATTGCCAAAATCAACTCAGCTTTACTGCCTGCTTCAAGACCGTATTTGTACTCTTTGCCGATTTCTACCATATTTTTCACAAAATTTGGAAATTGATTAACTTTCAAAGGATAAACCGCTTGAAACGAACCTTGATATTTTATCTCTTTTTGCGCTTGTTTGAAATTGCTGTAAATGGAGCGTATCTGTTTGTGTATAAGATGCGGAAAACGAAGCAATAAAGGACCTCGTATGCCATTGCTTCTGATCTCTTTAACTATATCTATTATCGCCGGTTGCGAACCTTCATTTACGCATACTTTGCCGTTTTTGATAATAAAATCCCCGTTTGCCCAAACTTTAATACCGTAATCTACCATTGAAACTCTCCCAATGATTTTATATCTATATTTAAATTTTCTTTCGTATCAAGGTTTTTAACCCATAACGTACCGTTTTTAAGTTCATCTTCACCTATACAAATACAATATTTCGCATTCGCCCTGTCCGCATTTTTTAGAATATTTTTTAACCCTTTAACCTCAAACTCGACAATAGCTTTGTTTTGTTTACGAAGAGTTGCCGCTATTCTAAATGCCAAATCTTGTCCGTCTCTTTCAAGCGTTCCTATATAAATGCCTTCCCTTCTATCCTCATCTATATTGATAAGCTCTAAAATCCTCTCGACTCCTATCGCAAAGCCTATAGCAGGGGTTGGCTTTCCGTCTAAAAACTCAACGAGTCTATCGTACCTGCCTCCTCCCGCAACCGAATTTTGCGCTCCTATATCGTCGCTTACAAATTCAAACGCCGTTTTTGAGTAATAATCAAGCCCTCGCACGAGTTTCGCGTCTATTTCATAATTTATGTCAAATTTGTCCAGTATGGATTTTAAGTTGTCAAAATCGTCTTTGCACTCGCCGCAAAGCTCATTTAATAGAAGCGGCGCTTTACTTAAAAGATTTTGACAACGTTCGTTTTTGCAATCAAGCACACGTATGGGATTTAGATCTTTTCGTCTTTTGCAATCCTCGCACAACCCGTCAAGACTATCCAAAAATTTTACAAGTTTTGTTCTGTAATGAGGCATACATGTAGGACAGCCAAGGGAGTTTAGCTTTAAAATAGTTTTAATATCAAAAAAGTTCAATATGTCGTTAAGCATTAAGATGACCATCGCGTCCTCTTTGACATCGCTCACGCCAAAACTCTCAACGCCAAACTGATGAAATTGTCTAAATCTACCTTTTTGCGGTTTTTCATATCTAAACATAGGACCATAGTAAAAAAATCTTTTTACACCAAGCGTTTTATCCATTTTGTTTTGGATAAACGAACGCACGATTCCAGCCGTTCCTTCCGGTCTTAAACAGACGTTATTTTCGCCTTTATCTATAAACTGATACATCTCTTTGCCGACTATATCGCTACTCTCTCCAACGCTTCTTTTAAACAAAGCGGTCTCTTCCAAAATCGGCGTAGAGATAAACTCAAATCCATAATTTTTTGCGACCCTCGAACAGTTTTCCAAAAAAAAGAGATATTTTTTACTCTCCAAAAAAAGTATATCTTTCATTCCCCGTAACGCGTTAATCATATCTAACTCCGTAAATTATCTTTTTGTACATGTAAGACGTTAAACTTTGAAAATACATTAAAAATTACCGCTTAAAAACGTTTTTATCTTTACATGTAAGCTTTCTATACTCTCATTTGCGTCTAAAATCATATGGTTTATATCTATTTTTTTTAAAACTTTTTCCATATTTTCTTGAACCGTTAAAAGATATTCTATACCGCGGCTTTCTATCTTATCGTGCGATTTTGTTTTTATTCTTGAAATTAAAAGCTCTTTTGTGGTTTTGAAAAAGACGATTTTATCGGGCAGTTTCCCACCAAGAGCAAAACGGTTCGCTTCTATCAAAAAAGGTACGTCAAGATTTTGATTGTTTGTGAGCGCGTAGGCGATACCTGACAAAAATCCTCTGTCGCTTATCACTAATTTTTCGGCATTTGGAGCTATTATTTTCTCATAATGTTCCGCTCTGTCGGCAAGAAATAGCAAAAGTTCCGCCGCCTTGCTTATCTTGAAATCTTTTTCAAGCAAAATAGCTCTAAGTTCTTTTCCAAGTTTTGTGGCTCCGGGTTCAAAAGTCACTTTTATATCGGCATTTACGCTTTTTAGTTTTTCTATTTGCGTCGTTTTGCCGCTGGTATCGATACCTTCAAAAAGTACAAACATTCTTAAATGGTTTCCTTGATAAAGTATTCTATCTCTTTCGGATATAAATGCGAAGCGTTTCCGTTATGTTTTAAAATAGAACGAACAACTGAGGAACTAATAAAAGCGTTCTCTAAAGAGGGCATAAGATAAACGGTCTCTATCTCTTTATTTAAAGAAGAGTTCGCGTACCCTATCTGAAGTTCGTACTCAAAGTCGCTCACAGCTCTAAGTCCCCTTATAATTACGCGTATATTTTTACTTTTGGCAAAATCCGCAAGCAAATTTGAAAACGGCTCTACCTCAACGCCCTGTATATCTTTTGTCGCCGCTCGCGCCATATCAACTCTTTTTTCAAGCAAAAACATAGGTTTTTTGTCGTCGGAATTGGCAACTGCTACCAAAACGTTGTCAAATAATCTTTTCGCGCGCTTTATGATATCTATATGTCCGTTTGTTATCGGGTCAAAAGTACCTGGATATATCGCCGTTTTCATCATTTTTCGCCCCATCTTTTATATAATGAGTTTGGAATGCCAAGCAAATCAAACCATCTTCCTATTAAAAAATTTTCCATATCTTCCAAAGCGTTAATGTTAGCATAAAATCCAACTATAGGAGGCGCTATTATGACATTTAAGAGCGATAATTTACGCATATTTTCCAAATCTATCGCGCTGTAAGGCATTTCACGAGGAGCGATGAGCAGCGTTTTTTTCTCTTTTATCATCACAGCCGCGCTTCTTGAAAGCAAATTGTCCGCTATGCCGCAAGAGATTTTCGCGAGAGTATTCATGCTGCAAGGAATTATAGCCATCATATCGGCTTTAAACGAACCCGAAGCGGTAACTTCCGAAATATCTGTATTGTCTAAAAGCGCATAGTTTTCTTCTTT
This sequence comes from Campylobacteraceae bacterium, assembly GCA_031266555.1. Classification (GTDB taxonomy): domain Bacteria; phylum Campylobacterota; class Campylobacteria; order Campylobacterales; family Campylobacteraceae; genus JAIRKW01. Next base: position 121,201 of record JAISAU010000007.1, read on the forward strand.
TTGGCTTACAATTTTTGCACTTTGCGTCGGTATGGCGTAGACTTCATACTCTTTTGGCAAAGCTTTTATAAATTTTTCGCCGAGTCTTACGCCGCTGGCTCCTGATATGCCGACGATAATTTTTTTCATGCTTTGCCTTTTAAACGTTTTAAAGTTAAGGATTTTACATTTTATGAGATTATGTTTTGCTTACATATAAATAAAAGCTTTTTAAAGCCTTTTTTAGAGACAATTGCATATTTTATGTAAGGCTGGTTAGATGGAAAATAAAAGTTCAAGAAATAGCAAGATTTTTACAATAGTGTTGATTGTTCTTATTATAGGCGCTGTTTTTATGGCGGGAGCGCATTTTTTCTTTTTATATAAAGTAAAGAGCGTGCTTAGTAATAATAGCTTAAAGTTTCAAGATTATGAGGCATCTGTCAAGCTGAGCGACGAATTTGAGTGCAAAAGTGTCGGATATATAGAACTTGATTGCACAGGCGGAAGAGGATCCATATATCTGAAACAATTTAGTCAAAATGACGCGGTCTTTGGATTTGAGAATATCACGCTTAAAATAAGTGCCGCAGGCGTTAAAAACATGCATATTTTTAATATGGACATCGACTTTATACAAGGCGAAGAAAAGGAGTTATTTTCGCCCATAAATTTTGATTTTAAAAATAGTGGCAGTGACGACTTTAAAGCTTCTTTGGACGGAGCTTTCGGTATATTTAATTTAGTTGGCAAAGACAATATTATAAAATTTTCATACAACAATGATAACTTTAGAGAATATTTTCATAAGATTTTTACTCTCTTGAAACCAAATTTAGACGAGAATTTAACATTTGATGAGTTTAATCATGCTATTATAGGCGCATTCTTCGGCGATTATGAAAAAGCGTCCGGTATTTCAACTCAATATGTGCAGTTGCTGAATGCCGCGCAAAATTTGATAAACGGAAAATCAAAAGGCATAAGTATAGAGTTTTATATGAAAACCAAAGATCAAGACGCTATTGATAACGCTTTTCGGATGATGGCTATAACAAAAACCGTTAATACGAATGTTTTTGATGTAAAAATCTCAAATTTATAAAAAGCGTTTAAGGTTATGATATCGGTTTTTTGGTTACATGTTGCAATTTGCATTTAGCGATAAACAAACGAGGTTATTATGAAAGCTGTTGATCTGGTTAAGCAAGATAAGTTCGCTATCTTTTTAGGTATAAAAATTTTAAGCGTGGGAGGCGGAAGTGCCAAAGTAAGTTTAGAGTGCAATGAAAATTGTCTCAACGGAATAGGGCGTATTCAAGGCGGCGTTACGTACACATTAGCCGATTATGCTTTCGCGCTTGCCGTAAACTCCGCGGCAGATGAGATGGAAGGCGTGGCGTGCGCGGTAGGAATGTCCACAACGGCAACGTTTTTGCGCGCGGGAAAAATAGGCACATTTTACGCCGAAGCTAAAGAGGTTAGCAAAAATAAAACTATCGGACACTATGACGTTATAGTAACAGATGAAAACGGTAAAACTATAGTTGTATTTAACGGCGTAGCGTACTTCAAAAAAGATGTCAAATAATATCTCAAAAACATCACAAGGCTTTTAAAAGCTCAAAAATCATACATGTAACCCTTTACATGTAAGCGCAAATAAATCCATATATTATCTCTTATGCAAAAAGCCTCAAAAGCAACTACGATCGTCATATTTAGCTTTATAGCGTTACACATGTATCAAAAATAGATAAACAAAATGTGTGTAATAATTTATCTGAAATACACATTTTGTTGATTTGATTTCAGAATGATATAAACAAAATGTGTGTATTATTTTCATAGAAAAATAGGGTAAGGCAAAGATGAATAGATTATTTGAAGTAACGTCTAGAATGATGAAGCAAGAGAGCACTAAAAATATTGATTTAGCAAATTTTTTAAAAGTTTCCGCGCAAGTATTCGGCAATTGGGTAACTAGGGAAAGTATTCCTGAAAAATACGCCTCGCAAATCGCCGAGTATTATAAGAGCGATTTAAACTCCTTATACGACGAAGACGCGAAACCTATAAAAAAAGTTCCGATAGTTAGCACGGTAAATTGTGGAGATGATGCAAAAAATAACGGCTATAAAGGGTTTGCCTCATATAAAGGCGATAATAAAATAGAAAAACTATACTGTGTGATAGCTCGCGGCGATAATATGTCGCCCGAGATTGAAGACGGCGATGAGATCATATGCGACCCCGACGCCAAGATAAAAAGCGGCGACATAGTTCACTATACAATAGAAAAAGAGAGCGCTGTAAAAATTTATGTCAAAGATGAAGACGCTGATATTTTACAATTAGTGCCATACAGCCAAAGTAAAGATTTTAAAACAAAAACTATCAGACTTGACGACAAAAACACAAATCTCGCGGTTGTAAAAGTCGTAGCTATAAATAAATTAAACATGAAAAGCAATCAAGCGAGACTAAAGCTCATCGGCAGAGCCATTTGAAATTAAATTAACACTCTTTAGAATTGCGTTATACGAATCGCGGTAAAAATAGCGGCTACATGTACGTTTTTGCAATACATTTATTTCATTTTTTACTATTAAAATTGTCTTTTTGATAAAAAAGTTTTTAATGGAGCGGGAAACGAGGTTCGAACTCGCGACCCCAACCTTGGCAAGGTTGTGCTCTACCACTGAGCTATTCCCGCGAAATGAGGATAGAATGATATCCAAAAAAACTTTAGACAAAAATAATTTCTCATTCAAAACCATAAAACATTATGGCGGCGACTTTGGCAAGGGCGTTACTACTTTAAGCAACGTTGCGAAAAAGCCGGAATAGTACAACTTTGTATCTTACATGTAAAAATAAATTTTTGTGTTTTATCTTGAAAACTCTATCTATTCCGACAATCTTTTTATACTTGCTCCAAGCATAGAGAGCTTTCCTTCCAAATTTTCATATCCTCTGTCAAGGTGATAAATTCTGTGGATTTTGGTTTTTCCTTTTGCTGCAAGAGCGGCCAAAACCAAAGCTGAACTCGCTCTCAAATCGGTTGCCATCACATCAGCTCCCGTTAATTTCGTAGGACCGTAAACAGTGGCTGTATGACTCGATAGTCTTATATCGGCTCCCATTCTTAAAAGTTCGCTTACATGCATAAAACGATTTTCAAACAATCTTTCGTCAATAACACTTGTGCCGTTTGCTTGTGTGCAAAGAGCCATAAATTGCGCCTGCATATCCGTTGGAAAGCCGGGATATTCTACTGTTTTGATATCTATTGGTAAAATCTTGGAAGATGATTTTATGCTGATGGAGTTTTTATCTTTTTCTATCTTATAACCCATACATGTAAGTTTTGAGATAACCGCTTTTAAGTGTTCGCTTGCAACATTTTTCAGTGTTATGTCGGAGTTTGTGATAGCTCCCGCACAAAGATAAGTTCCGGCTTCAATTCTATCCGGAATAACTGTGATATCGTTAAGTTCAAGCAACTTCCCGCCGCTTCCTTGTATCTCAAGTTCGTCTGTGCCTATACCTTTTATTATCGCACCGCCTTTATTTAAAACTTTACAAAGTTGCACGACTTCCGGCTCTTTCGCAACGTTACTTAAAGTTGTAATGCCATTTGCCAAAGCTGCCGCCATAATGATATTTTCACTTCCTGTTACGGTGATTTTGTCAAAAACTATATTCGCGCCGTTAAGAGATTTTGGAGCTTTTGCAATAACGTATCCTTGCCTTATCTCTATAAGCGCTCCCATCTGCTCCAACGCTTTTAGGTGTAAATCAATGGGACGTTGACCTATGGCGCATCCTCCCGGAAGCGAAACTTCGCAGTGTCCAAAACGTGCAAGCAAAGGTCCTAAAGTCAAAATGGAAGCTCTCATCTTACGCACAATATCGTAATTCGCGCATGTAGAGTTTACGTCGCTTGTGTTTATCGTAACTTGATTGTTTTCAAATGACTGTTTGGCTCCTAAATTTTCAAGCAGTTGGAGGAGCGTTTTCACATCCGCAACATTAGGCACATTATCGATATGAACGGAAGTTTTGCCTAAAAGCGTACATGTAAGCAAGGGCAGGGCGGCGTTTTTCGCTCCTGAGACCGTAATAGTTCCATTTAATTTTTTACTGCCTTCAATCTCCAAATAATCCATAAATTTAAGTCCTTATTTTAAGTTTCGTCATTGTAGTAAAAGTTTGTTTTATGTATCATTATAGTAAAAAATAAAAAGGCGGCAGGGTGACTTTTTTAAAAAACGGCAAAATACATACAAGCATTACAATTTTTACCATATGTATTAACGCGATTGTGTTTTTACTTCAAATGCTAAGCAATGGCGATATGCCTTTCATCTTTGGATTAAATACACTTTTTTTTGAAGGATTTTTATGGCAGCCTTTGAGTATGATGTTTATACATGGCGGTTTGCTGCATCTTGCTATGAATATGGCGGTTCTATTTCAATTCGGTACATTAATTGAACATGCGAGAGGAAAGTGGTTTTTTATCTTATTGTATTATGCGGGCGGTATTGTAACTTCGCTTTTAACATTGGCGTATATTTATATATTTACAAATCACCACATAAACGTTATCGGCGCATCAGGAGCTATATGCGTACTTATTGGTTGGATAGCGCAAAAAGATTCGTTTAACAGGCAAGGGTTGATTGTTGCGGTCTTGCTCATCTCTTTTTTACCGTTGCTTGCCGGAATAAATATCGCTTGGCACGCCCATTTGATAGGTTTTGGAGTAGGGTGGTTAATAGGAAAACTTTTTAGATAACACATAAAAGAAGAATGAGTGAAAACTATATATTTTATTAGGCACGCGAAATCGGACTGGAGTGGTAATTGCAGCGATTTTGATAGGGATTTAAATGCAAGAGGGTTAGAAAACGCGTTATTTATGGCAAAACGACTCAAAAAATATGGCGTAAAACCGAATATTATTATCTCAAGCCCCGCCAAAAGAGCTTTTAATACGGCAAAAATTATCACAGAAAGATTAAAAACACAAACACAAGAGAAGATATTTAAAACCGATATAAATTTATATCTAACTTCTCCAAAAGTTTATTTGGAGACTATCCGCCAAATAAACGATAAATATAAAACGGTTTTCATAGTGGGACATAATCCTGCAATTACAGAAATTTGCGAAAGCCTAAGCGGCGCAAACATCGGCAATATTCCTACATGTGGGATTTTTTGTATAGAATTTAATGTTGAATCTTTCAGCAAAATATCGTCAAGTGATGGCAAAAAACTCTTTTTTGATTTTCCTAAAAAACATAAAATTTAAAAGTTTATTTTTAGAATTTTTGTCCAAATATTTGCTTCTAAAAAATCCTAACTTCTTGCGAATGTGCAATTACATGTGAGAGACGACGCTTCATATATTGGGTTTTTGATGTCGCGTCTACCTATGCCTGTTTAAAAAGAGTATCCAAAGCTTTAGGAATAAATCGAACTCGAAACCAACCCGTATTTTAGTTTGAAAATTGTAGTTTTCAATATAAAATATGGGTAGAAGGGGTATAGATATATTGTTGATGACTTTGTCTGAAGCATTTTGTATATATAAATAAAATAGCTGTAAATTGGTGCTTTTATCAATATTTTACATATTTTATATTTTATAAAAAACGCCAAAGTGATTAAAAAATATACATTGATTTTCAAATAATACTTTTTTGCAAAAAATATATGTAACGATTTACATATTTATTTTTATCTCTTTATTTTTGCTCAAAAATAGATAAAGTTTTATAAAAATATTTTCAAAACAAAATTAAGATAAAATACCGCAATAGATAAAAAATCAAAAGAAAAGATATGAGACATCCGTTAGATTGCAAAGAAAAGAGTTTTGAAGTCACCTTACTCCTCTGGATTTGTCGTTTTGTGCGCGCAAAATTAAATTCTTTATCAAATAAAGAGTTGAAAGAGCCAAAAACCCTTCAAAGTGTTATGCTTGAATTAACCAGGGGAATAAAAAACATAGATAAACTTGATGAGCTCGTCAAAAAAGCCAGAAATGCGGGCTTAACAGGAATAAATACATATTTTATTCCAATAAGAAAATTATACAATATGCTCATTTTTCAAGATGTTAAATATATGAGAGAAATAGACGAGGAGCTTTTAAGCGACTTTTTGGCAAGCAGTACGGGCGGATTATCCGACGCCAGTAAAAAAAATCATCGTATGGCGATTTTATCTTTCTTCTCATATCTTGATAAGCAAAATGAGGAAGACGGCAAGTCGCACGTGTACAATATAGAACTTAAACATTGGGGCGGAATTGTCGGCAAAAAAGGTCAAAAACTACCTGAATTTATGGAAGAAAATGAATTAAAGCGTTTTTTGGAGGCTATTGATAGCTGTCAATTTAAAAGCGCAGCTTTGCGAAATAGATTGATAGTAAAATTTATTATATATACCGGTATTCGCGTCTCTGAAGCTTTGGGGCTTAAAGTGCGAGACGTAAGCGAAGAAAAAGATTGTTTTGTCTTGAGAATAAGAGGAAAAGGGAATAAATACAGAATTGTTTTGCTGAAGCGAAGTTTGGTAGAAAATGAGCTAAAAGAACACATCGAAGTCTCTTTGCCAAACGAATACGGATTACTCTTTTGCAATAAAAACGGTGGCAAATTAACGCAAGCTTACGTAAGTCGTATAGTAGAGCAGATGTTAATTATAGCAGGTATCAGGAAGGAGAAAAATGGCGCTCACATGTTAAGGCACACGTTTGCCACCCTGCTCTATCGCAGACGTAAAGATATTGTTTTGGTGCAAGAAGCTTTAGGACACGCCAGTCTGAATACTTCGCGTATATATACCCATTTCGATAGCAATAAACTTAGAGAGGCGGCGAACGTAACGGAAGAATTTGTAAAAAATAAATTTAGGAAATAGACTTGGAATTTTCTATATGGCTTACCATGGTTATAGCCTCTTTTGTTATTAGTGTTTCACCGGGAGCCGGCGCTATAACAACGATAAACAGCGCTTTAAATTATGGTTTTAAACGCTCATACGCCGCTATAATTGGACTGCAAATTGGGTATTTGGCTCAAATTATTATAGTTTGTATCGGACTTGGCGGAGTTATAGCTGCGTCCGCAACGCTATACAACATTATCAAATGGTTTGGCGTTTTATATCTTATATATCTTGGAATTATGCAGTTTTACGCTTTTACCTCAAATTTTAAGCGTGAAAAAGCGAAGCAGAAATTTAAATTTTCATCCATTTTTATTAGAGCTTGTCTTATAAATCTGACAAATCCGAAAGCTTACCGTCTTCCTTTTAGCTTTTATACCGCAATTTTTATCTTCAAACGAACCTAAATTTACACAACTTTTGATAATTTGCGCTACTTTGATTTGCATTGATTGTATAGTTATGAGCGGATATAGCGCGCTTAGCTCGACAATGAAAAGACGTATAAACGATAATAAATTTATGCGTATTCAAAATAGAATAACCGGCATAGCTCTTATTGTCGCCGCGCTATTTTTGGCGCAAAGCAATGTTTTGCAAAAATAAAGAAATAAAAACATATATGTGCGACAAAATTCGCTACATGTAAAGATGTTACCAAAAACAACAAACAACTTTTGTGAATACATGTAATAAACTTATTACATGTAGAGTAAAAAATAATTTTAAATTTTTACCTTCCTATTCTGATATAATTATGCGGTACTTTGAATGTGTAAAGGAGTTATGATGAACGATATGTTTAACGATTTAAAAGAGTTAAAGCAAAAATTAAAAACTGAAGAGAATGCAAAACAAAAAACCCAAAGCGCAAAAAAGAGTCAAAAAACTACAACGGCAAGCGACAAAGAAAGCAGGCTTAAATCAGAATTTAAAGAGTTTATGAAAGAAGCGTACATTTAAGTTTAAAAGATGAAAGAGTCGCATATAATCGAGTTTTCAACGCTTCCGCACGAATGTTCATATTTGGGCGATAAAGCCTGCACAATGCACTATAAATATGTCACCGGTTGTTCGGCTTCGCTAAATAGCGCATTGGTTGAGCGCGGTTGGAGAAGATTTGGGCTCTATTTTTCAAGACCAAATTGTCAAATGTGCAAAGAGTGTATAAATTTACGCATAGACGTTAAAAATTTCAAATTTTCCAATTCCGCGAAACGAACTTTCAAAAAAAATCAACACATTAAAACATTTGTTTGCAAACCCTCTTTAACATGTAAGCATTTGGAGCTTTATGAAAAATATCACAAATTTATGAGCGGCAAAAAAGGGTGGAAATACTATGAAATGACGCCAAAAAGGTATTTTGAGCTACATGTTGCAGGATGCGAGGATTTCGGCAAAGAGGTTTTGTATTTTTATAAAGATAAAATGATAGCCGTTGATTTGATAGATATAACAAAGGACGGCATATCGTCAATCTACTTTTTTTATGATCCGGATTTTTCCAAATTATCGCTTGGCAAATACTCTATTTATCAGCAAATTTTATTGGCGCAAGCTCAAGGGTTGGACTGGATATATTTGGGCTATTATGTAAAAGAGTGTCAAAGCTTAATGTATAAAGCGGAGTACAAACCGCACCAATTGTTGCAAGGCAGTCCTGAAATGGAAGAGCCGCCAATATGGCTTTAAACGGCTGCCCTACTCTTTTTCTTAATTTTATAAACCGTTTTTTATTTTACTTAGATGTCTGTATGCTGTTTACTAAGGCTAATCTCTTTAAATACTTAAATAAAAAAGCTCTTAGCTTTCCATATTGCATGAAATGAATTTTTAGCATTTTCCCATATTCATGTTCTAATAAAATAGCCATCGTTATATCCTCCGCAACTATATCAGCTGCTTTGAAATAGTCGTTCGCGCAATCTTTAATATTGTTTTGAAAGCAAAAAGCGTCGCCACGCTTCATATAAGCGTCGGCATCTTTGGGGTCAAGTTTTATCGCATGAAATTCTATAGCGTCTTTGTATTCTTCGTGCTCCAAAGCTGCCAAACCGCGTTCATACGCCGAACTTGCCGATAATACACAACAAAGTAAGCATGTCGTAGAAAACACTCTAATCACATTAATTCCTATAATTATCAGTTTAACGTATATTTTATATATTCTTTACTTAATTTTAAAAGTCAATTCTACTCTCTTGCCAACGCTTCTATAGGATTTAAATTTGACGCGTTGCGCGCGGGCATATATCCAAATAAAATGCCTATCGCCATTGAGAAAAACAGTGCTATCAAAACAGCGTCCAAAGATAAAATCATCTTAAAATCGTCAATAAAATTATTAAAGATAAAACCAAATAACATCGTAAATAAAATTCCCACAGCTCCGCCTATCAAACATAGTAACACAGCTTCTATCAAAAATTGTTGCAATATATTTTTGCGTTTAGCGCCAATAGCCATTCTGATACCTATCTCTTTGGTTCTTTCCGTTACCGACACGAGCATGATGTTCATAACTCCTATTCCGCCCACCACAAGAGCGATAACAGCTATTGATGATACCAAAAGCGTCATAGTGTTAGTTATATCTTCAACCATTTTGCGTATGCTGTCGCTATTTATAGTGAAAAAATCTTTTTTTCCGTGAATTGCCGTCAAAACTTTTATCAAATCATCTTCAGCCAAATGCGAATTTACATTGTCGGAAATCTTTACGGTAATGCCCGCTATCTCCTGATTTCCCAATACTTTATACATAGCTGTCGTATATGGAGTATATATGCGTAAGTTTAGATTAGGAGGTCCGAAATTATCCTCTTGCGCCATAATTCCTATAATCCTCAAGGGTTGTTTGTTAAACATAATAACCTCTCCGATAGCGTCTGCTTTTCCAAAAATCTCTTTTTGCGTATTTTGATCTATTATTGCCACTGCCGCCGCGTTTTTAACTTCGGAAATATTAAATCTTCTGCCCTTTTGCAACTCTTTATTATTAACTTCAAGAAATTCCGCGCTAACGCCGTCCAAAGAAGAGATTACCGACTTGTTTTTATAGATTAACAATCCTTGAGCCGCGATATTCGGACTGACACTATCAACATAACTAAGTTTTGAAAAAATATCCGCGTCGCTTATTTTCAGCGTTTTTATCTTATTTGCCTCTTTATCGCCAAATCCTTCGCCGGGTAGTACCATAATAGTATTTGACCCTATAGAATTTAAATTCATCATAATTTTCTCTTTTGAGCCGTTGCCAAGAGCGACGACGGAAACTACGGAAGCTATTCCTATGATGATCCCGAGCATTGTCAGCAAAGATCTCATTTTGTGCGTTTTGATAGCCTTGAGCGACATTTTAAAGCTTTCATAAAATTGATATCTAAAATAGTCAAATTTACTCTTTTTCTTTGTGGGCTTTTCCTCTCGCTTTTCGTATAAAACGCCGCTTTTTGTTATGTCGGATATTATCTCTCCGTCTTTAATCTCAATAATTCTATTTGCGTACGAAGCAATATTCTGGTCGTGCGTTACCAATATAACAGTATGACCTTTTTCGTGCAATTTTTTAATAATCTCCATAACAATTTCGCCGCTTTTGCTATCAAGCGCACCTGTCGGCTCATCTGCAAGTATTATTTCGCCGCCGTTTATGAGTGCTCTAGCGATACTTACTCTTTGCTGTTGACCGCCGGAGAGTTCGTTGGGTCTATTTTTGGATCTGTTTTCAAGTCCGAAATCGCTTAGCAAGCTCTCCGCTTTTTCAACTCTTGTTTTGTTTTCCAAGCCGTAATATACGCAAGGCAAAGCGATATTTTCAAGCGCGCTCAAACTTGTCAAAAGATTGTATTTTTGAAATATAAAACCAAACGTCTTGCACCTAAGTTCCGCTTGTTCGTCTTTAGTCATATCAATAACTTCAACGCCGTTTACTTTGTACGAACCCGAAGAAGAAGAATCCAAACAGCCCAAAATATTCATAAGCGTTGATTTACCGGAACCAGATTGCCCCATAATCGCGACAAAATCGCCTTTGTTTATTGATAAATTTATATTTTTCAGCGCATATATTTTATTGCTTCCAAAGCCAAAATATTTGCTTACATTACTCATTTTTATTATTTTCACATTTTGCCTTTGTCTATTTTACAAATCAAGACCTTCGGGTAGTTCGCTGCTTTTGATTTCAATCTCTTTTGCCGACATTTGCGTTATAACAATCTCTTCGCTCTCTTTCAACCCGCTTCTTACCTCTATCATCAAGTCGTCAGACAACCCCGTGATTATCTCTTTTACATGTGCCTTTTTATCCGCGATAGTTTTTACATATTTACGCCCGTCTTTTTCATAAATAGCGGTTACGGGTATGACCAAAACATTATCAAGATTTTCTACCTCTATAAGATTTTGAGTCGTCATACCTATGCGAAGACGCTCGTTATCGTTGGCTATTTCAGCTCTTCCGTAATAATATATAGCTTTATTTTCTTCCGTAACGCCACTATATTTATCATTTGTAAGCGTAGTTAAGCCTGGGTCTATGGATTTAAGAGACGTTTCGTAAACAGTATCGTCTGAAAGCACGGAAAATTTCACTTTTTGTCCGGATTTAATTTGCAAAATATCGCCTTCCGATATCTCAATCAGTATTTCAACCCTGCTTAAATCCGCAATTTGCGCTATTGTCGGGGTATTCATCATAGCGTTTACGGTTTGTCCGACTTTTACGGGTAAAGATACGATAGTTCCGTCAAGCGGAGCGGTTATAACAGTATAAGCCAAATTTTTCTTAGCGGTTTCAAGAGAGATCTCGGTCTGTTTTATCAGCGAATCTATTTCAATTATTTTAGTTTTTGCCATCTCATATTCATTTTCTATATTTTCAAATTCCTGTATTGATATAGCGTCATAATCAAGCAGTGCTTTTGACCTATTATATTTAGACTCCGCCATCTTTAAAGCTACTTCAGAAGATTTTAACTGGGATTTATAGCTATCCAATTTAGCTGCTGTTGTATAAATTTCATTCTTTTGCGACGTAGAATCGATCATAGCTACCAAATCGCCTTTTTTAACCTTATCTCCTATTTTCACATGTATCGTTTCTATCTGTCCCGACGCCTGCGCGCCAACATTGACCAATTTTATCGCGCCGATTTCTCCAACGGCGTTTACGCTTTTTCTTATACTTCCAAATTTAACTTTTTCGGTTATATAGCTTATGTTTTCGGCATTTTTGAAAACTATATAATAAACGACAACAGCGAGTATCGCGACTAATAATATAACTACGGTTTTTTTATCTATTTTTATCTTCATGTTTTTGAAATCCTTTTCGTAAGTAAAACATTTTGTTATAAATATTTTTCTATAATTTTATTGATAACGCTCAAAGCTTTAGTCATATCCTCTATCTCATCTTCTGTAAACAGTTCAAGTATTTTTAAAACGCTTTTCTTGATCTCTTTTACAACATCATCGGCGGTAGTTTTTCCATTTTCACTTAAAGAGTAGTAGGTATTTCTTCGATCGTTTTGATCAACTTCTCTTACAATAAGATCTTCTTTTTCCATTTTGTTAAACATAACGCATAACGAAGACGGCGACATTCCCATCTGCGCGGCAATATCTTTCAACCTTTGTTTACCGTTTTTGCCAAGCCACATTAAAGCGAAAATTTTGTGACGGGAATATTTGTTTTCGTACACGATATGCATTTTTTCCACGAGTTTGTGCATGATATTATGATTTTCTTCAATCAACTCGACAACAATCTTTCTATCCATATTTTCCGCCTTTCATCTTTAATCATTTTTATTCAAAATATTTTTTAAAAAAAATAGTTTAGCAAAAAAATGATTTAAAAGCAATATGATTTCATAAAAACGGATTGATTTTTTTACGAAATGGCGTAGCAATAAAGAGAGTAGAATTCAAAATATTTTACATGTACTCCCTATTCGTCATTGCGAGCAAACGAAGTTTGCGTGGCAATCCACAAATACGAAATATCTTACACATAAGTATCACATTTGAATATTGAAGCGTTTGCATGTATAATTGAGTTCTTTTAATATTTTATATATAGGAGCTAATATTATGTCAACTCCAAAATCATCTTACATGTAACACACAAACAAACAACATAAATCGCTTTCTCTAAAGAATATAACTTTAGTTTGTGTTTTTCTGGATTGCCGCGCTGACTTTGTCAGCTCGCAATGACGGAAAAATTAGGTCATTGCGGACTAATTAATAAAACGAAATGGCGAGGAGCGACGCGACGTGGTAATCCAGAGTATAAAACGTTTTACATGTAACGATACAATAAATACTATTTTTATAAAATTACGAAACGAAAACGAAAGAGGTTATAATAAACAATGGCGGAATTTCTCCGCCATTGTTCTTACATGTAACGCCGATAATCCTACCGTTCAACGCTATTATCGCCTTACGGTATACTTTACATGTAACTAATCTTGCCAATAAAAATATGGATATCCATTGTTTTATTGCTGTCTATTTTCCAAGGAGCAGTACATCGATAAAACACCCTCGCAAATGTTGGCATATCAAATTGGCTGAACGTCAAATTTTAAATGGAATGAACTGGGTAAACTCTATCAAAAGTTTTACGACGAATACGAGAAATTATCTCTTGTAGAGCTTTTGAAAAAGTTTGATGAAAGTAAAAAGCAATTTATAAAGTGGATAAACTCTCTTGAAGAGCAAGTTTTATTTGTAGAAAATATGCGTAAATGGGCAAATTCCTGCCTAAGCAGATGGCCTGTCTGGAAATGGCTGTATAATCAACTCTGTTGCGCCGTTTGTGAGTTTTCGCGGTAAAATTCGCAAGTGGAAACGCTTATTTCAATTCTTGGAGTAGAATTATTGACAAAAAAAGTCAAAAATTACCTGCTGTCTTGTTGTTTAAATGTTTTTTGATTCCAGCCTGCATGGGAATGATACCAATCAAAGATGGATTACCGCGCAAACTTCGTTTGCTCGCAATGACGGAAAATTATAATTGTGTCATTGCGAGGAGCGTTAGCGACGAAGCAATCCATATAAAACATTCCTAAAATTAAACTCCAAAATCATCTTACATGTAACACACAAACAAACAACATAAATCGCTTTCTCTAGAATATAACTTTAGTTTGTGTTTTTCTGGATTGCCGCGCTGCGCTCGCAACGACAGAGAAACCTACATGTAAGTTCTAAAGTTACTCTGTTATTTCTCTGTCTTACGTCATTTTCAGTAGCAAGAATCAAAAAAACGTTTAAATCAAATATATTGAAGGGGGGAATGGCGAGTAACATTAATTTTCATATTAATACAAGTTTATAAAAAATAGATTCTATTTTTCACTGGAATGAAGAAGGGAAGTGATTAAATGTTTCGCTTATCATATCTTTCTAGCACTATCCATACATAAACCCCTAAAAAAACTTAAATCCCTCTCCAAGATAATATGTTCTTACAGCCTTGTTTTGCGCTACTTCATCGCTTGTTCCGCTGGCAAGCAACGAGCCGTCTTTTATAACGTAAGCTCTGTCGCAAATAGATAAAGTTTCACGCACATTATGATCTGTGATAAGAATGCCGATATTTAATTTTGTCAAATCTTTCACTATGTTTTGTATATCGCTTACCGCTATAGGATCAACTCCGGCAAACGGTTCGTCTAAAAGCAAGAATTTGGGCATAATGGCAAGCGAGCGAGCTATTTCACATCGTCTGCGTTCTCCGCCGCTAAGACTCACGCCCTTTCTTTGACGCACGGGTTGAATGTTTAAAAGATCTAAAAGCTCCTCAACCCTACTCTCTTGTTCCTCTTTGGTTTTGCACACTATCTCAGCGGCTAAAGCCAGATTTTCTTCCACGCTCAAATCTTTGAAAATACTTGATTCTTGCGGCAGATAACCAATGCCAAGCTTCGCTCTTTCATGAAGCGGTTTTGTTGATATTTTTATATCGTCGAGATATATATCGCCGTTTGTAGGAGAAATGAGTCCGCAAATCATATAAAAAGTTGTTGTTTTCCCAGCCCCGTTTGGTCCTAAAAGTCCTACAATCTCGCCACTTTTTACCTCAAGAGAGATATCATATATTATTTGCGTTTTTTTTATAATTTTGGCTAATTTTTGTACCGATAGTTTATGCATTGTATACCTTATATACTCTTTTATCAGGCGTTAATGGTACTATTTCAACGACAATATACGGTAACGCGTATCGTTTCAGTACCGCTTCAAGCTCCTCGTCACCCCACTCTACGAAGTGATATCCGTTTTGCTGTAAATTTTCCAAAAGTCCGTTTTCCATAATGCCGCGAACTCCTTTTTGATATATATCATAATGGAAAAAATCCGACGAATATCTATTCATCACAGAAAAAGTCGGACTGGAAACAGCCTCTTTTTTTATTCCGTAAAGAGTCGCTATATGTTTTACAAGCGTCGTTTTACCAGACGCTAAATCTCCTCTTAGCAAAACTATTCCGCCGCTTGGCAAAAGATTTGCGATAGCGTTAGCCACCGTTGTTATCTGGCTTTTTTTTAATTCAAATCGCTGTTCTGTCATAATACTTTTATTTATAAAGCCTACATGTAAAGACTAAAACATATGTGAAAACTTGACAATCTCATCAAGTTTCTCTTTAGCTTTACCGCTTTCAATTGCCATTCTCGCCATCTCAAGTCCCTCTTGCACATCTCTTGCTTTATCGTCCAAAACAAGCGTAAAAGCCGTATTTATAAGCACTATGTCTCTTTTAGCGCCTTTTTCTTTATTTGTCAGCGTATCAAGAGCTATCTTAGCGTTTTGCGAAGCGTCTCCGCCGACAACTTCTTGTTTATCCGAAATTTTTATGCCGTACTTTTGCGGATCTATCTCAAACTCAACAACTTCGCCGTCTTTTAACATAGCGGCTTTTGTAGTGGAACTTACGCTTATCTCGTCCATACCGTCGTTTGAACTTACGACAAGAGTCGAGATATTATTTAAAAGTTTTGCCGCATTCGCCATTTTGATATTAAAACTAGGATTTAAAACGCCTATCAATCCTTTTTTAGCGCCAGCCGGATTACATAAAGGTCCTATGATATTAAAAATCGTAGGATGCGGGATACTTCTTCTAATCGGCATAATATATGACATAGCGGGATGATGATTTACGGCAAACATAAAGGTGAAATTCGTATCCTCGAGCATTTTAATCTGCCCTTCTTTTGGAATACTTAAGTTTATACCCACAGCTTCTAACATATCAGCGCTTCCGGAGTTGCTTGTTATAGCTCTGTTTCCGTGTTTTGCCACATAACAGCCAAGCGAAGCCAAAATGATAGCCGCCGTGCTTGAGATATTAATGCTTTTGCTTTTATCTCCGCCTGTGCCTACAATGTCTATTATCTTACTTTGAAGCTCAAAAGGAACGGAAAGTCTTATGGAGTGGCTTCTCATAACGGTAGCGGCGGCGGCTATCTCCTCTTCGTTTTCGCCGTTTTCATAAAGCGTTGTCAAAAGCGACCTCGCCTCCCACTCGCTTAATTCGTTTTGGAAAAGCGCGGCAAACGCTTTTTTAGCTTCCAAAAAATTCATATTATTTCCTTTATGTAGCTGTTTTGTTCCGTTTTTGAGATAGTTTTTGTATTTGGTATTTGCAAAACTTCATACTTTACGCTATGTTGCAAATAAGCGATTGTTATGATATCGCCGACTTGCACATTTTTTGACGGCTTTACGACTTTGCCGTTAATGCTCACAACGCCGTTTTTGCACATATCTTCCGCGATAGCGCGGCGTTTAGTTATATTAACACAATTTAGATATTTGTCTATTCTCATTGCGTAATTGTAATAAAAAATGTTTAAATTAGGCTGTTTTATAGAGCTTTTTAATCTTTAATTGGACAATTTTAGCTATCATTCTATAAAAATTTAATTAGGAGTTAATATGTCTTTTTGTCCAATCAGCGCGAACGCTAACAGCGCGCATATAGGAAAATTGATTTTGAGGGTTTTAGTTGGTGGTCTTATGCTTTTACACGGCATAAATAAGATAACGCATGGAGTGACTTTCATAAAAGGGTTACTATCAACTTCCGTTTTTCCTGAGTTTTTCGCGTACGGCGTATATGTAGGCGAAGTTTTGGCTCCCGTGCTTCTTATAATCGGCTTTAAAACAAGGCTTGCCGCGTTAGCACTCGCGATCAATATGGTGTTTGTAATACTATTGTCGCACGCTTCTAATATATTTTCCTTAAGTCAACATGGCGGACTTGCGTTAGAAAACGTCTATTTTTATCTATTTGCCTCTGCAGCGATTTTCTTTTTAGGCGGCGGTAAATATTCTGTAGATAGAAACTAAAAAGCCAAAAAAAACAAAAATTGACATTTTTTTAAAAGGATTTTATTTTGAAAATAAGAATATATTATGAAGACACAGATGCCGGCGGAGTTGTATATCATACAAATTACATCAAATATTGCGAACGCGCGAGAAGCCAAATGTTTTATGACGACGGTAAAAAACTTGGCGAAAATAATTGCCACTTTGTTGTCAAAAAAATAGACGCGGAATATTTTAAACCTGCATATTTAGGAGATTTGATAGAGGTTAAAACGGAGGTTTTAGAACTAAAAGGCACGTGTGTCAATGTTTTACATACAATATACAGAGGTGAAGAGAAACTTTTTAGCGCGAAAATTTTAATAGTTTTTGTGAGCGACTTTAAGCCTACGAGATTGCCAAACGACATAAGAGAGTTTTTTTTGAAAAAGTCGTAAAAATCTTTACATGTAAATATCAAAAAGTTATTCGCTTTACCTGTAGAAGCTATTTAAGGTTTCTACATGTAAGAGTTAAAAGCTTAAAAGAGACATCAAAACTGAACGCAAAGCGGTAAACTCAGCTTTGCGTCTTTAAAGTTATGACAAATTACAACTCTACCTTAAATGTTTTATCGGGTCCGGTAAGTACCATAGCCTCCGAAAAAGAGACTTCATATAAATTCATCTCATTTCCATTTTCTTCGATATTTTCCTTATACCACGGCATTTTAGCGATAAAAATATCCGCCGCATCGAAAACGCTTTTTTCGCTTTTGGCAACAGTAGCGTAATGCGCCCTAATATGCGCTAACCCTTTTGTTGGAATAGTAGTAAACGCTACGTTGCTGTTTTTTAAAAATTCAGCTTCTTTTGGGTCGCCTTTTGTGGAAACAAAATAGAGCGTCTTTTCGGAAACTACAAAAACAAAATTTACTATTCTCACATTAGGAATATTATCAACTGTAGATGCGAGCGCGATCCGCTCCGCTTTTTCCATGATTTTTTCAAACTCTTTTTTCTCGTCCATTTTTTTTTGCCTTTATTAATTTAATTAAGTCAATTTATGTAGAAAATCTCGAAATATTTTTTCATCGTCTGATAAAACGCCGAAAAAATCATCGTCAATTTTCTCAACAATCGGAAGCGCAAGCCGTATAGCTTCCAATCCTTTATCCAAAAGTTTTATAGCGTTTGCCCTTGTGTCTTTAGGATTGGCAGCTCTAGCCAAATATCCGCTAACTTCCAAACCTCTTATGATTTGCGACACAGACATCACATCCATATCCGCCATTTTGGCGATACTCGCTTGCGACACAAATCTATCCGACTGTCCTAAAAAGTTTAGTACGGTCATAACGACAAATTGCGGGTGCGTTATGCCGATTTTTCGCAACTCGTTCTTGATAGAAGTATGCCATTTGTTATACACGCGAATGAAAATCAAACCTGTAGAAGCGTCCGCGTTTTTCCTAAAGCGGTTAGATGGAAATTCCATTACTTTTTAACCTCTCGTTTAATTTTCAAAACCGCGTCGGAAATGGCGTTTACAGCAACTTTACATTGAAACTCCATAATGATTACTCCTTTAGATAAGTATACTTATAGTAAGTACACTTATTATATAGCAGACAACTCCTTTTGTCAAGCTTTTTAGCGTCACATGTATATAAATCTATAAGTAAATATTCTACATATAAGAATTAAAAGTGATTTTAATACTGTATGCAAGAGTTTTTGAGAAATATACATGCAAAAATTTAAATCAAAATTTCATTTTATTTGTTACATGTAAGAGTTGAAATGCCTCCATAAAACAGATATTTAATTGGTAAAATAAGATTTTTAGGCTTTACATGTACGAGGAATTTTTTCAAAAGAGAAGATATTAGGCTAAAAAAGATACAAAAAAATATATTTTATTTGGTTTCACATTTGGATTTGAAGTTTTTAGGATATGCGGTTAATCAACTCGTATTTGCTGTCATTTCTCCGTTATCTTCAAAATCATATACAATTTTAAACCCAAGTTTGATAAAATCACATGTTTTATAATATAAATAAATTGACGAAGCAATCCATATTCTTCCGTCATTGCGAGCTGATGAGCGTGGCAATCCATAATTCTAAAATATTCTAAGCAGGAAGTGGATTGCTTCGTCGCTAAATCTCCTCGCAATGACACAAATATCTCCGTCATTGCGAGACACAAAGTGTCGTGGCAATCCAGAGGAATTACAAAAAATGAGAATAATAAAAGGATAAGCAAAACAAAGATCGCTTATCCCGAATATTTAAACTTACTGCAAAAATTTTTCAAATATAACCATAGAGTCTGTTCCGTAAAGGTAAAACCTAAAATGATAGTAAAACTCCCCATCATTTTTATCGCACTGCCACTCTGTAGCATCATCGGTATTGCAACTAACATTGGCATTGTTTATATCAAAAAACTTTCCGCTTATATCTGCATAATAATCGGCAAATTCTGAGCTCATGTCGCCCTCATACTTTGTTATAGCGGCTACACTGTCAAGCAAAGCAGCGTCTACATTTCCGAATAGATTTGTAAATTCACTATTTGATATGCTTCTGTTGGCTTCAAGAACCATTCCTATATATAAATTATAATAGCTCTCAACCCAAATATATCCACTAAGCAAACCTTTAGACGCAAGGTCATTTAGACTATAATCATACCGAAAATTATTGTCGTCAACATAGTATTCATTGTAAAGAGTAACGTCTTTCCCACTCACTGTAGCGTTGAAAGATTTTGCCAGCTGTGTAGAAGAATTATTGTAATATGTCACCATTTTGTGTTCATAAGTTGTAGTAAAACCCGAAGTATCAAGCGGTGGAAAATCTGACATAAAATTGGCAATATCATCGCTTTCGTCGTTTGAACTGCTTCCGCCACCTCCGCAGCCGATTAAAGAAAAACTAAAAAGAAAAGCTAATAAGAGAGAGAGAGAGAGAGAGAGAATGCGTTAAACTTAAATAAGGATAAAGCTTTAAAATTAGTCATGAGAGACAACATGTAGACCTCCTGTGATTTAAGATGAATTCATAAATGAATTTTGGTTATTATATCAAAAATCAATATAAAAGTAATGGTTTTGCCATAATCGTTTGGTTTAAGCATGTATGCCGAAAAAATATATCCGTAAAAGTCCTTACATGTAAGGTAAAAATAGCGAAACGGATTATGAAAAAACGGTTCTTTGTCGATTTCACTGGATTGCCACGCTGACTTCGGCAGCTCGCAATGACAAAGAATCATAATTGTGTCATTGCGAGGAGCGACACGACGTGGCAATCTGAAAATATGAAACGCTTTACATGTAAAGATAGATTGCTGCGCTTTGTTAGCAATGACAGAGAATAATTGTGTCATTGCGAACCGATGAAATCGGTGTGGCAATCCATTGACCTGCATATATTTTATATCATCATGATACTTTTGAATTTCCTTTGTGCTTTTCATTTCTTTGTTATTGATACCCGTCTTGTGCGGATATGACGGAAAGTGGATTGCTTCGTCATTTCATTCCTCGCAATGACACAAATATCTCCAAACTCGCGCATTTGTACTGCCAAAGTATTTTTGATTTTGCGAGGATAAAGTGTGAGGACTGCTTGAAGTTGTTGTTGAAAACAGCAACGAGTTCCGCAACGCCAGAAGCAAAACAAAAATACGAGGGTAGCCTATTATTTTATTAATAGGATAGCGGCAAGTTCTTTGCCTCTTTCTTGCTTGTTCAAGAAAGATAGTCGCTAAAGCTTTAGATCTAGCGAAACAAAAATCATAAGCAAAAAGTATAAAGATAGATTCCTGTCTGCGCAGGAATGACAAAATACGGATTGCTTCACTTTGTTCACAATGACGGAATTTTGTTTTTATGTTTCGATGCTTATTTATTATTTTTTAGATTGCCATATTTGCAATGACAGAGAAAGTTAAGAGGAGAGTGGGTTTCTCCTCTTATGTTTTTAGTCTAAAAGAGCTTTTTGAGCGTATTTTATACCAAGCTCATAAGCTTTTTTATTCGCTACTTTGACTTTTTCAGGAACTTTTGAGAGCATAACCTCTTCAACAATTTTTTTATCTAAAACTTTTGTCATTTCTACGGTAATAGCAAGCGCTACTACCGATTGGGTTACGACATTTCCAACCTCTTCTTTAGCTATCGTTATAATCGGGATTTCATAAATCTTCCATCTTTTTTTGTCCTCTTGCGTAGGAGTTACGAGATTTGGCTCAACCACTATAATCCCTCCGTCTTTTACGCCGTCTTTAAATTGATTATAGCTTACTTGCGCGGTTGCCAGCATAAACTCTATCTCTCCTTCGTTAGCATACGGAAACAGTATCTCGTTTTCGCTAAGTATAATATCCACTTTTGTCGGACCTCCTCTCACTTGAGAAGTATAAGTCGAAGCTTTTATACCGTAACCGCCCTCTTCTATTTTTGCCGCCGCTAAGATTTCGCCAGCTAATATAACGCCTTGTCCGCCAACTCCAACAAATCGTAATTGTCTCTCCATAAGATACTCCTTAAAACTTGACGGTGGTTTTGTTTTGCGCCGCTTCTATGACTTTATCATACGCTTCGCAATACTCTGTCTTATCAGTCTCGTGTTTTAAAACTCCTGTGGGGAATTTGCCTTTTTTCTCTTCATCTGTTAATAGATCAAATTTGTTTTTGGACGCAATTCTGCCTTCTATCCATTTTAAATTTTGTATAGCTTCGCCCATCTTATTTTTTCTTCCTAAGTTTATATGGCAATTTGAAAAAATATCAAAAAACGAATACCCTTTATGAGAAAAACCTTCAACGAGCGTTTTTTCTATTCTTTTCGGATCCAATACGCTCTCTCTCGCCACAAATGTCGCTCCCGCCGCGCTCGCAAGTTTCGCCGCGTCAAAAGTCGGGTCTATATTGCCATATTGCGCCGTGACCGTCCACATACCTTGCGGAGTTGTGGGGGATGTTTGAGAATTTGTAAGCCCGTATATAAAATTATTTATCAATATATGATTTAAGTCAATATTTCTTCTACAGCCGTGTATGGTATGATTTCCGCCTATGGCAAGCCCATCTCCATCGCCTGTTACTACAATAACATGTTTTGAAGGATTGGCAAGTTTTATGCCTGTCGCGTAAGCTATGGCGCGTCCATGCGTAGTATGCACCGTATTACAATCGATATAAGAGCTGAATCGTCCGCTGCAACCAATGCCAGACACCACACATACGTCATTCATATTCCAACCGATTTTTTCTATCGCTCTGATGACCGATTTTAAAATAACGCCATCGCCACAGCCCCAACACCAAAGAGTTGGCATTTTATCCATTCTTAAAAATTCGTCATAATTAAAAGCCATTACTTCATTCCTTTGATTTTCACGATAAACTCTTGCGGAGTTATTGGGCGACCGTTAGCTTTTTGCAAAGTTTCAAAATCTCTTTTCATAGCGCGCTCTACTTCGCTCGCGTATTGTCCCATATTTAATTCCGCGACTAATATCTTTTCAAATTTTTTACCAAGCTCAAAAAGCTCCTCTGAAGGACTTGGCCACAAAGTAATCGGTCTGAATAACCCCGCTTTTATTCCTTCGCGGCGAAGTTTGACAATAGCCTCTTTAGCACTTCTTGAAACGCTTCCGTAAGCTACAATAAGAATATCGGCGTCATCAATCATAAAGTTTTCGTATTGTACTATCTCATCTTTATGATTATTGACTTTGCCCATTAATCTTTCAATATTGTTTTGACATATTGTGCCTTCCTCCGTAGGAAATCCTGTAGGTCCGTGATGTAAGCCAGTAATATGATATTTGTAGCCTTTAAAAAACGGATTTAGCACGGCAGATTCGTCTTTTCCAACACCATACGGTTTATAATCTTTCGGGTCTCCCGTAAACTGTTTGCGATTAATTACGCTTTTTTTAACCTCTTCAACATCAGGTAAAACGGCTTTTCCATGCATATGACCTATTGTCTCGTCAAGCAATAAAAAAACCGGCGTCATAAATTTTTCCGCAAGATTAAACGCTCTTACGGTTTCGCTGTAAGCTTCCTCAAGACTTCCCGGACACAACGCGATAGAAGCAAAATCCCCGTGACTTGGAGCTTTTGCTTGATTTATATCGCCTTGAGATACTCTTGTTGGAAGTCCGGTAGAAGGACCTCCGCGCATAACGTTTACTATTACTATCGGAACTTCGGCGATAAAGCTCAGACCTATCTGTTCGGATTTTAAAGAGATCCCGGGACCCGATGTGGCGGTCATAGCTTTAGCTCCGCTCATTGAAGCTCCTAAAGCTACGGAGATACCTCCTATCTCATCTTCCATCTGTATAAATTTACCGCTTTTTATCGGCAGCAGTACGCTCATTTCATGCGCAACTTCGCTTGAAGGCGTTATCGGATATCCGCCAAAAAAATTGCAACCACAATCTATCGCGGCATGAGCGCATAATTCATTGCCGTTTGAAACTATTATTCTTGACATATTACGCACCAACTTTATTGAATTTATTGTTTTTAATGGCAAGCGCTCTTGCTTTTGACTCTTCCGTTAATTTCGCGAATTTTACTTCGCTTGAACGTTCAGCCACAAAGATGGCAAAATCAGGACAGTGAAGTTCGCAGTCTCTACAGCCTATACAAGAATCCGGCTCTACCACTTCTATAGTCTTACCTTGCGTGAAATGTACGTTTTGCACCATCGCCAAAGTGCCGGATGGACACAAGCTAACGCATATATCGCAAGCTTTACATCTTGATATATCTACCCAAACTAACGCCTTATCTTCAGGCGGGGTTAAAAAACTCATCCGTTTTTCTCCTTATCATCTTACTTTTTATATATAAAAATGGTTGAAAGTATATCAGTTGTTTAAAATTTCCGCAACTTTTTTACCAATAACCGCCGGCGTTTTTACTACATGTACTCCAGCTTTTTCCAAAGCTTCCATTTTTTCAGCAGCCGTTCCGCCTCCGCCGTTTACAATAGCGCCCGCATGCCCCATTCTTTTGCCTTTAGGCGCAGTCGCGCCGGCGATAAACGCTATCACCGGTTTTGTAACATTTGCTTTTATAAATTCGGCGGCTTCAATCTCCAGCGTTCCTCCGATTTCCCCTATTAAGGTTATGGCTTTTGTCTCTTTATCATTTTCAAAAAGAGTCAGTAACTCTTTGTAACCAAGTCCGATAATAGGATCTCCTCCTATTCCCACAGCTGTCGATATGCCAAGACCTTCTTGCACTATCTGGTTGCTTACTTCGTAAGTTAGCGTTCCTGATTTTGATATAAGACCGACATTGCCCTTTTTAAATATAAAACCGGGCATTATACCGATTTTGCACTCTTCGCTTGTTATAATTCCGGGGCAATTAGGACCTATAATACTCATGCCCTTTTTTGTAGCGTACAGTTTGGCGTTCATCATATCTTTTACAGGAATTCCTTCCGTTATAACAACAGCTAATTTTATACCGCTGTCAGCCGCTTCCATTATGGCGTCCGCCGCAAATAATGGAGGAACAAATATCATACTTGTATCGGCTTTTGTGCTTTCTACAGCCTCTTTTACCGTATTAAACACAGGCTTTCCAAGATGCGTCTCTCCTTTGCGTCCTGGAGTTACTCCGCCTACTATTTTAGAACCGTAAGCTAAGCACTGTTCGCTGTGGAAAGTGCCCTCTTTGCCCGTAAAACCTTGAACTATTATTTTTGTATTCTTGTCTATTAAAATACTCATTTGTTACCTTTCGCAAAGCTTACGGCTTTTTTCGCGCCGTCAGATAAATTTGACGCTGAGATTATATTTTTTATATCGCTGTTTTTTAATATCTCTTTGGCTTCGTTTGCGTTTGTTCCGTCAAGTCTAACTATAACAGGAACATCAACGCGCGTTATTTTCGCGGCTTCCAAAATGCCGTTCGCTACTCTGTCACAACGCACGATACCGCCAAAGATATTGATAAAAATCGCTTTAACGTTTTTATCTTTTAAGATAATCTCAAATCCTTTAGCCACAGTTTGCGGATTCGCGCCGCCGCCGACGTCTAAAAAGTTAGCAGGTTCTCCGCCTTCGTATTTTATAATGTCCATAGTCGCCATCGCAAGTCCCGCTCCATTTACCATGCAACCGACGTTTCCATTTAATTTCACATAAGAGAGATTGGACTGTTTTGCTTCAATTTCAGCTTTGTCCTCTTCGTCAAAATCTCTCAAGGCTTCTATATCTTTATGGCGCGCGAGAGCATTATCGTCAAAGTTAATCTTCGCGTCAAGCGCTAAAAATTTATTATCTTTAGTTAATATCAGAGGATTTATCTCAATCATATCAGCGTCGTTTTCGGAGTAAGCTTTATATAAATTTGACATAAGCTCCACAAAGTCATTCGTTATTTCTTTAGGCAATTCAAGTTTGGAAGCTACTTCTCTACCGTGAAATTTTTGAAATCCTATAGTAGGGTCTATGTAGATTTTTGTAATTTTCTCAGGCGTATCTTTCGCGACTTTTTCTATATCCATACCGCCGCTTGAAGAGGCTATTATCATAGGCATTTCAAGAGCGCGGTTCAAGGCTATAGAGACATAAAACTCTTGTTTGATATCAAGCCCTTCTTCTATATAGACTTTTTTTACCTCTTTCCCTTCGCTTGTCGTTTGATGCGTAACAAGTTTAGATCCAATCATTTGATTGGCTAAAATCTTCACTTCATCAATACTTTTTGCGAGCTTTACGCCTCCTCCAAGTCCGCGGCCTCCAGCGTGAATTTGAGCTTTTACCACCCAAACGCTGCCGCCAAGTTCTTCAGCGTTTCGCTCAGCCTCGTCAACATTGAAAGCTACCTCTCCTCTTGGCGTGTGAACGCCATACCTTCTTAGTATCTCTTTTGCCTGGTATTCGTGTATATTCATACATTTTCCTTTAACAATTTATCAGCGATTTTTATCTGCTCTTTTAACTCTATTGCGGCAGTATGCAGCATTTTAAGTTCATTTTCATTTAAAGATAACTCTATAATCTCCTCAACCCCATCCTTGCCTATTATTGCCGGAACGCCTATGCTGACCCCGTCAATACCATATTCGCCCTCCAGATATACCGAACATGTAAGCATCTCTTTTTTGTTTTTTAATATCGCCTCAATAAGTATACAAATGGCGGCGGCAGGCGCGTAATAAGCGGATGTTTGTAAAAATTTCACAATTCTCGCTCCGCCTGATTTAGTATCATTGATAATATCCTCACATGTACGCTTGTCAAATAGTTCGTTCACACTCTTTTTGCCGACAAACGAATGTGAAAGCAGAGGCAACATCTGTTCGCCATGAGCTCCTATAACGCACGCGTTCACGAACTCGCTCTTATCATCTAATCGTTTAAGAATTGCGTGAGCCATTCTGGCGCTGTCCAAAATACCGCCCATACCGATAACTTTACGTCGTTCAAAGTTGCTAAGTTTTAATACCGCGTAATTCATTATGTCTAACGGATTGGAGACAGTGATAATAATAGCGTTTGGAGCAAATTTTTTGATATTTGAGACAATCTCGTTTATAATTTTAATATTTGTGCCCAAAAGATCTTCTCTGCTCATATTTTCACGCCTTGGAATACCGGCGGTTATTACTACTATATCGCTGTTTTCTATATCTTTATAGTCGCTTGAGGTTTGGATTCTCGTGCTTGAGACAAGCGCAACCGAGGCTTGCTGAAGGTCTATTGCCTTACCTTGCGCAATGGAACGATTAATATCTACCAAAATAACGTTTTTGGATATCTCTTTGGCTATCAAAAGATAGCAAACGCTTGCTCCCACATTTCCCGCTCCGATGATAGAAACCTTCATCTTACACTCCTATGGCGTCTATGATACGGTTAAACGTTTCGCTTGGTCTCATCAATGCGAAAGCTTTCTCGTCATTAGGGTGATAATAACCGCCTATGTCGGCTTTTTGTCCTTGAACGCCATTTAATTCGCATAATATTTTTTCTTCATTTTCTAAAAGTTTTTGATATAAAGGCGTAAAAAATTCGCCAAGATCGCTATCGTCTTTTTGATACGCAAGCGCTTTTGTCCAATATAGCGTCAAATAAAAATGACTGCCGCGATTATCTAATTCGCCGCATTTTGATTTTGGAGTTTTACCGTTTTGCAATAACTCCTCAGTAGCGTTATCAAGCGTTTTTGCCAATATAGCGGCTTTTTCATTATGCGTTTTTCTCGAAAAAAACTCTATTGACGCGCAAAGCGCTAAAAATTCGCCCAAAGAGTCCCATCTTAAATGATTTTCCTCTAATAACTGTTGCATAAGTTTTGGAGCCGAACCGCCCGCTCCCGTTTCAAACAACCCTCCCCCGCTCATCAAAGGCACAACGGAAAGCATTTTAGCGCTCGTTCCAAGCTCCAAGATAGGAAAAAGATCGGTTAAATAATCTCTCAAAACATTTCCGGTCACAGATATGGTGTCGTCGCCTTTTCGCATACGTCTAAGAGATAATTTTATAGCTTCCACAGGAGATAAAATACATACGTCAATTTCCGACAAATCGCACTCTTTCAGATACTCTTTAACTTTTGTTATGAGGTTTCTATCATGCGCTCTTTCGTCATCCAGCCAAAAAACAGCCGGAACTTTTGCAATTTTCGCGCGTTCTAACGCAAGTTTTATCCAATTTCGCACAGGAGCGTCTTTTGTTTGACACATTCTGTATATGTCGCCTTTTTCCACTTTAGTCTTAAATATTACTTCATTTGTGCTGTTTTTTACAACTACAAAACCGTCGTCTTCTATGATAAAAGTTTTATCATGAGAGCCGTACTCTTCAGCTTGTTGCGCCATAAGTCCTACATTTGACACGCTTCCTATCGTTCTTGGGTCAAGCGCGCCGTTTTCTTTGCAATCTTCAATTGCCGCTTGATAAATTTTCGCGTAGCACCTATCGGGAATAACAGCTTTAACATCTCTTTTATCGCCGTTTTTATCCCACATAATACCGCCTGCTCTAATCATCGCCGGCATTGAAGCGTCGACTATGATATCGTTTGGAAAATGTAGATTTGTAATGCCTTTATCAGAATCTACCATAGCGATATCCGGCTGTTCTTTATAAATTTCGGATATGCTTTTTTCTATCGCCTTTTTTTCATTTTCGGGTAAATTCGCTATCTTCGCGTATAAATCGCTAAGTCCGTTATTTATATTTACACCAAGCTTTTCAAACGTCGCGCCGTATTTTTCAAACAACTTGTCAAAAAATGCCAAAACGGCAACGCCAAATATCACAGGGTCGGATACTTTCATCATGGTAGCTTTAAGATGTACTGAAAAAAGCACGCTTTTGTCTTTCGCGTCTTTAATCTCTTTTAAGAAAAACTCTTTTAAAGCTTTTACATTCATAAACGATATGTCTATAATTTCACCCTTTTGCAGTTTTAAATCCGATTTTAATATCTTTTTGTCGCCATTTTTATTTATAAATTCGATAGATACTGTATCTTCAGTTGGCAAAATATACGAATTCTCGCTTCCATAAAAATCGCCGTTATTCATATAAGATACGTGACTTTTTGACTCTTTTTTCCATATGCCCATTTGATGAGGATTATTTTTCGCGTAATTTTTGACTGCTTTTGGCGCGCGTCTGTCGGAATTTCCCTCTCGCAAAACAGGATTTACGGCAGAGCCTAATATTTTTGAATATTTCGCTTTTATCTCTTCTTCTTTAGCGTTTGCAGGATTTTCTGGAAAATCAGGAACATCATAGCCTTGCGATTGAAGTTCGGTTACGGCGGCTATTAGTTGCGGTATAGAGGCTGAAATATTTGGAAGCTTTATAATGTTCGCTTCTTCGCTTTGAGTTAGATTTCCCAAATACGCCAAATCATCGGGGTAATCAGAAAAAGCGCTCAAAATCCTGCCAGAAAGCGAGATATCTCTTAACTCAAAATCCACATCGCATTTGCTGCCCAAAGCTTTTATTATGGGAAACAAAGAGTATGTGGCAAGCGCAGGAGATTCGTCAACTTTAGTGTATACTATATAAGACATATGTTTACCTTTCATAATCATTTAATCAGCTATATTATCATTAGAATTATAAATGCAATTAGAAAAAGAGTACCTATTTTTATTTTTTAATGTTATTTAAATGTTCCCGATAAGTTTTTGAAAATATATGATTTCCATCTTCGCCTTTGACAAAGTACAAATAATCGCTTTGTATCGGACTCACAGCGGCTCTTATAGCTTCTTTGCTTACCGAGCATACCGGACTTGGCGGCAAACCGCTATACATGTAAGTGTTGTATAAAGAGATATCCTCTTTGATTCGTTGCGGAGTAACTCTTACATGTGAGAATTTGCCGTAGTTTAACGTTCCGTCCATTTGCAATCTCATATTGATTTTAAGTCTGTTATAGATGACAGAGCTCACAATCGGCATCTCTTCTATAGACGCGGACTCTTTTTGGATAATGGAGGCTATAATTAAAATCCTGTTCCAATGCTTTTCATCGTGACTGTTTAAAAGCTTATTTGAAAGCTCTTTGTGCGTACTTTTAGACACGTTTACAAGATATAAGATGAGATCTTTTTCATTTATGCCTATTGGTATATTATACGTATCCGGGATAATCCATCCGTCCTCAATCGGCGAGAACTCTTCATAATATTTTTTTAAATCTTTCAAAGAGAGATTTAAATTTGACGATAGTTGTTCTAAAAATATGTAAGACGTTTCGCCTGGTATCAGCGTTATAGGCTCTAAAGCCGCTTTTGCGTGCGTAAGTTTATATAAAAAATCGGCTTTTGTTATAACTTCGCCGCCCATATCTATCCAGCCTGTTTGCGGATATCCGATAAAAGATAGCAAAAGTTTATCCGTAAAAGGAAAAATATTAGCGTTAAAATTTCCAAGCTGTGTTATAATTTTAGCTATCCCACCTTGCGGCACATAGATGATTTTTTGAGTTTTCACAGGTTGAAGCAGATAAAACAGGAGTGAAATAATTGTGATTAAAATAACATCTAAGATTATAAAGAGGATTTGGATACCCATACTCTTTGCAACAGTGCTTCTTCTCGTATTTGTCGGCATTTTATATAAAGGCATTCGCATTGACAACCTATCGTTTTTAAATATAAAAATCGAAGGATTATATATTAAATTAGATAAAAAACTCTTTGTTGAAATAAATGATATACAAATTAATAGCGATGTTTCAAAAAGTAACAATTCTGCTTTTTTTGATGTTGATAAAATTTTGGATATGTTTCCCCCTATCTATACTCTTTTTGACACTATCAATATTAATAATATAAAATATGGCAACGAAAGCGCGAAAATACTTTATAAAAACGAACTCTTTTTTGTGGATTCGCCAAAGCTTACGGTTAAAACAAAACTTGAAATAACGCAAGGCAGAAAGCTTAACCTTGGTATAGAGCAGATTTTATTGAAAGATTTTGATATTGAAATATTTGGAAATTTAAACGCCGATATAAAAAGAAACGAATATGATTTCAACGGCTTCTTCAGAGCTTTTGACATTAACGGCAAGCTGAAAATTGACATTATAAACAACATTGCGATATATAATATAAGTTCAAATGAGTTTAAATCGCCGGAAATTATTTTAAACAATATACGTTCACATGTAAAGATTGGCGATGAAATCGCAAGCTGGATATACGGTCGCATAAAAGCCGCCTCTTATCAAATATTATCATTCAATGGAAAAATAGATCTCTCCACGCTTGATTTTTATCCTAAATTGATAAAAGCGCACGCTGTTGCAAAAGATATAAACGTAACGTTTCATAAAGACGTTCCGCCTGCAAACGTGAAAAACGCGAGAGTCGTGATAGGCGATAATAAAATCGTATTTATCATAGATAAAGCCGTGTACGAAGGCAAAGAGGTGGACGGCGGCGTTGTTGTTTATAATTTGATTGAAGGAGAACCGGGCGTAGTGATAGACCTTAACACGAACGCTTATTTTGACGAAACAATAAATAAGATTTTGAAAGGTTTTATAAATATTGAATTGCCGATACGTCAAACAAGCGGCAATGCAAGTTCACATGTAAACATAGATGTGAAAGTCGCAACAGTCAATGTAACCGTCATTGGAAAATTTATATTAAACGACGCGAATATCTCCATAGCGAATATCCCTATGTTTTCGCCATATGCCGTTATAGACTTGAACAACACAATGATAAACTTTTCCGACGCGAGACTAAAATACGGCGATATTTTCGATATAAGCGCTAACGGCACTCTAAACGCCAGCCAAAAACATATGGACGCGAACTCATATATTCATTCGGTCAATATTGAAG
This sequence comes from Campylobacteraceae bacterium, assembly GCA_031266555.1. Lineage (GTDB taxonomy): Bacteria > Campylobacterota > Campylobacteria > Campylobacterales > Campylobacteraceae > JAIRKW01. The sequence goes on from JAISAU010000007.1 coordinate 152,863, forward strand.
CTGAGAACAAAAGCGTGATCTCTCTTGAGAATATATCGACTCCTTTTACATTTGATATAGTAAATGATGGAGTACAGCTTGGATTTGAGGAGTTTGAGGCAAATTTCACATTTGGAAATAAAAGCGTTATTGCGTTGAACTCTTTGAAAAAATTATATCCTTATTCGCAAATTATGCGGCAATACAGCATTCAAAGAGGCAGAATCAATTTTGAAACTTCGGATTTTACAAATATAAACGGCAACGCGCGAATCTATGGGTTAGACTTGCCGCTATTTTCAAATAATACTAAAGTCTCGACATTTAGAGGCACATTTAATACGCGAAATAACTCTTTATATGTAAAGTCCAGCGACAATAATATACTATTTGATTTAGAAAAAAGCATAAATTTGACGCTAAATAATTTAGACGTTTTATATGACGCGAACAGCTCGTCAAAGATTGCGAACAACAGTGATTCTATGCCAATAAACGTTAAAATTTTGAATGGAAATATTAAAGTTGCGAACTCAAATATTACTATTTTATCCGAAAATCTCTCCTTACATGTAGGCAAAAATAACTCTATAGCGGCAAATCTTACTTACAAAAACGGAGAAATCGAACTTTTAAAAGATAAAAATTATTTTAGCATTAACGCTATAGATACAAGAGGCGAATTTGTAAATCGCTTGATAAATAAAGAATTTTTTAACGGCGGAACTTTCAGCGCGGCAATTGCCGGAAATTCGGAAGATGATTTTTCAGGAATTGTTACGATAAGAAACACTAAAATGAAAGACTTTAAAGTAATCAATAATATCATCGCTTTTTTAAACACAATTCCCAATCTCGCCACTCTTAACGATCCCGGATACAGTTCTACCGGATTTCCGGTTAAAAGCGGAATAATAGAATTTACAAGGATAAAAAATCTAATATATATACCGACTCTTTTTTTGGAAGGATATAGTTCTGATATAGTCGGATTGGGATATGTTGATTTGGACAATAATGAGATATATTTGGATTTGCGAATTTCAACGGTAAAAGCTTTAAGCACTATTATAGATGTCATTCCATTTGTAAATTTTATAATTTTAGGCGAGGATGGCAAAATAGATATACATATATATATTAAAGGTAAGCTTGACGATCCCAAAGTTGAAACGAACATTATGGAAGATACGATAATGTCGCCGATAAATATTATAAAAAGAGTATTTCAACTTCCGTTTTATATTTTTCGCTAAAAAAGTGTCTTTAAGTACAAAAAATATTAAGAAAATTATTGGTAGTATTTTTGGACTTGCAAAGTTGAAAGAATAAAATAAATAATTGGAAGATTATACGGGGCACGCTCTAAAAATTGGATAGAATTTTTTTACTGAAAAATGTAAAATAGGACAAATGTGGAGGATTGCTTATGAAAACATGGTTTATTACGGGCGCAAATGGCGGACTAGCATATCCGATGCTTGAGATACTACTTGAGCGAGGTGACCATATTGCCGCCACCGTGCGTAAACCCCAAACTCTTGATAAATTACAAGAAAGATACGGTTCAAGTCTGTGGCGGGCAAATCTTGATTTAACCGATTCGCATGCTATCAAGCAGGTAGTAAATCAAGCGATAGAAAAGTTCGGAAAAATTGATATATTGGTAAATAATGCAGGATATGGGCTATTTGGGGCTGTGGAAGAAGTGAGCGACGAGCAAATTGAGCATATATTTCAAACAAATTTTTTTGGTTCGTTGCGAGTCGCGCGCGCTTTTATGCCGTATTTCAGATCGCAAGGCAAAGGGCATATTGTCCAAATTTCCAGCGAAGTAGGTCACCTCTCTAATCCAGGTCAAGGATTATATAGCGCTTCTAAATGGGCGGTTGAAGGAGCGTTTGAAACGTTAGCCAAAGAAGCCGCTCCGTTTAATATAAATCTCACACTGGTAGAACCGGGCGGAATTCGTACGGGATTTTTTGCCAATGGCAGCGTGTTTGGGCAAGAGCTGAAAGCATACGACAACCAACCCGCAAGAAATTTCAAAAAATTTTACCAAAACATACATACTAAAGAAATTACAGATCAGGATTTTATTCCCGGCGATCCGCAAAAAATGGCAAAGGCTATCATTCAGCGCGTTGATGATGAAAACGGCTCATTGCGTCTGGTGCTGGGCAGCGACGCTTATGAGGATATCAAAGCAGCTTTAACATTAAGACTGGCGGAATTAGAAGCACAAAAAGAGTTGGCTTACTCTACTGATGCCGACTATATTACACATAATCGGTAACGACAGAGAAAATGAAACAATAAACATAAACAAAAAAGCAATATACTTGGCACACTATAAGCACAATTTTTATGCTTACATGTTGTTTTTACATGTAGTGAATTTGAAATACAAACTTCAATGGAAAAAAAATTTTATGCTTATACGCTATTTTCACATGCAAGTTTATATAAAATAGATCAATACTTTAATGTCTAAAACAAGTCTCTTATAAAAAATGTAAAGTAAAGTGAAAAAAATTTACATTTTTTTCACAAAAACTCTATTTGTTTTTGTCGGCTTTACGATTACTCGCTCGTTTATCTCAAAAGTTTCGTCTTTATTTTTGTCATATTGCCAAATAGTGCCACGAAATTCAACCAAATTATTTTCTTTGATGACGCCCTCGCCCTCTTCCAATAAAAACTCATCCTTTATTTTATGTCCCATTATCTTATCATATAGACGTTTTCTGAAAGCTATCATCAAAATAAGCCCTATGGCAAGTCCTATCGCGCTTTGAGCTATCCAAGCATCCGAACCAATTGCCCAGCCGACCGCTCCGCTTATAGCAAGCCCAAAACCATACCACAAAAGATAAAAACTCCCGCTTATCAGTTCAAGCGCCAATATCAAAACGCCGACTATCAATACCCACATAAAATTATCCTATTTGTCGGAAGATTTTTTCAATAAATCGCTCAAAATACTCAATGATCCTACCAACTCCACAGACTCGTACGGCACAACTATCTTATCTTTCGACGGATTTTTGGCTAATTCGTTGAAAGCCGCTATTCTATCTTTAGCCAATAAATACTCCGCCGATTTTACATTTTTATTGATAGCTTCCGTTATCATATCCATAGCTTCTTGCTGCGCTTTTGCCACTGCTTTTACTTGAAATGCTTGCGCGTCCGCCAAACGTTCAATCGCTTCGGCTTTTAAAAATTGCTCCGCTTTGTACGCTTCAGATTGTCTGATTACAGCCTCTTTCTCAGCTTGCGCTTTAAGTTCTATGGCTCTTTTTTCCCGCTCCGCTTTCATCTGCATACTCATAGCCTCTTGTATCTCTCCTGGTACTGCTATATCGCTTATCTCTATTCTTGTTACTTTTGTGCCCCAATTCGCGCCCGCGTCGTCAAGAATGACTAAAATACGCGAATTTATCTTTTCGCGATTGCTCAAAATCTCATCAAGCGTCATTGAGCCTATCTCGCTTCTTAATGTCGTTAAAGCTAAATTTGACACAGCAATTTGATAATTTGTAACGTTATAAGTTGCTTTATACGGGTCAACAACTGCTATAAATACGATACCATCAATTTGTATAGTCACGTTATCGCGCGTAATGACAGGTTGGCTTGGAATATTTATAATATGCTCTTTAGTGCTTAAAACCGCCTGCACTTTATCAATAAACGGAAAAATGATGTGGATTCCGGCAGAAAGTTGTTTGCAAAATTTGCCAAATCTCTCAACTATGTAAATTTCAGCTTGAGAAACTATAATTATGCCTTTATAGATAATTAATCCTATCAAAACTGCTATAGCAACCAAAAAGAACTCAAAAGTCATCATCCGTAACTCCTAAAATAAATTTAATAAAACGTATTTTACTCTAAAAAAGATTTTTAGAGTTGAAAAATATAACAAAAAAATACTATTCGTTTTGTTACTGTTTTAACTCCACGCCGTCTTGCGTTATTTGCAAAAATCCCTCTTTTTGCAGATTATTTATGACTTGTTTGAAGTTTTTTTTACTAATGCCAAAAACCTTATATATCTCTTCCGCCGAACTTTTTGTATTGTACGGCATTTTATAACTATTTTTACGCAAAACTTCAAGCACTTTTGTCTGTGCGGCAAGTTCAGCGCTATCTCCTATAGGTTGTAACGACGCGTCTATCTTACCGTCAGCTCTAACTTTTTTAACGAAACCTTCTTTTTTGCTTCCTATCTCAAGATTTTCAAAAATCTCATTTTGATAGAGTATGCCTTCATATCTGTTATTAACGATAACTTTAACTCCAAGAGGCGTTTTTGCTAAAACAAAAAGCTCGACTTTTTCATTTTGTGTAAATTTAGGCTGTGATTTTGGTAAAAATTTGCCAAATCTCTCAACGCCGATAAGCCTTCCGCTTAATTCGTCAAGCGCTACTAAAACTACTCTTTTGTCGCCAATCCTAAACTGCGTTTTTTGATATTTTATCGGTACAAACAGTTCTTTTGGCAAACCCCAATCAACAAACGCGCCAAACGACGATATATCCGTAACTTCCATAACTCCAAACTCTCCAAGTTTTGCGCTCGGATACAGTGTTGAAGCAACAAGTCTATTTTCAGAGTCATGATATATAAAAACGTCTATAACTTTTCCTATCTGCATAAAAGGAGTTACATAGGCATTTGGAAGCAACACCTCGTTTTCTTCTTTATCCAGTAAATATAATCCGAAATCGCTTTTTCTGGCAACTTTTAATTGATTGATTTTTCCTGTTTTGATGGCTAAATAACCTTTACATGTAAATATAAAAATGATATTATAACAAACCTAATTATAAAGAGGTTTTAAATAAAAAAAATTATTTTTGCGTGCTTGTTTTTTTGTACGTTCATATTTGCTGACAATGTCGATTTCGCAAAAAAGCTTTCAAACGCGGCGCTGCTGTTGACGGAAGATTTTGTGATTTATAACGGAGCGTATTTCAAGATTTCTTATCCAAACGGCGATGTGCCGTCGCAATTTGGCGTTTGTACCGACGTCGTTATAAGAGCTTATAGAAAACTTGACATAGATTTACAAAAAGAGGTGCATGAGGATATGGCGGCGAATTTTAGCAAATATCCTAAAAATTGGGGAGCAAAAAGAACGGATAAAAATATTGACCATCGCCGCGTGCCGAATCTTATGAAATTTTTTGAAAGGCACGGTCAAACAAAACCTATAACCGATAACGCCGAAGATTATAAAGCGGGTGACATTGTAGCGTGGAAACTTGATAACGGTTCTACACACATAGGCATAGTAGTCGATAAAAAAACGCCAAATAGCGATAGGCGAATGATAGTGCACAATATAGGCTTTGGACAAGTGGTTGAGGATTGTCTATTTTGTTATAAAATTATTGGTCATTATGTTTATCAATAATTTTTTTGATACAATAATAAGCTAATTTTGCAATCTAAGGAATTTTAATGCGTCCTTCAATAGCGATTATGGCCGCCGGTCTTGGTACAAGAATGAAATCCTCCACTCCCAAAGTTTTACATAAACTTTGCGGATACACAATGCTGCATCATATCTTAAAAGAGGCTCAGTCGCTCTCAGACGATATACATGTAGTGCTTTTTCACCATAGCGAAGATATCAAAGCCGAGCTTTTGAAAAAATTTGCCGGTCTTCACATAGTCATACAAAATCACGAACGTTTTCCCGGAACCGGCGGCGCTATTATGGGACTTAAACCAAAATACAATAGAGTGCTTGTTTTAAGCGGAGATATGCCTCTTTTGCAAACGGAAGATATGCGACTTTTATGTCAAGATGAAAACACAGATATCGTTATGGGAGCATTTTATACAAATAAACCCAAAGGCTACGGGCGAGTTTTGGCAGACGATGAGTTACATGTAAAAGAAATTGTTGAAGAAAAAGACGCCGATGAGGAGCAAAAAAAAGTAAAACTTGTAAATGCCGGCGTATACTCTTTTAATACGCATTTTTTAAATAAAATGCTGCCAAAGCTCGATAATAACAACGCGCAAAAAGAGTACTATATAACTGATTTGATAAAACTGGCAAACGAGTATGGCAATAGCGTAAAAGCGGTCTTGGTAGAAGAAAATACGTTTATGGGCATTAACTCAAAAGCTCAACTTGCCGCGGCAGAGAGCATTATGCAAAATCGCATTAAACATACGCTTATGAAAGAAGGCGTCATTATGAGACTTCCGGAAACCATCTACATTGAAATGGGCGTTACTTTTGAGGGCGAAAACATATTGGAAAACGGCGTAACGCTGCTTGGTAAAACACATATACAAAACAGTCACATTAAATCGCATACAAGGATAGAGTCAAGCACCGTTATAGATTCGTCTGTCGGACCGTTCGCGCATGTGCGTCCCTACTCCCTTGTAAAAAATTCTCACATAGGAAATTTTGTGGAGATAAAAAAATCAACTCTTACGGGAGTAAAAGCCGGCCATTTAAGTTATCTTGGAGACGCCGTTATAGACGAAGGGACAAATGTGGGTTGCGGAACCATCACATGTAATTATGACGGCAAAGAGAAACATCAAACGATTATCGGAAAAAATGTCTTTATAGGCAGCGATACGCAATTTATCGCTCCGATTGAAGTAGGAGACGACGTTATAATAGCTGCCGGTACAACTGTTACAAAAAATGTTCCGAAAGGCTCTTTAGCGATTAACAGAGCGCCTTTGAAATTTATTAAAGATTTTTTCTATAAACGCTTTGGAGTAGATAAAAAGTGACGCGATTTTTAGAAAACAGAAATATTTTACTTGGAGTCACAGGCAGTATCGCGGCTTATAAAGCGCTTGAACTGACAAGACTTTTCACAAAAGCGGGTGCAAATGTAAGAGTAATTTTGAGCGAGGACGCGAAACGTTTCGTAACGCCGCTTAGCTTTGAGGCTCTTAGTAAAAATAGAGTTTTGCATAGCGCTACTGAGAGTTGGGAAGACGATAACAATCATATTTTTATTAATAAATGGGCGGATATTTTTGTCATCGCTCCAGCTACGGCAAATACGATAAACAAATTATCTGCTGGCATTGCCGACAATCTTTTAGCGTCCACGGCTCTTGCTTTTACAAAGCCGATACTTATAGCGCCGGCGGCGAATACGGCTATGTTTTTACACAAAAGTACGCAAAATTCACTTCTTAAATTAAAAAGTTTCGGATATACAATATGTTCCGTTCAAAATAAACTCTTAGCTTGCGACGATAAAGGCGAAGGGGCTTTAAGCGAACCAAAAGCGATATTTTTTGAAACGGCGCGCGTTTTATTATCAAACTCTTATTGGCAAGGTAAAAATATCGTATTAACAGGCGGCGGAACTATCGAAAAGATAGACGACGTAAGATTTATCTCAAATTTTTCAAGCGGCAAAATGGCTGAAAGCTTAGCGACGGCTCTATTTTTAAAAGGTGCTAACGTTTTATATATTCAAAGTTGTGCGGCGCATGAGACGCATTTGCCCATAAAAAGAGTATTTGCGCAAAGTGCTAAAGAGATGAAAGAAGCCCTTAATAACGCGCTTTTAAGCGAAAAATACGCATTTTTATTTATGATAGCCGCTGTGAGCGATTACAGAGCGGAAAACCAAAGTAGCGGCAAATTGAAAAAAGAGGTTTTAGGAGATAAATTTGATCTAAGCCTTGTAAAAAACGACGATATACTTTTAAATATCGGCAAAAAAGATATGAAAATTGTCGGTTTTAAAGCTGAACTTGACGCCAAAAACGCACTTCAAAACGCTAAAAATATGCTAAAAGAAAAAAATCTTGACGCGGTTTGCCTAAATGTGATAGATAGCTCCAATCCGTTTGGCGGCGATACCAACGCTATAACGTTCATCACAGAAAAAGAGGCGATCGAATTTCTTAAAAAAAATAAACTTGAGATATCGTTTGATATTTTAAAAAATTGTGAAGAGTTGTAATTGAACGAATTAATACATGCCGCGATTATTATGGACGGAAACGGGCGATGGGCTGAACAAAGAGGCAAAATGCGAAGCTTTGGTCACGAAGCAGGAGCGAAATCGGTAGAAAAGATTACGACTTACGCGGCGAAAATAGGCTTAAAGTATCTTACTCTTTATGCTTTCAGTACAGAAAATTGGAATCGCCCCGAAAGCGAGGTAGTTTTTTTGATGAAACTTTTAAAACGCTTTTTGATAACTCATTTAGGCGTTTTGCGAAATAACAATATAAAATTTGAAACTATCGGCAATTTGGATATACTAGATCGCGGATTGCGAAAAAAGATAGAGATTGTCAAAGATAAAACAAAAGACAATAGCGGATTAACGCAAATTTTAGCCATTAATTACGGTTCGCGCGACGAGATAGTAAGAGCTTGCAAAAAGCTTTGTGAAAGCGAAGACGATATTAACGAACAAACCCTGCAAGCAAATTTAGACACAAAAGATATTCCTCCTGTAGATTTATTGATACGAACGGGCGGGGAGAGAAGATTGTCAAATTTTTTGCTTTGGCAAGTTTCTTACGCGGAACTTTTTTTCATAAATACTTTATGGCCTGATTTTAACGAGACTCATTTTGAGCAAATAATACAAGTGTATCAAAAAACGCAAAGAAAGTTTGGTGGATTATGATTATATCGCATGTAACAATTTTAACGGTTTTCGGACTGCTGTTCGGTTCGTTTTTAAACGTTTTGATTTTGAGAATTCCAAAAAACGAGAGCATAATTTTCCCTTCGTCTCACTGCGTTAATTGCGGCACACCTTTAAGATGGTATCATAACGTACCGCTTATCTCTTGGATATTTTTAGGCGGAAAATGCGCGTATTGCAAAAAAAATATAAGTTTTCAATATCCGCTTATCGAACTTATAACCGCTATTTTGTTTTTTATCTGCGCTTTAAAAGAGAGCAATATATATTTCGCTTTAGTGCAAGGCATCATTTTCGCTTTGCTGTTGGCGCTATCCGTGATAGATTTAAGATATAAAGCCGTACCAGATAGCCTAAGTTTGCCTACGCTTATTTTAGCACTTGTCGGTATTGAGATACTCTCAAAACTTCAATACGCGCTTTTGTTCGCGGGAGGTTTTGCCCTGCTTCGCATATTTATAACAGCCGTTATCAAAAGAGAAGCTATGGGAGAAGCCGACATTATAATAGCCGCCGTTATAGGAGCTATGCTAGGTATTCCTTTGGGATTTGTCGCTATATATTTGTCCGCACTTTTTGCCCTGCCCGCTTTTTTTATAGTCGCAAAAAGAGGATTTGAGTTGCCGTTTATTCCGTTTTTAGCTGCCGGACTTTTTGTGACGTATCTATTCAATGATCAAATATCCGCGCTTTTAAAGTATATATATGGGTAAAACAAATCACTATCTTTTAAGTCAATTCATATCAGTTTTCGGTTCGTTGTTTTTTACGCTATTTTTTATTACTTCGGTTATATATTTCATACAAATAGCGCGTATCACCTCGATCATAAAAATAACATTTTTTGAGCTTGGAAAACTGTATCTTTTTTTGCTGCCAAAAGTTTTGATTTTCACTCTGCCTATTACTTTTTTTATAGCTTTGGCTATAGTTTTATTTAAACTTTCTCGCGAAAATGAGACCATAGTTCTTTTTTCTCTTGGATTTTCACCAAAAAAAATAGCCAAATTTTTTATATCTATATCTTCCTTGCTATCGTTTTTTTTAGTTTTGAACGTGCTTATTTTGATGCCTTTATCAAAAGAGCTTCAATCAAATTTTGTTGATTATAAAAAAGCAGAAGCGCGTTTTAATATAGAAGCTACGGAATTTGGACAAAAATTTTCCGACTGGTTTGTTTTTGTAAACAGCGCCGGCAAAGATTATTACAAAGATATTGTCATGTATTCGCAAAACGAAAACAGCGATAGAATCATATCCGCGGGCGAATCGTTTATACGCAATAAACAAGGCGAAATAAGTCTTGAACTAAAAGATGGAAAAGCTTACGACATCACAAAAGATAAAGTAAATCAGCTTGATTTTGAGACAATGCTGATTCGCACGCTGCTTAATAATGAAGTGAGAAATATTGACAGCATAAAAACATATTGGCTTGATATATTTGAAAACAGAAAAAAAGGCGAGGATTTTGTATTTTATATGCTTATAGCGCTTTTTCCGCTGGCGACTACATTTTTCGCGTTATCGTTTGGAATAGTTACGTATAGATATGAGCGATCAAGTATCTATTTTTGGATATCTTTAGTTATATTATTATATTTCGCCTCCATTATGCTATTAAGAAATATTAATCCCATAGAAGGTCTTATAGGTATATTTACGCTATTTTTCATCATCTCTTTTATCGCGTTTAAACAAAAAATTCTAAAACGTTTTTAGATGAGAGTTTTTCTTTACATTAGCTATGACGGGAGCAAATTTCAAGGTTTTCAGCAACAGCCAAACAAAAACGGCGTTATGGATAAAATCATTTTTGCTATAAAAGAGCTTGGCATAACTTCAAAGCCTATCGGAAGTTCTCG
>JAISAU010000023.1 GCA_031266555.1 Campylobacteraceae bacterium
CAAGAACCAGAGAAGGCGAGAGAGACGGTTAATATAATGCATGCGGCGTTAGATTGTGGTTTCTACTTTAAAAGATGGGCTCATTTGGATGGCGACCCTTTACTCATACCTTACGGTTATGACGTCAACTTACAAGATATCCAAATCAATACCAAACAAAGAGCTTTAGCTTATATGATATACAACAGAAAATTGGGAGGCGGGGTGTATTCTGGTCCAGACGGTTCATATAAACGTTTTTGCGATTTTGATGTTGATAAAATGTTAAAGGAGTAACTATGAAAAAGATAGTTTTACTCCTAATCTTCTTAATATCTTTAATATTTTCTCAAGAGATAAATGAATTTAAGACCGACATTTATTTAGTAAATACGATATTTCAGACAGAAGGCGAAGCATATGCAAGTCGCGATATTCTTAGAGACACCATAATGCAAGACCTCTACGACAACAGCCGCTCCAAAATGGACAAAGAGGTAAACGTAAAGCTCGCTTTTAATAAAGATTATGGGTTTACGGACGATGTAAGCGAATTGGTTATGCAGTTAAACGAGGATAGATACAGTTGGAGCATATTGGTGGAAGCGCTTAAACTCGCTATAGCCAGCTCTTTTGGCAAAGCAGTCTCCTCAATAGCGGGAAGCGCGCAGTTAGCTAACTCCTTAGAAAATCTTATGTCGGCAAATTTTGAAGGTTTTACCGTGTCGCGTTTGATGGATATAGATATAAAAGAGCATTTGGAACTATATAAAGATAGCATAAGACAAGGACACGGCGTTGTGGTAGTTGGACACGGTCAAGGAGAACTCTTCGCCAATCAAGAGTATGATAAGCTGCTTGGCAGTTGGTACGCCGACTACTATAGACGAATCAGCGTGGCTTCGGCTTCAAACAGCAGAATAAGCATACTACCGTATGTGGCGTTTGATAATGACTTGATGGTAGTTTTGCTGGCTATGAACAAAAATGACGACACGCTTATCAAAAATGAAAATAGATTTATGTATTTTGATAGCGAATTTAGAACCGTTGAGGATGTCGAAACTTGGGATTTTCATAATTTTAATTATTATATGGGAGAAGAGATACGCATAAATGATGAGAACGGTGAAGATTGGGTTAGTACGAATCAAGCTAAAAATATCATCTTGTCCAATATCAAAGACGAGATACAAAGACATCAAAAAAGGGTTAGCCAATACGGCGTGATAGACGAACTTCATTACGGGACGAAAGAGTATAGAGTTAAGATGAGACATAGCTATGACGCCGATCTTACAAACTTTATACAAAATGAGGAGATTTATCCTTTTTTCGCAAATCCCAACGAAAGCAATCAAAAACTAAGAAAAGTTTATCTTGCCACACACGCTGATTACGCGTTTAGGCAAAATTATGTGTTGGCGAGTATGGGCGGGGAGTTGATACACGAGTATTGGGATGGACAGCAAGACAATGAAGCTTATAAGTTGGAGGGCACAAATCCTACCGAATACATATATAAAGTTTGCAGGAGACCCGGCGACTTTGCGGTGATAGACGAAGTATCTAAAAATACTTTTGGTTGGAGAGTAGACGTATACGACGTTGTTGAAAATAAAACTACTTATGGAGTTTATCCGTTCAATAAAAAAGGTTCTTTGTACGAACTTGACAGCGGCGAGTGGGTGTTGGCTACTTGCGGCGGGGAGAGTATCAAGAAAGATGAAGAGAATGATAACAATATATGCTATTTTCTTAACGACAATACGTCAACCACAATAGATACTATGGCAGGTTGCGACGTTTGCAATAAGTCAAAACCGAAAGTTACCAACGGTTATGTGGAAGTTAGTCTTAATTGGGAAAATCCGGATATAGATATGGATTTAATCGTAAGTTTTCCCGGAGCACATGATGTAAAAGATATATGCGAACCGTTTGAGCATTTTTATTCGCCCGATATCAACTATCGCTATGTTGGAGAGGGATTGTATCCCGTTTACGTAAGATATAGAGCCGGTGAGGAAATTACGTCAAACAGGAGTTTGATGGAGATGATGGGCGTAGTGGTGAGTATAAAAGTGCCGGATCAAAGCGAAGCAAGGCATGTAAACTTGAAAACTATAGATTCGCTGCCGGGCAACGGGCATATAGCCGATATAAGAGTAAAAGAGAAAGAAGTAGAAGTTATTTTAAGGGATGAGTATCAAAAAAACAGTACGGTTTTGTATTATGGTCCCACAGGTGGATACAGTATTATCGGGGATAGCGGCGGCGGATTTGGCGGTGGAGGCAGTAGCGGCGGCGGAGGTGGAGGTGGCTGGTCGTACCAGTATACTCCGGTTCCACCTTATAAAGAGTATATCTACTCTATCATTTGGCACATATCACAAGCATTGCTCGGACCTTTAACGGGAGCGCAAATAGGCGTGTATGCGCTTGAAGATTATGATTTGGATTTAAACAAAGGCTCAAATCCGATACATGTAAACACTTCTTCTTACGGATCGTCCGTATATACTGCGGGCGTTATATCTATGCCAAGAGAGATGTTGGACTCTTTGGACGATGAGAAACTTTATGTGGTTGAGGCAAAAGGCGGATTAGATATAGATGCAAACGACGACAAAGTAGTTGACGCTACGCCTACTATTAACGCCGGAACGACAAGAGTTTTAACAAGCGGAAGCGCTCTTAAGCATATAGGCTTTAAGATAAATATCTTAACCGAGATGGCGTATCAAGTGTCTAAAAAATATTATGACGAAAACGATCTTTCAAAACTTATGGATAAAAGCGACGAAGTCATTAGATGTACCTTCAAAGACGATATAAATCTTGATAACGTTACAAATACCATTGACGCTTTGTATTTTACTCCTTATAACGATAAAGGCAACGTATATCATGATTATTATAATAATTTTATGCCTATCATCAAAAAAATGCAAAAAAATGAGGATATTTACGAGGATAGTTTTAAGCTATATGCCAGACCTTTGGTAAAAGGTGGTTATTTTAGCGTGAACGAGGACGTTTCTGTGGGTGCGATAATCGGTAAGATAGAGACGGATTGTACCAGCGAAAGTCCTGTGCATCTGTTTACTTTGAGCGGAGCTGGAAGCGAGAACTTTGAAGTGGACAGTGAAGGAAACCTAAAAATCGCCAAACAGCTTGTTTACGAAGAGAGAAGAATATATAGTTTGCAAGTCATAGGCGCGAACGCTTACGGAGATTCTCCGCCCTCAAACGTTTATGTGACGGTAACCGCGGATAATACGCCTATCATAACAAGCTTTCTTACGACTTATGCCATTGAGAATATGCCAAACGGTGTGGATATCGGAAACATATCTATAAATAGTATGGGATACCCTATAACGAATGTAAGGCTTGAAGGGTATGGGGCGGAGTATTTTAGTATAAATAACACCGGCAACTTAAGAGTGGCGCAAGGCGATAAAATAGACGTTAAAGACAAAGTTTATAATTTAAGAGTTATAGCGGCGAATGTTTTTGGAGAGAGCGCATCCTCTCCGATAATTATCAAAATATATGACGACATACCCGTAATATTAGGCGATCTTAATATAAGAATAAAAGACAATATCGCCGCCGATACGGCTATCGGGAAATTCTCGCATTATCAAGGATTGTCGTCCGTAAAAGGGTTTAGCCTTGAAGGGTTTGGAGTTGAAAATTTTAATATCGATAGCACAGGAACTATAAGAATAAACCAAAACGCTAATTTATCGGTTGATAATTCTCCTTACATCTTAAGAGCGACGGCTATAAACGACCAAGGAGGGAGCGATATAAAATACGCGTTTGTGGAGGTTATATCCTCAGTTGCAGCAATTCACAATATAACCTTAACGCCTTTTAGCGCGAATATGTACGCTCAAGCAAAAAACGGTTCTAATGTTGGAGGAATAAGATACGCGTACGGTTATACTCCGCCGACAAGTTTTACTTTGAGTGGAGAAGGAAGCGAGAGGTTTAATATAAGTGGCGGCGGATATATAACTTTGATCGACAATACGGGTTTGACGGTAGGGCAAATCTTCAACCTTGAAGCGAACGCTTCAAACGAATACGGTTCAAGTGAAAAATCGCAAGTTACAATAACTCTTATTGATGATTTTATAAGTTTGTACGGACTTGGCATATCTATAGTCGAAGGACTTGACGCGGGGACTGCTATAGGCAAAGTGGGATACAGTTACGGAGTAAATCCTCCGACCTCTTTTGAGCTTTTAGGAGACGAGGCTGATGATTTTAGCATAGATAATAGCGGAGTTATAAGAGTTGAAAACGTGTTAAATTATGATATAAAACAAAAGTATACTTTTAATGTTAAAGCCGTAAGCGATATAGGCAAAAGTGCTATAGCCGCGATAAGCGTAAATATCGTAGACGACGCTCCAGTGCTAAGAGATACAACGCTTAATATTATGGAAAACTCTTATGGCGGCGAAATCTTGGGATATGTCGGAGTCAGCTCAAGCGGCAAAAGCAAAATAGTCTCTTTCTCGCTAAGCGGAGAAGGGGCGGAACATTTTAGTATAAACGATCAAGGACTTATAAGAGTTGGCATTGGGGCGAATATAGACTATGAAACAAGAGCCGTTTATCATTTAAAAGCGACAGCTACAAACTCTCACGATATAAGTAATGAGGCAAATATAACCATTAATGTCGTAAACGCTCCCGACCAAGACCCTATGCTTATTTCAACGACATTACATGTAGACGAGAATTCACTTGCAGGAACTGTTGTGGGAGATATGGCGGTATATTCTAACGGAGCGGACGATATAGTCTCATTTGTTATAGAGGGCGTCAATAGCGATTGGTTTGATATAGACGATAAAGGAAAGATAACCGTAAGTGAAAACGCTATTTTGGATTATGAGAAAAAGCAGGTTTTTGACTTAAAAGCAAAAGCCGCGAATAGTTACGGATATAGCGCGCTTGTGGATTTGGTTATAAACTTAAATGATTTGCCCGACACTCCTCCAACTATCAAAACGGCAAGTTTTTATATAGATGAAAACTTACCCGAAGATTCTTTTGTAGGACAGATCCAAGTATATGGGGCGGGCGCGCCTATTTTATCCGTTGATTTAACGGGAGAAGGAAGCGAGAATTTTAAAGTTTATAATAATGGAACTATAGTAGTGGCAAAAGGCGCTGATATAGACTATGAGAAAAAAACAAGTTATAATTTTGCCACGACGGCAAGCAATGAATTTTTTACAAGCAGTGTTGCGTATATATACATTAGTATCCGCAATTTACCCGATAACCCTCCGACATTAAGCGATATTCATTACAGCATTTATAAAGAGACTCCTGCGGACAGGATAATAGGCACTATAAAATTAGCCTCTTCGGTACATTGCGATATACAAAAGTATGAAATAAGCGATAATTTGGTATTTGGTATAAAAGATAACGGGCAAATATATACAAAAACCGTTACTTCCGAAGCCAATTATACTTTAGACGTTTATGCCCTAAGCGCTTGCGGCGACAGTAATATCGCAAAATTAACGATAGATTCTAAAAATAGAATAGAAGGCGAATCGACAGGATTTGGTAGCATATCGTCTATTGTTTTATCGGCAGATGACTCAAAGGCGTTTGTGGGCGATAGCAGCTATAATTATTACGGCGATTACGGTTTTAAAATACTGGATATAAGCGACTCTAAAAATCCTATCTTACTTGGTTTTCTTGATACAAGAGTGAACGATATAGCCATCTCATCCGATGAAAAAACAGCGTTTATAGTCGACTACAGCTCAGGATTATTAAAAATACTGGATATAAGCAATCTCACGAATCCTAAATTGATAAATCAGTTATCATTGCCGATATCTCCTAACAAAATCGTTATATCTTCCGATGATAAAAAAGTTTTTATAAGCCCTAATCATGGCAGTTTAAATATAGTTGATGTCAGCGACTTATCAAAGCCGACAATTATAGGCTCAGTAGGGGACTTTTATACTTTAAGTTTGGAGATATCGCCTGATAATACAAAACTGTTTTCAGCCCATTATACAGACGGCTTAAAGGTCATAGACATAACTGACGCTACAAATCCTTATATTGAAGCGTCAATACAGCTGTATCTTTATGATGTGGCTATTTCAAAAGACGGTACAAAGGTATTCGCGGCTAATTATTTAAGCGGTTTGCAGATATTGGACATCAGTGATTTGAGCGATATAAGTATCATCGGCGAAGTTTTTGTGGGTAACAATCATAACTATATCGTAACTGTGTCAAACAATGAGAGCAAAGCGTTTATATCACATATGTATACTGATATCAATACAATAGATATCACCAATGAAGAAAACCCTATCCTTGTCAGCACTTTTGGCAATATCGGCAGATGCGATCAGATGGTTTTAACTAAAGACGATTTAAAAGCTGTGTTTGGTTGCACGGGTATTTTGAAGATAATCGACATGGATGATATCGCGAACGATAAAATAAATCCCGGCATAAAAAATTCGACGTTTAGCGTTGATGAAAATTCACTCGCCGAAACATTTGTCGGACAGCTGGCTATATACAATTTAGATAGTGTGACGTCTATAGAGTTATCCGGACAAGGAGCTGAAAACTTTAAAATTTATAATAATGGGACTATAGTGGTGGCGCAAGGGGTTAATTTAGACTACGAGAACAAAACAGGTTATAATTTGCAAACGACCGCTTATAACGAATATGGTGCCAGTTATAGTGTAAAAGTAACCATAAATATAAACAATCTGCCGGATACTCCTCCAACTATCAGATCGGCGAATTTTTATATAGATGAAAACTTACCCGAAGATTCTTTTGTGGGGCAACTTAAAGTAGATGGGGCGGGCGCGCCTATTTTATCTATTGATTTAACAGGAGAAGGAAGCGAAGACTTTAAAGTTTATAATAATGGAACTATAGTGGTGGCAAAAGGCGCTAATATAGACTATGAGAAAAAGACATATTATGGTTTGGGAGCAACGGTTAGTAATGAGTTTTTTACAAGCAGTGCCACTAGTGTATCTGTTAGCATTAGCAATTTACGAGATACATTACCTGTTTTACAAGATACTAATTTAAGTATATACAAAACAATATTGGCAAATAAAACTGTAGGAGCTATCAAAGTGATTCCGGCTATGTATTGCGATATAGCAGAATATGTATCTGACGATAGTTCTGTATTTGGCATAAGAGATAATGGCGAGGTTTATACAAAAATAAATGTGTCGGGAGGACATCACATTATAAATGTATATGCTCTAAGCAGTTGTGGTAACAGTAATACCGTGAAATTAATCATAGATACGCAAAATAGAATTATCAGTTCTATAAACGTATCATCATTTTATGATGTTTATGATATCTCCTTTTCACCAGACAGCACAAAAGCATTTGTGGCTGATAGCAGTTACAATTTGAAGATAATAGACATAAGCGATCCCATAAATCCTATTATTTTAGGTTCAATAAACAAATTATCCGTTTATGACATCGCTATTTCGTCAGACAATACAAAAGCGTTTGTGGTTGGCAACAGCGGTTTAAATGTAATCGACATAAGTGATCCTATAAATCCTACTATTTTGGGCTCAATAAGCACATCATCTGCTCTAGCAGTTGCTCTCTCACCAGACAATACAAAAGCGTTTGTGGTTGGCAACAGCGGTTTAAATGTAATCGACATAAGTGATCCTATAAATCCTACTCTTTTGGGTTCAGTAAGCGCATTACATTTTGAAGCCGTCACTCTTTCATCAGATAATACAAAAGCGTTTGTGACAGCATATGATAGTTTACAGATAATAGACGTAAGCGACCCTGCAAATCCTATTCTTTTGGGCTCAATAAGCACATCGTCTGCTCAAGCAGTTACTCTCTCATCGGATAACACAAAAGCATTTGTGGTTGGCTATAGCGGTTTAAATGTAATTGACGTAAGCGATCCCATAAATCCTACTTTTTTGGGCTCAATAAGCACATCGTCTGCTCGAGCAGTTACTCTTTCATCAGATAATACAAAAGTGTTTGTGGCTGAATATTATAACGGTTTAAAGATAATAGACGTAAGCGATCCTGCAAATCCTACTCTTTTGGGTTCAATAAGCATATCGCATGCTGAAGACGTTGCTCTCTTTTCAGATAATACAAAAGCATTTGTGGTTACCGACAATAACGGTTTAAAGATAGTGGATATTGAAGATTTTATAAAAGGTGAAATACCGCCCATAATATCAAATGCTGTGTTTAATGTAAATGAAAATTCACTTGCCGAAACATTTGTCGGAAAGTTGGCTGTGTACAATTTAGATAGCATAGCGTCTATAGAGTTATTGGGAGATGGAAGCGCAAACTTTAAAGTTTATAATAATGGTACTGTAGTTGTAGCGCAAGGAGCAAATCTTGATTACGAGAGGATAAAATCTTACACTCTATACGTTACGGCTTATAACGAGTTTGGAAAGAGCAACAACGCGACTATTACGATAAATGTTAATGATTTATCCGACATTCCACCGATTATTAAAAATTCAAACTTTTATATAGATGAAAATTCTCCAACAGAATCATTTATAGGGCAATTAAATATAGATGATGACGGTTCGCCTGTAATATCTATCATTGTAAACGGCAAAGGAGCTGAAGATTTCAAAGTTTATAACAACGGCACTATAGTCGTAGCGCAAGGAGCAAATCTTGACTATGAGAAAATAAAGTCTTATATTCTATATATTACGGCTTATAATGAGCTTGGAAAGAGCAATAACGCGACTATTACGATAAATATAAACAATTTATACGACACTTTGCCTGCTATATCAAATGATAATTATCTGTTCTATGTAAATGAAAACTCTTTAGAGGGAGCTTTTATAGGAAAGCTAAATATACAAAATATTGATAATATACAAATAATTTCCAGCAAATTAATCGGAGAGGGGAGTGAAAATTTTGAACTTTTTAATAATGGGACTGTAGTTGTAGCGCAAGGGGCAAATCTTGATTATGAGACAAAAAAACTTTACATGTTAAACGCTAAAGTTATAACAGCAATGGGAGATAGCGAGGCGGTAGCTGTTACAATTAATGTAAATGATTTGATAGACACTGCTCCTGTTTTGGAAAGTTCGCGCTATAGCGTATACAAAAATGCGCCCATAAACAGAATTGCTGGTTATATAAAAGTAATTTCCGATATGCATTGCGATATAGAAGGGTTTGTCATTGATAATAATTTGGTATTTGGCATTAAAGATGACGGCGAGATTTATATAAAAACCGCTTTATCAAAAGATGTTTATACTATCAATGTTTATGCCATAAGCAGTTGTGGGAATAGCGATAGCGTTAATCTAATCATCGATACAAAAAATAGTATAATTAGCGAAATTGGCACATATAGCGCTAATGCAGTCGCTCTTTCTTCGGACAATACAAAAGTGTTTGTAGCCGATAACTATGACGGTTTAAAGATAATAGATGTAAGCGATCATCTCAATCCGACACTTATTGGTTCAATAGATACGTCTTGGGCTTCGGACGTAACTCTCTCATCTGATAATACAAAAGCATTTGTGGCAGATGTCACCGGCGGATTAAAGATAATCGACGTGAGCGATCTTGCAAAACCGACACTAATCAGCACAACTTATACGCACAACTTTGCTAATGGCGTTGTTTTGTCATCGGATAATACAAAAGCGTTTGTGGCTGATGGAAATATAGATTTGACGATTTTTAATGTAAGTAATCCGACTGCTTTAACGCATATTGTGTCAATTGACCTTGACGGTTATTCTTATAATATCGCTCTTTCATCTAACAATAAACGAGTCTTTATAGCCGATGGCAATGGAGGTTTGAAAATAGTTAATTTGGGATATTATCAACAGGAGTTAGAATATTTTTATGAGGTTGGCTCAATTGGTACTAATAATGCACTTGATGTTGTTCTCTCTTTTGATGAAAAAAGAGTTTTTGTGGCTGATTATAGCGGAGGTTTGAAGATTATTGATGTAAGCGATCCAACGAAGCCAGCCATTATAGGTTCGATGAATATGTCATATGCTCAAGCCATTGCTCTTTCCTCTGATAATGCGAAAGCATTTGTAGCTGATGGTAGTAACGGTTTAAAAATAGTTGATGTAAGCAATCCCGCAAATCCGACATTGATTGATACGGTGGATACATATAATGCGCTTGACGTTGTCTTGTCGTCTGATGAGACAACAGCTTTTGTAGCCGACGCCGAAGGCGGTTTGAAGATAATCGACATTCAAGAGTTCATTAAAATTCCATCCGCTGTAGCGATATTTAGGGTTAATGAAAATTCATTTGGCGAAACATTTGTCGGGCAGTTAAATATAGGCAATATTAGCACAATAGGTTTATACGGCGTTGGAAGTGAGAATTTTAGAGTTTATAACAATGGAACTATAGTTGTTGCCGAAGGGGCAAATCTTGATTATGAAACGACCGGTTCTTACGATTTGTATGTTACAACTTATGATGGACATGAAGAGAGCAATATTAGCGTTAGAATAATCATTAACGATTTACTTGACAGTCCGCCTATTTTTGAGGAGTTTACTCAATATTTTTCAGTCAATGAAAATTCTCCCAAAGGAACGGTTGTAGGAGAACTTATTATAAATAATGTTATTTCGCCGATAACTTTTATGGAGTTAAGCGGAGAAGAGGCTTGGAGATTTAAGGTTGATAATAATGGGACAATAACTTTAGTTAATGATACGAGTTTTTATTATGATCGTAAAAGCACTTACTATTTATTCGTAACTGCTCATAATAAGTTTGGAGCAAGCAATACAGGGTATGTACTCATTTATGTTAACGCTCCGCCAACGCCTTATGTTTCAGACAGTTGGTTTGCCGTTGAAGAAAATTCGCCCTCAGGAACAGTTATAGGCGAGTTAACGATCAACGATCACGGCAACTCTATCACATCTATACATTTTGATGGAGAAGGAAGCGAGAATTTTAATGTGGCTTTGGACGGAACTGTAACAGTAGCAAACGGCGCCGTTTTAGATTATGAAACAAGGAGGGATTATAATTTTAGAGTTTTTGCCGTTAACGAATATGGGAAAAGCAATATCGCGACAGTGTACGCATATTTGGAAAATATTCCGGATTCTCCTCCGGTTATATCAGGAACCATTATAAATCTTGATAAGAGCGCGCAAGCCGGAGACGAGGTAGGTTATTTATCGATTTATGCCGATGAGAGCGGAATAGACGATATATCTTTGTCCGGCGATGGAAATGAAAATTTCGACATTATTACTAACGAATATTGCAGCAGTTACGGTTGTTATCCAAGCATACATGTATCACAGGGCGCTAATATTGATTATTTTAATGAGGGCATATATAAAATGTACGCTACTGCTTCCAATGAATTCGGAAGTAGCAGCGCTGTCGTTTGGGTAATGGCAGGAAGAAGTTCCAAGATATCGCCGCCGACATTTGATAATATAACTTTTGTCACTTTTGGAGACGGTATAGAGGAGGGCGATGTTGTAGGTACTATACTTCCATCGTCAATAATTTACTGCGAGATAACAAGTTATTTCATAGATAACGATAAATTTACTATCGATTGGTGGGATGAAGGCGCTGAGATTATCGCAAATAAGTTTATAGAAGGCGACAAAGTTTATCATTTAGGCATATACGCAAATAGTACTTGTGGAGTAAGCAACAGTATAGACGTTGCGGTAGATACGAAGAGTAGAATCACTACTTTTGAAACCGATACGGAGTATTATGGGTCAAGTTTGTTTTTAATAGATAATGAGACAAAACTGTTTGTCAATAATTATGAAAATGATCCTTCGTATATATTGGATTTGAAAGATGACAAAAATAGTCATTATTTTGATTTGCAGATTGACCAAGACGCGAATACATTGCCGATGACTACTATGTCAAAAGACGGCAAATATCTATATGTAACTACTTATAAGTACATAGATGGAGAGAATTATTATTTCAGCGTTTACGACATAAGCTATCTTGATAATCCCATTCTTATCGGTTCGGTAGAGATTGATGAAGTAGAATATGAAGAGTGGTGCAGCATAAAAGCGGCGGTATCGAAAGACGGCGATAAAGTGTTTTTGCAAGGCTGCGACAGTATACAAATAGTAGATGTAAGCAATCCTTACTTGCCTGCGGTAGTAAGTGAGATAACTTTGGGCGATTATGCGAACATAATAAGTATGTCAATGTCAAAAGATGAAAAAACTGTTTATGTCGTAATACGCGATGATTTTGACTCAAGCGTCATACAAAGGTACGATATAAGTTCCTTGTCTAATCCTATCAAGCTAACTCCGATCTCTTTTGCTAACGCATACGCGATTATAGCTATGTCTGAAGATAATACTTTGGCTTATGCTGTGAGCGAATATGGATTAGCGACTTACGATATCACAGATGCCAATAACCCTATACTGGTTAATTTGCGCAACAGATTATCAGGATATTATTATGCGCAATATATGAACGCTCCAATAAGCTTGAATAATGATAAATTGCTTTTCAGCGATAGAGTTGGAAATCCATTTACAATATTTGACTTTAGCGATCCTATAAAACCGTATATTAGCGCCGTGAGGGCAGAAAGTATCTATCCTTTTGAGGCATATAACGGTTTTGTCGCTACGTCAAATAAGTCAAAATTATTTACGTCCGAAGAGAATATTTTAATGATAGATATTGAAAATATCGGAAAGTAGATTTTGTCAGCATAAAATGTTACGAGGTTTAATACGCCTCGTAACTCAAATTATTACATGTAAGATAAAACTATGTAGTTTATAATTTTAGAATTTTAAACAAGAGAGATTTTCGGGCATTGAAGCCCGAAAAGAGTTATTAAAGATTGTTGTCTTTTTTGTATTTTATGATGATAGCGTAAGCTTCGTCTTTGAGAAACAGTTTCTCTTTTTTTAGCCTTTCAAGCTCCAAATGATCCATATACTCGCGACCTTCCTCAACGTTTAGTATTTTTTGGTCAAGTTCATTATGCTTTTCAAAAATTTTAGCAAAATGCGCGTCCTCTTGCTTTAATTTTGTAATGATATCTCGATACTCGTGCAACATGCAAACTCCTTGTTAATTTTTTTTATTTTAACGATTTTGTCATTAAAATCTTATGAACGATAGTCAGCGTTTATATTTACATATTCATGCCCCAAATCGCACCCATACGCCGTATAGCTTTTATCGCCGACGCCTAAATCGCAAACTATTTTAAAACTGTCTTGTTTCATAACTTTGTTTGCCGCTCCTTCGCTCTCTTTGTCAAGTTGTTTTTTCTTCGGCGAATACACAAGAACTTCATCATAATATATGCTCAAAATTTCTTCTTCACATGTAACGCCGCTGGCGCCTATTGTCGAAGCTATTCTGCCCCAATTGGGGTCTTCTCCGAAAAGCGCGGTTTTTACGAGCAAAGAGTTGCTCAAAGCCTTCGCGGCTTTTTTTGCCTCGTCTGAAGTTTTTGCGTTTTTAACCTCAAAAGCTACCGTTTTCGTACTTCCTTCCCCATCTCTTACTATCTCTAAAGCCAAATGTTTTGTGATAAATTTTAAAGCTTCGCTAAAAGCTTCTTTATCCCAAACGTCGCTTTTTGCCGATGATAAAAGCATTACCGTATCGTTAGTAGACGTATCTCCGTCTACGCTTATGGCGTTGAAACTATCTTGCGCGGCGTCTTCCAAAAGCTCATTTATCAAGCCTTTTGGAATATTCGCGTCGGTTACTATAAAGCAAAGCATTGTGGCAAGAGACGGGTTTATCATACCGGCTCCTTTGCAGATAGCTCCTATATAAAACGAACCTTTGCCTTCCACGTCAACTCTTACGGATATCTCTTTTTTAAATCTATCCGTGGTCATAATAGCTTCAGCCGCCGCGTTTGAATCTTTAGTATAAAAATCAAAAAGTTCAAAAGATTTCGCTATTTTTTTTGTGTCAAGTCTGTATCCTATAACGCCTGTTGAACTCATGAGTGGGTTTTTTACATGTAAAGAGCTTGGGATATGTGAAAACACCTCGTCTATATCGTCTATTCCTTCTTTTCCTGTCATAGCGTTGGCGTTTTTGGAATTAATTAAAACAAAGTTTGTTTGAAACGTCTCGCCGTATCTTTTAAAATGGCGTATAGGTGCTGCTTGAAATTTATTTGACGTAAAAATTGCGCCTACGTCGCAAAGAGTATCGCTTCTTATGAAAGCTACGTCTTTTTTATTATTTGATTTGAGTCCGACGCTCGCACCTCCGCTGAAAAATCCTTCCACATTATCAAGGCCGCCTTTTAGCGGTAATATATCAAACATAATCTAACTCCTGATTAATAGTATTTATAGTTTAGACGTATTTTAACTCTTCCGGTTTTGTCTTTTTTTTGATCAATCTTTTAGCATTTATAATGCCTTCCATACTTCCTATCAATAGGAGTTTGGAATTTGTCCCTATCAACGTTTCGCCTTTTGGCATGGGAACAAATTTACCGTTCGCGTCGCTTATGCCTACAACGCTTACATTTGTTATATCTCTTATCCTGGCTTCTTTTAGTTTTTTAAATATAAGCCAGGAAAAACTTGGTATCTCAACTTCTTCAATAGTTATCGGCGAGTCTTTTTTGGACAAAAAACTCTCAAGCATATTTTGCATGTCAGGATGTAAACTTATGGCGTTAAGTCTTTGGGCTACAAGTTTTGAAGGCGATACCACGGAATCCGCGCCCAATTTTTTAAGTTTAAGCGCGTCGCTGTCGTTGCTCGCGTGCGACATAATAAAAAACGGTCTTTTTAACTCCAACTCTTTTTCATAAAGTCTTGTGGTAACAACTTGAGCGATATTATCAGCGATATTTTCGCTTAGCGTTATAACGCCTTTCGCGCTTGAAAGCGAGGATTTTAATATGGAAAGTTCTGTGTGCGGTTCGCCTCGCACAAAGTACGGATATAGGTTTTGTTTGGCGATAGATTCAATATCGGGCGAATTATCCACTACGACAAACGGTATATGGTTTTGACGAAATTGTTTTGAAAGTTCTATAGTAAAACTGTTGTGGTGACAAATAACAAAGTGGTTTTTTAATCTGGCGATTTTTTGCAACATACGTCTCTCCTTAATTAGTTTTATAAGAGTTCCCTTGTTTATCATATCAATTAAAACGCCGATGGAAAATGAAAA
The DNA here is from genome assembly GCA_031266555.1 of Campylobacteraceae bacterium. Lineage (GTDB taxonomy): Bacteria > Campylobacterota > Campylobacteria > Campylobacterales > Campylobacteraceae > JAIRKW01. Next base: position 15,253 of record JAISAU010000023.1, read on the forward strand.
AACAGCGAACCCCAAAATAATCAAAATGATTGTGAAAAATCGTCCCGCGTTTGAGATGTATCCTATCTCGCCGAATCCTACTGTGGTAAAAGTAAAACCTGCTTGATATATGGCGTCAATCAATGAAAAACCGTCTATTAACACATATCCTATAGTGCCTATTACCATAGTAATGACAAGTAAAATAAGAGGAAGTCTTAAAGGTTTTAACTGTTCGTAGATTTGATTGTCTATATTGACTTGTAAGTTGTTAGGCTTTGCAAACCACCCTTTTGGCGATTTATCGTTTTTGTTAAAAAAGCCCAATATTCACCTCACATGTGAAGCGGCTAAAATAAAATTAGCCGTTTTTCTTCATTGTGCGAAGCGTTGAAGCCGCTACTCTGATTTTTCTTGTAGTGCCGTCTTCAAGAGTAATTCTTACCGTGCGAAGATTTGGCAAAAATCGTCTTTTTGTTTTATTGTTAGCGTGGCTGACATTGTTTCCTGAAAGCGGACCTTTGCCTGTGATTGCGCATTTTCTTGCCATTTTTTATCCTTTATCTATTTTTTGAAAGGTTAGTATTTTACAAAAAAGCAGCAAAATCGTCGCTTAAAAATACTAAACAAAGCCGTAATTATATCATATAATTTAATTAAATCGCATATGAAGTCTCTCATTTTTTTACAAAAATTAAGCCCTCTCTTAACAATAAACGCATATAATACAATATTAAACAGATACATTAACTATATTATCGAGGAGGTAAAATGAAAATTATCGATATGAGATGCCGTCCGGCTTATTTGCACGAATTTTTCGGAGCGGTTGAAGGAAGTAGGGCGTACGAAGGGGCAAAGTGGCTAAATAGAAGAGTTGGAACAAGAGGAGACGACGAGCATTTTAAAAAGTCTCTTACAAAAGAGGGTTTTTTAAATGAAGTCAAGAACGCCGGGCTCTCTTACGCGGTTATAGTTGGCAGACGCACGCCAAATCAACAAATCAGCAATGATTTTTTATACGAGATCTCAAATCCGCATAAAGAGCTTTTGGCGATAACGGGAATTGATCCCGTACTTGATGGAATTGACGAGACTATTAAAGAGATAGACAAATCTATAGATAAACTAAAACTCTCCGGCGTCAATATTGAACCCGGATTCGCGGAGCCGCCAAAACATCCTGACGATGAGATATATTTTCCGATATACGAGCATTTGGCAAGCAAAAATATACCGCTTACTTTGATGTCCGGACCGACAACGCCAAATCCAGTTTTTAACGATCCCTCATATTTAGCTAAGGTGGCGCGCGAGTTTCCATCGCTTTCTATTATCTGCTATCACGGATATTATCCTAATACAAACCAATTAATCGGCGTCGCTTTTAAGTATGAAAATATATATCCAGTGCCTGACATGTACGGTTTTTTAGCCGGAAGCGAAGTTTTTGTAAAAGCCGGAAATACGTTTTTGCAAGATCAGTTGTTATTTGGTTCGTCATATCCGTTTAGACCTATCAAGCAATCCATAGACGATTTTGCCGCACTTGGATTTGACGATCATGTACTTGAAAAGCTTTTTTATAAAAATGCTGCTAGAATTTTTAATATATAATTAGTATCGTATATTTTTTAAAAAATATATTCGTTATTTTCATACATGTAAGGGCTATAACCAATATGTCAAGAATAACGAATATAAGACGCTTTCAAATAATGCCGATATCTTTTAAGCGGGTTTATTCGCGAAATTAAAGATAAATTATCGCAAAGTTTTGATACAATTAAAACATTTTAAACTCAAAGGGTATTTATGCTTGTGGCCGCCAGTATTTTATCGGCAAATTTCGGCAAACTTGACGAAGAGGTGAGAGCTATTTGCGACGCCGGTTGCGATTTTGTACATGTAGACGTTATGGACGGGCATTTTGTGCCGAATCTTACAATAGGACCTGTGGTTGTGAACTCCGCGGCGAAGAGTGCTGTTAAACCGCTTGATATACATTTGATGGTAGAGAATAATACGTTTTTTACAGAGCTTTTCGCGTCCATAAAGCCAAAATATCTCTCATTTCATATCGAAGAAGAAAAACACCCGCATAGACTCATTCAAAAGATAAAAAGTTACGGCATACATCCGGCTATCGTGTTAAATCCGCATACGTCTTTACAAGAGATAGAGTATATTTTAGAAGATATTGACATGGTGCTTTTAATGAGCGTAAATCCGGGATTTGGCGGGCAGAGTTTTATCCGCTCAACTCTTAAAAAAGCTAAAACTTTGCGTAAAATGATAGATAGCGCGGGATTAAAAACTTTGATAGAGGTTGACGGAGGTGTAAACGATAAAAACGTGCATGAACTAAAAAACGCTGGAGTGGATATAGTTGTGGCAGGCAATTATATTTTTGGCTCTTCCTCATATAAAGACGCGATTGATTCTTTAAGGGTGTAAATGAGAGTCAAAATTTGCGGTATTACCTCATTGGAAGACGCGTTAACGGCTATTAACGCGGGTGCTGAAGCTATAGGATTTATATTTTATCCAAAATCCCCAAGATATATAACGCCTAAAGAGGCAAAAAAAATATCCGCTTTATTGCCGCCTTTTGTGCAAAAAGTCGGAGTTTTTGTAAATGAAACCCCAAAATGCATAGATAAAACTTGCGAAAAAGCGAAATTAAATCTCGCTCAACTCCATTTTGACGTTAATAAAAAATTTTTATCAAAGCTTAAAACCCCGTATATAAAAGTAGTAAGAGCCAAGCAAAAGAGCGACGTTTTAAAATACGAAGACGAATATCGCTTGATCGACGCTTTTACTGATAATTTTGGAGGCGAGGGCAAAAGTATTGATTTGTCGTGGTTTGACGGCGTGGATTGTTCAAAAATTATATTAGCGGGCGGGCTATGTGCGGATATGCTTGATGGTATAAAACATTTTGGATTTTACGGCGTTGACGTAAACAGCGGGGTAGAACTTTCATATGGAAAAAAAGACGCGCAAAAAGTGTACGATTTCGTAAAAAGCGCGAAAAATTGAAACAATTTGAACAACTTGCCGATAAATTAGCCAAAAAAGATTTAAACGCGGAATATCTCTTTTACATGCTAAAAAAGTGCGAATATTTGGATGATTTTGACATAACTTGCGTAGAAGAGTTAAACTCTTTAGGATTTGACGTCTCAAAAAAAGATGATGGAAATTTATCTCTTAGGACAAGATACAGAAAATGGCAAGAACAAAGATTTTGCGTGGTGGACATAGAGACAAACAACCTTCCGTTAAACGAAGCCAAAGTGATAGAAATAGGCGCCGTGATATTGAAAAACGGCGATATTTTGGATGAATTTAACTCTTTTATCTTTACGGACTTTTTACCTGAAGCGATAATAAATTTAACGGGCATTACGGTTGATATGTTAAAAAATGCTCCGAGCGAAGCGGAAGTGCTGGAAAAATTCAGACTTTTTTTAGGAACAGACGTTTTTGTCGCTCATAATGTTGAATTTGATTATTCATTTTTATCTTATGCGTTTAGAAGGTACAATTTCGCGCCGTTTTTAAATAGAAAACTGTGTACTATAAAGCTCGCGAGAAAGACTATAAAAAGCGTAAAATATGGTCTTGGGACATTGCGCGAGGTTTTGGAAATAAATGAGGGCGTTCATCATAGAGCGTTGAGCGACGCGAGGAGCGCCGCAAAAGTGTTTTTAGAAGCTTGCAAAAATATGCCCAAATGGGTTGTTACGACTGAAGATTTGATAGAATTTACAAAAACAAATAAAAGTTTTTTAGAACCTAAGTTGCCGTTTATGAACGAGGAGTGATTGATGGTTAAAATTTTCATTTTATCGTTTCTTATTTTTTTGGGTATAAGTCGCGGTGAAGTATTGCCGCTTTGCTCATTAGAGTTTGACAGCGGTTTTAAAATAGAAAAACTTCCGCAAGCGAATACGCCAAAAGCTAGGCAAAAAGGGTTGTCGAATTTGGACGACGTCAAAGTCGGAATGATATTTACATGGGACGAAGCCGCTGAACTTTCATTTTGGATGAAAGATACGAAAGTTGCTCTTAGCATAGGTTTTTTTGACGATAATGGAGAACTTTTTCAAATAGACGATATGGAGCCTTACTCTCTTGCTAAACATTATTCTATCAAGAAGGCTAAATCCGCGCTTGAATTAAATCAAGGAGATTTTGAAAAACAGGGTATTAATATCGGTGCGAAAATTACGAAGTTGGAGTGCAGATAGTTTTTAATAGATATACTTTACAAAAATCTTTTTACATGTAAGCGAATAACAATAATAGTAGATAGTTTGCTACATGTAAGAGGTTTGAAATTTTTACTGTACGCCAAATCTCTGTTTTTACATTAAATCCTTACATGTAATATAAAACTAAAACTTTTGCCGCTGTTTTTAATTTATTTTTTTATTGTAGTTGCTTTACATGTAACGTATTTAATTACGATATTTGTCTTTTCAGTCGCTTATGTTAACTGTTTTCTAACGCCGCGGCGACCAGCTCCCAACGTTCTAAAAATTCCGCGCTTTTATGCGCTTTTACATTCGCAGGACTTGTTGAGGGAAGATATATAGAGTTTATGCCAACTTCATTAGCGCAAAGCGTTTGAAAAAGTTCAGTGGCTTTTTTTCCTGTCGTAAAAATAGTTGAGATATTTGAAGTGTGCAATAACGGCTTGAATTTATTGGCGATGGGATTTGTTATAGCGCTGTCAGATGCTCCGATAATATCGCACGAATATAACACATCCCAAAGAGCGATTCTGTTTTCCAACAAAAAAGCAATTTTTGATTTTTTATCGGCGGCGGGTTGCGGTTTTCCAAGAATCGAAGAGAGTGTTTGCCAAAATATATTTCGTGGATGTCCGTAATAAAAACCGTTTTGTCTTGATTTAGGAGATGGGAAAGAGCCCAATATTAAAATTTTTGAATGTTTGTCAAATATGCACTCCCAAGGGTGAGTTAACTTGATAGCCGATAGCTCTTTTTTACGCATGAACACCTTTGTTTTTCGCGCTAAAAAGCGGTTTTGTCATTTTTGGTTTCGCTAAATTAACCACGAATATTTCGCAATTTTATCAGCTATATATTGAAAAGTAAAGATTTCTCACCGCTGATATGAGCGATGAAGTCAATCGGATACTGTCTAAAGTCAAGTTACTTGTAAGGATTTTAGTCAATATGCGCGAAAACAACAGACACAAAAGACTTTTTAAATGATTAGCCTTATTCTATTAAAAAGTCTTTATATATCAAAATCCGCTAACTATCCTTAAATAATTTTTTTGATAGTTGGTCTGCCTTTGACGACGAGGCGTCTTTTTTTAGGGTTTTATAGATTCTATTTATATATTCGTCAAGCATTTGTTGGCAGTTTATGGCTTTTTTATCGTTTTGAATTTTTGTATATTTTCCGCTATTATCAAGCGACCAACTTAAAACATTGTCATTTAGTTGGAGTTGCAAAATCTCAAAAAGTTTTTTTTGCAAAGCTTTCTCCTCTATCGGCGTCATAAGCTCCAATCGTCTTTCCAAATTTCTTGGCATCCAATCCGCGCTTGAGATAAAGATATTGGGATCTGAGTGTTTGAAATAAAAAATTCTGGCATGTTCTAAATATCTTCCTATAATTGATTTTACGGTGATATTTTCGCTTACGTCTTTAACGCCCGGTCTTAAGCAGCAGATACCGCGTACGATAAGCTCTATCTTCACGCCTTTGCTTGAAGCGTTATAAAGCGCTTTAATGACATCAGAATCCACTATTGAGTTCATTTTCGCTATGATATGACCTTTATCGCCGTTTTCGCTCTCGTTGTTTATCATAGCGATTATTCGGTTTTTAATCTGCATAGGCGACATAGAGAGTTTTTCCAGTTTTTTGTTTTTGGAAAATCCGGAAAGGATATGAAAAAACGTCGTAGAATCTTTCGCGTAATCTTCTCTTGAAGTGAAAAAACTAACGTCTGTATAGATTTTCGCGCTTGAAGCGTTATAGTTTCCCGTTCCAAAATGCATATAAAATTTCAATTTATTATCAACTTGACGGATAACTTGAGCTAGTTTCGCGTGAACTTTAAAGCCGGTTATGCCGTAAATTACATGCGCGCCGGCGTTTTCAAGGGCTTTTGCCCAATGCAAATTATTCTCTTCGTCAAATCTGGCTTTTAACTCCACCATAGCCGTAACTTGCTTACCTTCGCTCGCCGCGTTTATAAGGGCTTGAACGATGGGCGAATTTTTTTCAACTCTGTAAAGCGTCATACGAATAGATATAACTTTTGGATCTTTTGAAGCTTCTTGCAAAAATGAGGTTACAGGGTCAAAACTCTCATAAGGGTGAGCTATAAGCACGTCGCCTTTGTCAATTATGGAAAAGATAGATTCGTTCGCGTTAAGCGGAGGCAAAATTTTTGGAGTATTTGGAGCTAAGGAGAGATGTAAAAAATCTTTATTGCCGACTATTTGCCATAACGCGCCGAGATTTAACGGAATACTGTACTCATAAATATCTTTTTGGAAAATTTGCATGTGAGAATTTAAAAATTCAATAATATCAGGATCGGACTCTTTTTTTATGGCAAGTCTAACAAAAGCCCCTTTTCTGCGTAATTTAAGTCCTTGTTCCATCATAAGCATAAAATCGTCCGCTTCCTCCTCCTCTATGTTCATATCGGCGTTTCTTGTTACTATAAACGGCGCGGAGGCTATGAGCGTGTAACCGGGGAAAATCACTTCAACGTGCCATCTTACTATTGACTCAATCGGTATATATACATTGTCGCTCGCTTTGTAAAATCTTGGCAAAACGCGCGGAATTCTTATCATGCCGTATTTTATTTTTTCGGATTCGCTATCTTGAAGTTTAACGGCAAGAGAGAAACTCAAATTATTTAAGTGAGGAAACGGATGGGTCGCGTCAACGGCTATAGGAACAATGACAGGCAGTATGTTTGAGTAAAAAAACTCATCCGCTTTTATCTGCATCTCTTTGCTTGCCTCGCTATATTTCGCGACAAATAGATTTTCTTTGGCAAGTTCGGCGATTATGTCGTTATAGCTTTCTTCCAATACGTCTTTTTCATTTGTCAAATACTCTCTTATCTCGCGTAACTGTTCTAACGTTGTTTGCTGATCGTTTCCCGTGGTTATAATGCCGGCAGATAAGAGTTGTTTTAATCCGGCTACTCTTATCATGTAAAATTCGTCCAGATTTGTGGAGTATATAGCTAAAAATTTTAATCTTTCAAGAAGAGGCAACTCTTTTTTAAGAGATTCGTTTAAAACGCGTGTATTAAAATGAAGCCACGATATCTCTCTGTTTAAATATAATTCCGGATTGTTCATATCTCCCATTTGTCATCCTTTTTTAAAAAATAACGAGTAATTTTTAATTTTATCCAAAAACCTATAAAAAAGCATATATTCTCATTTTAAAATTTTTTTATGAGATAAAAAATGGATAGTTTCTACTACTATTATATATAAAAAAGCTAATTAACGCGAAGAATTATAATGATAAAGATTTAGTGGTAAAAATGCTACTTGCAAAAGTTTTCAAACATTTCATATTTTAGAGATTTCAAAAACTAACTTAGTCATTGCTAGGAAGGAGCGCAGCGATTGACGAAGCAATCCACTCCCTACTTAGAATATTTTGGAATTATGG
>JAISAU010000005.1 GCA_031266555.1 Campylobacteraceae bacterium
CCATTTTCACCGTAAAGAATGTCGTTTCCATCTCCGCCATAAATAGTATCATCCCCATTTTGGGCATATATTGTATCATTGCCGGAAAGCGCATGAAAATCATTATTTTCATCGCCGAGCGTAAAAGTATCATTGCTTTCAGTAGCAGTTAAAAACTCATTTGAACTTAGTATCTCTCCATTATCAAACAGCACTATCTCTACTCTGTTTTGTTGCGCCAAATACCAGTCTTTAACTTTTATGACATCGTTCAACTCTTCTGCCAATTTACCATACTCCCTTATCCCTATTAGCAAGTCGTTATTTTTCCGCCAATACACCACGTCACTTGATGTTAATCCGCCTGTCATTTTGATTGTATCAAGTCCTGAATTGTCTACAACGGTATCATGTCCCATACCTTTTGAGAATATATACGTATCATTGCCTTGCTCGCCAAACAGTGTATCTTCTCCTATGCCGCCGTCTATAATATCGTTACCGCTTCCGCCGTAAATAGTATCATTGCCGCTATCTCCGTTTAAAATATCGTCATAGTTATAGCCCTTTATCACATCGTCTCCGCCATGAGCACTTATAATATTCGGAGCATTATCAATACCTCTAATACTTTCTCCCGCATCAGTTCCTATAGCAGATATAATATCCGAAGCAGATAGACTTGTGCCATCACTAAACTCAATTTTCTCAACTCTTCCAGCGCCGTACCAGTCTTTGATTATAATTCTGTCTTCCAGTTTAAAAAACGACTTGGATCCTTCTTTGATGCCTATAACAAGATTATTATCATACACCTTAAACGCTATATCGTCTCTGCTTATTCCTTCATCAAAATACAGCACATCATTGCCCGCGCTATCTACAATAAAATCTCTGCCGCCACCTTTTGAATAGATATAAGTATCATTTCCAGAATCTCCTTTTAGGTAGTCATCTCCCTTACCGCCGATTAGTCTATCATTACCTGCACCGGTATCTACGATATCATCGCCATCTCCACCGTATACTATATCGTTACCGTTTTGAGTATAGACGATATCTTCTCCGCCTTCTGCCTTTATGATATCGTCTGATGAAGTGCCTTGTATATCATCGTTGTCATTTCCATATATGTAATAGCGGTTATTTATCCATGCGTTATTATTGAAGTCAATATCTGGAAATGCGTTATTTTTATCTATTAAAAGGATTTCACCGTCGCTAAAAATAATCTTCTCTATACCTCTATTTTCATTTTTCCAATCTTTTATAACAACAGTATCTCTTAACTGTTCATAACCCGTATTATCGTTTATTATGATTATAAGATTATCTCCATTAACGCCTATAGTTACATCTTCTTTTGTGATTTCAGTGCCAAATACCAAAGTATCGTTTCCCGCACTTACATCAATCTCATTTTTAGAATAGAAATCATCTATCACTACAGTGAAATCGCCTCTATTATAGACATAAGTATCGTCTCCAAGACCGCCTCTTAGCACGGCCCCTTGCTCGCTAAAAATCGTATCTTTTATGCTTACATTTGCAAACAGTTTGGCTATATCGTTATTTGTTATAGCTGTTCCATCATCAAATACTATGGTTTCTATGCTGTTTTGATATTTGAAGTAATTTATGATTTTTATACTATCACCTAAATCGGCAAACTTTTTATCGCCGTCTTTAAGCGCCAATGTCAAATCGTAACCGGTCTGTTTAAATATAAGATCATCTTTGCTTATACCCTCTCCAAAAACAATCTTATCATTCTCACCTTCATCATTTATGGTATCGTGACCATCGCCTCTATTGTATACATAAGTATCGTCTCCAAGACCGCCGTAAATAGTATCGTCACCCTGACCGCCAAATAATACATCGTCTCCTGTACCGGAATTTATAATGTCGTTTCCGGCTTCACCGTATACGGTATCATTTCCTCCATTGGAATTTATGGTATCGTTACCGTTTCCGCCATAAATGACATCTGCTTTAGAGCCTGTTATAATAGTATCATTACCGCCCTTGGCATCAACAATGCTTGCGGTATTGTCATAAACCAAATAGTCATTCGCGTCTGTTCCAAACTCAATCTCATCAAGCTTCAAGATAGTACCGTCATGGAGTTTTAAATTTTCAATGTAACCCGATTTGAAAAAGTTTTTTATGGTTATACTGTTTGAAAGCTGGCTTATATCTTTACCGTCTTCTTTTATATATAAAACAAGATCATTATTGCTGGCTTTAGCTATAATATCATCCTTTACGATACCTTCTCCGAATAATAACGTATCGTTGCCGTAAGTATCGTTGATAATATCTTCGCCATCAGCGAGATTGAAAATATAAGTATCGTCACCGTTTCCGCCGTTTAATGTGTCGTTACCTGCTCCCCCGACAAGCGTGTCGTCTCCATCTTCACCGTTTATTATATCATCCCCGTCTTCGCCATATATGATATCGTTACCGCTTCCCGCATACACCTTATCATTCCCGCTTCCTGCATAAACAAGGTCATCTCCTGCATTTGAATTAACCGTATCATTTCCATCTCCCACATGTATTTCATCATCGCCCGCACCTGTCGTAACAGTATCGTCGCCTCCGAGAGTATGAACGATAGTATTATCATCATCAAATATCAGATTATCGTTGCCTTCTGTTCCTTGCTGCAGTTCGTCAAGTTTGATGATTGTACCGCTACCCAGTTTTATTGCTTCTATTCTGTTATTAGCGTTAAAATAATCTTTTATAGTAACAACATCTTTTAACTCGTTAAAACTTTTTCCTTCTTCTTTGATTCCTATAACAAGATCTTTGCCAACTATTTTAACCCACAAGTCGTCTTTGTTTATATCGCCTTTAAACTCAAGAGTGTCTATTCCAGCGTTAAATTGCGTATATCCATAGCCGCCATTGTCATATACGGTATCTTTGCCATAACCTCTTCCGAACATGTACGTATCGTTGCCAAGTCCGCCTTCAAGCAGATCGTTGCCTGCTCCGCCGTCAAGTACGTCATTACCTCCATTTCCGTATAGTTTATCATTACCGCTGTTGCCATATAGAGTATCGTTCCCATTTCCCGATATGACAACATCATCTCCGCCAAGCGCATCAATCGTAACTGCGTTGTCCAAATAAATAAGATAATCATCATCTTGCGTAGGATACAAAATAGTCGTTATATCAAACCTACTTCCGTCAAAAAAGAGTATATTTTCGATCTTATAAGACGAATCAATATAGTTTTTAATAGTAACCTTATCGCTTAGATTATTAAACTCTACTTCCTCTTCTTTTATAGCTATTATCAGATCATTACCGGAAAGTCTAACAATCAAATCATCTTTTGTGATATTCTCTCCAAAAGATATAGTATCTGTTCCGTAACTGTCTGTTATAGTATCTCTGCCGTCGCCTTTATTAAACATATAAGTATCATTGCCGTAACCTCCATCTAAAATATCGTTGCCTTTTCCGCCGATCAAAATATCGTCGCCATTTCCCGCATTAATAACATCGTTACCGCTTCCAGCATTTATTACATCAGATTCGCTGCCATATATTAATATATCATTATCATCCGTACCCTGCTGTAATTCATCAAGTCTTATAACCGTTCCGTTATTCAATTTTACAATCTCTATATGATTTATAGTAAAATAATTTTTTATTATTATTTTGTCTTTCAGCTCATCAAAGCTTTTTTCATATTCTCTTATTGCTATTATTAAATCGCTTCCATCTGATTTGGCTATTAAGTCTTCTTTGCTGATGTTTTCTCCAAATATAATAGTATCTACTCCATTCTCATCTCTTATTGTATCTGCACCATCTCCTATATTAAATATATAAATATCATCCCCATCTCCGCCATATAGAAGATCTGCACCTGTACCACCATATATTACATCGTCTCCATTTTCTCCGAAAATGATGTCCTTTCCGCTATTGCCATAAATGATATCATCACCCTCACCACCGTAAATGGTGTCATTTCCATCTCCGCCATAAACAATATCACTTCCTCCGTTTGAACGAACAATATCGTCTCCGCCCTTAGCATACAATATATCGTTATCATCTCCTGTCTCTATCACTTCAGCACCATCAGTTACATATAAGCTTAAAATCTCTTCGCTGTTAGATGTTATTTTATCCCCGCTGGCAAATAGAAATTCTTCTATCTGATTTTGCTTAAATCTAAAACCAATAATGATTATGCTGTCAGAATCTTTTATTGATATAATCAAATCATTATTATTTAATCTAAAACTTATATCATGTCTTTCTATGCCATCGCCAAATACTATTTTGTCAGTGCCATTAGTATCGGATATAATTTTATAGCCATCATTAAGATTGTAAAAATATGCGTCGTTAGAATTTTTGGAAATTATTTTGTCATTGCCGCTTCCTGCATAAATAGATGTACTGCCGTAATTTGAAATGATTTCCATATTATTGTTGTCATTGTTTCCAAAAACTATAGCATCCGTATTTAATGTCAGATTTTGATTGTCTACAAAATAAACATCGCCATATTTTTCGCTATTAAATATGGTGGCTATAATTGCTCTGGTGTCATTATCTTCTATTTGTGCCAAAGAACTCTCCAAATCAAATTTAATATACACACCTTTTAAGTTGTTTAAAACAACGGCCAAAAAGTATTTATATTTACTGTCCTCTGTAACTGTATTCATGAAAGATATAAAACTGTCATTAAATTTCTCGTTGTCATATACATTAAACTTACCAGATTGAACGTTATACGCATAGCAATCCTCAAAATATTGCATATAGTATGTCTGCATAGCAAATACAGCTTGATATCTTTTTACCAAGGAATCATAACTATCTAATATATATTGTTCATTAGTGTAACTTGTTTTATGGTAACGTCCTTTTGTATTTTCATTTATATGCACTTCTACAGCGCTGGAATTAACAAGTTTATCGCTAAAATGTTCAAGTATCCAAAGTTTTATACCTGTTACTTTTTTGAGTATTCCTTCGCTAAAATCCTCTTTTTGTATATTATGCTCTTCAGCCATTTTGTAAAAACCAGACCACTCGGCAACAAACTCGTCAAAGTTGTTTATGACTTTATCTATATCGTATGTGTATTCAAGAGCTAGATTTTTAAAGTTTTCATCTATATTGTACGCCACAAATGTATCGTGCGTAAAACTTGAACCTTTTATATTAGGCATAGAGTATGTAACGAAGTCTATCCTTTCAAGATCAAAAGCTTGATACAGCTTATTTCTTGGTATATATTCCAGAACCAGATCTGCTGCCAAATGCTCATTCGCATTGCCGTCTGTATATCGCGACGCGTCCGTTATCAAGGCTCCGTCTATCTCTATCATCGTTTTTGTGGAATTAAGGTTTATGGACTTTATGCCTGCCTCACCTAAACTCTTTAACTCTCCCTCGTCTACTTTGCCGTTTTGGTTAAGGTCTTGCCATAATTGCAGACGATTAAAAAGCACATCTTTTTTATCTATTTTATTATCATAATTACTATCGGCAACTTCTTTTAACTCATCAAATCCATTTTTTGTATTGTTTCCAAATAGTTCATTTATACCATCTATCTTACCGTCGCCGTTCTTATCGTAAACAAGAAATGCGTCGTTTGAATTCAGCCATGAGACTCTATCCTTAAATCCGTCTCCGTCTAAATCAAAATAAACTTCCGAAGATGAAAGAGCTATTGTAGATAATTTACCGTCTTTATCCATATCAAATGCGAGAGGGTCTGTCATTACTATTTTATCAGGGTCGAAACCGCTGCATTCATCTCCGCACATGCATTCGTCTCCGCAGTCGCATTCTCCTGCGCCGAATATTTCTCCTATGGCTTCTTTCTTGCTCTCACTGATCTCTACTTTAACATCGTTGTCAGCGCCCTCTTGAGGATTTTCATTTATGATTTTAGCCTCCGAAAGAATAACTTTAAAATCAAGTCCCTCTTTCATAGCTTCACAACCTTCGCTCTCTTCTTCTTCGGCTGTTATATCAAATTCTAAAGTTACCTCCTTGCTTCCCGCTTTTATCACTATTTTCCCATCGTTGTTATCCTTGAAATGTTCGCCAAGTTTAGCATCAAGATTGCTTGTTTTATACGATACTTCCACATCGCTTTCAAGCTCTTTAGACAAGGAAATGGTAAACTTTGCGCTGTCATTATCAGAACCTTCATATTTTATAGCCACATACGCAGTATTTCCAAGCTCTATACCAAGATCTCCATTTTCAAAGTTTTCTATAGTTAGTTTAGCGCCGCCGAGACTAACAGTGAGTAGCTTAGAATCCTCGTCATAGATATAAGTCTCTCCATGAGAACCTCGGTATTTATTCTCTTCACCTTTTACTTCATCTCCACCTGTTAAATTTATGCTTTTGAACACTACCTTACCATTGCCATCCTCATCATTTATAATATCGCCGTCAGAAGCATAATACGTATCAAATCCTAAACCACCATTTAGTTTAACACCACCTCTACCTATAGTATGTATAGTATCATCGCCTCCGCCACCATTTGCAATAACATTTTCATGGTGTACCATTATAATATCTTCACCATCTCCACCAGCTACCGCTATATTGCCTTCAGCAGTATAAATAACACTTATATTGCTATTGGTAAATGTTACTCGACGATATCCATTTTCTTCAGTAATAAAAGTATCCAGCTCTGCTTGTTTTATTGCATCGTATTCTTGTTGTGCTGCTTGTTTCGTTCTTTGGTATTCATTGTATTCTTCTTCGGTAATTTTTATATATGCGTGTTCACCATCGTCATATGTCCATCCAAGCGGAATTCGTGCATACGGAACAAGTTCTCCACCTAAGACTTGATAATCTTTGACATAATCCCACGGTCCTATACTCATATTTGATGGACGTACATATGTATAAAGACGCCTCATGGCTTCTCCTGGTGTAATATCAAACATAGCCAAACCTATGCTAATTAACAATCCACCTGGTGCAAAAGCAGTAATAACAGAAAGCGCTGCAAGATCAACTGCATTTTTAATGAAAACCTCATCTATAGGCTCGCCTTGTGCGACATCTATCGCAAAATTTATAACTGAACCTGCAACTCCAAACTTTCCAAAAATAACCTTTTTGCTGGATATTTTTTGAATAGAATCGTCTTTTAACATGGTATAAATACCCAAAGCCTTTTGCGCATTGTTAATTGCTTCTTGATTTGTCATAATAGCTCCTTATCGGAAATTAATTCTTGAAACTGATAGTAGTTGTCCCAAAACACTTTTGCTTGTTCTGTGTCAAAAATAGGTTTTTTAATCATAAAATATTTTCTTACTTCTTGATACTCATATTCTGTTGCGGGCAATATATTTATAAATTTATCACCGTTAAAAACTATAATTGCGTCAAAGAAACGATATTTTGAACCTCTTTTGAAAAGATGAAAAAAGAATTTTATGATTATAATTGGTAAATACCATAGCAACCATGCTAATGGCAAAAAAAATATTTTTTGTATTTTTTTTACTGTTTCAGATACCAACTGTGACTTGTGATAAATAATAAAAAATGTTCTATTTATGCTTGCAACTTCATCTAAATTTATCTTCTCAAGAACTTTATCTTTGTGAAGGAATTTAATTGAATTATTAGATAAAACTATTGTTCTTTTGTCAAATGCTCTAAAAAATATGCGCATATTTCCATATATCACAGCAGCTGCCAAACCACAAGCAATAGGGCTGGCTTTTGGTACATAAAACAAAGCGTAAACTAACATTGGCATTGCAAGCAAATGATATAAAGGGAAAAATATATAATTGTAGTCTTTTATTATTATAGGATTTTTGTCGTAATCTCTCATGTTATTTATTTACTCCCTACAAACTTTCTTTCCAAAAGTAATCTTTTGCTAAAACATAAATACTTATAGTCTTTTATGTATTGTCAATCGCTTCTTGTTTTATCGTCTGGTAACTTAAAAAAATCAAATAATGTTCTAGAAAAATAATTTTGCATTATTGCTTATATTAACTTATATTTATATTAATAATTTAATTCGAATACACTTTAAATATAATTTTTTGTTATTTGTAATGTACATGTCAAAAATATACACTTAAAAGATATTTTTGAAAATGAAAAATGTTTTTTAAATTTGCTTTCTTTATTATTTTCTATTGTTATTTTCTCAATCATCAATTTTTACCTTGAAAAATACTCTCTTTAATCAAAATACTTTTTCTCTGTTTGACGTCAAATCAGAAGGAACTGTTTTAGAACCGTAAAGATAAAGATTTGTGATTTCCTCTGCTGTTAATATAGCCAATTTGTACTCCTTAAAAATCTATTTTTTAGCTTGATTGAATTTCAAAACAATGAAGTATCATTGCAACCGTTTCTACATTTCTCCGCACACATGTAGATATACCACTGTGGTTCTATTTGTCTTATAGCACACTTGAAATCATCAAGTGATCCAAAATTCCATTGATGCAGAATGTAATTCAAAGACTTATTGATACGCCAACGAAAAGAGTAATTGCCATTTATATCATATGGTCCTAAAAGCTCGCCATTTTCAATTTTTGGGGCTTCTGGAATATGATAAAGATATTTTCTAATACTTTCATAATAAAATGTTTTTTTGTTATATTTTTTATCTGGAAATAGTCTTATGACAAGCATCCCATATTTGTTATAATATTTTTTTGAATATTGAAGTGGTTTGTAATTGCCTTCACTTGGCATATTTTCACTTTCTTTATACATCTTGTCAGCTAATTTTGCTGTTTCCATAGAATATGGATTTGGAAGCCAAATAACCGGTTCTATAGTTTCCGTATGTCTATTTTTAAAATATCCAGCAGGAAATATTTCTCTGCTTCCAAGGTACATTCCTGCTTTGCTCATTAATTCTTTGGTGTCACTTTGTTCTATCCATCTAAAGTGTGGGTATTCTTTTTCTATTATTTCTATTTTACCATTACCCATAAATACTTCTGAATAAACAGGTTTTATGCTCTCTATATCAAATTCCATATATCTCTTAACCAACTCCTCTATCTCTGTTTTGTATTTTTTGAAGTGCCCTATCATCTCCTCATCGCTTGCTAATCCTGCAGTGCATAACATAGTGTAATAAAAACTTGCGGATAAAATAAATATTATGGAAAGCGATATAAATATGTTTTTAAAAACAGTCCTATTAAATACAAGAAGAAACAAAGTCATGAGTAAAAAGTATGCCCAAGCATATAATCCTAAGGCAATAACACAAGCCATGAAAATAATACCAAGAACAACTACTCTTTTTACATCAAACAAAGCTATAAAGTACACAGAAACATAAAAAAGCCAAATGTAAAATATAGTAGCATTGATAAGTATATACCAAAGAGAATTTTCAAATCTCCAAGCGTTACTATCGATAGTAATTATTAGGATATATGAAAGTACAAGAGATAAAAAGACATAACTGTTTTTTCTATTGCTATCTTTCAAATATCACTCCTGATATTAAAATAATAATTTTGTATTATTACTTATGCAAGCTTATAATTACATTAAAATAATAAATATGATAAATTTAAAATGATTTAAAAGTAAAACTTAAGAATATATAGATATCTACGAAACTTTATACTTTATGCAACATATAGTTCAATTCAACATTTATTTCCATCTGTACGAAACACACTATCACTATAAATTTGATTGTAGATAAAATATCTTTGAATTCATTTTTCGGGTTATGTCCTGCAAAATAAGATATTACTATAACTACAATCATCAAAAGAAGTATACTCGTAAATACAACCCCATAATCCTTCACGACTATCGGTTCTTTATCATAAAATCTCTCATTATCTATATTTCCTTGCTAAAAGCTTACATGCAAGATAAAATGGTAGGTATATAGCTAAAATGTATTTGATAAGAGCAGTTATAAAGTAAGCTATGTTTGTATTGATAAATTCCTTTGTTAGTACAAGTTCGCCACTATCAACAAACGGCTTAAGTCTATATACTGCAAAAGCTATTGATGCTATTATAAGTATAATTATTATGGAAATAAGATAAATCATACTCTCATTTTGTGCTGGAGCTCTTTTTTTATCTTTTATAAAAAAGAAGGCTGTAATAATACTCGCTATAGCTACAATAATCAAATCAATACCGTATTCTGAAGCTTTTTTATCAAACTCAGCAATTAAAAGCAAAGCTATTGCAACAACTGTGGCTAAAATCGTAAAAATGAGAAAGAGAATGATATATTTTTTCATAAATTACACTCCATTATAGTTAAAAGCAGTAAAATTCTTTTCATGGTTAGCCTTTCATTAAACTTAAAAAAATCAAATAATATTTCAAAAAAATAATTTCACATTATTGCTTATATTAACTTATATTTATATTAAGAATGTAATTCGATAGGTATTTTAAATGTATTTTATCGTTATTTGACCATAATATGAACTCTTGCCCGCCAATAATTAACCTTCCTCATTGAACTCATTGCTTGTCTCCTTGTAAGTTTTTAATAATATTTCGTATTTCGCATTCATCTTTAATATGTAAGCTTGTTACTAAATACTTGAGATAGCTAAAACGACTGCTTTTGAGTTGAAAAGATAACCACTCTGAAAAAAGACTACCATGAACAAGAACATATTTGATTTCATCTATTTTAATGATTGATATTCCAAAAAACTTCCTATTAATTTCTACTCTATCTTTATATATAACAAGCTCATTGAATGTAATTAGTACAATGAAAATATACAACGCAAATAATGCAAGAAATACTCCAAAAGAAGTGAATAATATTTTATCGGATGAAAACGCTATGCAAGAGATGAGTATAAATGCGATAATTAAAAATATCTCGCCAAATATACAGACCATGCTTCTTTCATTTACTTTATAAAGTATTTCATTGTTTGTCATAGTAGCTCCTTATCAGCAATTAATTCCCCGTAATGTCCATAGTCACTCCAAAACACTTTTGCTTGTTCTACGTCAAAAATAGGTTTTTTAATCATAAAATACTTTCTTACTTCTTGATATTCATATTCTGTTGCAGGTAATATATTTATAAATTTATCACCGCTAAAAACTATAATCGCATCAAAGAAACGGTATTTTGAACCTCTTTTGAAAAAATGAAAAAAGAATTTTATGATTGTCAAAGGCAAATACCATGTAACGAATCCAATCGGAAAAAGAAGTATTTGAAAAAATTTAACAATATCAGAAATTACTTGCGACTTATGATATAAAATGGAAAACGTTCTTTTGATGTCTGTAATCTCATCTAAATATATAGTTTCAAGAATTTTATTTTTATGAAAAAACTTGATTGAGTTGCTGGATAAAACTATTGTTCTTTTGTTAAATGCTCTAAAAAATAGACACATATGCATATACACTATAGCGGTTACCAGACCAAGACCATAATAACTGGTATCCGTTACATAAAGAATGGTATAAATTATTACTGGTATAAATGGCAAAAAAAGCAATGGTAGAAATATATAATTATAATCTTTGATAATTATCGGGTTTTTGTCGTAATCTCTCATGTTGTTATCTATACCTCACAAGCTTTTTAAAAACAATTTTTTTGTCAGATATTTTTTTAATAGAGTGGTTTTTTACCACGATATAAGTACTTATAGCTTTTTGCGCATTGTCAATTATCTCTTGATTCATCGCAATGGCTCCTTAATTTTCTCTTCTATTAAATGGCTTTCAAAATTCCAAAATACATTTGCATATTTTATGTCAAATACAGGTTTTTTAAGCATAAAATATTTTCTTACATCTTCATACTCTTTTTTCGTCGTAGGTAATATATTTATAAAATTATCACTGCTAAAAACTATAATTGCGTCAAAAAGATGGTATTGTGAACCTTTTTTGAAAAAATGAAAAAAGAATTTTAAGGTTATTAACGGCATATGCCAAACAATTGGCATCAAAAAAGAGAGTGTATGTACAAACACTTTTTGAAAACCAGTAAGTTCTTGAGATTTATGATAAATATCGGAATATGTTCTTTTGATATCCGCAATATCGTTTAAATATATCTCTTCAACAATCTTATCTGCATGTGAAAATTGGATAGATTTATTTAGCAATAGAATAGTTCTTTTATTTCTTGCTTTACGATATATACTTAGAGCTGGTAATATAGATAATGAAAATATCATGAATGTATTTATAGCGAGAGACGTTGCAGATAATTCTCCGGGATTATATAAAAAAGCATAAACAGCAAACGGTATTAAACAACAAATAAATAATGGTGTAAATATATAATTGTAGTCTTTTATTATTATAGGATTTTTATCGTAATCTCTTTGGTTTGACACTTTTATACCTTAAAGCGTAACTTTTTAATTATTATAAATAAAAACTAAAAAATTATTTTTACATAATCGAACTTATATGGTAATTAAAAAATGTTCTTTTTAAATTATTATGATAAATTCATGGTTTACTATTTTTAAATATTTTGATATATCACTAAACATATGAAATAAAAATCTAAAAATTAATATTATTAAATTTTACGATTCTTTGCTAATAAAAACAGTCAAATCATCATACTTTACTTACAATAACAAAAAAAATGCTAGCAAAAGGCTCAAATGTAAGTTTTCTAAAAAGCTTTCCGCTTGTATTAGTAAATGTATTTATTAAACTCTATCAAGTAATCTCATCGCAATAAATACCTTATACAATTTCATAATTTTATTTTTAGGAGAAAAAATGAGTAAGTTGTCATATATGATTGCCGCGCCGATATGTGCGTTATTGCTTGCTGGTTGTGGAAGCAGTGATAGCAAAAGTCAAGACGTAAGCGTGCCATCTTTTTCGGTAGAGCGCAATAAAATAGATAAGGTTTATACGCTAAGCGTTGAAGGAGACGGACAATGGCAAGTGTTTGCGGGAGAGACGCCGAATAGTATTGACGTAAATACCGTTATTGCCGAGGGTAGAGGTGCTAGCGAAGTAAATATCGTGAATTTTCCGCCAAATAAGCGTATCTATTTTCAGTATATTCTTGAAAACGGCACGAAAATTATCGCTTCCGAACGATTGCTGCCTATGGAAGGAGCTTACAATGTCAGAGACGTAGGCGGTTACAAGACCAACGAAGGTAAAAGTGTGAAATGGGGAAAAGTATTTCGTTCAGGAGATTTAAATACGCTTTCTTACAACGATATACAGTATCTTGAGAATATCGGCATAAAAACTGTTGTGGATTTTCGCTCCAACTCCGAAAAACTTGCCGCGCCCGACACAAATCTTGTTACAGTTGCTAATCGTTTGGAGTATCCAATAGATCCGGGAAGCATTACGGCATTGGCAACGGCGTCAGGTATGGATTACCTCATAGAAATGAATAAGGTTTTTGCTACTGATTTTCAAGCGGAGTATAAAAATTTTTTCACGGTATTGATGGATGAGACAAAATTGCCGCTTTTATTTCATTGCAGTGCAGGTAAAGACAGAGCGGGTTTTGCTACAGCCATGTTTTTATCGGCTTTGGGCGTAGATAGGGAAACTGTCATACAAGATTATTTACTCTCGGCAATTTATGTGGAGGAAAAATACGCCGCGCTTGTAGCCGCACAACCGGAACTATCGCCGATGTTCACAGTTTACAGAGAATATATTGAGGCGGCTTTTGATACGATAGACAATCAATATGGCGGCGTTGAGAGATATTTAAGCGAACAGTTAGGCGTGGATTTGGCATTAATGAAAGCCATTTATACCGAGTAGATGAGCGACGATTCGACTGTTTACAATAAGTATGTTTAAATAGCTGCAAAAATAAATTTGAGAGGTTGTTTGGACATACCTAACAACCTCTTCTCTTAAAAGAGGCTAATGATACATAAATTATCTGCCTAAATACAGTAAAAATTCCAAAACTTTCACCAAAAGCCCATTTAAACAGATTTGCTTGCGTGACAAAAATTGTACGATAGCGCCATAAATGAAGTTTTATCTCAAAGTATAAATGATTTGTTTTATATTATCAGCCTTACATGTAAAGAACATTTTAAGACGATAAACACAATAAGACATTTATTATTTAGTCATTTTTATACTTTTAGCTATCTCCTCGGCTCTTTTTTTCGCGTTTTCCACTTCGTCTTGCACAAGAACGACAGCCATTCTGCGCCCTTCATGAGAGTTTGGCTTGCCAAATATTCTAACAAACGAATTTTTGGAAAACACACTTTTGGGCACATCAAAATGAGGATTTTCGCTTTTTATATCCGCTTTGTACGCCGCGCTTGCTGCTTGCGCAATAAATGAAAACTCTAAAGGAAGTCCTAAAATTGCCCTTACATGTAAGGCGAATTCGCTTTGAGATTGCGAAATCATAGTAACCATACCGGTATCATGAGGGCGCGGACTTACTTCGCTAAAATAAACCTCATCTTCTTTTATAAAAAGCTCAACGCCAAATATTCCTCGCCCTCCAAGTCCATCCGTTACTGTTTTTGCTATCTTTTGCGCTTTTTGCAAAATCTCTTTTTTCATAGGCATAGGCTGCCAACTGAGTATATAATCTCCATCTTTTTGGATATGTCCTATAGGTTCGCAAAATATACTCTCATTTTCAGTACGCGCGGTCAAAAGCGTAATCTCATAATCAAAATTGATAAATCCTTCGACTATCAACTCGCTGGCATCTCCTCTTGCCTCTTTCGCCCTCTCCCATGAAGCTTTTAAATCCGTCTTGTTTTTAGCTACGCTTTGCCCATGACCGGATGAGCTCATAACAGGCTTGATAACACAAGGAAATCCCAATTTTTCAGCAGCATTTTCCAGTTCTTCGTAAGAGTTTACAAAGAGATACGGACTTGTTTTTATGCCAAGCTCTTCGGCGACAAATTTTCTTATATTTTTACGATTCATCGTCTTTTTAACGGCATTGGCGTTTGGTATCACGTTGAAACCCTCAATTTCAGCTATCTCTAAAGCTTCTATGTTTAAAGCTTCGATTTCAGGCACGATATATGTCGGTTTCTCAAGATATATAAGCTCCAGCAGAGCTTCTTTATTTTTCATATCGATAACGTGCGCTTTATTTGCCACAAGATGAGCCGGAGCGTTCGGATAATTATCCACGGCGACTACCTCGACGCCAAGCCTTGACGCTTCTATAGCGACCTCTTTGCCAAGTTCGCCGCTTCCAAGCAGCATAATTTTTATGCTGTCGTGTTTCAATGGGGTTGTAAATATCACGATAAATCCTTTGTATCACAAATAAATATCAGCGGTTATAATTTTATCAAATTTTGAGCGGTTTTTAACAAGTAAGGCAAATCAATATTATATGTCAAAAGCTCTACATGTAACAAATCAAAGACTTAAGTTTTATTTTTTGGGTTACATGTAGGATTTCAAAAAATAAAATAAAATCTTTAAACTTTCATCTTACATGTAAAGATAAACAATTGACATTCGCCTAAATCTTAAACTTTAGAACATATAAACAATTACTTGCTATCACTGTTACTACTTTCGATGCAACGTAATTTTAAGGAAATAGCCGTTATAATACCACCCTTAAAATTTATGCGCTCGTAGCTCAGCTGGATAGAGCATCTGATTGCGGTTCAGAAGGTCATGAGTTCGAATCTCTTCGAGCGCACCACTATTATCGATTTAGTTTTATTCGGCCTGTTTAGCAAAACACAAAATATAGCCGTTATTGTCCTTTATATAAAACTCTCTTTGCCCATACCAAGTCATTTTAATCTCGGTCATATTCAGCTTTTTATTTTGCAAACTTTCATAAAGTTCGTCCAAATCTTCAACGTCAAAATAAAACGATACGCTGGCTCCGATTTGACAACGATCCGCTAAAATAATGTCGTCATAAAAACTGTCGTCTTTTTGAAACATCAAACTTATATTATCTTTATTTATCATGGCGTAAACATACTCTTTGCCTTCAATAAAATCCGTATCAACGCTATCTTGCGAAACAGGTACGCCCATTACCAAATTAAATCCAAAATTCTCTTTATAAAACGCTACGCTTTTTCTTATGTCGCTAACGGCGAAATTAGGTGAAAATGCCCTTAAAGTCATATTTATCTCCTTGTAGTGCGAAATATTAATTTTAGCATGTATTTTTTTGATTTACTCAAAATATAGTCATTTTATACTACAATAAATTTAAAATAAAACCAAAGTTTTGAGATGGAAAAGAATAACTTAGCAAAAAATTTTAATGCCAAAACACTTTTCTTGTTCGCGCTTCCTACGATGACGATGATGCTTTTTGAGTCTTTATATTCGATAGTGGACGGCATTTTTGTGGCGCGTTTTGTAAATATAGACGCCTTTGCGTCAATAAATATCGTTATGCCCGCCATTTTGTTTTTTATGGGAACAGGCACTATGTTTGGCGTAGGAGGCAGCGCCATAATAGCGAAAAAAATGGGCGAAAAAAAATATAACGAAGCAAATAGCGATTTTTCAGTGATAACTCTTGTGCTTTTAGCTATATCTCTTGTTGATATACTGATAGGTGCTATCTTTATGGATGAAATTTTGGAGTGGCTCGGGGCGACTGATATTTTGATGCCTTACGCAAAGAGTTATTTTCAAATTATATTATTTGGGCTTTTAGTATTTATGGGACAGTTTTTGTTTCAAAGCTTCTTTATTGTAGCGGGAGAGCCCAAAATGGGTTTAGCGGCGGTTTTGAGCGCGGGATTCGCAAACATAATATTGGACTATATATTTATAGTTTGGTTTGATATGGGCATAGAAGGAGCGGCTTATGGAACAGTGATAAGCAGCGCTATTCCAACTATAATAGGAATTATATTTTTCTTCAACAAAAAAAAGACGCTTCATTTCACGATTCCAAAATGGAGCTTCGCAATTATCACTCAAAGCAGTATGAACGGTTCGTCCGCGTTGGTAAATTTTTTAGCCGGAGGCGTTATAGCGTTTTTGTTTAATCAAGCTATGTTAAAACTTTTAGGAGAACTAGGAATTGCGGCGGCTACAATCATAGCTTATACCGAATATGTCTTTAACTCGCTTTTTTTCGGCTATTGCGTCGGTATTGCTCCCATAATAAGCTTTAATTACGGAGCCAAAGAACGACAAAAAATAGAGTACCTTTTAAAAAAAGGAGCTATTACGGTTATCGTTTTGTCTATTCTTACGGTTTTAATGATGTTACTATTTTCATCGGATATAGTGCGAATATTTAGTCAAGACAATATCGCTTTGTACAATATAGCGCTAATAGGTTTCATAATTTTTGCTTTCAAATATCTCTTAAGCGGTATAAATATTCTCATATCGGTTCTTTTCACCTCTTTTTCAAAAGGTAAAATTTCAGCTTTAATCGCCATCATAAGAACTTTCGGGCTTATCGTCCCTATAGTTTTACTACTACCTACTTATATCGGTGTTTATGGCGTTTGGCTCGCTATACCGATGGCGGAATTTGTTATATTTTTCATAAGTATATTTTTGTTTAGTAAAATTATAAAAGTGCGTAAAATCGTCACGGATTTATAAAAATTTCTAACCGTTCCACCCAAGACTTAATTTAACCGTAAACACAGTTTTGTTAAAATGTAAATTAATTTAAAGATTTTAAACACAAACCAGTCAAAAGGCTTTAAATGAAAAAGTCAATAAAAAAATCACTGCTTTTACTTCTTTTGGTATTCATAACAGTAGGCGTTACTCTGCATATTAAAGAGGAGATTGACAATACCAAAGATCCTTACTTTTTCTTACAACCTCAAGCTCCTACAATATCATATCCTTTAAAAATATATCAAAAAGGTGAAAAGATAAACGAATACTTTTGGATAATTCCGAAAAAGTCCAAATATTCAGCTCTTTTTGGTGAAATAGATCAAGACGCGGATTTAATCAGGCTTAGGATTACCAAATTGAAGGATTTTGAAGCGCACCATCTGCTTGACACTTTTGAAGACGATTCAAAAAACAAAGCCTTAGCTCCCACAACTGATGACGAAGTCTCTATGACGCTGAAACTTTACAAAGTAAATACTGATAACTCTGAAGTTTTAGTAATAGATAAAAATATTACTAAAATTAAATATAGTAACTATGGCTGGTTTAACGGAGTATTTCATTGCGATTACAAATTAGCATATATCCCAACCTATGATTACTATGGCAGATACAGAATTAAGTTTGAGATAATGCAAGATTGGCCCCAGTTAAAAATAGATGGAATAAATTACCATCTTGATATAACAAGAGACAGCAGAAAATATTAAAGGAGAGAAAATGGACAAAAATCAAAGATATACTTTGAGTATAAAGGTGGCATTGCCCGGAACTCCATTTTTAAAGGAAACTGGCGAATTTGATACTGATAATAAAACCAAAGAGATAAAAACATCTCAAGCAGGACACATGTGGTACAGTATCTCTGATGGAGAAAACTCCGTTAGTTACGGCTTTTTCTCAGTAAACAAAGGTCCTATGGGTCCTGGTGACATAAGCACAGAAGATGACGCACAATATTATAAACCCTATTATACAAGAACAATAGAGATAACAAAAGAGCAATACGATCAGCTAAATACATATGGAAAATCAACCAAAGAAGAAGAAAATCCTAATTTTGAAATGTCTTACAACGGATTATCAAACAGTTGTATTGATTTTACTTGGAAAGCGTTAAACTCAGCAGGGATACAACATAGAGAAGATAATGAGTTTGATGGAAACTTAAAACCAGCAAACAATATAGATAATATTAAAAGCATAACCGCTCCTTTTCCAAACAGCGAACTAAATAGTGAGAAAAGAAATGAAAAGCCTTCAAGAAATATTTGGCAATGGTTTTTATCTCAAAATGAAAGTAACGAACTAACCATAGACCAAGCTGGAGTTTTAATGAATATGGATATAAGTTATGAGGAGTTAATGGAGATAGGCGAACATTTGGATCCTATTAAAGTAGCTGAATACATAAAAGAGGATTTAGACCAAATAAAGTTAGCTCAAATCGAAAGTGAAAATAAAAAACAAAATGATAACAAAAAAGAGGAAGAGGATGATAATATACATTATCACCATACATGATAAAATATTTAAGATGGGAGTATCGCGAAAGTAAGTTAAAATTTATCTTTGCGAGAACGCTAATTTTACCGCTATAGCCGCAAATATGCAAGATGTTAAAATATTTGCGAATTTAGCAAACTTCGGATTTTTTGTTAAAGATGCCGAAGCTTTGTCCGCACATATGCCGACTATGATAAAAACTATAAGCGCGCTTAACATAAAAATAAGCCCTAACTGCGCCATTTGAAACGCCACAAAACCTTTTTGTTCATTTACAAATTGAGGAAAAAGCGCTAAAAAAAAGAGTATGACTTTTGGATTTAGCACATTCATAAAAAAGCCTCTTATAAAAAGAGTTTTATATTTTAACGTGGTTTTGGTTTTTTTAGCGTCTATGCGAATAAGCTCATTTCTATGTATAAAAGCTTGATACGCTAAATAAAAAAGATATGCCGCGCCAATGATTTTTAAGACAAAAAACGCTATTTCAGAAGTTTTAAATACAACAGATACCCCAAGCGCTGCAAGCGTCGTATGGACTATAACGCCCGACGAAAGTCCGCAAGCAAGCGATATAGCGGCTTTTGAACCTCTTGTAACTCCTTGCGTAATGACAAAGAGTATATCGGGTCCCGGAGCTAACGCCAAAGCTACTGAAGTTGCGAAAAAGAGCCAAAACGTGTCAAGATCTATCATAACTTTCTATTATCTCGACTATCTTTTTAGCGCCGTTTGGCTCTATCATGCCATCAAGCGCGCCGTTTAAAGCGGCTATATCCGCGTCGCATAGAATAGATATAAGGACTTTCGCGCTCATATCATTTTGTTTTATCAAGATAGCGGCGTTTTTGCTCTCCAAAACTTTAGCGTTAAAATATTGATGATTTTTAGCCGCATGCGGATACGGTATAAAAAGAGTTGGTATTTTAGCCGCCGCAAGTTCCCACATACTACCGGCCCCGGAACGCGACAAAGCAAAATCAACATTTTCAAGTTTATCACAAAGAGGCGAATAAAAATCAAAAACATCCGCGTCTATACCGCTCTTTTTATAATACTCTTTTATCTTTTTATACTCGCTTTTTCCTGTTTGATGTATGATTTTTATGCCGTTTTCATTAAGCCATGAAGCTGCGTCCAACGCTAAATTATTTATAAATTTCGCGCCTTGGGAACCGCCTAAAAAAGCTACCGTCTTTAGTTTATCTCGTTTTTTTTGAAGTTTAAACCATTCATCGCTTACGGGATAATCTTTAACTTTAGAGTTGTTGTCATAAGAGCTGAAAATCTCTTTAGCGAAAAATGAGATTATTTTATTTAGTCTTCCCATGCAAGCGTTTTGCTCGTGAATAAAAATAGGTATGGAACTTAAAATAGCCGCGAATGACGCGGCGGCTGAAGAGTAACCGCCTACGGAAAAAACTTTTTTAATCCCCTCGTCTTTTAATATTTTTTTTGTCCTGAAAGATAGTTTTATGATATTCGCAAGCGATTTTATTTTGCCTAAAAACCCTTGATTTACAACTCCGTATGAAGGTAAAAATATGGTTTTATAAAAAAGCGGACTATTTTCAAACCAGCTTTTGTCTTGTCCGTTTGTAGAACCTATATAAAGCGGCTTTATACCGATTTTATTATACTCTTTCGCTATAGCTTTCGCTACGCTAAGATGTCCGCCTGTACCGCCGCCGGTTATCGCTATCATTTCAAATCCGCCCTTTTACTAATCATTAAAACCATTCCAATTCCTATACATGTAGCGAGCAACGAACTTCCGCCGTAACTTAAAAACGGTACTGCTATGCCTTTTATCGGTGTAATTGACGTAACTCCATACGCGTTCATTA
This sequence comes from Campylobacteraceae bacterium, assembly GCA_031266555.1. Lineage (GTDB taxonomy): Bacteria > Campylobacterota > Campylobacteria > Campylobacterales > Campylobacteraceae > JAIRKW01. The sequence goes on from JAISAU010000005.1 coordinate 20,958, forward strand.
AAAAAGAGAATACTATAAGCATTGCTACGCCAAGAGCAAATAGCGAGTATACTCGGTTTTGACATCTGCTTGCGATCTTAAAAATTCTATAAACAATAACGCAAAAAATAACGGTAATACATATAACGCCGATAGCCCCTACCTCTTCGGTTATTCCAGCCAATACAAAATCCGTATGCACATCGCTTAAATATCCTAATTTTACAATGCCGTTTCCTATACCCTCTCCAAAAAGTCCCCCATGTTTTATTGCGTTTAGCGAGTGGGAAAGCTGATACGGTTCGGGCGCATTTTCTACCCTCAAAGCATTAGCGACAGTATCCGGTAAAAAAGATAAAACGGCGTTTTGCGCGGTTGACCACCAAACTTTTACACGCATAATTCTATTTTCAGAGTTTATAACGGCAAACGTCGCGACTATTGCCGACAGCAGTATCGCCAATGAAAAAAGTCTAAAGCTTGTACCCGCAAAAAACGCCATAACCGAAAATGTCAAAGCTAAAACTATAACTTGCCCTATATCGTTTTGCATAACGGCTATCAAATATATCACAAAAACGGCAAACACCACAAAATAAGGCAGTAAAAGCAAAATCTCTCGTAAAAGAGGTTTTTTTTCGTGATCTATTCTTCTGGCAAAACTCCAAGCTAAGAAAAAGACGAAGCCTATTTTGAAAAACTCTACAGGCGCAAACGAAAATCCCGGAAGCCTTATCCACCTCTTAGCCCCGCCCGCCGAAGTTACCATACTTTCAGATAAATAGTGCATAAACCCCATAGCGAACAAGCATATAAAAAATATAAAAAAGCCTATCGCGACAAGATATTTTTCAGGATTTAACTGCGATATGCCCCACATGACAAAAATACCCAAAAATCCCGCTACGCATTGGCGAATAAAAAAGTGGTAAGGATTTGAGTAGTCATATCGTAAAATAGCGTAAGAAGAGAGCGAAAAAGAAGCTACTATGCCGATAAATACACAAAAAGAACAAAGTATAAAAAGCGTTTTATCCGTTGACATCAGTTCTCTTGATATTATTTTAAAACAATATTTTACTGAAAATGGTTTGAAAAACACCTTTTTGTAAGTAGTTTATTGATATACTTCGCGAAAAACAGCAGGGTTTAGAGAGAAATGAATAATCAAGGCGATAAAGCAACCGGAAATAAGTTCGCCGAATTTTTTGTTTTAATCATATTCGGATTTATCATTTTTACGGCTATGTTGCTTGTATGGTCAAATATGGACAGAGACCTCCCCAATTTTAAAGCAAGCGAAGTGCATACCGCTCTTCGTGGTGTCATTTTAAGCGAAGATAATTACACATTAGCCGCGACAAAACGCCTTTATGAGATAAGCGTAGACACTAGAAATTTAGATCCGAACAAAAAAGAGCTTTTTATCAAACTCTACTCCATATACAGCGGAGACAGCGAGCAAAACGTTAGAGCTGCCATAGATAAAAAAAACGGAAATGTAATTTTATCTTACAGGATAGACTCGAAACAAGCCGAACATTTAAGGTCGCTCGCTAAAACTTTATTTAAACTCGGCGTCTTTAAAAGTTATCAAAATTCGCAAAACGGCAAAGTTATATTTAACGGAATGGACGTAGTAGAAAGCGGCGAAATGCGCATATATCCGTATCAAGACACTTTAGAGCCGCTCATAGGATATACCAATAAAATAAACATGGGGCGAATTATAAAACGCGAAGGAATAAAGGGTATAGAGCGCTACTATAACGACAGATTGGCATCTATACAAGATTCATACCTTATAGGTTCTCGCGATGTGTCGAATACTATTATACTAAATAGAAATATTCAAGCCAAAGAGAGAGTGGACGGACAAGGTGTACAAATATCCATACCGCTTAAATTTCAAAAAGCGGTGGAAAATACGCTTGATAAACACAAACAAAAGCTTGAAGCAAAAGAGGTTATAGCAGTCGTAATGAAAAGCGACACGGGCGACATTTTATCGCTTGCCACAAGCAATAGATACGATAGAAATAACGTAAGAGATATCAGCTTGTTGAATATAAACGCCGTTGAATACACATATCAGCCAGGATCCGTTATGAAACCTATCATTTACGCTATTTTATTGCGCGAAAAAAAGGTAGAACCTAGCGACATAGTGAACGTCTACGGCGGTAAATATAAATTGGGGCAATTTTGGATAAAAGACGAGCACGCGTTTGAGTCAAATTGGGTCAGCGCTGAAAACGTCGTTGTGTATTCGTCAAATATAGGTATAGCTCAACTATCGCAAAGACTTGACACACTTTCTTATTACAAAGGGCTTACGGATTTTGGTATCACTCAAAAATCACAAATAGATTTATCATACGAAAACACAGGATATATAGGCAGTTTAAACGGCGACGTTTACAAGGGAAACGTAGGATATGGGTATGGGTTACATGTAAACTTTATGCAACTCATAAAAGCGTTTAACGTATTTAATAATGACGGTTTTATGGTAAATCCTAAAATAGCCGCTTTCATAATAGATAAATTCGGCATAAAACACGAGATAGGGTATGATCCTAAAATATCCGTTTTGCCGGAAGATATCGCAAAAATAGTTCAAAAAACGCTTATTAAGGCCGTATCAGTCGGCACAGGTGTAAAAGCTCAAGTTGAAGGCATAACTGTGGGCGGTAAAACAGGCACGGCCGAGATAAGAAAAGACGGTAAAATAGTAGGATACGACAGCTCATTTATAGGTTTCGCGAACGACGATAAAGGCGCAAAATACACAATAGGAGTTTTGGTTATAGAGCCGTCCAAAAGCTATTTTGGATCGCAAAGCGCCGCGCCTATCTTTAAAGATATAGCGCTTAGCATGATTGACGAAGGGCGTTTAAAAAAAGATTGATTTAAAATAATAATTTTATCCGACGCTTGCGTTTATAAAAAATCAAAAACGGCTTTTTACGCGACGGATAAAAATTAATTGCTTAACTAAAAAGATACCTCTTTAAACTCTTACAACTCTTACGGCGTTTAAAACGGCGAGTATAGTCACTCCCACATCAGCAAAAACTGCTTCCCACATACCGCTTATGCCTGCAATGCCAAATATCATCAAAATAGTTTTCACACCAAGAGCGAAAGCAATATTTTGCTTTGCTACCGCAGATGTTTTTTTGGCGATTTTTATCGCTATCGCTACCTTTTGAAGATTGCCGTCTGTTAAAACCGCGTCGGCAGATTGGGCAGTTATATCAAGAGCGCCTACGGCTATGCCTATATCGGCTTTAGCGAGAGACGGAGCGTCGTTTATCCCATCGCCAACAAATACAACTTTTTTTCCTTTTGCCGCATTTTTTAATAAAAGATCCAGTTTTTCAACTTTTTCAAGAGGTAATAAGTTGCTAAAAACTTTATCTATATTTAGTTCTTTCGCGACCTCTTCCGCGGCTTGCTTATTGTCTCCCGTTAGCATAACCGTATTTTTAACTCCAACGTCTTTCAAGTCGCTTATAGCTTTTTTACTTTCTTCTTTTATTTTATCGCTAATCACAATATATCCCGCATAAATACCGTCAACCGCTACATGTACGATACTTCCAAAGACGTTTGGTTTTTCGTAAACAATGGAATTTAACTCCATAAGCTTTTCATTTCCAACCAAAACCAATTTGCCGAAAACTTCAGCTTTTACACCAAATCCTAAAATCTCTTCGTGCTTTTTAGTTTCATTTTTAATATTGTCCTTATATTCTTTTAGGATAGACAAGGCTATGGGGTGCGGCGAGAAACTTTCCGCATGAGCGGCAAAAAAAAGAAGCTCGTCTTTGCTGAAACTATCGCTTGGTTTTATTTTGCTTACGCTAAATTCGCCTTTGGTTAAAGTGCCTGTTTTATCAAACGCCACAGTATCCACATGGCTCAAAGCTTCGAGATAATTGCCGCCTTTTATTAATATGCCACGTTTTGACGCCCCGCCAAGCCCCGCGAAAAAACTAAGCGGTATAGACACGACAAGCGCGCACGGACAAGAGATGACTAAAAATATTAATGCTTTATAAAACCATTCGCCAAATTCGGCGTTTTCTATAAAAAGAGGCGGCAAAAACGCTACGAGTAAAGCTGTAAAAACCACAATAGGAGTATAAATCTTGGCAAATTTTCTTATAAAATGCTCAGTTTTGGATTTTTTTAAACTCGCCTCTTCAACAAACTTCGCTATTTTTGAAACGGTAGAGTCTTTAAACTCATAAGTTACCCTTACATGTAGCGTTCCGTTCTGATTTACACATCCTGAAAAAACTTCAGAACCCTCCATTACGCTTTTTGGTATGGATTCGCCGCTTATAACAGACGTATCTAAAAAAGATTTTCCGCTTATAACAATTCCATCAAGCGGTACCTTTTCACCGGCTTTTATAACAATAATATCTCCTACCTTTACGCTTTGCGCGGGAACCTTCACGATTTTTTTTCCTTTTTGCAGATTCGCGAACTCTGCCCTTAAATCCAAAAGCGAAGAAATTGATTTTTTAGAGTTTTTAACAGCTTTTTCTTGTAAAATCTCACCGATTTTATAAAACAGCATAACTGCAACACCTTCCGGATATTCACCTATAATAAACGCTCCTATGGTAGCGACGCTCATTAAGAAGTTCTCATCAAATATTTCTAGTATTTTGCCTTTTTTAATACTTAAAATATTTTTTAATGTTAAAAGCAAAACATCGCCTCCAAGCAATAGATAGCTTGCGAGAAATATACCAAACTCCAACGGCAATGCGAAAGAAAACGCTATTCCGACCAGAAAAAGCGAAATACCCAAAAACATCTTTGTTTTTCCAAATCTATCCTCATGATGAGCGCAACAACTGCCGCAACATTTACTATTTAAACCCATTTTATCTCCATTTCAAATGAATAGTTGAGTATATATTCAACTAAAAAATTCCAAAAATTTACCTATTGCCCTTAAAAAGAAGTATCTATTTTTCGCCTACATGTACGAAAGCTTGGTCAAAAATATTTTTTACATGTTCGTCATCAAGCGAATAATATACGATCTTGCCATCTTTTCTAAATTTCACAAGTTTTGCTTGCTTTAACACACGAAGTTGATGCGAAATAGACGATTTTGTCATACCAAAAAGCGCCGCGATATCGCATACGCACATTTCACTTTGAAACAGTGCGTATAATATTTTCACTCTCGTTGAATCGCCAAAAACCTTAAAAAGCTCCGCCAAATCAAACAACGTCTCCTCTTTTGGCAACAACTCTTTAACCTTTTTTACAGTCTCCTCATGTATAACATTACAATCGCACCTATCTATAAAATTATCAAATGCCGCCATTTAAACCTCTCTTATAATACAATAATTGAGCAATTATTCAACTGTAATTATGCCAAATTTTATTTAAGGTATTGCGCTGTATTTTTATTATATATTTTATTTAAGCAGTAGTTAATATGATAGGCTGTTTTATAACTATCATAACTAATAGAAATTCACCCTAAATACTCAAAAACAGCAAAAGTCAAAAAAGCACAATCTACGCTTTTTATATATACAAACTTATTGTTTTAAGTTATCAAATAAGTATTTTTCTCATCGTCGCTTAATTACGAAACTTACATGTATAGATTTAGTTTTAAATATCTGTGGGCTTAACAATATGATATAAATAAATTTCTTTAACACTTTCATAAAGAAACAGAATAGTCGCATAATCAATTTTTGTCTACATGTAAAGTATTTATTTGTCTTTAATGTTTAGCACAAGAATTGATATATTTTATTATTAACGCTACGTGTAAAGTGTTTTTGAAAGTTTTGGCTTTACATGTAGCGTTTTATAGTGCAGTATTGCACTTGCAAACAACATGACATAGACATTTGCAAATCTAAGACATTGTGATTTTCGCCCGATATCGCTAAAGTATTTGAAGCTAACCCAATGTATTGCATTTGATTTATTTTTCAAAAATAAATGCTAAAACCGACCGATAAAACCGTTTCCGAATGGCTATTAGATCCATTAGACCCTAACTTTAATCCCGTATATATATCCCAATCATATGAAAACGGCGCATAAGCAGTAAAAATATTTAATTGTTTTTTAAAATCCCTATATTTGACATTGCTATCCCAAAAATGTTCATAAGATGCAAGTAATTTTGCATTTGTACCAAAATATGCGATTATTCCAGTATTTACCATAGCAAAAAAATCAGCTTCACCGTCATATATAGCGCCCATCTTACCAATAGTATAAATTGTCATATCATTTAAAGGCGAAAATCCTATGCCTCGTCCCCATTCAAATACACTGCCCAAATGTTTTTGTCTACTCTCTTCCAAAGCCAAACGAAATGCTTTTGATGAACCTATTATACGATAATCGCCAATTGACTCTAGCGCTATTAAATTAAGTCTCTCTAAATTAACGCTATTTTTATCAAATCTTGCCTCGAGTTCCAATATCTTGCTGTCATACTCAATAATACCTGCGTTTGAAACTGTTCTTTTATCGCGATAGCTTGGCAGCATGCCCAATCTAAAACCTCCATCAAAGCCTTCGATTGTCACGCGACTTACACTTGGTGTGTCCAAAGGATAATAAGTTCCAAAATGTACTATGGCCTCTCTATCGCTTTTTGAAGGTTGCATAAAAACACTTTTGATTTTATCCTTTTGATCTAATTCTTGCAAATATTCTATAGGCGTTGAAAAAAGCCAATGTTTATTATCGCTGAAAGTTGTATCTGCCGCGCTTAATACCATTTCTATCGCCGTATTGCAGTTATGCGTAATAAATTGATATAAAATAGGCGTCTCTTTTATTTCCCATAAATGTTTTCTTAGTCGCTTTTTAGCCTTGAGCGACAAATTAAGTTCAAATTCCCAAAGTGATCGCTGTTCATTGTAGATATAAGTTTCTATCGTTTTATGGTATGGGGCTAAAACATAACTGCCTTCGGAACCGTTTAGTATCGTGTTGACGTATCGTTTTAAATTGCCGTTCTCATTCATTAGCGCCATGAACGAAAAACTATGCTCTCTTGTTATGCCGTCACTATCCTGTCCTACTATTTTTAATATCGTATGCCCCATAATCGAAGCTGGATTAGATTGATCTTCCGCTACAAAAACTGCATAAATACGTTCAAACGGAACCTTTTGCAGATATATTTCATACTCTTCGCAATCTGATTTTGGTAGTTGATTTGAAGTAAGTGCTCCGTTTTCAAGTAAGAAATCCAAACGTGCGGGATATTTGCATTGCGCTTTAGGATCATTTAATAAAGCCGTTATTGTCGCCTCTAATTCAGCGTTTGGATCTTTATATCCATTTAAAGAAAGGAAAAATGAGCTTCCAGCGCCTATCGCGCTTTTACCGTTTTTATAATGCAAAAGCGTTTTCCACTCTGGAAGCGACATGATATTTTGATTTGCGTATATGCAATTCAAAACAACTAAAAAAATAACTAAAAATCTAAGCAATATTAACTATTACTGTCGCACTTGCGAGTAACCGGGATAACGATTTGCTCGTCATATCTCCACATTCTGCCTGTGGCCGCATCAGTTGTAGTACTAAATACACAACTAAAACACCAGATAGCGTTAACAAAAAAAGCTCCGCTGACTGTCGCGTTCTTTTCCACAGAAGACGCAGCTGTGCAATCGTCTTCTTTTACAGTGATTACCAATGGATCGCCGGAGCGTCTTGCTTGAACAACCAAAGGCGTTTCACCTGTTTGAGACCCATCCTTGTAAGCAACTGTAACCGTAGCGCTCTTTGAATCGTTTGTATTTACTAAAACCGGCTGTGTGTCTTGATTAATAAGCGTAGCACAACCCGTGAACCAAAGCGCAACAGCGCTGATGGCAACTATAAAAATTTTTGTTCTCATTAAACACTCCCTAAATAATTTTTTTGTCAATTGCGCACTTGTCGCTACAACAAATGCTTCATTGGCTAATTGAACTTGAAATCGCTAATTCAGACTCCATAACCCCTTTTTGCCCTATTGTTTTATCCACTAGTTGCAATTTATTACGAGCATACATAATCCCCATTTTCACTTCTTGCTAAATGTAATAGAGTTTATTTGCCGCTACTTCAACATTAATAACGGAATCATTTTCTGAGCTGCCCTTGAATGTATAATTTCCCGGTATAAGCTCTATATAATGGTATGTATTTGCAGCTGTTTGACCTATGGGTTTATTATCAACAAAAACATACATTTTTATCGCCGCGCCAATAAACTCATTACGATAAATATAAATTCCCGCATTATTATTTATCGGCTCTTTAAACTCTTTAGCAGATATATCCGCTTTTTTTGAAGCCATAGGTACGCGAGCGGCACATCCGCTCAATAACCACATACAAAAAAATACCATACAAATTAATGATATGTTTTTCTTCATGAAATTTCTTTTATTTCTCCTGTCTTGATTAAAATGTATAGGCAAACCGAAATAAAACTCCGCCTAAGTTCGCGGACTCTTTTACATCATTCGCATAAACTGCTTCGATAGGAATACTTCTATAGCCAAGCATAATTTTAGAATTACCGCCAAAGCTATATCCGCCATAAACTCCGTAACTTACGCCATCTTTTTCAAGTTCATATTCTCCATCGCTGCCACTTGATGGGGCGGGATAGCCAATATTCGCGCCAACAAAAAAGGAATTCTCTTTACGACTATTGATGTAATATTCAACGGAGAGCGATGGAATAAAAATAGAATCTATATATGTATCGTCACTGTAAGTACCCTCAACTTTAACAAACCCTAATAAATAAGATAGTTCCGGCTTGATAACAACATTGTCGGTAACGCCGATCGGCACACCGGCTTGCAATTCAAGAAACATACCAAGACCCGACGAATCCCCTCCGTATGCCTTCTCTAATATATCCGACCTATCGCCGCTCGTATCAAACCCCAAGCCGAGCTCAAATCCGACATCTGCCGCTTGTATCGCATTAAACAACAAAAACGTTAAAAAAAGCGCGAAAACACCTTTTAAACTAACCGATTTTTGCAACATAGTTGCTCCTTGTAATAAATTTATCATTAAAAATGATTTTTATGAATTTAAATTGATAAGAAAATAGTAATTTTATAGCATAAACAATATCATTAGAGACATTCTTTGAAAAAACCATCGCGCCATTAAGCATATAAAGCCAAGAATCTACTCTATAACTAAAACTTTTGAGATGAATACATATTATTATAATGAAGTATGGTGCGGGAATATATTGTATTTTGGGATAAAAATGTATTTTTTGGCGAAGATTTTTTAAGTATTTTTTAAGGCTCTCTCTCTCTCTCTCTGCAGAAATTATTGATAATTGATATCATTACTTACCTTAAACAATTTTTTACAAAAAACTTTTGAAATTATATATAAAAGTCTATTAAAAAAATCTTGCGTTATGATAATTTTGGTTTATAATTTAAAGATTAATTGTTCGCATGTAAGAATTGATATATCTCATAACCCAAATATAATATTTCGACCTTACATATAAAAGCAATTCAACCATACAATCTTAAATCTATTTACTTACATGTAGAGTTTATTTTAATTATTGCGCATAAGAAGTTTGGATTTATTTTTAGTATTTGAATGCTACATGTATGCTTTATGCTGTAGGCAATCGCTGAAACAGTTTAGAACCGCAAAAACTTAGACAACAAGAGAATAAAGAATGAATTGGATAAGCAAAAAAGTGGCTATTTGCTTACATATATGATATTCCGATGACATGTATAACAACTTTTCATAACCTTAATGATTTTGCTTTTTAAACTTATCGCTATTTGTTAATATGCCGTAAGATACTCTAACGTACTCATTCTCCAATAAATATATGATTCCCCAGAAGCATCAAAAAAATACGACATGCCATTGTCTCTTCTTTCACAACGCCAATATTTATTATACTCATCATAATAACAATCGGAAAACCCATATGTTATTTTAAGAGAATTATAATAACTATTCACATCATCATAATATGCATTATTCGCATTATATCCTTTGAAAAGCCTGATATGCGCCATTTGATCGTTTATAGCATAAAATATCTCGCTTAACGCGGTATTATTTGAAGGACTTATGACATTGTTATATTTATTATAGTCAAGACGTAATGCAATTACATAATTATTATTATATTTTTCATAATAAACTTCAGCGCTATATTCGTTAATATTATTATCGTTTAAAACATAATGTCCGCTATCAACAGCATTGTTATCATCTGGTATAAATTTTTTGCTTTGTATACCGTTAAGAAATTCGTTTTTGCTATTTTCGCTAACAGGATAGTAACCAATATCTATACTTGCTGTCCTAAGAACAGCATCTGTATCAAACTTACCAAATGATGACTCTAGAGTAGTAAATTTACTTACGCTTCCATCGCCTCCACCGCCGCATCCAATTAAAACCGTACTTAACAAAATTGAAACAAATAGTCTAAATACTTTTAGCATGTTACTTTTTCCTAAAAATAAATTTATAAATTATACATTAAATTTACCTTCGACCTAATTCTTAAACAACTAAAACCTATTTTTTGATTTATTCTCCAATGAATACAAAAAAGCAATGATATAAATTTCAAAAAAAACATACGATAAAAGCATAAAATATAAAAAAATGGCAATAATATATTACTCTTATCCGCTTCATTCTCACCTATAGAGAATAAAACAATTATAATCAAAAATAATCTTTTACGATTTTATGGTTAAATCTACCAATACACTCAAGAACAAAATTTGATTTACTTGCCTTAAATCGACAAAAACATAGAAGATAAAAATATGATAAGATTTTAGAATAAAAACAAACTGTATGTCATTTTTATTCGCTAATTTCATTTTAAATATTGCCGAATATCATACAATAATATACATGTGAAAAAAAACAAAACTTTCAAAGAAGAGCAAGAGGATTGAATAAAAAAGATACGACGAAAATTTAGAATAAAAAATAGAAAAACAAAGAATATTAAATAACTTTTTACGAAGCCGGCAGCGACCTACATTCCCACTCTAGTAAAGAGCAGTATCATCAGCGATGAGTTGCTTAGCTTCCTGGTTCGATATGGGACAG
>JAISAU010000012.1 GCA_031266555.1 Campylobacteraceae bacterium
TCCCATTCTTAAATTTACAGCGCTCTCATCCTCAAGTACGGTAAACGAAGATAGAGGAGAATTGTTGGAGTTAGAACTTGTATCGCTAGAGCAAGAGAGAAAAAGAAGGGGGAGGAAGAAAATAGAAATTAGAAATTTAAATAAAAATAGAGTGGATTTCATTTAGATTTCCTTTTATGGGAAATAGATTAAAAAGAAATTTTAACAATATAATGTTTAAGTATAACTTAAAGAAATATTATATTTAAAAATTACGAAAATATTTTGGTGTAAAACAAAAATCATATTATGCAAAAAGCTCTAAAGTCAAGGAATATAAAATATCGGCGGATTTTTAAAATTTTAATATTGTGATATATACTGCGTAATAAATTCTTACATGTAAGCAGTTTTAAGTGTGAGAACATCAAAAGTTTTGATTTTATAGTAAAATTAGATAATATTTTGTATTTACTTTAAATGATAAAAGGTTTAAAAGTTGTCTCGTTTTTTACGCGTTTTGAAAGATATAAACGAACTTATCGTATTTAAGCACTCTGTTTTTGCTTTACCGTTTATTTTTATAGCTATGATGGTCGCTTCTAAAGAGTTGAATGATTCCGCGTGGTTTGGTATGAGACTATTTATTTTAGGGCTTATAGCGGCTGTGAGCGCCAGAAGTTTCGCTATGGCGTTTAATAGACTTATGGACGAAGAGATAGACAAACGCAATCCAAGAACGGCGAATCGTCCAAGCGTGGACGGCAGAATAGGGCGCAAAAATATGATAATCTTTATATCGTTTAACGCCGCAGTTTTTATCATAAGCGCGTATTTTATAAATAAAGTCGCTTTTTACACCTCTTTCGCGATATTGTTGATACTCGCGAGTTACTCGTTTTTTAAAAGATTTTCCGCTTTGGCGCACTTGATTTTGGGGCTTTCGCTGGGTCTTGCTCCGATAGCCGGAAGTATAGCCGTTTTAGAGACGACTCCGTTTTGGACGTGGCTTTTATGCGCGGGGGTTATATTTTGGGTTGCTGGATTTGACCTGTTGTACTCTTTGCAAGATATAGAATACGATAAAAAGCATGGTCTTTACTCTATACCTTCGCGCTATGGCTGGAACAAAACCTTTGTCATTTCATTTTTATTTCACTGTTTGAGCGTTTTATTTTGGCTGCTATTTGTCGTTTTTTCAAAATTAGGAGTTTTATCTTATGCCGCAGTTTTATTAAGCACGGTAATTTTATTTTTTGAACATAGGATAGTAAAGAGAGATTTTAATAAAATAGACAAGGCTTTTTTTACATTGAACGGTTATCTTGGAATTATGTTTTTCGCGTTGGTATTTGCTGATTTGGTTATCGCGTGAAAGGAGACGAAAAAGATGGAGTTAGAGTTATACGTATCGGCGGGGACTTTAGCGATTTGCGTGTTCGTCGTTATTTTTGTTATCTATCGTAATAAAAATATAATAAAAAGGCTTACGGCGTTGGAGAATATTATAGACGATTTAAATCACCAAAGTCATAAACTCAATAAAGCCGTAAAAGAGCGGAATTTTGAAGAAGATATAAAAAAGATATTTGAAGACAAAGTCGAGCCTTTGACAAAATCTCTTAAAGAGGTAAAAAAGATTACGACTGAATATAGAGGTCATAAGTCAAACGCGAGCGATGCCGTTGGTTTTGAGAGTAAGATTGTAAAACTATATAAAGACGGCAAAAACGAAAGCGAGATAGCGACTATTTTGGAGATCAGTGTGCAGCAAGTAGAACTTATTTTAGCGCTGAATAATCCTGAATGAGAGTTAATGAGAGTTGGAGACAGATAGTCTCGAATGCTTACGACGCTTTAGATAGCGAGTATCGCGCGTTTTTAGAAGCCGACAAAGGATATTTTCCTAATTTTTCAAATTTTCTAAACGCTTTTAAGACGCTTCCTAAAGATAAAACCAAAGCCGTATTATTTGGGCAAGACCCGTACCCAAGAGAAAACAGCGCGATAGGATATGCTTTTATAGACGGCATGGTGAAAAGTATTTTTAGTGATAAAGGATTGTCAAAAGAGGTAAATCGCGCTACGAGTCTTAGAAATTTTATAAAAATGCTTCTTTTGTGTTCCGATAAATTGACTTTAGAGTCTTTAACGCAAGAAAATATAGCTAAACTTGATAAAAGCGGATTTATAACGAACATTATGGAGTTAAAAGACAATTTTGAAGCCAATGGAATATTGCTTTTAAACACTTCTTTGATATTTGTAAATAAAGACGATACGCTTCTTAATGTAAAGGCGTTCGCGCCGTTTATGAAAACGCTTTTGTCGCAATTGTCAAATGATAAAATAGAGTTGATTTTGTTTGGCAATATAGCCAAAGAGATAAAAAAACTGCTTCCTTTAAATCATAATTTTACTTTCGTGCAAACTTGTCATCCGTACAATCTTGAATTTATAACGGATAACAAAGTTTTGAACTATTTTGCTCCAATGCGCCTTCTTGAACTAAGGCGATAGTTATTTTAAAAATTTATGTATAATCGCTTTGTATTTTAAAATTAATGCAAGTTTGGATTATAAATTGGAGAGGTTGATATCGTGAAACCGTTATATTTGGCGGAGAGTTTTTTGAGCGTTCAGGGCGAGGGAAAATATGTCGGAACCCCGTCCGTATTTTTGAGATTTGGCGGCTGTAACCTTACATGTAAAGGTTTTGGATGTGAATTTATCTCACCATACGACGACAGTAAACTTATAGGCTGCGATTCGCTTTTTGCCGTTAATGAAAAACATTTTAAAAAAGATTGGCAAAAATTAAGCGGCGAAGAGTTATTTGAAAAAGTTCTTTTATATGTAAAGGATTTACCATATAAACCGCATGTGGTTATCACGGGCGGAGAGCCTTTAATAAACTATAAAAACCCTATTTTCTATGGTTTTTTAGAATTAGTGTTAAATTATGGCTTTAATGTATTTTTTGAAACAAATGCGACTATAAATATTGATTTTAATACGTTCACATTGTATAAAAAAGCAAGTTTTTGCATGAGCGTGAAACTTTCAAACAGCGGCGAAAAATATGCGAAAAGGGTAAAAAGAAAAGCTATAGAGGCAATTTGCAAAAACGCGAAAGAGGCGTTTTTTAAATTTGTATTGGATGAGCGGATGATAAAAGAAGGCTATGCGCAAAAAGAGATAGAAGATATAACGAAAAATTTCGCCGCGCCTATATTTTGTATGCCGCTTGGAAAAAATAAAAATGAGCTTGAGAAAAACAGCGAGAGCGTAATCTCTTTTTGTATAAAAAACGGATACAATTATTCCGACAGAACTCATATTCGTTTATGGAATGACAAAAGAGGAGTTTAACGATGATTATACGCAAAGTGTTTAAATTTGAAAATACTCACATAGTACGCAAATGCGTAAGTAAAAAATGCCGCAGCAGTATACACGGACACTCTTACAAAGTTGAAGTTTTATTTGAGTCCGATAGTTTTGACGACGCTCAAATGGTTTATGATTTTGGACTGATGAAAACTCATATGCAAGATTTGATAGAGTCATTTGACCACTCTATAACGCTTTGGAGCAAAGACGATAAAGGTTATGTGGCGGCTATGAAAAAATATTCGGACAGATGGGTAGAACTTCCTGTAAATCCAACTGCGGAACAATTCGCGAGAGTAATATTTTTATTAGTAGATTTACTTCTTTCAAGAACGGTTTTTACAAATAAAGAGGGCAGAATACATGTAAACAGTATTATTGTTCACGAAACTGACAGCGGATACGCTCAGGCAAATTCAAAAGACGCTTACAGCGAAAGTTTGGGTATGATAAATCCAAACGATATTATTTTTTCAAACGCTGTTCAAGAGGATTGGGGCGATCATGAACTTTGGCGAAAAATCTTAGACGGCGAAAATATAGTAAATCCAAAATCGATATAAGGAAAAAAGGTGCGAAATAGACTTTTTTTGATAGCGTTATGTTCTGTTTTGATAGGTTGCGACGGCGGTTTATATAAACAAAATAGCAAAGAACAAGAGCAATCTGGAACGTTTGAAAATTTAAATAAAAGCTTGGGTTTATCTCAAGTTTCCAATACAACGCAAGTTGACGAAGTGGTAAAAGAAACAATACAAAAGGTTGAAGATATACCGCTAAAAGCGGACAACGTGGTAAAAACGCCGCCTCAAAATATTGAAAAAGCGAACGAGACTATTTTACAAACGGTGAACAAAACGGCAGATATTGCGAAAAATACGGCAAGTGTCGCGACCTCTTCTTCGTATGATTTGGAAAACGGCAAAAAAGTTTTTAAAAGATGTATTCCTTGCCATGGAGCGAAAGCGAATCTAAACGCGGTCGGCAAAAGTCAAGATATCTCAAAATGGAGCGAAGAGAGTATCGCGAATTCTCTCAAAGGTTACAAAGACGGAACGTACGGCGGCGCCATGAAAGCTACTATGACGTCTTTATTGAAAACGCTAAATCAGCAAGATATAACGGATGTAGCTTCTTACATTTCAACGCTCGGCGAATAGATGCAAGAGACTATCGTTCTTCTTCATAATATTCTTTTATATAGTGTCATTTGCCTCGCCTTGTGCGCGTTTATAGGAGTTGTTATATCGCTTAAATCCAAAGAACACAAAGTCTTCAAAAGGCGGCTATCTCTTTTAAATCCGACATATTATCTGTTTTTCAGCGTTATAACTTTTTCATTTATGATAACTTTGATTCTTAAAAGGCATTTTGTATTGATAGACGCTTTTTTTGCGGCATTTTTGATATTTATTTTATTTAACGGGATAAAAGTGTATAAATTTGTCAAAAATGAAAAGACATTTGAAAATTCAATAAGTTTCGCGACCAAAAAGTATTGTTTTGATATGTTGCTTTGCGTCGCTTTTTATATTTTTATAATAACGGATATTATCTAAATGCGTTTTATATATAATGAAAAAAGCGGACTAAATACCATAAAACTTGAAGGGGAACAATACAATCATATTTTTAAAGTAAGACGCGAGAACGCTAAAAAACCGCTTTTTTTTCGCAATTTGCAAGATGAGAATCTTTACATGTACGAAGTTTCGCGAATAGATAAAAAAGAGGCTTTATGCGAGTTGATAAAAACCCAAATAACGTTTGTCAAAAAACCAAAAGAGTTTCAAATCGCGTGGTCTGTTACCGATCCAAAAATAGTTGAGAAGACATTGCCCTTTTTGAATGAGCTTGGTTTAAAAAAACTCATTTTTGTATATACGAAATTTTCGCAGAGAAATTTTAAATTTGACTTTGAAAGACTGAAAAGAATTGTTATAAACTCGTGCGAACAGTGTGGAAGAGTTGATTTGATGGAGTTTGAGATTTTTAAGTCGCTTGAAGAGTTTTTGAAAATATACGACGATATAGCTGTCGTTGATTTTTCGTCTAATAAATTCAACTCTCTTTGCGGCGTTTTGCCTAAAATTTGGCTTGTAGGATGCGAAGGAGGATTTGACGAGAACGAGCGAAAACGTCTTGAAGGATTTATGAGGGTAGGGTTTGAGAGTGAAAATATTTTGCGAAGTTCAAGCGCGGTTGTGGCAATCGCTTCAAAACTATTGCTTTGATATTGAATTATCATAAACTTTTTGATATAATCCCAATCCTTCTAATTGTTTTTCAATAGATTTATAATTAAAGAAGACATAACATTTTTAAAAAATATAAGGAAAAATTATGAAAAAAGAGATTCATCCCGAATATGTGAAATGTACCGTAACATGCGCTTGCGGCAATACTTTTACAACTATGTCAAATAAATCGGCGATAAAAATAGACATTTGCAACTTATGCCATCCGTTTTTTACAGGTAGTGAGAAGATTGTCGATTCCGCCGGACGCGTTGAGAAATTTAAGAAAAAATACAATATGAAATAAATGTTATATTTCATTCCTACCCCTATAGGAAATCTTGAAGATATATCTCAGAGGAGTTTAAGGCTCCTCTTAAATATCCCGCTTATATTTTGCGAAGACACAAGAGTCGCGAAAAGATTAATAAACCTTTTAAAAGAACGTTTTAACCAACCTGAAAATATAGAACAAAAATTTATATCGCTTCACTCTCATAATGAACAAAATGTTATAGATACTTTAAATGCCGATATTTTTTTGACGTCTGACGCCGCTTACATTAGTGACGCGGGAATGCCGTGCGTTAGCGACCCCGGCGCATTGTTGGTACGATTCGCGCAAAAAAATAGTATTCCTTACGAAGTATTGCCCGGAGCGAACGCGCTTTTGCTAGCTTTAGTCTCGAGCGGATTTGACGGAACAAATTTTTATTTTCACGGATTTTTACCGCACAAAAAAGAGGCCAGAGAAAAAGAGTTAAATAGACTTTTATCCCTTACATGTAATGTTGTTTTGTATGAATCTACTCACAGAATTTTGAAATTCTCAAAAGAGTTAGCTCTTATGGCGGCGAACAGAGAGTCGTTTTTCATAAAAGAAGCTACAAAAATGTATGAAAAACGATTTTTTGGAACAGCCGAAGAGATTTACGTTAAATTGCAAAATAGTAATTTAAACGGCGAATGGGTTGTTGTGATAAAAGGATCTACTCAAGAAGGCGGCGAAGTTTTGTCGGTAAACGATATATTTCCTCTTTCTCTTCCAAACAAGCAAAAAGCGAAACTTCTTTCAAAAATAACGGGCAAAAGCGTTAAAGATTGGTATGATATATTAAATAAAGACAATGAACAATAAAATAATATATTGCGAGCTTGTTACATGTAAGACTTTTGTTATATAAATTTATCGAACAATATTTCCTGCATGTAAAGCTTTCTATGTAAATTTAGTTTTTGGAGCGTTTTATCTTACATGTAAGGATTGTATTTGTGACTTAGTTTAATAAAATCTACAAGCGTATCGCTTCTTCTACATGTAAGAGTCATTTAAGTTTTAACCAAAATAATATCTCTTTTTGCTCAAAAACTTTCTTACATGTAAAGCTTTTTATGTAAGTTTAATCTTAAGCTAAACCTCGCGTAATTTTATAGTTTCTTACATGTAAAGCTAAATGATAATCTTAATTCGCTTTTGTCGATACTATTAAGAGTTTTACATATAGGCTTCATATTAATTTATTATTATCAAAAACGGCGAAACGAACTATATTTACTGGCGTTGTATTATTTAAACTCAAACGCTCGTTAAATACGTTCGTTTTATTTTAGCGAAAGTATTGTTCGCAAATTTGGCAAAGTCGATATTTGTATCGCTATCATTAAAATATATTGCCATCACAACGCTTTCTCTCATCGTTTGGCTGTTCTCAATATATATGCAAAGAAGAACAACTAAAGTTTAAGATTTCTGCGAAAATAGTGTCGCGAAATAGATGCGAGAGTTATTTTTAAGAGATTTTTAGATAGAATCCTTCCTATGTTAATTTACGGCAAGCAGCTTTTTTTATATCTATTATCGCGCTATCCTAAGAGAATACAAAGCATTTATTTGGCTAAAGAGTGCGATAAAAAACTATTCTCTTCCATAGCGAAGCTTGGCGTTAAAATTGAAAGAGTGGATGAGAAAAAAGCTCAGGCTATGGCAAAAGGCGGAAACCATCAAGGTTTTTTAGCTGAAATTTTGCCTTTTGGGTTAACGCCGCTTTCATCGTTAAAAAGAGCGAATTTTTTAGTGATGCTTTTTGGTGTTACTGATATGGGAAATATAGGCGCGATTATCAGAAGTGCGTACGCTTTTGGCGTTGACGGTGTTATAGTCGCGAATTTGAAAGATTTAAAATTAGAACAAGTTTTACGCGCGTCAAGCGCGGCTGCGCTTGAGATGCCTATAGTCCTTGCGCCAAACGCGCACGACGCGTTAAATGAACTGAAATTAGAAAACTTTAGTGTATATGCCGCCGATATGAACGGCGAGAATGTGCTTGATGTAAAATTAGACAAGAAAAAGCTTTTGATTTTGGGCAGCGAAGGGGAAGGGATTCCAAATCGCGTGCTTGAAAAGTGCGATAAAAAAATTTGTATAAAAACGGCAAGAGAATTTGACTCTTTAAACGTTAGCGCCGCCGCCGCAGTTTTATTTGATAGGATATGTAATGACAAAGGGAAAGAATAGCGATAAAAGCAGTGTAAAAAAGCTTGAAGATATAGGTCTTAGAGAAGTTTCTCGTAAAACCTATATAGAGTTTAATTATCTCAAGCTTATGGCAGATAAAGAGTTTTCAAAATTAGAGCGTATAAAAACACTGGGATTTATTAAGATTATCCAACGAGAGTATGATATCGATATGGATGATTGGATTAAAGAGTTTGAAGAGTATTTTCAAGAAAACAACCAAAACAAACCGAAAGAAAAAAAGCCGGACGATATCTTAAAGCCGCATAAAAATGTGAGTTTTAGTAAAAAAGCTTATATATTTTTGGCAGTTTTGTTTTTGATACTTTTTATGATATTCGCCTATAGTTTTACAAAAGGGCGGATAGGGCATATTGAGAGTACTTTAACAAATTCAAATATTACATATTACGATATCGACGAGAACAAAACGGATAATGATGTGCTGCAAACAGCCGATGTTTTGGAAGAGACGGCTAATGCGTCCGTTGAAGATAACGCCACGCAACCGACCGCTTTAATAGTTGACGTTTTAAATAACGCGTCAAAACAAAATGTTATAGAAAATCTTAGAGCGACTATATCTCCAAATACTAATATTTGGGTTGGCGTAATAGATTTGGCTACTTATAAAAAACGCACTTACATGCAAGAGCATAATATTGATCTGAAACTTGACAAAGAGCAGTTGGTTATAACCGGACATGGCGATTTTACGCTAAAAATGGAAAACAAACCCGACAAAAAATTCAATGTGCGAAATAGAGTCTATCTGTATATCAACAACGGCACGATAGAAGAGATAAGCGAGGGTGATTTTGTATTGTTAAACGGCGGTAAAAGTTGGTAAAATCAATCATTTTAACATTGATTATTTGCGTTGGGTTATGCGCGCAAAGCGTTAATGAAAAAGCGAATGAATTTATAAGCAAAAGCAAGCTTAGTACGTCAAAAAATTTAATCTCGTTTTTATTCGCGAACGCGAGCAAATATTATGACAAAGACGGCGAGATAGATGTTATTTTGATTTTAGAGACACTAAGAGACAACGGACTTTTAGGGCTTTCTTTTAAAGAACCGCAAGAACTTGAATTGATATTTATCACAAAACAAAATCCGCTTATTTTTATGAGAGTTATAAGCGAATCTCTAAATTCTATGGGCTATAACCTCTTTTTAACTAAAAAAGTCTCAAAGTCAATTGACGAGTTTGTTTGGCATATCTCTTTATCGACGCAAAACGTACCGAACCCGCTTTTATTGGGCGATAATTTAAAAGCGCACGGATGCGAAGTTTTGGATATCAAAAAAGAGGATAATACTTGGAGCTATATAGTTGATTCTGAGAATGCGAAAATTGATACGATAAAAGTCGAGCCTAACAAAAAAATAGCTCTAAAAAAACCTTTCGCTCCATATATTTTAGAATTAAACGACAATACGAAAACCATTACTTTAGAGGCAAATCCATCTGACTACTGGCACCCTAATATTAATTTTTATGATGAGAATCTGCATTTGATTCATACGATTAAATTGGACAAAAGAGAGATGGCGATAAAGCTAAAAGTTCCTCAAAACTCAGTTTATGTAAAAGTCGACGACAAGTTTACTTTAGAGAATATCAAAAGAGGGCTTACCGTCACATTTGAATGATAAGCTAAAAAACAAGGGAGAAAAAACAGATGTTTGATGAAATAAGATTTAATACCATAGAAAGACTTCCTAATTATGTATTCGCAGTAGTTAATGAGTTAAAATTAAAAGCCAGACGCGCGGGCGAAGATGTTATAGATCTGTCTATGGGCAATCCTGACGGCAGAACTCCGCAGCACATTATTGATAAACTCATAGAATCGACAAATAAACCAAAAGTACACGGTTACTCGGCAAGTATGGGCATATACAAGTTAAGATTGGCGATTTGTAATTGGTACAAAAGAAGATACGGAGCGGATTTAGATCCTGACAGCGAAGCTATAGTGGGACTTGGCAGTAAAGAAGGATTCGCTCATCTTGTACAAGCTATCACAAATCCGGGAGACGTGGCTGTAGTGCCTGACCCTGCATATCCTATACACTCTTATGCTTTTATATTAGCCGGAGGAAATGTGCATAAAATCAATTTGGATTTTGACGATGAATTTGAATTGAATAAAAAGAGTTTTTTCGCGCAGCTGAAAGAGACGTTTGACAAGTCAGTCCCGCGTCCGAAATACGTAGTAGTAAATTTTCCTCACAATCCGACAACTGTTACGGTAGACAAATCTTTTTATGAAGAGTTGGTGGCGTTGGCTAAAAAAGAGCGATTTTATATTATAAGCGATATCGCTTACGCCGATTTGACTTACGATGGATATAAGACACCGTCAATATTTGAAGTTAAAGACGCAAAAGATGTGGCGGTAGAAAGCTTTACTCTTTCAAAAAGCTACAATATGGCCGGTTGGAGAGTAGGTTTTATAGTGGGAAATAAAAAGCTTATCTCAGCTGTTAAAAAGATAAAATCGTGGCTTGATTACGGTATTTTTACGCCTATTCAAGTGGCTTCCACAATAGCTTTGGACGGACCGCAAGAGTGCGTTGAAGAGATAAAAGAGGTTTATAGAAAAAGACGCGACGTGCTTTGCGAAGTATTTGACGCGGCTGGTTGGCATATTGAAAAACCAAAATCAACAATGTTCGTTTGGGCAAAGATTCCCAAAATAGCCGAACATTTGGGAAGCTTGGAGTTTTCGAAACAGCTTTTGACCGAAGCTAAAGTAGCGGTAAGTCCCGGTGTAGGATTTGGAGAGCATGGAGAAGGGTATGTAAGAATTGCCCTCATAGAAAATGAAAATCGTATAAGACAAGCGGCTAGAAATATCAAAAAATATTTAAACTCGTTAGAGAAAAAAGTATGATAAAAGTCGCTGTTTTAGGCGTAGGTACGGTAGGTTCGGGCGTTGTCGATATTTTAGAGAAAAACGCCGATATCATACAAGCAAGATGCGGCAAAAAAATAGTTCCCATTATCGGCGTTGTCAGAGATTTATCCAAAAAAAGAGATGTTAGCATTCCTCTTACAGACGATGTAAAATCGGTAATCAATAGAGACGACATAGACATTTATGTGGAACTTATGGGCGGCGTTGAACAAACGTATCAGGTAGTAAAAGAGATATTAAACAGAGGCAAAAGCGTAGTAACCGCCAATAAAGCGCTTTTGGCATATCACAGATATGATTTGCAAAAAGCCGCGAAAAAATCTACCATAGGTTTTGAAGCTAGCGTCGCGGGAGGAATTCCTATCATAAAAGCTTTGAGAGAGGGTTTAAGCGCAAATCATATTACAGCTATAAAAGGGATATTAAACGGTACATGTAACTATATTTTAACTAAGATGATGAATGAGAAAGGTTCTTTCAAAGATATTTTGAAAGAAGCGCAAGAGCTTGGATACGCGGAAGCTGACCCCGCGTTTGATATAGGCGGACTTGACGCCGCGCACAAACTTTTGATACTCTCATCCATTGCTTACGGCATTGACGCGAAACCTGAAGATATATTGATAGAGGGCATTGAAAATATAGGACATGAAGATATATATTTTGCCAAAGAGTTTGAATACTCGATAAAACTTTTAGGCATAGCCAAAAAACAAGGCAAAAGAGTAGAATTGAGAGTACATCCGTCGCTCATTCCGCAAGATAAAATGATAGCAAAAGTTGACGGCGTGATGAATGGCATTAGTTTAATAGGCGACTTTGTCGGAGAGACTATGTATTATGGCGCGGGTGCCGGTAAAAATGCGACTGCCAGCGCTGTTGTAGCGGATCTTGTGGATATAGCCAGAGAAGGGCAATCGCCTATGCTTGGTTTTAAATCGTCGCTTGAAAATAGCAAGCTTACTGTTATGCCCAAAGATGAGGTTAAGACAAAATACTATTTTAGAGTAAAAGTAAAAGATAAAATAGGCGTTTTAGCTAAAATCGCCAATATTATGGAGCGTTCGCAAATCTCAATAGAGAGTTTTTTGCAAAAAATGGAAACAAAACAGTTAGGCACTACAACGCTGTTTTTTGCCACGCACCACTGCAAAGAAGCCAATGTGCAAGAAGCGCTTAGGGAGATAGAAAAATTGGAATTTGTATCTGCGAAACCTGTAATGATAAGAATAGAAGATTAAATAGCGGTAAGGTAAATCCATTCGTTACATGCGAGTGTTTTAGGATTAAAAATATCCAATTTTTCTTTTGCATGTAGCGTTTAAATTTTATTTCAATTAAGCTTTTTTATGCGCGTTAAATTATAAAAACAGATAAGATGTTTTACGTCCAAAATATTTATCCTTCTCATAAAAACTTTGATATACTTGTATTTTTAAAATCAGAGGCGATAAATGGAATTTACAAGCTTGATAAGCGATCCTAATGCGTGGATTGCGTTAGCTACTTTGACGGGACTTGAGATAGTTTTAGGGATTGATAATATTATTTTCATAGCGATTTTAGTTAGTAGATTGCCAAAAGAAAAAAGACAAAAAGCCAGAATACTCGGACTCTCTCTTGCAATGGGCACTAGAATATTATTATTGCTTTCATTGTTTTGGATCATGAGGCTTACTAAGCCTTTGTTTGAGTTATTTGAGCACGGATTTTCCGGACGGGATTTGATACTGCTTTTCGGCGGATTGTTTTTGATAGCAAAATCTACTTTGGAGATTCATCACAATATTGACTCAAAAGAGGACAAAGATAAAAAAAACATAAACGCGGCGAAAGGCTTTGTAGGCATTTTGATTCAAATCGCTCTGCTTGATATAATCTTTTCCCTTGATTCTGTGATTACTGCCGTGGGAATGGTAAACCAAATAGAAATTATGATATTAGCCGTTGTAATAGCCGTATTTATTATGATGGTGGCTTCAAAAAACATAAGTGATTTTATAGATAAACACCCGACTTTAAAAATGATGGCTTTGGCATTTTTGATACTTGTCGGAGTCGCTTTAATGGGAGATGGGCTTGGATTTCATATACCAAAAGGATATATATATTTTTCTATGGCTTTCGCATTAGCGGTAGAATCTCTCAATATCTATGCAAAATCAAAAAATAAGGAATAACATGGAAGATGTACTAAAAATCGGCAAATACGAATTTAATAGCCGTCTTATAGTAGGAAGCGGCAAATATAAAGATTTTCAAACAACTAAAGAAGCGACGATCGCGAGCGGCTCAAATCTTATAACAGTCGCCGTAAGACGCGTAAATATCACAAATAAGAACGAAGAAAATTTGACGGATTATTTTAGCGGCACAAATGTAACGCTTTTGCCTAATTCCGCAGGTTGCACCAAAGCCGAAGAGGCTATAGCGTTGTTTCGTATGATACGCGAGGCAACCGGGCTTGATTTGATAAAACTTGAGGTTATAGGCGATACCGTTAAAACGCTTTATCCTGATATCATAGAGACCCTTAAAGCTTGTGAAATATTGGCTAAAGACGGTTTTACTATTATGTCTTATACAAATGACGATCCCATAACCGCGAAAAAGTTGGAAGACGCTGGAAGTGCAGCGATTATGCCGCTCGCTTCTCCTATAGGAAGCGGTCTTGGCATACAAAACAGATATAATATTTTATTTATCAAAGAAGCGGTAAAAATTCCTGTGGTAGTAGACGCCGGCATAGGTTGCGCCAGCGACGCGGCTATAGCTATGGAGATAGGAGCTGACGCCGTATTGACCAATAGCGCTTTAGCATACGCCAAGAAACCTGTTTTGATGGCGGAAGCTATGAAGTACGCGGTGATTGCGGGAAGAAAGAGTTTTCTTAGCGGAAGAATGGCTAAAAAACCATTCGCGACGGCAAGTAGTTCAAGCGAAGGAATTATAGAGTTTAAGAAAAATTGATATTTTTGCAGCGTAGAAACTTATTTAAAATTTTTTGATAAACGGTTGCGTTGCAATCTTTTCTTTTTTTGCGGATAAAATCGAGGGAATTTTATATATAAAATTTTTATGCGATAAGAAAAATATATTTTAAGATTAGATGTCGTCCATTTTATTGTTTTTGTAACTGCCAAATGTTATTTAGCTACTATGCGAACGCGAGATTTTTATGCAAAGAAAAACATTTGTATTATTTACAATAATATATACATGTAGCGCTCCAAACGATATGTTTTAGAAAATTGTAAAAATGGTAATTTTATATCCAAAAAACAGCGTTTAGAAAAATATACGCGTAAGTCTTGACAAAAGTAGGCGTTTTTGTGTAAACTTTCAACCTTGTTTTAATTCGCGAGCGTAAAAAGTTAAAGTTTTGGCGATTTTTTAGGTTTTTGCAAATTACGTTGCAAGTTTGATAATTTAAGCGGGGTGTAGCGCAGCCTGGTAGCGCATCTGGTTTGGGACCAGAGGGTCGCAGGTTCAAATCCTGTCACCCCGACCATTTTTTAAGTACGGTGAGTTTAGCTCAGTTGGTTAGAGCATCAGATTGTGGTCCTGAGGGTCGTGGGTTCAATTCCCATAACTCACCCCATTTTGCGCTCGTAGCTCAATTGGATAGAGCAACAGACTTCGGATCTGTAGGTTGTAGGTTCGACTCCTATCGAGCGTACCATTGAGCAAAAGAGGCTTTGTTTTAAAATAGTTTTAAACAACGTCGGCTTACCAAACGATAAAACGCGCTCATAGCTCAGCTGGATAGAGCAACGGCCTTCTAAGCCGTAGGTCAGAGGTTCGAATCCTCTTGGGCGTACCATTTTGTTTAAGAGAGGATGTAAATCCTTTTAAGACCTTTAAAAATTGTTCGCTTTTAGGGAGGAATTTTTGAGGAAGGCAAATTGGGTGTGGAGTTTTTAATTTCACGTCAAATAAATTTGCGTTTTGAAAATTTTTTTATCAGCGTCTTAACGCGCGTTTTTTATTATTGTTATGCGGATGTGGTGAAATTGGTAGACACACCAGACTTAGGATCTGGCGCCGCAAGGCATGGGAGTTCGAGTCTCTTCATCCGCACCATTTTGAGATCAAATGAGATTTTTAGCCTTGCTATTAAAGTATGTAAGAAATGCATATATAAAAAACTACAGTGAAAATAATTCAAAAATTACTCTTTTATTTCCCAATGAGCATTGAAATGCTCATTGGCATTATTGCTTTCAAATAATTTATCAAGAATATCTCTTATATTCTCTCTTGTTTTACCGTTTTGTTCCGCTTCAAGATCATCAATGGAGTGCGAATTGACATCAAATAATTTTTTTGCGGTTATATTATTGCCATATAAGTCGTTAATACAATTAAATTTGCTATAAGTTTCACATATCTTTCGGCAACTATTTAACATTAAATCAGGTTTATTTTGTTCATATAAAAATACCAACTCTTTCCAAAATATTTCATAATTTGTTTTAAAGTCATCGTTACTATTATCTATACTTTTAATGGTTGAAAGTTTTCCATTAGAAAATAGGTGAAAATTACCATAGTTTTTATAAAAATATTTAGTAGGTTTACGAATGCTTAAGTAAAAATGGCAATTATGAGTTAGCAATATCAAATAATCATCAATGCCAAGTTTTTTATAGTTGCCATTTTTGTCTTTTTCATAAAGTTTTTGTACCTCACCAATCATCAAATATTGCATAGTATCGTCGTTACTTGTCATTGGATCATCTAGGATAATAATTTTTGGCTTATTGTTATCGTCAACTTTTTCAAGAGCAAAAATGAAATATAGAAGAGCAATGATATTTTTCTCGCCCTTACTTAATTTCGTAATGGTTCTAATTTTACCATTATGGCCTTTGATTTGATATTGTCCTTTTTGACTTTCGTCGCCATTTCGTATTAATTCAAGAGAAAAGGAAGAAATACCTATATTTTTTAATAAATCATTAATTTTTTTAGCGATTTTTTCTTCATTTCTTGTCTCTAAAATTAAATTATTCTTTTCTTGTTGTTTATTTTCTATCTCCTGTCTTTTGTCACTCAATGCTTTTTGTATTTCTGTTTTAATAGTCTCAAGAGTTGTTAGTTTAATACACTCCTCGTTGTATTTGAAATTATCCAACATTTTTTTGACTTCGTGATAACGCAAAGTATTTTTTGCGTTATCTTGCTCTCGCTCTAAGTTTTGTGAAAATTGATTGTTTTCATCAAGTACTTTTTCATATTCTATTTTTATTTCGGTGAAATCTTTTGGAGCAACAACAACCATTTCGTCAGTTTTTTTGAATAAGTCTTTTTTCTTGTCTTCCAATTTTATTTTAAGTTTTCCAAGAAAAATTTGATACCCACCTTTTATATTTTTAATCTGTAAATTAAGATTTTTGATTTGTTCGGCAAATTTTTCATAAAAATCACTTTCATTAATTTCTCTAAGTTTGTTAATTTTATCCAATTCATTATCAATTTTAATAATGCCGGCATCAATGCGATTTTCTAACTTTTTTACCTCATCATTAAAATAGCTACCAAGTAGCTGCCATCTTTTTTCACTGATTTCATTTCCACAAAATATGCATCTTTCGCCATTCTCATGTTTGTGTATTCGCATACCTTCTTTGGCAAAGTTTTGTTTGTCGATATTGTCATCTAATTCCGCAATAATTTGTCGTTGCGATACATGTGAAAGCAGAACTTCATTAGTTGATTTTAAATATTTAGACAAAACAATTTCAGGAAAAGATATTTTGATAACATCGTCTTTCTTTTCCGATTTAATTGTTGTTTTGTACTTTTTGATTTCGTTATCAGAAAGCAATTTTGCTTTATTTATTTCATTTTTAAAGTCATTTTTATTATAATTTGTTTTTGCGATTTGTGGGCTTGACTGTTCTTTAATCTGTTTTGCTGATTCAGCGCAAAAATTGTCAATCTTATCAAATTGTTTTTTACAATTTTCGCTTGCTTTTTCTAGTTTGGTAAAAAAATTCTCAGTATTATCTTCCGGTTTTTCAATTTCTTTTTTGATGTTGCTAATCTCAATATCAATTTCATCAACCTTCTGTTGTATTTCAGCATTTTCCACTCCCAGAGCAATGGCATCTAATCCATGATTTTCTCTAATAATACCTTCAAATCCTTCAAAAATGCAAATATTGTATTTTGCTGAAAACTGATTTTTAATTGTTTCTGTAATAGTCGTTTTGCCAGTTCCATTTTTGCCAAATATAAAATTAATTTTCTTTGTAATAATAAGTTTACTGTCTTGGATAAATCGTTCATCGTAGTATGATAAATCTATTTTTAAATCAGACATACCTAAATTATATCATAAAAAGTAAGAGTTTTTCTATCCAACGAGTTATTTATTATCTTTTTATTTAATCAGACTTTAGATATTTCAGATAAAAACAATTTTTAGTGTCGTATCAATCTTGAGCGATTTGGCAGTGTACTACAGCTTTTCATTAATGACTTTACATGTGAGTAGAATAAAATTAGTTTTTCATTCATTTGACTTCAAAGTTTTTCATTTTTTTACTGTGCCAACATATCATTGGTTATTTTATTGTTAATGCCATTCTTATAATTGCTTTCGCGTAAAATTTCACGCTTGCAATACAGACAATATCGCTTTTTCCATCTCATTAAGAGGTTTTTTGATTATGGGCTGAATGAATTGAGTTTTGTTGAAAGTTCTTTGTCTTTTCGCGAGTTTAGAAGTATTTATCGCGATTTTTTCCTCCATCTGCTTAAGAGATAAAAGGCCGTCAAAATAATCTATAACCTCTTTTATACCTATGGCTTTCATGCAATTTGGCTCTCTTGTATATTTTTTTTCAAGCCTCGCGACCTCATCGACCAAACCGTCTTTTATCATTTTTTTTGTACGTAACGCTATTCTTTGTTGTAAGATGTCCTTATCCGTATCTATCTCAAAAATCGGCAAACTTTTTATTATAGGTTCTTTTTTTGTCTGTTGTAAAAAATCGCTCGGGATTTTGCCTGTCTCAAAATAAACTTCATACCATTTTTCAATGCGGTATCTATCGTTCGCTTCTATCTTTTTGCTCATCGCGGGATCCATTTGCGTCAAATATTTGTACGCGTTTTTTATATCTCTTAACACTCTGGTTATCTTTTTTTGATTTTCTTCTCTCACAAGAGGTTTATCGCTAAGTCCTGAAAGCATAGCTTTTAGATAGAAACTTGTTCCACCCACAATAACAAGAGGCACATTTTTCGATTTAGCCTCTTTTTTTGCAATTTTATACAAATCAAAAAATATCGTTACGTTAAAACTCTCATTGGGATTTATCACATCTATACCAAAATGTTTTATATCGCCCATTTGTTCGCGCGTAGGTTTTGCCGACGCGATATCTATCTCTTTGTAAACGCAAAGCGAATCAAGCGAAAGTATTATGGAATTTGTCTGTTTGGCTATGTTTAGCGCTAAGTCGCTTTTGCCTGAAGCGGTTGTTCCGATAATGGCGATTTGCATAAATTTCTCCTTCGTCGGTTTTTAAGGAACTAATTATAACAATATTATCTATTTGTGGGAAATTTTGTCTTACATGTAAGGATTAAATGATAAAAAAACAGCATTTTAGTGGTCTTTGAAGTCAATTTACGCGTTTAAATATATTATTGTTCGATAGAGTGTGTTAGCAAGATTGATATAAATTTATCTGAAAGTCATAAATAGTGGTGACCCATACGAGATTCGAACTCGTGTTACCGCCGTGAAAGGGCGATGTCCTAACCGTTAGACGAATGGGCCAAAATTCTAAGCTTATAAAAAGCCTTACTGCTTTTGATAAAAATAAAGGGTGAAATTATAACACGCATACCTTAAATATTTGTAAAAAGTTTTTATGGTAAAATGCTATTTTTCATTAAAAATTCGGAAGGCAGTATGAATAAATATATATTCTTGATACCGATTGCGCTATTTTTTTGCGCGTGCGGCGTTAAACAACAGCGAGCTGAAATATCCTCTCCCGTTAAAGTGACCGTTAAATCCCCAAATATTAAATTAAGCGGTTTGGGTTTTTATAAAAAAGGCGGCAATTATGTAAATTTACAAGTTTTCGCTGGCGCTACAGCCACATTGAACTACGAATCCTCAACTACTATTTGCATAAATGACAATTGTATGACGCGAGGTATTTTTAATGATAAATTTTTTACGCACGCGCATTACGCGAAGCTAATAGACGATATTTTGGCGGGTAAACCAATATATAATTCTCAAAATCTGACCAAAACGCAAAATGGGTTTTCTCAAAATATATCCAAAAATGGAGAATATGACATTTTTTACAAAGTGATAAATGATAATATAGAGTTTGAAGACTTTAAAAACAGAGTCTACGTAACATTACAAAAATTAGAAAAAACGCAATGAAATACATAGGAGCGCATGTAAGCGCTGGCGGAGGAGTAGAAAACGCTCCTTTTAACGCTAAAGCTATAGGAGCGAAAGCATTTGCCCTATTTACCAAAAACCAACGTCAATGGAACGCGAAACCGCTTGAAAAAGCTCAGATAGAAGCATTTAAAAAAGCGCTTGACGAAGTGGAAATTTTACCAAAGTACGTTTTGCCGCACGATAGCTATCTTATAAATTTAGGACACCCGAACAAAGAACAAAGACAAAAATCATTTGACGCGTTTTTAGATGAAGTAAAAAGATGCGAAGAGCTTGGGCTTAATAAATTAAACTTTCATCCGGGAAGTCACCTTAAAGAGATAAGCGAAGAGGAGTGTTTGCAAAATATATCGGAGTGCATGAACGAGGCATTAAGACAAAGCGAAAATGTAACTCTTGTAGTGGAAAATACCGCAGGTCAAGGAAGCAATCTTGGTTATAAATTTGAACACTTAGCCCATCTTTTGCAAAACTCCATAGATAAATCGCGCGTAGGAGTTTGCATAGACACTTGCCATCTTTTTACGTCCGGATACGATATAAGAACAAAAGAAGATTATGAAAAAACTATGACGCAATTCAATAAAATCGTAGGATTTGAATTTTTAAAAGGTATGCATTTAAACGATTCGAAAGCAAAATTTCAAAGTCGTGTGGATAGGCACGATAGTATCGGCAAAGGCGAGATAGGACTTGACGCGTTTTATTATATAATGAATGATAGTAGAATAAACGATATCCCTATGATATTGGAGACTATAGACGAAAACATTTGGGCTCAAGAGATACTTTTGCTCTACAGTTTACAAAAATAAAAGCTTAATTTCAACAGAACAGTTTTAAAATTTTGAAAAATTTAAAGGAACCAAATGAAAGTTGTTGACAAACACGGAAATTTTAATCTGCAAAAAACAGTTTTAAAAACATCGGCCGCTTTGATTATAAGCGCGTCTTACATGCAAGCTTCAGGCTATAAAATACCAGAACAGTCTTTGTCCGGTTTGGCGTTGGGAGCCGCAAATGTCGCCGCGGTAAATGGGGCTGACGCGAGCTATTACAATCCCGCCAATATGGTTTTTTTAACCAACCCCGAAAGCGAATTGGAGTTCGTGGCAACATATGTAAATTTGCCGCATATGACGTATACGGACAACAACTCTTCACGCAATGGCAATTCTAAAGTTGAAAGATTTGCCGCTCCGCTTTTTCATTTTGTTATTCCAAAGTATTATGAAAATTGGAGACTTGGTTTTTCAATGGTAGTTCCAGGAGGTCTCGCAAAAAGGTGGGATACACCGTATCAAGCCGCAAGTGCAAAAAAATTCTCATTAAAAATTATAGAGGCAAATCCTACAGCGGCGTATAAAATAAATGATTGGGCGTCTGTCGGTTTTGGTGTGAGAGCTGTTTATACAACAGGCGAAGTGGCAAGCGACGCGAATGGCTTAGGATTACCTGCTAAAATGAATATGAAAGGTGATTCGTTTGATTTTGGTTACAATCTGGCACTCTCTATCAGACCAACAGAAGAGTTAAAACTTGCCGCGACATATCGCTCAAAAGTAAATTTGATTTTAGAGGGTGATGCTGATTTAGCATATGCAATATATTCGTACAATGGAGACGCGAGCGTTAATGTACCGTTGCCCGCTGTACTTGATTTAGCTGCAGCTTATACATTTTTTAATACAACAACTGTCGAATTTGTATATGAGAGAGTATATTGGTCTGCCTATAAAGGTATAGATTTTGATTTTCCAAATGAAAGTAGTAATCCTGCTACAAATTATTTTGGTTCTCCAAAAGATAAAAATTGGAGAGATTCCAATACTTTTCGACTCGGCATAACGCATCAAGCGACAGATAATCTAAAACTTATGGCAGGCTTTACGATAGATAAAACCCCAGCTCCCAAAAACACTTTAGCGTTTGAACTTCCAGATTCAAATTCAAAAAATTATTCCGCAGGGTTTGAATATAAGATAAATCAAGATATGAGCATTGGTATGGCGTATCTATTTTCTGATAAAGAGAAACGCGATGTAAAAAATAATATGCCACCTTTAGGTCTTGATGGCAAATTTACCGACGGCGGCGCGCACCTTGTAAATATGTCATTTAAATATAGGTTTTAGACCATGCTTAATTATGATCATAATAACTTTTATGAGACGATAACCCACAATGCTAAAGAACACCCCAACCAAACGGTGCTTTTTAGCGACGACCAAAAAATAAGCAATCTGGACTTAAAGCGAAGAGTAGACAAGCTTTCCTCTTTTTTATGTAAATTCGGTATCAAAAAAGGCGATACCGTAGGGCTTATCATAGCAAACGGCGAAGAGTTTATAGTCTCTTTTTTAGCCGTTACAAAAATAGGAGCCGTGAGCGTTCCTATCAACACTTTTTTAAAACACGAAGAGTTTGAGCATATATTAAACGATTGCGGCGCACGGCTTCTTTTTAGTTCGTTGTCTTATGAAAAAGAGACAAAAAAACTTTTGTATTCAACTAAGATAGAGGCTATAATATGGACTGATTCGTATACGCATGTAGATAGTAAAAATATTGATTATAACAGTATTATAAATAGTAAAGAAGAGTTTTGTGAAGTGGGAGACAGCAGTGTTGGTATAGACGATTTGGCGTGTATTATATACACTTCAGGCACTACAGGAAAACCAAAAGGCGCCGTGTTAAGCTATCGTAATATGCTATCAAATATGGTTGCGGCTAAAATAGCTTTTGAATTTACCAAAAAAGACAGATTTATAGTCTATCTGCCTATGTTTCACTCTTTCACACTAACAATTATGGTGCTTTTGCCTATATATTTTGGCTGTTCTATCGTTTTAGTGCGTTCCGTTTTTCCTTTCTCAAATATATTAAAACAGACGCTTTTAAAAAGAGTAACCGTATTTTTAGGCGTTCCTACGATATATAACGCGCTTTTAAAAGCGAAAATCCCATGGTATTTTATGTGGTTTTATAAAATCAGACTTTTTATATCGGGAAGCGCGCCACTAAGTGAAAAATCGCTTATAGATTTTGGTAAAAAATTTAAAAGAGGAAAATTGCTGGAAGGGTACGGACTTAGCGAATGCTCTCCAGCCGTCGCTGTCAATAGAGTTGAAAAGCAAAAGCCATTATCCGTTGGCATGGCGCTTCCAAGTTATGAGATAAAGATAGTAGACGACGAGATGATCGAGTTGCCTTTAGGCGAAGTGGGCGAGATAATAGTAAAAGGCGACTGCGCCATGCAAGGATACTTAAATAGACCGGAAGCTACCGCCGAGACATTGATAAACGGCTGGGTCAGGACGGGAGATTTGGGAAAACTTGACGAAGACGGCTTTTTATTTATTGTGGACAGAAAAAAGGATTTGATAATTTCAAAAGGAATAAATATATATCCGCGCGAAATCGAAGAGGTTTTGTATATGTTGGACGATATCAATACCGCCGCGGTTATCGGCATTAAAAACGATATCGGCGACGAGGACGTTATAGCGTTTATAGAGTACAAAGACGACGTTAAAAATCCTTTGGACGAGATAGGCGTGAAAAGGTATCTCAAAAAACATCTCGCGAATTTTAAAATCCCAAAACATATCTATTTTTCAAAAGAGTTACCAAAAAATGCCACCGGCAAAGTGCTAAAAAGAGTTTTAAAAGAGCAAGTTGCCAATATGGATATAAAACATGTGAGCGATAATGATATTTTTTAAAAATCCTCACATGTAAGGTAAAAACCTCAAAGCTTAGAAATGTCCCCTTTATGCTATTATTCTAACAAATACAATTTCAAAAGGGGATAATAAATGAGAAAAGTTATTCTGTTTGCCGCCGTTGCGATTTTTTTAAGCGGATGTTCTATTTTATTTGATGAAAACTTTGTAGCAGGTCACGCTGCGTTGGAAAGAGGTGATTATAAGGCTGCTATGGGGCATTTTAAAACTGGTTGCGACGAAAATAACGATAAATTATCTTGTTATAATTACTCCTATTATGCCCATGAAGATAAAGATTACGAACAGGCAATCCAATATGCCAAAAAGGCTTGCAATTTAGGAAATCCCAAAGGGTGCGGCGCAATTGGTTACATGTATGAGATAGGCGAAGGTTTAACGCAAAGTTACACTGAAGCGGCTAAGTATTATGCTAAAGCTTGTGAAGAAGGGCTTTATGAAAGTTGTGAAAAAGCCGCCAATATATATGAAAATGGCCTTGGCGTTCCAAAAGATTTGATAAAAGCAAGAACCTTTATAGAAAAATCATGCACTGTCGGTATTTTTAGTGGCAATTCGCTCAAATGCTATGAATTTGGGGATTATTATTTGGAAAAGAACGACACGGTAAAGGCGCGGGATTTTTTTGAGAGAGCCTGCGAGATGAGGTATGCCAAAGGTTGCGCCAAGGTCGGTGATATTTACGCGAAAAATATTCCAAAGAATTATTTTAAAGCAAGCGATTTTTATGAAAAAGGATGCGATTTAAAAGATACAAACAGTTGCTACGAACTTGCCATTTTATATGCGGATAAAAAAAGCCCGATAACAAATGTACAGCAAACGGCAAATTACTTTAATAAAGCATGCAACTACTCAAATAAAGATATGTGTTATAAAATAGCGCTTTTATATGCCGATAAAAGAGGCGGTATATATAATATGGGGGAAGCGAAAAACTTTTTTAAAAAAGCGTGTGATTTTGGATTAAAAGATGGATGTAGCGCCGCTAAAAGAATTGAATAAAGAAGGAAAAAATTGGAATATTTAGTAGATTTTTTAGAAAATGTAACGGTAAGATATATTTTTTCGTCCGTATATTTTGATTAACACTTTATATTTTGTGCTTTTTGTTGTCGCATCCAACTTGGCGCTTATCAACATTATTTTATCTTTGTTGCATTGAAACCTAAATGCTTATCGAGATACCGCATCTGCATTGAATAGTTGAACTGGCATAAGTGTTGTATTGAAATATTGTGTTTTCACGAGTGTTCATAGTATAATCCCTGCGTTGAACTGAAATAAGGGTTATTTTTTCAAAACTTTATAGATATCTTTGAGAGTTCTTTTATGTAAACATACATCGCTAACAGCAAACAAAGTCACGATTGATGTGTTAGTGTATTTTACCTTACATGTAAGAAGAAATTACAAGTATTTAAACCTCTTACATGTAAGGCGTTATAAATATCAAAGTCTCTTACATGTAGAAGAATATTATTGATACTAAAAGTTCCTACATGTAAGGTATTTAAAAGATTAGCATCTCTCATATGTCATATCTAACTCTTGTGTTATTACAGGCAGTTTAAATTCGTAAGTTTTACCTTTATAACTGTAAGTTATAGAATACTCCATAACTAACTTTAGTTTGTTATTTACAACTTTGGGGTATTTAGCGTAATCGGTCTCATTCTTTTTTGTTCGGGGAGTAAAACTCATACCAAAACCATCTTTTTCGTAGTTGGCTTTGAGAACCCTTCCAATAGGACGTTGGTCGCTTTTCCGAAAATAAGAGTCTTTCACTCCGTTTATGATACTCGTTTCTATATATATATATATAGGTTCGTCCGTTTTATTTTCCAATATACCAAATGATGACCCGCTAAAATCATACCTTTTAAATGTGATTTTCAAATGTTTATTCTCAAAAACCAAAGGAGGGTCGTATTTTGGGCTAGCGTAGTAACAATGAGCTGCATATCGTCCACTATCTACAGCTCCTATGGAACTTAAGTAATAAGCTACTATCGCGCACTCGTTGCCATAACTGTCGGGTTTACTGTTCGCTTTACGAGCGAAATTTGTAAAAGCAGTATCGCCTTCATCATTTACATAATTGATATCGGCGCCTTGGGCTATCAACTCTTTCACATATTCAAGACTATAGCAACCTCGTGATGGATTTCCTATCAACTCCTCATTCAAAGCCTTATCGGCAAACAGCATAGTTGATAAAAAAGTTATCATCAATACTATTTTTCTCATCTTTTATCCTTTACATGTAGATATTACATTCTAAAAGAAGCTCTGTCCATTCGTTGTGACAAAGCTTCGCTTATCATATCATTCTGAGCGCCGTCAACGCCAACTAACTTAAGTGCCCACGTAGGACCTGTTAAGATTATCTTCCACATTATATATGCTGCTCCCAAAGAACCAAATATTTGAAGCATATTTGTAAGTATACTCATAACTGCCGCCAAAAGAGGATTTTCCTCAGAAAAATCAGCCAATATCTTAAACTGGTCTATAGCGAAATACAAAAATACGTCTTGTATCAAAGTGAGTATAAATATAGAAAAAAAGATAAATATGACAAGCAGCAACGGTTTAAAAAATATCGTTAGTCCCGTCACCAAAAAGTCTACTATCTTATGAGTTTTTTTAGTAGTTAGAGCGAATACCACTACAAAAGGAGAGATGTAAAAATACTTTGCCAGTTCTACTATATAACCGATAAAGGCTATGATTCCGGCTATAACTGAAATTACAACAGGAAGTCTTGCTATGGTCCACTGGTAAAATCCTACCATAGCTGTAAAATATGTTTTTTCATCGGCATAGCCTCCTTTTAGCATATCCTTTCTTTTGCCTTCCATGCTCTTGTCCAATTCCCCGCTTATAAAGATAGCTTCGTCTTTGTTTTTTGATAAAGCTTCGTAAATACCTTTGGCTCCGGGGAGCGTCATATACGCCAATCTACCTACCATGTAACCGATGTCAGTTTCGTTGTTGTCATCTCCTCTAAACTTTTGCACTCGATTGTTCATCTTATCATTCAAGATTTTTAGCGCGTCACTGCTTATAGTGTTGGAAAGTGCTTGCTCAAACGAGTTACTGCCAGTCGGGGCTTGCATAGCCATAGGCAAAGACTCTATAAGTATCGCTATAGCGGGAATTATGATGGCGTTGGGCCAGCCGAGTCTGTTTTGCTGTTGTTGCAAAGAATTATTGACTTTTACAAGAAGTCTTGTTATTTCTTCGTCTCTATAGGCTTTTTTCATTTTCGCTATATAAGCTTCGCTTTTTATCTTTGTGTCTTGGTTGACTTTATGTCTGTACTCCATAACTCTGCAAGCGTCAAACGTTACGTCCAGCTTACTGTTGTTTCCAATTACTCGGTTAACGTCAAGTCTGTCATGGTTTATAGCGTCTTGGTTGGTAGCTTGAAGGAAACTTCCCACGTAAGGATATCGTATCTTACATGTAACATCCAAAGCGTTAGCGTATATCTTTTCTTGAATTTCCGAACTTTGTCTCGTAGCTAACATGACAGCTTCTCCTTCGGCATTCATAACTCCGACATTAGCGTACAATCTTTGCATGTAAGTATTTACCCCAATAGCTGAAGCTTTATCAGCTATGATGTTTGCCTCTATAGTCATAAATCTTATCATCTTTTGAATGATAGTAGCGTTCATGCCGGCGTCTTCTGGTATAGGGGCGAAGAAAAAACCTACCGCTATCACGGGAATGTAAAACTTTCCAATCCACTGTGTTTCTCCTGCGCTCTCTTTTGACTTGTCAAGAGCTCTAAGTCCCTTATCAAATCCTACTTTCCCAACAAAGAACAATCCTATAAATACAAAAAGAAGGTTTTGTACATAACCGTAAATCTCGCCCATATTGCTGAAAAGATTGCTATAATAAGCGAGATTGGCTTTGTTTAAACTCTCAGATACCGCTCCGCTTATAACTCCACTTTGATTATTGCTTTTTTGATAATCTATAGCCATAAGAGAAGTGCTGGGGTTTTTAAATCTTAAAAGTCCTGTGGCGTTAGTATCTCTGAAGTTTATAAGTTCTGGGTCAAGCGTCATCATGGAAGCCATAAAGCCGCTTAGAGTTGAGTAATCGTTTGGTTGTTTGTTATAAGTTATATCGCCTATGTTTGAGGTTAGGCTTTGGTATTGCAAAGATGTCGCGTTGTTTTTAAAATTATCGGGGTTCAAGTTTGTCTGCTTTACGCAAGCCTCGTTTAACGTGTTGGACGAGTATCCTGTGCTGCCTACAAGAGATTTAATCTCGCATGTAGTTATGCCCGTTTGGGCGTTAAAGTCAGTTATTACATTTGCATAGCCAAGAGCGATAATTTCGTTGGAAAGTTTTTGACATTGAGGAGAGCATCCGCCAGCCGCATTGGACGATGAATGTTCTATAGTTTGCAAGCCTTGAATGTTTTGGAAATATTGCTCGTAATCGGTTCTGGCGGAAGTGTAAGTTTGAGCGAAAAGCGATATCGCCATCGTTATCAAAAAGAAAATAATCCTTCGCACTAAAAACCTCCCGCTAAAACTATCATCACAAACTCCTCTTGTTTGAAATGTGTTCGTCAAAAGTTGAATTTTTGCATTATCACAAAAATTATCTGTATTTTTACTTAATATAAAAATTTGTAGGTTAAATGGCGGGGTTTGGTTTTAAAAAGTGTATAAGGTAGAGAAATGTAACGCTAAAACGTGTAGTTGTTTAAACAAGGATACATGTAGTAAAATAACCTTTTGTATTGAATATAAGAAGTTGCGCGTTTTTGGATTAAAATTAGACTATATAACTGCCAACAAAATGGAAGGAAAAAATTGGAATACTTAGTAGATTTTTTAGAAAATGAAGATATAAAAAAAAGTAAAATATTTTCGCATTTAAAATGCAGCGAAGATGAGGCGAAAATACTTAAAGCATTGGTGCGCCGCTATATCGAAGGCGAAGTCGACATCATGGCAAATGATATATTAAGTGAGATTTTTGGCAGACAAAATTATGCTCAGCTTCAAAAAATTCCGCTTTTAAAAAACGTAATAGATCTTGGTTGGGTGATACAAAGCAATTTTACGCAATTAAAATTAAGCGATTTTTCCAATCTCGAGCTTTATAACGGTATGATAACCCCAAGCCCTACATTTTTAAAGCTTTTGGAAGATGGAAATTTAGAGATGATACTTCCGGATATTACGCCCTATAGCGACCATTTGGAGTACATAAAAGACCAATTTTTCAGAATAGAGCTATATCAAAAGATAAGCTCTACAAGACAAAATACAACTCAAAACGCCATCGGCGTCAACAGACTTCAAACAAAACTCCAGCTTTTGGAAGCGCGCATAAGCGAACGGCTTAAAGTTACAAAAAATGAGGTCGTGATAGAGAGTCTTTTTAAAGAACACTCCTTTGACATAAAAGAGCAAATCATTTTCTTAGCGCTTTTAAAAGAGGAGTATTCGGGCGAGTTTGAGAGTTTAAGAGAGATGAATACTTTGATAGGACTTGTTAGTTTTGACGAGTACGAACGCATAAAAAATCGCGCTATTTTGGAGGACGGTTCAAAACTAATTGAGAGCGGAATCATTGACTATGACGAAATGTTTACCGC
Organism: Campylobacteraceae bacterium; assembly: GCA_031266555.1. Taxonomy (GTDB): domain Bacteria; phylum Campylobacterota; class Campylobacteria; order Campylobacterales; family Campylobacteraceae; genus JAIRKW01. The sequence goes on from JAISAU010000012.1 coordinate 28,882, forward strand.
TTTTGGAGGAGTGAGCAGGAGCTTTTACATTAATGAAGATATTTTGCAAAAGATTATGCATCCGGATAAAGAGAAAAAAAGCAAAAAGATAAAACTTGACATGTTAATAGCCGAGCAAGATATTTTTGAGCTGATAGAGCCAAAGACAAATTTAAACGACGTTGTCATATCCCCAAAAATACAAGACGCGCTGGAAGGCATTTTAAAACAATTAGACAAAGTCGTGGTAGCGCGCTTGAAAGAGTGGGGTATAAAAGATAAGAAAAAAGGAGTTGACGCTAAGATTATTCTTTACGGACCGCCGGGAACTGGTAAAACAATGACCGCTCTTTCGTTGGCGAAATCTCTTAAAAAGCAAGTACTGAATTTTGATTGTTCAAAAATTTTGTCCAAATATGTGGGAGAGAGCGAAAAAAATGTACGAAAAATCTTTGACACCTATAAAGAGCTTTGCCATAAAACAAAAACGGAACCGCTTCTTTTGCTAAACGAAGCCGACCAATTTTTGAGTGCCAGATCAAGCGAAAGCGCGGCGAGCGCGGATAAAATGCACAATCAAATGCAAAACATTTTTTTAGAACAGATAGAGCGATTTGACGGACTTTTGGTCGCGACTACAAATATGCTGGAAAATATCGATCCCGCGTTTTCAAGAAGATTTGATTATAAGATAGCGTTTGAGAAACCAAATCTAAAACAGCGGATAAAACTTTGGCAGCAAGCTTTGCCTGAAAGCGCTTTGTATGAGGAAGATTTTGATATAAAAAATTTGGCCGGTTATTCTCTTACGGGGGGTCAAATACAGATAGTTTTGAAAAATACCGCTCTTAAAGTAGCTTTGAAAAAAGAGCCGATTTTTACGTTGGAAGATTTTAAAGAGGCTATAGAGAGGGAGACTAAAGGCGCGTTTGGAGAAGGCAGTACCGTAGGATTTTTGAAGTAATTTTTTATAATAACTATTTTTTGCGAAAGACAGATTAAATACTTTACATGTAAGAGTTATTTTGTCAAATAAAAACGCATACCATAAAATTTTGCAAAGTTCATTTTTTTAAATTTTGCAAGATCAAATTTTTTTGCGTTATCTAAAATAATTTTGGACGGCGCGATTATACTCTTGTCTTGCTTGTTATAAAAACTTTCCAACTTTTGCAGCAAAAGTTTTTGTAAAAAAACGCATCGCCTTTTGCTAAACAAGATTGAACTTTTTTATGCTATCGATTGTCCTACATGTATAGATAAAAATTTTTACAAACCTGATATTATAGAAAAACTTTTGAAATGATTATCTGTTTTAAGTCCGCAACTGCTATCATACACGAATGAGTTTTTTATCAATTTTTGTCCTTTATATTATCTGCGAAGTATTTGAACTGTTTTATATTCACAAAGGCGATACCATAGGCTCTTACATCGCGAATTTACTGCTTTTGTATAAACGCGGCATTTTGCGATTTTTATGTCTGCACCCAACTTTTTACATAGCGATTTTTACCGCGATATATCTTGACACATACAATGTTTTAGCGATGACGTTAATCGCGTTTAAGGCTTTGGATATGGTCACGAAGTTAATATTGTTGCAAAAAATAGAAAACAAAGAGCCTTTAGGAGCGTTTGCTAATATAATTGAGCGAAACGTGGATATTCCTTTTTTTATAAAAGTAACTGCAAGCTTACTTTATATAGGTCTTTTTCATGCGGCTTTTGGCCCTGCGCTTGACAATTTACATCATATGGTATAAAATGGCGTTTTTGATTTATTTTCAAATTTAACTACACATTGCTTGTTCAAACAAGCTCTCACGAAATTTCATATTCTTATAAAAAGAAGGACTCATGGACGAAAATCAAAATCCAATTTCGCACCAAAATGGAAACAAATATAACGGGAAAAGCCGCACTCATATTCCGGTGGACGGCTACAAAATAGAAGATTTGAGGGTTTTGCCTTTGAATAAATTGCTTGATATAGCTTTGAGTATAGAGGTAGAAAATCCGAGCGAATTAAAACGCCAAGACTTAATGTTCGAGATACTAAAATCGCAAACGAGTAAAGGCGGATTTATCCTTTTAACGGGCATTTTAGAGATTTCAAACGAAGGTTACGGTTTTTTAAGAGCGACCGACTCAAATTTAACGGATAGTGCTAACGACGCTTATGTAAGCAGTACGCAAATTAGAAAGTTCGCTTTAAGAACGGGAGATATAGTAACCGGACAAGTGCGTCCCCCAAAAGACCAAGAGAGATATTACGCGCTTTTAAAAATCGAGGCAATCAACTATCTTCCTATGCAAGATTCAAAAAGTCGTCCGCTTTTTGATAACTTAACGCCGCTTTTTCCAACCCAAAAAATAAAACTTGAATATAACTCCATAAAATTAACAGGTCGTGTGCTTGACCTATTTACGCCTATTGGGAAAGGACAAAGAGGACTTATTGTAGCGCCTCCAAGAAGCGGTAAAACGGAACTTATGAAAGAACTTGCGCACGGTATCGCTCAAAATCATCCGGAATCCGAACTTATAGTACTTTTGGTAGACGAAAGACCCGAAGAGGTTACTGACATGCAGCGCAGTGTAAAAGGAGAGGTTTTTAGCTCCACTTTTGATTTACCCGCGTCAAATCATGTGCGAGTAGCCGAACTTGTCATTGAAAAGGCGAAGCGAAGCGTTGAAATGGGAAAAGATGTGATTATTTTATTAGATTCCATTACGCGTTTGGCTCGCGCGTACAATACCGTGACTCCATCAAGCGGAAAAGTATTAAGCGGCGGCGTGGACGCGAATGCTTTGCATAAGCCCAAAAGGTTTTTCGGCGCAGCGAGAAATATAGAAAACGGCGGAAGCCTTACCATTATAGCAACCGCTTTAATAGATACAGGAAGCCGTATGGACGAAGTTATTTTTGAAGAGTTCAAAGGTACGGGCAACAGCGAGATAGTGCTTGATAGAAATATCTCCGACAGAAGAATATATCCTGCGATAAATATTATAAAATCAGGCACAAGAAAAGAGGAGCTTTTGGTGAATGCCGATGTATTGCAAAAAGTTTGGGCTATACGAGGTGCGATAAGCCAAATGGAAGATATAGAGGCTTTGAAATTTTTATATTCCAAAATGCTTAAAACTAAAAACAATGAAGAGCTTTTAGCTATACTGAATGAAGCTTGATATGGCGAAATTACCGAACTTATATGCAAATTATTTTGATAAGTTTTGTAATCGCCCAAAACCTTTACATGTAAAGGCGTTTATTTGAGAGTCGGCGTATATGATAGCGGTGTGGGCGGGCTTACCGTCACAAAAAGCTTGATTGAGCATAAATTATTTGACGAAATAATATATTTTGGCGACACAGCGCGCGTTCCTTACGGCACAAAAGACTCAAAAACCATCATAAAATACTCTCTTGAAGCGCTTGATTTTTTAAAAAGCTTTGATATAGACATGTTGATAGTGGCATGTAACACGGTAAGCGCGTATGCTCTTGAAGAGCTTCGCAAAAACGCATCTTTTGATGTATTTGGCGTGATAGAACCCGGCGTTTTGGCGACTGTAAACGCTTTAAATGCCAAAAACTCTTCCATTCTCATTTTAGGTACCAAAGCCACAATAGCAAGCGGGCAGTACCAAAAACTTTTATCGCAAAAAGGGTATGAAAATATTATCTCCTTAGCTCCTTCGCTGTTTGTGCCTATTGTTGAAGAGGGGCTTTTTGAAGGAGATGTATTAAAAAGCGTGATTAGGTATTATTTTAAAGATATCAAGCAAAATCCCGACGCTATAATATTGGGTTGCACGCATTTTCCGCTTATCGCCGAAGCTATTGGAGAGTATTTTCCAAATAGCACTCTTGTGCATTCGGGCGACGCTATAGTCGAATACTTACGAACAAAACGACATTTACGTTCAAAAGCACATGCTACAACGCTAAAATTACTCGCTTCGGATAATTTGGAAAAAGTTAAAGAAACCGCAAAAACTTGGCTATGCGGATTGATATAAAATTTGTGTTAATTTCTACTTTGTTAATTAATATTTTTAGAAAGTTTTCTTAGAGTAATTTTTTAAATCCGTACTCTGAAGTTAGATTGTCGGCAAATATCTTTAGTTAAAAATCTTTCTAATAGAATATTTGAAATTGAAATTAAAGTATTTTTGTTACGCAAAAGTTTCTACTTTTTAATTAAAAAATAAACTCAATAAATTACTTTAAATAATGTAAAGATTTTTATAGATTTTTTTTGCTATAGTTGTAATCGAAAATTTCATTTAAAGGAAAACAGTGAAAAAATATATTAAGCTTTTAATGCCTCTCATTTTTGGAATTATAGTTTTTGTAATTCCAACGCCTGAAGGTGTTAGTTTAAATACTTGGATCTATTTTAGCATTTTTGTAGGAGTGATTGTAGGTTTGATTATAGAACCGATCCCCGCTGCCTTAATTGGCCTCATAGGCGTTACATTGGCTGTGCTTTTTAAAGTGGGACCAGTTGGTTCTGGAGAGAAAAGCGCTAGTGCTCTTAAGGCTATAGAGTGGGCTTTGACAGGTTTTTCCAACGCGACGGTTTGGTTGATTTTTGCCGCTTTTATGATAGGTATAGGATACCAAAATTCAGGTCTTGGCAAACGTATCGCTCTTAATTTGGTCAAAAAACTCGGCAAATCAACGCTTGGTCTTGGATACGCCATATCCATAACGGACGGCATATTAGCGCCATTCATTCCAAGCAACGCGGCAAGAAGCGGCGGGACGCTTTATCCTATTATTATGTCGATTCCGCCGATGTTTGGAAGTTATCCCGAAAAAGATTCAAAAAAGATCGGGTCTTATCTCTCGTGGTGCGCTTTAGCGGCTACTTGCGTATCAAGTTCAATCTTTTTAACCGGACAAGCGCCAAACTCGTTAGCATTGGAAGTTGCTGGTGGATCCGGCGTATCTGTGGTAGATTGGAGTGGATGGCTTGTGGCTTTTTTACCGGTTAGTATTATACTTTTTATAGCGACTCCCCTTTTGGCTTATTTTATATATCCGCCTGAAATCAAAGGTTCGACTCAAGTAGTAAAATGGGCGGCGGAAGAGGCTGAGAAGCTTGGAAAAATATCTCTAAAAGAGATATATATGATATCTATATCGATTTGTGCGTTGATTTTGTGGATAGGAAGCGGATATTTTGGCGTGAACGCGACAACTACGGCTATAATGGTAATCATAGCAATGATCGCGTGCAAGATAATATCTTGGAATGATTTTTTAGGCAATAAACCCGCTTGGAATGTTTTGGTATGGTTTGGTACGCTTGTAACTATGGCAGGTGGTCTTAAAAATGTCGGATTTTTGGATTGGGTTGTAAAAATCATAGGCGGATACCTTGTGGATTTTTCACCTATAAGCGCGATGATAGGACTTGTGTTGATTTTTTATTTTATCCACTACTTCTTTGCCTCTGGAACCGCACATGTAATCGCGCTTTTAAGTATATTCATCGTAATGGCTTCATCAATTCCCGGAGTTGACGTATCGCTTGCGACTTTACTGATGATACTTCCTATGGGTATTATGGGCGTTTTAACTCCATACGGCACCGGACATAGCCCAATTTGGTTTGCGAGCGGATATGTCAAAACAACTGATTTTTGGCGGCTTGGTTTCATTTTCGGTGTATTTTATATACTTGTGTACTTGCTTGTAGGAGTGCCTTGGATTATGAATGTCGCTTATGATTGGATTTTTTAAATCTATTTTACCGAAGAGTTAAGCTCTTCGGTAAAAACTCAAAAATATTTACTTATCGCTTGCTGTAAATTTATAAGAACTGTTTACATCTTTTGACATGTACCCAATGCCAGAAAATGGTAAATGCATACCGGCTATTTTCATATTTTCTTTAGTTATTTGATTGAAGATTTTAACTCTTGTATCGGCGGCTTGCTTTGGATTTATATCAAAAGTAACCGACATCTTAGGATCTGCCGTCTGAACTTTTAAACTGTGTATCAAATCGCCTATAACAAGTATCTTTTCATTTTTTGATGTTATCTCAAATACCGTGTGTCCGGGCGTATGACCAGCCGCTTCCAAAGCCTTTATTTCCAAAGTTATATTCTCATTCCATACAAAAGTTTTAAAACTATCTTCATAAACATTTTTTACGGTTTTTGCCAAATCGATATTTGCTTTATTGACAGGAAGGTCGCTTAACCAGTATTCTAACTCTTTATCAGCCGCGTAAACTACAGCTTTTGAAAATATCTTTTCATTTTTAGAATCTACCAATCCTCCTATGTGATCTGCGTGCATGTGAGTAAGTAGCACGATATCTATATTTTCCGGTTTAATATTGGCGCTATTTAGGTTTTGCAATAACTCTCCACTACTCCCAAGGCCAGTGTCTATCAGTATAATTTTATCCTTTGTTTTCAAGATAAAAGCGTTTATAGATGAAGGATTTTGGTCGTCCGGCATAACATCTTTTACAATTTTAGCGTCAGGTTCCAACAATATAGATTTTCCCATATTCGTATCTTTATCTTTTATAGCCATAAATTCCGCTTCGCCAAGTTCGTATGATTTTATATTATCACCAACTTCTGCATGTGCAAAACAACATGCGATTAAAAGCAAAAAAACTTTTTTCATAAATATTCCTTTACGTAAAATTTAAAAATATTATACTGTTTTTTAGCTTTTTTATATAAATTCATAAGTAAGGTTGATTTTTGCCGAAATAGGATTCGAACCTATATAGCGAGATCCAGAGTCTCGCGTCCTACCGTTAGACGATTCGGCAATAAGAGTAAATTTGGAAATATATTATAAAAAAATTCCTTAAAAATTGAGATATAAATGCGAAAAAGCGGAGAATTTTATCTCTCCGCTAAAAATTATTTCATAGACATGTAACTATTAAGAGCGCCTATATAAGCTTGAGCCGTGGCATACATGGTATCTACATTAAGTCCGTGTCCAATAATTGGCTTATTATTATCAAAAGCTACTTTTACTATTACTTTAGCAAGAGCGTCTTTTCCTTGACTGACGGCATCCACTTTATAATCTTTTAATTCTCCGTTTACGCCGCAAACTCTGTCTATGACTTTAAACACAGCGTCCATAGTGCCGTTGCCGATAGCGGCGTCTGTGACGAGTTTATCTTTATGTTTTATAGTAATTGCCGCGTTTGGCACGCCTCCGGGATTACAATCGCTTAACTGCAATGTGACAAGTTCAAACACTTGAGGTATTTTTGTAATCTCTTCAGCGACTAAAGCTCTTATATCGTCGTCAAAAATCTCTTTTTTTTGATCGGCTAAAATTTTAAATTTTTCAAACGCTTCGTTTACCTCTTCATCTTTTAGCGTATATCCCAATGTTTGCAATCTATCTTTAAACGCGTGTCGTCCGGAGTGTTTACCTAAAACTAGATTGTTTTTATCAAGTCCTATATCGCTTGGTTTAATGATTTCATAAGTCTCTTTATTCTTTAAAACGCCGTCTTGATGTATGCCGCTTTCATGCGCGAACGCATTTTTACCTACTATCGCTTTATTTGGTTGCGGCTCGATACCGGTAATTAACGATACGAGCTTACTTGTAGGATAAATTTCTTTGGTATTGATATTTGTATAGAGCGGGGCGAATACGTCTTGCCTTGTTTTTATAGCCATAACTATCTCTTCCAATGCCGCATTTCCTGCGCGCTCGCCAAGACCGTTTATGGTACATTCTACCTGTCTGGCTCCATTTTCAATAGCCGCTAAGGAGTTCGCGACCGCCAAACCCAAATCGTTATGATTATGCACTGAAATTATAGCTCTATCGTTTACAAAATCGCTAAGTTCTTTTATGCGCGCGCCTATCTCGTTTGGAAGACAATATCCTACGGTATCGGGGATATTTAAAGTAAGCGCTCCCGCTTTTATCACGGCGTCTAATACCTCTTTTAAGAAACTAATATCGCTTCTTCCCGCGTCTTCGCAACTAAACTCTACGTCATCGGTAAAAGTCTTAGCGTACTGTACGGATTGCACTGCTTTTTTTATCACTTCGTCAGGCTTCATTTTTAACTTATATTCCATATGAATGGGGCTTGTAGCTAAAAATACATGTATTCTTCTATATTTTGCCAAAGCAATAGAATCCGCCGCCGCCTTTATATCCTTTTCAACACATCTTGCAAGAGAACATACCGTGCTTTTATCCATTTGCTCGCTTATTCTTTTTATAGCGTCAAAATCCCCCGGACTTGCCGCCGCAAACCCCGCTTCTATTATATCGACGCCAAGTTTTTGCAACTGCAAGGCTATTTGTATTTTTTCTTCAGTGTTCATAGAAGCGCCGGGGCTTTGTTCACCGTCTCTTAAAGTCGTATCAAAAATTTTAATTACATCGTTACTCATTATTTATATCCTTAAATTTATTAATGAAAAATGTTTAAAAACATCACAAAAAAAGCTTAAAACTAAAACAAAATTACAGGGGAAAAGATATAGGTAAATGAAGCAGGAGCGCGTTTTTGATCTCAATTTTAGGTAAGATTTTGATGTATTTGGCAATGCCGGTACTTACACCATTCATACGAAACTCCTTTGTTTAAAAATTTAGAATCAACCATTATACTTATTTTTTTTATTTTTTGCAACAATGTAATTATATAAGATTCTTATAATGCCGTACAAAATATAGGCGCTGACCAGAATAGTAACGGCAATTATTGTATACATGTAGATCATTGAACAAACAACTACCAGAAGCGTTAAAATTTTAATTGTTTGTGATTTTTTCAAATCTATCTTTTTAAAGCTCGGATATCTTATATTGCTTACCATCAAAAATGACGCAAGAGCTTGCAACACAAAAAGCGTATATTCAAAACCTTTAAACATCTCATAATGCTGGAACATAAGCCCCCACATTACAACCAAAACGGCAGCTGTAGGTATTGGTAAACCTATAAATACAGACGGTTCGCTTGAAGGACTCATAACGTTAAATCTGGCAAGTCTTATCGCGCCGAAAACTACGTAAATAGAGGCAAACAACACGCCGATTCTTCCGTGATCGTATCCTACGCTAAAATAAAAAAACATAGCCGGAGCGGCGCCAAACGCTATCACATCGGCAAGAGAATCAAATTCTACTCCGAACTTGCTTGTAGTTTTGGTAAATCTTGCTACTTTGCCGTCAAGCCCGTCAAGAATAAGAGATAGTATGATATAAATAGCGGCTTTATCAAAAAATCCTTGCGATGCCGCTATTATGGAAGCGATTCCTAAAAATGCGCTTGCCGCTGTGAAAAGATTCGGCAGTATATAGCTAAAATAAAGCTTTCCGTTTTTTATTCCATTATCCATTTTAATCCTTATAAGCAAAGTATCCTATAACGCTTTTAGCTCCCTTTACATAGTCTCCTATGGAAAGTTTTAATCTTGAATCAAAAGGCAAAAATAACTCTACTATACCATCAGTGATAAAAGCTATTCTTTCTCCGGCTTTTATATTCCCTCTGTTTTTGGCGAAATAAATTTTTCTGGCAAATACTCCTGCCACAATACGAATGATAAAAGATGATTTTTGAAAAGAACAATTTATCTCAAGACGTTCGTTTAGTTTTTCAGCCTCTTTTTTATGCGGCGGTAAAAACAGTCCGTGAATGGCTTTAACGCTTACGATATTAGCCGACGCAGGAGAACGTATCATACTAACGTCAAATGGTAAAGAGCGAATCTTTATATATAAACATTTTGTATCGTCTAAAAGGTTGCTCTCAACTCTTTCTATCGCGATAATTTTTCCATCAATCGGCGCTAAAATAGCCAGAGGGTCATCTTCTTCCGCGATTCTTTCCGGATTTCTATAAACAGTTATAAAAATCAGTAAAATAATAAACATTACATGTGAGCCAAAATCTACCCAGCACGATAACAAAAAAATGACAAAAACTATAGCTATATTTCGCCATCCCTCTTTAGCGATAATCTGCGTCGTGGTAAATTGCTCACGCATAGTCTAATCCACGCTATCTGGTTTTTCTACAGGCTTATCAGCGTTCTCTATCGCCGCTTCCAAATCAACCTGTATTTTTGTTGGCATATTGTTGGCTTTTTCAAAGTTTCTTATTATATCCCGCACCTCTTCGCCTTCAATAGTCTCTTTTTCATAAAGCGCTTTTACCATACCTTCTATAGCGCCTTTATACTCTTTGAGCTCGCTTAAAACTATACCAAATCTCTTATCAAGTTCCGTTTTGACAAACTTATCTACCTCTTCGGCGGTTTTATCGCTATAATCTTTGATGGATTGCCCGCCGTTTAAAAACATATTTTGTCTGCGTTCCAAAACCATAAGTCCGGCTACTTCGCTCATACCATATATGCCGACCATAGATTTGATAATATTTGTAGCTCTATCCAAATCGTTTGAAGCGCCGTTTGATACTTCGCCTAAAAATAACTTTTCAGACGCGCGTCCAGCTAAGAGCACGTCAATTTCAGCGATAAGCTCATACTTTTGTTTTAAAAATCTATTCTCTTCCGGCGTATTCATAGAATAACCCAAAATGCCAAGTCCGCGCGGCACAATAGTAACTTTAGTGGTTTTTGTGTATCCTTTGGTGATTTCTCCCACAAGCGCATGTCCGCTTTCATGATAAGCTACTATCTTTTTTTCTTTAGGATTAATAGTTCTTCCTTTTTTCTTTAAACCGATAGCCGCTCTTTCAAAAGCTTCCAAAAAGTCTTTTTGCTCCACATGTTCTTTTGATTCGCGTCCGGCAAGAAGCGCCGCTTCATTTATCACATTAGCCAAATCAGCTCCGGCAAATCCTACCGTCATTTTGGCTATCTCTTCCAAATCAACGTTTTTTGCGAGTTTTATATCTTTTACATGTACTTGCAATATGGCGAGTCTGCCTTTTAAATCCGGTCTGTCTACTAAAACTTGTCTATCAAAACGTCCCGGTCTTAAAAGCGCGGAGTCAAGAACTTCTGGTCTATTTGTGGCGGCGAGTACGATAACGGGCGAAGAGTCGGAACTAAAACCGTCCATTTCAGCCAATAATTGATTTAAGGTTTGTTCTCTTTCATCATTTCCGCCAAGTTGTCCGCCTGCGGCTCTGCTTTTTCCTATAGTGTCTATCTCGTCTATAAATACAATTGCCGGAGCGGCTTTTTTTGCGTTTTCAAAAAGATCTCTTACTCTGCTAGCGCCCACGCCTACAAACATCTCTATAAAACTTGAACCTGAAACGGAAAAAAACGGAACGTCGGCTTCTCCAGCGACCGCTTTTGCCAACAACGTCTTACCTGTACCTGGAGGTCCCACAAGTAATACCCCTTTTGGGATTTTCGCGCCAAGCTTTATATATCTGTCGGGATGTTTTAAAAAATCCACTATCTCCACGACCTCTTCTTTTGCCTCTTCTACGCCCGCTACATCGGTAAATTTAACTTTAGGTCTTTCTGAATTTACAAGTTTTTTGCTACTGCCGATACCTAAAATGCCATTACCCATATTTTTTTGCATACGATTGGTCAAAAATATCCAAATAGCCAAAAATATGAATATCGGAAGCAACCAAGAAGCTATATCGCCAAGCCAGCTTGATTCGCTATAACCGCTGTACGGCACCTTTTTTTCTTCAAGTAAAGGCAATAAAGAGTTGTCTTCGCCCACTTTTTTTACTATGTAAGATACTCTTTGGTTTCCCATATTGCCTTTTGATACGGCTCTGATTATTGTTTGACCTATCTCTACTTTTTCTATAGCGTCATTTTTCACAAGTTCTTTAAACTCATAGTAACCGATAGTTTTTGTGGGCAAATTTGCGTTTGAAATATTCATTCCATCACTTGATGGCGTAACAAACGTTTTAAAAATCACAATTACTACGATAGAAAAAATTGCGAATATAAGCAACGGATTTTTATTAAAAAAGTTATTATTTTGCGGCTGTTGATTATTATTGTTTTTTTGTTCCATATATTACCTTTTATAAACTAATGTGCGCCATTCGTCCGTAATGACCTCGTCAATAAGTATCAAAGAGTCGTACGCTGATTTAACGCGCTGCGAGTATTTGTCTAAAATACCCGAAAGTATTAAAATGCTGTTACCAAAAAGTCTACCTATTAAATCTTTTTCAATTATCAAAAGTACGTCGGTTACTATATTGGCGACGACTATATCGTATTTTATATCATTTGCTTGATGTTTGGCGTCTTTAGCAGAACCTATCCACGCGTTTTTGTATTTTACGCCGTTTTTGGCGAAATTCTCTTTCGCCGCTTCCAAAGCTTGCTCGTCTGTATCGCAAATATCCGCAATTGCGCCGAGTTTGGACGCTGTTATAGCTAAAATACCGCTTCCTGTGCCTACGTCAAGTATTCTGTTCCCGGCATTTACGTATCTTTGCAACATCAATAAACAACCGTATGTGCTTGCGTGATGTCCAGAACCAAACGCCAAGGCGGGATCTATAACAATATCCGTAAGAGAATTTTTAGGTTCTTCCCAACTCGGACGTATATAAATGGAACCTATTTGTATCGGCTGGACTGAGTTTTGGTATTTTTTTATCCAATCTTCGTTTTGCTTTTCTTGCAAAGATGTTTGAACTGTTATTTTCGAGGATAATTTTTTTGATAATTTTTTCGCGAACTCATCTACGCCTAAAGCCACTTCGTCTAAAGGCGTCTCGCTTCTTAATATAAGTTTTTCGCCATCTTCTTCAATGGCGTCCGCGAATGACAATAAAAAATCGCTGAAAAGCTCTACATGTGAAGACGGGTGTACAATAAGCTCAAAGTAATTTTTATCCATAAAAACCTCAAATTTTCTAAATTCATAACAATATGAAAGGATTTATTTTAGCTAAAAATACTTTGAATATGCCTTACAAAATGCGCGAATATGCCTCTCTTAAATTTATCGTACCTTCATAATACGCTTTTCCTATGATAACGCCGTCTATTTTCCCGGTTTTTAAAAGAGCGTTTATATCGTTCATATCTTTTACTCCGCCGCTTGCTATCACGGGAAGTTTGGAAGCGTTCGCGATCTCAATCGTAAATTCAACATTTACGCCGCTTAGCATTCCGTCTCTACTGACATCTGTGCAAATGATAGCGCTAACTCCCGCGTTTGCGAATTTTTGCGCTAAAACGGACGCTTTAATGTTTGAAGTTTGCGCCCATCCTTCTACCGCCACAAAACCGTCAATCGCGTCAATTCCAACAACAATTGGGTATTTTTTGCTCATATTTTCCACAAATGTGGGATTTTTCAGAGCTATTGAACCTAAAATAACTCTATTAATACCAATATCGATGTATTTTTTTATAGTCTCTTCATCTCTTATGCCGCCGCCTAACTCTATTTTTAAATCGGTTTTATTTCTGATTTTTTTTATTGTTTCTAAATTTTTAGGCTCCCCGGCAAACGCCCCGTTTAAATCTACAAGATGAAGCCATTTAGCGCCTGAGTTTTCAAACTCCGAGGCTAATTCCCAAGGAGTATCCGAATAAATTTTAGCGCTTTGCATTAAACCTTTATTGAGCCTTACGGCTAATCCGTCTTTTAAATCAATTGCCGGTATTATTTGCATTTTACAATTCCATAAAGTTTTTATATATTTTAAGTCCGTTTTCGTGAGACTTTTCAGGGTGCGGCTGAAAACCGAAGATATTGTTTTTTTGAACAACGCTCGCGAAGTCGTATCCGTAATGCGTAACGGCACTAACATATTTATCGTCTGTTTTTATATGAAAACTATGTACAAAATATAGATACGTATTGTCGTTTAAACCTTCCAAAAGAGGATTTTGTTGTTTCATATTTAAAGAGTTCCAACCTACATGTGGTATTTTTAATGGCGTATCAAATCTATTTTTGTCAAACATAACCACCTCTCCTTCTATCAATCCAAGTCCGTCGTGCTTTCCAAACTCCAAGCTTTTTTCAAACAGTAGCTGCATACCAAGACAAACTCCAAGCAGCATTTTACCTTCATGCGCGAACTCTTTGACTGCTTCGTCCATACCGCTTTGATTTAAAAACCTCATCGCGTCGCCAAATGCTCCAACTCCGGGCAAAATAGCTTTTTTATACTTTTTAAGATCTTTCGGTTCTTTTACTAAAATAGCTCCCCCCCCTACTTTTTCAACGGCGTTTATCACGCTTTGTAAATTTCCCATTTTGTAGTCTATAACGGCAATCATTATTTTCTCTTTTTCCCATTCACAAGATATAGATATACGGACAATCCAACCAAAAGCATTGTCACTCCGCAAAGCAGATAAACGGCGTATATAATGCTGGCAGTCTCTTCTTTGGCGGCAAATTTAAATACAAGCATTAAAGATTCAATCGCCAAAGCTATAACTATTGAGCCCAAAAATCTTACCATTGTTTTATGCACGCCGCCGTTTTTAGCTTTTTTAATATGTCCTAACACCTCTTCTTCAAAGATGGTTTTAACCAGATCAAAAATCGCGAGCGAAAGCGTTAAAAGTATTGTCGCTTTGAACATCTCCTCAATATTTATGACGGCTAAATTAAAGTCGCTTGATAAAAAATTCTCAATTCCGTTAAAAAAAACGACCGAAGATACTAAAAACAAGGCTATCGCGAACAAAGTATAGATGATTTTTGAAAAATACCCGAAAAAGTTGTCCAAATTGCTTACATTTGAGATTTTTAAAATATCGTTGAGCGAAATATCTATACAAATCACATAACAGAGTTCATTTTTGTCATCGTACAATGGAAAACTCGCCGTTATGCATAAATTATTTGTAAGACTTGAAGGATACGGGTCGGTTAAAACGCAGCGTTTTTCTTTGACGGCGCGATAGTAGTAAGCTTTATTGCTTCTGTTTAGCCCTTTTCCTACTACAAATTTAGGATTTTTTGAGATGTTGTCAACGACTTGATTTCCTTTGGTATCAAGTATATATAAAGCTTCAAAATTATCAACTTCATGAGCAATTTTATCAAGCTGAACCAATATATTGTCAAGTTGGGGAGAGGGCATATTGTTGTGAATATTTCTTGTGAAAAGATAACATAAATACGCTCTTGCTTGATAGCGAATTTCTGAAAATCGCTGAATATCTCTAATGGTCATTATTATCCTCTTTAAAAATTATCGCTATTTTATCAGTATTTGGTATCAAAGTCGTTATAATTTTTGCCCATCTTCGCGTTATTTTCATCGACTCTTCTTGAAAATATAAAAAACGCGAGCAGCATTAACATAGAAAGTACGCGTCTGCTTGTGATATCGTGGTCAAATTGCAAAATCATAAAAAATGATAAAAGAAGCGGCAAATGTATCAAATTTGTTTTAATAATCTCCTTACATGTAAGGACTAAAAATGCCGCGCTGACGCTAAAACCCAAAATCCCGACAGAATATAAAATATCTAAAATAAAGTTGTGCGGAAAATATGCGCCCATAACTTCAAAATCAAAATTGCGCACGCCGTATCCCAATAAAAACTTCTGTTTTATAAATTCAACCGTTTGCTGCCAAATCTCAAATCTGCTTGAACTATCTCCTTCTATTATCGATAAAAATCTATCGCTTAACGCGCTTGAAAACACAAACGCGATAGCAAATAAAAATAGCACAAACAAAAAAAGCAACGCGTCTCTTTGTTTGACTTGCTTGAAAAATATAATCGTATATGAGAACATAAATACAAATACAAATACCCACGACGCTCTTGAATATGAAAACAGCAATCCTATAAAAAACAGTGTCAGTAAAATAGGATAATATATATTTATTGTCCCTTGCGACCTTATAATCTTTAAAAGCGTTAAAACCGTGCCAAAAGCCATATAAAACCCAAAAATATTTCTATTTATAGTCGTACCGGTCAGACCGCTTTGCAAAGAGCCGAATATGCCTTCTATGAAGCTTAGTTGGAAAAATATTTGAGCAAATCCGCTAATAAGTTCTATGCCAAAAGATATAAGCATAAGAAAGAATATAAGCTTTTTACCCATTTTGCCGAAAAATCCTTCTTGGTAAAGAAACAATAGCGTTATAAATCCGAAAAAGTGCATAAATACCACTTGACAAACGCCCTCCCACGAATAAAAAGAAGCTACGCGATTGTCGAGCATTGAACTTATTATACATACGCCGAGTATCGCCATCAATGCTATCAAATCTTTATATAAAAATAGAGTGTTTAAAAATATGCGCGTTTTTTTTAATAAAACTATGTATAAACTTACCAAAAGCATTAAGATCATCATGGATTTTGGATATATTTGAACATTGGCCAAAGGGATTGAAAGTATGGTTATAAATAAAATCGCCGTAAAAAAATATCCGAATAACGCTTTTATATGTAAAGGTTCGATAAGTGCCACGAAGCGTGTTTTCACGAAAGTCTTTCATACATGTAATTTGTAGCTTCCACGAAACCTTCTATACTTCCGCAGTCAAATCTTATGCCTTCAAATTTGTATCCTAAAACTTTGCCCTGCTTTGCTTGAATTTTTAAAGCGTCTGTGATTTGAAGTTCGCCGTTTATACCCGGTTTTGTAGATTTTATTGTGTCAAATATTTCGGGAGTTAATATATAGCGTCCGATAATAGCTAAATTTGAGGGCGCGTCTTCTACTTTTGGTTTTTCTATCATGTCGGATATTTTTAAAAGATTTTTGTCTATCAAATCCCCGCTTACAATACCGTATTTGTAAGTATCTTTGTGCGGAATTTCCATTATGGCTACAATACAGCAACGATATTTTTCATACATTTTCACCATCTGTTTAAGTACGCCATTGCCTTTATCATGAACACAAAAGTCATCGGCTAACACGACGGCAAACGGTTCTTGTCCAATTAAAGGCTCTCCTTTTAAGATAGCGTCTCCAAGTCCTCTCATCTCTTTTTGTCTGATATATGTGAAAACGCATGAATTTTGAATGTGCCTAATCTCTTTTAAAAGCGGTTCTTTGGATGAGCCTTTTATTTGGTGTTCGAGCTCATAACTTATATCAAAGTAATCCTCAAGAGCTCTTTTGCCTCGACCCGTTACTATAGCCATATTGCGTATGCCTGCCTCCATAGCTTCCTCTACGCCGTAATGTATAAGAGGTTTTGTAATTATGGGCAGCATTTCTTTGGGCAAAGATTTAGTGGCAGGTAAAAACCTTGTTCCATATCCGGCCGCAGGGAAAAGACATTTTTTTATCACGAAGAATCCTTAAAAAAAATTATGGTACTATTTAGATTTTGGTATTGTATAAAAAAATGTTTAATGATAAGCTTTTGCATGCTTTTATATCTGTTTTTTTGGAAAATTTACGTATGGAATACAAAAATATATTAATTATTAAAATGAGCTCTTTAGGCGATATTTTGCATACTTTGCCTTTTGCCGCCGCGCTTCGTTCTCGTTTCAAAGAGGCTAAAATCACGTGGCTCGTTCATCCTCAATTTTCAGATTTTTTGCCGCAAAAACCCATTATTGACGAAGTGATATATTTTGACAAAGAGAGTTTCAAAAAACTTTCCTTACTAAACAAAATCAGATATTTTTTTAGTACGCGCAAAATGCTTCGCTCTAAAAAATTTGATCTTGTCATTGACATGCAAGGTCTTTTTAAGAGCGCGGTTTTAGCGGCGATAAGCGGTTGCAAAACGCGTATAGGGTATTGCGAGATGAGAGAATTCAGCGCTCTTGTCAGCAAAGCTATATGCGGCGAAAACAAAAATGCTCATGTGATAGAACGCTATCTTGACGTGGCGAGGTTTTTGGGAGCAAAAGTTGAAAAGATAGAATTTCCGATGCCAAATTTAGATAAAGCCTTTGAAAATGTTCAAAAAAAGTTAGATAAAATAGAAGCAAAATATATAATCATAGCTCCCGCGGCACGTTGGAAAACAAAAGAGTGGCCGATAAAATACTTTGCGAAATTTTGTGATATGTTAATAAAAGACGGCTTACATGTAGTGTTGATAGGCGGAGAAAGCGATAAACAAAAAAGTCTGGATATAATCAATTTAATAAGTGAAAATGTAAAAAATATCACGGATTTAACGGGCAAAACAACTTTGAGCGAACTTGCCGCGCTGATTAAAAATTGCACTTTTTTTATAAGCGCGGACACAGGACCTTTGCACTTCGCGGCAGCTTTTAAAAAACCTCTTATAGCTATGTACGGGCCAACGCTAGCAAATCGTACTGGACCCTATGCCAATGAAAAAGCAAGCGTGATCGTAACGCCTTTATCATGCGCGGGCTGTCTTAAAAAAAAGTGTTCTGATTGGCGTTGCATGAGAGAGATTACCCCAAAAGCCGTGTATGAAATCTTTAAAGAGAAAATCGGACAAATTGATGGTTGAACTTGACAATAAAAAAATTTTAGTAACGTTTTTGATGCATCTTGGCGATTTGATATTGGTAACGCCTTTTATCCACGCTTTAAGAAAAGCCGCTCCAAACGCTTATATAGCTATGCTTGTAGACGATAAATTAAAAGATGTGGTTATGTTTAATCCCAATCTAAATCAAGTGATAACCATAGATAAAAAAGGGCATGATAATACTATCTTAGCTCTTACAAAATGCGCAAAAGATTTGAGTTCTCAAAATTTTGATATGATTATAAACTTACATCCAAACGAAAGATGCTCTTTTATTTGCGCTTTTACAAAGACAACTTTTAGAACAGGAATATCACATGCTATTTTTAGATGGCGATGGGATAAATATATAAAACTAAATAGATCTTTACATGCGGCCGACATGTACCTTGATGTGTTAAAAAAGCTTGGGATTAAAAATACCGACAATAATGGGCTTGAGATTTTTCCATCGAATACCAATTTTAAAGAGGCAGACGATTTTTGGCATTTAAACAATGTGAAATCCGACGATAAACTTATAGGGTTCAATATAGGTAGTGCCGTTATAACAAAACGCTGGGCAAGTGAACGATTTGCCAAAGTTGCCGATATATTAGCCGCTGACGGATATAAAATAGTGTTTTTTGGCGGAACTATGGATATGGATATGGTAAATGAGTCTATAAGTTGTATGCGTACTCGCGCTATAGTCGCGACGGGAAGTTTTAGTATAGGAACATTAGCCGCGGCTATGAGGCGATGTTCGCTTATTATAACGAATGACAGCGGTCCTATGCATGTAGCCATTAGCCAAAAGGTGCCGATTGTAGCTTTGTACGGACCTTCGAATCCAAAACTTTATGGTCCATTTACAAAAAACGCAATTATCGTGAAATCCAACCCTGAGTGCGTTGGCTGCGAAAAAGGTATGAGACATACATGTAGCGATTTGCGATGTATGAAAGAACTTACGGTAGAGCAAGTAATAAACGCTTGCGAAAAAATATTGCGAAAAAATGAAAAGGGTAGACAAAATGCGGGCGTTTGAACGATTTTTTTATAATTTGCAACAAGATTTTAAGGCATTTTTTTATTTTCTGATATTGCTTTGCGTTTTTAGAGCGATTTTTATATACATGTACGCTTATCAGTTAGACGATATGAGCGAAATTTGGCTCTCTATGTGGTACGGACTTAGACTCAGTTTAAAAAGCGCCGCGTGGATAGCGCTTATAGGATTTGTATTTTCCGCGTTACCCCATATAATATGGGCGAAATACCCAAAAGAGATTGTGCGAAAAATTTGGTATGCTACCCTCCTTGCTATTTTGACAATACTATTTTTTATCAAAATACCTTATTACGGTATATTTAATTCCGGTTTTGACATCATGTTAATTAACGGAGCGCACGACGATTTTAGCGCGATAATGGATACTGCCGTAAAAGAATACGGACTTTTTTGGAAATTACCGCTCGCGTTGATTACAACCGCTTTATTGATATTTATATTTTTTAAGATTTTACATCTAAAAACTTTTTCGCTTCATATTAATAACAAAAAAACATTTATCGCTTATAGTGTAGTGACATTTGTTTTTTTGGCTGTTTTTGCAGTTTTTGTGAGATATGGCGGCGCGTTTAATTACGCGAATTCTATCACTTGGGAGAATGCGGCACGCTTAAAGTCAAATCTTTTGAATGAAGCTATCTTGGACGATATACAAGCTCTTTATAGAGTTAGAAGCATTTATAAGCGTTCAAAATCAAAAATAAACAATCGTATTACCGTAGAAGATTTGCAAAAGCAGATAGCCGTTTTAGGTGGACAACCATATGCGGACACGATAGATAATGCTTTTTTACGGGAGGTTGAGGTACAAAGATTGCCCAAAAAACCGACTAATGTGATTTTTATACTCGGCGAAACTTATGCTCTTTGGCCGTTTTTAGAAGAGTATCAAAATCTTTCATTGGCGCAAGAGGGACTTAAACTGCAAAATTCACAAAATAGTTTGGCTACTAATATAATGTTAGCAAGAGGCACCGGAACAATATCCGCTGTGAACGGTTTGTTGAGCGGCTTAACTGATGTTGGAGTATATGAAAACTATGAAGCTGAAACTTTTCGCGCGCCATATGGTACGGGTATTGCTCATGTAATGAAAAATTTGGGCTATAAAACGGTTTTTTGGTACGGTGGGTTTGAAAAATGGCAAAATATAAAAACGTTTGCCTTGTCTCAAGATTTTGACGAATTTTACTCCGCTTCCGAATTTAAATATGAAGGCAGTAACTCGTGGGGAACCCCGGATAAAACTCTGTTTGAATATGTAACAAATTATATGGCCAAACACGACAAAGAGATGACGTTTCATTTTATTCTTACAACAAGCAATCACCCGCCTTATACTATAGACGTTGTTAAGGAAGGATTTGATATATCGCATGTCAAATCGTCTCTTTTACCTCAAATAAGCAAAGACGATAAAACCATAAATGCATTAGGGCATATTTGGTACGCGGATCAAGCCATCGGCATTTTTGTGAAAAATGCGCTCAGTGTCGCGTCCGATACTCTTTTTGCCATTACAGGCGATCATGCCGAGAGATTTTCTTTCGCAAAAGAGGTGGATATCGAAACACTCTCCGCCGTGCCCGCTATATTTTATGGACAAGGAGTTAAAAAGGAGTGGTTTGGCAAAAATATAGTCGGATCTCATACGCAAATGATACCGACACTCGTAGAATTAATAGGCGAAAAAGGTTATAAATATAGTAGCATTTTGCCAAGTCTTTTTGACGGTACGGATAATGAAGCGTTTAATCACAATTTATGGGTGAAAGATGGTAAAATGGGCAAATTGGATAGCAATAATAAAATCGACGAAACTTTAAAATTAAAAATAGTAGCAGCGCGTACGATTGCGCTTTGGCGTATTAAAAACGGGAATAGGATACATCAGTGAAAGTCGAAAAAAGCGCGCAGCCGCTTATATCAGTTATTGTGCCGATATATAACGTAGAGCGGTATTTGGAAAAGTGTTTGAATTCTATTGTAAATCAAACGTATAAAAATTTAGAAATTATTTTAATAGACGACGGTTCACCCGATAATTGCGGAAACATTTGCGACGAATATGCCAAAAAAGATAAAAGAGTAAGTGTTATACATAAATCAAACGGCGGTTTGAGCGACGCCAGAAATGCCGGACTTGACATAGCAAGCGGAGAGTATATAGCTTTTGTGGATTCGGATGATTATATAGATTTACAAGCTTACGAAGAGTTGCTCGATATTGCGTTAAAAGAAGAAGCAGATATCGTAACCCACGCTCATTATATTGTGGATAATAACGGCATTAAGATTTCTCAACAAGGTAATATGAACGATTTAACTATTGATGAGATTAGATACTTGATTTTGATGGATAAATATTCAAATTGCGTATGGGATAAACTATATAAAGCAGACTTGTTTAAAAATTTTAGATTTTGCGTGGGGGTTTATTCGGAAGATCTGTTTATTATGCCGACACTATTTTTTGCCACCAAAAGTGCGGTTTCAACTCAAAAACCATATTATTACTATAATTGCACAAATCAAAGTTCTATAATGTCTTCATTCAGCGCAAAACGAAAATATGGATTCTTTAACGGTTGGACAGAACACGAGAGAATAGCCGCTTTGTATTGCAAAGAAGCTTTCAAATGGAGTCAATTTAGAGCAATAAGAAGCGCTGTTGCAAGTTTAGTTGTTAATACGCATAAGCAGTGTTTAACGCAAAAAGAGATAGAACATTGCAAAAGTTATTTAGAGACAAAACATGAAGATGGTGTTGTTGCCAATATAGGCATAAAATATAAGATTTTATGGTGGAGTTTGGATAATTGTTTATTGATTTGCAGGTTGTACGGCAAATTTAGTTTTTTTCTTGATAAATTTAGAAAAAGTATGAAAAAGCGAAGAAAACGCAAGGAATATAGATGATGGATATGTCTATTTTGATTTTAACAAAAAATGAAAAGAAAAATATAGCCGATGTTGTTCAAAATGCGAAAAAATGTACCCCAAACATATTTATTATTGATAGTGGAAGTACAGATAATACCGTAAATTTAGCGCAGGAAAACGGGGCAAAAGTTCTTTTTCGCGCATGGAATAACGATTTTGCGGCGCAAAGAAATTTTGGTTTGCAAGAGATAAGTACAAAATGGGTGTTGTATCTTGACGCGGACGAAAGACTGGATGACGAACTTATTTGCAGTATAAAAGAAGCGGTGGAGAAAGATGAACTAAAGCAGTACATTATAAAAAGGAAATCCATAGCGTTTAATCAAGAGTTTAACTATGGCGTTTTAAGACCTGATTTTGTTACAAGGCTTTTTCCACGCAAAAATGTAAAATGGATAAATAAAGTACATGAAAGAGTTGTTTGTGATTTGCCCAAAGTTCACCTTAAAGGACACATAAAACACTATACATATACAAGTTGGGAGCAGTATTTTAATAAATTTAATCAATATACGACTATTTGGGCGCAAAATGCGTATGAAAATGGTAAAACCGCAGGTATCGCGAAAGCGTTTTTACATGCGATGGGTGGATTTTTGCAAATGGCGTTTATAAAAAAAGGAGTGCTTGATGGCAAGATAGGGTTTGTGCTTTGTTATTGTCATTTTTTTCATACATTGATAAAATATACAAAATTATATAGTATGAAAAAGCAGAAAAAAATTAGTAAAATATTTAAAATGATATAATTATCAAAAAATCAAAGAAAATTATGAATAGTAAAATAAATATAGTTTTAGCAGCTGATAATAATTATGCTCAACATACTGCTGTCACAATGGCTTCCATTTTATTAAATAGCAGTAGAAAAAAATCTATCAATTTTTATCTTTTGTGTGACAATATTAGCGTTATCAATAAAGATAAGATATCAGCTACGGTCAGAAAATTATGCGGAAATATAGAATTTTTGGAGATAGAAAATAGAGATTTTGAAAAAATATATATCAGCGGGCATGTGAGTAGAGCAGCCTATTTTAGACTTGATATAGCAAATATACTATCTGAAGATATCAAAAAGGTTATCTATTTGGATGCCGATTTACTTGTGTATGATGATATTGACAAATTATGGAGTATTGATATAAAAGAGTTTCCTATAGCTGCAGTCGCTGATTATGGTATTATGACGTCAAGAAGACTGAAAAAACAGAAAAACGTCTGTTTTGGATTGCCATTTGATGCGCCATATTTTAACTCAGGGGTTTTGATATTAAATTTGGATTTGTGGCGAAAAAATAATTATTCAGCAAAAGTTATTGAGTGTGCGAGTAATAATAAATTTTCAAACCATGATCAAGATGCTCTAAATAAAATTTTTATGAATAATTGGTATGAATTGCCATTGCATTGGAATGTTATACCGCCAATTTTCAATCTTTTTTTTAAAATTTTATTAAAAAGCGTTTTTAGAAGAAATGCAATAAAAGCTAAAAAAAATCCGTCTATTTTTCATTACGCAGGAAGTTACAAACCTTGGGAATATGTAATTTATAACGGTTTTAATGATAAATATTATGAGTATTTGCACAAAACTGCTTTTAATGATATAAAAATGCCACAAATAGCAAAGTATAAAAAAGGCAAATCCATCCGTAGACAGATATTGCGGCTAAAGATAGCAAATTTTTGGATGAAAATATTCAATAATTAAAGGAAATATTTTGAAAACTATTGTGCAGCTTTTTTTTAGTAACTTTCCTATAAGCATAGAAGGTGGAAGAGAAAAAGTTTTTGTCGAATTATCAAATTTAGCAATAGAGAAAAATTGTAAAGTTATAAATATTTGCAATAGTAGCGACCAAAATGAAAAACCATTTTTCCTTTTAAATAAAGAAGTGGAATTTTACAATCTGGGACTTGGAAAAATAAAAGCGCCTTTTTATAAAAAAATAATCCGTGAAATCGCAAGGATATTTCATTTGGATATAGAAAATTATGTTGATAGCCATAAAACGAAAATATTGGCAGAACGTGTTAATAATATTTTAAAAGATAGAGATATTTATGCTGTTATTTGTTATGAGTTTAATAGCATTATGGTGGCAAATTATCTTAATTTGAAAATGCCAAAAATAGCTACTATGCATTCTGCCATAGAAATAGAACTCGGCAGTAAAACAAAAAAACAAATTATGCAAATCAATAAAATAGATGCCTATCAAGTTTTAATTCCAAGCGCTGTAGATAAAGTTAAAAAATATATTAACACAAAAGTAGTCTGTATTCCAAATATGGTTTCGCAAATAAATGCAAATAAAGCAACCAAAAGTAATAAAAATAAGAAAATTATACTTAATATCGGCAGAATAGACAGAAACAAGCGTCAGCATATTTTGATTAAAGCTTTTGCAAAAATACCAGATAAGGATAAATGGGAAGTACACATTTATGGCTATGAACAAGATAAGCAATACAAAAAAGAGATGGAATATTTTATTAAGCGGAATGGTTTGTCAAATAAAATATTTTTTAAAGGCGTTACAAATGAACCATTAAAGTGTATGCAAAACGCAGATATATTTGCTTTCCCTTCCGCTTATGAGACATTTTCTTTAGCGCTAGCAGAAGCTATGAGCACAGGATTACCTGCTATTGGCTTTAAAGAAACAACTGCTGTGAATGAATGGATTATAAATAATGAAACTGGTTTTTTATGCGAAAATAGTAGTGAATTTATGGAAAAGTTAGAAATTTTGATGAAAGATGATAAGTTACGCAAACAAATGGGACGTAATTCTAGTATGCGCATAGATGGATACTCACCTGATAAAGTTTGGTTAAAATGGGAAAAATTATTTAACGAAATTTATGTAATTGTGTAATTTATTAGAATTTTAAAATTTTATATTTTAGTAGATAATAACATTTTAAAAAAATATTTTATGTATTGTTTTTTTTCTAATGATTTTTTCATATCAATATAAATTATATATTTGGGATTTTTGTTCGTTAAAATATTCCATTTTTTATTTAACAGTATGGCGATGGCTTCCTTCATAGTTTTTAAGTGATTAGCATTCATAGATATTCCCGTTTTTGTCGTTCCTAATCCATAAGCATGTTTTTTAAGAGAACCGTGTAAGTCGCTATTGCCAATTGGATGCGGTGGAACATAAGTTTTTATGCCATGCTGTAAAAGTTGGTAAGAAAATGACATGTCTTCTCCAACTAATTTATACATTTGAATCTCTTTTGGCGCTTCAAATAGATATCTTAGCCACTCTTTTTTAAAAAACCAACTATGTCCAACAAAATCAACTTCTGTTGTGAAATCCAATTCTCCATCCCATCCGACTCTATAATAACTTTTATTGACATGGTCAGGATAATCATATGGTTTTTTTAATATTATGCCTATTGTGCCATATAAACCCTCCATTTTAAGCATTTCGGTATGACAGTTTTCTAACCATCTATTGCCTGGAATTGTATCATCATCAAAAATGCAAATATATTTATTTTTAGCCATATTCATAGCAAATGCAAATCTGCCCCAAACGCCTATATTTTTGGGATTTATTTCAATAAAATCAAATTTATTTTTCAAATTTTCCGGTATTTTAATGCTGTCACCGGTTCCATCTTGATATAATAAAATTTCTTTTGGTTTCAAAGTCTGATTTTTTATTGCATTAAGTTGTAAATCTAAATTTTCAGGTCGTTTGTATAGATTTAAAACTACGCTAACATTAAAGTCAGTAGTCATTGGATTATGCATCCAGCAATTTCTTTTAGCATAAACATTATCTTTTATCATATATGGTCTTGTCACTCCCATATAATAGCGGTCTATGGCGGAACCAAAATCTATATAACAATTTTGTGGGTTGTTTTTGAATAAATCAATGATTATTGGACCTGACATTGGTCCCGCAGAGACTACATATAGTATATTTTCCTGTTTGCCAAAATCACGTTTAATATTTTCTAGCATTTTCGGAGCATCATTTTTCCAAAAAGAGATACAATCATCAGAGATTTCGTAATGTCTTAAGATATTTAAATTTCCTATTTTATATCCTATTGCAGAATAATTGGCTATTAATATGGCATCTCTTGTAATTAAATTAAATTTTTTTATAAAATGCTCATAATTAGCATTTACCCATAAATTGGCAAAAGTAATATTTTTACTATCTATTCTACTTTTATACCAGTAGTAAGCGGCAGAATCGCAACAAGGACATGAAATTCCAAAAAATACATTTTTATTAACTATGGAAAGCGTTTCGTTTAAATTTTCCCCAAGTTTTGATATATAAGGTGGCGCTTTCCATCCTTCTTGTGCTACAATAGGATTTCCCATTATTATACTTCGTTCGCCATCCCCATTTCTGACTAAAGCAAAATTTTCGCCATTTTCAATCTTTTGCCAAAATTTGTTAAATTCGTCACTCAAATATACATTATTTTCTTTATGCATAATTATTATTCCTCATATAATTTTTTTCTTATTGTTTGCTCTATAATTTTGCTGGCATTTCCATCGCCATAAGGATTTTTTATATTTTTATTAGTTGTGGTTTTATTTTTTTCTAAAATAAGAGCAGATTGAGCTACAATTGTTTCACACTCTGTTCCTATAAGTTTTGCAAAACCTGCTTCTACTCCTTCTTTACGTTCCGTTTCATATCTCATTACAAGTATTGGAACTCCAAATGTAGGAGCTTCCTCTTGGATTCCTCCGCTATCGGTCAATATCAATTTGGCATGTTTCATTATGGTTACTAAAATTGGATAATCTAATGTGGGTAGAAGTATAATATTTTCAAACGAGTTCAAAGCTGTTTGTATCAAATATTTTACATTCGGATTCGGATGTACTGGTATTACAAATTTGTGATTTTGAAATTTATATGCCAATTTTTTAATTGCTTCTATTATATTTTTTAGTCTATCACCGTGATTTTCGCGTCTATGAACAGTAATTAATACTAATTTATCATCAATATTAATATTATATTTTTTTAGGTAGACTAATGATTTCGTTAATGCCGTATCTGATAAATAGAATAGCGCATCAATAACCGTGTTGCCGGATATAATTATTTTGTTTTCATCAATACCTTCTTGCAGTAGTGCCTGTTTTGACTGATTTGTAGGGGCAAAGTGAATAAAAGCTATTCTGCTGATCATTTGTCTCAATGCTTCTTCGGGAAATGGTTCATGCATATTGTAAGAACGCAGCCCTGCTTCTACATGAAATACTGGGATTTTATTGTAAAATCCAGCCAATGCACCGCAAAATGCAGTCATTGTATCGCCTTGAACTATTACAGCATCAAATTTACCACTTAAAATTACATTACGCATTTTAGATAAAAGCCTCTCTTGCAGTGTAATTAGTTCTTGATTTTTTGTCATTATATTTAGAGTTATGTCTGCTTTTAATTCAAAAAAATTAAGAGTTTGATTAGAGAGCTCTTTTTGTTGTTCTGTATTGCAAATGGTAACTTTATAAATATTGTTATATTGTTTAAAAACTAAAACTAATGGAGCTAATTTTATGACTTCCGGACGAGTGCCTAAAATAAATAGTATTTTTTTCATTTATTAATTATACCACAAAATATTTATATAAAAAAACGATTGGGTTTTATTTTTGAACAGTGATGAATAGTTTAATAAAATACTTTTCAAAGAATTAAATGAAATTATTCAAAAAAATCTAAACATCATATAGTCTTGCTTTTGATTTGGTTTATGAAGATATGTAGTACAAAAAAGTTGTCTAGCAATACGTTCATATATTCGCCTTATTTGTGACATTTCATCATAGGAGCTTAAACAATTAGAAATATGCAACTAAACGAATAAGATAACAATTGCATGCATGTTAGGTTGGTATTTGCCCGATTGCGGCAACTCTTTGGAGTATAAAAATTTTTACGATGAATGCAGAAAAATATTTCATTCGTTTGATTTGAAAAAAAATGCTAAAACGCCAATCAAGTACAATTACAAACTTTTTAAACGCGTCCGCTTATATCCATATTGGTTGTTTAGAATAAAAATGAAAATATCAAAACTAATACGGAGGCTAAAAGGAAAATAACTTTTAAAATTTAATCGCAACACAAGATAAAACTTTATCTTTTATAGTATTTTCATTTTAAAATATGGTAAAATACTTGAAATTTTTATTAGGATATGTTTTGTTGCGTGATAATATTAAACTAAACAATGTTATTTTAAACGAAAAAGAGTTTATTGGAATGGGATCTCATAGAAAGTGTTATATTCATCCTGAAGACGACTCTTTATGCGTAAAGATACTGCATGATAATAGTAAAGCTGCTAAAAAACAACTATCAAGAGAGATCAAATACAATGAAAAACTAAAAGGGCATAACATACCGATTTTACCGAAGTATTATGGAAAAATATCTACAAATATGGGTCAAGGATATGTGTTTGAATTTGTGAAAAATGTTGGGGGGGGGACATCTAAAAGCCTTCTTAACTATTTAACGTCAGATATACTATTGCGAGATAATTTTGACGGATTGGTTGACGCGTTAAAAAGATTAAAAGCAGATATGTTATTTTATAAAATAATAACTATGGCATTTTATCCTCAAAATATTCTTTATAAAAAAGATGAGAACGGTTTTGGAAGATTTATCATTATAGACGATATAGGCAGCGCGGCTCTTATTCCGATAGAGTACTATTTTTCTTTCGCGGCGCGCGCCAGAATAAACAGAAAATGGGAAAGATTTCTTAACCACATAAAAATAAAGTATTGTGGCGAATTAGTAAATAGATTGGTAAAACAAGTGTCAGCCAACGATGAAACTATAGTTTTGAGTGATGAATATTTTATCGGCAAAGGTTCACACAAACAATGTTTTATTCATCCTAAAAACAACAGACTATGCATAAAATTACCATATAATAAAGATGGCGAAAAAGATGTAAAAAGAGAGTTGAAGTATTTTAACTTGCTAAAAGAAAGAGGCGTTGATTGCGATATTTTACCAAAATATTACGGTAGCGTATCCACAAATATCGGTGTAGGATATGTATTTGATCTTATTAAAGACTATAACGGTCAAGTGCCGCAAAATTTAAACGATTATTTATCTTCAGATATTTTATTGGAAGCTAATTTTTCTATTTTAGTCAATGAATTAAAAATATTAAAAGCAAAAATGCTTTTATGCGAAATAATCACGATGGGAATTTTCCCGATAAATATTCTTTGCAAAAAAAATAGTGAAAATTTGTACAGTTTTATTTTAATAAACGATATGGGCAGTGCGGCTCTTATTCCGATAGAGTACTATTTTTCTTTCGCGGCACATAATAGAGTAAATAGAAAATGGGAGAAATTTGTTAAGTATTTGGCAAAAAAATACTCCAATTCGTTAGTGCAAGAATTAGTCAAACAAATAAGATAATTTTTTAACAAATAGAGTTTATTTTAACTCATATTTTCCATCTATTATGCATCCAAAACCACTGTTCCGGAGCCTCTTTTATGGCGCGTTCCAAAATATCGTTATAATGTTGCGTCATCGCTTCTATTTTATCTGTTTTGCTCTCTTTTTCTTCCGCTATATAATTTACGGCGCCATAAAAAATTATCCTATATTTTCCGTTACTTTCTCGTTTCGCGAACATTGGGATAACTAAAGAGTCATATTTTAATTTCATACTCGCGACAGAAGTGGTCGTGCGGCATTCTATACCAAAAAAAGTCGTCAAAGCGCTATTTGTAGATCCTGCTTTTTGGTCTATCAGCAAACCGACATTTCCACCGTTTTTAAGAGCTTTTACCATTTTGCTCATAGCTTCGCTTTTATATGTATTTTGATTTCCGTATCTTTCTCTAAACGGTTTTGTTAGATTTTTTTCTATTAATATATTATCCCCTTCTCTTCCTATCGCGACCATAGGATAGCCGTTCATTGCTAGAGCGTGAGGTAAAATCTCCCAATTGCCAAAATGCGCGGTTATAAAAATGATCCCTTTTTTATTGTCTTTTGTAATATCTGCCATCGCTTTTAAGACCTCATCTTTATTGATTAAAAAATCATCAATAGTTTTTTTCTTATTTATAATCAACATAATTTCAGCAGCGGTTATAGCGATGCTTTTAAAGCACGCTTTTGCGAGAGCAAAAATCTCTTTTTTATTTTTTTTAGGATATGCTTTTGTTAAATTTATAATAGTTAAGTTGCGTCTTTTTTTTAATGCCCAAAAAAATACAATTCCAAAGAAATTGAACATGCCCAGCACAAAAGAAAGTGGCATTAGTTTAGATAGTTTTAGAAAAAAAAGAACTACAAAATACTCTATTATTTGCATCTATTTAGCATCCTTGAATAATTAAATGAGATATAATTGTACAAAACTAAAACCAAAAGGATAATTAATGATTTGTGTATTTGATTGCGAGACGATTCCTGATTTTGATTTAATACGAAATGTTTTTGGTTTCAAAGGGGATGATGAGGCTGTAGCGACTCTTGCGATGAGCGAACAAAAAGAGAAAACCGGGAGCGAATTTTTGCCTATATCATTTCATCAAGTAACGGCTATTTCGGCGGTGATTGCGGATGATTTTGGAATGTTTGTAAGAGTTAACAGCATGGAAGGCAAAAGCGAGAGAGAACTGATAAGCTCCTTTTTATCGTTTATTGATAGAAAAAATCCTAAACTTGTAAGTTTTAACGGGCGAAGTTTTGATATGCCTATGATTTTAGCGCGCGCTATGCGTTACAATCTATCGTGTCCGGCATATTTTGACACAGACAATAAAGAACTTGGTAAAAGCAAGTGGGATAGTTATAGATATCGCTATAGTGATAAATTTCATGTAGATTTGATAGATCATATAAGTGATTTTGGAGCGGTTAGAGGGTTGAAACTCGATCATCTTTGCACTATGACAGGACTTCCCGGAAAATATGACGTAAGCGGCGGCCAAGTGATGGATCTATATCTTGGAGGTGAAATTGAAAAGATAAAAGAGTATTGCGAAAGCGATACGCTTAATACTTATTGGTTATATCTGAAATATGAACTCTTGAAGGGAAATTTAACTTTAGAGGATTATAAGCGTTCCATTTTTGTTATGAGCGAAAAAATGCCGACACATAGAGGATATAAAAGCGTATTTACAGACGCGATAAGTAAGGAACTTGAAAAGCATAGTTAATATTTTATTTGTATTTAATTTTTTATTGTGTACAATCCAAAATTATTTTTACAATAAGGAGTTTACATGAGAAAAATTTTATTAATGCTAATGCTTTTGATTGCCTCTTTGTTCGCAAAGATTGATATCAATAGCGCTGATGCTGAAACGCTAACGTCAATCAAAGGATTGGGGGAGAAAAAGGCTGAAGCCATTGTGAAATACCGCGAGACAAATGGCAAATTCAAAAGCGCTGATGAGCTTTTGAATGTAAAAGGTATCGGCGAGAAACTTTTGGAAACAATTAAAGAGGAAGTTGAGGTCAAATAAGACCTCCGCCTCAAAGCTATTTTTAAAGTTTATCTGTTTTTTTTAAACTATTATTAGCTACAATACTACTTTTAAAAAATCCCATACATGTGAAGGGTATTCATGAAATTTTTAATGGAACCTGCGAATAGATTGCGAAATATCTGTATTTTTGCTTTAATACTTTTCGCTTTTGTTTTCTCATCTCTTGTTAGACTTACATGGGTTTATCAAATGAACGTTCCCGGTAATGATAGAATGCTTTGGAATAATGAATTTATGGTGACAACCAATGATTCGTATTATTGGGCGGAAGGTGCTAGAGATTTAGTTTTTTGCGATAAAGATAATGCAAACAATAGCGAGTATTATCAACAAAATTGCCATCAAGAGTTTGATCTATCGCCCACAGAAGAGTCGTTGCCAAAGTTAACGCACTTTCTTTACGATATATTACCGTTTTCTCTTGAGACAATAATATTTTATCTGCCGGTATTCGGAGCTTCCTTGGTTGTTATACCAATAATTCTTATGGGAAGCAGACTAAATCTTCTATTGCCAGGTTTTATAGCGGCACTACTTACCAGTATTGGCATAAGTTATTATTCGCGCACAGTAGTTGGATACTATGACACGGATATGTTTAATATTCTATTTCCAATGCTTCTCGTGTGGTCGTTATCTCTAGCTATAAAAACGAAAGAGAAAAAATATCTGCTTTTGAGCGGTCTTGAGATAGTGATATATAGGTGGTTGTATCCTGCCAGCTACTCTTTGGAGTTCGCGTTTTTTGGATTAGTCGCAATCTATACGGTATACATGTTAGTAATAGAATCTCTTCAAAATAAAAAATTAAGTATATCGGAGATTTTGTTTTTAAAACAAAACGTATCAAACTATCAGCTTTTGTCTATTATGTTAATAGGCATGATGGGAACGCCTTTTATTATAAGATTTGTAAGCGTAATAGCGTTATTTTTAGTAGCTTTTAAAAAAGAGTTTGAAAAGTTTGCTTTATATATACTCGCAGGTTCCATACTCGCATTTTTTATAACAGGCGGTATAAATCCCGTAATAGACCAACTAAACTCTTATATTTTTCAAAGAGAAGGCACTATAGCCAATGAAGAACTGCAATTTTTCTCAGTAACGCAAACTATAGTGGAAGCCCAAACTGTTAACATAGGGGATATTGCGGAAAGAACGAGTGGAAATATATTTTTGTTTATAATAGCCATTATAGGATATGCTTGGTTATGTTTTAGACAGCCTCTCATGCTCCTTATGCTGCCTCTTATTGGACTTGGATTTATGTCGCTTAAAGGAGGGCTTCGTTTTGCTATGTACGCTACTCCGGTTATTGCGTTTGGAATCGGATTTTTCATTTTTAGAATTACGGAATTGTTACATGTGTATGTCAAAAACAAAAAAATAGCTTTAGCTTCATCTGTTATATTTACGCTTGTTGCGGTCGCGTTTGTTTTGAATCCGCTTATAAAAAATGCTTGGGATTATAGAATCGGTACCGTTTTTACGCAAGAAGAAGTTAAACTCATAGAAGATTTTGGAAAAAATGCAAGCAGAGAAGATTATGTGCTCACTTGGTGGGATTATGGGTATCCTATACGTTACTATGCCGATGTAAAAACGCTTGTTGACGGAGCAAAACATGGCGGAGATGTCAATTTTCCCGTTAGCTTCGCGCTTTCACACGATCAAAAAAGCGCTGCGAATATAGCAAGACTTGATGTGGAATATACTGAAAATAGGCATTTGACAGAAAAAACAAATCAAAATAAATCTGAGTCGGACAAAATAGCGTTACCCAGCAATAACGTTGCATGGATAATGAAAGATTATGGTTTTAAAAACTCAAACGATTTCATAGTTTCTCTAAAAAAAGATATGGATTTGCCGAAAAAAACCAGAGACATATACTTTTATCTGCCGTTTAGAATGTTGGATATATATCCTACGATTATGAGATTTAGTTATCTTGATTTAATGAGCGGAAAGAGTTTAAGGCAACCATTTTTTCTTATTTCAAGAGGAAGTAGAGATGCGGGAAATACTTTCATTTTAGATCAAGGATTTTCTATCGACAAACAAAAAAGTCTTTTAGTAGCGCCCGATAGACAAACATATCCGCTAAAACGGTTTGTTCAAGCGGGTTATCAGTCGGACGGATTTCGCGTAAATATCCAAAATTTGCAATATGAAGGCGTGTATAGTTTGATACATTTACAAACTTACGGAGTATTTTTGATAGTTGACGAAGCGATGTATAACTCTGTTTACATACAATTATTTTATTTGGAGCAATACGATCCTGAGTTATTTGAACTGGTCGCGGCAAATCCGTACGGTAAATTTTTTAAATTGAAGATATGATATGAAGCACATTTTTAGAGAATATGATATAAGAGGTATTTTCGAGAAAGATTTAAATGAAAAGAGCGTAAAAGCGATAGGTTATTTTCTTGGGAAAAAGATTTTGCAAATCGGTAAACAAGTTGGCGTTGGATACGACGCCAGGACTCATTCAAAAAAGCTTTTCAGTTATCTTGTCGCGGGGCTTACTTACGCAGACGTTAAAGTAAAAAATATGGGGCTTGTGCCAACGCCATGCAACTATTTCGCTGGGTTTAATGAAAACAGAGTGGACGCTACTATTATGATAACAGGCTCTCACAATCCGCCCGAATACAACGGTTTTAAAATTACGATGAACCGTTTGCCGTTTTTTGGCGCGGACATAGAAAAATTGGGTCTTGAGGTAATCAAAGAGTATGAAAAGTTAAAAATTTGGGGCGATATGACTTGCGATAAAATTGATACTAAAACAGAGTATATCAATTTTCTTGTCGAACATTTTAAACACTTGAAAAATCTAAAAACCAAAATCGTCATAGATTGCGGAAACGGCGCGGCCGGAGTTGTTGTAACGGAACTTGTCAAGCAGTTAAACATAGACGCTAAAATTCTTTTCGCTGAGCCGGACGGCGCTTTCCCAAATCACCACCCCGATCCTACGGAAGAGAAAAATCTTAAAGATATAAAAAAAGAGCTTGTTACGGGAAATTATGATATAGGATTCGCGTTTGACGGAGACGCAGATAGGATTGCCGTTTTGACGCAAAAAAATAATTTTAAAGGCGACGAGCTTGTCATTTTCTATTCAAAAATGCTGAAAAATCCGCAAATTTTGGGTGAAGTTAAATGTTCGCAAGTGATGTACGATGAGATAAATAAAATCGGTCATGCTTACATGTACAAAACCGGACATAGCAACCTTAAGATGAAAATGCACGAGACCAAAATAGATATTGCCGCCGAAGTTAGCGGACACATATTTTTTAACGATAGATATTTTGGATATGACGACGCGATTTACGCGATGTTAAGAACGCTTGAGTTATTGCAAAACGGTATTGATTTGGACAAAGAGTTATCCCGCTTGCCAAAAATGTACTCAACGGATGAGCTGAAAATTGCAACCAAAGAGAGTGAAAAGTTTCTTATTATAGAAAAACTCAAACTCTTTTTGCAAAATCCGCCGAAAGATTTCCCAAAAATAGAAAATATTATTACGATAGACGGTGTGAGAGTTATATTTAAAGATGGTTGGGGGTTGATAAGAGCCTCCAATACAACACCAGTACTTGTAGCGCGTTTTGAGGCTAAAAGCGAAGAAAAGATGCGAGAATATCAAAGCGCCATGCAAGAAGCGGTAACAAAAATAGCGGAATGCGATTTATGACAAATATTATTTTATCAGGCGGCAGCGGCACAAGGCTTTGGCCATTATCTCGCAGATTAATGCCAAAGCAATTTCTAAAACTTTTTAATGATAAATCTCTATTCCAGTTAACGGTTGAGCGAAACGCTTCATTTTGTGAAAAATCTATCATAGTTTCAAATTTAGAACAATATTTTTTGGCTATGGACCAACTTGAAGAGTTAAACATAAATAACAGCAGTTGCATTTTGGAACCTATAGGGAGAAATACGGCCGCGGCTATAGCGTTGGCGTCTTTTGAACTTGATGAAAACGATATAGCGCTTGTAACGCCGAGCGACCATTTGATAAAAAATGAGAATAGTTATAAAGAGGCGTTGCAAAAAGCTTGCGATTTGGCAAAAGATGATTTTTTGGTAACTTTTGGCATTAAGCCTACTTATTGCGAAACAGGTTTCGGATATATCGAAGCTGATGGGTTACATGTAAAGAGTTTTAAAGAGAAGCCGGATATTAAAACAGCTGAAGAGTATATAAAAAGTTGTAATTATTATTGGAACAGCGGTATGTTTTGCTTTAAAATTAAAACTTTCCTCAAAGAGTTAAAAGAATATGCTCCTAATATTTATAACGCGTCTTTGGAAGCCCTTAAGAATGCGAAAATAGACGCGAAAACAGGTTGTTTTGAAAAACTTATTCGCATAGACATACAAAGTATGATGCGTATAGATGACGTTAGTATAGATTATGCGCTGATGGAGAAGAGCTCTAATGTCGCCGTTGTTCCGAGCGATATTGATTGGAGCGATGTGGGAAGCTTTGACGCTTTATCGCGCGAACTAACAAGCGATATGTCAAATAACTTCATTTTGGCAAATAAAGAGGTGGCGCTTATTGACGTTAACGATTTGATAATTATAGACACAAAAGACGCTCTTTTGGTATCAAAAAAAGGAAGTTCTCAAAAAGTTAAAGATATAGTCGTATCGCTCCAAAAAAGCGAAAAAAAAGATTTGACCTCTTTACATGTAAAAGCCAATAGACCTTGGGGAACTTATGAAGTTTTGGAAGTTGGCGATGGGTATAAGATAAAAAAAATAGAAGTCAAACCCAATAAACGACTAAGTTTGCAAAAACATTTTCATAGAAACGAGCACTGGATAGTTGTAAGCGGAACAGCCAAAGTTACCATAAACGATAAAGTTTTTTTGGTTAGAGAAAACGAGTCTACATATATAAGATCGGGCGATATTCATAGGCTGGAAAATCCAGGTAAAATCCCGCTCGTTTTAATAGAAGCTCAGGTTGGAAAATATACAGGCGAAGATGATATAGTAAGAATAGAAGATGATTTTAAAAGGTGATAAAACATGTCAAAAATAGCGTTAATTACAGGAGTTACGGGACAAGATGGAGCGTATTTAGCAGAATTTTTATTAAATAAAGGGTATGAAGTTCATGGCATTAAAAGACGAGCTTCTTTATTTAATACGGACAGAATAGACCATCTTTATCAAGACCCACACGAAAAAAGGTTAAATTTTATTCTTCATTATGGAGATATGACAGATAGTATGAATCTAACAAGGATAATACAAGAGATTCAGCCCGATGAAATTTATAATCTTGCCGCTATGAGCCACGTACATGTAAGCTTTGAAACACCGGAATATACGGCAAATGCAGATGGTATAGGTACATTAAGACTTTTAGAGGCTATAAGGTTATTGGGACTTACCAAAAAGACAAAAATTTATCAAGCAAGCACAAGCGAACTTTTCGGAAAAGTACAAGAGATTCCACAAAGCGAAACAACGCCGTTTTATCCCCGTTCGCCTTACGCTGTGGCAAAGATGTACGCATATTGGATAACTGTAAATTACAGAGAGGCTTATGATATATACGCTTGTAATGGAATTTTATTTAATCACGAATCGCCGATAAGAGGCGAGACTTTTGTAACAAGAAAGATAACAAGAGCCGTTAGCAAAATCGCGCTTGGACTTCAAGATAAGCTATATCTTGGAAATTTATCATCAAAAAGAGATTGGGGACACGCTAAAGATTATATTCGTATGATGTGGATGATTTTGCAAGCCGATAAGGCTGAAGATTGGGTAATAGCCACAGGAGTTACAACTGAGGTTAGAGAGTTCGTAAGACTTGCCTTCAAAGAGGTTGGAATTGAGTTAGAGTTTACAGGAGAGGGATTAAATGAGAAAGCGCTTGTCAAATCTTGCGCAAATCCTGACTATAAATTGCAAATAGGCAAAGAGGTAGTGGCGGTAGACGAGAGATATTTTAGACCAACGGAAGTAGACTTACTTATAGGAGATCCCACAAAAGCAAAAGAAAAACTGGGTTGGGTGCCGGAATATACTCTGCATGATATAATAAAAGAGATGATAGAAAGCGATATAAATTTAGCTAAAAAAGATCTGTATCTACAAGATAAAGGTTTTAAAACTTTGAGGTATTTTGAATAATAATGGATAAAAGTAGCAAGATTTATGTAGCCGGACATAGAGGATTGGTTGGAAGCGCGCTAATCAAAAATCTACTCCAAAAAGGTTATAGCAATATAATTGTAAAAATTCATAGCGAGTTGGATTTAACGGAACAACAAAAGGTTAGTGATTTTTTTGCGAAAGAGAAACCGGAATATGTATTTTTAGCCGCCGCTAAAGTTGGCGGTATTTTAGCGAACAATACATTGAGAGCCGATTTTATATACGAAAATTTACAAATTCAAAATAATATCATTCACCAAAGTTATTTAAATGGCGTAAAAAAATTGCTATTCTTAGGCTCAAGCTGCATTTATCCTAAAAACGCGCCTCAGCCTATAAGCGAAGAGACCCTTTTGACAAGTCCTTTGGAACACACGAACGAACCTTACGCTATAGCAAAAATCGCCGGAATAAAAATGTGCGAAAGTTATAATTTGCAATACGGTACAAATTTTATATCCGTTATGCCGACAAATCTTTACGGGCCAAATGACAATTTTGATTTAAATACTTCACATGTATTGCCAGCGTTGCTCAAAAAAATTCATGAAGCTAAAATAAATAACTTACAACATGTAGAGATTTGGGGTAGCGGCGCTCCAAAAAGAGAGTTTTTGTACAGCGAAGATATGGCGGATGCTTGCGTATTTATAATGGAAAATATAAATTTTCAAGACTTAATCAAAAATAAAAACGAGATACGAAATACGCATATTAATATAGGAACTGGAGAGGATTTAACGATAAAAGAGTTGGCGGATATAATTAAAAAGATTGTTGAATTTGAAGGAGAGTTTAGATTTGACACGACAAAGCCGGACGGCACTATGCGAAAACTGTTAGACACGACAAAACTTTTTAATTTAGGCTGGAAGCATAAAACTTCATTGGAAGATGGCATCAAAGAGGTGTATAAAATTTTTAATGAAAAAAAATAAAATAGGCATAATTAAAAAACTAAGAGTTGTTTTGGATAGAAAAACCAAAATATTACTGCTTATTATGCTTTTTTGTACCATTTTATTTTCTATACTTGAGATGGTCAGCATTTCCGCTATTATGCCCTTTATTTCCATGGCGTCTAATCCCGATATCATAGATGGCGGATATTACAAAGCGGTTTACGATTTTTTCAAATTCAATAATAAAGAGAGTTTTATCTTATATTTTGGCGTTTTTCTTGTGATTTTTTATCTTTTTAGAGGAATATATTCTCTCCTTTATACATATTTTTTAAATAAATTTTCATTTGACAATTTCAGCAAATTTGCAAACAAGCTATTTCAAAACTATCTTAATATGCCATACAAAAATATTGTCAAATACAACTCTTCTACCATCATAAAAATAGTATCAAGCGACACATTGAATCTAAGTTTTTTAATACAAAATATTTTACTAATATGCTCCGAAATTTTTACAATCATTATTTTTTATATACTTTTGCTGTATGTAAGATTTAAGATGACATTGGGATTAACTTTGGTGATGGGAGTAAGCGTATTTTTTATTATAAAGATTATTCATAAAATAGCAAATGTACAAGGGGAAAAACGAAGCAAATCACAGGAGAATTTTTTAAAGCTTATAACGGCGTCGTTTGGAAACTTTAAAATCCTAAAATTAAAAGGCAATGAAAAAGAGTTAACACAAACTTTTTTTCAAGAGAGCAGTGATTTTTCAAAATCATACACAAATTCTTATACGATATCATTCGCCCCAAGATACATTATAGAATCTATAGGATTCTCAACGCTTTTGGCGGCTGTTTTATATCTTTTGCTAAGATATGAAAATCCGGACATGATTATCCCCGTCATCTCAATGTACGCGCTAGCTCTTTACAGAATGCTTCCGGGAATTTCAAGAGTACTTGGAAATTATAATCAAATTATGTTTTTTAAAAAGTCGCTGGATATCGTACATAAAGATTTGAATAACTATACCGAAGAGTATGGAAATGAAAATATAAGCTTTAATAATTCGATTGTTTTGAAAAATGTTGATTTTTCATATAATGATAAAACAAAAGTTATAGATAATATATCTTTAGAGATAAAAAAGGGCGACAAGGTTGCATTTACAGGTAAAAGCGGCAGAGGTAAATCTACTTTAGTTGATTTGATAATGGGCATAAATTACCCTTCAAGCGGAGAGATTTTGATAGACTGCACGCCTATCACTTTACAAAATATCCGCTCTTGGAGAGCAAAAATCGGTTATATTCCGCAAGATATCTATCTTTTTGACGGCACTGTTGGTGAAAATGTGATGTTTGGTTCAGATATCGATGAGAAAAAAGCTATACATGTACTAAAAACAGCAAATATTTGGGATTTTTTAAGCGAAAAAGAGGGTTTAAATACTGTAGTCGGGGAACGCGGAGTACAACTTAGCGGCGGACAAAAACAAAGAATTGGCATAGCCAGAGCATTATACGACAATCCTGAAATTTTAGTATTGGACGAGGCAACATCAGCTTTGGATAATGAGACTGAGAGTAAAATAATGGATGAAATATATAACATTTCCAAAGATAAAACGCTAATAGTTATCGCTCATAGATTAAGCACGGTGGAAAAGTGTGATAGAAGGATAGAGTTGCAAAAACTATGAAAGGATTTTTATGAATTTTATAAATAGAATGCTTAATAAATTGGATTATAAAAAGATAAAATTTGGAACAAGCTTATCTGATGATCAGCTTTATCCTGATTTTTGTATAAAAGCAAGTATTGATGCTCATGTATTTTCTAATTTTAGACAAAATAGAATATATTGTCGAATATTAGAACACTGCAATGAAACTATTGGGCTACTATACCTTGATGAAATCATCAAAAATAGACAAGATTTATTAGATAATATTGAGCAGTTTAAAGAGAATGATAAGTATGGTAATCCATATTTAGTTGATTATGTGCGCATTGGTAAAATTTCTCCATCGACATTAAGATATATAAAGGTATTAAGTGATTTATTAAATCTATTTTATAGTCTTGACGGATTAAGAATTTGTGAGATTGGAGTAGGTTATGGCGGGCAATGCAGGATCATAAACAGTATCGCATCTCCGCTAGAATATGTTTTAGTTGATTTAAAACCAGTCTTAATGTTAGCACAATCTTATTTAGACAACTATATTTTAAAATCATCCATGCGCTATAAAACGATGAATGAATTAAAAGAGGAAAAATACGATTTAGTTATTAGTAATTACGCTTTTACTGAATTGCGCAGAGAAGTTCAAGATTGTTACTTGAAAAAAATTATTTTAAATTCACGATGCGGATATATTACTTATAATGATATTACTCCGAAATATTTTAAGTCATACAAAAAAGATGAATTATTGAGTATAATACCAAATTCACATATTATTAATGAGGTACCTTTAACTCATAGCAATAACTGTATTATTGTTTGGGGCGATAGTTAAAGTATAGATGATAATAGTAAAATTAATCGGCGGGCTTGGAAATCAAATGTTTCAGTATGCTATAGGCAGAGCGATAGCATATAAAAATAACGATGTTTTCAAGCTTGATATTACGGGATTTAAAAATTATAAATTTCATAATGGATATAGACTAAATGCTTTTAATATCGATGAGAAAATAGCTTATATAGACGAGATAAAACAACTTGGTGTCAGAAATAAAATTTTAAATAAATTGCTTAGAATGGGGATATATAACTATAAAAAAGATACATTTTATGTAGAAAAACCAAAAAATGAGACCAAATTTGACCCAAAAGTGTTTTCATATAAAAATCTCTATCTAAACGGTTATTGGCAAAATGAGAAGTATTTTTTGGACATAAAAGATATTATTGTCAAAGAATTTACCTTGAAAAAGAGTATCAACGAAAATGCTACTAAATATATGAAGTTTATAAAAAACAGCAATAGTATAAGTATTCATGTAAGAAGAGGAGATTATCTAAAAACCGATAGTTTTTTGGGTATTGAATATTATAGAAAAGCTTATGCGTATATATTAGATAAGATTGATAACTTTTCATTTTTTATTTTTTCAGATGATATAGAGTGGTGTAAGGAAAATTTGAATTTTATTGCTAATCCGATATTTGTAGAGAATACGACTAACGAGTTGGAAGATTTGGAGTTAATGAAAAACGCCAAACATAATATTATTGCAAACAGCTCTTTTAGCTGGTGGGCTGCATGGCTTAATACAAATAAAGATAAAATAATAATAGCACCGAATATTTGGTTTAAGTGTAGATATGGTTTTGACCCTGTGCCTGAAACTTGGATTAAACTATAGGAGATTACAACTTGGGCATAAAAAAAATAGAAACGATTACAGTAGTCATAACAAATCATAATCGTCCAAAAATTATTCTGCCAGTCATAGAATCCATCATCAACCAGCCTCTCAATGATATCGCAATGGATATATTAATTATAGACGATGCTTCAACAAATCAAATTAATCCGAATGATTTGAAAAAATACGGCGAAAAGGTCAAGCTTCATAGGTTAAGTGAAAATAAGGGTGTGCATGGAGCGCGAAATATAGGAATATTTTTAGCCAAGGGCGAGTTTGTAATAATAGCTGATGACGACGATCCGTTTATCTCAAATTCCTTACAAAGAGCAATTGATTTAATAATTTCCTTGAATGATTATCTAAAGTATCCCATATTTCAGCTTACAAGAACAAACGGACGTATGCCAAAATACTATATTTTAGCCAACGAAAAACATTTTTTTGAAAAAGTTTTTAAAGGTGATTTTACGCCCATAATTAATAAAAGAGTTTTTTTGGATAATGGTTTTATCTATCCTGAATATGAAGACATCAAACAAATCGGTGGCGAGATTTTACTATCTTATGAAATTGCCGGAAAATTTGGCATTCCAACTTGGAATCATACTGTAGCACAATTGGGAGACGCAGATACTACTATAAATAGACTAACCAATCCGAATAATTGGCGCTTAAAAGCAAAACAGTTTGCAAAATTGCAAGAATTGGAAATGAACTATATGAGAGAGCGCGGTTTTGATAAAAAATATCCTGATTATTATAATTTCAAAGCAAAAGGGTTATTTATTTACACACTATTAGACGGCAAAAAGAAAGAGGGCAGGAAGATACTTAAAAAGCATTTGTATTTTAGCTATTTTACTACAATAATATTTCTTCTAATCTCATATCTACCTGCATTCATTATAAATATACTTTTGAAAATATATAGAAAAAAGTCTACTTGATAATTAAATAAAATTAATTATGTTAAAATTTTATGTTGCATTAAAGTATTTAAGGAGAATATGACAAATGTATTATGCTTTTATTTTAAAAATTAAAAATTTGGTAGAAAAACTAATTCCTGTTAATACGCTACTGTATAGATATTGGCACTTTTTAAAAATGAAATTAAAAGCACATCAACGCCTAAAGCCAAGAAAATTATTGAGATTCGATATACATTTGACAGATCATTGCAATTTAAATTGTAAAGGGTGTGAACATTTTTCTGTAATTGCTGAAGAGAAATTTCTCAATATAGATATTTTTAAAAAAGATTGCGAAAGGTTATCACAATTAACAAACGGTTGCATTGATAATATTATGTTGATGGGAGGCGAGCCGCTACTTCATCCGCAAATATCGCAAATTGTAAAAATAACGCGACAATATTTTCCTGTGGGTATAATAAAAATTATCACTAATGGGATATTGCTTTTAAAACAAAAAAGTGATTTTTGGCAAAGCTGCGCAGATAATGAGATAGGAATCAGCATCACTAAGTATCCTATAAAAATAGATTTTGATACGATAAAAAAGACAGCAGAAAAATATAATGTAAATTTGGAATACTACAGTAATTCAGATAAGGAAGAAAAAACAATGTATCGTGTTCCAATAGACATAAATGGAAAACAAAATATTAAAAAGAGCTTCAAAAGCTGTTTTAGAGCCAATCAATGTATTCAGTTGCAAGATGGTAAATTATATACATGTCAAACAGTTCCATATATTGATTATTTCAATAAACGCTTCAAGCAAAATCTCAAAGTATCAAATAAAGATTATATTGATATATATAAAGCTAAAAACATAGAAGAGATACTTATTTTTCTATCTAAACCAATACCATTTTGTAGATATTGCGATATTAACAAAACAGTATTTGGCTTGGAATGGGGCATATCAAAAAAAGATATTTCGGAATGGACATAAATATTTGGATTATAGATGAAAAAAATAGCTATGTTATATTTGGGACGAAAAGGAGCAGGACCGGTTTATGCTTATGAGATGGCATTGGCGTTGAGTAAGCACAATTGCGTATTCGTTGTTTTATCCTCTTTTATTGAAAATAAAAAATCGTGGGATAGTGTTGTAAAAGTAGACAAAAATTTAAGTGTAAAATATGTAAATACTTATAATTCCATAGCGGGCTTTTTGTTCTCATCGTTAAATATTTTTCATTTTATCAAAATCATTAAAAGTATCAATCTATATAGACCGGATCTATTCTACTCCCCTATGGAACATTTTTGGGATGTGGCTATATATCCGTTTGTAAAATGCGGACTAAAAATCAAAACTATTCATGATATAAAAT
The DNA here is from genome assembly GCA_031266555.1 of Campylobacteraceae bacterium. Taxonomy (GTDB): domain Bacteria; phylum Campylobacterota; class Campylobacteria; order Campylobacterales; family Campylobacteraceae; genus JAIRKW01. Next base: position 73,643 of record JAISAU010000012.1, read on the forward strand.
TGCATAAACAAGAAGATAGTTTTATATATAGATTTTTTCATCAGTTTGCATTTAAACAAGCGGATAAATATGTGATATTAAGTAAAAAATTTACAAAAGATTTAGTTGATAAAGGAATCAAAGAGCAAAATATTATCCACATACCTCATGCCAACTTTTCTTACTATGCCGACAAACAAGAAAATCGTAATTTTCACTTTAACAACAAAATACTCTTTTTCGGACGCATTTTGGAATACAAAGGTTTGCATATTCTGCTTAGTGCAATGAAAATTGTCACAAAAGAGATGCTGGATATAAAATTGGTAATAGCAGGAGATGGCAATATATCTTCATGCAAAAACGATATCGAGATATTACATGATAATATTGAATTGCATAATAGATGGATTCCAATTGAAGATGTGAAAAACTATTTTCAAGAGATAGATATAGTGATATTGCCTTATATTCAAGCATCACAGTCCGGTATAATTCCATTGGCATACTCATTTTCAAAACCCGTTATCGCTTCAAATATAGGTGCTTTGGACGAACAATTATATGACGGCAAAACGGGTTATTTAGTAGAGTCCGATAATCCTAAAATACTTTCTGAAAAAATTTTGCAGCTTATGAAGTCGCCCGATACAATCCATAAAATGAGCAAAGAGTGCTACAAAGTATATAAAAACGAGATGACATGGGAGGCATCTGCTAAAAAAATTATGGAATGTTTAAGCGATTAAGGGAAATGTATGAAAATAGCTTTTTTATCGAATACGGATTATAGTTTATATCTTTTTAGATTGCCGATTATGAAAGAGCTTTTAAAAAAAGGTCATAATGTATATGCTATTTGTCCAAAAGGAAATAAAAATCAAGCGTTGAAGGATAATGGATTTATCGTTATCAATTATGAGATGAGTAGAAAAAGTTTGAATCCCATTAAAGAGTCAAAAACAATAGAAAGCATTTATAACGCGATAAAAGATTTGAATCTGGATCTTTTGCATACATTCACTGTTAAACCAAATATTTACGGTACATTCGCGGCAAAGGCAGCAAAAATTCCTGTGATTTTAAATTTGATAGAGGGACTTGGTTCTTTTTACGCTTCAAGTAGTGTTAAAAATATAGTTGTAAGAGCAATTATTGAAAAATTGTACAAAATAGTATTTAAACTCTCAAATATGTGTGTTTTTGTAAACAGCGATGATCCAAAATATCTTGTGGATAAAAAGATAATATCGCAAAATAAAGTGAGTTTAATAAAAAGCGTTGGTGTTGATGTTAATATATTTAATATGAATAATTTCACACAAGCTGACATTAAACGTATAAAAATGCTAAATGGTTTGGAAAATAAAATAGTTGTCTTAATGGTGAGTAGGGCTATTTGGGACAAAGGTATTAGAGAGTTTTATGAAGCTTGCGAGATATTAAAAGAAAAATACCCACATGTAGAATTTGTTTTTGTAGGAGATACCGATGAAGGCAACCACACATGCGCAGATAAAGAATTTTTAAATAACGGTTCTGTAAAATGGTTTGGATATCGAGACGATATCGCGGAACTAACAGCCATTAGCGATATTTGCGTGTTGCCAAGCTATTATAGAGAGGGGATTCCAAGAGTTCTATTGGAAGCTGCCAGTATGTCAAAACCGATTATAACTACAAATACAGTTGGTTGCAAAGAGGTAGTAGATGATGGAGAGAATGGTTTTTTGATACCGATAAAAAATGCTGAAGCGTTAGCTCAAAAGATAGATATTTTAGTCAATAATAAAGAATTAATGGATAAAATGGGTTTAAAAAGCCGGCAAAAAGCTTTAAAAGAGTTTGAGTTGAAAAAAGTTACGAAACAATATCTTGAACTTTACAAAAAAATGTTTTTAAGGATAGAAAAATGAAAGTATGCGTTGTAGGCGGAGCGGGATATATCGGTTCGCACACTGTTTACGAGTTGATTGACGCGGGACACGAAGTAGTCGTTGTGGATAATCTCTCAACGGGACTTAAAGAAGCCGTGCATAAAGAGGCTCTGTTTTACGAGGGAGATATCACTGATTTTGCTTCGCTTGATAAAATTGTAGCGGACGAGAGTAGAAAAAAACCGTTTGATGTGGTAATGCATTTTGCCGCTAAAATAGTTGTGCCTGAAAGCGTAAAAAATCCAAGCTTATATTATTACAATAATGTTGAAGGGGTAAGAACTTTGCTCGACGTTATGGTCAAACATAATATCAAAAATATAATATTTTCATCTACAGCGGCAGTTTACGGCGAGGCGAAAGACGGCGTTTGCAGTGAGGAGAGCGAAACAAAGCCAATAAATCCTTACGGCGAGACAAAATTAACAAGCGAAAAAATGATAGGCTGGTTCGCTAACGCATACGATATGAATTATTGTATTTTCAGATATTTTAATGTCGCCGGAGCTCATAAAACTCTTGAGATAGGTTTGTTGCGAGACAATTTGACGCACATTGTGCCGGTAACCATACAAACGGCGCTTGGCATAAGAGAAAAACTTACTGTTTTTGGCACGGATTATGATACTCTTGATGGCACTTGCGTAAGGGATTATGTACATGTAAGCGATATCGCGTACGCTCATGTGCTTGGAATGAAGCATATCGTTGAAAAAAATGTGTCGGAAATTATAAATCTAGGCTCAAATCAAGGATTTTCCGTAAAAAATATTATAAACGAAGTAGAAAAACACTATCCTGTAAATTATGAATATGGCGCGAGAAGAGAGGGCGATCCGGCGAAGCTCATAGCCTCCAATGAAAGAGCGAAAGAGATTCTTGGGTGGATGCCAAAGAGAGATTTGTCGGATATTATTTTGAGCGATTTAAAATTCAGAATAAAACACAACAAAACATAAAAACTGATTTTAAAACTTAAACTGATACAATTTTACTTATAAAATTTTAAAGGCGAGTTTTGAAACGCATATTTGATATTATTTTATCGCTGTTTTTGCTTATGTTGTTGTCTCCTCTTTTTTTGTTATTATGGATTTTCGTAACACTGTTTTTGGGAACTCCTGCTATATTTGTTCAAAAAAGAGTAGGACACAAAGAGAGGGTTTTTAACGTATATAAATTTCGCTCTATGAGTAATGAAAAAGATGAAAACGGCGATCTTTTGCCTGATGAAAAACGACTTGGAAAGTTTGGCGTCGTATTGCGTCGCTTAAGTTTAGACGAATTACCGCAATTTTGGAATGTATTAAAAGGCGATATGAGTTTTGTAGGTCCTCGTCCGCTTCCTGAAAAATTTTTATCCCTATATAGCGAAGAACAAAGACGAAGACACGATGTAAAGCCCGGAATCACAGGTTGGGCGCAAGTAAACGGCAGAAATGATATTAGTTATAAAGAGAGGTTTGAATACGACATGTGGTATGTTAAAAATCAAAATTTCTTTTTAGATATGAAAATTATATTAAAAACATTTACCTACTTTTTCAATTCAAGAGGATTAGCCCATAAAGAAGATTTTAATGGGCACAATTAACTATTTACATTATCTATCGCTTGACAGATGATGTGTCCTATCATTATATGCATCTCTTGAATGCGCGGCGTGTCGTATGAAGGTATCACTATATTTATATCGCAAACCTCATCCATAACTCCGCCATTTTTTCCGCTAAGCCCAACACATCGACAACCTATCTCGCGTCCCAATTTTAACGCTCGTATCACATTCGCGCTTGTGCCGCTTGTTGAGATACCTATCAGCAAATCGCCCTTTCTTGCCAAAGCCTCAACTTGCCTTTCAAAAACGCTCTCGTATCCGAAATCATTTCCTATAGCCGTAAGCGCCGATGTGTCAGTCGTAAGCGCGATAGCGCTCAAACCTTTTCGCTTGGTTTTATATCGTCCGACAAGTTCAGCCGCTATATGTTGAGCGTCAGCCGCGCTTCCGCCATTTCCGAAAATCAATATTTTATTGCCTCTAGTTATGGTATCCGTCGCGATAACGCAAGCTGTGTAAATATAACTTTGTAAATCTTCTAAAGTTTGCTGCGCGGTTTTTATATGCGAACTTATTTCGCTTCTTATCATCTCCATCATCGCTTTTGTATCCTTTTGATTATATTTGTAGTGCTTTTATTCTCTATAAAATCTATTAAAACAACCTCTTTTACCAAATCGCTACCAACAACCTCTCTGCCTTTATAGTCAGCCCCTTTCGCCAAAACATCGGGCTTTAGTTTTTGTATTAATTCGTACGGAGTATCCTCTTCAAAAATCACTACATAATCAACAAACCCCAAAGAAGAAAGCACAATAGCTCTATCTCGCTCGTTATTTATCGGTCTGTCGTCGCCCTTTAGTCTTTTAACACTCGCATCCGAATTTAGTCCGACAATAAGCAAAGAACCTAAATTTTTAGTGTTTTGCAGATATTTCACATGTCCTACATGTAGTATGTCAAAACAACCGTTTGTAAAGACTATCTTTGTTTTTTTATCTTTATGTTTAAGCGTTTTTTGGAGTTCATCGGCACTTAATATCTTGCTCTCATAATCAAAATGAAGCTTTTGATTTTCGTATCTGTTTATCTCGTCTACGGACGCTGTGGCGCTTCCGAGTTTTGCCACGACAACGGCAGCGGCAGAATTTGCGAATAACGCGGCTTTATAAATATAAAATCCGGCACTTAACCCCACTCCCAAAGCCGCCAAAACAGTATCGCCGGCACCGGTAACGTCGTAAACTTCTCTTGCGATTGTAGGTATTTTTGTCATATTTTCATCAAAAATCGCCATTCCGTCTTCAGATAAAGTCACAATGACAAAATCCAACTCCAACTCTTTTTTTAGTTTTTCGCCGGCATTTTTTAGTGATTTGTCGTCTGTTATTTGTATTTTACTCGCGATTGACGCCTCTTTTTTATTTGGCGTGATAAGAGTAGCGCCTTTATATTTTGAATAATCCTCGCCTTTTGGGTCAATAAGCGTCAATTTGCCCTTTTCTTTCGCTATTTTTATGATACCATTTGTAACCTCTTTAGTTAAAACGCCTTTCGCGTAATCTGATATCAATATCAAATCGTACTCCAAAATAGCGTCGCTCACGACTTTTAGCAATTTTTCCTGACTTTCGGCGCTTATGTCGCTTTTTGATTCTAAGTCATATCTAATGATTTGTTGGTGAGACGCCATAACTCTACTTTTTTTAGCAGTTTTCCGTTCTTCCTCAAAAAACAGCATATCAGTTCCCACGCCAAGTTTTTTTAACATATGAACTAAATCGTTTTTATTTTCATCGTCTCCTATAACGCTTGCGACATCAACATCAGCACCCAGACTTACGAGGTTTGATATAACGTTTCCAGCTCCTCCAAGCGCCGACGTCTCGTTTTTTATGTCCACTACCTGCACGGGTGCTTCTGGAGAAATTCGCTCGCAACTTCCCCAAAGATAATGGTCTATCATCAAGTCGCCTACCACTAAAATTTTAGGAACTTTTGATATCTTATACATTTTTTACTTCGCTCTCATATACTCTTTTGATTTCAGGCGCATAATCTCTTATGCCATCTTCCAATGAAAATTTAGGCTCATATCCAAGTTCTTTACATGTAGAGGCGATATCTGCTTTTGTGTGTGTTTGATAAGCTTTATACGGATTTTCAAAATAATCTGTTTTATAGTTTGTTCCAAGCTCTTTTTGCAAAATATCGGCTATATCTTGAAAAGAGCGCGGTTCGTTTGTGCCTACATTGTAAACGCCGCTTGCATCCACGTCCATAGATAGTATATTCGCTTGCACGATATCATCTATATAAACAAAGTCGCGCAAAATCTTATCGGAATTGAAAAACAGACGCGGAGCTTTGCCGCTTAATATTTGAAGTCCAAGCTGCAATACCATAGAGGCGGTTTTTTCTTTAAAGTATTCGTTTTTTCCATAAACGTTAAAATATCTAAGCCCAACTATGCTCATGCCAAATCTTTTTATGTATTCCCTTGCTATATTGTCCATTGCGAGCTTGCTAAATCCATACACGTTTTGCGGATTTTCTACTCCCACTCTTTGCGGACTTGGCGTATTGCCGTAAGTGGCTCCGGAAGAGGCATATATCATTTTAGCATTTTTCTTTTTCGCAAATTCCAGTAAATCAACAAAAGCGTTTACATTTGTTTTTATCATTATCTCTTGGTCTAAAACGGTTGTGTCAGAGATAGCCGCTTCGTGAAATATATAGTCAATGTCATAATCTTCAATACGCGACAAATCCTCTTTTTTTGTGATGTCGCCGCTTATTATTTCGCCTTTAAAACCTATCAAATTTTTAAAATGCCCGAAACTTTTTAAATTCCCATTACTAAATCGCTCACCCGTTCTAAATATATCAAACGCTATGATACGCGTTTTTGGGTAATTTTTTTGAAAATAAAAAGCCAAATTACTTCCGATAAAACCAGCCGCACCCGTAATCAAAACGGTTTTGTTTTCAAGCTTGTCATCATTTATATATTTCACAAAAATACCTTTTAAAAAAATGCCCAATTGTACCAAATTTACGCTTTTAGTACACTCAAGATATACTAAGCTTTTCAATACTCAACATTTTTAATTCTTAAGCCCCCCATTTATACCATTAATAAACTGTTTCTATAAGTAACGTTTCTTAAATATATTACACTAAAAGATATATTTAAAGAAAATTATAAATATACATTTTTAAAAACTTATCTATAATAACTGCTATAAATTTAGAAAAGGAGTATGAATGTTTAAAAAGATATTCATAACGGCGACAGCAATTTTTTTGCTGATAGGATGCAACAGCGATAGCGGTGGAAATACCTCTCAAGTCGAGAAACCAAGCGAGGAGATTCCAACTCTTGATATGACAGATACCATAGAGGGCATAGACGAAAACCAAAATGGTATAAGAGACGACATAGAAGATTATGTCAACAAAAACTATCCAAAAGAGGAACATCGTAAAGCGATGCTACAATTTGCGAGAACAATGCAAGCAAAATTACTGGTTGATACAACGAATGTAATCGTCGTTAAACAGGCAGATATACAAAGCTCAAGAGCGCAAAATTGTATATATTCACAATTTGACGCAAAAAGAGGAGATGAAAATTCATATACTGCTTGGAATAAGATTAGGTCAATGACCACAAACACAAAAGTTCGCCTTAGGGCATATTTAGATTTCAACAAAGCTCTTGAGGGAACAGTTTTATCATTGCCGGAAGGAGATACTTGTGAGTAAGAGAGTATCAAAACTATTTATATGTCTACTGTTAGTATTTAGCAATGTGAATGTTTACGCGCAAGAGGTTCCTCAGACAAATATTTGCGATAACAACAAAGCCATGATAGTGTTTTTCAATGGAATAAGAAATACTCCAGAAGATGCCAAAGATTCATTGGGTGCGCTTAAAGCTTTGTACGGCGAGATAGATGGGAACGGCGAGAAAATCAAGTACGAACTACTGTACAATCCGACTCTTGGTTTTTTTGACGATGTTTTTGAGGTACTCCAGCAAAGAAGCAACGAATATAATATGTTCTTTTTTGATCTTATAAGCGGTAGCGGCGCTTGGTATGAAAAAGCGAAAACTATGACGGATTTCGCAAATTTGGCGCTGTTTATGGAAGAGTTTATCTCATCGAAAGAGAGAGATATTACGTTTTCTTTGATAAACGCTTCCCCAACAGCAGTTGATTATGCCGAACATAGAGTGCGGCTTGACACTTGGATGCTTGAAGGTAAAAAACTACTATTTGTAGCCCATTCTCAAGGAAATCTTTTCGCTAACGCCGCTTATGATTACGCCAAAAGCAAAGTAGGAGAAGAGTCTGTAAAAGTAGTGCATGTAGCTCCCGCGTCATTTAAGATAAACGGTCCGCACGTACTTGCCGATAAAGACCATGTCATATCGACTCTAAGGCTGTTAACAACCAATCAATTGCCGGAAGTTACGGACAGTATACCCGAATACAATAAAAGACCGCCTGGATCTAATGACAGAATGGATAGATTGGGACACGGATTTGTCGAGATATATATAAATACGTATTTTACCACTTCGCAAAGGGTAAGGCAATATATAAGGGAAGCTCTAAACTCTCTTGTCGCGCCGTCCGCGCAAGCTGTTTCAGGGTTTTTCACGGTAACTTTGACATGGGACGGAGCAGGAGATGTGGACTTGCATGTAGACGAACCGGATAGGACGCATGTTTATTTTGCAAATCAGCAAGGAAGATCAGGACATTTGGACGTAGATAATACGAATTCTTACGGACCTGAGCACTACTACGCTTCTTGCGACGCTAATATACTTCAACAAGGATTGTATTATGTTAAAATAAAAAATTACGCTAGAGCTGACGATAGAGTCGCCACTATCCAACTCGCTACAAAAAACAACGGCGTTATTGGAACGCTTGTAAGGAGTCTTGTAGGAAAGGGGAATGACTTAATCGATGTGTTTTATGTTACTCTTTTTCAAGAAGAAAACGGCGAGTATATTGTAACAATGCACGAATAGTATCGCATAAGCCGTATTTTTCATTTAAAATACGGCTAAAAAGAGATAGGTGAAGACAAACTAATGTTTGACAAAAGAGAGGTTTCGAATCCAAGTATAGCGTATCGTTACAATAAAGCTTACGCGCGATCATCTGTTTGGTCGCGTGAGTTTTAATCTTTACATGTAACTTTGAATATCTAAATTTCACATTACAAACTCTGCTTCCAAATAAAAGTTTGATCTTTGCATGTGGTGTTTAATGTCAACCTATCAACTATATCATTAATACTACAAGATTATTTTAATCTTTACATGTAAGTGGATGTTTGTTGGTTTTGGGGTTCAAAAAAGGATTTCTGAATTTGGATAAAGAGATATCTTATCTACATGTATGAAATGTTTGAGTAAAAGCTACATTTGTTGCATATGAGTTCTATATGTATAAAGCATAAAAGCCTTTTAGCATTTTATTTTTTTTGAGGTTGGTGCGGTTGCTGGTATAAAAATAACAAACGCTATGCAATACAACACTTGTTTCAGTTTAATGAAAGCAGTTTCGCTCAAGAATAACCTTTTCTGATTAGTTTCAATACGACTCTTTTTTAACCGTATAATTGACGTCGCATTTTACATGGTAGAGTTTCTCCAGATACTTTTCTATAATTTTTAACTGTTTGTCGCTTATGCCGACATTTTGGACTATTTTGCCGTTCTCAAAAGTTACTGCTTGGCAAATAAGCATTTTATCTTTTTTGTATATTCGCATATAAGCCTCGCCTTCAAGTTTACCGTTTTTTGGTGTTATGATAAGTTTTTCTTGTTTTTTGCTGTTACAAGGAAGCTCGTCTATGGCAGCGGAGAACATTTTTGTTTCTATGGATGCATATGCTTTTTCTTCAATGACGCCGTTTTTGAATATTCCGCCATAATGGTTTTTATTACCTTTTTTATCGTCAAAATATATATAACCCTCTTTATTCATTGTTCCATTCTCAAAATATCCGACACATTTAATTTGCGGTGAGAGATACAGCTCTCCTAAACCTTTTATTTCTCCGTCTTGTGCGTCATCTATAAAAATATAGTTGCCGTTTGGGTAAAACATATTGCCGCTGACCACTTTCCCATCCCAAAAATTGCCGGCGAATATACTGCCGTCAGGATAGCGCATTGTGCCTGTTCCGTTTGCCTTGCCGACATAAAATCCGTTCTTAGAGACTTTTTGATACTCCGTACCGATAATTTTATACTGTTCGTCAAACTCTTTTTCAAGCTTCGCTTTAGGCGCGCTTAGTATATGTTTAGCGTAAGAGAGAAGCTCTTTGCACGCCGCCATTTTTTCTTTGCCATTTGGTTTGTCTTTCAGATGAGTTTCCAAACGTTTCTCATACTCCAAAATGGGTGTTAAGTTATCCTGCGTTATATTGTATTCTATGCCGCCTTTTACAGACCAGTCAAAAAAATTCTCATCGTTTTCTGATGCGTTAAAATATCTAATCTCTTCATTCTCATAAAACTCAATACCATAGCCAAATGCGCAAGCGGCTTCTGCCCAGTCAATTTCTGTTTTGTCATAATATTTAACTTCGTGGTCATTGACAGAAGCGTCTATTCTGTAAAGTTTCCCATGCGTTTTTATCTGATTTAGAAAAAAATTCGCCAAAATGTCGTCGTTACCTTTCTCGTTTTTATATTTTACATTCCCATAGAGCGTAAATTGCTCCAATCTTTTGCGCTTTAAATATCTTGCTTTGACATCCGCGACATTTTTGGGTAAACCTTTTATCTTGTTCATATTTATCGTATCGGCGATTTGGGTCTGTTTTCCCGAAGAAATAGCGTACATCTTTTCTGTTTTGTCCACAAGCGGCGGTTTATCGTCCGCTAAAACTGCTTTATCGTTTTGCACAATAGATAATTTTCCCGTCGCGTAAAATTGCATTCCATACCTTAAGCCCAAAAAAGCCGCGGAGTCATAAACAACTACGCCGTTTTCTATAGGCGTCAAGTATTCGCTTTTTGCATATTCGTATCCTTTCTTATATAACTCGCTGTCATTTTCGGTATAAATATCAAACTTGAGATATCTGTCGTTCTTATATAATATCTCTTCGTTTAGTATTTTAGTTATGTAATAGATGGGCAGATATATGCGTATTTTGCTCAAATTAAAAGAGTTTGTCATAATTGCGATGGGATTGATATGTGTCATGTCGGCGCTTTTATCAACTTTTATACGAAGTTTGCCGTCTTTTACATCTACGCTTTGAGGCTTTTCCCACTCGCCTTCTTCGGATTCTTGTATTATCGGAGGCGTCCATCTGCCGCTTGAATAAATCGTGGCAATAACCCAACCTAGCGGACTAACAATAATATCTTTTGATTTACCACTATAGTAGATGTTGACGCGCGCGTTTTTTATCATTTCTTTAGATAATTCCGCGCTCTCCTCTTTAGTTAAAAGCGGATAGAAAACGTCGGTTAATTCAAATTCAAACTCTTGCGTACCCATTTCCAATTCCTCACCGCTTGCCAATTGCGAAAAAACGACAAACAAGATAAACGCTATTATTATCTTTTTCATAAATATCCTTATTATAGTGTAAATCTCATCACCTTATTGTCGCGTCTATCATTTTGCTCTTTCCCTGCGATAATAAAAAAAGAGTTTTATTTGCAACAGCAAAAAGAACGAGGCAAATTTTGCGCCTTATATTCAGCAAGCTTATAATACAAATTTCATCGATTCTTTTAAAGATTTGATATTGTGAGCATTTGCGCATTCCTCCTCGCCAATATAGATGAGATTTTTAACCCCTGCTCTAAGTCCAGCCTCAATATCGCTTATCTTATCTCCAATAAGCCACGAAACGCTCATATTTATATTAAACTCTTTTTTCGCGTCAAGCAGCATTTTAGGGTTTGGTTTTCGGCATTTGCAATTTGTTTCGGGTGAATGAGGACAATAGTAGATTTTTGTTATGGTTATGCCGTTATCGTTAAACTCTTTTAACATGTACTGGCTTAAAGATAAAAAATCATTCTCGCTATAGTAACCTCTCGCGATTCCGGATTGATTTGTCACTATAAATAAAAGATAACCACACTTTTGAAAATACTTTAACGCTTCAAAAACACCATCTGTAAAAATGAAATCCTCTTGTTTGTATACATACCCTATGTCTTCGTTTATCACGCCATCTCTATCTAAAAAAATCGCCTTGTTTTGCATCGCCATTCCTACTTTTTGCGCATATTAGCAAAACGATATTATACTGTCAATATAGGAAAAATTAAAGTCATTTGGCTATAATTTGAGAAATTCCATATTAAAGGAGAAAAGTGTGAATATAGGCAAGATTATTACCATTGCGGCTTTAATTATAGGCGCTGCGACTGTAGCTAACGCTGCTAATGCTACCGATGGCGCTACGATTTTTAAACGTTGTGTGGTCTGTCACGGGAAAAGCGCTGAAAAAGTTCCTCCGGGAGGTTCAATAGTATCCGCTACATTGTCTGCTGAGGAGATAAAAAAATCGTTGAAGCTTTATAAAACCGACAAAGAACACGGCGGAAAAATGAAAGCCAGCATGCAAATCCAAGTCAAACCTTTATCTGATGAAGATATTGACACTGTGGCAGATTATATCTTTAAAAATTTTCATATCGAGAAATAAAACTTTAGCCGCCTAAAAGGCGGTTATTTTTATACATGTAAGCGTAAAATATTATAGTTTTTAGTTTTCAAAACATTGTCGCAAGTTAATCGGGCGGACGATAACCTTTTTCTTTTTTTCTTTTTATAGCCTCTTTTTTTCTTTTTTCAAGCATAACGGCTTCATTTAATTCATCTACGCCATCAGAGTGTACAGCGTCTAAAAATTTGCTCCTATCTTCAAGCTGACCGGTTTTTAGCGCCCAGATAAAAGCTAAAACAAAAAATGTTCCCAAAAATAGCGAAACGCCTATCATCATAGCTAAAATTATCGTATCCATTTTATTCCTTTATTTTTATTCTTAAAGCGTTCGCTACTACGATAAGAGAACTAAACGACATAGATATAGCCGCTATGAGCGGCATAACAAATCCGCTTATAGCTAGTGGAATAGTCGTGGCATTGTACAAAATGGAAAACGCAATATTTTGTTTCACGCTTTTATACGTTCTTTTTGACACTTCAAACGCTGTACTAAGAGCCTTCAAAGAATCACTCATCAAAACTATATCGCTGACGTTTACCGCGATATCCGTTCCGCTTCCAAGAGATATGGCTATATCGCTTTTCGCAAGCGCTATCGTATCGTTTATACCATCGCCCGCCATAACGACTTTTTTACCTTGTTTTCTTAAATTTTCAATGAAGTCGGCTTTATCTTGCGGCAACAAAGAGTGATAAAATTTGTCTATTCCGACTGCTTTTGCTATTTTACTCGCGGCATTACCGTTGTCGCCAGTTAACATAACAACATCAACGCCCATATTTTTTATTTTTTTTATCGCCTCTTTCGCATCATCGCGCGGCGTGTCTTCCAATATAAACCTCGCTGCTATTTTATCTCCTACGACAAACCAAAAATTTGTTCCGCCCTCGTCCTTACATGTAAAGCCAAAATCGCTCATTAATTTAGCGTTTCCGCCGATTATTCGCGTATTTTTATATGTCGCTGTCACACCTTTTGCCTCAATCGCTTTGATATTTTCAAGGGTCATCTTTTCTAAAATATCTTTTTGCAAATATTTCGCTATACCTATACTTACTGGATGAAGAGAACTTTTTGTTAGTGAAAAAAGCAGCGACGCGTCGTATTTTTCATAGTTTTCAACTTTTATCACTTCAGGTTTTCCTATCGTTATAGTTCCTGTTTTGTCTAAAGCCAGCACATCGCACTTCGCGAGACTTTCCAGAAATACAGTCTCTTTAAAGAGCACTCCTCTTTTAGCTCCTACTCCAAGTCCCACAAGAGTGCTAACCGGCGTAGCGAGTCCCAGTGCGCACGGACACGCTATAACAATTACCGAAATGGCTACTATTAAAGCTTGATTGAAATTTGTGCCGTACCACCAACAAAGCAATGTTGCAAAAGCTATAAAAAGAATTGTGGAGGAGAATTTTTTTGATATTTGATTTGCCAATTGTTCTATACGAGGTTTTTTAACTAAAGCGTTTTCCAGCAGCGTCGCTATTTTACTTACTGTAGAATCTTTTGCCGTCAATGAGGCTTTGTATGTTATAACGCTGTCAAGACAGATTGTGCCGCTTGTTATTTTATCGCCCTTTATTTTTAGAACAGGGATGCTTTCGCCGCTTATGCTTGATTCGTCGAACGAACCTTCACCATTTTCGCAAATACCGTCTATAACAACTTTTTCACTCGGCTTTAACTCTATAAAATCTCCTATTTTGACGCCATCTGCATTGATATACTCTTTTTTGCCCTTTTTTATCACAAGCACTTCGCTTGGCAATACGCCGGATATCGAATCAAGCGTATCGACAGCTTTTTTCCTCATCAAAACTTCTAAAAATTTTCCCGCGAAAACAAATGTTATTATCATTGTAACGGAGTCAAAATAAGGCTCTCCGATACCGCTTAGCATTACATAAATCGAATAAACATAAGCGAGGCTTGAACCGGAAGCTATCAGCAAATCCATAGTCGCGAAACCGTTTTTTAAACCGTAGTAAGCGCCTTTAAAAAATGCCGAACCGGTAAAAAAAAGCGTTGGAGTGGCTATCAAAAATTCCGCGAATGTGAGAATGTTTTTCACATTTTGCTCAATTCCGAAAAAGTACCCGTAATATTGGACTATCGCTATCCACATAATGTTCATTACCGCAAATATGCCAAACGCCAATCTCGAATAATATTCGCGTCTTGCCGCGTTAGCTTGGCTCTCTTGTAGTCTTGAGTCGTACGGATACGCGTTGTAGCCTATGCTTCTTATGGTTTCTATGATTTTTGACAAAGAGATAACTTCAGGATCCCAAACTATTTTCGCTTTATTGTTTACTTGGGAGATATTGGCTTCTATAACGCCTTCAGTTTTATGTAAGATTTTTTCATTTAGCCATATGCAAGCGGCGCAGTGTATATCTGCAATTATCAAAGAAACTTCGCACAAACCGTCTTTTTCTCTGATATATTTTTTTTGGAAACCTTGCATGTCAAATCTTTGTAAATCATCGTTCGCCGGCTTGGGAGGTTTTAGTGAAATAAAACCTTTTTTATCATAAAAACCTTCAAGCCCTTCGTCTTTTAAAATGTGAAAAATACCTTGACATCCTTTACAGCAAAAGTTTTTGGAAGGAGAAAACGTCTCGTCTTTTATCAAAATCTTTTCATCGTATTCAAGTCCGCAGTGATCGCATCTTGTTTTTGACATGTATCTTCTTTGTTTTGAGCAAAATCGTTTCGCAATTATATGGAAAATTATCAAAAAAGTTATTGAAATGGTTTGATGATAAATAAAATACGGCAGTTTCAAAACTTTTTAATCGTTACCATATCCTCAAAAAATATTAATCGATAATTTTATCCATAAAAGTTTTATTTAATATAAACTTTTGTAAAATTTATATAACTTTTGCAAGAAGGTAAAATGGCTAAGATTAGCTTAAGAAAAATCCGCAGAAGGAGAGATAACCTTAATAGAAGCTTAAACCATCTACTTTTAAATTTTATAAATTTTCCCTCAAGTTCCATAATTAGTGTCAAAACATATCTACATGTATGGTTTTTTCGATTTTTAGCGATAACAAAAAATAGTTACCTTAACATGTGGGCTTTTCATTCAACTTCTCGTTTTTTTAGTATCCCGAATATTCAAACTTTTCATTTTTTCTACTATATGTATCAACAAAACAAAAAATCTTTTCACAAGGAGTTAGTATGAAACATTTACTAAAGTTGAGCTTTATAGCTCTTGTTGTGTTGTTTTTTACAGGTTGCGGAGGTGGAAGTAGCGGCAGCAGCGCTTATCAGGCGGCGGAAACCGACGATATATCTTTGTTTATGTCTGATTTTCCAACGCTTGGTACTTCAGGATTTACCCCAAACTACGAATATAAGAGTGTAAATTACTACGATAACTCTTCCGCGGATTTAGCGATAGCCGTTAACGCCACATTGGTAAACGAGAAAGATTTTAATATCACTTACGAGTACTATGTAGATATTGATAATTTTTACTATGGTTACGAGCTAAATAGTCCTTCCGCTAAAGATTTGGAATACGCGGGCGCTTCTGCTAGTGCCTCCTATGGTTCATCATCTGCGAGTATATATCTTGAAGCCAACAGAACCATATCAAACGGCGAATTTACCGATATATTTGGAGAAATAGACGCTGATTTGCTTCATGAAGTCAGCATTGAGTCGGAATACGAAGGCGATATGAGCGCGAAGTTCGCCGAATATTACGCCGAAATAACAAAAATCGGAGGGTTTTTTGATATAGCGGGTGACGCGTCGTATATCTATTGCAATATGTACAGTCATACGTCTGATGCTCGTTGGGGTTGTGACAAGGATTTGGAGGGAGGTCAATACAGTTTTACTCTTTATGTTGACAAAACATCGTCCATATCTACGGTTGAATTTTATAAATATTTAAATTATTAGCCAAGTTTCCAACGTTATCAAGATAAGCGGAATCCTCGCTTATCTTGATTTACAAAAGCAGGGCATGGCAACTTGAGGACAAAACCGTAAATTTTACAAGTCCTCCGCTCCAACCGTACTTATACCGCCTTTTTCAAGTAAAATTGCCGCTTGTCCCAATTTATCATCGTCTATCTTAAAGACAAATATACCGTCGTTTTTCTCATTTACTGTGTATGTGTAGCGTATATCAATGCCCGCTTCATTAAATATTTTTACCACTTTATTGAAGCTTCCGACTTGATTTATTATGCGTACTCCTATCACTTTATTTAATTGCGCCATAAAGCCGTTTTCTATGAGCAGTGTTTTTGCTTTTTCCGTCTCTTTCGTAAGAAGCCTTAAAATGCCAAATTCGCTGCTATCGGACAAAGATATTGATAAAAGCGAAACATCCTCTTTTTGTAAAAGCGAAGTTATAGAGTAGAGTTCGCCGGCTCGGTTTTCTATAAAAACTGATAATTGCTCAAGGTAGTTTGTTTTATCCATTGTTTTTCCTTTCGTCTATTACATGTACCGATTTTCCTTCGCTTCGCTCTATGGATTTGGGAGCGATAAGTTTTACTTCCACATTGATATATAGATTGTTCAAAAGCGCTTTGGCTATTTTTGATTTTATGTTTTCCAAACGAGCTATATCGTCTGTCATAATGCTTTCGTCCACTTCTATATCAATCTCAAGTTTATCAAGGTAGCCTTTTTTCTTGGCTATGATTTGATAATGCAAGGTTATTCCTTCTATTGTTGAGAGTACATGTTCTATTTGGGAAGGAAAGACGTTTACTCCGCCGATAAGCAGCATATCGTCGCTGCGTCCTATAATGCTCTCTATTCTTGTTGTCGTTCGTCCGCATTTGCACGGGATTTTAGTGATTGAAGTGATATCGCCGGTTCTATATCGTATAAGCGGCAAAGCTTGTTTTGTTAATGTAGTCACTACAAGTTCTCCCTTCTCCCCTTCAGGTAAAACTTCCAATGTTTCGGGGTCTATTATCTCAGGATAAAAGTGGTCTTCTTGAAAATGTAAAAGTTTTGAGTGTTTGCAGTTGCAGGCGACTCCGGGACCTATTATTTCGCTCATACCGTAAATCTCGTGATAATCTATCCCCCATACATTGCTTATCTCTTGTTTCATACCGATACTTGTAGGTTCAGCGCCGAAAAATCCCACTTTTAGCTTGAAATCTTTTTTGATATCATATCCTTCGTTTTTCGCGATTTCCGCTAAATGTAAGGCGAATGACGGCGTTGCCGTAAGTACTGTAGCTCCAAAATCTTTTAGTAATAATAGTTGTCTTGAAGTAAATCCCGTTGAGCTTGGGATAACCGCCACTTTCATCTTTTCAGCCGCTGAGTGAAATCCGAGACCACCGGTAAAAAGTCCGTATCCGTGCGAATTTTGCATAATATCTTGCGATGTGACGCCGCCCATGGTAAAAGCTCTCGCCATCACCTCAGCCCAAATATTCATATCGGCTTGCGTATAGCCCACAACAGTCGGTTTTCCTGTCGTGCCGCTTGAACTGTGAATCCTTACAATCTCTCCCATAGGTACGGCGAACATTCCGTAAGGATAGTTATCGCGCAAATCTTTTTTGCATGTAAACGGTAATTTCTTTAAATCGTCTACCGACTTTATAACATCAGGAGTTATTTTTGCCTCGTCAAACTTTTTTTTATAAAAAGGCACGAGATAATAAGCTTTGTTGGCTATCTCACTTAAACGCGTACTTTGTAAAGAGCGCATATCGTCTCTTGAAAGCGTCTCCTCTTTTGACCAAATCATAATAATCCTTGATTAAAAATAATGCAAAGATAGATTTTAGCGTATTTAGGCTAAAATCATATTTTTTTATCAAATATTAAAGAGAATTTTTATCATTTTTTAGCGACAATTTAATTTTATATCAAATAAAGTAAAGGCGAATGATGGATAATTTTGATTTTGGCGTCAGCCTATCTTTGTATTTATCTGTTGCGAGTTTGATTTTATGCATTGCTTACGGGCTTTTTTATTGGAATAAAGACGCTGATGAAAAAGAGATAAAAGGTACGAAACAGTGGGAAAAAGACGAACAAAAGATAAATGAGGAGCTGTAAGTGGGCGTTTTAGAGAATATATTTATCATAGTCTATTTAGCGGTTATCGGCTATCTTGGATTTGTCGGTTATAAGCAGACGAAAACTTCCACAGATTATCTTTTGGCGGGACGCAATACGCATCCTGTCGTTATGTCGTTAAGTTACGGCGCGACGTTTATCTCAACTTCGGCGATTGTAGGTTTTAGCGGCGTGGCGGCGTGGCTTGGCAGTTCGCTTATTTGGCTCGCGTTCGCTAATCTTTTCGTTGGAATTTTCATAGCTTTTGTGTTGTTTGGAGACAGAACGCGCAAAATGGGTATCAAACTCGGCGCTCACACATTTCCGGAATTTTTGGGCAAAAGGTTTAATTCAAAATTTATTCAAATATTCGGAGGTTTAATAATAGCTATTTTTATGCCGCTTTACGCCTCCGCTGTGCTTATTGGCGGAACGCATTTTATAGCTTCGTATTTTGGCGCGGATTATCATCTCTCGCTTTTAGTTTTTTCAATAATTATAACCGGATACGTAATAGTCGGCGGCTTAAAAGGCGTTATGCTAACAGACGCTTTGCAAGGAGCTATTATGTTTATCGCCATAATAATTTTGGTGATATTCGCGTTTGACGCCATAGGCGGCTTTAACGCGTCTTTAAGTAAATTTGACGAAGTTTGGCAATCTACAGTCGGACCGCTTGAGAGCGTTCAACTTGGAGATTTGCAGCCAGGTTCTGCTAATTTTTTGGTAAAGGTTTCAACTATTTGGGGGTTTGAAGGTTGGAATAAAATGCCTGTATTTTTCAGCGAAGGATGGCTTTTTATCGTAACGTCATTGATTTTAGGCGTTGGAATCGGCGTTTTGGCTCAACCGCAGCTTGTTGTAAGATTTATGACGGTTAAAAGTAAGCAAGAACTGAACAGAGGCGTTTTAATAGGCGGTATATTTATATTTGGCGTTATGGGAATAATTTATCTTATAGGCGCGTTAACAAACGTGTGGTTTTACGAGTACAACGACGGTAAAAACGCTCTGCAAAGCGCTGGGGGCGTAGAACAAGTAATGCCGCTTTTTATTACTATGGCAATGCCCAAATGGTTTTCATTTGTATTTTTATTCGCTCTCATTTCAGCCGCTATGAGTACGCTCTCTTCGCAGTTTCATACAATGGGAACTGCCATAGGGCGAGATATTTATGAGCAAGTTTTCAAAAGCAATAAAAACTCCATGTTTATCACAAGAATAGGCGTTGTGGTCATGATACTTTTTTCTGTAGTTTTATCTTATATTTTTGACAAACAGCCGGCTATTATAGCGCGAAGCACGGCTATATTTTTCGCTCTTTGCGCGAGCGTATTTTTACCGTCGTATATCGGCGCTATATTTTGGCGCAAAATTACAAAAGCGGGAGCTATAGCTTCTATGTTTGTAGGATTTATAACTTCAAGCTTCTGGCTTTTGTTTGTGCATTTTCAAGAGGCAAAAGCTCTTGGATTTTGTAAAGCTATATTTGGAGCGGACTCAATTTTTAGCGGTAAAATCATCTTTGTGGACGCTATGATTTTCGCTTTGCCGCTGTCCGCTTTGACTGTAATTATTGTTTCGCTTTTTACAAAAGGTTCTGAAAATTTAGCGAAAAAAAGTTTCGGATAGGTCTACATGTAAGAAGCGAATAATAATGTTTTTACATGTAGACGCTATACTAAAACTTTAATACAAATACGCTTTTATCATCTTCATACATGTAGTCGGTTTTAATATCGTGAATATCAAAAATATTCAGCGATATAAAAAGTCCAAATCCAAATCCACGCGACTCTTTTTGTTTTTTACCTTGCATAAAAAACGGTTTTTTATACTCTTCGAGCGAAAACTCCAGAGGTTTTCCAATATTTGATATAGTTATCTCTTTTTCTTTTACGATTATGTAAGCTTTTTTGTCGGCACTGTACAAAAGAGCGTTATCTAAAAGATTTTTTATAGCGGTCGCCAATAAATCAAAATCGGCGTGAATTCTTTGTTCGTCAACTCTTACATGTACGCTTTGCGCGTTTTCGCCTAAAATATCAAGCGCATAATCTATAATATCTCTTAAAAAATAGTCGCTTTTATCAAGTTTTAACTCTCCCGTGCCAAGCTGTTCGATGCGTGTAAACTCATTAAGAAGATTTTCTTGCCTTATGAAAGCTTTACTCAAAATTTTATGATAAGGACTAGTGGAGTCAAGCATTTCTAAAGAGAGTTTACCTCTCATTATCGGAGTTTTAAACTCATGCATTATATTTCTTAAAAATAGTTGCCTCGCCTCTCTTAAAGAGCGTATTTTTTTGACGGCGGCGTCAAATTCATTAGCTACCTCGGCTATCTCGTCATTGCCTTTAATTTTACAATCAATATCATCATTGCCCTCAGAAAACTCTTTTATGCGTTCTCTTAAAACGCGAAGCGGTTTTATACTTTTTAATATAGCAAAATACAGTAAAAACAGTAGCGTCGTCATTAATATAAAAAGAGTGTAAGCTAAAATGTTATTTTGCTCAAACGTGCTGATCTTGAAAATTTCGGGATTATTGTCTATATATATAAGCGCGTAAAAGTTTGATCTGTATTCGATAACGTCCGGTTTTAAAAGAGCGGTTGGAAATTTTGTCTTTTCATCGTGTTTGTGCATATGTTTTTTATATTGTCTTAAGACGTTTTCCGTCGCTTCTTTATCTTCAATTCGCTCAAATCCGTTGTTTTTTAAATCCTCCAAATCAAGTTTTTTTGTTATAGTGTCGTACGCGCTTGAAATAGACGCGTATACAAACCGCCTTACTTGTTTATCCGCGTCAAACTCTTTTTTGAAAAACACAAATGACGTAATAAGGATAACGCCTATCATGGCGAAAGAAAAAAGTAGCGAAATTTTAGTTTTTAATGAAATTCTCATGTGTTCAGTCTGTAGCCTATGCCTCTTATAGAGTGTAAAAATTGCGGATTTTTAGAGTTATCGTTTAATTTTGACCTGATTCTGCTGATAAGCACGTCAAGACTTCTGCTCTCGTTTTCATCCCCTAAAGACGGCGCTAAACGTATCAAATCTCTCCTTGAAACCACGCAACCAACACGCTCGATTAGCGTAGATAATACTTCGTATTCGGCTTGCGTGAGTTTTAGGATTTCACCCTTAAAGACTATGGTTCTGGCGTCCTCGTTTAAAATAAAACTGCTCTCTTTCTCGGTTGTTTTGTAACTTGTTTTATAGCGTCTGATAATGCTCATGATTCTGGCATACAACTCTTTTGGCTCATACGGTTTTGGCAAATAGTCGTCAGCTCCCAAATCAAGACCTATTATTTTATCCTCAACGTCGCTTCTCGCGGACGAGATGATGATAGGTATATCGCTTCTTTCTCGCACCTCTTTACAAATATCGAGTCCGTCAAGTCCGGGAAGCGACAAATCAAGTATCAAAAGATCATATTTGTGAATATTTAGCGCGCTTATTCCTAAAAACGGGTCTGCGTAATTTGTAACGTCAAGATTATATTGTTTTAGAAAATTACTAAGAAGATACGCCAACTCCTCGTCATCCTCAATCATTATAATAGATAGATTTTCCATAAAAATCCCTTTTTTGAAAACAATAGCAAATATGATACATCAAAAAACAATAACGCTATGTTAATGCGGCACTTTTATAAAAATCAAATAAGCTCGTTTTTTATAAAATCACAACTCCCAAATCCGCTTAAAATATTTATATGTCCGGCATTTCGCAAAATAGTATGTTTTGCTTTTAATAATAAAGATAGTTTCAAAGCCTCGTCGTTCGAGAGATATTTGTCGTTGTCGGAAGTTATCAAAAAACATTGTTGCGCCGCGTTTATAAATTTTGTCAAAGGGTAAAAACTTTTTAGTTCTTTTATCGGTTTCCAAGGACTTGGCGGAGCTACTAAAAAAAGTTTCTCGCTTATTTTTTCAACGCGAAGATACGCTATACAGCCGATAGAGTGACAAATGACGATATCTGGTTTTAGAGTATTGTGAATTCGCGTTATAGCTTCTTTCCACTCCTCAAAAACAGGCGTATCTCTATTTGGCAAAGAAGGAAATGCCACTATATAGTTTTCAAGAACCAATTCTTGAGCTAGTTTTGCCTGCCAATGTGGAAAATCGCTGCCGCCCCAACCGTGAATTATCAAAACTTTTTTCATAACGTTATCTATTTAAAAGTTTTTCTTCCTCAATAATCAAAGGAGTGCTTTCAAGTCCTAACCTCAAATATTTTTGACGCAATTCATCCATATTTTTGATTTTATTTTCGCTCACTTTTTGTGTTATGAGAGCGTTTTCATCATAGTATTTTTTCAGCACGTCTATTTTTTGTTTATCGGTTTTAGCTTTTGCCGTCTCTTCATAAATTAACGCGCTTTTTTCTAATGCGCTTAATTCGCGAAACGACGTTAAGATAATTTTAACGCTATTTGTTTTAAGTCTATTTTCTATATTTGCAAGCTCTTGACGGCAATACGGACATTCCGGGTCGGATAAAATAATGAGAGCCGGTTTTTTATTATCTCCTAAAGAGATGATATTATTTTTTGTCTCGTTTTTATAGACTTTGGCTAAATCGTCAAACAAAAGTTCGTCGTCTATTTTTTGTCTTAGAGAGACGTTGTTTTTGACGTCTACGGCTTCAGGGAAAATAAAGTCGCCTTTTATTAAAATATTCAGCTTTTGAGAGTTATGGTTATTATGATTTTCTTTTTCGTACGGTTGCGAAATCTCTATCAGAGCAAATTCAAAGTCGGGATAATCGGGAACTTTCCCGCGATTTTTAATAGTTATATTAAAATCTCGAAGTCCTTCTTGAGATTTAAAGTGATTTACGATCTGCTCGTTTGATATCGCTTGTAAAAAACCTAAAAATATAACACTAAAGATTAAAATTTTTCGCATATTAAGCCCTTAACTTATAAAATGTATCATTATACAGTATTTTGAAACTATGGCAAAGGTTTATGCTATGAATGATAAAAAGGCGCTGCTATTAGAGATAGCTTCCTTGATTGAGACAGATATGAACGGCGATACGCTTGATTTGAACATTATGGAGTATATGAGCTTTGAGGAGCTTGCGTCTATAGCGGATAATTTAAAAAAGAGAAAAGAAAATAGAAAAGAAGAGCAAAAAAAGTGGTACGACGAATGGGTGGAAAAATGCGGAGTTTGAATACTATTTTTTAAAAAGGTTGCGATTTGAAATTAAAATTTATAGGAACAAGCGATACGGCGGGAATTCCCGTCTATAGTTGCAATTGCGCGGCATGCCAGTTTTACAGAAAAGAAAAAAGGTTTAATTCGCCCACTTGCGCGTATATTGAGCTTGACAACGGAGTTATTTTTATAGACAGCGGAAGCGACGAGTTTATCAAAATACGAGAAAGTAAAAAACAGTTCGCGCAGTTTATAACTCATTTTCACGGCGATCACGCTTACGGACTTTTGAGGTTGCGCCATAGCGCCGAGGATATACCGTGCTATCATCCCAAAGATGATAAAGGTTTTGCCGATGTTTTAGAGCGTCCGCATGGATTTAAATTTTGCGAAAACAGACCTTTTGAGTCTTTACATGTAAGAGGCTTGGAATTTACGCCCATACCGCTTATTCATTCTCGTTCCACACACGGCTATATGATAAAATCACAAAATAAAAAAATAGCTTATCTTACGGATTGTTCCGCGCTGCCTGAGGAAAGTCTTAAGTTTTTGCAAAAACAGAACCTAAACGCTGTGTTTATAGACGCGAGTTACGATACGGATTATAATGAGGGTAAACATTTGGATTTTAAAAAAGCTATAGAGATTATAGATATGATTGGAAGCGGTGAGGGTTTTTTAATCCATCAAAGTCACTATAGCCTCTCTTATGTAATGAATAATAAATTGAGGTTAAAATACCGGTACATCAGCGAGGGTTTTGAGTACGAAATTTAACCGCAAAATCTACTCTTTTTAAAGAAACTATTAATAATTTTTAGAGTAAAATCTCATGCAAAACTTATCAATAAAAATGAGATTTTATGTTTAATGTTGCTTCAAGTTTTATTTCTATATTAAGTTATAAAAGACTACATGTACAGCGTAATTTTCTATTGCTAATTTCCAAAATCTCAAAACTTATATTTAATCCTACATGTTCAAAACGGCTTATGCCGAATATGAAAAATTCTCTCACAAGGAGCTAAAATGAGAAAAGTGTTTAAACTGTTTACGGCGGTTTTAGTTTTAGGGTTTATGGTCGGCTGCGGCGGAGGCGGCAGTTCTTCAAGTGGTGACAATAGCAAACCATCTTTATCAATTTCTTTTGCAGATGTGGATAATGCATTTGTTCCATTTCCAGATGTATCACCTATTGGTATTAGTATTGTAGAAAAAGATAAGATTTATAATGCTACACAAGATGCTATTGATGATTTTACTGCATCAGTTATTATAGCAGGTGGATATACTCCTAGTGGTTCGTGGTATGCAACAACTGATAGTGTGTCAAATATAATTTATGGTGCTAAAACCGATAATAGTACTGCTATAGGTACTATCCAAACGGCAATTTTAAGTTATTCAAACTTCACTGGTTTAACCGATGCTGTTTTTGAGAGTGAATTTGATGAGTTTAATGCAATAGATGCAAATATTGTGTCAGCATTTATTGAAACTACATATGACGACAATATATCAACACAATATACGGCATATGCTCTTAGCTTATATTCACAAAAGTTTGATTGTACTAAAGGTCTGGATACTAACAATAAATATGTATGCACAAAGCCAAGCTCAGATGGATTATTTTTATATGTTTGGATAGAGAAAGATGATTTTTCATATCAATATCTTGTAAGAGCTATATAAAAATTTGTACATAAAAGCAGGCATATTGCCTGCTCCATCACTTTGTTGCATATTTATAAGAAAATATCCCTCCTCTATGCTTTATGATTGTAGTAAATCTTGTGTTGCTTCCACCGATTTTTCTATTTCTTGCGTTCTAAATTCTATATGTATTTTCTTTGAGAATATTATAATAGTAGGTAAATGCTTTACAATTAGTATTTTATGCTAAACGCTATATTACTTTTATTTACACGAAAAAATTTATTTATGGATAATAAATATGTTTGCACTAAAAATAGTGAGAATAGTTTGTTTGTATATCAATAGAAATAGATAAATGATTTTCATATGGATATATTAGTGGCAATTGAAACAAAAATTGTTTTAGGTTTTACTTGAGCAAGCTCCTTATAAAATAAACCGCAGCAAAATAACCGGCAAGTCCTAAAAACAAAGATGAGCCGATATACAAAAATGTTTTAAAAATCTCCCCTTTGCTTACCAAAAATCCTGTATCCAACGCGAACGCTGAAAATGTTGTAAACGAGCCTAAAAGACCGGTTATGAAAAATAGTCTGACGGATGAGGGCACATTGCCTTTGATGATACAATATTCCGCGAATACTCCTATCAAAAAACAACCGATAATATTTACAATGAGCGTGTGATAAGGAAATGAGTCTACTTTGAAGAGGTTAAACATCGCGTGGCGCAAAAACGCGCCCAGAACCGCGCCTAAAGCAATCGCTAAATAGCCCAATTAAAAACCTTTTAAATTTTAGCGATAAGTATAGCACATTCGCTTTTAAAGCTGCAATAAAGAATTTCAGCCTTTAACAATAATTTTTTTGCATTTTTTAAAAAGATAGCGTCGCTTATATGTATAAAATAAAATAGATTCGCCCTACATGTAATAGGTTTTATTTTTTAAAAAAGCGAATTTGCCTTACATGTAAAGCTAAAATATGATAGTAAATACGTAATGTCGTTATCATAACGGCAGATATACTACACGGATTTATGAATTTTTCAAAAGTACAATACTTCTTACATGTAGCAAAATAAAACTTGTTACATGTAAAGCTAAAATACGATGCTAAATATGATAATACCGTTTTCATATGTGGCGAAAATATCTCCTTTGTGGACTTTTATTATAGATTTTACTATGGCAAGTCCTATGCCGCTTCCGCCGCTTTTTCTATTTCTATCGCTCTCAACTCTATAAAAACGATCAAAAAGTCTATCTATATTTTCTTTAAGAATAGGCGTTTGCGTTTTATTGGAGATTTGCAAAGTTTTTCTATTTTTTAAAAGCGTTACGGTTATGGCGCTATTTTTTTCAGCGTAATATATGGCGTTTGAGATAAGATTGGCGATAGCGCGTCTTATCATCTCTTTATTGCCAATTATTTTAAAAGTATCACCTCGCGTTAAAAGCGTAACATTTTTCTCTTCGGCGAGAATACCAAAATATTCAACCGTTTTTAAAACCTCTTCAGCTAAATCAACCTCGTCTTTTAAGATAGCTTCTCTCTCACATGTAGACAAAAACAGCATATCATTCACCATTTTGGACATTCGTTCAAGCTCTTCAAGATTTGAATACAGTATCTCTTTATACTCGTCCGCTTTTCTTGTTTGATTTAGGATTATCTGCGTTTGCGTTACGAGACTGCTTATGGGTGTGCGAAGTTCGTGAGCTATATCGGCGGAAAAGTTTGATTGTCTCTCAAAGACGTCTTCAATGTTTTCTATCATTTTATTAAAAGAGACTATTAAGCTTTTTAATTCGCTTACGGCATGTTTTTCATCAAGTCTTGTATTAAGACGCTCCGTCGTAATCTCTTCTATTTTCTTACTGATAGTTTTTATCGGTTTAAAACCAAAATAGATAACTAAAAAAGAGGTTATAACCGTTATAAAACAAGCTATCAAAGTCGCGAACCATAAACTTGTCCTAAAATAGTGAATATAATGCTGATGAAAATCTATATTCATTCCGACGGTTATTTTTGCCGCGTATTCGCTATTTTGAATAGTTGACATAAGTATGCGGTAGTAGTTTTCGCCGTTATTCCATACTTGAATTTTCTCATTTTGTAAAAGTCTGTTTTTAGCGATAAGCGCCATTAAATCCCCATCATCGCTATCTGAGAGGTAAACTATATCGTTGTTTTTATCTTCAAGATAGATAAATACGTTTGGGTGAGCCAAAAGTATGGAGGCGAAAGAGGTTTTTAGCGTTGATGTGTTATTTGAAAGTTTTAGACTGTTTTTTGCGGATTTTGAGACAAGTTCCAACTCGTACATGTCCATTTCCGTAAAGTGAATTTTAATCGTGTACTCTATATAAAGTCCAAAAAACAGAAAAATCAAAACGGTAGCGAAACTTACTACCGCCATTAGTCGTAAAATTAATGATTTTGGATTTAAAAATTTTAACATGAACTTATCTTAGTTCCAAAATATATCCCATTCCGCGCACGGTATGTATTAGTTTTTTATCAAAACCGTTATCTATTTTATTTCTAAGCCTTTTTATCATAGTATCAATCACATTTCTATCGCTGTCAAAATTTATGTCCCATATATTTGAGGCTATTAACGACCTTGTGACAACTTCGCCTTTGTATGAGAGCAAAAATTCAAGCAATAAAAACTCTTTATTTGTTAAATCTATCTTTTTCTCGCCTCTGTTGACAACTCTTTTTATCAGATCCACGGACAAATCGCCTATCTGAATTTTTGTGGGTTTTATATCTTTGCTTTTGCGTCTGAGCAGACTTCGCACTCTTGCCAAAAGTTCGGCGAAATCAAACGGTTTTGCTATATAATCGTCCGCTCCCGTGTCTAGTCCTTTTACTTTATCTCGCGTTTTATCTAAAGCGCTAAGAAGTAAAATAGGAGTCGCGAGATTCTCTTTTCGTATAATTTGTATAAGTTCCAATCCGTCGATAAAAGGGAGCATAATGTCTAAAATTATCAAGTCGTATTTTTCCGTAAGCGCCAAATGCTGACCGTTTAATCCGTCTGTCGCCACATCTACCACAAATCCGGCTTCCATCAAACCTTGTTTTAAGTAGTTGCCAAGCTTTATCTCATCTTCTACGACTAATAGTTTCATGGTATCTCCTTTAAAACGTCAAATACAGATTATACTAAAATATACGCGAAATTGTTAATCGTTTTCAATTTTCATTTTGATTTTTGACATTTTCAAAATTTTATAAGCGGCAGGTATAATGAACATGGACAGCAAAGGCGCGGTTATCATTCCGCCTATCATTGGAGCCGCGATAGCTCTCATCACCTCAGAACCAGCACCCTGTCCAACTAAAATCGGCAAAAGCCCCGCCACAATAACGGTGACCGTCATAGCTTTTGGACGCACTCTTAAAACCGCTCCCTCATATAAAGCTTCGTCCAAATCTTTTTCATTCATCTTCGACGTATCCGCTAATTTTGGATGATTTTTAATAGCTTGCTTTAAATATACCAGCATAACTACTCCAAATTCCGCCGCGAGTCCTGCCAACGCGATAAATCCCGTGCCTGTAGCTACGGAAAAATTATAACCTTGCAAATACAAAAACCAAAAACTTCCTATTAGCGCGAAAGGCATGGTAAGTATAATTAGCAGCGCTTCGCTAAATCGTTTAAAAGCGAGGTAAAGCAGGACAAATATGATAGCGAATGTAAAAGGTATCATTAATTTGAGCTTCTGATTTGCTCTTTGCAAAAGTTCAAATTGACCCGTATAAGAGATACTGATGCCGGTACTATTAATCTCTTCGTCAATCAACGCTTTCAAATCCCTAACTACCGACACTATATCTCTGTTTCCGGCGTCTATATAGACCCAACTGGCAGGACGCGCGTTTTCGCTCTTTAGCATAGGAGTACCCGAGGTTATTTTGATATCCGCGACGTCTCCAAGCGTGATTTGCTGACCCATTGGAGTTAATATAGGCAGTTTTTTCAACGTTTCCACGCTATTTCGGTAGTTTTGCGGATATCGTATATTTATCGGATATCTGGCGACTCCTTCGACGCTTTGCCCGACTATCTCCCCGCCTATAGCTAAAGAGACAAAAAGCTGAACGTCGTCTATATTCATAGCGTATCTGCTTGCCCGCTCTCTTTTAATGTCTATATCTATGTAACGTCCGCCGACCAATTTTTCGGCAAGCGCGGAAGTAACTCCCTCAACTCTTTTGCTTATGTCTTGAATTTGCGTCGCCGCTTTATCAATCTCTTCCAAGTTCACGCCTGAGATTTTTACGCCTATAGGACTTTTAACGCCGGTTGAAAGCATATCTATTCGGCTTCTTATGGGAAATACCCACAAATTAGCGACTCCGGGAAATCGTACTCTTTCGTCAAGTTCTTTTATTATTTTATCTATATCCATACCTTCTCGCCACTCGCTTTGAGGCTTTAGCTTAATAACCGTCTCTATCATTGACATGGGAGCTGGATCCGTCGCGCTATCGGCGCGTCCCGCTTTGCCAAACACGCTCTCAACTTCCGGCAATGTTTTTATGAGTTTATCGCTGTTTTGAAGCAATCTCGCTGCCTCAGCAGAAGATATGCCAGGAAGCGTAGAAGGCATGTAGAGTAAATCGCCTTCGTTTATTCGAGGTAAAAACTCTCCGCCTATTTTTTTAAGCGGCACAATAATAGTTGATAGTGCAAGTAAAGCTACAAGTATCGTTACTTTCGGGTATCTAAGCACAAGAGTTAACGCGGGGCGATATATTTTGATAAGAAAGTTATTTAGCGGATTTTGACTCTCTTTTGGAATTTTACCTCTTATCCAATAACCCATTAATATCGGTATCGCGGTAACGGCGAGTATAGCGGCTCCCGCCATAGAGTAAGTTTTGGTAAACGCCAGCGGTTTGAACAATCTCCCTTCCTCGCCTTCAAGCGTAAAAATAGGAATAAAAGATAAAGTTATGATAAGTAGACTAATGAATAAAGCCGGTCCAACCTCTATGGAAGCTTCGGCTATTAAATTCCACCGTTCTTTTGATGAAAGAGGTTGGTTTTGATTTACATGTAAGCGTTTTTCAATCTTTTTATGAGCGTTTTCCACCATAACAATAGCGGCGTCTACCATAGCTCCTATGGCGATGGCTATTCCGCCTAAAGACATAATATTAGCGTTAATACCTTGAAAATGCATAATTATAAACGCGGCAAAAACTCCAAGCGGCAGCGAGATGATGGCAACAAACGAAGAGCGCATATGCCATAAAAACAACATGCAAACGAGTGCTACTACGACAAACTCTTCAATGAGCTTTAAAGTCAAATTGTCAATAGCTCTGTCTATAAGCTCGCTTCTATCATAAACCGTGACTATATCAATACCTTTTGGCAGACTTGACTTTAGCGATTGTAATTTCTCTTTTATTTGCGATATAACCTCTTTCGTGTTTTTACCCGAACGTATAAGTATAATGCCCCCAGCCGTCTCTCCTTCGCCGTTAAATTCGCCGATTCCTCGTCTCATTTGCGCGCCTATAGAAATTCTCGCGACATCTTTGAGATATACGCTAACGCCGTTTTCATACGTTTTTAAAACGATATTGCCAAAATCTTCCAAAGAACTCAAATACCCGCTTGCCCGCACCATATATTCGGCTTCCGCCAATTCAACGACAGAACCTCCCATCTCCTGATTTGATTTATCAAGGGATTGTTTTACGCTGGAAAGCGGTATATTGTATTGCGCCAATTTTAGCGGCTCGATTGCTATTTGATACTCTTTGACAACGCCGCCAATAGATGCTACTTCGGCGATATTTGGAATAGTTTTGAGTTCAAATTTTAAAAACCAATCTTGCAAACTTCTAAGCTCAGATAAGTCATAAGTATTTGTTTTATCTACCAAAACATATTCGTAAATCCAGCCTATCCCAGTAGCGTCGGGTCCTATTTGCGCAGTAACTCCTTGCGGAAGTTTAGCTTGATTTAGGTATTCCAAAACACGAGATCTTGCCCAGTATAAATCCGTGCCGTCCTCAAAAATGATATATATAAAAGATTCGCCAAATGATGAAAAGCCTCTTACGGTTTTTGCTCCGGGGACTGATAACATAAGCGTTGAAAGAGGATAGGTTATCTGATTTTCAACTATTTGAGGAGCTTGAGAAGGATAACTTGCCTGTACGATAACTTGCGTATCCGACAAATCCGGCAAAGCGTCGATAGGAGTATTTCGAATTGTCCAAATGCCAAAGATAGTCAAAAAAACTAAACCCGTAATTACTAAAAAACGGTTTTTTATAGAGGCTTTGATGATATATTCAATCATTGTCGATTTTTCTCATTCTATCAAGCGCGCCTGTTATGTCGGCTTCAGAATCTATCAAAAATACACCCGTTTGTACGACGCTCTCGTTTTCGCTTAAACCTAAAACTGCTGTAAATCCGTTTGATTCGCCAAGAATTTTTATAAGTTTTGGCACAAACGCCCCGTTATCGTCGACGGTAATTACTCGTTGCTCGCCGCCGGTGTCTATTACCGCGCTTGAAGGGATTAAAAGCATATCGTCGCTTTTTGTTTTTATATTTATATACGCGCTCATACCGGGCTTTAATATATTTTTTTCATTATCTATTTTTGCTCTTAAGTTTAAAGTTTTAGTGATTTGATTTACGCTTGGCAAAACCTCTACATGTAGCAAGCTAAACTCTTGCTTTAAAGATGGGATATATATGCTAAACTCGCTTTTTTCATTGATAAAAGAGGTTAGGGATTCGGGTACAAAAGCGTTCACCCATATCGGAAAGACGCTTTGAATCACGGCTACTATTTTATCTTTTGAAAAGTTCATTCCGTCTCTTAAATCGTATGCGGTGATAATACCGTTTATCGGAGATTTTATAGTAAATTTTGTTTGAATTTTGAGCGTTTTTTGCAGCGTTTGTATGTCCTCTTTAGGCATTCCCAAAAGTCTCAAACGTTCCAACACACTTTTGTTTTTTGAGAAAAGATATTCGCTTTGAGCTTCCACCCATTCTGGCACCGTGATATCTATAAGCGCGTCGCCTTTTTTGACGCTGTCTCCCGCGCTAAAAGCGTACGCTTTTTCAACAAATCCATCCGCTCGCGGCTGAATAACAACTAAACTATGATTGTTATAATCTAAATTCGCGCTCACACTTTGGGAAAATACGAGATTTCCAAAATGTGCTTTTTGCGTGCGAAGAGCCAAGTTTTGCGTTTGAATCGGATCTATCCTGACGCCTTCAAACGCTTGCTTTTCATCCGCGTATTTTGGCACTAAATCCATATCCATAAAAGGAGAAGATCCCGGGGCGTCAAATTTAGTATTGGGATACATCGGGTCGTACCAAAAAAGTATTTGTCTCTCTTTTGCTCTTTGCTCTACATGTAGCGGACTAAAATAAAACCAAACCGCGAAAAAAACTAAAATATTTGATAATAAAATAAACGCGGCTATTTTTATATTTTTCATATCTTTTTTACGCTTTTAAGAAGCGAGATTTTTCCTTGCTGCACAAAACTAAACTCTATATTATCCCCCTCTTTTAAATCCTTTATTAGGTTCTCATCCTCAAATGTAAATCGCATAGTCATCGCGGGCCACGAGAGAAGTTCTATAGCTTCGTGTTCAATCGTGATTTTTTTATTTACCAAATTTATGCCTTTAACAACTCCTTTTGAGAAAATATTCGCTGTTCGCATCTGTTTTGTCTCTGTCTCGTGATGTTCGTGAGAATGCTGAGAGAATACTGGAAACGCCGATAAAAAAATAGCTAAAACCGCCATTTTAAACTTTTTCATATTAAATCCTTTGAAAAGAAATTGAAAAAGTGTAGCAGATTTATTGTGGCAAAAACGTGGTATAAAAATTACATTTTTGTCATAAAACTATAAAGTATAAGCTTTTTTCCCATATACAAAATGATATAAAAATATACATGTAGCGGTAATCACGGCAGCGCTCGCGAACAATCCGTCAAAACCTATATACGGCACTAAAAGTCCGTATAAATAAGGTCCAGCACCTATACCCAAATCCATAAAAATAAAATATGTGGACATGGCTTGAGAAACCGAGCGACCTTTAACAAGTTTGATACATACGGTTTGTATGGCGGTTTGAAAGTTCGCTATGCCAAGTCCTAAAAAAAGAGCGGACGAGAGCATTAAAATAGGCGTTTTGGCTAAATACAGCAGTATAAATCCGATACATGTAAAAAACAAAGAGGGATATATAATGATATTAGCGCCCCTTTTATCAAAAGTTTTGCCGGTAAACGGGCGCGATATAAAAGCCGCCGCCGCATATACTAGAAAAAATATGCCGGCTGTTTGTGAAAGACTGATATTCTCAGCGTATATCGGTAAAAAAGCTTGCAAACTGCCATATCCCGCCACAACAAGCATAGTTACAATAGAAACGGGCAAAACGGCGTAAGAGATATAATTCGCTAAGCTAAAAGAGTTTTTTTTAACTTCAAACGCGCTATTTGCGATATGTGGATATGAGACAAAAAGAGCGAAAACAAAACTTACCACTCCAACAGCGAGACAAAAGATAAATATCGTGTAAAAGCTTACATGTAACATCATATATATTGCTAAAAAAGGACCTATCGCCATAGCGATAACAGCGCTTAAGCTAAAGTAGTTTATGCCCTGACCGTGCAGCTCTTTTGGTATTATGTGGACTACAAGCACGCTGGCGACCGTTCCGATACAGCCTATACCAATACCGTTTATAAAACGCACGGTCATAAAAAAATAGAGATTGTCAACCGCAAGATACGAAGCGAGACTTAAAATATATATGCCAATACCTATAAAAATTAGTTTTTTAAATCCTAAGGAAAGGACTATTCTACCGGCTATAAATCGTCCACATAAACATCCGATAAGTATAAGACCCGCCGCAAATCCGCCAAGACTGTTGCTTGCTTGAAATTTGCTCACGGCATACGGTACGCTTATAACAAACAACATATAATACGCTGTTAAAACAAAAAAATTTATCAAAGCGACATATGTGAAATTTTTTGTAAATATCATTGATGATTCCTGAAGGCAGTTTTTGCAAAACCGTAATTCTACTCCGAATATCTTAAAGTTTTAAAAATTAAAAAGCTCGTCCAAATCGCATAAAATTATATTAATATAACAAGTAAAAGCTACAAAAACGAAAAATATTAGTGCTCTTTAATTCATCTTTTACATGTAACCTTACTCAAACCACTAAAATAACTCAGAGTAAAAAAAGTTACAAAAAGCCAATAATTTCATTAACAAAAACAATAATTTGCAGCAATAGATGGTGAAACGCTATATAATACCCAAATCCTTACTTTACAAAAGGAGACCGTATGAAACCCATCGTCAAACTTTTAATATTTTTAATTTTTTGTTTTCAATACGTTAATGCTTCCCCCAACTGGTTTTTAAGATATGAACCTACCGAATGTTCTTTATCTCTTTATATAGGCGAAAGCAAATGTATCAAACTTGTTTATCAAGAAGTAGACGAAAGATTAGATAGATCTTATAAAAATATCTCAAAATATGTTTCTGAAAATAGAACGGTTCAGCTTACAAAAGAGTATAACTTCTTGTTGAGAATAAAAAATGAGTTTTGCGCCAGACATCCTGAAAAAATGGGACCTTGCAAAGAAGCGGAGGAGATGTTGGATAAAGAGTATAAAAATGTCTTAAAAAACATTGATGCTGTAAAGCTTATAAAGAAATATCCGCTCTGGATAGAGATGAGAGACGAGTTTTGCAGTATGTATTCGGATAATCAAACGAAATTACAACTATGCCATATAGACTTAGGCATTGACAAACTCCACGAATTTTGGAATATGGAATGGGAGATTGACAGCATACCCTATTTTGAAGGCAAATGGTTAAGTTGCGGTCAAAATTATCACGATGACGGTATCTCATGCGCGCTTAGTTTTTTTGTGGAGCAAAACGGTAAGATATGCGGAGCTTGGCGGTCGATGGGTATTGATTATATTAGCGGTATTAGAGCTCGCTTTATAAAAGTAAAAGAGGATGGGATGGCTTATACTGACATAGGATGTTATGACGGTCACTCCAGTGATAATGCTTGCAGTATTTATACAATAGGCAACAATAGTAAAAGATTAAATAAAGAGCAATTAGACAGTAATGTTTCAAATTGGCAAAGTTATGATTATTATGATGTAGTTTTTGGGCAATACTACTACGGCAAAGATTTTTTTTGGCGATCAAACATCAAAACTCCATTTTTGCCAAATGAGAAAGAAAAGCTTATTGAAGATAATAAATGGCTTCAAGATTGCCTGAAAAAAGATGAAGGAAAATAACATGTCAAAAATACTTAAACTCGTAATATTTTTATTTTTTTACTCCCAATATTTAAATGCTTCTGATTGCTCATTGGCACACTACAGAGGCGAGAGCGAATGCGTTAAAGAAGTGTATCTGGAAATAAATAAAAGAATAGACAAAGTGTATAAAGAGCTTGCAATAGCGCTTCAAAAAAACGACTCAATAAAATTCGCGAAAGAATACGACTTGTGGTTGAATCAAAAAAACAGAGTCTGTGATAAATATTCAAGCGATGATTTGGAATTAAAAACATGTCATATAAACTTTAATATTCCAAAACTAAATGAACTTTGGGATATGGAATTAAAGACGGAAATGATAAAAAATAAGTTTGAAGGTAACTGGATATATTGTTATGAGGATAAAAGAGAGTTACATTGTACATATCGTTTTTTGGTACAGCAAGGAGATAATATCTGCGGTACTTGGCAGTGGGTAAATATAAATAATCGTTACGATAGCGGTAAAGCTCTTTACAGAAGTAAGGACGGTAAAGTTGCTGATTCTGTTAAAGCATGCAGTGATGGGACTCTTGATAGTTTTTATAGGTGTGAGATTTATATTAAGAATTTTGAAGACAATAAATCACCTAGTTATAATTTAGAGATTGATTTTTTAGATTGGGAAGAGAGTGACAACGAAGGCACTGCCGCGGAACAAATGTTTATTAAAAGACCTTTTAAAACATCAATAAAAACCCAATTCTTATCGGGAGAAAGAGAAGCGTTAATAGAGACGAACAAATGGCTTCAAGATTGCCTAAATTATAAAGGAGAATAATATGCTTGAAACTCAAAATAAATTAAGCTTTACAGACAATGAGTTAAAATCAATAACCGTAAATGCTGTTGGAAGAAGTAGCGAGGCGGGAACCAAAGCTATCATGAGGATAGGATTAGCGTCAGAGGAGCAATATTTAGCAAATGGCACTATAAAGTACCCCGATAAATATATAAATGGAAAGCCAAATCCCGAATCTTTTAATAGCGGTTTTTCTGTCGGACTTCTTCAATGGGATATAGGTCAGCAAAGAAATGGGAAAGAAATAATAGAAATTTACAATAATTCTAATTATATAAAAGAAAATCCTACATTGGCAATATCTGAAAAAGATATAGAAAAATTTGCTAAAGTTCTTGAACAAAATAGAGACCGTGATTTAAACGGTGAAAATACAAATTTAACAAGAATAGATATAAGAAGAGGAAACGACTATTATCGTGAAAATCTTACAAGAAAACTAAATAATTTTTTTCTAACTAATGAAGGTTTTAAATATGTTTTATCGTTACAAGAGAGACATTATGACGAGAGACTAAAAGATACTCTCGACGCCATAATACCAAAATCTCCATCCATTCAAAACATGAGCAGGGAATATGCGATAGAGATGATAGCCGCTATAACCAAAGTTACAAATCAACAGGGTAACATAAAAAGTATAGAACCGTTTTTGATTGATAAAAATATCCATACAAAGCAAGAGATAGTTAACAAAATAAAAGATACCTATTCTAACTCTGTCGATAAAGGCGTGGATAACGCCATTGAAGGTGCAAAACTCTATAACACTCTTTCCAACTAAGTGATTAGCATTCATAGATATTCCCGTTTTTGGTGCAAAACTCTATAACACTCTTTCCAACGACGAAGGAAAACTGGGAGAAGTATTTAGAGAACAAAATGGCAAAAATCCTTTTGAGATAGAAAATTTTCACAAATCTCCAAATGACCAATTGATAGATGCTATGTTTAGAAATCCAAAAGAGGCGGGAAAGCTTATAGAAGCCGTAAATAACAATAAAGACTATATTATCAATATTCCTAATAAGCAAAATAATAAAAATATAGAAAAAGAGATATATGTCATAGGAGTAAAAGATAATATTATTTTTACTATAAATGGAGATGAAAAAGGCTATAAACTGGAAAATAATGAGTGGAAAGAGTTTAACAATAAAGACGAGAAGTTTTTGGGCAAAGATGAAAACAATGACTTTACGATATTGTCATACAGATACAAAACTGAACTTTCACAAGAAATGGTAGAGTTTGCGCAAGAAATCACAAGACAAGATTCTTTATCTGAAGAGTTCACTCAAAAACTTCTTATTTTACAAAATACATTTAAAATATCGGACAATACTGTGAAAGATTATATACTAAATCCAATAACAACAAAAGAAGAAATTGAAGCATTCGCTAAAGAACTCGAAGCCAAAGAGTTAGCGGAAGCAAAAGAGCTGAATAAATCAAAGGATAAAGACGATGATGATAATGTTAGGAGAATGGATAGGATGGGATAATGATTAAAACGATATTCAATAGCTGATCCTCAAAAGAGAGGTTATAGCTAACAAAGAGTATAATCTTCTTTATGATAGACCAAAGCTCAATTGAAACGCTAAAACAAAGAATTGATATAATAGACGTTGTCGGCAGTTACTTGGAATTGAAAAGAAGCGGCGCTAATTTCAAAGCTATATGTCCTTTTCATAACGATACAACGCCAAGCCTACATGTAAGCCCTTCCAAACAAATATATCACTGTTTTTCTTGCGGAGCGGGCGGTGACGCTATAAAATTTGTTATGGAATACGAAAAGCTAACTTACCCTGAGGCTATCGAAAAAGTAGCTCTCATAAGCAATTTCACACTTGTCTATACTTCAAACGATACCGAAAAAAAGCCGGATAAAAAATTATTAGAGCAATTAAATCTTTTTTTTACGCAAAATTTGGATAAAAATCCAGAGGCTGTTTCATACCTTAATAAAAGAGGCATAGGACAATCCTCTATAGAAAAGTTTGAGATAGGATATGCGTCGGCTTCCTATACTACTTTAAATTTTTTAAAACAACGTTTTTTTACTTCAAAAGAGGGTATAGAAACGGGCGTCATAGGAATAAGCGAGAGCGGAAACGAATACGCGAGGTTTATTGAGCGCATTACTTTTCCAATCTGTTCGCAAAGCGGTAAAATCGTTGGATTTGGCGGGCGAACCATCACAAATCATCCTTCAAAATATGTAAATTCGCCTCAGTCTAAGATATTTAACAAATCAAGACTTTTATATGGCTATCATTTGGCTAGAGAATCCATTATTAAAAATAAAAAAATCATCATTTGCGAAGGATATCTTGACGTTGTGATGTTGCATCAAGCAGGATTTAACGAAGCTGTAGCTACTTTAGGCACAGCTCTTACAAATGAACATTTACCGCTTATCTCAAGAGGCGAGCCTAAAGTCATTCTTTCATACGATGGAGATAACGCTGGAGTGGAAGCCGCGTTTAAAGCCGCGAAACTTTTGTCTTCTCACAAGATAGAAGGCGGCGTTGTGCTTTTTAACGGCGATATGGATCCTGCCGATATGGTGCAAAAAGGAATTTTGGATAGATTAGCCGCTCTCTATAACGCTCCTAAAGAGTTTATAGAGTTTTGTCTGGAACATATTGCGGGAAAATATAACATAAAAGACGCTCACGAAAAACAAAAAGCTTTAGAAGAGGCTACAGCATATTTACGTACGTTGCCAAATACTCTTGCTTATAGCTATGTGGGTATGCTCTCATCTATACTTAATGTTAAATCTAATTTTATTACGCTTGGAACGCGAAAACCTTTGAAGCAAGGCATAACAGATAGCGGTTTTGAGGATACATTAGAGCTGTCCATAATAAAAACGTTGCTTTTAAAACCTGATTTGATTGATATGACGCTTGATATTATAGACGTTTCTATGTTTAAAGTGCACATGGAAGAGTTATCTTTATTACTTGAAGGGCAAAAGGAACATCCGTCTTTAAGAAAGCTTTTAGTGCTTGATAATGTTAAAATTTATGAAGAAGAGGAGTTAATAAACGCTTTAAAACCGTTTTTGATTGCTTTTTATAAAGATGAGATTGAGAAAATAAAAAAGATAACATCGCTTAGTTTTGAAAAAAAAAGTTTCTTATTTAGAAAGATATGGAATATTATTGAACGCTTGAAAAAAGGGGAATTGGTACATTATGAGAGCTTTAGCGCTTTTTAGCGGCGGACTTGATAGCATGATAGCTATGAAGCTTATCACAAATCAAGGCATACATGTAAAGGCTATAAATATAAATATAGGTTTTGGCGGTACAAAAGATATGTCAGAACTTTTTAGGCAAAGAGCATCTGCGGCGGGGGCGGATTTTGAGGTTGTAGACGTGAGGGAGGAGTACTTGCAAAAGGTGCTTTTTTCTCCAAAGTACGGATATGGCAAACGTTTTAATCCATGCATAGATTGTCACGCTTTTATGATGAAAAAAGCGAAAGAACTTTTAAAAAAAGAGAATGCTGATTTTATCATAACCGGCGAAGTATTGGGACAACGCCCCATGAGCCAAAACTCTAAAGCTTTAAAAAACGTGCTAGAATTGAGCGATGACGACGGATTTGTGCTAAGACCTATGAGCGCGAAACTTTTAGTGCCTACAAAACCTGAAATAAACGGATGGGTAGATAGGGAAAGACTACTTGATATTGAAGGCAGAGACAGAAAAAGGCAGATGGCATTAGCTTTGGAATTTGGTTTTAAAGAGTACGCGAGTCCCGGCGGCGGATGTTTACTTACAGATATATATTTCAGCGCCAAACTTCGTGATTTTGTCAAATATCAACCTTTACATGTAGAGGATATCTCGCTTTTAAAAATCGGCAGACATTTTAGGTTAATATGCGGTGCGAAAATGGTATTAGGACGAAACGAGAGCGAGAATAATATTTTAAAAGAGTTTAAAAATAGCATGTTTTCAGACATTTTTTTAGGAGACAATATCCCAGCGCCATATGGTAAAATCTCAAAAAACGCTACTCAAGAAGAAAAAATTTTAGCCGCGAGAGGCGCGCTTATGTATACCAAAATAGAGAAAAATAAGTTGCATCAAGTCCAAATCGGAGATGAAGTTTTTGAAGTTTGCACGCTTGAAAACAAAGAAATTTTAAAGCAATACGCTATTGGCGTTTGATGGAGTGCATCGAGAGAGACTGTTGCACTTTTAGAAGCGAAAAATTAAAAATATTTCTTTTAGCTAAACCTCTATAATTCGGGTTTTATATATTTTAGTAACTTCGCTTAATAGCTATTGTCTTTTATTATTTTTAGTCGCTCTAATATTCTGCTGAACAATAAGTAAAACCTAATTTTATTAAAAAGATTAAAGGTTTTGTCTGTATAATAACGTCTTTAATTATCAGACATTGCAAAAGCGGTTTTTACCAAAATGATTTGATTCGCGTAAAAACTGTAAATTTGTAAAATATGACAGTTACATGTAATAGATTTAAAGAGTTTAAGTTTTTACATGTTATAAAATAGACAAACTAAAGGGGTGTTAGCTCAGCTGGGAGAGCGCAACGCTGGCAGCGTTGAGGTCAGGGGTTCGATCCCCCTACACTCCACCATACAAAAATCACGTAACCTTAAACGATTTCAAAAGCTTTAAAACCATTCGATAATACATGTAAAATTAAATTATCTCTAATGTACTATATATAACCTAAGAGATGATACTGTCTGTAAAATATAGGCAAAAGGCAGCATCAGTTTCAAAGAAATATCGCGCACTTTCAAAATACTTCAAAAATAAAACAACAGCTTGATTTTGCCATATCGTCGCTGATAAATGTTACAAGCAAAACTATTTAAAAGAGTTTGCGACCGACAGCATGAAACAAATCAAAATCACCCTCAACAAAAACGGGAAGCCCAAAAAAAATAAATAATTTCATAAATAAATAAGTACAATATTGACAAAGGAGATTTTAATAAGGCTAATCCATACGAAAATAGATTATTTTGATGTAGTATGTTCTATAATGTTGCAAATTTTTTTAAAAATGGTGAGCCGATGGCGAAATCTCCTTATAAAAAATATAGATACATGATGATGTTAGGGCATTTTTGCACCGATATAAATCAAGGAGCATTGCCTGCCATACTGACTTTTCTTGTCATTCATAACAATATAAATTATACGGCGGCTACCGGTTTAGTGTTTGCCGCTAATTTTGTCTCATCTATCATACAACCTCTGTTTGGATATCTCGGCGATAAGCGCTCTTTGCCGCAATTCATATCTCTTGGCATTTTTTTGGCTGGTTTTGGATTGGGAATCGTAGGTTTTTTGGAAAATTACTGGATAATTTTTTTGTGCGTCGCGATTTCCGGTATCGGAATAGCTCTTTTTCATCCCGAAGGGAGTAGGGTGGCAAATATCGTATCAGGCAAAAAGAAAGGTTCGGGGATGGGTTTTTTCTCATTCGGCGGTTCTTTAGGATTTGCCGTAGGGCCTATACTCATCTCATTTTTTATGTCTATGTGGGGTTCCAAAGGCACCATTGTACTGATAGTTCCGTCTCTAGTCATGTCGCTTATAGTGCTATTGTCCGGTAAAACCATTATGAGGTTTAAAAGCGAAGTTAGTATCAAAAAAGTCTCCAAAAAAGCAAAACAGTTTCGAGATGATTGGGGAGCTTTTTACAAACTATCATTAGCGGTATTTTGCCGCTCAATCGTATCTTATGGGCTTATCACATTTATACCGATATATTTTGTGAAAGTTTTGAGTCAGTCTGAGACTTTCGCGAATTTAAATTTGACTTTATTTGCGGCTATAGGCGCGACAGCTACTTTTTTTGGAGGACGTTTCGCGGACAAATACGGATTTAACCGCGTTATTAAAATATGTTTTTTGGCACTTTTGCCCGCAGTACTTTTATTTTTGCAGACAGACAATGCATTTTTGGCGGTTTTATTTATAATTCCTATGGCAATCGCGCTTAATGGCGCGGGCAGTGTGATGATTGTTATGGGTCAATCATTTTTGCCAAACAGGATAGGATTTGCCGCGGGAATTACTATGGGGCTTGGAGTTAGCATAGGAGGAGCGGCTATGCCTTTTATCGGCTTTATCGGCGATAAATTTGAGCTACCTTCGGCTATGTACACACTGGCGTTTTTTGCTTTTTTGACACTCGTTTTCGCGTTTATCATACCAAAACAGGGTTCAAATAAGATCAGCGAAGATTAGAAAAAAGAGCGTATCTTACTAAAATTTGCATTTGATTATTTTATTTCTTTGATTCTTGTGCGTTAAACGCTACTCTAAAGCCCAAATTATCCTCTTTCGCGGTTGGTGCTTTATAATATCTGAGAGCTGAACGCAAGTAGTCGGCGCTGTTTATCCAGCTTCCGCCTCGTATCGTAATATTTTTAAACGAAGATTCGCGATTTAGCGGATCTTTTGCCGGGCTTTTCGCGTAATATTCTAAGCTGTAAAAATCCTCCGTCCACTCCCAAACATTTCCATGTATATCGTAAAGTCCCCATTTATTGGGTTGTTTTTGACCTACAGGGTGCGTTTGTAAAAGTTTTTTCGGAGATTTATCGCCTTCATAGTACCATGCGTAAAGCGTAAGCTCATTGATATTATCGCCAAACGAGTATTTATCTTTTGAAGTCGCGCGCGCGGCATATTCCCATTCCGCTTCGGTGGGAAGACGGTATTTTGTCGTATTTTCAAACGCGTTTAGTTTTGCTATAAATGTCTTCGCGTCATACCAATTGACAGACTCTACGGGATTTGAGTCGTTTTTAAATTTACTCGGATTATTGCCCATAATTTTTGTCCATTGTTCTTGAGTTACCTCAAATTTACCAAGATAAAAATTACGACTTATAGTCACGTTATGAGGCAAGTACTCGCGAGCAGTTCCAATTCCCGTTCCCATCTCAAATGAACCGGAAGGTATCAAAGTAAATTCCATGCCTATGCTATTCACAAAAGTTTTGCTTACATTTTTACTACTTTCCGTATCCGAACAACCGCTCATTAAAATTATCATAAAGATAAGCATAAGTACATTTTTCATAGCCTGCTCCACTTATTTTGGATTATAATAGAATAAGTATTATTTATAAAAGTTTAAATAACTTAATGATACGTTTTACATGTAACTGTTTTTTGTAAAATTTATCGCGATATTAAAAATATCATATTTAAATTTGCATTTTAATATTAAGATAGCGCTTTACATGTAGCTTAATCGCGCAAATCTTTATATTGCTCATAATCGCCTTTGAAA
Source organism: Campylobacteraceae bacterium (assembly GCA_031266555.1). Lineage (GTDB taxonomy): Bacteria > Campylobacterota > Campylobacteria > Campylobacterales > Campylobacteraceae > JAIRKW01. Next base: position 117,280 of record JAISAU010000012.1, read on the forward strand.
TCCTCTATCTCGCCGTTATCTTTTATTTTTATAATTCTGTTCGCGAAAGCGTCTATCAGTTCTCTGTCGTGAGTAACGCAGATAACTACTCCGTCAAATTTGTATAAAGCTTCGCCCAAAGCTATAATAGCTTCCAAATCAAGATGGTTATTCGGTTCGTCTAAAATCAAAAAATTACCTTTTTCCAACATCATCTTTGATAACATCATTCTATGTTTTTCGCCGCCGCTTATGGATTTTATGCTCTTTTTTTGCTCTTCTCCAGAAAAAAGCATACGTCCTAAACATTTTCGTATCTCGTCCAAATCTTTTTTATCGTCAAATTGTTGCAACCATTCAAAAAGTTCCATATCGCCTTTGATGATATCGGTAGTGTCTTGCGGAAAATAGCTCGGCTCTATCGTCGCTCCCCAAAAAATCTTACCGTTTTTTGAAAAAAGTTCGCAAGTTAAAAGTTTGCAAAGCGTGCTTTTGCCTATACCGTTTGCTCCGATAAGAGCTATTTTATCGCCTTTTTCCACTTTAAAACTTATGTTTTTCAACACCTCTTTATCGCCGTATGAAAAAGACAAATTATCTATATTTAAAACCTCGTTGCCTATATCTCTTTTTCGTTTAAATACAATGCTAGGATCTCTTCTTGAAGAGGTTTGTAACTCGTTTATATTTAATTTTTCAAGTTGTTTTTGTCGGCTGGTGGCTTGTTTGGCTTTTGAAGCGTTCGCGGAAAAACGTCTGATAAAACCTTCCAGATCCTCTTTTTCTTTTAGCTTTCTGTCTCGCTCTACCTCGAGCTGTTTTTGAATGAGTGTCGAAGCCATGTACCAATCGTCGTAATTTCCGCTAAATTCACGGATTTTTTTAAAGTCAATATCTAAGATATTGGTAACTACGGAGTTTAGAAAATGTCTGTCGTGCGAGATGACTACTATAGTTCCGCCGTGGCGATTTAATTGCTCTTCAAGCCAAGATATCGCGTCTATGTCAAGGTTGTTTGTGGGTTCGTCCAAAAATAAAATATCCGGTTTTGGAAACAAAACTTGCGCCAAGAGTATTTTAAATTTTTCCGCACTTGTTAAGAAACGCATTAAATCGTTATGTTTTGAAGCAGGAAATCCTAATGCTTCAAGAATTTTTTCTATCATAACCTCATATTCGTAAGTCGGATCTTCTTCCGCGCAAATTATCTCCAAATCAGCCAAGCGATTATTGACGCTTTCGTCTGAAAAATCGCCGCTTTCATAAAGTTTTTCTTTCTCTTTTATGGCGTTATAGAGTTTTTTATTGCCGTATAAAACCGCGTCTTTAATGCTAAAATCCTCATAAGCAAATTGATTTTGCCCTAAAATCCCTACTTTTAACGCGTCGCTTATGGACACGTTTCCTGAACTCGCCTCTATCTCACCTGATAAAATCTTCAAAAATGTACTCTTACCTGCGCCGTTCGCTCCGATAAGCCCGTAACGTTTCGCGCTGTCAAGTTTGAGATTTACATCTTCAAACAAAACTTGACCGCCAAATCGCATAGTTATATTGTTTACTTGAACCATAAAATACTTTTACTCTCTTTTTTAAATTAAATCGTATTTTAGCGAAAAAGATAGATATTGCGAAGTTCGTTTTGAAATATATACATGTAATGGCTAATAAATTTTAAGGATAGATGATAAAATCGATTAAATCGGATTTTATATTTTATGAAAAGCGTTACATGTAGAGGTTTTAAATAATGAAAATAACTCCTTACATGTAGTAGATTTTTTATGTTTTAGCATACATGTAAAGAGTTATAAAAATATTTTTAATGCAAATCGGCGTTTAATACTACTTTTCTGTTTGATCTAACCGCTAACATTTTGCCCGTTTGACTGTCGCGGCGAAAATGAATGCCGTTTAAGCCGGAAAGTTCTATAGCTTTTATAACATAACCTTTAACATCGTCGCTTTGGTTATATTTGAACTTAAATTTCGGATTTATCTCAAGTATTAAGTTTAGATGTTCTTTTGCTATAAAAACTTTTGTGCCTTCAAGTACAGATATGCCGGCGTCTACAATGCAGCCGTCTCCAAGAGGTATGCCTGTGACGGAATTTGCTCCAAGAAGCGTATTTTTGCCTATACTCACAGGATTGCCGTTTGTTCCGCTTAACACTCCAAGTATGCTAGCACCCCCTCCTATATCGCTTCCTTCTCCCACTGTAACCGAAGAACTGACTCTACCTTCTACCATAACCGCTCCGGTAGTGCCCGAATTAAAATTAATATAACTAGCACCCGGCATTACGGCTGTTCCTTCGGCAAGCTGCGCTCCCATTCTGACTTTTGAAGCGTCAAGTATACGCACTTTATCTGTCGGTATTATATGTTGCAAAAATCTTGGGAATTTATCCACAAAATTTATATAAGGATACGCTCCGTTTAATTTTAACTCTATTTCGTTCGCTCTTAGCCATTCAAGTTCTATCGGCACATTTATCGACCACGCCGCATTTTCAAGCAGTCCGAATATGTTTGTTAAATTAAGGGAGCGAAGAGGAGCTTTGCCTAATGACAAAGCGTATAGTTTCAGATAAGCGCTTTCTACTGATTGAGGAGGCTTGTCGTCAAATATAAAAGTTATTCTAAAATTATCAGTAAGTCCTTCCGTTTTAGCTATTTGATTTAGATTTTTTATCACTTGCACATTTTTATGATTATCGCCAAAAGCGTTTTCAACGTACGGGCAAAATATATTTAAAGCATTTTTTATAAACTTTTTTTTCACATCGCATACAAATTCGCTTTTGGAAAAGTCGATTTCAACTCCGCTTTTTTGAAGCGCAGCTATGAAAGCCGCCGCGCTTTCATAATTTTCTTTCCAATTTACAACCGGATATGTCGCTTGCAAAATTTTATTAGGATTTAGCTGTCCTCTGTCTACTCTCGCGATTCCAAAACCAATGGGTTTGCGATAGCCTTCGCTTTTTTGAATCTCTTGCGTAAATGATTCAAATTTTTTTACGCTCTCTATAGGTTTGATTACCATACTAACTCCTTGCACTGTTTTAAAATTTCGCTAAAGATCTATTTTTTTTGAAAATCCATTTTTGACTTATCTCTTTGTCGAACAGCCGCTATTGGTGGGAATCGGTTGAATTTCACTATTGTCTGCGCCGCCATTTTTGTTTATTTGCTCTATCGTTTTTAAAATCTCGCTCGCCGCGTCGTTATAACGTTTAAAACTTACGGCTTTTTCATTAAAAATCGCTATAGGTTCGCCTTTATCAGCCCCTTCTCGTATGCAAAGCTCTATTGGAATATTAGCTAAGATTGGCACATTATACTCTTTGGCAAGCTCTTTTGTAGTGTTTTTGCCAAAAATTTCATACTCTTTTCCGCAATCATCGCAAATGAATCCGCTCATATTTTCTATAATGCCGGCTATTGGAATGTGAAGCTTTTTAAACATATCAAGACTTCTTTTAGCGTCATCAAGTGCCACAGTTTGAGGCGTTGTAACGCAAACTCCACAAGTTACGGGCACGCTTTGAGCTAGAGTTAGTTGAGCGTCTCCGGTGCCTGGGGGCATATCTATAAATAAAACGTCCAAATCGCTCCATAAAACGTCTCTTAAAAATTGTTCCACAGCTTTCATTATCATAGCGCCGCGCCAAATAAGCGACTGACCTTCCGTCATCAAAACGCCCATGCTTATCATCTCAATGCCGTGAACCGTCACAGGTTTTAATTTTTCGCCTAAAATCGTCGGTTTTACATTTGCTACGCCAAGCATTCTTGGGATATTAGGACCATATATATCAGCGTCCAATATGCCGACTTTTTTACCTTGTTTTGACAAACAAAGAGCTAAATTTACCGTTGTCGTGGATTTGCCTACCCCGCCTTTGCCGGAGCTTACCATTACAAAATTTTTTATGTTCGGAGCTATGTTTTTGTTTGAATGAAAGTTGCTTTTTTGTTCCGGGATATTTGGTTGCCCAACTTTTATCTCTGCTTTTATACCGCCTTTTTTCAGCGCGCTTATGGCGTCTTCTCGCACTTTTTTCGCGATATCGGGATTTGCTGAGACTATATTTATATCGACAAAAACTTTGTCATCTTTTATCTTTATATCGCTTACAAAACCAAATGTTACAATATCCTTCTCAAATCCCGGATATTTTACACCTCTTAAAAGCTCTTTTATATCATCTTGTTTAAACACTTGTATCCTCTTATAAAATTTATGTATCGGTTCTTCACACCATATCTAAAATAAAATATAGACATTTTAGTAAAAACACTATATATTAGGCAATCTTAGGATTGGGAATGTAACACAAAAAAGATAAAAAAAAGCTTTTGATATGTATAATATCGTAACACCTAAGTTCAAGGGGACTTTTTGCTTGATATATCTTTAATTATTTTAAGCGCTGGAGCGTCGAACCGTTTTAAGATGAAAGTTAAAAAACAGTGGATTCGAGTCGGAGACGTTCCGTTGTGGGTTTATGTAGCGAACAATCTTAGTAAAACATATGCTTTTAAAGATGTAATCATAACCGCAAATGCGGACGAGCTTTTCTACATGTATAAGTTTACCGATTTTAAAATTGTTAAGGGCGGCGATACAAGACAATCTTCTCTTATAAACGCTTTGCAACATGTAACGACAAAATATGTTTTGGTAAGCGACGCGGCAAGATGTTGCGTGCCTCCTTCTTTGGTTCAAAGACTTTTAAGCGAAGCGGGCAACGCGGACGCGATAGTGCCGTATCTTAACGTGACCGATACCGTTGTTTACGAGAATGATACGATACATAGAGAGAAAATCAAGCTGATCCAAACGCCGCAACTTTCTTTGACTCTTGCGCTAAAAGAAGCTTTAACGCAAGAGAGAGAATTTACGGATGAAAGTAGCGCGATAAAAATGAACGGCGGTAGCGTAAAATATATATCAGGAGATATCGCGGCTGAGAAACTAACAACTCTTGACGCAAATAACGGCGTGCTTTCGCTTTTAAAAGCTCCTGTAAAAAGTTGTTTTTATGGCAGCGGATTTGATGTGCACGCTTTTGAAGAGGCAAAACCTATGTATCTTGGCGGAGTTAAGTTAGACTCTGATTTTGGTTTTAAAGCTCATTCTGACGGCGATGTAGCCATACACGCTTTGATAGACGCGCTTTTGGCGGCGGCTGGCGGCGGCGATATAGGAGAGTGGTTTCCGGATTTTGACGAAAGGTACAAAAACATAGACTCAACCAAGCTTTTAGAATATGTTTGCGATTTTTTGGCAAAAGTCGGCTTTGAGATAGTTCATTGCGATTTGACCATAATAGCGCAAACGCCAAAAATTTCGCCTTACAAGCAAGCCATATCAAAAAAATTAGCTTCTATTTTAGATATATCTCCCGTACATGTTAATGTGAAAGCCACTACAACCGAACATCTTGGTTTTATAGGCAGAAAAGAGGGCATTGGGGTTTTAGCTTCGGCAACACTAAAATATTACGATTGGACGACAAATGAAAATATTAATCGTTGAAAACGAGGTCTATTTAGCTCAAAGTATCTCTACAAAACTCACTGAAGTCGGATACGTTTGCGAGATAGTTACAAATATAAAAGACGCGCTTAGAAACGAAAAGTACGATGCCGTATTGCTTTCCACAAATATTTCGGGACAAAATTTTTATCCCATTATTGAAAAACATAAAAATTCCATTATAGTTTTGATGATTTCATATATTAGCAGCGATACGATCTTAAATCCTATAAAAGCCGGAGCTAGCGATTATATACAAAAACCTTTTATGATGGAGGAACTTTTGCGCAAACTTCAGCATTTGCGCATGTACAATAAGCTTTTACTTGAAAATAAAACGTATTCTTCATATATGGAAAATTTATTTGCGAATGTTAAAGTAGACTATCAAGTCATAGCGAGAAAAATAACTTCCCCGATTTTAATCAAAAGCTCTATTCAAACTTACGCCGACGCGCTTGTATTTCGCTATGCTGAAAATTTTAAAGAGCAATTTAACTTCATCTCGCTTTCAAGTTCCGACGCGCTTGAAAAGATTGCCAAAAACGAATTTAATACTCTTATGTATTTGGTCAATTTTCAAGATATCAAAGCAGGCGATAAAAATAAGATATTTAACGTTATAGAGCAAAAAAGAGTTATAATCTCCTCCACAAATTTAAACGAGGAAGCTCCGTTTGATAGTATACAGATAACATCCGACGATAATTTTTTTGAAAAACTTGATATTTTAACGATAGACGATTATGTAAAAAATGTATTGGTACATTTTCAAGATAAACTGCCCGATACGGAATTATCAAGAAAGCTTGGGATTTCAAGAAAGAGTTTATGGGAGAGAAGGAAAAGGTATGGCATTAAGAAAAAGTAGTAAACAATTATTTGTTGACAAAGAATCATTAGTAACGCTTGGTCTAATTAAAGAAGGGATACTCCATCCCGTGCATAAATTAATGAGCAAAGACGAAGCTTACGAAGTTGATAAAAACGGATTTTATAAGGGCAAACGTTTTCCAATGTCTTTTACATTCGCTCCGAACGGCAAACGCAATCAAAACACTATAAAAAACGCTAAAAAGGGCGAAAAGCTCGAACTTATATTAAATAATAAAAAACGCGGCGAGATAATAGTGGACGAAGTGTTTGAAGTTGACCAAATGCAAAAAATCGTCAAAATATTCGGCAGCGTAGATACTGAAAATCTTGTTATTGAGCGTCTTTTGAAAAGGCTTGGAAATTGGGCTGTGAGCGGAGATTTTATCTTAGACTCCGATTATGTTAAAAATGTTAAACAGCAGATAGCGAACGCCAAAAAAGCTTTGGACGCGCAAAGGGTATCGGCTATCATGATGACGGCAAACCCTTTTCACAGAGCGCATGAGAGACTTATCAGAATTACGCTTGAAAAAAGCGATTTATTAGTAATATTTTTGCTAAAGCCTTATGAGCAAGAAGGTCTTTTACCTTTTGAGTTGCGTAAAAAAACCCTGCAATATTTTGTGGAAAATTATGTGCATAAAAACCGCATTTTAATTATTCCTTTTGATAACTCTTACGTTTACGCGGATAATAAAAACGCTGTTCTTGATAGTATAATAGCGCGCAATTTCGGTTGCAATAGAATGGTTTTTAGCGAATATTACAGCGGTATTGGAGTATATTATGATAAAAATCATATGAAAACGGTACTTGACGAATATAGCGATTTGCCTGAAATTGACATTATGGCGAAATTTGTGTTTTGCAACGAGTGCAATACGCTTGTAAATTCTCGCACTTGTCCGCACGGTACGCATCATCATATTAAATACAACTCCTCTTCTCTTTTGGCGCTTTTGCAAGAAGGCATTTTGCCCCCGGCCGTGCTTATGCGAAAAGATATATCGGCGATTATTTTGAGCAGTATTTATCCAAATCGCTTTAAAAATGTTACGCAAATTTATGACGATCTCTTCCCTAGTATGGGGTTGATTGAAGCGCATAATGACAGGGATTTTTATATGGAGCTTATGAAGCTTTACCAAACGACTTCATTAACGTAGGAGACGGTATGCAAAAACTATTTTTGACATTTTTTTATTCAGGTCTTTTCCCAAAAGCTCCCGGAACTGTCGGAACGATTTTTGGCGCGTTGGCAGCTTGGCTTTTACTGAAGGTTTTAAACGTGGAATCCATTTTTTTAGCCACTGTTTTGATAAGTGCGATAGCTATTGGAGTCATTAACAAATATGAAGCAAGTAGTGGAAAACATGACAATCAACAAATAGTCATAGACGAAGTGGTTGGAGTTTGGCTTGCAATTTGCGTTAGTTTTTCAACCGGTATTTTACAAATTTTGCTTTGTGTGATATTTTTCAGAATCTTCGATATCGGTAAACCTTCTATTATAGGGCGAATAGATAAAAATGTCAAAGGCGGACTAGGAGTTGTGGGAGACGATCTTGTTGCGGGATTGTTTGCGGGGATAATAAGTGCGGGCATTTGGCAATTAGTCGGCAGATTAGAGATAATTCAAAGTTTTAATTACTAAAAGTTTTTAGATATTAAAAATTTTGTATCTCATTTGTTTTTTATATGTTACATGTAAGGCGTAATAAGTCAAATATACAAAATTTTTACAATTTTTACTTTCTAAACATCCATATTTCATAAATATAGCATAAATACAAGATGATATTTAAGTGCATAATAATATATTTTGCAATAAAATACGTTAATGCATTTACCAAAGAGATTATTAAGTAATCAAAAGGTTGTGCATAAAAGCTATGTTCAAAAAGAGATTTTTAGTTTGACAAATAGTACATGTAGGTAAAGTTACATAAGAAAAATACCGAAAATATATTTATATTAAGGTTATTTGAAAAGTAAGCATTATTTTGGCTTATGCCAAAAAAGCGATGTAATTATTGCGAACGATATATAGAGTTCTTCGCAAGCCTTTACAGATGTAGGAGTAGCGTCCTTATCGCGCCGTTTTGAAAAGAGATGAAACGACGTACATGTAAAATATTTCAATAAAATAAACGATTTGTTAGATTATTAGCTTAAATATGGTATCATAGAAATGATTTTTAAAGATTTTAAATTAATTTATAATTGGATGGTGAACAATGCGAAACGATAACACTCCTATCGTAAAGTCTGAAAGTAGTTCGGGCTTTTTACTTTGGCAGGTAACTTCTTTATGGCAAAGAAAAATAAGAAGGCTCCTTAGCAGAAAATACCAAATTACTCATGCTCAATATGTTCTTTTGGCAAGTACTCATTGGTTGGCGCTTTATAATAATGAAGTAACGCAAAATTTATTGGTGCATCATACTAAGATAGAGGCTATGAATGTCTCTCAAGTCTTAAAAAAATTGGAAGAGATGGAGTTGATAGCAAGAAAAGGGCATTCGTTCGATATTCGCGCAAAAGCTGTTTCTTTGACTGAAGTTGGACAAGAGTTGATACAAAAAGCTATCAGGGATGTTGAAAAGATAGATTCGGATTTTTTTAATAAGTTGGATAGCGATTTATCGGACTTTAACAACTCTTTGCTAAAATTGATAGATTATCATGACGATTAAGAGTTCAAATATATCTTACATGTGAGGAAATTTTTTAAATTGTTACTCTTTATATGCGCCTATAGAGAGAATCTTTTCAAATCTTTTATCCAATCTTGTTTTGTCGTCCAACGTATCTAAAGATTGCAATGTTTTAACAATGTAATCTTTTATAACATCAATCGCTCCCCCTTTGTCTCTATGCGCTCCTATAAGAGGTTCTTCTATGACGTCGTCTATAAGATTTAAGCCTTTTAAATCTTCTGCTGTGATACGCATAGCTTTTGTCGCGCTCTCTTGTTTTCCGGGATCGTTCCACAAAATAGCCGCGCAACCTTCCGGAGATATAACGGAAAATACTGAATATCTCATCATGGCGACTCTGTCGGCTACGCCAAGCGCTAATGCTCCTCCGCTTCCGCCTTCGCCTATGACTATGGATATGGTTTTGGTTTTTAATTTACTGAGTTCGTAAAGATTTCTGGCTATCGCTTCGCTTTGTCCTCGCTCTTCCGCGCTAACTCCTGGATATGCGCCTGGAGTGTCTACAAAAAATACTACAGGTAGATTAAATTTTTCGGCTAATTTACAAACTCTTAAAACTTTTCGGTAACCCTCGGGGTGAGGCATGCCAAAATTACGCCTAATTTTATTTTTTGTGCCTCTTCCTTTTTGTTCGCCAATCATAATGATTTTGCGTCCTGCAAAACCTCCGACATAACATACTATGGAAGCATCGTCGCCAAACGCTCTGTCTCCATGAAATTCATAATAATTGTCCAAAATAGGACGCATATAATCTATAGCGTAAGGTCTGTCAGGATGACGAGCTAATTGAAGTTTTTGGTAATCGCTTAGATTTTTGTAGGTTTTTGAGACCTCTTTCTCCAAATTTTTTTGCAGTATCTCAACCGCAGGTAAATCGTCTTTAATTTTAGCGGTTAAGAGTTCTTCGCTTATTTGTTTAATATGTTTTTCAAAGTCAAGATATGTTGCCAAGTTTATTTCACTTTTTTGAAAATTATAACCCCATTTGTGCCGCCAAATCCAAATGAATTACTCATAACGCTTTGTATATTTATATTTCTTGCGGTATTTGCTATATAATCCAAATCACATTCGGGATCTTTTACTTCTTGATTAATAGTAGGTGGTAGAATGCCTTCATTTAAAGCCATTATGGATATAACAGCCTCAATCGCTCCGGCGGCTCCCAAGCAGTGTCCTATCTGACCTTTAGTAGAACTAATTGGCGGTGGATTTTTAAAAAGAGCTTTTATCGCCATAGTCTCATATAAATCATTATATTTTGTGCTTGTTCCGTGGGCGTTTATATAATCAACGCTTGTTAAACCCGCCATTTTTAAAGCCGCTGACATGGCTCGTTTCGCACCTTCGCCTTCTGGTGCTGGAGTCGTGATATGATTCGCGTCGCCGCTTTCGCCAAAACCGGCTATTTCAGCATAAATTTTAGCGCCTCTTTTTACGGCGTCTTCATAAGTTTCAAGAATAAGCGCACCCGCTCCTTCGCCCATAACAAAGCCGTCTCTTTCGTTATCAAACGGACGAGACGCTTTTTGCGGATTGTCATTTCTGGTAGAAAGAGCCCTCATAGCCGCAAATCCGGCTATGCCTATATCGCAAATTGCAGCCTCTGCTCCAACTACGAGCATCTTATCCGCTCCGCCTATCATAATAGTTTTAGCAGCTTCGCTGATAGCGTGAGTACCTGCGGCACAAGCGGTAACAGAAGAAAGATTGGGACCTTTGAGCCCGTATTGTATAGATACAAAACCGCCGAGCATATTTATAAGCGCCGACGGAATAAAAAATGGAGATACTTTTCTAGCGCCTCTTGTGTGCAGCGTTATAGAGTTTTTTTCAATATTTGGAAGTCCACCGATACCGGCAGCCGAACTTACTCCAAAACGTTCATTGTCAAAATCCGATAAATTCGCGTCTTTTATCGCGTCTTGCGCGGCTTTAAGTCCGAGTTGAATAAATCTATCGGCTTTTTTTACCTCTTTCCCGTCAAGAACAGCTTCCGGGTCAAATCCTTCGATTTCTCCCGCTATACTAACAGGATGATTGCTTGCGTCAAATAGGGTAATTCTTTTAATGCCGCACTTTCCGTCAACTATGGCCTTAAAAGAACTATCTTTGTCAAGTCCGACACTATTGATCATACCAATACCCGTAACAACAACTCTTTTTAACATCGATTTACCCTTAATTAATTATAAAAAAAGAAAAAGCCCGCAAGTATATAACAGGCTTTTGGTAGAGATTTATTTGTTGTGTGCTTCAATATATTTAATAGCGTCGCCAACAGTAACAATTTTTTCTGCATCAGTATCAGGAATTTCAATATCAAATTTCTCTTCCAGAGCCATAACAAGCTCAACAACATCGAGTGAGTCAGCTCCCAAATCTTCAACAAATTTAGACTCTTCTTTTACCTCTGCGGGGTTTACATTCAGTTGCTCAACCACAACCTCTTTGACATCATCAAACAATGCCATACGTTCTCCTTCAAAAAATTTAATGCCATTTTAGCAAAATAAGCTTAAAACCATTTTGAAATCTGTTTCTAGAAATATTTGATATCGCTTATCTTAACATATATTTATGTTTTTATATTCTTTACATGTAAAAGCTATATTTGGTAATAAATAGCTTTTACTTTAGTAAATTGTATTATGAATAAAAAGTTGGAGTCGGCAAAGCGCCGTTTAGCGCGAAATCTCCCAAAGCGTATATTTTATAATCAATTGGATCATGTAAAGTTTGTGTACGCAAATTTCTCCAGAAGCGGTCAAATCCCAAAGCCGATGTAGTCGCTCGCGAACCAAGCACCTCAAAAATTCTACTCGTTAGTTCAAGCCCAACTTGCGTCGCCGCAACTCTTGCGGCCGCTACCGTAATCGCAAATTCGCCTCGCTCTTTCTCGCTTAGATTTTCTGCTTTTTGCCATAATGGGTCAATTTGCGAGTTAGCTTTAAGCGTTAAAAGTTTCGCTCCTTCAAGTTTTACCCAAAGTTCGCCTATATGCCTCAAAATAAACGGGTCTTTTTGCGCACTTGGGGCTGACGATGCAAGCCACGGTTTCGTCTCTTTTTTTCTTACATGTTCTATAGTCGCTTTGTACGCTCCTTGCGCGATACTTAAAAACAGGTTCGCGAATATCAGTTGTCCCACGAGGGCTCTCGCCGTTGAAAACGGAGTAGACAACGGTCCCGGATTTGATAATATCTCGCTCTTGTTTACCGTAACGTTTTTAAAAACCAGCGTGCCGCTATCCGTTTGCCTTTGTCCTATATTGTCCCAATCGTCGTTAATGATAATTCCCGCGCGATTTGTAGGAATAGCCGCTACAAGCGTTTTACCCTCAAGCGAGTCTTTACTGCCAGTAATTGTCAAATAATCGGAATCTTTAGCTCCTGTGGCAAAATTTTTTATTCCGTTCCATTCGTAATTTCCGTTATCTTTTTTTACGGCGACCACATCTTTTCTGATTTGATTAAGTGCATTGCCCCAAAACCAATTGTTTTCAGCCGTATTTTTATGCAATGTCGTCCACTGCTCTTTAGAACCGTATAAACGCACGGTTGCCAATTGATAATTATGAAACGCGTAAAGATGACCCAAAGAGCTGTCTGCTTGCGAAATTTCGCCGATAATCGTTAAAAGCTGTTCCCACGTTCCGCCTGTACCGCCCAGCTCTTTAGCGATAAAAAAACTTAAAAGTCCGCTTTGTCTAATAGCGTCGCGTTCTTTTTTTGGCGTTCCGCCTTTTCTATCGCGCTCTACCGCCGTTTTAGCGAAATCAACGCTTAACTCTTTGGCGACTTTAAACGCCTCCTCATATGATGATAAAACTTTGCTCATCCTTTCTCCTTTTTAGATTGAATAATTATCTGCGGTCTCACAAACCGCATTATCGTTCATAGCTTCAAATATTTTACGTTTAATTACGCCAAAGTCAGCATTTGTGCGATCGCGCGGCTTAGACAAATCAACGTCTATTTCGCAAACAATTCGCCCCGGTTTTGTATTCATCACAATAATTTTATTACTCAAAAATATCGCCTCTTCCACATCGTGAGTAACAAGTATCATACTAACTCCCTCGTAACGCCAAATACGCTGCAGCTCCTCTTGCAGACGTATTCTTGTAATCGCGTCAAGCGCGCCTAAAGGTTCGTCAAGCAGTAAAATTGACGGGCTATGCGCCAATGCGCGCGCGATTGCCGCTCGTTGAGCCATACCGCCTGACAACTGATGAGGGTAAGAGTTCTCAAATCCATTTAAACCCACAAGCTCGATATGTTCTTTGACGACTTTTGCTTTTTCTTGCGCCGTACCTTGCGTATTTAAAAGCGCTATAGATATATTTTCTTTTAAAGTTAGCCATGGTAAAAGACGATGATCTTGAAAAACAATACCTCGCGATAAACTTGTGCCGCTTATGCGTTTATTTTGTAAAAGAATCTCTCCTTGATAATCGTTATCCAGCCCCGCTATTAAACGTAAAAGCGTTGATTTGCCGCAGCCTGATGGTCCTACTATAGATACGAATTCGCCCTCTTTTACATCAAAACTTACGTTTGATAACGCTTGAAAATTTTGATCGCTTTCAACTGTATAACTTTTTGAGACATCGCGAATTTCAAGAAAATTAAATGCGCTCACGAACGCTCCTTATCAAAAACTTACGCATTAAATCCGACCTTCCAACGCAATAACTTTTGTTGCGCGAAATACATTGCCCTGTCAATAATAAAGCCAATGACGCCTATTAGTATCATACATACCAATAATTGATCGGTCATAAGCAGTTGCTGAGCGCGAAATATAAGAAAACCAAGTCCTTCCAAACCGCTTAAACCTTCCGCTATAACCACCAAAGCCCACGCGAGTCCTGCCGAATAACGTAATGACACGGCTATGGAAGGTAGAACGGACGGAAATATCACTTTTCGCGTTAATTGCCATTTTGAAAGAGTCAAGACGTTAGCGAGCTCAATGTAGTTTTTATCAATATTTCGTACGCCTTGCAAAGTATTCAAAAATACCGGGAAAAACACGGATTTTGCTATAATCAAGATTTTAGCGGGCGCTCCAAGTCCAAGCCATACTACAATTAACGGCAACCACGCCACGCTTGGAATATGTCTAAGCGTATTTAAAGTTGAGCCGAAAAATAGCTCCACTTTGCGAGATAATCCCGATATAATGCCTAAAAATATAGCGATAATACTGCCGTAGATAAAACCTTGCGAAACGATAGAAATGCTGACTTTTATATCATTAAGAAGATCTTGTTTCCATAACATGTACCAAAATGCTTTGATAACATCAACGGGTTTTGGTAAAAATATACGTTCCACCCATTCGTATGTAGACGCAATTTGCCAAAAACTTATAATAATTAATGGCAAAAATATACCTATGTAATATTGCTTTGCAAAAAAATATTTTAATTTCGCGACGCATAAGAATATTACATGTTTGATAAGCATACTACTTTGCCCTATGATATGCGTAAAAATAGACCGCTCTTTATTCATTTGCAAACCTTTTTAATTTGGGAGCGGCAAATATTTTTCCACTCCATATAAATTTAGTTAATTGTAAATAGAATAAGAGCCGCCGGCGAAAAATCGCCCGTCAATAAAAGCGTCGACCTCTTTGTCGGTAAGACTTTTTTGCGTCAAGATATCGTCGCCGTTGGCTATGTAATATCGTAAAAATTCCTTAATTGCCGTTCTGGCACGATTAGCGTTTGGTTCTCCTCCCATAAATTCCCATTGTCCAAGATGAGTAATTTGAAAAAGCGCTATTTCAAGCGGAACACGCGTCTCTTTGGCAATAATTTCCGCCGCTTCATTAGGATGGTCAAACGCCCATTCGCGAGTTTTTTCGCGCGCCGCTAAAAAAGCTTTGATAACAGAAGGATATTTATCCGCAAAATTTTTGTGAGCAACATAAGTAACGCGTCCGGCATAATTAACATAAACACCATCGTCAGCAGGGCGGCTAATCACTTTGAATTTACCAGAAAGCCAAGGACCTGTGTAAGCGGGCGCCGCAAGATGTACCGCTGTAGCGTCTGTTTCGCCGGAAAGTACGGCGGCGATCGCAACGGCGGAGTTATCTATATTTTCATGTCTTACTTTACCTTTTTTCAAACGCGAATCGAACGGTATGCCGGCGCTATTTAAACTCTCAAACGGCGAAGACCAATAGCACGAAATACGACTCGAACCAAATTTTTTACCGTCCAAATCTTTGATGGAATCTATTTTATCGTTATCTTTAAGCGCTAAAATTGGGGTGCGATAACGATTAGAAGGCTCGCTAATCCATACGACAACAGTATTTAATCCATTAATGCGATGAATTGTCGACGGGTAAACCATTCGCTGAGCGATAGCAAGCGATCCGCCTCCTACCGCCGCGCTTTCAGCGCCTAAAAGCTCGGCTGCTCCTTGCGGAATTAGCGTTACTTTTTTGGTTCCCACTTTTTCAAATTCCTCTTTGAAAAACCCTTTTTCTAACGCTACAACCGTCCACGGAGACTTTTGTAAATTTATTGAAGGCAATACGGCATCCTCGGCAAAAGATATATTGCCAAAAAGACTAACGAATAGCAATCCGCCGACAAGTTTTGTCTTAATTGAAAATATGGACATTAGTTTGTCCTCCCTTTTGTAAAATTGACAGTTTGAATACTCACATTACGCAAACTGCTTGCATAAGAATATCATAGGCAATCTTAATAGTATATAAAATATATATATTTAGTCAAGATTAAATTATTGAAGTTAAATTATAGTATATTTCAAACTTTACGCAAAAATATTATTCGTTTTAAAAATATGCAGCGGCTATATATACGACTTAAAAATCCAAATACGATTTAACATATACACTGCTAAAATAGCTAACGCAACGCCAATAAATGTTATTATGTCAAGCTTTTCATTTAAAGCTAATATTCCCACCGCTATAGCAGAAATCGGAGTGATGAACATAAAAGAGCTTACTTTGTCCGCACCTAGCTTTTTTGTGCCAAGAAAAAAGAGCGTTGTGGCTATCGATGTGCTTATGACCGCCACAAAAAAAGTATTTAACCAAAATTTCGTGTTGGTATTTTTAAAAGTCGCGATATCTATATCGGCAAATATAAAAACTATAATAGTTGTAAAAAAGTACATATAAAAAGAAAAAACCGCGACATTAACCCTTACATGTATGCTCGCTATCGTTATGCCAGACCACAAAAACGCGCCTAAAACAAAATAAAGATTGTAAGCGGAGAATATCTTTTGAATGTCAAATTGCCAGACGCCAAGCATCAACATTGTTCCTAAAAAACCAAACCAAAGCGCGTACATATCAAATCTTTTGATAACGCGTTTATAAAATAAAGCGAGCAAGATGAAAGTGATAATAGGCGAGAAAGCGTTAATAAAAGCTCCCGCTAAAGAGGCAGAACCCAGTTTTGTGCCTAAAAAAACCACATATCCGTAAATAGCGGTTAGTAGCGCAACTAAAAGCGAGACAAACAAACTCTTTCTATCTATGGTAAATTTTTGTTTTAAAATAATTACAATAAAAAATGACGCTGTGGCAGTTAGGGCGTATCGTATAAAAACAAGCTCAGCCGCAGGTAAATATTCGTTCATGATTTTTATGCAAGACCAAGAGGCTCCCCATACTATCATCGCGCCAAATATCAGTATTAAGAAAATATTTTTTTGCAAACGATACCTTTTATACTTTTTGAATTTTGAAAAAAACAGATATCTTTTTAGATAGATAGAGTTTTAAAGTTGAGTTATTATATATTTTTTATCAAAAATAAGCAATAAAACGCTACATGTAGTTTGATTTTGTTAATAATATGGCAAAAATAACGGTGCGAATTTTAAAATATAGAAAATATGATATTAATATATGCTTGAATGTACTACATGTAAGGCTAAATTTTCATCATAAAATTTTATATAACCAATAATTCCAATCTTTCCAATCACCCCTTTACTCTATTTTTATAAAAATATCGATAATATGATACTTATCATTACTTCTTTGTTCTTTTACTTATCATTGTTAATATTGATTGGAAAAAGTTCAAA
>JAISAU010000006.1 GCA_031266555.1 Campylobacteraceae bacterium
GAAAAAAGAAGTTAGAGTTAATTGAAACATTAAATCCTCAATGGAAAGATTTATATGATGAGATTATTTAAGAGAATACGACTATAACAGTCACTCTTTACATGTAGAAGATGGATTGCCGCGCAAACTTCGTTTGCTCGCAATGACAGAGGATAATTGTGTCATTGCGAGGAGCGTTAGCGACGTGGCAATCCAAAAGTACAAAACGCTTTACATATAAGATTTGGAATTGATATTGCGCCGATTTCAAATCAGCAAAATATAATCTTGCTGAAGTCAAACCTAAAATTATTAAGGCTTTTACAAAACTGCAAAACAAAGGGGTCACAATAAACAATGGTGAAATTTCTTCGCTGTTATTCTTTATACGTGTAACGTGTCGATTAAGCCTATTTATATCGGTTCAAACTATTATCATCTCACTATAGCTTTAATGGCGAGAGACAATTGTGTCATTGCAAGGAGCGTTAGCGACGTGGCAATCCATCTTTATATGTTAATGATATACAATTTTTACGCCTTCAATATGCAAATATCAAGAGAATTTACACTTTACATGTAACAACACAAATTATTCGCATGACGAAGAAGTGGATTGCTGCGCTGACTTTGTCAGCTCGCAATGACGGAAAAATTAGGTCATTGCGAGAAGCAACGCGACGAAGCAATCCAAAAGTATGAAGTGTTTACATATAACTAATCTTGCCAATAAAAATAGGGATAACCGTTATTTTTATTGCTATCTATTTTCCATGGAGCTGTGTCGTTATCTCCAAACTGCCAACCAAGACCACCTAAACCGTCGCCATTTATCGCGTCGCTATAAGTCTCTTTTGTTTTTAACTGTTCTAAGGTTTTATCCGTTCCATGATAAGTTGTATTGCCGACGTTTGTAAAATTGTTTGTTACGCCATCGTATCCTACTCCACCTTTCATACTGTCCAATGCGAAATTGTTTGATATAATATTTGTCCCGATTGTAGAACCGACAGCGCGATTTACTAGGTCATCTCCAATAACCAGACTGTTAATCGCAACATTATTTAAAACATTAGAGAGATTATCAGTGTCTTCGGTCACAGCATTACTGTCGTTAATATTCTCCATCAAGCACAAGTCCGATATCTCACCGTTATTAATACAACCTGCTATACCGCCGACAAACTTCTCACCACTGATATCTCCTGTTGAATAAGTGTTGGTTATATTACTTTTTTCAATCCATCCCGCTATACCGCCGACATAATCAATACCGCTGATATTTCCCGTTGAGTAGACGTTAGACATATTACTTTTTTCAATCCATCCTACGATACCGCCAACATCAAGGTTGCTAAGGTTACTACTATCACGGCCGCCACTAATATTTCCCGTTGAGTAAACGTTAGATATATTACTTTGTTCAATCCATCCTGCGATACCGCCTATACACATCCGGTTACCGCTGATATCTCCCGTTGAGTACACATTGGTTATATTGCTATTACTAACCCACCCTACTATGCCGCCGACATACCTAGTGCCTTCTAACTCTTTACCCTTTGCTATCTCAACTCCAAGATTGCTTATTGTAGCATTGTAAACACTGCCAAAAAGTCCTGCGCCAGCGTCTTCAGATGTTCTGTTTATCCAAAGATTTGTTATCTTATGATAGTTACCGTTAAAGATACCGGTAAAACCGGATGAGAAATATTGATTTCCTATCGGTATCCAACCTAATGTATCCTCAAAACCTGCTCCATTTTCATCTAACTCTATATCGTTTAACAAGATGTATTTACCGGCAAGGGTAGTTGCGATAGAGGCTAAATCAGCTTGAGTAGTTATCTCCGTAACATTTGACAAAGCGTAAAAGTTTACATTTTTATCTGTTAGAGTATAAAGGTCTACGGTTGTGTCATTACTTGCAATATACCAATCGGTAATACCGTATGCCGTTTTATTTGAGTTAAGTTCTACTTCGTGACCCGATGACAGATTGTCATATTTGGCTAACAGATTCAAGTTTTCATCGTAAAAACTTACTGAGAGAGTATCAACTGTGATGGAAACCACATCGCTTGTAATAGAGGCTGTACTCTCTCCTCTGATATTATCGTTTGTATTTGTGATAACTACATAATAATAAATTGTTCCTGCAACTAAAATTGGAGGGGCATAACTTGAATTTGTCTCTCCCGGGATAATACTTCCATTCTCATTGGAGTTTATCGTATTGCTATACCATTGATAAGATATAACTCCTCCGTCATTAACACTCGCTGTTAACTCAAGAGGAATAACCATATTGCCTTGAATATAATTTGCGCTTACGGGTTGAACTTCGATAATTGGCGTTGAGGCGGTAGCATGGCTGCCTTTGCCAAAAAAACTTATGCCGTCGCAACCGACTAGACAAACAATACTTAAAACAGATATAAATAGTAGTTTTAAGTTTGATAAAGTCGTCCTGATTTTCATTTTGTACTCCTTT
Organism: Campylobacteraceae bacterium; assembly: GCA_031266555.1. Taxonomy (GTDB): domain Bacteria; phylum Campylobacterota; class Campylobacteria; order Campylobacterales; family Campylobacteraceae; genus JAIRKW01. The sequence goes on from JAISAU010000006.1 coordinate 2,474, forward strand.
GAAATTAGATATATTCATGCGCAATGAATTTAAATCACTGTATCAGAATAAATACAAATAAGAATAATGTTTTTTATAATATATAGTTGATTTTTTGTGACCATTTTGTCTTTATATATTGATATAACGATAGTTATGGCGGAAAATATTATAAACGATAAAAACTTCTACATGTAAGGTAACATAAAGTCGATTTTATATGTAAAAATGGATTGCTGCATTGATTTTATCGGTTCGCGATGGTAGAAAATCTACATGTGTGATTTGAAGTTGACATTACGTCAACTTCAAATCAGTAAAATATGACTTCGCTTGCAAGTTTAGTTATATTATAATTTTTGCCAATAAAGATACGGATAGCCGTTGTTTTTATTGCTATCTATTTTCCATGGAGCGGTATCGTCATTTCCGAATTTCCAGCCAAGACCGCCTAAACCGTCGCCGATTGCCATTTCGCTATAAGTTCCTTTCGTTTTTAACTGTTCTATGGTTTTGCTTGTTCCGGCATCGCCGTATTCAGGAGTGATGATGCTTGTGCTATTCAACGCAAAATTGTTAAAAGCGAAATCTATATTTATATTCATAGCTACAATGCGATTTGAACGTTCTTTCCCGCTAAGTAAATTAATAGCGGCGTTATTTATAACACGATCACTGAGATCACGACCGTCGACCTGTCCTACTATGCCGCTGACATAACTGTAGCCGCTAACATTTGCCGTTGAGTAAGAGTTGGTTACATTGGAGACTTCAAGATATGGTGATATACCGCTGACATACGCGGTGCCGTTGATGTTTCCCGTTGAATAAGAGTTAGTTATGCCAGAAAGTAAAGCATGCCCCGATATACCGCCGACAAACTTCTCGCCGCTGACATTTGCCGTTGAATAAGAGTTGGCTATAGTGGTAGCTTCAAGCCTCCCTGCAATACCACCGACACTCTCGTTGCCGCCAACGTTTCCCACCGAATAAGAGTTGATTATAACGCCTCTGTCAATATGTCCTATAATAGCTCCAACGTCTTCCCATCCTTTTACCTCTTTGCCATTGGCTACCTCAACGCCGAGATTGCTTATCTTGACGTTTTCAGCATAGCCGAAAAGCCCTATGGAATTATTAGACGCTCTACTTATCCATAGATTTGTTATCTTATGATGGTTACCATTAAAGATACCGGTAAATTTATTTGACGAATTTCCTATCGGCAACCATCCGTTCTCATCAAAACCTGCGCCGTTCTCATCTAATTCTATATTGTTTAAAAGGATATATTTGCCGATGACATTGGTTCTTACGGCGTCTAAGCGCGATTGATCTGCTATCTCTTGAACATTTGGCAAACCATAAAATTTTACGCTTTCATTTGTCAAAGCATAATAGGTTACGGGCGAACTGCTGTTCGCAAAATACCAGTTGTCAATATTATATGCCGTTTTGTTTGAGTTAAGTTTTACTTCATAACCTAAAGGCATGTTGTGTTCGGCTAACAGATTTAAGCTTTCATCATAAAAGCTTACCGAGTAAGTTGGCCCAGGAATATTAACGTCAATCCTCGCTACATCGCTTACAACGGAAGCCCACTTTTGCTCCTTAGCGTTATTGTTCGTATTTGTGACAACCACGTAATAATAAGTTGTTCCGATATCTGAAGTTGGAGGAACATAACTTGAACTTGTCGCTCCGGATATAATTTCTCCGCCATCATTAGAGTTTATTGTATTGCTATACCATTGATAAGATATAACCCCTCCGTCGTTAACGCTTGCCGTTAGCTCAAGTGGGACAGCGGCATCTCCTTGAACATAAACGGCACTTGCGATTTGAACGCTAATGATAGGCGTCGAGGCATTCACTGATGTAGTAGTGGAATTACCTCCGTTAAAAGAACTTCCTCTTCCGCAACCAGCTATACAAACAATACATAAAATAGACATTAACAATAGTTTTAAGTCTGATAAAGTCGTCCTAATTTTCATCTTTTGCTCCTTTGAAATTAGATATATTCATGCGCAATGAACTTAAGGCACTGTATCAGAATAAATACAAATAAGAATAATGTTTTTTATAATATATAGTTGATTTTTTGTGACCATTTTGTCTTTATAAGTTGACACATGGCAGCTTTACCATGTTTCATAAAGAAGTGAGGTCAGATATTTTCTTTAAGCGAATTCGCGTAGTTTGGATTTAGCTTTTCTCGCGTACCTTATAAAAGCTCTGACAAGCTTTATCTCATTCTCATCGCTTTTTTTGTTCAAGATTTGTCTTATTAAGTGCATAGCGGTATATGGAGCAAGCACAAATCCCCTCGCGCCATGCCCTTGATGAAGCCAAAGATTTTTATGATATATAAACTCTTTTTCGTCCGCCGCGGCGCCGTAAATCAAATGCGGTATTTTCGCGAGCGTCTCTTTAGCGTTTATAACTTGCCCGCAATATGGGAAAAAATCTATAGTAGACGAACGAAACCCTCTATATTCGGCATTAACTGCTATCTTACTTTGTAAAATATCTTGCGCTTCTTGGATTAATCTATCGCGATATTCGCCAAATAAAGTTTCGCTGTCTTGATATCTCCAACTTGGAATATGCGACGCGCCTATTTGAACTTTGCCTTCTATAAATGGACCAATAGAACATTTTCTATGAACGCTAAAATCAAACCCCTTTTCAACGCAAGCTTCAAGTCTCTGCCCAAAAATTGACTTCACATATAGATAAGGCTCGTTTAAAAGTAGTCTCGCTCCGCTTGCTAAAATTAAATGTTTAGCTTTTATATCTCCTATATTCCAACAATCGTCTTGATAGTAAAAATCTTTTGCTTCGCTTTTATAATAATTATCGGCAAACGACGCCATTTTTTTTATAGTTTCAAAAGTAGAGATAGTAGCGGCGTTTTCACACCAATATCCGCCGTCCTTTTTAATCCAAAAATCAGAATCTTCAACGTAACTATCGCATTTTGCCTCTTCTTCTTTATCCCTTGCCAAACGCAACATTCCACATACATGTAAAAACTCGTCAAAATTTTTTTTGTAAAAATCAACTGAATAGTTAAAAGCCCTATTTACTAAAGAGCTGTAAGAAGATTTGGGACCAAACTTTGGAGATAAAAACGCTCCCGCGGCTGAACTCGCGTTACAAGTTGGATCGTCTTTTTCAATAATAACAGTGCTTAATCCTTCAAGTTTCGCTTGATACGCCGCCGTTACGCCAGCTATCCCGCAACCAACGACAGCGACGTCATACACTGATTTCCTTAATGTCGGCTATAGATTTGAACGCTTTATAGATGGAAGCTATGATATTTAGGCGATTTTGTTTGATTTTTTGGTCGTCGACATTAACCATAACATTGTTAAAAAACGTGTCGATAAAAGGTTTTAAGGCAAAAAGCGCTCTTAGTTTTTCATCAAAATTCTCGTACTCTTTGGAGACAGTTTTAGTATACGCTTCAAAAAGCGCTTTTTCGGCTTCATCTTGTAAAAGCACTTCGTATACGGCATGTTCGGCGTCGCAATTTATATCTTTTATGATATTCGCAACTCTTTTAAACGTTGAGAAAACTTCTTTAAAGCTCTCCTCTTGAGAGATGTTTTTCAATACTTCAATCTTTTGGGCAATCTTTACTATGTCTCTCTCGCCGCCCTCAATAACGGCAGTTATGATAGATGAATTCACTTTGTCAAACAATTGGTAAAGTCTTTCAATAAAGAAACTTTCAAGCTGCAATATATCAAAAGGCGAGTAAAGCGCGCAAAGTTCTCCAAAAACTGTTCTTATGTTAAATTTAAGATTATATTTTAAAACTATTTTTATTATGCCGTTTACAGCGCGGCGAAGAGCAAACGGATCTTTTGTTCCGGTAGGGATTTTGCCTATGCTAAACAGCGCCATAAGAGAATCCACTTTATTGCTAAGAGCCACTATCGCGCTAAAAAGAGTGCTTGGAAGCGCGCTTTCCTCGTTATTTGGCAAATATTGCTCTTTTAAAGCCAACGCTAACATTTTATCCTCTTTAGCCTCCAAAGCGTAATAATACCCCATAACGCCTTGAAGCTCTGGAAATTCGCCCACCATTTCGCTAAGTAAATCCGCCTTAGCTAAAGTCAACGCTTTCGCAAGCAACGCGTTTAGATCGTCTTCGCTCAAATCATCTTTTTGCGCTAAAAACGCTTTTTTGTTAGCGTTTGCTATATATGCTCCTATACGCTCTTCTCTACGCGATTTATCATAAAGTGAACCTAAACCTTCAATATAAACGATAGACTTCAATCCTTCGGTCTGTAACCCTTTTTTCAAATCGTTTTCATAAAAAAACAGAGCGTCGCTAAGTCTTGCATGTAAGACTTTCTCGTTTCCTTTGATTATTAAAATATAGTCGTTGCTAACGGCGTTTGAAACGACCACAAAGTGATTGCTTAAACTGTTATTTTCAAAAACCGGAAAATAGCGTTGATTTTCTTTCATTGAAGTTATGATAACTTCCGGAGGCAGTTTTAAGAACAGTTCGTCAAAATTTCCCATTAAAACCGTAGGATGTTCGGTAATAGCGACGACTTCTTCCAATAATTCTTTATCTTTTTCCACATTTATGTCGCTTATAGCTTCAAGCGCGTCTATTTGTGAAATTATTTTCTCATATCTTTCATCTTGCGAAAGCACGACAAAACCTCTTACCAACTCTTCAAAATAATTGCCTACGCTACTGAATGTAAATTTATTTGAAGTCAAAGAGCGATGCGGATATGTAAAACTATTTGATTTAACGCCAAAGACTTGCATTTGGAGCACTTCGTCGCCAAGCATAACAGTAAGCCATCTTATCGGTCGTATAAAACTCTCTTCACAATTTCCCCAACGCATAGATTTGCCGAAATTTAAAGATTTTAAAAAGTCGTTTAGCATTTTTTCTATCAAATCTTTAGACTCTTTGCCCTCAATATCTTTTTTATAGTATAAAACTCTCTTATCGCCTTTTTGCGCTCGCTCGAGTTTATCTACATCTACGCCGCACTTTTTCGCAAAACCGATAGCGGCGGCTGTAGGTTTACCGTCTTCATAGGCATTCTCTTCCGGCGCTCCGAAAAATTCTTCAAAATGGTTCGGTTGTTTAACTAAAAAATTTTTATGCCAAAATACAAGTCTTCTTGGCGTATAAAAAAAATCAAATTCGCTAAAAAGTTCATTTGCTTCTAAAATCTTGCTCCATTTGGCTTTTATATTGGGAAATTCTTTTAAAAATGGTATAGCGGGTAACTCCTCTACGCCGATCTCAATTAATAACGGTTTTTGCATTTTATTTTCTCGCACATTGTAAAATCTTTAAAAAATAGGTTTTTATTTTAGCCAAAGGAATGTTAAATACGGCTTTTTTTAAAGACTTTCAAAAAACCAAAACATAAACCGCTTAAAAGGCAAAAATAGTTACAATTAATTTTTATAGTAATTAGAGGAAAAATGATGGAAAATTTTTTAATAAAAGCCAAAACAGCCGCCAAAACGATTGCCAATTTAAAACCTGCCTTCAAAACAAAAGTTTTATATGAATTCGCAAATTCCATAAGGCAAAACTACTCTGTAATAATAGGCGCGAACGCGCTTGATCTTAAACACGCAGAGAATAATAAGCTCAGTTACTCAATGATAGAAAGGTTAAAATTAAACCAAGGACGTATTGAGGCTATGGCTAAAGCGATTGAGGATATAGCCGCTTTGAGAGAACCAATAGGGAGAGTTTTGGACGGATGGGTAGTGCCAAACGGACTTAGAATAGAAAAAATAACAACTCCTATAGGAGTTGTAGGTATCATTTACGAAAGCCGCCCGAATGTCACAAGCGATACTGCCGCGCTTTGTTTTAAAAGCGGAAATATATGCGTTTTAAAAGGCGGAAAAGAGGCTGAAAGAAGTAACAAAGCGATAGTTATCGCCATTCAAGAAGCTCTTCAAAAGTTTGATTTGCCACTTGAGGCTATCTCGCTGTTACCTGATTCCTCAAGAGAGGGTGTAGCGCAACTAATCAAAATGGATAAATATGTCGACGTTATCATACCAAGAGGCGGAGAATCGCTCATAAATTTTATAAGCAAAAATTCCACGATTCCGGTTGTTAAACACGATAAAGGCGTATGTCACGTCTATATAGACAGCGAAGCGGATATAAAAAAAGCTATGGATATAACCGTAAATTCAAAATGCAGCAAACCGAGCGCTTGTAACGCTCTTGAAACGCTTTTGGTGCATAAAAATATAGCGAATGAGATTTTGCCGAAACTAAAAGAGGTATTCGTAGATATGGGTACAGAACTTAGAGGTTGCGAAAACGCGGCTGAAATCATAAATGTCAAAAACGCGACCGACGACGATTACGGACACGAATATCTTGACAATATTTTGTGCATAAAAATAGTTAACGATTTGGAAGAAGCGATAGAACATATAACAAAATACGGCTCTTTACATTCTGAGGTTATAATCACCGAAAACTACACAAAAGCGGAAAAATTTATGCAAGATATTGACGCCGCTTGTCTTTATGTAAATGCCTCAAGCCGCTTCACAGACGGCGGAGAGTTTGGATTTGGCGCGGAAGTTGGCATAAGCACAAACAAATTGCACGCCAGAGGTCCTATGGGCATAAATGAGCTTACGACATACAAATACAAAATTTACGGCGAGGGGCAAATCCGTCAATGAGCGCCGTTTTAGATATAAAAAATCTAACCTTCTCGTATCCCAACGGTGATTTTTTATATAAAAATTTCTCGCTTAGCGTAAAAAAGGGCGAATTTGTCTGCTTGCTTGGTCCCAGCGGTTCCGGAAAAAGCACGCTTTTTGAACTTATATGCGGTAATTTAAAACAAAACAATGGCTATATATCGCACAAAAAAATGGCGCAAATTTATCAAGATCCATACTCCTCTTTTCACCCCACTTACTCAATTATTTCGCAAATCAAAGACGCCGTAAAAAGAGATTTGACAAAAGATGAATATTTACCGCTTTGCGAAAAATTGGCGCTCGATGAAAACTTATTGCATGAAAAACCGCACAAATTAAGCGGCGGAGAACTTCAAAGATGTTCAATTTTACGAGCATTGCTTTTAAAAACCGAACTCATTTTAGCGGACGAACCGACATCCGCGCTTGATAACATAACACAACTTGACGTTCTGAAACATATGCTTAAAACGCTAAATGAGTGCGGAATTTTACTTATTACTCACGATAGAGCTTTAGCCAAATGGTGCGCTGATAAAACTATCTCTTTGGAGCACATGTGAAACAGATAATATTAACTCTTTGCTTCTCTTTCGCGACTATTTTCGCGAACGAAACCACTGTTTTAGACGATACGCAAACAAAACTTACCAAAATTCAAGAAGAGTACCAAAACTCCGAAAATATTTGGCTCTCATCTCTTCAATCATATAAAAATTATATGCGTTCTTTTCAAGAATTAGATATTTTACAAAACAGACTAAACGCCGAGATAGCGGACAAAAACATAGAAGAGAGCATAAGGTTAAAAGAAGAGATCGGCATACTCCAAAACAATCTAAATTCGTACAATTATGAAAATCGCCAGCCGCTTTACGAACTGTCTTATCCTTTAGAATCGCTATTTAAGCAGTTGGACAATACGAAAATATCGCTTTTTTCATTATTATCCAGCGAACTTGAGAGAAATATGGAGCAAGTAAACTCCGCTATAAGCGACTATCGTAAAGAATATAAAAATGCGCTTGAAATTATCGATACCTTAGAAGACAAAGTCAAAGAAGTATCGTCAAAAGAGTCTCAAAATCTGCGAAAAGAGCTTATTTTGACATTTGAAAATGATAAAAAACTTTTGCAAGTCTCGCTTGACACGCTAGAAAAAATCTATAAAAGCGTTCTTGAGCGGTATGAGTTTTACGACAAAGAAGTTATCTATTTCAAAAGCGAGGAGCTTAGAAAACTGCTTTACGTATTTTTTTCCATAATTATAATTTTTATTTTTATAAACGCTATAAAGTTATTTTTAAAACTCAAAATAAAAAATGACAAAAGCGAAGAGTATGACCAAAGACACTTTATGATAAGAAAGGTTTTAAATATCCTTTTTGTCATTATCGCGATTTTGGTTTTCGCCTTCACGTATGTGGATAACATCGGTCAAGTTTTGGCGGTTTTTGGCGTAGTGGGCGCGGGACTTACCGTTGTTATGAAAGAGTGGGTTTTGTGTTATGTCGGGTGGTTTGTGCTGGTTACCAGCAACTCTATCAGAATCGGGGACAGGATAAAAATATCAAAAGACGGACGCTCCGTAATAGGAGACGTGATAAATATAAGCCTTACAAAATTAACTCTATACGAAAATATCACCAACGACGCGTTGACCGAGCACAAAAAAGCCGGACGCGTAATCTTTGTGCCAAATTATTATCTTATTATGGGAGAGGTTTACAACTACACGCATTTGTCCATTAAGACGATTTTGGATTTGATAGAGATACGAATGACGTTTGACAGCAATATAGCAAAAGCCGAAAAAATAGGACTCGAAAGCGCGGAATTTATAACCAGTAGATTTACAGAAATGGCAAAAAAACAATATGACGCTTTGAAAAGCCGCTATACGCTTAGAAATATGACCCAATATCCAAAAGTATTTTTTTATCCCAGCATGCACGGAAACGGCATAGTTATGGGCGTGTGGTACGTATCGCCTTATCGCGAAATATTAAAACATAAAAGCGAAGTAATGAAAGAGATAATCGCGCGATTTAAAAATGAAGACGATATAAAGCTCGTTTATTCCGCGAATTCTCTATTTTTGGAAAACGGTATTGAGAAAATATAGTTTTTGATTTCGCGCGGGTATAAAATTTTTTAAAATAGCGAAAAATATCTACTTTTATTGCTATGTCTTTTACCCTTACAAGCGCACAGCAATTCATAGATTTATTGTTTAGCGGCGGAAAAGTGATAATATTTTAGGAATTGCTTGCCTCATTTTATCGTTAAAAACTCTTACATGTAAAAAAATATTAAAGCTTTAAGCTCTTTACATGTATGATAATTGTTTTTATATGTGTGAAAAAATGAACACTCTTTGAAGTAAGAAAACCATATGTATGTAAAATAATAAAAGTGCAAAATGTAAAATAATACAAAATGTATAGTTTCTTAAAAGTATGATATAATGGCGCTTGCTATGAACAATTTTGAAAATAATTAAATACTTTGGAGAAAATAATGTTACAAAAAATAATCATTCCAAGTCCTGTTTGGGATAGCAATCTGCATGAAATTATATTAGATTTGGAAAAGTTAAGAACAAAAAGACTTTTTGGCGATATTCCTACCCATATTTTTTTCCAACTTAAAGATATTTTTCATTTATTAGAAACTCTGGGTTCCGCAAGAATTGAAGGCAACAATACAACACTTTCCGAACACATAGAGAAAAAAATAAATAAGACAAACAACGAGACCAAAAACGAGTCGGATAAAGAGATAGAAAATTTAGAAAACGCCATTAAATTTATTGAAGAAAATACTGATGAAAAAACAATTTTTAATCGAGCATATATTTCACAGATTCATAAGATCACAACAGATGGTTTGATATTAGAAGGTTCGCAGTATTCGGGCGAATTGAGAAAACATAACGTAGCAATAAAAAAATCTCAACACATTCCGCCAAATTATATGCAGTTAAACGACTATTTTAATGGATTCTTGGATTTTATAAATGGTGATCATAGAAGTGTTAATCAGCTACTGATGATTGCTATAGCTCATCATAGATTTGAATATATTCATCCTTTTGATAATGGAAACGGCAGAATGGGCAGATTGCTAAACTATTCTTTCTTAATAAAATTTGGCTTTAAAGTAAAAGAAGGGAGGATAATAAACTCCTCTTCCATCTTTTTTTCAGATAGAGACAAATACTATGACATGTTAATGATGGCTGATTCCCTAAAAGACGAGGATTTGCTCGCATGGTGTGAATATTTTCTCGGAGGCTTAAAGAATGAAATTGAAAAAGTTGATTCTATTTTGAGCAAAGATTATGTTGTGAAAAACATTATGCTTCCGGTAATAGAGTCTGCGGAAAAAGATAAGCTTTTAACGACGCAAGAATTTAAAATACTAAAATGCTTGATAGAAAAAGATGATATGCAAGTAAAATCCGGAGACTTGGGGTTTTTAGATAATTTAAATCCTACAGAAAAAAGTAGAATTATCAATAAGCTAAAAAATAAGGAGATGATTATTCCTTTGAAAGAGAATGGAAGAGTATATACAATTAATTTTATTAATAGCTATCTACTAAGAGGTATTGTAAAAATATTAAAAGATAAAGGTTTTATAGCAGATTTTTTAAATAGTAATAATTGATTATTTATATTAAAAACTACATATTTTTTAAATTCGCTTATCATATCATCTATGCCGACTAAATCTTTTACATGCAAAACACTATATGCGTTAAAAATTCTTACATGTAAGCGAGCAATAAAACTGTTATTAGTTCTTACATGTAAGGGGGAGGATTAAAACTATCAAAATCTCTTACATGTAAGAGATTATTGTAAATATTACAAGTCCTTAAATGTAAGCCGTTAAGATGTTTTACTTCTCTCGTTAACATCACAACTTTATCCTAAAAGAGAAAAAAGCTGTCGTCGGGTTTCTTGTTGTCATTGTATTTAATATCAATATTCTCTTTCATCTTTGGAGATTTTAACTCATAAGTCTTACCATCGTAACTATATTTGATGGTTACTTGTCTCGTGAAAGAGACTTTGTTGTTGACAACTTTGGGATTTTTACTTTCGTCATCAGAAAGATATATAGGTATACTTTTCGCCTTATAAGGTATTAGGGAAAATCTACTTTTACCAAAACTCAAGTCACTTACATGTCTCGTGCTGTCTATGTCAACTATCATGGCCAAGAGGTATATATGTACATAGTTATCTTCGTCTTTATTTTCAAACGTAGCTTTACTTGAATATCCGTTTAATCCGACATTGTTTATAGTTACTTTCAGCCGTTTATCCTCAAAGGTTATGTTAGAGGGGCAAAAATGAACGACGGAAGTAGTCCCTCCTGGTACCCCCCCCCCAAAGATTCTCCTAATCCCACATCAATCGCCCCTATAGAGCTAAGATAGTGAGCGCTCTCACCGCAGTTTGAATTCATAGCGGCATAAGCGTAGAGACTTGTTTTTACAAAAGAATATTTATCTTTAAAAATTACATTCTTATCAGCCCCCTTAGCTATCAACTCTTTGACCTTATTAATATCACAAACGTTGGCTACCAACTCATCATCCAAAGCTTTATCGGCAAATGCCATTGTAAACAAAAGCATTACAGCTAACACCACTTTTCTCATTTTTTATCCTTTAGAGTAAATTTACATTCTAAAGCCTGCTCTGTCCATTCTCTGCGACAAAGCTTCGCTTATCATATCATTCTGAGCGCCGTCGACGCTACATGCAAGGGATGATTTAAAACTATCAAAAACTCTTACATGTAAGGGGGAAATGAAACTGTTAATAGTCCTTACATGTAAGTTGTTAAAATGTTTTACTTCGCTCGTTAACGCCACAACTTTATCTTACAACGAAAAAGGGTCGAAAGTATAGTCTCCATATTTAACGGCTATATCTTCTTTCATTTTTGGAGACTTGAGTTCGTAAATCTTACCGCTGTAATTGTACTTTATGGTTGCTTGTCTTGTGAAAGAGACTTTATTGTTGACGACTTTGGGATACTTGTTAACATTTAGAGGGAAAAAAGGCAAACGATAAATTACTTCTTTATATGGCGATATTCTATAACTATTTTTATTTTCTATCTCTTCCGTATATTCCACGCCATCTACGTTAACAGTTATGGCTACTATATATATATAGTCATCTTCATCAACATTTTCAAACGTAACATCTGTTGAGCGTCCGCCCAATGCAACATTATTAATCGTTACTTTCAGCCGTTTATCCTCAAACGTTTTATTGCTGGGATAATAGCCAACAGCAGAAGACATGTGACCAGAATATTTTCCCGCTCCCACATCCACAGCACCTATGGAACTAAGATAGCGAGCGCTCTCACCGCAATTTCTACTCATAATAGCGCGAGTGTAGAGACTTTTATCTTTTTCTACCATCACATTCTTATCTGCCCCTTTTGCTATCAACTCTTTTACTTTAGTTGTGTCGCAAACGTTAGCTATTAGTTCTTTATCCAAAGTCTCATCGGCAAATGCCATTGTAAACAAAAGCGTTATAGCTAATACTACTTTTCTCATTTCTTATCCTTTACATTCTAAAGCCAGCTCTGTCCATTCTCTGAGACAGTGCTTCGCTTATCATATCATTCTGAGCGCCATCAACGCCAACTAACTTCATTGCCCAAGAAGGACCTGTGAGTATCAGTTTCCACATAACGTAAGCGGCTCCTAAAGAACCAAATATCTGCAAAAACGATGAAAGCAGAGCAAGCACAGCTCCTGCCAGTTCAGAGCCTTCCGACATCTGCCTTAATACGTTAAATTGATTCAAAGAGTAGTTTAAAAATATATCTTGAACTAGTGAATGTATAAATAGAGAGAAAAAGATAAATATCACCAGCAATAATGGTTTAAAGAATATCGTAAGACCAGTTACTAAAAAGTCAATTATCTTATGTGTCTTTTTGGTCGTAAGAGCGAACACTACTACGAAAGGTGAAATATAAAAGTATTTCGCTAACTCAATCACATAACCGATAAAGGCTATGATACCAGCTATTACTGAAACGATAATTGGTATCTTTGTGATAGCCCACTCATATATTATACTTGTGGCTTGAATGTAGGTTTTATTAGCCGTTTTATCAGTTACATCTTGAAGGGAAATAGCCCTATCAGACCTGCCCATACTGTCTCTTAGTTTGTTAGCTATAATAAGAGCTTCGTCTTTATTGTCTTTTAAACTCTCGTATACACTTCTAGAACCCGGAAGCGTAAGATAAGCAAGCTTACCTATGAGTTCCCCGATATCGTAAGATTTTTCCCCATCATTACCTAAGTTTCTTAACATTCCAGACCCCATCACCCCCATTATCGCCCCTTCCACATCTGGAGTAGCTGTTGGTAACATTGAAGCGTTTTGAATAAGAGGCAAGGATTCAATGAGTATGGAAGCCGAAGGTATAATGATAGCGTTGGGCCAACCTAATTGGTCTTGTTGTTTTTGAAACATAGTATTCACTCTTGTGAGTAAGTTTCTTAACTCATTGCTTCCGGAGTTGTATGTCTTTTCTATGCTTTGGATATACTTCGTATTTGTCTCATTGACATTTCTTTGAGTCATCATTCTGTATTCGATTGACCTGCAAGCTTCAAACGTTACGCTTTGCTTATTGCTGTCTTGGGTTACGTTGTTGAAGTCTATATCTTCGTGTTGCCCTGCTACTCTTTGATCAACTCCTAAAAAGCTTGTGATTCCGGGAAATCTTTGCTTGCATACTCCATTTACAGCGCTTCTATATACTGGTATTTGAGCGTCAGCGCTTTTTTGCGCTGTTCTTATGGCGGTTTCTCCTTTAACGCTTGTAGCTCCCACTGTGGCGTAGAGTTTTTGTAAGTATGTATTGACTCCAATTGCTGAAGCTTTATCGGCTATAACATTTGCTTCTAGTGTCATAAATCTTATCATTTTTTGAACTATAGTTGCGTTCATACCGGCATCTTCTGGTATGGGAGCAAAAAAGAAACCAACGGCGATTACGGGGATATAAAACTTTCCAAGCCACTGTGTTTCTCCTGCGCTCTCTTTTGATTTGTCAAGCGCTCTAAGTCCTTTGTCAAATCCTACTCTTCCAACAAAAAACAGACCGATAAAGACAAAAAGGAGGTTTTGTACATAACCGTAAATCTCACTCATATTGCTAAATAAGTTACTATAGTATCCTAAATTGGCTTTATTAAACTTATCCGCTACGGAGTTTTGAATAATCTCACTATTTGAGAGGTTTTGAGCATCTTTTAGTTCTATGGCTTGAAGAGAAATAGAGTTTTTAAATTCTATCAGTCCGCTGTCTCTTGTTTTATCAAAGTCTATTATCTCAGGGTCTAATGTCATCATAGAAGCTATAAATTTACTTAAAGTGAGATAATCGCTTGTTTGCGGAGCATAACGTACTTCAATGTTGTCATAGACATTGTCGGATTGACGACTTGATACGATATCTTCCTCTCTTATCTCTTGATTTGTCTTTACATGTAAAGCTTCGTTGTATGTGCTGGCGGAAAATCCTGTTTGAACACCGTTTTGGTAGTTGAAGATGGTGCAAGTGGTTACGCCAGTTTTAGCGTTGAAGTCGGTAATGAGCGTACGATAGCCAAGTCCAACAGCTTCGTTTGAGAGTTTTTGGCACACGGGAAGCAAAGACTGGTCGTTTATAGTCTTTAGCTGTTCAATACCCGCGAACTTTTGAAATAACAATTCTCTATAGCTTTGATCCGACTGCGCTTGCCCAAAAAGCGCCGCCATCGCCGTCATTAAAATGAGGATGATCTTTTTCATAAAATCCTCCTATCTGCCACTTGGGACACTACTGCCAGAACCACCGTTACTAAAACAAAAATAATCTTTCGCACTAAAAATCTCCCCAATAAAACTATCATCGCAAACTCCTCTGTTTGAAATATATTAGTTAAAAACTAAATTTTTGTATTATAACAGAAGCTATCTATATTTTTAAGATTAATATAAAAATTTGTAGATTAAACGATTGGTTTTTAACTTGAAAAAACTATTTTATGCGTAAGATGGTTACATTATCGCAAGGCAAAGGTAAGATGTTAACAACTTCGATTAAAGTTTTTATGGCGATGAAGGTTTTTATGAAATCGATTTTAAAGAGTAAATATGTTAGAGTAATACTACTACTCTTGAAAAAAGGTGTTAAAAAATGTCAAATGATTTGACAAACTCATCGAAATTTATTTTTTATACCTCAAATGTCGGCAATATAAATATTCAGGTTTTTGTTGAAAACGATACGGTGTGGACTACACAAAAAGGAATGGCTGATATTTTCAGCACAAGCCGCGAAAATATAACAGTTCATCTAAAAAATATATTTCAAAGTGAAGAATTACAAGAAAATTTAGTATGTAAAAAAATCTTACATACTGCTATCGATGGTAAAAAATATAATACAAACTATTACAACCTTGACGCTATTATAGCAGTAGGTTATCGCGTTAATTCTAAACAAGCTACACAATTTCGTATCTGGGCTACAAACATACTTAAAGAGTATCTTATTAAAGGTTTCGCGCTTGACGATGATAGGTTAAAGCAGGGTTCAGCATTATTTGGTAAAGATTATTTCCGCGAGCTTTTGGAACGCGTTCGCTCTATTCGCGCAAATGAACGTCGTATTTGGCAGCAAATTACAGATATTTTTGCCGAGTGCAGTATTGATTACGATCGCGATTCGTCTATTACTGAAGATTTTTACGCGACAATGCAAAACAAATTTCACTATGCTATAACAGGGCAGACTGCAGCTGAAATTATTTACATTAAAGCTAATAAAAATAGTAATAATATGGGACTTATCACTTGGAAAAATTCACCTAATGGTCGTATTCTCAAAACCGATGTTACTATTGCTAAAAACTATTTATCGGAAAAAGAGATTAGACAGTTAGAAAGAGCGGTTTCCGGTTATTTTGACTATATCGAGGATTTAATTGAGCGTGAGAACACTTTTACTATGGACGAGTTTTCCAAAAGTATCAATGAATTTTTGGCTTTTCGCAAATACAATATTTTAAAAGATAAGGGTAAAATTTCTAAAAAACGAGCTTATGATAAAGCCAAAGCAGAATATGACGAGTTTAATAAAACTCAAAAAATTATCTCTGATTTTGACAAAATAATAGATCGGCTAAAGGTTAAAAGTAAGCTGCCCAAATAAACAAGGAGAACAGATGAATGAAATTACTAAAAGTCAAATTGGGCGTATTGGCAAAGCAATAAAAAATAATTCCGCAACAGATGAAGATTTAAATATATTTTCAAAATGGAGATCAGACCATGTTTTATTAACAAGGGATTTGGCAAAAACGCTAAGAAGAAAGGCTGGACAGAATAAATTAAAAGCAACTATATCTAGACGCCTTAAAAGACAACCATCAATATTTACAAAGTTAACAAGATTTCCAAAAATGCAACTGGATAGAATGCAAGATATTGGCGGTGTAAGAATTATTTTAAAAAATATAAATGATGCAAATAATATGTCTAATATTTTAAGCAATATGTATGGCATAAATAAAAAAAATAGCATGTTCACACTAAAAAAACCAATAACAGACTATATAACTAATCCAAAAAAAGATGGTTATAGATCAATACATCATATTTATTTATACACAGGTTCAAGTAAAAAAGCACAATCTCTTATCGGTTTTTTTATAGAACTACAAGTCAGAACGGAAATACAACATATGTGGGCTACAACCCTTGAAATATTCGATATAAGGAGCAATTCATCATTGAAAACAGGAAGCGGAGAAGAAGAACATAGGGAATTTTTTCAGCTTTGCAGTTTAATATTTGCTTTTTTAGATAACTGCATTACTAAACAAGAAAAAGAACATTTTGATATTAATACAATATATGCAAGAATTCAAGAATTAAATGATAAACACAATATTATAAATGTACTACAAGGACTAAAAGTATCTATTCAGCACATTGATAACAAAACAAAATGTGATTTTTTTATATTAGAGTTAAATCTTGAGAGTTCTATGCTAACTATACATAAACCAAATAGTGAAATTCAAGCAAGAACATTATATTCAAGCCTTGAAAGAGATATCAAAAAAGATAGTTTAAAAAAAGAAGTTGTTATGGTTTCAGCTGAGGATATAAAAGCAATCAAAAAAGCATACCCCAACTACTTTTTAGATTCTGAAAAATTTGTTAAACATATAAATAATTTTTTACAAAAGAAAGGTGAAATTTGGAAAAAAATAACCGAGTAGCTAAAATAACTAATAACACTGAATTTGGTATAACTGAGTCTGCTGTTTTGCGATATAATAACAAATTGAATTAAATCTTATGATTGAAAACAATTAATTAAGAAAGGGTTCAAAATCTATAATTAAAGAACAAAATCTTTTAATTAAATAACTAAATAAAACTATAATTTATTACTTAGTTTTATTTAGCAAATTTGATATGATTCTATAAAAAGTTGGACAATCTTAATATATAATAACTTAAGTCCTTTTGATACTTTTTTTTAGATTATCCGCCAATAAAAACGCGAGTTCCAACGCTTGATCGGCATTGAGTCTGGGATCACACATAGTCTCATATCTGCTTTTCAATCCCTCTTCCGTTATCGCTTTCGCGCCGCCGACGCATTCCGTTACGTCTTGTCCCGTCATCTCAAGGTGAACGCCTCCTGCATACGTGCCTTCACTTTGATGTATCGCGAAAAAGCTGTTCACTTCGGACAAAATACTGTCAAACGCTCTTGTTTTATAATTATTGGACGTTTTTATCGTATTCCCATGCATTGGATCTATACTCCAAAGTATCTCCCTGCCCTCTTTTTCCAAAGCTTTTAAAAGCGGAGGAAATAGATTTTCTATTTTGTCGTAACCCATTCTTATGATGATATTTATCCTGCCGACATCATTGTTGGGATTTAGTTTGTCTATCGCGCGAAGCAGGTCGTCAGCTTCTGTTTTTGGTCCTGCTTTTATGCCTATGGGATTGTGTACTCCTCGCAAAAACTCTATATGAGCGTCATTAGCGTCTCTTGTCCTATCGCCTATCCACAAAAGATGCGCCGAACAATCATACCAATCGCCGGTTAAGCTATCTTGACGCGTTAAAGCCTCTTCGTAGTTAAGTAAAAGCGCTTCGTGCGAAGTATAAATCTCAGTTTCATGCAGCATTGGAGTATTTTTTGAGGTAATTCCGCAAGCTTCCATGAAATTTAGCGTTTGCGTGATTTGCTCGGCTAACTTCTCATACTTTTCACCAAGTCTGCTGTTTTTCATAAAACCTAAATTCCACTTATGCACTTCTCGCAAATCCGCCAAACCGCCTCTAGCGAACGCTCGCAAAAGATTCATCGTCGCGGCTGATTGGTTATAGGCTTTTAGCATTCTTTTTGGTTCGGGCATTCTGGCTTTGGCGTCAAACGCTATATCGTTTATGATATCGCCGCGGTAGCTTGGCAGTTTTATTCCGTCAATCTCCTCGTAGTCGCTTGAGCGAGGTTTAGCGAATTGTCCGCCCATACGACCTACTTTGACGATAGGACAACCTCCCGCGAATGTCAAAACTATCGCCATTTGCAAAATGACTTTGAACATATCTCGTATATTTACCGCTCCAAATTCGGCAAAACTCTCCGCGCAATCACCGCCTTGCAATAAAAACGCTTTTCCTTTTGTAACTTCAATCAAACTTTTTGTGAGATTTCTAACTTCGCCCGCGAAAACAAGCGGCGGCACTTTTTTTAATTCCAACTCGACTTTATTTAATTTTTCAAGATTTGGATAGATAGGTTGTTGTTTTATCGGCTTATCTCTCCACGACGTTTTAGTCCAATTATCCATTTTGTATCCTTAAGAGTGTAAAAGTTTTAATTATATTCATTTAAACCCATAAGTAGCCTTAATCTTATATACTTTATCGCTTACATGTAAGGAATTTGGGAGTTGTATTTTAAGCGTTTTAGAGCGTTAGTAATGATATACTGCGAGCTTTTATAAAAGATTTTTAACTTTATATTCTTATTGTTATAAATCATTAAAGTACAAAAGATGAAGTTGAATTTTACATTTTCGCAAAAAAATATCGGTATCATTTACGCTTTTAGCGCTTTTTCATTGTGGGGAATTTTGCCCGTATACTTTAAATCGCTTCAACATGTAGACCCTCTTGAACTAATCGCTCACCGCATTATCTGGTCTATTGCGCTTTTGCTGGTTTTACTCTACTTTTCGCATAGCGCCAAAGAGATCAAAAAGTGTTTCGCCAACAAAAAAATTATTTTATCGCTTTTTGTCACAAGTATCCTAATATCGTCAAATTGGTTTACTTATGTATGGACAATATCAAACGATATGGTAGCCGAAAGCAGTCTTGGGTATTTTATAAATCCAATTATAAACATAATGTTCGGCATAATTTTTTTGAAAGAAAAATCCTCATTTTTGGAAAAAATCGCCATTGGCATAGCCTCTTTTGCTATTATCCTTGAGATTGTCAATCTTGGCAAAATTCCATACGCGGCTTTTACGCTTGCCGTAACTTTCGCTCTTTACGGACTTATCAGAAAAAAGATTAACGTATTGTCATTCGCGGGATTTTTTATAGAAACTTCCTTACTCGCTCCCATAGCTATATGTTACGTAGCGTATTTAATATATAGCGGTACATCGACAGTCTCGCTTAGCTCCGACATATTTCTTTTGATGTTGGCAGGTCCCGCTACCGTTGTGCCTCTACTATTTTTCACATCCGCCGCTTCAAGAATAAAATTAAGCACCATAGGATTTATCCAGTATCTCAGTCCCACTATAACTTTCTTCTTAGCCATACTTGTATATAATGAGCCTTTATCAAATCAAAGAGTCGTCACTTTTATTTTTATTTGGCTCTCTTTAATTTTTGTAGCGATTGACACAATAAAACGCTCTAAAAAAAGGAAACATATATAATGGAACAATTGCTGCTTGCTGTCGCTATAACCATTGTTGTCATAATCATTATGGTAAAACAACTAAATAATGTTACAACGAAATTAGACGATGAGGATGAGATCATAAACGACCCCAGACTCTACGCAAATTTTGCCTCGGCGATACAAGAAAAGATAAGAGCTATAAGACTTGGTATAGAAACGCTTGACGCGAAGTCTCAGTTTAAACTTTTGGAAAATGCAAACAGCGCCGCCACATTGGAAAAACTATCGGATATGATAAGAAAACTTGTGTTTTTTGAGACAATGATGGGTAAGAAAAATGACTCTTCAAGCATAGAGACAGAACTTTTTGAAATACTAAACGAGCTTGATTTGCTTATATCAACTTCACTGGAAAACGGTGAAAAAATAGCCGACGATATAAGAGAAGAGCTTGCCTCGTCTTATAGTCAATTGAAAAACAGATACTCCATAAGACAATTATAAAATCCTTCAACGCAAGGATTTTTACTATCGCTACAATATTTCTTTAAATTCGTATTTGGCTTCAGATAATTTTTTACGGATACTCTCTTGGTGATCTTTGCCTTTGGTCTCTAACGTTATGGTTATGTTAGCGTCGCCAAATTCAAGTGTGGTTGAAACCCTATCATAATCTATCTTAACTATATTAGCGTTGGCTTCTTTAAATATGTCGGTAAGCCTCATAAGCGCTCCGGGCTTATCCACAAGAGTTATTATCAAAGTCATTTTTCTCGCTGATTTGACAAGACCTTTTTCTATAATGACTGAGAGCATTTGAACGTCTATATTTCCGCCGCTTAAAATCGTTCCTATCTTATCTTTTGGGAAAAACGAAAATTTTTGATGCATTATAGCGGCTACTCCGGCAGCTCCCGCTCCTTCAACTACAAGTTTTTGACGCTCCAGCAAAAATAAAATCGCCGACGCTATCTCTTCGTCGTCTACCAAAACAACCTCGTCAACACACTTAAGCATAGTATCAAGAGCGTAAGAGCTAACATCTCTTACAGCGATACCGTCGGCAATTGTGCGCACGCTTTTTGAATTTATAGCTTTTTTCGCGTTAAAAGAGTTATGCAAAGCCGGCGCGCCCTTCGCTCCAACTCCTATAACTCTTATCTTGTGATCAATCTGTTTTATAGCGGACGCCACGCCGCTTATAAGTCCGCCTCCGCCTATTGGTACGACTACAATATCAAGCGAACTTATATCGTCCAACATTTCAAGCGCTATAGTTCCTTGTCCCGCCATAACTTCGCTGTCTTCAAAAGGATGAATAAACGTTAGATTATGCTCTTTGGCGTAATCAACGGCGAATGCGAACGCTTCGTCAAAATTATCGCCATGTAAAATAACTTCCGCGCCCAAAGATTTAGTACCCGTAACTTTCAAAAGCGGAGTGGCTTCGGGCATAACTATGACGGCTTTAACATCAAACTCTCGAGCGCTGTACGCAACGCCTTGAGCGTGATTTCCGGCACTTGCGGCTATAACGCCCATATTTCTTTCATTTTCGCTAAGAGTCGCTATTTTATTGTAAGCGCCTCTGATTTTAAACGCGCCCGTTAATTGTAAATTCTCTTTTTTTATATAAACTTCCGCGCCGCTTATCTGGCTTAACGCCGGCGCATACGCAAACTGAGTTTTATTCACAACTCCGCGAATTCTTTTTTGTGCTTCTATGATATTTTGTAAAGGTATCATTTGTATCCGTAATTAATAATTGCAATAAGAGCTATCTGACATAAATAAACCTATCACTATAGCGGTGACGGAGACAAAAAACACTGCAATGGAAAATATTAATCCTAAAATCGCGAATATTTTTTTTTTATCTTTTGAGAAAACTCCGGCTATGCCAAGTCCGACACCAGCGACAGAAAAACCGATCATCGCAACTATTGCAAAATCCATGACGCCTGGCATTGAAGCTTCTATCGCGCTTGCCAAAGTGAGTAAAATAAAAATACAAATTACGCTTATAATGCTAAGTATAAACGACGCTATCCCAAGCCCGAAATACTTTTGTTCTTCCATAATGCCACCCTTTAAAAAAACAATTGCGGATTATATCATAACTATCCATATATCTACATCCAGCGAAATAAAAACAGAAAAATTTTCTCATATCCAATTAGATAAAGCGCTATAACAGCCAATGATAAAACAAGCGCTATGCCGACACGCCAATACGATTTATTTTGAAAAAAAGCCAAAATAGCAAGTAAAAATGCCGCGAAAGCGATGACAACGGCGACAGAATGTACCAAAAATATATTATAACTGCCAATAAAATTTATAAACTCTGTCCTATCGCTCTCCTCGCTTTTAATTTTTAAAACATAATAAACAATCGGCGTTAAAAAAAATACATTTGAGATAACACCTAAAAGCAAAGAGATTGGCCATATGGAATAACGATTTTTAATAGACGGCTTATCCATTGTCATCCTTCATTGTCACAAAGATATAAATAACATAAATTTCTCTTTTAAAAACAGCTCTTCCACTAAAATAAAAAGAGCCGCAAAAAGCGTTACTGCTGAAAGCGCGATACCAAAAGCGCCGTAAAATTTCCTTTTGTCTTTTTGGGTAACGCCAAAAAAAGCGAAAACAAGAGAAGCTAGCGCTAAAATGATGATTGAGAAATAAAATAAGCTTATAGCGTTTGAGATTTGCGGGTTTACGCCGATTCCGCCCTCTATCGAAAACTCTAAAGCAGCCATCACGACAAATAAAATAAAAAGACCAAATATATCAATCAAGCTCAAAATAAATGACAATATGCCGAATATTGAATGTTTTGCTACTATTTTTTCTTCCATTTTTGTTACCCTTTCGTAAATTTAAAATTTTACAGCCTGTAGTTTATCTAATTTATTTAAATTTTGTAAATATACTTTATGGCTTTTAAGATTTTTTATACTAATATATGAAAATTAAATAAAGGACTTACATGTACAAAATCTTTTATAATTTCATACTATCAATAATTTTCACCGTTATATTTATACTAACCGCTAATGCGAATAACACACAAGATGATGGCGTTAAATTTATACTTTTAGATAAATCATACGGTACAAAAAACAAAGAAGCTTACAAGTTTTACGATAAAGGCAATCAAGCTTTGGACAAAAATAACTTAAAAGAGGCCCAAAGCAATTTTTTAAAAGCTTTAGAGATTGACCCTTCGTTTGTTGACGCCTTAGACCATTTAGGAATAACGTACAGAAGGGCGAATGATTACGAAAAAGCAGAAAATACGTATCTGAAATCCATAAAGATAAACTCCGAAAATTTTATCCCTTACGCCAATTTAGCGTTAATATATCTGTTTCAAGAAAGATTTGGAGAGTCTATTAAGATGTATTCCAAAGCGATTGAGCTTGATCCTCAAAGTCCGGAGGCGTATTATGGGATTGGGCTTGCATACTACACGATGGAGGATTATAAAACTTCCGTGAAATATATAGACGAAGCTATAGAAAAGTATAAAATCGCCAAATCGCAATACATATATGACGCGTACACGGTTCAAGGAGAAAATTACTACATGTTAAAAGATAAAACTAAAGCGTTGGAGTATTATAAAAAAGCTTCGGAATTAGAAGCTCAGAATACATATTTGCAGGATATGATAAAAGAGCTTGAAGGCTTGGATTAATTTCTCATATTCAAAATTACTCCGCTTTCAATATGGCGCGTGTATGGAAATTGGTCAAATAACGCGAAATGAGCGATTTTATGCGTTTTGGTAAGTTCTGTTAAATCTCGTTTAAGAGTTTCCGGGTTGCATGAAATATAAATAATATTTTTAAATTTTTTCACAAACTCTCTTGACACAGCGTCTAATCCAGCACGCGGAGGGTCAATCAATATATGCGTGAAATCATACGAAAAAAGATCTATATCTTTCAATCTTTTAAACTCTCGCTCGCCATCCATTACTTTTGTTAACTCTTCCGCCGAAAGCCTTGCAAATTCTATATTTCGCGCGTTATTCAAGTTAGCGTTTTGCTTTGCCGCGTTTATGGAAGCTTTTGAAATTTCGGTCGCAAAAACACTTTTAAACAGCGATGAAAGCGGTATTGTGAAGTTGCCGTGTCCGCAATAAAGTTCAAGCAGATCCACTCTTGACGAGTCTAAAACCCTAAGCGAAATCCACTCTATCATCCGCTCATTTACACTTCTGTTAGGCTGAGAAAAAGAACCTTCGTAAATGTTATAAATATACGCTTTATCTTTTACATGTAACCGCTCTTCAATAAAATCTCCGCCTATGGATATTTTCACATTTTTGCTTCTGCCGATAAGTTTTATATTAAGCGTTTGAGCGCATTTTTCCGCCGCGCTCTTCCAAAAACCATCAAGCTTTTTATGATAAAGCAAGGAGATTAGTATCTCGCTGTTTGAACTTAGAAACTCGACGCCGAAAAGATTTTTTCTTAAAATCTCATTTTTTTCTATACATGTAAGCAATTTTGGCATTAAGTCGACGATTTTACTATCCGTTTTAGGACAATTTGTTATTGGAAGTTTACCGCTTTTATCCAGACTATGCATAGCGTAAGATATATTTTGTTCATTATGATAAATCATAAATTCCGCGCGCGAACGATAATGCTTCTTTGAGGATGAGAACCATTCAAATTTTTCTATCCCAAAAGAGCTAAACGTCTCTTTGGCATAATCTATCTTAAATTTTTTTTGCTCTTCATAATTTAAATTGTAAAGCGTGCAACTGCCGCACCTGCCGAAGTGTTCACAAGTCATTTGTCTTTCTTTTAATGCCGTTTTTTGATAAATAACGCTATTTTACAAAAGTTTTTTGAAGTTTGACCTTTTACGTTAAACGCAAAAGGTCATTTTTATCAATCCGTTAATTCATACTCTTTTATGAGATTAAAATTTAAATATTTATAGATACCATTCTCTTTGCCAAAAAGCTTTTTGGACACGATATCAAAATACTCTTTCACACTGGGCAATCTTCCCAAAATCGCGCAAACAGCGGCAAGTTCAGCGCTTCCAAGATATACTTTCGCTCCGACTCCCATTCTGTTGTCAAAATTTCTTGTAGAAGTCGAGAAAACCACAGCGCCGTCTTTTACCCTCGCTTGATTTCCCATGCAAAGACTGCATCCTGGTATCTCTATTCTAGCTCCGGCTGCGCCGAAAATGGCGTAATAACCCTCTTCCATAAGCTGCGCTTTATCCATTTTTGTTGGCGGAGCTATCCATAAAGTAGTAGGTATCTGTCCTTCATTTTTTAGTATCTCTCCTAAAGCTCTGTAGTGTCCTATATTTGTCATACAGCTTCCTACAAAAACCTCATCTATCCTTTTTTCTCTATTCTCGTCGGCTAAAATCTCACTCAATGTCGCCACATCGTCGGGGTCGTTCGGACAGGCTAATATCGGCTCTTTTATCTCGCTTAAATCAATTTCTATAACAGCCGCGTATTCGGCATTTTTATCGGCTTTAAGCAAAACGGGATTATTTAACCACTCTCTCATCTTATCCGCTCGTCTTTGTAAAGTTACGCTATCTTTGTATCCGGCTTTTATCATTGACTCTATCAAGACTATATTTGAGTTTAAATACTCTATCACAGGCTCTTTATTCAAATCCACACAGCAAGCCGCGGCACTTCTCTCAGCAGAAGCATCGGAGAGTTCAAACGCCTGCTCTACTTTCATATCAGGCAATCCTTCTATTTCCAAAATCTTACCCGCGAATATATTTTTTTTATTTTTTTTAGGAACAGTAAGCAGTCCTTGTTTTATAGCGTAATATGGAATAGCGTTTACCACATCTCTAAGAGTTATACCCTCTTGCAATTTGCCTTTAAATTTAACAAGTACGGATTCTGGCATATTTAAGGGCATATTCCCCGTCACCGCGGCAAAAGCTACAAGTCCGGAACCTGCAGGAAACGATATGCCTATAGGAAATCTTGTATGGCTGTCTCCGCCAGTTCCTACGGTATCTGGAAGTACCATTCTGTTTAGCCACGAATGTATCACGCCGTCTCCCGCTTTTAAGCTAACGCCTTTTCGCGAAGAGATAAAATTAGGAAGCGTATGCTGAAGCGTTACATCGCTTGGTTTTGGATACGCCGCAGTATGACAAAAACTCTGCAGAACAAAATCGGCGCTAAATCCAAGAGCGGACAACTCTTTTATCTCGTCTCTTGTCATAGGACCAGTCGTATCTTGCGAACCGACAGTCAATGTAAGCGGTTCTATATACATTCCGGCTCTTACGCCTTTTTTGCCGCAAGCTTGTCCTACTATTTTTTGCGCTTGAGTATATCCTTTGGTTTTGTCATCTTTTGGTTGAATAGGTTTTATAAAAATATTTTCCGCTTCCAACCCTAAAGCATTTCTGGCTTTAAGCGTCAATCCTCGTCCGATAATAAGCGGTATTCTGCCGCCCGCTTGATATTCGTCTGCAATTGTGTTAGGTTCCAGTTCAAAAGTTCCGACAACTTCGCCGTCTTTTAAAAGTTTACTCTCATATGGCAATACCTCA
Organism: Campylobacteraceae bacterium; assembly: GCA_031266555.1. GTDB lineage: Bacteria > Campylobacterota > Campylobacteria > Campylobacterales > Campylobacteraceae > JAIRKW01. Next base: position 28,777 of record JAISAU010000006.1, read on the forward strand.
ATGATATCGCCTGTTTTTAAACCATCCACATTTACAACTATCGGCAATGCTCCGCTATCTTCAGCGGTATTAAAAAATATAGGCGCAATCGTACTTCCTAGTATAACTCCGCCCGTTCTTTTATTCGGGACAAACGGTATATCTCTTCCTATATGCCATTGTATAGAGTTTATGCCCGATTTTCTACTGCTTCCCGTTCCCACAACATCGCCTACATAAGCGACTTCGTAGCCTTTTTGTTGCAACTCTTTTATTATTTTTAATGCTTCTGGCATCTTTTTATTTAACATCGCGTTTGCATGTAGCGGAATATCGCTTCTTGTAAACGCTTCGCTCGCAGGGCTTAAGTCATCCGTATTCGTCTCACCGTCTACTTTTAAAACGGAGAGTTTTATACTTTTTGGAAGCGGCTCTTTGGAGGTGAACCACTCCGCATTTGCCCAAGAAATCAAGATATCTTTCGCAAACTTATTTGTCTTTGATAGTTTTTCTATATCGTTAAACGCGTCATAAACTAATATGATATGTTTAAGTTCATCGCTAGCAGTACGCGCTATATTTTCATCTTTATCCGAAAGAGCTTTTATTAAAGGCGCTACATTATAACCGCCAAGCATAGTGCCTAAAATTTTTATCGCGTGAAGTTTTGATATAAAAGCGCACTCTATTTTATCGTCCAATATTTCGCTTAAAAAAACAGCCTTAACATACGCCGCTTCGTCAACTCCCGGTAAAACCCTATTTTCAAGAAGTTGCAATAGATACTCGCCGCTCTCGTCTCCTTTTTTCAGAAGTTCTATCAATTCTAAAGTTTGTTTCGCATTCAAAGGAAGCGGGGGTATGCCCTCTTTGCCTCTTTGCTCCTCTGTTGTTTGATACTCTTTTAAAAACTCGCTCATAACAATTCCTTTTTTAAAAATAACTGTATACATGTAAATTTTATCTAATAAATCTTTTTTGTGCGGCAATTTATCAAAACTAAATTAACAATACTGATAAATTATTAAGATTTCTTATTTTAAACTATAATATCTCTTTGCCCTTTATTGTTAGGCGGAGTTAAAATGCCCATATTTTCAAGTTGCTCCACAATTCTTGCCGCGCGGTTATAGCCTATTTGCAAACGTCTTTGTATATAGCTAATAGACGTTTTTTGCTCTGTCAGAACTATTCGTTTCGCGTCTTCAAATAACTCATCCGTTTCGCCATCATCAAACGAATCTCCATTGCCGCCGTAAGAACTGCCCATTTCACTGTTATCTTTTAAAAAATTATTATCATAATTAGTCGGACGCTGTGCTTTTAAATGCTCTACCACCAACTCTATCTCGCGTTCGCTTGCATACGGCGCGTGAAGTCTTATGACGCCGTTTGTACCCGGAGGCGTAAACAGCATATCTCCGCGTCCTAAAAGCGACTCTGCTCCTTGAATGTCAAGTATGACTTTACTATCTATCCTCTGCCCTACTTTATAACTTATACGCGAAGGAAGATTCGCCTTAATTAGTCCGGTTACCACGTCAACGGACGGACGTTGAGTGGCTACTATCAAGTGGATTCCGCTGGCTCTTGCCATCTGCGCCAATCTTGCTATATAAACCTCGACGTCTTTTCCGCTGGTCATCATCAAATCCGCAAGCTCGTCTATTATGATTACGATATAAGGCATAAGTTCGGTTCCATCTTGCTTAGCCTTTTCATTATAACTTTCTATGTTTTTGGTTTTTGAATGGCTTATTATTTTATACCGTCTTTCCATCTCAACTACCATATTTGATAAAGCCAAAATAGCTTGTTTCGACTGGGTAATAACTGGCGTTAAAAGATGCGGTATATCGTTATAGATAGAAAACTCAAGCATTTTAGGATCTATCATTAAAAGACGCAAAGTATCGGGCGAATTTCTATACAAAAGAGAGAGCAGCATAGCGTTTATACCTACGCTTTTACCGCTTCCGGTGGTTCCCGCTATCAAAAGATGCGGCAACTTTTTAAGATCCGTAACAAACGGACTGCCTACTATATCTTTCCCAAGAGCGATAGTGAGCGGAGAAAATGCTTTTTTAAATATTTCGCTCTCCAATACCTCTTTTAGATATATGGTCTCTATATGTTTATTTGGTATCTCTATTCCTATAACGTCTTTGCCCGGAACCGGCGCTTGTATACGAATAGTCTGCGCCATTAAAGCCATCGCCAAATCATCTTGCAAGGTGAGTATTTTTGAAACCTTTACATGTGGAGCGGGCTTAAACTCAAATGTTGTAACTACAGGTCCCGCGTAAGTTCTGACAACATCGCCGTCAATTTTAAAACGTCTCAATTTTTCAAGCAAATCAGAAATCTTTCTGTCTATCTCATTTTCGTTTACATGTGTAACTTTTTTTGGAGGATCTACGAGAAAATTTAGAGGAGGCAAACGATAATCTTTAGGTTTTTCTATAGAACCTTGCTCAATTTGCGACAGAATTCGCTTATTTTCGGCAATCTCATTTAAAATTTCAACTTTAGGATGATGCTCTTTTTCATACTTACCGCTGTCGCGCTCCTCTATAATGGCAACCGGAGTGATGGAAACATTACTATTTGGCTGTTCTTGTTGTTTTAAGTCTATTTTCTTTGTCGGTTTTCTAAAAAATGTTGGATTATCAAGTTTAATTACAGTATTGTCCGAAAAAAACGTATTCTCTTCCGACTCTTGCTTCTCTTCGCGCTTTAATAAATATATATTGCCTATTTTATTGATCGCGTTCTTTATAAAAGATATTAAATTTTCAAATTCAAAATTAAATATCACGCTAAAAGAGAGCATAGTCACAGCTACAATAAACACCCAAACGCCAAATGTTCCTATAAATGCGCTCAATATATCGATTATGGAAAATCCCAAATGCCCTCTCATAGTCTCGTTAGTAACTATAGACGCCTGAAGCATTAAAATCGCGAAAAAAAACAAAACTAAAGCTAAAAAAATTTCAATTTTTCTCATATTCATCCGCGGATATCTGTAAAACAAATACAATGGTATTATGAGTAAAAAGGGATACGCGTAAGCGAAAAATCCAAAAATATTTCTATTCCAAACCCCTATAATTTTACCGTAAGCTCCCACCAGCGATGTATCTATAGCTATAGTAGCGGCACCTAAAAAAACCAAAAAAGCGCCGAATAAAATCAATAAAACTTCTTTAAAAATGAGATATCCTTATATTTGATTTCAAGCTTCAAATTATATCCAACTTTATTTTATAACCAAAATCTCATAATGCAATAATACTATATTTTTTTATAAGTAAAATCCCGAAAAAAATACTTCAAAATTGTCTTAAAAATCTATAAAAGTATAAAAAAGTGACTAAAGCTCCCATTTTTTCGTATTTTTAACAAAAAAATGCCAAAAAATTATTGTCTTTTATAAAAAAAAATTGTACAATGAGTTATATTTCTTTTTTAAGGATAAAGTATGAGCAAAGTTGAGTTTATTCAAGCCGTTTCGGAAAAAGCAGGTCTTTCTAAGAAAGATACTCAAAAGGTAGTTGACGCCGCTCTTGAAGTCATCAAAAACGTACTTACCAAGGGTGAAAGCGTAAGCTTCATCGGATTTGGAACTTTTAGCACAACTACGCGCGCCGCTAGAAAAGCTAGAGTACCGGGCACTACTAAAGTTGTCGATGTTCCGGAGACTAAAGCTGTTAAATTTAAAGTCGGCAAAAAACTAAAAGAGAGCGTAGCTAAATCTAAATAATTTAGCCTCTTTTTACGATTAAGCTTAGGAACAATTTGTTCTTAAGCTTTTTTTTTATATATTTTCGTTTCTGTTTTCATAAATGCCTGAGTGGTGAAATTGGTAGACACGCCAGACTCAAAATCTGGTGGTAGCGATATCGTGCCGGTTCGAGTCCGGCCTCAGGTACCATAAAAATCTTTTATACTATTTCAAATTCTTTCAAAAAATGCCTATACAATAGACTTTCTTATGCGTCACTCTTTTATATTCTTTCAAGTCATTTTATATCTTTTTGCGAAAATTAAGGGTAACAATAGTGGTAACTTTTTAAAGGATTATTATGGTAAAAATGGTTAAACCCCTTACAAGTACCACCTTAAGTTTTTATTCACACCACATTTGCCAAGCGCAAATTAAGTAATTAAATAATAAAAATTGACTTTAATTTATTTGCTTTAACAATTCTTTGTCGGGTAAATCTTTTAGTTTTATGCCGTTAAATTCAAAATAAGCGGCACCTTGATACGCTCCGCTTGAATTGAGTTCATTTTTGCGCTTAAAAATTTCATAAACAAGCGGAGATAATTTCCACTTTTTATCTTCAAATTTAACTTCTCTTTTGCCAAAAATTGCAGCGGTTATAGTTTTATCATCTACAAATTTAATAATATCTCCATCACTCAAACCTTTATCATAGAAACTAAACAACTTTCCTTGTTTTCGCTGTTTGTTGTCATTATCCGCAGAAACGACTTTTGTATTTCCACTCCAATACTCAACTTCCGCATCATCTATTGTTTCGGAAATATCTTCAAAAATATCAGCCGCATCTTCAGGCTTAATATTGAAAAATTCACGGCTTTCTCTGATACGCAAATTAGGATTTAGTTTTTTGATAAATCTATGGACTAATTTCTCCACTTCATTAAACTTTACCGTTTTTATAGTCGCATAAACTCTATATGGTAGTGAAACGGAAGTATTATCCAACTCTTTTGAACGTATATCTGGATATCTACTGCTCTTACCGATTTTTATCCAATCATCACGAAAAGACGGATTGGTTAAAATATATACATAGCCTCTAATTTTATTATTCATAACGGCAATTGTATCTAAATTAACATATAGTATCAATTTTTTATTTTGTAAAAAGCAAATCTTTTTTACCGATATAGCCAACTTTTTTAAGGTATTAAAATTTTATATAAACCAAATAAAAACTACAACTTCCAACAACTATAAAATCCTCTACATGTAAAGTTTCAATGAAAAACAAATATTGGTAGCAATAATATATACTAAATCTATAATAATACTTGACATTAAAATTTACTTGTGCTATAGTTCCAAAGTTTTTTACAATTTTTCATTAAGGAGGAGATAACAATGATTAAAAACAAGTTATCTGTTTTGGTGGGTTTATTTTTAGTTCTGACGCAAGTTGTTTTCGCTCAGAAAATAGTCGTAGGCGGTTCTCCAGGACCATATATAGACTTATTTAAAGAGGCTATCGCGCCGACACTTGAAACCAAAGGTTACTCTTTTGAGTTCAAAGAATTCAGCGATTACGTTCAGCCAAACTTGGCTCTGAATAATAAAGCTATAGATGTAAATATCTTTCAACATAGCGTATATTTGGCTAAATTCTCAGCTGATAAAGGGTTGAGCTTGTCCCCTTTGATAAGCGTTCCTACCGCCGCTCTTGGTATTTATTCAAAAAAATACGAATCAATCGCCCAAATTAAAGATGGCTCTTCTATTACCATTCCAAACGACGCCACAAATTTAGCTCGCGCGCTTAGATATTTGCAAGACGTAGGATTGGTAAAGATAAAACCAGATATAGACGCCGCGAAAGCTTCGGAAAAAGATATAGCGGAAAATCCGAAAAAACTTAAAATCAAACCCGTTGAAGCGGCTCAAATACCTCGCACCGCAGACGGCGTTGATATAGCTGTGGCAAACGGCAATTACGCGATTTCGGCAGGCATCTACTCAACCGCTATAGATAGAGAGATTTTGTCGGAAGATTATATAAATGTCATAGCCGTAAGAACTGCTGATTTGAACTCTCAATTCGCAAAAGACATTAAAGAGGTTGTTCAATCGGACGCGTTTATTAAAGTTATCAACGACCCAAATAAGATATATAAAGATTTTCAAAAACCGCAATGGCTATTGGATAAAATCAAATAAAACATCTTAAAAATTAATCTATACGGCTTACATGTAAGCCGTACAAAATCTATTTTTATAATTAATTGGAGATTAGTGAGTATGGTAAATATTGAACATGTAAGCGTTGAGTTTAAAAGTAAAAATCACGTTTTTAAAGCTGTAAATGATGTCAGCTTAAAAATCAAAAAGGGAGAAATTTTTGGTATCGTAGGCACAAGCGGCGCCGGAAAAAGTACGCTTTTAAGAACTATAAATCTTTTGCAAAAACCAACTTTTGGCAATATATTTATAGATTCGGTAAATATCACAAATTTCACAGGAAGCGAACTTAGAAATGTACGCCACAAAATAGGTATGATTTTTCAACATTTTAATTTAATACATACAAAAACGGTTTTTGACAATATCGCCTTTCCCATGATAGTTTCAGGCGCGCAAAAAGAGGCTGTTAAAAAAAGAGTTTTAGAACTTTCACAACTTGTAGGATTGTCGGACAAAATAAATTTTTATCCTTCGCAACTTTCTGGAGGACAAAAGCAAAGAGTGGGAATCGCACGCGCTCTTGCCAACAATCCGCGCATTTTATTGTGTGATGAGCCGACATCCGCTCTTGATTTGGAAACAACCAACTCTATTTTGGAACTTTTAAAAGATATTCATAAAAAAACAAAAATAACGACTATCTTTATAACGCATGAAATGGACGTCATCAAAAAAATATGTACAAAAGTCGCCGTTATGGATAAAGGCATTGTCGTGGAATCAGGAAATGTGTACGACATTTTTGCTCTGCCAAAACACCCTTTTACGAAAAAACTCGTATCCCATACGCTAAATCTTGAATTGCCTCAAAGGATTTTTAAAGATACCAAAGGGGTGTTGTTAAAAATTATCTATAGCGGAAAGAGAGCTGAAGAGTCTATTTTATCTGATGTCATACGTAAATTTAATGTAGATATAAATATTTTACATGGAAAGATTGAATATATAAATGAAACGCCGCTTGGCATTCTCATCGTAAATATCAAAAATGAAAATAGCGCTAAGGTAGATAACATTATCAATTACTTAAAACAAAAAACAACGTTGACGGAGGTGTTTAATGGATGATATATTGTCGTTATTGCCGGATTTATCGACCGCATTTTGGGAAACGTTCCAAATGGTTGGAATATCGTTTTTTTTATCTATTGTTTTGGGTATTCCTTTGGGACTGTTTTTATTTATCACCGACAAAGGTCTATTTTTTGAAAATAAGATACTACATGTGATAAGCGGCTTTTTAATAAATGTCATAAGATCCATACCATATATAATCTTAATGGTATTGCTGCTCCCGCTTTCACAAGCTCTTATAGGAACTACCATAGGTCCTATAGCGGCGTCTATTTCACTATCCGTAGCCGCCATAGCGTTTTACGCGAGATTGGTGGAAACGTCATTGTGTGAAGTTGATAAAGGCGTTATTGAAGCCGCCGAGGCGTATGGCGCTACTCCGTTTCAGATAATCAAAAATGTGTTGTTGGCGGAGGCATTTCCAGGACTCATCAGAGGTTTAACGGTTACAGGCATAAGTCTTATAGGATATTCGGCTATGGCTGGCATCATAGGCGGCGGCGGGGTTGGCGATTTAGCCATAAGATTTGGCTATTACCGCTATGAAACCGATATTATGATAACTACCGTAATAGCGCTGATCATTCTTGTTCAGATAGTCCAAATGGCAGGCGACGCATTGGCAAACATAGCGGATAAAAAATAAAAAGGATTCTCATGTCAAAAAAATATTGGAATGAAAAGATTGAAACTCTGCCGCGTGCGGAACTGGAAGCTTATCAACTAGAAACCCTAAAAGAGTATCTTGCGTTTGCATATGATAACTCACCATATTATCATAAAAGTTTTGATGAGCACGGCGTAAAACCAAGCGATTTTCAACAACTTAGCGATTTGCAAAAATTTCCTTTTATCAACAAAAAAATAGAAAGAGATAGGCAAATAGCCGCCCCATTTTTAGGCGATCTTGCATGCGTTCAAGAGAGCGAAGTCGTATATATCTCAGCGTCCAGCGGTTCAACAGGAGTACCTACCATAAGTCCTTTCACGCTTAAAGATTTTGACGACTGGCAAGATGTGGAAGCGAGGCTTTATTGGATGGTCGGAATGCGTCCTCGCGACAGATATCTTCATGCGTTAAATTTTACGCTTTTTGTCGGAGGTCCCGATGTTGTCGGCGCACAAAACCTGGGCGCATTATGTATTTGGGCTGGCACTGTCCCTTCGGAAAAACTTCTGTTTATTATGAAAGAGTTTCAGCCGACCATTACATGGACTACTCCATCTTATGCATGGCATCTTGGAGAGAGCGCGAAAAATCAAGGTATTGACCCTGCTCGCGATTTATCTATAAGAAAGATTATTGTCGCGGGTGAAACGGGAGGTTCTATCTCCGCCACAAGAGAAGAGATAGAAAAACTATGGAACGCGGAATTGTTTGATTTTTACGGTATTTCCGATATTTTTGGAGCATGTGCCGGAATGTGCGAGTATAAAAACGGTCTGCATTTAGCAGAAGATCATATTTTAGTAGAGGTTATAGACCCAAATACTCTACTTCCGATTAAAGACGGCGAACAAGGCGAGATTGTTTTCACAACTTTGAAAAAGAGAGCAAGACCGATGATAAGATTTAGAAGCGGCGATATAGGCTTTGTAAATCGTGAAAAATGCGAGTGCGGCAGAACGCATACGCGTATTTATATTACGGGACGAATAGACGATATGTTTATAGTCTCTGGAGTAAATGTTTTTCCAAGCGATATTGAATATGTGGTGCGAACGATAAGCGGACTTACGGGAGAATACAGGATAGTTATAGACGAGGAAGAACATTTGACAAAATTTGACATTGAGGTTGAAAAGGATAACAATGTTTTATTGACGCAGGAACTGGCGTTATCCAACGAACTTTCAAAAAAAATCAAAGAGAGACTTGGAGTTAAACCAAGACATATTAAGATTTTACAAAAAGGCGACATACCGCGCGCAACGCATAAAGCCAAACGCATAATAGATCAAAGAAAAAAATCATAAGAGATAAAATGGCAAACACTAGCGAACGAACAAAATTTTTCACAGAATCAATCATAAGGCGTATGACGAGAATAAGCAATGAATGCGGCGCCATAAACCTTTCTCAAGGATTTCCGGACTTTGAGCCTCCTCTGGAACTGCAAGAAGAGTTAAAAAATGTAGCCTCCAAAGGACCTCATCAATATGCTATAACATGGGGAGCGCCTAATTTTTTGGAAGCTTTAGCTAAAAAACAGAGTCGTTTTATGGGAATTCCCATTGAAGCGCAAAAAAATATTGTCGCTACATGTGGCAGTACAGAAGCTATGATAGCGGCTCTTATGTCTGTCGTAAATTCGGGCGATAAAGTAATCGTATTCTCCCCATTTTATGAAAATTACGGTGCTGATACCGTTTTGATAGACGCTACCGCAATTTACGTGCCTTTAATACCTCCGTATTTTCACTTTGATAAAAAAGCGCTGCGCGAAGCTTTTGAGCAAAAACCAAAAGCTATTATTATCTGCAATCCAAACAATCCCATTGGAAAAGTATTTAATAAAGACGAATTGTCATATATAGCAAGCTTAGCGGAAGAGTTTGACACATGGGTCATAACGGACGAAGTTTACGAACATATAGTTTATGCACCCAATAAACACATATACTTCGCGTCGCTTCCAAATATGTTTGAAAGAACGATATCGTGCGGTTCCTTATCTAAAACATACTCCATTACAGGCTGGAGACTTGGCTACATCATAGCTTCGGAAAAAGTTATAAACGCCGCGCGTAAAGTGCATGACTTTCTAACAGTTGGAGCCGCGGCGCCTTTGCAAGAAGCGGCAGTAAAAGCTTTGAATTTCGCGGATAGTTATTATGACGAACTAATCTCTCATTATACGCGCAAGAAAAAGCTCTTTTTAAAACTGCTTGATGAAGCGAATCTATCGTATATTGAGCCTCAAGGAGCATATTACGTTATGGTGGATATTTCGGAGTTTAACGTAAAAAGCGATATCGAGTTTTGCGAATGGCTAGCATGTGAAGTTGGCGTTGCCGCTGTACCGGGGTCAACTTTTTTCAAAGAGAATATCCATAATTTTATCCGTTTTCACTTTGCTAAAAAAGACGAGACTCTTTTGGAAGCTGGGAAAAGACTGCTTAAGTTGCGCGAATTGGCGTATAAACACTATGTGTGAGATAATATGGCATGGAAGGGGCGGCGGCGGAGCGTTCACAGCCGCCAGACTTTTAGGAGTTGCCGCGAACTTTGAAAATAAGTACGCTCTTGCTTTTCCGACATTCGGACCTGAAAGACGAGGCGCTTTAGTGCTTGGATTTACAAAGCTTGATGAAAATAAAATTTTGGATAGAAGCGAGATTACAGCGGCTGATTTTGCTATAGTGCTTGATGAAACGCTGTTTTCAAACGATGTGATAAAGAGTTTAAAACCAAATGGGATTTTGCTTATTAACACTAAAGATATTTCAAAATACGTTTCCACATGTAAAAATGTTATAGGTTTGGACGCCACATCTTTGGCGCTTAAAATACTGAAAAAACCTATAGTAAATACCGCGCTTTTGGGGGCATTTTTGGCTATCTCAAAAGAAGTTAGTTTAAAAGCTTTGGAAAATGCTATCAAAAAGGATATGAAAGCCTCTTTGGTTGAAAAAAATATAGAACTTTTAAAAGCTTCGTATGAAAGCGTAAACGTATGAGAAAACCAAAATTATATCGATATACAGAGCCAAAATCCATTGATGAATATCCCGAAGCTACATGTTTTAAAGCAGGACATCTTGTATCTACAAATAAAAGCTATAGAGTATTAAAACCTATAATAGACGAGAATATATGCGTAGGTTGTATTTTATGTTACGCTCTTTGTCCTGACGGCGCGATTTTTCGTTTTGAAAATATAGTGAAGGTGGATTATGACTTTTGCAAAGGGTGCGGCATTTGCGCGAATGAATGCAAAAGCAATGTAATTAAAATGGTTGAAGAGAGTTAAAATGTTGCAAGAAAAAGAGTTTTTATCAGGAAACGAAGCCGTCGCCGCAGGCGTTAAATTATGTCGTCCGCACGTTATAGCCGCATATCCTATAACGCCTCAAACTGTAGTCGTGGAACGCTTGTCTGAAATGGTAGAAAGTGGATTATTAAAATGCGAATACCTACATGTAGAGTCCGAATATTCCGCTATGTCGGCTCTTATAGGAGCAAGCGCTGTGGGAGCTAGAACATTTACGGCAACGTCTTCGCAAGGACTGCTTTATATGGCTGAGTGTTTGCATTACGCGAGCGGCGGACGTTTTCCTATAGTTATGATGAATGCCAATAGATCAATAGCGCTTCCTTGGAATATCTACGGCGATCAGCGAGACTCTTTATCTTTACTTGATTGCGGATGGATACAAGCGTACGCCGAGGACGCCCAAGAGAGTCTCGATCTTGTTATACAAGCTTTCAAAATTGCTGAAGATAAAAGGGTCTCAACACCTTTTATGATAAACCTTGACGGATTTGTTTTAACACATACTTACGAATCTGTGTTAGTCCCGCGACAAGAAGATGTGGACGCTTTTTTGCCCAAATTTTCCACAACAAACAAGATGGATTTGGAAAATCCCACAAATATGGGTTTCAGCTCAACCCCAAACAACAATATGGAGTTTAAATACATACAGCACAAAGCTATGTTAAACACTAAAGAGGTTATAAAAGAGGTTGGATTGGAATTTGAAAAAGCGTTTAAAAGAGATTATGGAGACTTAACAGATACGTACAAGACAAAAGACGCGGATATCATACTCATAACATTAGGAAGTATAACTTCAACGGTACGTGTGGTTGTAGATGAGTTAAGAAACGAAGGTTGGAAAGTCGGACTTTGTAAAATACGCTATATGCGCCCCTTTCCAGACGAAGAGATATCGTCTTTAAACGCAAAAGTTATAGGAGTTTTGGAAAAAGATATCTCATTTGGATACGAGGGAACGGTTTTTACAAATGTAAATTCTGCATTGATAAGAGCGCGAAAAAATCCGCAAACTATCAATTTTATAGCCGGCCTTGGCGGCAGAAGCATAACAAAATACGATATTCATGGTATATTCAATACGCTAAAAAAAGCCAAAAACGGCGAAAAAATAGAACAAGTTCAATTTGTCAATTTAAAAGTGTCAACATGATAAATACAAAAATAAATATAAAAAATATAACGCAAGACGAGTTCTTTTTCGGACACAAAGCATGCGGCGGCTGCGGCGGTAGTTTAACTCTAAGATTAGCTCTTAAAGTTGTCGGTGAGAGAGCTTTTACGGTAGTTCCGGCAGGTTGCATGTCGGCTGTTGGATTTATCTATCCTCAAATGGCGTTTGGCGTAAATGCCATTATATCCTCATTTCCTGGAACCGCGTCAATGCTTTCGGGAGTCGCCGCCGGAACACGCGCGCTTGGACTTGAAAATTACCACGCGATAGGCTTTGCCGGAGACGGCGGAACGGCTGATATAGGTTTGCAAGCGTTATCCGGAGCGATAGACAGAAACGACAAAATCATCTATATATGTTACGATAACGAAGCTTATATGAATACAGGGGTGCAAAAAAGTTCTCTTACTCCGTACGGCGCGTCTACGACAACCACGCCTGCAGGTAAAAATGCAAGAGGAACCGTAACGCATAAGAAAAATATATTTGAGATAGTAGCCGCTCATGGTATAGCGTATGCCGCAACGGCGAGTATCGGCGCGGTTGCGGACTTTTTGAAAAAAGTGGAAAAAGCCAAACATGTAAACGGAACATCATATATCCACGTATTCGCTCCTTGTCATGTAGGTTGGGGATTTGACTCTTCTAAAACAATTGAAATATCAAGAAAAGCGTTATCTTGCGGGCTTTGGTATCTTGCTGAATATGAAAACGGAGATTTTGCCCTAAATCAAAATCCAAAAGAATTTTCTTCGATTGAGGAGTATATATACATGCAAGGACGCTTTAAACACTTAACCAGTGACGATATAGCCGTTATAAAAAATAGCAGAGATAAACAATGGGAAAAAATGAGGACGAAATGGGTAACCAAAAAAGTTTGAATCGCCTAAAAAGATAAAGCTGATGTTGTTTTGTCTGTCCGTTTTGTTATGTAAAAAATAGCGAAGCGACTAACGCGCTCGTGACTTTCATTTTTTCAAATCGTTAAATAACTAAAAATCGTATTTTATAACAACTCTCATAAAAATTTTTACAACGTCAATTGTTTTGTAATTTTATTTTACGTACATGTAAAACCGCAAATAAAATGTAACTATTTGCTATTCTTGGCTTTTCTTTCACGTAATTTAGTATAATAAATTTTCAAATAAATTAAAATTACTTTGTTAACTCGTTTTATTAATTGCTTTAAAGATATGGTACAAATAAGGAGTAGGCTTAAAGCTATATGTAAAAAAGTATCGTTTATATCATACTTTCGATACTCAATATTTCCAAAACTCAAAGACTATTCGATTTTAACCAAACTTCTTTTACAAAATTAATAGTTTTTCCCAAAGTAACAAACAATCTTTTATTATAAGAGAGAGTAGATACTCCCTCTCTCTTTAATTACTCAATTTGGCTTCTCTAAAAACTTATGTTATATCAGAATTTACCCATTCCATCCCGAACTTACTATCTGCATAAGATTATCATTGTTTCTGATATCATCGTTTGATGTTATCTTTATGCCGTTATCTTTAGCGTAAGCGTTGATATTTTGGATGATAAGCTCTATATCGTTGCTTGTGATATAGTTTCCATTATCGAGTTCAAATCTCTCAATTTTGTTGGACGATAAGGTTTGATAGCTAATGGATATATTGTCGCTATTGCCGTAAGAGACATTAAGAGTACTGCCCTTTTTAAAGAAACTTATATCGTCTTTTGTTATACCGTCTCCAAATTTAATAATATCATCTCCTCCTGTATCATATACGCTATCTTTTCCATCGCCTATATTAAACAGATATATATCGTCTCCGCTCTCGCCTCTTAGAGTATCTTCCCCATATCCTCCTATCAATATATCGTTACCGCTGCCGCCTCTTAGAGTATCATCTCCATCTCCGCCATAGAGAGTATCGTCTCCTTTGTCTCCATCTAACGTATCGTTTCCATTTTGTCCATAGAGTATATCGTTATCATCTCCTCCATATATGGTATCTTTACCTTCTCCGCCATATAAAGTATCATTACCATCTTCTCCGTATACGATATCGTTGTCATCTTCACCATATATAATGTCATTTCCTTTATCGCCATATACTATATCAAGACCATCTCCCGCATAGATAATATCGTCATAATCGTATCCGTATATTATCTCTCCTTTGCTTGAACCGTAAGTTGTCAGTTGATCATTTTCAAAAATGTAAGATACGTTGGAACTGGAACTATCTAATCCGGACATAAAAGAGATATCCAAAGACAAATTGTCATTAAACAGTATTGTTTCTATTCTGGCAGAAGAGCTAAACCATGAGGTAATTTTTATAGAGTTTGATATAGTATTGGTGTCTTTATCTTTAATATCTATAATTAGAGTTGTTCCCGATCTTCTGAAAGTCAGATCCTCTTTAGTTATTCCCTCTCCCAATTTCAAGATATCATTTCCTCCGCTATCATGAATAGTATCGTTACCCTCATACTTTCTTATAACATATATATCGTCTCCGCTCTCACCCTTTAACGTATCGTCTCCATATCCCCCTATCAATATATCGTTACCACTGCCGCCTCTTAGAGTATCATCTCCGTCTCCACCATAGAGAGTATCGTCTCCTTTATCTCCATCTAATGTATCGTCTCCATCTTCTCCATAGAGTATATCGTTGTCATCTCCTCCATAAATGGTATCTTTGCCTTCTCCGCCATACAAGATGTCATCTCCGTCATCGCCATATAGAATGTCGTTACCCTCTTCTCCGTATATCATATCATTGCCGTTATTGCCGTGTATTGTGTCGTTGCCAAGACCGCCGAATAACCTATCATTTCCATCTTCTCCATAAAGTATATCCGAACCTTCCTCGCCATAAATAGTATCATTGCCGTCTTGACCAAATATAATATCACCTCCGCCTCCTGAGAAGATAAGATCATCTCCATCTTTGGCAAGCAGAATATTGATTGAATTATTTAGTAATATATAATCAGAATTGTTTGTGGCTTTGTCTGTAGAAGTTATATTAAATACCAATGTCTTCTCTATACTTAAACCATATTCATCTATTACTTTTACTCTTACTTCATCAGCTCCATTAAATCTATCTGTTATAGAATATGTGAACTCACCGTTTTCGTTAATTATTAGTTCCCCATGCAAACCTTTGGAGGACACTTCGTAGGATAGCGTATTGCCTTCAGGATCAGAAGCTATTATAGTTCCCGAGATGAACGGAACAGCACTGAGGTTGTATATTGATATATCTTCACTAAGAACGGGAGGACGATTAAGCGGAATATCCATACTTGTTCCATCTTCAAACTCTATTTTTTCAACAATAAAGCCTACATTCATATAGTTTTTTATAGTCAAAACGTCATTCAACTCTTCAAGCAACTTACCATTTTCTTTAATAGCAATAATCATATCGTCACCAATAGGTTTTATGATAATATCATCCTTAGTAAGCTCCGAACCAATCAATATGGTATCTTGCCCTGATGTTTCATATACGGTATCTTTACCGCTTCCTTTTTGGAAAACATAATAGTCGTTTCCACTTCCGCCAAGCAGTATATCATCTCCTAATCCTCCATCAAGCGTATCGTCTCCATTACCGCCTTCAAGTCGATCGTTTCCTTCCTCGCCACTTAGATAATCATCTCCATCATTACCAAGCAAAACTTCATCTCCATAAGTTCCAAACAATATATCTCCATAAGTTCCACCATTTAATATGTCTCCGCTATTAAGGACTCTAGTATCAAGATGGCCGTTATCTTTGGCATTTAGTAGCTTGTTGTAGATAGTTTGAACATCTAATATTTCTCCGTTATCAAACGTAAATCTCTCTATTTTACCGCTGTCATCAAACCAGTTTTTGATTAAGATTTGATTATCCAAATCAAGCAGAGCAGTATCGTCATCGCTGCCGTTTTTGATACCTATTAAAATTCCATTATTTTCTTTATCCCATTTAACAAGAATGTCATTTGCGGTAATTGAACCTGTAAATTTAATAGTATCAAATCCGTCGGCATTATCATCAACAACTTTTTTACCGCAACCATTGGCAAATATATAAGTATCATCTCCATCCTTGCCGCTTACAACAGTGTCTGCACTGTTACCGTTAACAATATCATTATTTGTAATATTATCTTCACTATTTATCTGAAACCATACATCTCTTACGATACCGGTATGTCCGTCGTCTGTCTTGAATGTTGTTTGATTTGATATGATATTTCCATTTTCATAAAGAGACCCAAAACTGCTGCCATCAGGTCTATACAGATATATGGAAACAACATTGCTGACTTGTATACTTGTCAATTCTCCTTCGTCTGTTAAACCATTGCCATTTATATCTTTCCAAAGCCTTAAAGATGAAAATATAGAATCATTTTTATCTATAATGCCATCGCCGTTTTCATCATATTGAGATAACGCTTCATAACCATCTTTTGCAAAAGAACCGTCTGACAATTTAGTGTA
This sequence comes from Campylobacteraceae bacterium, assembly GCA_031266555.1. GTDB lineage: Bacteria > Campylobacterota > Campylobacteria > Campylobacterales > Campylobacteraceae > JAIRKW01. The sequence continues at coordinate 45,468 of JAISAU010000006.1, forward strand.
AGAACCGAACAGTTCAGAACCATTATCTATTATGCCATTTCTATTTATATCCATTGCCAATATAGCATCTTCTGCTTCAGACCATGCCGTTCTTTCTCTAAAACCATCTCCATCATAATCAAAATATGTAAAATTATTCCCAATGCCTACAGAAGTTTTTGAGTTAAAATTAAGATCAAGTACAAGAGGCGGAGTATATGATACTTGACTATCATCTTCTTTCCAAATATTTTGAGTTAAGGTAAAAAGTTCTTTGTTAGCTCTTATGTCATCGGCGGAATTAATGGTTATACCATTTTCAAAGGCATACAGTTTTATGTCTTCTATGAGTTTTTCAATAATTACGCTTGATGTATACGAACCATTGCTCAATAACAATGTCTCAATCGTAGCCCCTGAACTAAATTGAGAACCGATAGTTACAATATCGCCGTTTCCTGTGTCGATTATAAGGTTAGCGTCTTTCGACCAGAATACTATGTCATTTTCCATTATACTATTTCCAAATTTAAGAGTATCATTACCTGCAGTATCAACTATAGTATCTTTGCCGTAACCGCGATTGAAGATATATGTGTCATTGCCGTCTCTGCCGTAAAGCGTATCGTCGCCTTTACCACCGGTTAATATATCGTTACCGTTAAGTCCGTAGATAACATCATTTTCATCAGTATTTATATGAGAGAACATATCTTGGATATTCCACGTGGCTCCATCTGCAAATACAAAATTTTCAATGCCGTAACGACTGTAATAGTTATTGTCATTACCATAATTATAGGGGTATATACAGTTTTTTATGGTAATAGTATCTGATAACTCAGAGAATGTTTTGCCGTCTTCTTTCAAGGCTATTACTAAATTGTATCCGACCTGTTTAATCAGAATATCTTCCGGCGCAACTCCCTCTTTAAATTTAAGAGTATCATAACCATAATCATCATCTATTATATCTTTGCCATAATCTCTTCCAAAAATGTAGGTGTCATTACTATTGGAGCCTCCATTTAGCGTATCGTTACCTGCTCCACCATCCAGTATATCGTTTCCATTATCTCCATAAAGAGTATCATTTCCATCTCCTCCGTAGATAACATCATCTCCGCCTCCTCCATGAAT
>JAISAU010000019.1 GCA_031266555.1 Campylobacteraceae bacterium
AAAAAGGATAAAAGAAGAAAAGCTATTATCTTCATATTAAGACCTTATTATAAACTATGCACATATAAAGAATTAACAAAAAGAAATTTTAACTATATAAAGTTAAAGTGAGGCTTAAAGGGTTATAAAATAGCTTTAAATTTCAAGAAGATAATAGGATGTTTTTTGAAAATAGGGAGAGTTGGTTACATGTAAGCTTGAAGTAGGGTTTCAAAACTCAATTTTAAGCATAATTAATATGCGATTTACATCGTTTTTTGTATATAATTGTGTTTTTGTAAGACAAAATTTGTGTTTTTGCATAGAATTTGTCTATATGTTTTTTTAGGAGAAAGGATTGTTGCACGAGGGATATTTTGAGAAATATGTTTTTGCAACATACATGTAAGTAGTTTTTAGTGTGAAAACGTCAAAAGTTTTGAATTTTATCTTGCCGACAATAAAATTTGCAAAATCACTATTTGTTGTAAAAACTTTTGTGTAAAATAAAGATTTAAGTCAAAAACTACAGTTCGATAACTGAGAAAAGTCAATTGCATGCTAATAATTTAGCGAGAAACTACTCGTTGCGCAATGTTCCTAATATATCCACTTGCGTAGCTTTTTTAGTAGGATAATACGACGATGCGGCGACTATCGCTAAAGCCCCAAACACAATCAATACAAAATCCTTAACAGACAAATCGAGCGGCAGTTTTGACGAACCGTAAACGTCAGCAGGTAAACTTATTATATCAAAGTTTCCAAGCGCGAAAATAGCCACGAATCCTAACAAAATGCCAAATACGATACCGCTGCAACCTATCGCCATACCAATACCGAAAAAAGTCTTTTTTATCTCGCTTATCTTAGCGCCCAAAGAGAGCAAAAGCGCGATCTCTTGCCTTCTATTCATTATCGTCATCAAAAGCGAACTTACTATATTTAAAGAAGCGACTAAAGTAATCAACATTAAAACAATAAAAAGCGCTCTTTTTTCAAGTTCAAAAGCGGAGAAAAAATTTCCGTTTTGCTGCCACCAACCGATAGCTCTTAAATTAGACGGTAGTAAATCTCTTATCGCCTCAATATCTTTCATGGGTTCGGCAGAATATACATGTATGCCGTCATATACGCCCTCTTCATATCCTAATACCTTCGCAAGACTCGACATAGTCGTGAACATGTAAGCCTTATCATAATTAATGAGACCGGAGTTGAACTCTTCTTGAAAAGTAAAACGTTTTATCTTTGGGAACAGCGCAAGTCCGCTTGGATCGCCTTGCATAAAAACCACAGTCATTTTATCGCCCTTGTCCAAAATAAGAGCCTCTTTTATGCCATGACCAGCTAAAATATCATACTCATTAAATGTAGGAGTATTTTTAAGCGCATCGCCCACAATACTATTTACCGCGGCTTCATCTTCAAAATTAATACCAAAAATCATCCCGCCATCCAGACTTTGTCCTTGTTTCAAAACGACTTGCGACAATATATACGGACTAAATTTCAAGTTCGGAAGTTTGGATTTAAGGTGTTCCAAATCACCTTTGGCAACATTAGAACCGCCAAACGGCAAAATGGTTATCGGGTAATTCATAATGAAGAGTTTGTGCTCAAACTCTTTCATCATACCATTCATAAGAGCCATTGTTACCATCAACACCGTAAGTCCGATAGTTACGCCCAAAAACGCTAAAATCGCGCTTACCGTTATGAAAGGCTGCGTTTTGTCAAATCGCAAATATTTTTTGATAAGGTATCGGCTGATAGTCTGTTTCATTTATGCCAACAAACCTTTTTTAGGACCGCCTTTGCCATGGCAAAACTTATATTTTTTACCGCTTCCGCATGGACAAAGATCGTTTCTTGAAATTTTCTTGTCGGAAAATTTACTGTTGCTTTGCGATATCTCTTCACTGCCATGTTTAAAGCTTACATCTTCAGCGGTATCTTCCATCTCTCTTAATACTTTCTCCATAGCCATGCGCTCTTCCTCAGCCTTATTGTCTCTAAGGCGAACAAGTTGCAATGTTTTAAAAGTCTCTCCTCTGATTCTCCCTACAAGTTCAATAAAAAGTCCGTAACTCTCTTTTTTATACTCCGTCAAAGGATCTTTTTGATTGTAGCCACGAAGTCCTATGCCTGTTTTTAATATATCCATCTGATATAAGTGCTCTCTCCACGTAGTATCCAAAATCTGCAATGACAATATTCTCTCTATTTGATCTCTTTGTTCGTTATCGACTACAGACATTTTTTGCTCATATTCGTCTTTTAAACGCTCGTCAATTAGAGTAAAGATTTCATCCGTTTCAAGTTCTTTCACGTCATTCACGTCAATCTCGCAATTAAGTTCCTCTTTTAATAGTGCCGAAACTCTATCTAAGTCTCTATCTTCTTTTGGCACACCGTCATAGATGCCGACATTTGAGAACGTATTTCTCACATACTCTTTGCGCATTTCGGAAATTCTTTTGTTCATGTCAAGATTTTTGCCTAAAAGCTCGTTTCTAAAATTGTAGATAGTTTTTCTTTGCTCATTTGCCACGTCGTCATATTCAAGCAGATGTTTTCTTGCCTCAAAATGCAAAGTTTCTACCTTTTTTTGAGCGTTTTCAACAGCGCGCGTTACCATTCTCGAATCTATACTATCGCCGTCTTTGACGCCGAGTCTTTCCATAATATTTTTTATCCTGTCGCTTCCGAAAATTCTAAGCAAATTATCCTCAAGACTCAAATAAAATCTGCTTTTACCGGGATCTCCTTGTCTGCCTGAACGACCGCGCAATTGGTTGTCTATACGTCTACTCTCATGTCTTTCCGTTCCTATAACGTAAAGTCCACCCAAAGCTTTTACCTCGTCGTTTATTTTTATATCAACGCCGCGTCCGGCCATATTTGTAGCTATAGTTACCGCGCCTTTAGCTCCGGCTTCAGTGATAATCTGCGCCTCTCTTTCGTGATTTTTGGCGTTTAATACAGAATGGGGAATATTTATTTTTGAGAGCATGCTATGCAATAATTCACTTCTTTCTATAGAAGCGGTTCCCACAAGTACCGGCTGTCCTTTTTTATACGAAGCCTTAATATCGTCTATAACGGCTTTAAATTTCTCAACTTCACTTTTATAAATTAAGTCGTTTTTGTCGTCTCTTATAGCAGGAACATTTGTAGGAACGGAAATAACGTCAAGTCCATATATCTGTGAAAACTCGGTCGCTTCCGTTTGCGCTGTTCCTGTCATACCCGCCAATTTTTTATAAGAGCGAAAATAATTTTGAAAAGTAATGTCAGCTAACGTTTGAGATTCGTCTTGTATTCTTACATGTTCTTTCGCCTCAAGCGCTTGGTGGAGTCCTTCGCTAAAGCGTCTTCCTTCGCTAAGTCTTCCAGTAAATTCGTCTACTATAACTATCTCTTCTTCTCTTATTACATAATGGACGTCTTTTTCAAATAGATAGTGGGCTTTCAAAGCTTGGTCTAATAAATGTGACAAAATAGCGTTCTCGAGACTATATAAATTATCCACTTTAAATAACTGTTCGGCTTTAGCTATGCCGACTTCTGTCACCAAAATATTTCTGTTTTTTTCATCAACGCTAAAATCTTCGTCTTTTTTAAGCTGCCTTGCGACAGCATCCGCCATTTGATAATGCTCTAACTTTCTGCCCGCGTGTCCTGAAATAATTAAAGGCGTTCTGGCTTCGTCTATAAGTATCGAGTCCACTTCGTCGACTATCGCGAAATTGTGTCTTCTTTGAACTTTATCATCAAGCGAATATTTCATATTATCGCGTAAATAATCAAATCCGAATTCATTGTTTGTACCGTAAGTTATATCTGCCGCATACTGCTCTTTTTTACTTTTTTCATCGCGATCTGTAGATAAAATCACTCCTACGCTTAAACCTAAAAAGTTATAGATTTTTCCCATATCGGTCGCGTCGCGTTTGGCAAGATAATCATTTACTGTTACGATGTGCACGCCCTTGCCTTCCATAGCGTTTAGAACTACAGGCAAAGTAGCCACCAAAGTTTTTCCTTCGCCTGTTTTCATTTCGGATATATTTCCATTATGCAACACAAGTCCGCCGATTATCTGCACGTCAAAATGTCTAAGTCCGACTGTTCTAATACTTGCCTCTCTTGTTATGGCAAAAACATCGTTCAATACGTCGTCTAAACTTTTTTTATTACTGCTTACTTCATCTTTTAGTTTTGCAAACTCGCCTTTAAGCTCATCGTCGCTCAAAGCTTTGTATTGTTTTTCCAATATATTAATTTCAGCCGCGCGTTTGGCGTATTTTTTTATCTCTCTATCGTTTCTTGTTCCGAATACCTTGCCCAAAAAAGTTTCAATAAACATAAACAAAGCCTTTTTTTAATAAAATAAGGGAAAATTTTATCACACTTTTACAAAAGCTTTGATAAAACTGCAATAATTTATTTTTGAGGAATATACTTTGAAAATTCTATCTATTGTTATCATTTTTTTTGGTTTTTTGTACGCTCAAAATGATATCAGAAGCATTTCAAGCGATTTTACGCAAATAATAACAAGCACTGAGGGCGATTCGTTAAAATACGAAGGAAACTTTCAAGCTTTGAATGACGGCAGCGACAATTTCGCTCTATGGGTTTACGAAAAACCTATAGAAAAAAAGATATATTTTACTAACAGCAGAGTTGTTATGATTGAGCCCGATCTTGAGCAAGCCGTTGTAACGTCCATAGAAGAAATGCCCGATATATCGTCTATTTTAGGTAAAGCTTTAAACGCTAACAAACAAACAAACAATGATGTTAACGTCACTGTTCTTGATACGACATACAATATCTATTTTGAAAAAAGCGTTCCGACTAAAATATCTTATACGGACAATCTTGACAATCAAATAGATATTTTGCTGAAAAACACAAATTTAAACATCAATATATATAAGCTAACGTTTCAAGTTGAAATACCGGAAGGCTTCGATATAGTTCAATACTAAAAGTTTTTTAAGCCGCAACAGCCTCTTTTATTTAACTATCAAGAAAAATAACTTTAGCGTTTTTATAAAACTCTTTAACTTTGTCGTCCACATAAACGCGCTTTTCAAGATATGTCTCAAAATCATCTCTTGCGTACCTGATATACAAACTTTTTGCGCTCACGGCGCGGCTTATAGCTACATAAAATTGACTTCTCTCGAAAATATTGCTAATGTCGCAAACCAGATTTTCTATACTCATACCTTGAGATTTGTGGATAGTTATAGCGTAAGAGAGTTTGAGCGGAAATTGCTTTAACGTTGATAAAGGTTTGCTTTTTATCTGTGAGCCTTCCAAAACGTTTTCATACAAAATAAATTCGTGCGGTTCCACCTTTATTAAGCGATCGCCCTTTTCCACTATCAAAAAATTCTCGCTTATATCTCTTATGATTCCTTGTTCGCCGTTAAAATATTTTCCCCATTTATTCGCGCAAAATATGACATTCGCCCCTCTTTTTAATTCAAGCTTTATGGGTATATTAAGAGATTTGCGCCACGCTTCAAGCTTGTTTACATGTAAGCTTTTTTCATGTATCGTCTCTTGCGCGTCTAAGATAAAAAGTTCGTCTTGTATTTGAGCTAGCCTTTCCTTGTTTGTTTTATCGGCTTCATAATTTGTCCCGAAAAGTATTGTAGGATTTTGTTTTAATACGGCGTTATTTTGTTTAAGATTCTCTAAAAAATCAATGACTTGGCGATTTAATTCACCTTTTCTAATCTGGTTTAATATGGAAAAAAACTTTTTGTCGCCTGTTCTTTTTGAGTTTATCAATTCTACTATTTTGGGGTTATAATTTTTCCACGCGCTGCTTTCAAAAGCATAAACCTCATCTCCAAACAGCGAAAAACCATTTGAGTTTTTATCTATCGGAGGGAGTTGGAAAAAATCTCCCACAAACAATATGGAACCTCTAAAGATTGAATTATCAAGCCTGTATCTTATCATCTCCATCAAAGCTGCCGATACCATAGATATCTCGTCTATTATTAAAAGATCGGCGTTTGAAAGCACGGCGTTTATCTCTTTTATACGTTGTTTGTTGTATTTGTCATAGCGCAAAAGCTCCTCTGTATTTTTGCAAATGCCAAACGCGAAAAAACTATGAATAGTCTGTCCGCCTATATTTACAGCGCTTATGCCGGTACTTCCCAATATGATAACGCGTTTATTTTGCGACTTGTAATCGTCTATCAGTTTGGCGGTAAGATAACTTTTCCCCACTCCGCCGCCGCCCGTTAAAAAAAGATGATCGTTTTTTAGTATCTCTTTTGCAATTTCAAGCTCTTTCACGCCTTACCTTGTATAATTTTTTGGTATTATACACAAAGAAAAATTTTTATGGAGAATCAGTATGACAAAGAGTGGAAAAAAGCTATCTAAAAATACAGCTCAAAGTGCGCAAGCAAATCAAATAGAAGACGTCTTACATGTAAAGACGCACCTTAAAAAAGAGAAACAAGATATTTCGGGCAATATACAAAATGTCGTCTTGATAATCATAACGGCATTAACCGCCGCGGCTGTGTTGTCGTATAATGTGTTTTTTAACCAATAAAAATAAAATGCGGTTTTTTGCATATCTTTGTATAATCATTTTTGTCTTTGCGGGTTGCTCTACAAAAGAACTGACATTAACGGAAGTTTTAAAATACGAACAAAGAGCCGCTATCTTGCCAAACGCTCCAATACTCTCGCAAAAAGAGCTTAAAGAGTTCAAAGAAGATTTTTTAAAAAAATATTTTGCCGTATGGGATGAAAAATTACTTTGGATAAGCCTAAAAGACGCCTCTTTCGGACTTGAGTTTTTAAAAAATAGCGATAAATACGCGGCTGAAAACCGTCTTTCTGTAAGCCTGCCTTGGATTGAAGATATAAAAAGGCTCTCAAATTTTGACAATTATGGTTCTGTTTTAGCCTACGCGATTACCACGCAAAATACAAATTTACGTCTGCTTCCAACAGATAAACCGCTATTTAGGGCTTCCGCTAAAAGTTTTGATTATCCGTTTGATTATCTGCAAAATTCATTCATAAGTATTATGCAACCCGTTATCATATCTCACTATTCGGAAGATTTCGCGTGGGTATTTATTGAAAGTTCATTTGCTTCCGGATGGATAAAATCCAATGAAATGGCTATTGTGGACGAGAAAATGATAAAAAAACTTAAAAACGCCGCAAAAATAGTCGTAACAAAAGACAATGCCGTAACGTACCATGAGAAAGGATCGTTCGCTTACTATCTAAAAGCCGGTACGATATTGCCCATGCGCGAACATAAAAACGGATTATACAAAGCATTTATCATAACGACCGAAAAAAATATGAAAGGGTCCGCGACAAACATTACTATAAGCGAAGAGCTTGCCAATCCGTTTCCGTTAGAATTTAATTCGCTACATGTAAAGCGAGCAATAGACGAATTACTGGATGAAAATTACGGCTGGGGCGGACTTTACGCAAATAGAGACTGCTCCGCTTTCACAAAAGACTTTTTTTCGATATTTGGCATTTGGCTTCCGAGAAATTCGAGCGCCCAAAAAAATGCGGCGCTCTATTTTGACGTATCAAATTTAACCGCCGTTCAAAAAGAGCAAAAATTAAAAGAGTTTGGTCAGCCGTATCTTACGCTTGTCTATCTGCCGGGTCACATTATGTTATATGTTGGAGAGATAGAAGAAAGAGCCGTTGTCGCGCATAATATTTGGGGGATTAGAACCAAAAATAATAATAGATATATCATAGGAAAATCCGTCATATCGGATCTTTATTTAGGCGAAAATGTTGATATTATAGACAAACGAAGCTTGCTTATAAATAGAATGCAAGGCTTTACAATATTAGCGCCGCAAGAGGCGAAATTAAAAATAAAACCTCCAAATGAAAATGCTTTTAAAAATTAAATTTTTACTGTTTGCCGTCGGTATTTTTGCTTTGCTTAACGCGTCTATTTTAAAATCAGACGAATATGTAATGTTTATTCCAAGCATAGCTTACGATATAGATAACGAAACGACAGGCGTGGAAGTAAAAGCTTATGTGTATGAAAAAGAGAGGCGGCTTGGAGCTACAACTGCACTATCATATTATCTTGGTATTAATAGACTAAATGCGGTTGAAAAACAAAGATTGTATGACAAAAGTGCGCTTTTTAGAATAGATTACGAGAGCGATAAAGAGTTTTTTGTAACATTTAAAAATAAAAACATATACAAAATGCCAAAAACAATAGACGGTAAAAGTTATGCGACTATTAAGATGGAAAAGCCCGCAAATATGGAGCGAGAAATTGCTTTTGAGGTTTACAATTCAAAATATCCAAAAAATACCGAAAAAGGCTTCGCCTTATATTCGTCAAACGATGGAATTTCCGCCATCTTTGATATAGACGACACAATAAAAAATTCTAATGTTTTAGATAAAAAAGCTTTGCTCATTAACACGTTTTTAAACGAATATACAGCGGTTGAAAGCATACAAGAGATATTTAAACATGTGCAAAATCTGCGCGCGGACACTTATCATTATGTTTCAGCAAGCCCTACACAGCTCTACCCTGCGCTTAAGAGTTTTTTTGAAAAAGAGAATATTCCAAAAGGCACTTTTCATTTAAGAGATATGACAGATTTAAGCGATTTTATCCCAAATCAAGAGATAACTGTAAGGCACAAAAAAGAGACGATAGAAAAACTCTTCAAAGTATTTCCTAAACGCAAATTTATTCTTGTTGGGGACTCTGGTGAAAATGACCCTGAAATTTACGCATATTTATCAAGAAAATACCCCGATAAAGTTTTGCTAATTATAATTCGCAATATAACGGACGAAGACAAAGAGTCGTTAAGATTTAAAGAAATAGATAAAAGCAAATTTATATTATTTTAATATGCTACATGTAGCGAGTAAAAATCATTTTATTCCAAACTTTTAATATCGTCGTCAAATTCAACTCTCTCAATTTTACTAAACTCGTCTGAAATTTTAGAGGTAGTTACGGAGATATCCTTAACATCTTTGTGGACAGTGTCTATGTGTTTTGAGAGTTGCTCCCATCGCTCTTTGTAAAGTTTAAAATTTTTAGAAAGTTTTATAAGTTCTTCTTGGATTTTTTTAGCTTGTTCTTTTGTTTTGATATCTCTGACAACTGCCATTATTGTAGTCAAAAGCGCCATAAGAGTTGTTGGAGAAGCTATCCAAACACTTTTTTGCCTCGCATAATCAATTAGATTTTCATGATAAGCGTTAATTTCTGCAAAAATTGCTTCTGCTGGCAAAAACAAAATCGCCAAATCAGAAGTTTCGCCTTTAATGATATATTTTGAAGCGATATCGTTTATATGCTTTTTCAAATCGTTTCTAAAATCGTTTTGAAAACTCTTATCCTCGCCCATTTTTCTATAATTTTCAAGCGGAAATTTTGAATCCACACAGATAAGTCCAACGGGTGCCGGTGCTTTAATAACTGCGTCTACTATGCTTGAATTTGAGAGGGTAAATTGGATATCGTATAAATCTTTTCTCTCGCCAAAAATAGACTTTAATATAGCGTTCAATTGCACTTCGCCAAAAATTCCTCGCGTTTTTTTGTCCGTTAAAATACCTTGCAAAGAGACCACTTCGCCGCTTAAACTTTCTATAGTTTTTTGCGCTTGATTTATCTTGGCAATCCCGACTATTATCTCTTTAAAAGTTTTATCTATATTTTCGAAGCCGCTTTTTAAACGATTTTCAACCTTTTCATTGATTTTATCCAGTCTCTCGTCAACCCTTTTGGTTAAACTCTCAAAATCTTTCGCGCTTTGAACTTGTTGCTCTTTTAAAGAATGGCTTATCTTTTGCCCCAAAGTCTCCAACTTTTCATGCAAAAACGTATTTAAATTTTTTTGCATAACTTCTAAAGAGGTCGATATTTTGATAAATAGTTCCGCGTTTTTTTCTATCTGTTCTTGCGTTATTCTCGCACTTTGGAGCTGTTTAGCGTCAAAAGCAGATAGTTTTTCGTACAAAAACGTTCTCATTCTCTCTTGTTCCGCTTGATTTTTCATATCAAAAGTATCGAATTTTTGAAGCGTGCTTTTTACTTGCATGTAAATAAACGCGCAAAAAACACTTAAAATCAATAAAAACGCCAAAATTATTAAAGTCTCTATACTCATTATTTTATTTCCAATGTGTCCGTTACATAATGCTTAAACCGAATGGTTTCAATCTTTTGATGCAAATCTTTATTCTCTTCCATAAGTATTGAGTATTCGCTCCACAGCGTGCTAATATCTCTGCTATAGTAATATATCTGATTTTTTATATGTATCATGGGAAGCAACAGTAAAAATCCCAAAGCCATAGCAAGACATACGTACAACAACAGTTCAATACTCAAATTTTTCTCTTTTTCGGGCAATATTTCTTGCGTTCGATCAATCGCGACTTCGATGGCTATATCCTGCTCATCCAAATCTTTTTTTACATTCATCCTTTGTCTCTTTTAATGTAAAACGCTCTAAGTTTTGAACTCCTGCTTCTTGGATTCGCTTTTATCTCAGCCTCCGTCGGCTCCAAAGCTTTTTTAGTGATAATCTCGCCAAGAGAGTGGTTGTTTCCGCATTCGCATCGAAAATTTTCAGGCGGACATATACAAGATTTTGACCACGATTTAAACGTTTGCTTTACTATTCTATCTTCCAATGAGTGAAATGAGATAATACATACGATACAATCTGTTATTTTGCTTTCTTTGATGCTTTTTAATAGCTCTTCAAGTTCTTGAAGCTCTTTGTTGACTTCAATGCGTATGGCTTGAAACGCTAATGTGGCGGGCGAAACGCTTCTACCGCTTAAGTGCCCTCTTCTGCCAACCAAATCGGCTAATGTTTTAGCGTCTTTGATGGGACTTTTTTCTCTTTTATCGCATATTTGTTTGGCTATTTTTTTGTACTCTTTAAGTTCTCCGTAATCTCTTAAAATTCTCTCCAACTCATTTTTAGGATAACAATTTACGACATCGTACGCGCTTAAATTTTGAGTCGCGTCCATTCGCATATCAAGGTTTGAAGAGTTAAATCCAAAACCTCTCTCATCGCTGTCTAATTGCAAAGAAGAGACGCCTATATCAGCCAAAATACCGTTTATAGACAAATGTTCGTATTTGCCGACAATATTGCTAAAATTTTTATGTTCTATAATTACTCTGTCTTTAAACTTTTCAAGTCTTTTTTTTGAAAACTCAATCGCTTCCTCATCGCGATCGCAACCTATCACATGTAAAGAATCTTTTTCATCCAAAAGCATGTAAGCATGCCCCGCGTAACCAAGCGTACAATCTATCAAATATCCGTCTTTTATGGATTTAAAAATATCCTTTACTTCGTTTGGCATAACCGATATGTGCGGAATTTGCAACAATTTTTCCTTATCAAATAATTTATAAGATATAATACACAATTTAGCTTTCAAAAAGGTTGAATGGCATGCAAAAATATCTCATAAATGAGATTAGCGACATAGCGCTCTCTATGTTCAGAAAAAATTTTTTTGGAATATATCACGGTTCCATCTCAGCGAAAATAGAACAAAATAAATTTCTCATAAATAAAAAAAACGCCATTTTTGACGGTTTAAACGAAAAAAGTCTTGTGGAGATCTACTCTAAAAAAGATTATAGGTGGAACGAGGCCAGTATTGATACAGAAATTCATTTAAATATATATGAAAACATAAGCGAAGCGAAGTATGTTTGTTATACTATGCCGCCTTTTACGGTCGCATATACTCTAAATCACAATACGATTATTCCAGAAGATTATTTCGGCGCCACAAAAATCGGCAAACTCAATATTTACGATCCGAAACAATTCAATGATTGGTACGAAAGAGCTGATGTCGAAATATACAGATATTTCATAGAAAAAAAGACTAACATCATGGTTATTAAAGGTTATGGTGTTTTTACGTATGATCGCGACATACACAATATGGCAAAAAACGTCGCTTTGATAGAAAATACATGTAGGGTTCTTTTGAGCGCAAAAGAGGAAAAATAGCCCGAAATTTCGCAAAATAAAAACAAACTAACAAATATACTAACAAAATTGATATTTTTGCTCAAAAAAAGCATTCAAATTAGCCTATTTTAAGCTACTTTAAACACTTTTAGGTGTAAAATCTAACAAATTGATTTGTTATTAAATATGAGGATTTTCTTATGATTACTTGGATGCAGCGCCACAAAAAATATCTTATCATCACAATTTGGGTCAGCGTTATAGCTTTTGTAGGCGCGGGTTTTGTCGGTTGGGGATCTTTAGACCTTAACCTAAGCAGGTCGTCTTCCATCGCAAAAGTAGGAAATCACAACATAGATATCCAGACGTTTAGAATAACATACGACAGAGCTTTTAACTACTACAACTCCGCGGCGTATAACGGACAACTAACAGAAGAGATAGCCAAAGAGATAAGGCTTGCGGAGATAGTTTTAAATAGTTTGATAGAGGAAGCGATTTTTCTTAATTTCGCGGACGAGCTCGGCTTAATGACTTTAGATAGCGATGTGGTCGAATATATTATACGAGACATTAATTTTCAGGTAAACGGCACTTTTAATAGAGATTTATATTATTTTAGTTTGCAAAATATAGGGCTTAAACCAAACGAGTATGAAGAGATTTTAAAAAAACAACTTATTTTAACCAAAGTTTATTCCATAATACTAAATTTACCGATAACCCAAGTAGAAAAAGAGGTTTTTGGTTCCGCTATGTTTTTACAAGACAAACTTTCCATTGCCACAGTTACGGTTGAGGACAATGAGGTTAGTTTAAGCGATAATGAGACAAGAACTTTTTGGGAAGCTGCTCAAAATAACTTTTTAACTGAAAAAATCTACTTTTTTGATAGAGCGTTTATACCGGTGTCCAAAGAAAAATTGGATGAAGAAAATATCAAAGCTTATTGGGAAGAGACAAAATATTTTTACAAAGATACCGATGATAAAATCGCGGATTACGAGAGCGTTAAATCACAAGTGGAAGCGGCTTTACGTTTAAAAAACGTAACTGAATCCGAAGCTTACAAAACGACGTATCTTGGATTTAAAAATAGTACAATACCTGCGCAAAACAATATATCCGTAAAAGAATCAAGCATTGAATATGATACTGAAAGCTTTCAAGCGCTATCGGTCGGCGATGTTCTAATTCCTATCAAAAAAGATGATGGATATGAGATATTAAAACTTACAAAAGTGGCTTTTCCGGAACCTAAAACTTATGATGACGCCAAAGCGCAAGTTATGGCTATTTTAAAAGCAAATAAAAAATCGCAGCTTTTGGTGCAAAAAGCGCAAGCGAGATTAAGTTTATTCAGCGGAACTAATTTAGGATTTATCGGGACTGGAACCAAAAATATACCAGGATTCACTGAAGAACAGACGTCTATTATCATCAGAAACGTCTTTAATTCAAAAAACAAACGCGGTTATGTTTTGGTGGGAGAAAAAGCATTTTTATACGATATAACAGATCAAAAACTACCTGATAAAAATATGCTAGCCGCAAACGATATTACTATAACGGAAACCACAAGGCAGATAAAAATCGCAGAGGTTAAACGAAAAGCGATAGAACTCTTAAGACCCAGATACAAAATTGAATACTATAAAACAGAGGATAGTACCATATGACGATTTTAGGTATTGATATAGGTTCTACCAAAATTTGTGCGATTATAGCTGAAAAAAACGATTTTGGTGATATAAAAATATTGGGCGTGGGCATAGCCAAATCGCAAGGCTTAAAAAAAGGCGTTATCACTAATATTGAGTTTGCCGCTAAATCTATCAAAAGCGCGATAAATGAAGCGAAAAGAGCGGCTGGAACGCAATTTGAAAGAGTATTAGTATCTGTTTCGGGTTCTTATGTCAAAAGTATCAACAGCAGCGGCATTGTAAATATACCAAGCCGAGAAATAGGCATAAAAGAGATTAATCGCGCTATGCAAATGGCAGATTATAACGCTAACGCTAACATTCCTCAAGAACATGACAAGCTGCATGTGCTGCCGTATAATTTTATAGTAGACGATCAAGAGTTCATAGAAGATCCTCTTGGCATGAACGGCGGAAGATTAGAGGTGCAGGTACATATCATAACGGCGCAAAAATCATCTCTGATTAATCTAAAAAAAGCCGCTAAAATAGCCGGGGTCGAGATAGATAATTTAGTATTAAACAGTTATGCTTCCAGCATAGCTATTTTAAGCAGAGACGAAAAAGATTTGGGCGTTTTGGTGGTAGATTTAGGCGGCGCTACATGTAATATGGCTATTCATATCGGAAACTCCGTAAGATACAACGATTTTCTGCCCGTAGGTTCCATTAATATAACAAACGACTTGTCTATGACGCTTCATACGCCTATAAATTCTGCAGAAGATACCAAACTAAAATATGGTTCTTTAAAAAATAGTTCAAGCGAACTTATAACATTGCCGCTCATAGGAGACGAATACGCTGTGCGTGAAGTTTCGCTTGAGATAGTCTCAAATGTGATTTACGCAAGAGTTGAAGAGACTTTAGCGATTTTAGCGAACAAATTAGATAGAAGCGGATACAAAGACAAAATAGGCGCCGGTATAGTGCTTACAGGCGGTATGACAAAACTTGAAGGCATAAGGGAATTAGCAAGCGCGTTATTTAATAATATGCCGGTTAGAATCGCAAAACCTAAAGAGATGGAAGGGCTTTTTGAGATATTGAGAGATCCTGGATTTTCTACTGCGGTCGGATTGGTGTTATATGGCGGCGGACATTTCACGCCTTATGAAGTTGATTCCAATAAAAAATTAAGATACAAAGATGAGATATTAGAAGGCGGTAAAAATATCAATACTTTTCAAGATGACGAGGACGATTTCCCCGTTATCAAAAAAGACGATATATTGCTGGACGAATATAATATAGCTACGATAAGCGACACGGGCAAAAAAAGCAGCGGCAAAATTGTGATATTTTTCAAAAATATCTGGCAGCGTTTCACGCAACTATTTTAAAAGGCAGAAAAATGGGTAGTTTTAAAATTGAAGAGACAAAACATCCGCACGGCGCAAAAATAAAAGTAATTGGCGTTGGCGGAGGTGGGGGCAATATGATCAACCATATGGTGAGAGAAGGCATCAATGGAGTTGATTTGATAGCTGCCAATACGGACGCGCAAGCTTTGGAAAATTCGCTGGCAAATACAAAAATACAACTCGGCGAAAAAAAGACCAAAGGTTTGGGTGCTGGAATGCGTCCTGAAGTTGGTAAAGAAGCCGCTCTTGAAAACTATGAAGAGTTAAAAAGTACCCTTGAACGCGCTGATATAGTGTTTATCGCTTCCGGTTTTGGTGGAGGCACCGGCACAGGAGCAGCTCCCATTATCGCGCAAGCCGCAAAAGAAGTTGGAGCTTTGACTGTATCCGTCGTAACAAAACCTTTCGCATTTGAAGGCAAAAAAAGAGCTAAATACGCTGAAGAAGGCTTGGCAGAACTTAAAAAAGAGAGCGATTCTATAGTGGTTATACCAAATGAAAAACTCTTAAATATAATAGACAAAAATTTAGGATTTGCTGAGAGTTTCAAAATAGTTGATAGCGTATTAAGCAGAGCCGTTAGCGGAATGAGCGGAGTTATCCTCTCTTCGGGTATTATAAATGTCGATTTTGCAGACGTTCAAACAATTATGAGTCATCGCGGCATGGCGTTACTTGGCGTTGGAGAAAGTACCGGCGCTGACGCCGCCAATGAAGCTGTTAAAAACGCGGTTCAATCGCCTCTTTTGGACGATGTCTCAATAAACGGCGCACTTGGCGTGCTTGTGCATTTTTACTCTCATCCAAAAGATTGCTCGCTTAGCAAGATAAATGAAGCTATGTCTATCATATATGACGCTGCGGATGAAAATGCCGATATAATATTTGGCGTTACATCAGATGAAAAAGTAAAAGATAATTTTGTTAGAGTTACGATTGTAGCGACAGGTTTTGACAACAAAGCAAATAGTATCGAAGAGTTAAAACAAAACGGTATCGCTGGCGAAAGCATTATACGCGAAAGAACTTTTGACAATCTAAACACAAAAGTAGTCAATGGTATAGAGGTTGATTTTTTAGATACGCCTTCGTGGCTTCGCAATAAAATGGATTAGTTTTTAAGTATATTTTTCTCCTTTTACAAAAACCGGCGGCGATAAATCCGCCGGTTCAAATTTCCTCAAAGTTAATAATCATATGAAAGTCCATGCAAAAATTGTATTTTAAAAACATTACACCACAAACCTAAAAATCTACACATGTAATCAAATTTTATTCTTGATTTAAATACCTACATGTAAGCAAAAATAAACCAATAATTAATATTTTTCATCCTTGCATGTAATATTCTTAGACCTTATGGTAAGTTAAATTCTAACATGAAATATCAAAAGAGTATCCAACAACATCTTTGACAAATTAATGGAAGATTTTCAAAAAAGTTTGGAAAAAGGTTTAATCTGGAGACAATACGCATATTTACAACGTAGGGTTGGATTTTACAATTCGGAAAATTTAAAAAATAAAGCAAGCTGATATTAAAAAACGTTAGATGCAAAAAGGGCTAAGATAGCTTAGTGATAAAATAGGAAATGTTATTACAAAAAATTATCAAAACTACTGAAAAATGGAGTAGTAGCTTGAGAGCTATTTGTTTCAATTGTCAAAAGATTTATTACACGCATGAACACTTTTTTAAATAAAGTTAGTTTTTAAGCATTACAAGTGGTGGTGGGGTCAATTGGAAGATTTTACAAAAGCAAGAATAGTTTCTTAATTGCTCCCTTTATTCCAATTTACAATAGTAGAAATTCAATAAAGAGTCTAGACTCTACATGTACAATATAGCATGAAAGAATACCGATATTCCAATATGTTTTTTACTTTTATTCAAAAACATATTTACCCCACCTATA
>JAISAU010000001.1 GCA_031266555.1 Campylobacteraceae bacterium
CAAAAACATATTTACCCCACCTATACTATAAAGAATTTGGTATTGGTATGCTAAAGAACCGATAACATCATAATATAATACTACTTGTTAAAACAAGCATAAACAAAATGAAGACTAACCTTTGTTATGTAAAAAATAGTAGTTCTTTGTCTCTGTGGATGGCGTTCCCATACTTAATGGCTCTTTTTTCATCTGTTTCAAATATAAAAACACTATCTTCTCCACCAAATTGTTTGGCAAATATAGTTTCTATTTTTATTTTTAAAGTATCTATAACTCTTTTTGAATTGTTAATTTCAAAAACTGAATATTGCAGTCTAATACCACCATATTTTTCAAGTGCTTTTGAAAATTTATTTCTTAATTTATCATTTGATATATCATAACTTGCAACAAGCATATTGACCTACTTGATTAAAAATTGAGGATATTTTAATAAATCATTTTGCTGCATAAAGTAGCGATAAAATTGACGCATATAGTTGAAAATCTCTGATTTTTGTTCAATCAATACATTATAAAACATTTTTGCATAATCGCCATTTTTTTCACGTTTTAAAACATACTCATTTTTGATAAGATTAAAATCTTCCGTTTTGCACTGCCTAGTATTAAAAGCCTGACGAACTTGCCTGTCTATTAAGCAACGAAAAGGTTCTACCAAATCGCAAATTAGTGATTTACGTTTAAACCAAAGCTGATGATATACGCCTTTATATGGATCAAATCCAAACAGACGAGCAAATACTTCAATATAATTAAATAATATAGTATAGCCAATATCAAGAGTTGCATTTATAGGATCTACTTTTGTTCTTGGAGAGCGACTTTTCCATTCTAACGATTCAAAATAGACAGAGAAGAAAAGTGTCGCTGCTTTACCCTCAAGTCCCATAACAACATCATAGTTTGTCGCATTTGGAATTAAAGTCAATATAATGGCGCATTGCTCTTTTGCTTTTTGCATATTATATGTTTTTAGGCGAGTTTTTTCCAGTAAAACCAGTTGATTTGTTATCTTGTTTGCCACCAATTCCTTTGGAATTTGCAAATTTTCCTTATTATATTCATACTGTTTTTTACGTAATAAAAAATTAGCTTCAGCAGTAATGGAAAAGAAAAAGACGGGTCTTAAGTTTTGCTTCATAACAACTAGCGATATTCCATATTTAGTACACTTATCAATTAAGGGAGTTGTAATAGTTACATTCCCTATAATAAACAGTGCTAATATTTTTTGAAACGGTAGTTTTGTTAGCGTCTTTTTTTCTTCAATATTCTCCAACAACAATTCTCCATTTGCAACTCTCAAAGATTTATTGTTGATGCAATTTATAACAAAAATAGAGCGATACTCTATATCTTTATGTGTAAACATTTTCGACATCCACCTTGTCGCATAAAGCGCAATATATACAATGAATACATTTATTTATATTTATTGCTACAGGTTATTCCGGATCAAATTGTCTAAATTCTAAAATAAAATCTTTCAACTCTTTTCTATTATCTTCATTTGGAATGGCTACTGAAAAAGTTTTATTGGTAGATATTGCATAAAAAGCCAATTTTTCGACTTCATATCCCATCTCAATCATGCAAAAATACTCTGCCCAAAGCTGATAGATCTGACCCCCGATAAATATTAGCTAGCTGATATTTGCGTTCTATAAGTAATTTTTCTTTGGCTTTATAAATATCTATTTTGCCCACGATACCCAACTCGTTACAAAAAACGGATAAGCCGCTAATCTCATCTTTTTTACTGCTATATATTTTGTTGTCGATTGTTCCATGAGCAGCTTTACCTCGTGTTTGAGGAGTAGCATGAACCAACTCTTCATCACCACCCATATAAACATTGTGCAAATATATGGAATATGGGCAAAAGATAAAATCGTTCAAGGTTGATATAGCAATATGATTATACATTTTAATTTTCTTGACATTTTTTATTTTTGAGATTTTTGAAGCCTCTTGGCAATAATTTAAACCTGATAGATCTTGTTCTTTGATATTTTTCCACATGCTCTCCATATTTTTCAATTATTCATGATTTTGAACGTATTGTAACCAATTTTTATTGCTAATAGCCAAGTTAACTCTTCTTAAATTATCTGCCTGTTTAATCTGCTCTATTGCCCAAAGTCCTTTGCGAGCAATGTTGTATGCGCCGTTTGCATCGGCATTGTCTGGTAAGTTTTCTTTAGCTTTGCGGCTATCATAAAAATCGCCGTTTTTATCAGCAACCGGAGAAATAATATAGTCCGTATCGGAATTCGTAACACTATTGCGCATTTGAACCATAAGTTTGAATAAATGTAAAAGTTCCTCGAAAAACTCTTTTTTTGTCTGTTTTAAAATAGCATTCTTTAGATTTGACATGTAATTAATGTTATACTCATTAAATAATTTCACAAATTCACTGTTTAAAACTATCTCCTCGTTATCCCATTGGCTATTTTTTTGAGGATTTCTAAAGGTTTTTATCCTTTTATCATTAGTGCAAATAGTCCAATCAAGACGCGTTGTTTCAGCTTTCGGATTAAATTTACTATAATTATCAACTATAAACTCGAAATAGTTTTTGGCATTGTTATAGCGTATATCTGCAAATTTTTCAAAAAATGCTCTGGAGTTTTCAAGATTTGTATATCTGGTATTAAACAAATTAACAAATCCTGTTATGGGGTCTATATTGCTAGTATTCCATGCTGGGATATAAAATAAAAATCCATTTTGCTTGCCCATCTCCTTAAAACTTTTGAATTTATTGGTTAATTGATATGCATTAAATAGTCCACCCTCTTCTTCTGGTTTCTTTTTTTTATCTACCAAATAATTAAGTTTATCGATAAGCATTTTCTCAAATTTTTGATAAATCTCTTTTTTCACCTTTTTGCGCATATTTTTAAAGCCAAAATTCAAATCTTCAAGCACTACAATAGCATTGTATTCCACCGTTAGTTGTGCTATTTTATGAACAACCTGACTGATATATCCCTCTTTAAGCTCTTTAATAGTTTTTATAGCTTGCCAACTTTGTTGTGCCTCATTAACCCCCTTTTCTCTTTTATTTAATAAGTCATGATAATCAGTCTTATAGACAGCATTATTATATTCACTTATGATTTCATTAAGAGAAAACTGTTTGATAATATTTCCTTCCAAATCAATCAAGCTCAAATAAAGCAAATGTCGTTCACCTCGGTCAATACCAATAATATGTCGAATATTTCCATCTCTAATATATCGGTTTACATCTTCATTGATCTGCTCATTACCGACAGCTTTAAAATTTATTGTGATAGGCACATGAAATTGAAATTTATCTGCAGTGTAGCGTTTATCTTTAACTATATCATATTGAAAAACACTTTGTTTTTTTAGGCTACTGCCATTTTTATTACCAATAGGTTTTTGTGCTACATGTACAACTTTATGTTCATCTTTTATGCTTCTTTTTCTAAAAAATACTTCTGCTTGTCCGTTTAACTTGTAAACTACATTTTTTAGATTTTCCATGCTAAATAACGCTTTCCAATAGAGTGTATGTATATTTGGAGTGCCTTTGTTATACGGTGAAAAATCTTTGTTGTAAATTTGGAATAGATAGATTTTTCCATCTTCAACAAGTTTATCAATATAAGATGTCGGAATATTACGAAATGTAATTTTATACCCTTGCTGCTCTACTTCACGATAAAATTCGCCCAAATCATTATAATCGGAAGTATCCGAAAAATGAAAATCAAATTTTTTCCAATCCTCATGCTTTTGTATTGACGATTTGAAAAAGTCTATCAAGCCTCTACAATCATTAATATTAAATTTATCACCTCTTCTATGTGTTCCATTTCCATAGTTTTCAAGCAATCGTTCACTTGGATTAAACTCGCCAATCCTACTATTGGAAAAAAATACTTTGGGCAGCATTTTATTGGCTCCCGGTAAGAGTTTGTAGTCCATTTTTTCATAGCAATCATCGTACTCATTAAACTGCTCTGCAAATACTCTATTATGCTTTTTATCCATAATCGCCAAATAATATAACCCCTCTTTTCGTAAAAGCACACTTGTGTTATCTTGCTCTTTATTTACATCCCAACCTGCAAGCAGAGTTGAGTTCTCAAAATTTAGCTTAAATTTTTCCGTCAAATAGGGCTTTTTTGTAACATAGTTGCGCACCATATTATACAAAGGCGTTATTTTATTTAATTCATTCCATAACTTATCAAATTCTCCGTAAAATCTGCCGTCCCTATCTGCTTCATCCTCTTTTCCAAGTAATGGTTTTATAAACCGTTGCAAAGTTTTGATGCTATCCAAGAGGAGTTTGATTTTTTCAACATTTTGTTTATCTTGCTTTAAATCCTTATCTTTTGGATAAGGAGTGCTCAAAAGCTCTCTGACTGCAATATAATTTTGCTCTATCAGCGCAAATAAATCTTCGGTATTCTCTTTTTTGCCGATAGCTTTACAATAGTCAACAATAGACTTATCACCCAAACATTCGTCAATAAAGCCAATAGAAAAACTATCACATGTTTTAAAAATACGTTCTACCTTTTCATCATACTTTTCTTGATTTTGGCGTGTACTTCTAGGGTTATTTTTTTTATAATTATCCTTAATAGCATCCTCAATAACACTATAACTTCCTAAAAATTGCTGTGAAATACCACTAAGACCAGTATCGTTACGCAAGTAGATTTTGGATAAATCATACTCATCTATATTCAAAAGTAAATTTTTTAATGATACTTTGGAGTTCAGCGCATTTTCATTGATTTCTGAAAAAACCTTCTCTACACTCTCAAGCACATCACTATCGCTGGCAAACTCATCGGGCAACCATGAAATAACATTTCTATCGCTCAATATCTGCTTAAATAATGTGGTAAATTTAGGCAAATGAGCATTTTTATCAATCTGGCTTTGGTTATATAGATTAACATACTCATTCAAACCTTTTATTTTTGTACCATCTTCCAGCACTTTACCAACAATGACTAAATTATAAGCATCTATTTGTATCTGTGTCAATACACTACTATAATAATCAAGAGAAAATAAATCTTTAATTTCGAACACATTCATATACTCTTCAAAATCTCTATACAAAGTCTCAACATATTTACCAACAGAACTTTTAGCTACCTTTTCAAAGACAACGATATTGTTGATAAATTTCGGCAAATTTTCATTTATCAGACGATATGCAATAGCGGTTGACTTATCTTCAGCAGAATAGATATTTTGTCTGCTTTCATAAAAACCGGTAAAATAAGTAGTAAAATTTCTAAACTCTTTTATCAACTCTCTCTCTTCTTCGCTTGTTGCAAACTCCAGCAAATCCTCCCTTATAAATTCTCTGCCAAATAAGTGTTGAGTATCAAACGCATTGGCAATCTGTTTTCGTAATTTACTTTGCAATTCTTTATATCTTTCCTTTTGCGACTCATCCTTGCTAGCAATCTTAAAATAGGTAAAATACTCAAACAACGTTTCCTTATCCAATTCAATGCCATGCAAAGAAGTTTCGATAAATTTTTTATGATATTCGTCAATAATTTTTTTAATTTTTTTATAACTATCAGCTCGATGTTCATCTTCCAACAAGATGTCACTT
This sequence comes from Campylobacteraceae bacterium, assembly GCA_031266555.1. Classification (GTDB taxonomy): domain Bacteria; phylum Campylobacterota; class Campylobacteria; order Campylobacterales; family Campylobacteraceae; genus JAIRKW01. The sequence continues at coordinate 5,633 of JAISAU010000001.1, forward strand.
TTTTGGATATTTTCCAAAGTCTGTCCTATTGGTTTCAGCCCGAAACGGATTGTTTTCGACAAAGAATATAGGTTTGTAAACCCTTTAAAGTTTTCACTGTTCATTCTAAAACTCCTTAAAATAATATATTGTTGATACACATAAATTATTACATATATGCAAAATGATAGCCTATAAAACATAAAAGCTATCTTAAATTTTAATTTTTTGATTATTTTTTTAAATTGTATGACACACAATCTACAATAGTAGAAATTTAGAAGAAAATTATACAAAAACTACTTTAATAAAAAAATAACCCTTACATGTAATCCCTTAAAATATTAGGTATTTTTACACTGCCATCTTTTTGTTGATAATTTTCCATAATAGCGATAAGTGTTCTTCCGACAGCCAAAGATGAACCGTTCAAGGTATGCGCGAGAATATTTTTTTTGTCGCTTTTGTAACGGATTTTTGCGCGTCTTGCTTGAAAATCTTTAGTATTTGAGATAGAGCTTATCTCTCTGTATCTATTTTGTCCCGGAAGCCAAACTTCCAAATCTATAGTCTTCGCCGCGCTAAATCCCAAATCTCCTCCGCACAAAAGCAGATGTCTATGTGCCAATCCAAGAGAAGTCAGCAAATCCGAGGCGCAGGCAAGCATCTCTTCAAACACTTTTTCGCTTTGCTCAGGAGTCGTTATAGACACGAGTTCTACTTTGTCAAATTGGTGCTGTCTTATCATTCCCCTTGTATCGCGCCCAGCGCTTCCGGCTTCTTTTCTAAAGCATGAAGTGTAACATGTAAGCTTTATCGGCAAATCTTCTTCGCTTAATATCTCATCTCTAAACAGATTTGTCACAGGCACTTCGGATGTTGGTATAAGAAATAGCTCCTCGTCTTCTATTTTAAACAAATCCTCTTCAAATTTTGGCAATTGACCAGTCCCAAAAAGCGACTCTTTGTTTACGATATAAGGAACATTGACCTCTTTAAATCCTCTTTTTGTATTAAAATCCAACATGTAATTTATTAAAGCTCGCTCAAGTTTGGCTCCATCATTTTTTAAAACGCTAAATCTACTTTTTGCGAGTTTAACGCCTCTCTCAAAATCTATCCAATTTGCTTTCAATTCAAAATGCTCTTTAGGTGTAAAATCAAATTTTGGCACATCAAGAACAGTTTTCAAAACCACATTGTCATTCTCGTCCTTTCCTTCCGGCACATCGCTATCCGGAATATTTGGCGTCATAGCGGCGATAGCAGCCAAATCGCTCTCCAGATTTTTTACTTCGTTATTGGCTATGGCTATGGCTTCTTTGTTTGCATTTAATTTTATCTTTAGCTCGCTCGTATTTTTGCCCTCTCGTGCAAGCGCGCCAAAAAGCTTACTACTGGCGTTTTGTTCTGTTTGCAAAGCTTCTAAAGATTGTCTTTTGGCTTTCATCGTCAGCGATATATCTCTTAATTTTTCGAGCAATTCATAATCTACATGTTTTTTTTGCAAAGCCTTAAATACAGTATCAAAATCGTTTTGCAAAAGTCTCAAATCAAGCATATTTTCCCTCTTTTATCTGTAAATTCCGACTAATCCGCGCACTTTTTCTATCATCGGCAAAGCAATCTCTCTTGCTTTATGCGCCCCATCTCTTAGTATATCTATTATCTCGTCTTGACGTTCGTCGTAATAAGCCTTTTTTTCTCTATGCGTAGCAAAATAGTCCCAAATAAGCTCTTTTAGATAAGCTTTGAAATGCCCGTAACCTTCTTTACCGCTCCTATAACGTGCCGCTAGCTCGTCTTGCGCTTTATCGTCTAAAAAAAGTTTTGCTAAAGCAAAAATATTGCAAGCATATGGATCTTTTGGTTCTTCCATGGGCGTTGAGTCAGTCACTATTTTACCAACCTTTGCCTTCAACTCTTTCTCGCTTAAAAATATGTCTATAGTGTTGCTGTAACTTTTGCTCATTTTCGCTCCGTCAATTCCCGGAACTAAAGCTAAATTCTCCTCTATTTTGGCTTCCGGGATAGTGAAAATATCGCCGTACTCGTTATTAAATTTTATAGCTATATCGCGTGTAATCTCTACATGTTGGATCTGATCTTTGCCTACCGGAACTCTATTTGCGCTATATAACAAAATATCGGCTGCCATTAAAACAGGGTATGAAAAAAGAGCGTGATTTGCCAAAATGCCTTTAGCGATTTTGTCCTTATAACCATGAGCTCTTTCAAGCAATCCCATCGGCGTGAAAGCAGACAATATCCAGTAAAGCTCCAGCACCTCTTTCACATCAGATTGCACCCAAAAAATTGTTTTGTTCGGTTCCACGCCCAAAGATAGTAGCGTCGCGGCGGCGTCAAGAGTATTGGCTCTTAAAACTTCCGCATCTTTTAAAGTCGTTAATGCGTGTAAGTTTGGAATAAACAAAAAAAGTTCATCGCTCTTTTGCAAATCCAACATCTGTTTTATCGCGCCAAAATAGTTGCCTATATGCAACGCCCCTGAAGGCTGAATACCTGTCAATGTTCTCATCTGTATTTTCCTAAAAAACTTTTATTATAGCAGTAATTTTCTGAATATCCATTTTAAAGCATTTTATTGGTATCAGCATAATCTTGAACAAATAATTTTAACTATTCAAAAAATAGATGTTGTTTTGAAGCGTAAAATATCTTTAATTTCAAAGTATTTTTTTCTCGCAAACAAAATAATCCATTGCTACTGTTTTTTGCCATTTTTCTACACTTTTCGCAAAAAAGCTCAACCATTTTTTAAACTTCTCTTTTTTAACATCAAAAATGATAGATTTTTTCTTTTTACATGTAGCCTATCTACTGGAAACATTTGTATCAAAAAGTTTCATTAACTCTTTTATCATCTCTCTTTTATTTTTATATTTTTCGACATTGATAGTGATATCCGCCAGTTTTTTATAGGTATCGCTTCTTCTTTTAAATAACTCTTTTGCTCTTTTTCTATCTTGTAAAAGTGGGCGTTTCGCCAACTTCTCTTTAGATTTGGGATGATTTTCCAACCTTTTCATAATACCGTCAAAACTTGATTTTAGATATATGATTTTACCGATTTTTTTCAAATTCCCAACCGCTATAAAGCCGCCGCCCGTGGAGATAATAGAATTTTTGACATTTTTTTCAAGCCAAATAGCGACTTTTTGCTCAAGTTCCCTAAAATACTCTTCGCCTTTGGTGCTGAATATATTTTTTATCTTTTTATTTTCCATATTTTCTATAATTTTATCGGTGTCAAGACAAACGGTTTTAAGCTCTTTTGCCAACTCTTTTGCTAAAGTGCTTTTACCTACGCCCATAAATCCTATAAATAGTAAATTACCGCACTTCGGCACTTTCATTGTCCTTCTCTCCTCTTGTTCTGGCAATCAAAATTATAGGCGCGCCTTCAAAGCCAAACTCATCTCTAATCCTATTGACCAAAAACCTTTTATAGCTAAAATGCAGACTTTTCGGTCTATTCATAACGAGCGCAAATCTAGGCGGTTTCGTGTCAAACTGAGTGGCAAAATATATCTTTACATGTCTTCCTTTATCAGAAGGCAGTTGATGTTTTCTGCTTGCTTCTTTTACAGCTTCATTCAATCTCGACGTTGGCACTCTCATAGTGTAATTTTCATACACTTTTATTATCAAGTCGTTTATTTTATGCACTCTTTGCTTAGATAACGCGGAGAGCGTAATAATAGGAGCATAGGATAAAAATTTGAATTTGTATCTCACGTCTTGCGTAATTTTTTCAAAACTTTCTCTTGCTTTATCCCACTTATTTAAAACTATGATGCAACCAAGCTCATATTTATCTATAAGACTTGCTATTCTCTCGTCAAGTTCCGTGAAAGGTTCGCTCGCATCAAGTACTAAAAGCGCGATATCGGAGCGTTCAAGCATTGACGAAGTCCTATTTAGCGCATATTTTTCAATGCCTTCTATCTTTCCTCGTTTTCTAATACCCGCCGTATCGACAAAATTTAGTTTTTTATCTTTGTATATCATCATATCATCAACTGGATCTATCGTAGTGCCTGCAACTTCGCTTACAACCGCTCTGTCAACTCCTAAAACAGCGTTTAAAAGCGAGCTTTTCCCAACATTCACACGACCTATAATCGCTACATTTATAAGATCATCCGCACTTTTATCGTCTTGATTTAAAAATTCTTCCAAAGGCAAATCGTCATCGTCTTGTAAAACTAACTCCTCTTTTGGCGAAGGCAAAAATGAAGCGACCCACGAAAGCAGTTTTAAAACTCCTCTATTGTGCGAAACGGATATTGCAAAAATATTTTGCGCTCCAAACTGATAAAATTCCCAAGCTCTGTCTTCTTCTTTTTCATTATCTATTTTGTTTATAATTAAAGCGATGGGTTTTTTAAGTTTTTGGAGTTCAAAAAATAGCTTTTTTTCAATGTCTTGCGGCAAAACTTTCCCATCCGTCACAAAGAGTAAAATATCCGCCTCTTTAGCCGCTTTTAACGACTGCTTTTTTACATTCTCAAAAAGGTCGGTAGAATCGTCAAGTCCACCGGTATCTGCCAAACGACAACACCTACCCTCTATCTCCACATCTTTATAGCGCACGTCTCTTGTTGTTCCGCCAACATCGGAAGTTATAGCAAGTCTCTCTTTGGCGATACGATTAAATAGCGAACTTTTCCCAACATTTGGAAGTCCTATAAGTACAACTGTTTTCAAATAAAACCTTGTAAATAAACTAAAATGAGATTTTACATTTTTTTTCCTAAATAAAGGCGTAAACCGTTTTTTGCTCAAAGCAACCAAAAAACGCTGCATTTATTGAGAATTTATAACAACCTCGTAAGGCAAACTGCTATACAATCGCGAAATGCAATTTTTTTAGGAATCAATATGAATTTTTTGAGGATAAACGATGGGGTTTTATACATGTTAATCGCATCGTTTTGCTTTGCTCTCATGGGCGTTTTTGTAAAAATTTTAAGCAGCTCTTTTGGAATTTTAGAGATAACGTTTTTCAGAAATATTTTTGGCGTAGCGCTTATAGGCGTAACGCTCTTTAACTCGCCTTTAAAAAATAAGGGCGGAAAAATAGGACTTTTGTTTTTTAGAGGCATTATAGGTTTTTTAGCGCTGCTCGCATGGTTTTATAATATAGCCCATATTCCGTTGGCAGACGCTATGACGTTTTCAAGAACCGCTCCAATATTTACCGCGGTTATAGCGTTTTTTGCTTTGAACGAGAGATTAAGCAAAAAAGGATGGGCAGCTATTTTTATAGGATTCGCGGGAGTAATTTTTATCATGAAGCCAAGCGGACTTTCTCTCAAAACAACCGACATAATGGGGCTTTTTAGCGGATTTGGAGCGGCTTTGGCGTATACAAGCGTGCGGGAACTTAAAAAATATTACGACACGAGAACAATTGTACTTTTTTTTATGAGTGCTGGAAGCATATGTCCTGTTTTAATGGTTTTAGCGAATAATTTTCTGCATATAAGTTTTTTTGGCGAGTTTTTTGGAAATGTAAGCGTGCCAAAAGGCATAGATTGGATTTACATAATATGTATGGGGGTTTTCGCGACCATCGCGCAAATCTTTATGACAAGAGCTTATGGAGCTACGAAAGCCGGTATAGTTTCCGCGGTAAGTTATGCCGACATAGTGTTTTCCGTAATATTTGGCACAATAATATGGAACTCTTTTCCTGATTTATTCGGTTTGTTTGGTATAATACTCGTCATTTTAAGCGGCATAATAGTCGCTAAGGAGAAAATATGATTTTGATAGCAGGTCCTTGTGTAATCGAGAGCAGGGAATCGCTTTTTCGCGTCGCAAAAGAGCTTGTAAAGTACAATGAAGATAAAAGTATAGATTTTTATTTCAAGTCAAGTTTTGATAAGGCAAATAGAACCAGCATAGAGAGTTTCAGAGGTCCTGGACTTGACGAAGGACTAAAACTTTTAGACGAAGTAAGGCAAGAGTTTGGTTTTAAACTCTTAACGGATATTCACGACTACACTCAAGCAAAACCTGTAGGCGAAGTTGTGGACGTATTGCAAATTCCGGCATTTTTATGCAGACAAACCGACTTACTCGTGTCCGCGGCAAAAACAAAATGCGTAGTAAATATAAAAAAAGGACAATTTTTAAATCCTGCCGATATGAAATATTCGGTTAAAAAAGTACTTGACACAAGAGGCGTTAAAGCAAGCGGTTTTGAAGCCGCCAAAGAAAACGGGATTTGGCTGACTGAGCGAGGAAGCACGTTTGGGTACGGAAATTTAGTAGTTGACATGAGAGCGCTTGGAATTATGAGAGAGTTTGCGCCCGTTATCTTTGACGCGACGCACTCCGTTCAAATGCCAGGAATGGCTGAAGGAAAAAGCGGAGGCAAAAAAGAGTTTGTAGCGCCACTTGCTAAAGCCGCAGCAGCCGTTGGAGTAGACGGATTTTTCTTTGAAACGCACTTTAATCCTTGCGAAGCGCTTTGCGACGGACCGAATATGCTTGATTTGGAAGAACTGCATATCGTAATACAATCTATCAAAAAAATACAAAATACGCTTGAAAATTAGGCGCATTTCAAGTTAACGTCTACATGTAGACACTATCTTCGTTCTTTTTTTGAGAAAAAACAGCCTTTTGAAAGATAAGAGGTTGTAAATTTGTTATAATTGAACGAATTTTTTACTTACACGGCAAAGGAAGAAATATGAACATAATCGAAGGAAAGCTTTCGTTAAATGGAAGTGAGAAAATAGCCATCATAAACGCCAGATTTAATCATATCATTACGGATAGGTTAGTTGAAGGGGCAAAAGACGCTTTTTTAAGACATGGAGGAGATGAAAAAAATCTTGATTTGATTTTGGTGCCGGGCGCGTTTGAGATACCGTTCGCGCTTGACAAAGCGCTTTTTAGCAAAAAATATGACGGTATTTGTTGCGTGGGTGCTATCATAAGAGGTTCTACCCCGCATTTTGATTTTGTCTCCGCAGAAGCCACAAAAGGTATCGCAAACACAACTCTTAAATATCAAAAACCGGTAACTTTTGGAGTTTTAACGACAGAGACAATAGAACAAGCTATTGAAAGAGCGGGAAGCAAAGCGGGAAATAAAGGTTTTGAAAGTATGACAAATCTCATAGAACTTATCAGCCTTTACAATCAGTTCAAGGTTTAATGTGGCAACGCGTCATCAAGTCAGAGAAGCTGTCATAGGGCTATTATACGCGCAAGATATCGGCAATGATAATATTGTAAAATTTCGCGATGAGATTCTTGAAGAAAAAAAAATAAGAAATTTGCAAAAAGAGTTTGCTGTAGAGCTTTACCAAGGAGTTTTGGATAATATAAACGAGATAGATAAAGCCATAAACAGATACCTCAAAGAGTGGGAATTAGAAAAAATCGGCATGATAGAACGAGCACTTTTAAGACTCGGGGCGTACGAGCTTTTGTACACTAAACTAGATAGCGCGGTTATCATAAACGAGGCTATAGAGCTTGCTAAAAAGCTTGGAAACGAGACAAGTTCAAAATTTGTAAACGGCGTTTTGGATTCCATAAAAAAGAATATTGCATGAAACTTTGCGTAGCTTTGGACTTGCCAAATGAAAAAGAGAACATATCTTTGGCGAAATCTCTGAAAAAGTGCGATGTTTGGCTTAAAGTCGGACTTCGTTCATTCATAAGAGACGGTAAAAATATCGTAAGCGAACTGAAAAACATAAACGATGGTTTTAAAATTTTTCTTGATCTAAAGCTTTACGATATACCAAATACTATGGCTGACGCGGCTGAATCCATAGCCGAACTTAATGTTGAGATGTTTAACGTACATGCGAGCAGCGGCAAGACAGCTATGAAAATGGTAATGGATAGATTAAACGGTGTGAAAAATCCTCCCATCGTACTTTCCGTAACTGCACTCACAAGTTTTGACGAGAGCGGCTTTTGGGCGATATATAATGAAAACATAGAAAAAAAAGCGTTACAATTCGCAAAAGAGAGTTATGAGAGCGGGCTTGAGGGCGTTGTTTGCTCGGTGTATGAAAGCCTAATGATAAAAAGCCACACAAACGATAATTTCCTCACATTAACTCCCGGTATAAGACCATTTGGAGATGAGCGAAAAGACGATCAAAAACGTGTGGCTGATATCAAAACGGCCCATGAAAACAGATGTGATTTTATAGTAGTGGGACGCCCTATATATCAAGCAAAAAATCCATTTGATGCTACGCAAAAAATATTAGACAATATTGGGGAGTTTTAAAATTGCTTTTTAAAATACAATATATTACATGTGATACTTGCCTGAAATAAACAAAACTCGCAACTAATATATTTTTAGTTTTTAGTTGATTTCAAATGGTTTTTATTACATGTAATATATTTACACAAGAATTTCACATTATTTTTTATAGATTATCTCTTGTGCCGATTGAGCGCTTATGTTTTTTAAAAATATTAATCGTTTTATTTGCAAAAATTTTTTACTCTTGATTGTGATTTTAACCAGTCAATAGTGCCCGTCTAAAGGCTAATTTCATTGCGAAAAGACATAAAAATTAGCTAAAATGCGGAGCTTACCTTTTGTCCATTTGTCCTTAAAAACATATCCAATTCGTCTTTACATGTAAGAATATCTTCTTTTGTATTTACTTGCCAAAACTCTTTAACGCCTATTATTTGAGCTGCTTTTTGAAATAGCTCGTTTGGCTTTTTACCGTTTTTTCTCCATGACGCAAGCGAGTTTGAGCCGTTTGATTTTGATAATTTTGAGCCGTTACTATCAAAAATTAACATATGATGTATAAAAGTCGTTTGCAAAAAGTTTTCAAATCCAAAAAGCCGCGCCATATAAAGTTGCAACGCAGTTGAATTAAAAAGGTCGTCCCCACGCACAATCAAACTTGTTTTATGATCCTCGTCCAAAAAAAGCGAAGCAAATTGATATGAGCAAAAATCCTCTTTTTGCCAAAGAGTTATATCGCCGAATGCGCTGTAAATATTAACGTATCTGTTCCTAAGTATTATATTAGAATCATTGTCTACATGTAGTTTTAAAGCGGTTTTTTCTTTTTCTAACTCTAAATTTAACTTAATGCAATCGCCGTGATAAATACCGTTGATACCTTTTCTTGAACATTTGCAAGCATAAAAAATATCAGGATTTTTGCGCCAAAGAGAAAGTATAACTTTAAAAAGTATCTTTTGTTTATGAGCGAACGAATAGTTTTTTAAAAAATCATTTTTATTGCACGCGCCCAAATCCCAATCAAGTCTAAGCCATTTAAGAGTTTCAAAAATATCTTCTATATAAATATCTTTGGAACGATTTTGGTCAATATCGTCGATTTTAAGTTCTATTTTCGCGTTTGTATGACGAGCGAGAGTATAAATTAGGATAAAATTCAAAGCGTTTCCGGCATGAATGAAACCGCTTGGAGTTGGAGCAATTCTTGTGAGATTTAGCATATCAAAAAAACCCTTTGCACAAAAATGCAAAGGGCGTTAAACTACATCTATATTTTATTAATAGCGAGCTGCTCTTCTTGGTTTCTCTTCGCGAGGTTTAGCCTCATTTACTCGAAGATTTCTTCCACCTACTTCTTTATTGTTAAGTTGTTCTATAGCTTCTTGCGCAGCCGCTTCGTCCGCCATTTCCACAAATGCAAAACCTTTTGATCGGTTTGTATCTCTATCCGTTACTATCTTTGCACTTAATACCGTACCAAATTGTCCGAATATAGCCTCCAGTTCGCTCTCAGTCATCTTGTATGACAAATTTCCAACGTAAATATTCACGTTATGTGTCCTTAAAAAAATCTATTGACAAAAGTCAACCTGATATGATATCAACTAAATTATTAAAATTTGTTTTATTTTTAGTATTTGGGTATAAAAATTTTATTTTTTCATTTCAAAAACTCACAAAAAAATCTTTTGTTACATGTAACCTACTTTTACAATGAAAAATGACATAAAATTTTATTGAAAATTAATTTTAATTTTGATATATAAAGAAGCATAAATCTCATATTATACATATAATTGATATTAAAGCTTTTTTTTGCTATGCTCGTGAACTTTTTTTGAAAAAAATACTTAGGCGGAGCGATGGAATTATATAAAAGTTACAAAGACAACTGTGGTTTCGGACTGCTTGCAAATATAGACAATATAGCCTCTTACGATATAGTTAAAGACGCTATATGCGCTCTTGAAAAAATGACTCACAGAGGCGCTATTGCCGCAGATGGAAAAAGCGGTGACGGTAGCGGATTACTTTTTTCGCTACCTGTAGAGTTTATGACCAAAGAGGCGGCTAAACTTAAAATTGATCTGCCCAAACAGTTTGCTGTCGCTATGGTTTTTTTCACCGACGATAGACAAAAAGATATTTTTTCAGATATTTGCGAGCAAAACGATTTAAAAGTTTTGCTTTACCGCGATGTGCCCGTTAATGTAAATGTTCTTGGAGAGTTGGCTCTAAAGACTCTTCCGAAAATCACGCAAGTTTTTGTCATACCTAATTCTATGATTGCCACAAAACGTTTTGAGGCTCTTTTATATCTTACGAGAAAAAATATAGAAAACGCAATAAAAGACGATAGCGAATTTTACATTTCGTCATTTTCGGATAAGGTTGTCTCATACAAAGGCTTGGTCATGCCAAACCACTTAAGAGAGTTTTATAAAGATTTGCAAGATAGTAGTTTTAAAGCTGTTTTCGCTCTATTTCATCAGCGTTTTTCTACAAATACTCTGCCTAAATGGAAACTCGCTCAACCGTTTAGAACGCTGGCTCACAACGGCGAAATAAACTCTATATCTGCTAACAGGTTCAATCTAAAAGCAAAAAGCGAATTTTTAAGAAGTTCCGTTTACTCGCCAAAAGAGCTAAGTTCCATTCTTCCCATAACAAGCGACGATGTAAGCGATAGCGCGAGTCTTGACAGTATGTTTGAGTTTTTGCTTGTAAACGGATACGATTTCTTTAAAGCCGCGCGCGTTTTAATTCCTGCTCCTTGGCAAAACTCCCCGCATATAGATCCCAAACTTAGAGCTTTTTATGAATATGCGAGCAATAGTTTTGAACCGTGGGACGGACCGGCGGCTGTATCGTTAACCAATGGACGATATATCGCATGTATTTTAGATAGAAATGGACTCAGACCCGCAAAATACATCATTACAAAAGATAGAAAAATACTGATTGCGAGCGAATACGGCGTGCTTAAAATAGACGATGAGAATATTTTAGAACGCGGACGCCTTCAAAGCGGCGAAATGCTGGGAGTTGATCTAAAGTTCGGTAAAGTGATGAAAAACAGTGAAATAAACGACTATCTTAAAAATTCTCACCCATATACCGAATGGCTCAATAAAAATATGTTTTATCTGCAAGAGTACGTAGATATATTATTCGCTAAAACGAGCGATTATCAATTTGACAATCTCGCTCTTTTGCAACGTTACAACAACATCACTCAAGAGACAAAAGAGATGATAATAGAACCGATGGCAAAAGACGGCAAAGAGGCGACAGGTTCCATGGGGGACGACACTCCGCTTGCCGCTTTCAGTAACGTTCAGCGCTCTTTTACGGACTTTTTCAAGCAAAAATTCGCTCAAGTCACAAATCCCCCTATAGATCCAATAAGAGAGATGGTTGTTATGAGTTTAAATACGGATTTCGGACAAGTAAATAATATTTTGGACGAAACTCCAAGTCATGCTTTTGATATCAAGTCAATTTCGCCAATATTGAGTCAAGAGCGAGTGGAAGTGCTTCGATCTTTTGGAGATCCGGATAAGCCGCTTTACAAAAAAGAGTATAAATGCCGCGTGTTCTCAACATTATATGAAGAAAACCTAAGAGGCTCTTTAGAAGATTTGGTTTATGATATCGTGGAAGCGGTAAGATACGAAGGCGTTCATATCGTTTTTTTGGACGACAGACAGATAGACAAAACTCACAACGCCATACCTATGGCTATGGTTGTAGGACGCGTAAATAACGCGCTTTTGGATAACGGCGTAAGACATAAAGCTTCTATTGTAGCTATAAGCGGAGAGATATTCGATTCTCACTCTATAGCGGTTTTGATATCTTGCGGCGCAAGCGCTGTTTATCCTTATCTGTTATTTGCTACGGTTTTAGAAGAAGCCGTAAAACAAAATCTCGACAGTTACGAGACAAGAGAAGCGTTCAAAAATGTTATTCACGCTCTAAATCAAGGTTTGCTGAAAACCATATCCAAAATGGGTATATCAACTATAGCTTCTTATAGAAATTCGGGACTTTTTGACATTATAGGATTATCGAGAGAGATAATAAAAGATTGTTTTAGAAACTCGATGTCCGCGCTCGGCGGACTTAATTATGAAGATATAGAAAACCGCGTTAAACAAAATCACGACAGAGCTTTTGAGATATACAGGCGAGAAAAGATATTTCCTCTTGAAGCAGGAGGTTTTTATAAATATCTTGAAAGCGGAGAATACCACGACTATGGTCCAAAAATCATACACGCTATCCACAAAACTGCCTCAAGCGGGCAAAAAGAAGATTATGAGCATTTAAAAAAATTGATTATTTCCAGAAAATTTAAAATGATTCGTGATTTTTTTGATATAAAATCCGACAGAAACCCGATAAACATCAAAGAGGTAGAACCGATATCAGAAATATTTAAACGCTTCAATGGGGCGGCTATGAGTTTAGGTTCAATATCCCCGGAAGCGCACGAAGCTATCGCACTTGCTATGTACAAAATCGGCGGTATGTCAAATTCAGGCGAAGGCGGAGAAGCGACCGATAGGCTCAAGAGCGAAAAAAACTCTAAAATCAAACAGATAGCTTCGGGACGTTTTGGCGTAACTCCGGAATACTTAAGAAGCGCTTCGGAAATACAAATTAAAGTCGCTCAAGGCGCTAAACCTGGAGAAGGCGGACAATTGCCGGGCCATAAAGTAACGTCGTTAATCGCAAGTTTGCGATATACGATCCCGGGCGTTACGCTTATATCTCCTCCGCCTCATCATGATATTTATTCTATAGAGGATTTAGCGCAACTTATATTTGATTTAAAACAGGTAAATCCACAAGCTACTATTACGGTTAAGCTTGTTTCCACAACTGGAGTTGGAACAATTGCGGCCGGAGTAGCCAAAGCATATGCTGATAAGATTATTATTTCAGGAAATGACGGTGGGACTGGCGCTGCTCCGCTTACATCCATTAAATTTGCAGGAAGTCCTTGGGAGATAGGACTTAGCGAAGCTCAAAACGCTTTAAAGTATAACAATTTAAGAGAACTTGTACATGTACAAACGGACGGCGGTTTAAAAATAGGCTTGGACATCATCAAAGCTGCACTTTTGGGAGCGGAGAGTTACGCTTTTGGAACACTGCTTCTTAGTATTGTCGGCTGTAAAATGTTAAGAGTATGCCATTTGAACAGATGTTCTGTCGGAGTCGCCACACAAGATGCGGAATTAAGAAAAAGCTTCAACGGCACGGCGGATAAAATAGTAAACTATCTAACGCTTTTAGCCGAAGATGTGAGAGAAATATTGGCGTCTTTGGGCTATGCTTCGCTTGAAGAGATTATTGGCAAAAACAATCTTTTAAGCGTAAAAGATGACGAATTTGCTAAAAAATTTGACTTTAGCGCCATACTGACAAACGTTGAAGGCGTCAATACATGTCAAAAACCAAATCCGCCTTATGATAAAAATGAGTTTGAAAATGAGATTTTAAAAGAGGCTTATAAAGTTATAGAAAATCCAAACGAACACATAGTTTTAAACAAAACCATAACCAATATCAATAGAAGTTTCGGCGCGAGAACAAGTGGAGAAATAGCAAAATTTTACGGCAATAAGGGGCTTAAAGACAACAGCATAGTATATAACTTAAACGGCACAGCGGGACAATCTTTAGGGGCGTTCTTAATTAACGGCGTGAATATTCATCTCAATGGTGTTGCGAATGACTATGTGGGTAAAGGTATGAATGGCGGCAAGATAGTAATTACGCCTAAAATTCAAGGCGAAAATTTTTCGTGCGCCGGCAATACATGTCTTTACGGTGCCACGGGCGGACAACTTTTTGTCGCCGGAAACGTTGGAGAAAGATTTTGTGTAAGAAATTCGGGCGCTGTGGCGATAGTAGAAGGCACGGGAGATCACGCGTGCGAATATATGACCGGCGGGGAAGTGTTGATACTTGGCGAAACAGGAATGAATTTTGGCGCGGGAATGACCGGAGGAGTAGTTTTTGTATATGATAAAAATCACGATTTTATAGATAAATTAAACCAAGAACTCGTAAAAGCCGTACGCATAGACACGGACGAAATGGATGAAGCAAGACATACTCTAAAAAAACTTTTGAGAATGCATATAAACGAAACACAAAGTATAAAAGCCAAATTTATAATGGATACGTTTAGACACGCGATAAGAGATTTTTGGATGGTATATCCTAAGGATATGACAAGACTTCCTCTAAACCCATACGAAGGAAACTAAAATGCAAAATTTTTTAACTATAGATAGAATAGAACCGCAGAAACGTTCGCAACTTGAAAGAACAAAAGACTACAAAGAGATTTACGAACTTTTGTCAAAAAACGACATGAAAGAGCAAGCGAGCCGTTGTATTCAATGCGGAGATCCGTTTTGCCACAACAAATGTCCGCTTCATAATTTAATACCTTTTTGGCTTAGAGCCGTCGGCGGAAAATATGATATTGATTTGGCGTTCGCGCTTTCAAACGAGACAAATCCATATCCTGAAATTACGGGACGAGTATGCCCGCAAGAGAAGCTTTGCGAAGGCGACTGTTCGTTAAATGACGGACATAAAGCCATAACTATAGGAGCGATAGAGGTCGCCATAAGCGAAAACGGCATAAGAAATGGGTTGAAGCCAAAATTTTCGCAAAAAAAAGTCGGAAAGTCGGTAGTCGTAATAGGCTCAGGTCCTGCGTCCATAGCCGCGGCCACATATCTTTTGAGAGCTGGCGTAGATGTTACTATGTATGAAAAGCAAAATAGAGCCGGCGGACTTTTAACTTATGGAATACCGGGATTTAAAATAGAAAAAGAGATTGTGGCAAGGCGTATTGAGTGGTTAAAAGAAGCCGGAATGACACTTAAAACAAATATTAAAATAGGCGAAGACGTATCTTTTTCAGAGCTTGCAAATTTACATAACGCCGTTTTTTTGGGAATAGGCGCCGAACAATCAAATAAAGCCAATATCGTAAATGAAAACGCGAAAGGCACAATTATGGCGATAGACTTTTTGCGCAATATACAAAAAAAACAGTTTAAAGAAGATTTTGACGTCTCGATTGATGTAGCGAATAAAAATGTCGCAGTAATAGGCGGTGGCGATACGGCTATGGATTGCTTGCGAACAGCTGTAAGAGAAGGAGCAAGAAGCGTTACATGTTTATATAGACGCGACAAATTTAATATGCCCGGATCCAAAAAAGAGTTTAAAAACGCTTTGGATGAGGGAGTTATTTTCGTATATAATGTAGTGCCGAAAGATATTATAGTAAATAGCGAAGGCGGAGTAATTGGTATTAATATGCAAAAAACCATCATGAGCAATAAAACTGTTGAGGGAAGACAAAGCGTAGAGACGCTCAAAGGCGGAGATTTTAAAGTAGACGCGGATATCGTTATTTTCGCGCTTGGATTTAGCCCAAGCAACCCAACATTTTTATCTGAAAACGGCATAGAGGTAAATAGCCGCGGAGCTATTGTGGTGGACAGCGAATATCATACAAGCAAAAGCGGAGTTTACGCGGGCGGAGACTGTGTCAGAGGTGCGGCTTTGGTAGTAAATGCCGCCGCTGACGGTAAAGCGGCCGCATTGCAAATTTTACGAGATTTATCTTTATAAAAAGTGTATTTAATTATATTTTAAGCACAATATATATTATAATTGCGTATTATAATTCAATATTGATTAGGCCACTCTTGCTTAAAATATAAGAAGGATTTATGACGAAGGAAGAGGCGATTTTAGAAATGCGCTTTTGCGGTGTAAATGAGAGCAATATAGATATTATCATAGAAAAGTGCAAGCAAAAAAACATCTTGCCGCAATATTTGGACAACGAGCTGGAAAAATTAAGATACGAGCGTTTTTTTCATTTTGAATACGACGACAACATAGACGACGGCTATCAAACTCCTTCGCATAACAAAAAACATAGTTTGAGCGATTAACTAATCGCGAAGCTTTTCAGCTTTTAAAAAACTTTATCTAATATTTTAATATAGTGTTGAGCAATTTCACTTATTGCAAGTAACTTTTAAATGTATTTATTACATACAACTAAAATTGAAATACTTTGTTTTTATAAATACCTTAAAACACAAAACTTATAGCATATTATCGAGGTCATCAAAATATAAGTTAGAGGTACTTTATCTATAATTTTTACATGTAAGAGTTGCTTTGCTGTGAATTAGTGCTTTATCCATAAAAGTTTTTAGTCTTTCTTGAATGGAAAATAAAAGTTTTCTCCCAATTCTTTTTAACAAAAAGTTGGCGTTAACACATCGCCGGCTTACCTTTGTTTATGCTATGTAAACAGTAAAATTGATATTATTAGGGTATGAAAAAACTATTTTTGACAACCTTATTATTATCTTTCGCACTATTTGCTGATTGTTATGAACCGCCCGAAGTATGCCACAATAAATACCAAACAAAGTACAAATACAAAGAGTGTTACATACAAAGCAAGTATAAATATAATAAAGGATATTTTCAAAGTAAGTGGAAACATGATGAATGTTATGTGCAAGATAGATGGAAGCAAGATAAATACTATATACAAGACAAGTGGAAGCAAGATAAAGGATATGTACGAGACAAAAGCATTTTTGGATTTATAAAAAAATAACCCTTAAAAGATATATTTAGTGCATGCGTTATGTTTCTGCGTATGATAGAACCACTGTTTAAACAAAAAACCGGTGTCAAAAGTTGTGATTGATTGGTCGCTATTTACAACTATTTTTCAATACTTGCATAAAATTACCAAAAAACTGAAAATATAGGAATTATTTTGCGCAATATGTCAAAAATATACTAATTTTATGTATAAAAATGTAATTTTTTTCTCTAATGCTTTTTCACAGTACTTTTCAGACAATTTGGAAATAAAATATGGCGAACAATATGTAAGTTTGCTATTGGCTAACATCTCATTTTGATTTGAAATATTCTTTAATGATTTGGTCTTGGCTTATTTAAAAATTTTGGTCTCTTTTATTCTTTTAATTTTGTATTTTTGTGGTATTTTCGTATTTGCGCCAATAAATGCGCTTACATGTAGTGACTTTTCATCTATTTTATATCATTTTCAGCCATTTTTTTAAATAAACGTTTATATCAATAAATTCGCTCTTTATTATGCTTTGCATGCGCTCTTTTTTTATCACATGTAAAAGATATAATTATTATGGCAAAATCATTTTTTTAACAAATCAAGTTTATTCTCAAAAAACCAGAAAATAGCAAAAAGCACGCTTGGCGTTTTCGTTTTATTTTCATCGTACATAAATTTTTTTACTTCGTTTTTGGGCAAAAAGAAAAGCTCTATCTCCTCTTCCTCCACTCCTCCGCCCTCTTGTTTTTTCATGCTCTCGTCTATACTGGCGAAATACAACGTTTGTCTTGAACCGGAAAAACCGACGCAAGATGTAATTTTTTCTATATTTTCTATAGCCACGTCATAACCGCACTCTTCTAAAATTTCCTCTTTCATCGTCTGTTTTAAACTCTTATTTTTATCTAAAATCCCGGCGCACATTTCATAAGTGAAACCGTCGCGGTTATTATTTAAATAAACGGGCGGACGAAACTGTTTAACAAGTAAAAAGGCTTCTTTTTGCGTATGATACAAAAGGCACGCAACGTTATCGTAAATCTTTACAAAATCCCAATTTTTTTCTTTATTATTTTGAGTGTAAAAAACTCTAAAAGGTTGTATATACTGAGACGATATATTTGTCTCTATTTTTAAGATTTTTATCTCTTGTTTTGATTTTTCGTCATTCATTTGCGTTTACCAAATAGGCAAGCCGCTCCTCTTGTTGCGAAGAGCCGTAATTTACTTTTATAGCGTCTAAACTTTCGCGCATATTTTTAGCATATTCGCCAAACGCTATCTTTTCATCACCGCTAAGAGCGCTTTTGGCCACCTTTATAATGCTTGACGGATTTATCGGCTGATTGTTTTTATAAAGACCAAAATGCAAATGCGGACCTGTGCTGATACCAGTATTGCCTACATATGCCACAACTTGACCTTTTTTAACAGAACTACCGCTTTTTAAAGATTTTGCGAATCCGTTTAAATGCGCGTAAAGCGTCGAGTATCCGCCCTCATGCGTAATTTTTACGGTTTTACCATATCCGTTCATAGTGCCCACAAACGCTACTTTGCCATCTCCTGCGGCTTTCACTGAAGTTCCCATAGGAGCGGCGTAATCAATGCCAAGATGAGCGCGATATTTTTTCAAAACAGGGTGCCAGCGTTTAAGCGTAAACGGCGATGAAATTCTTGTATATTGGACGGGGGTTATCAAAAAATACCCCAATATCTCTTTGCCGTCATTATTGTAATATCTGCCTTTTGGCTCATAAAAAAACACGTAATCTTTTTTGCCGCTGCTTTTATTCTCTACCATACCAGCTATAATGGTCGGATTTGTAAAATGCGCGCCAAGTCTTATTTTTTGTTTATAAAGTATGACTATATTTGTTCCGGCTCTCAATCTTGAAAAATCAACGCTTCCTTGAAAAGAGTTCACAAATTCGTGCGCTAAAAGGTTACTGTTTGTAAGAGTTATGATATCTTGATATGGTGAAACTTGCATCTCAAACGCTAACTCTTTTGTCTCTTCCTGGTATGCTACCGGCGTAAGACCTATCGTGTAATTACCATCTTTTTCTTTGTACATGTGAAGTTGCAACTCCCCGCCGCCTACTGGAATCAATACTTGTTTTATATCGCCTTCATCCCCTCTTAAAAGATAGTATTTTGTTCCGCTGTAAATCTCCGACACAACCTCTTTATCTTCATAATCAAGCCCATAATATATAGAAAGCGGCAACTCGCTTTTTTCTAAAAATTTTAATAAAGTTTCGCCCTTTTCCCAATAATACTCTTCGGTCGTCGAAGCAAAAGCGAAATTAATAAATAGAGTGCATAAAAGAAAAAAACGAGCCATAAAAAACCTTTAAAAAAAATTACCCATATTTAAGCATATAATAAACTTAAAAAGTAAATTTGAGATTTTAACCTATTTTTTCTTACATTTGTATGTTGTGGCATCGATTTTGACTTATTATAATAGTCATTTATCGTCATTTTAAAGTCCTTGATAAATTTTAAAATATTATTCGCAACCTTACTCGTCCTTATAAGTATATTTATTTCTCTTTTATAAAAACACTAAATATGATATTTTTAGTTACATGTAGGGTTTTGATACTTAAAATTGATTAAAGCAAAATCAATCTTTTTTAAAAGCAGTTATTGTATAATCCCTTTTAAATCTAAATTCATAGGAGATAGCTTGTTTTTACGATATTTTACGATTTTATCCTTATTGATCTCTTCTCTTTTTTGCGCTTACGAACAATCGCTTTTTGAGGAGTACTCCGCAACGCTAAGAACTGTTAATAAAAATAGAGCGACTATTGACGACTCGCCTTTAATCGTAGTAGGTTCAAGCGGCATTGTCATGCATAGATTTAGCAATTCGCAAGAGACCATCATAGCAAGAGCCACTGTTTTGGCAAAAGACGGTATAAGCGCCTTAGTGGAACTAAAGCCTTACGACGCGCTCGCGCAAAATACGTTTCCAAAATTGGCAATTGTGCCAAAAAGCGGCGACGAGATACGTCTTAATTATTTATACGACCGCTCTTTAATTATCGCTCCTACTTACGAGGGTTATAAAAAAATCACTGACTTTTTCACGAAAATAAATTGGGTTCATCCTGATGTTTCCGCCGCGTATTTGGCTAAAAAATACACTCCAAATCCAAGTATAAAAGATTTTAACGATCTTTGCAGTATAAATCTGACCGGACTTATAATGTTCAATATAGAAAAAAACGGTTATTTCGTGGATTGCGCTTCGTTTAAAGTTGTCAAGACATTCTCTTTGCAAAATACAAACGATGAGGAACAGCCTATAACGCCGTTTTACAGCAGAATCTCAAACAATATACAAACCTCGCCCCTCACCATCGGTAAGAAAGATATAAAAGACTACAACTCTTACTACAAACAGTTATTGGGAATAAAATGAGTTTTGACGCCTCACATGTAAAAGCTCTAAAAAGTATAGTTGGAGATGAAAATATATATACGGACAAAGCTCATCTCATCGTCTACTCATACGACGCTACAAGAGCGAAATATGAGCCTGATTGCGTTATCTTTCCAAGAGATGAAAAAGATGTGAGCGAAATTTTACGCTATTGCAACGAAAATAAAATCATAATCATTCCAAGGGGTGCCGGAAGCGGATTTACCGGCGGTTCATTGAGTATAAAAGGCGGAGTTATTTTAGCTTTTGAAAAACATATGAATAAGATTTTGGAAATTGATATGGACAATATGGTGGCGGTAGTACAACCCGGCGTTATAAATATGGATCTGCAAAAAAGCGTTGAGGCGAAAGGACTTTTTTACCCCCCAGATCCCGCAAGCGAAGAACACTCGACAATAGGCGGCAATGTGAGTGAAAACGCGGGCGGTATGCGGGCGGCAAAATACGGCATCACTAAAGATTATGTTATGGCTTTGCGCGCGGTATTGCCAAATGGAGAAATAATAAGAGCGGGAAAACGCACGATTAAAGATGTGGCGGGATACAATATAGCCGGGATTTTGATAGCAAGCGAAGGAACTCTTGCCGTAATAACCGAAATAACGCTAAAACTAGTCACCAAACCAAAATTTACAAAAACAGCGTTTGGCGTTTTTCCAAGCGTACGACACGCTATGAACGCGGTTTATAAAACTTTCGCAGAAGGCATAACTCCCGTCGCTATGGAATTTTTGGACAATCTTAGTATAAAAGCTGTCGAACAGAGATTCAAAAAAGGGCTTCCTACAAATGCGGGTGCTATACTTATAACAGATGTAGACGCGGCGGCGCCGAATATTTTAGATGAGCAGATGGAAAAAATCAGCAATGTTTTCAAACTAAACGATTGTAGCGAATTTAAAATAGCCAAAAATGAGGCTGAAACAAAAGATTTGTGGTTTGCAAGACGCAATTGTTCTCAAAGTATAACGATTTACGGGAGCAAAAAGTTAAATGAAGACGTTACCGTTCCACGCAGTAAATTACCGGAGCTTCTTGACGAGATTAGCAAAATCTCAAAAAAATATAACCTGTTAATTCCTTGTTTTGGACACACGGGCGATGGCAATGTCCACACTAACGTTATGGTGGATGGCAGTGATAAAGAACAGTTAGAACTAGGACACAAAGCTATTGAAGAGGTATTTGAAGCGGCTGTAAAACTTGGCGGCACGTTAAGCGGCGAACATGGTATAGGCATCTCAAAAGCGCCTTTCATGAAACTTGCCTTTACGCCGCAAGAGATGAATCTTTTTCGTACCATTAAAAAAGCGTTTGATCCGAATAATATATTAAACCCTTATAAAATGGGGCTTGATTGATGAAAAATTTTATACAAAAGTGCAAAAATATCGTAACATTGATTTTGCGTATAAACGACAAAGATTTGATGACATATGCTTCAAGTCTTAGTTTTCATACGATACTTTCAGTTATTCCCGTACTTTTGATAACATTCTCCATTTTTACGAAAATGCCAAGCTTTGAGGAGTATTATGAAAATATAAAATCTTTTATTTTTAATTCTCTCATGCCTTCGCAATCTGAAATGATATCCGAATATATAGATAAATTTTTGGGAAATACCATACAAATGGGAATTTTTGGAATCACAACCGTACTTATAATATCTATGATGTTTTTCAAAGATTATGAAGCTATCTTTAATAAAATTATGCATACGTCTTCCCGCTCTTTTTGGCAATCGTTGGCAGCATACTGGACGCTTATAACTTTAGCCCCCATATTTCTTGGTATCTCTTTTTACATGTCAAACGCTTTACAGGATTTTTTAAACTCTCAAGGGTACAATATAAACTTTTTGGCGATTTTTCCTTACATTATAGTTTGGGCGCTTTTTTTTACGATATATATGATATCCTCAAACGCAAAAATATCTTTGTATGCCGGAAGCGTATCCTCTTTTTTAGCTTCATTTATATGGTACATATCTAAAACTCTTTTTGTTTTTTACGTAACTTATAATAAAACTTATTTAACTATTTACGGTTCTTTTAGTATCGTGCTATTTTTCTTTATATGGATATACTGCTCGTGGATTATATTTCTTTACGGAGTAAAAGTCTGCTATATATTACGCTCAAGGGAACAAGAAAAAAGAGAAATAGCTAATGCCTATAGCGGCCACGAAAAGCATGAAAACAGCTCTGTAGACGCTAAGAATGGCAAAGACGAGATAGATAGCTAAAAGCCAAATAGGCGTATTAAATATTACGCTTTTACTCTCGTAAGATAAAAATTGCAACATAAAATTATCAAAAATTCCTCCAAATCCTATTACATGTAACAATACTGTAAGCGGATAAAAAACTATAAAAAGCATACTTAAAGGTATAGATGCCCATTGTTGTAAATTTATCACTCCAAACCAATAATACACTATCGGATTCATCGCAGCAAATAACCAAAAATTTATTAAAATAGCGCTTTGCCAAACTTTCAGAGTTTGACCAAAATGCTTTATAAAAACAAAAATAAAAAAAACGCCAAAAACAGAGAGTACAAATCCGATATTAAAAATTAACTGCGGAAAAAGAGCTACCAAAAATGCCGACGTAAAAAACAGCATTTCAAAACTTAGTACATGTATGCCCCGCCAAAGAAATAAAAATCCAAAAACCCCCATAGCGTAAGAGCGCAAAAATGAAGGCGTCATATCTATTAACCATAAATAATATCCTAAAAATACAAAAATGATCAGCGATATATCCCATCTGGCGTTTCTGTATGGAAAATATCTATTTTGAAAAAACCCGTAGATATATTTGATTATAAAATACAAAAAGCCGAACATAATGCTTAAATGAAATCCGCTGATAGCTATTATATGAGTAACGCCCCATCTTTGCACTTGTTCTCTTAGTGTTTTGGAAATTGGCGTAGCTAAAAAAAGCGCGCTGTATAGCTCTTTTGCTAAAATATTTTCGTGCTGAGAATAAATGGCATTTTGCAGTTTTGATTTTACGCTCGTACTATTTACATCATTCGCCCACGCCAAAACGAAAGTTGCGTAAAATCTTTTGGCAAAAAACGAGATGAAATCAACCTCGTCCGTTTTAACGCGAAATCCAACGCGCATATTTTGCTCAAGTTTTTCTTTTGACAGATTGGTTACGGTAAGCGTTAAACCGTCGTCACTTTTTATGGATAAACGCTGATAATCCCTGCCGTTTTTTGCCTTTAAACGTATGACATTAATAACATCGCCGCGTATAGTAGCCCAATTGTGACTTTTAAACTCCATATAATCAAGATATTTAAATCCCGTATTTATTAGGAAAATAACAATTAAAACGGCCATTGTCGCCATTGCTTCAAACTTTGTTTGAAATAATGGCAAAAAAGGCTTCATTTATCCTCGCGGCAAATAGCCTAAATCTATTTTCGTATTCATATTGTCATTTTCATCATTTCTTTTCGCGTTATCTACAAATTTTACAAAAGCTTTATGAAATAAAAGGTGCGCGATACCCGTAGGTCCATTTCTGTTTTTACCTATAATAATCTCGGCTTCTTCAACAGATTTTTCAATAAAATTGCTTTTATAAGGATTTATGTTGCCGACTTTATCCTTCTCTTTTTTTGACCTCTCTTCTTTTTCCTTTTCGTCTTTTTGTTTGTATACATCGTCTCTGTAAACAAAAAGTATGATATCTGCGTCTTGTTCTATTGAGCCTGATTCTCTTATATCGCTTAACATTGGTCTTCTGTCGCTTCTGCTCTCAAGACTTCTGTTGAGCTGTGAAAGAGCGATGATGGGCATATCAAGTTCGCGTGCTAAAAGCTTTAATCCTCTGCTTATATCGCTTACTTCAAGATGTCTCTCTTTGCCGCTTGTAACGCTCGTCATCAATTGCAAATAGTCTATGATACAAATAGATATCTCAGGATGTTTCATTTTTAATTTTCTAAGTTGTCCGCGAATATGGTGAATATTGATATTTCCTTGATCGTTTACAAAAAATTTCTTCTTTGAAAAATCATCGGCGGCATCAGAGAGTCTCTCCCACTCTTCATCTGTCAAATTACCCACTTTTAAACTTTGAAGCGGTATTGACGTTTTAGCGCTCAGCATTCTTAACATCAACTGTTCAGCTGGCATTTCCAAAGAAAAAACGGCGACTCCTTTATTCGTATCCAAACAATGTCCGGCGATGTTTAGACAAAATGCCGTTTTTCCCATAGCCGGGCGTGCGGCAATAACTATAAAATCGCCGTTGTTAAAACCGGTTGTTAACTTATTCAAATCATAAAAACCAGTATCTATGCCTGTAAGAAGACTATTTCCTTTGGCTTTCATCTCTTTTATATACTCTACCGCCGAGTTAACCATTTCAGGAGATTCTCTAAACTCTTTTTCGCTTGATTCTTGCGTGATTTGATATAATTTTTGCTGAACTATATCCACAACTTCGCGCATAGGTAAATCTTTTTCTATCGTTATATCGTTGATATCGCCCGTCAACGCGACAAGTTGTCTTTTAATAGATTTTTCTTTTATCTCTTGCGCATACGCGTTCACATTCGGAACCCAATTTGTAGAGAGAATATCAAGCATTGCGTTTTCGTCAAAAACACCGTTTTGATTTAGTATTTTTTTCAAAAACTCTTCGTCTATCGGTAAATCTTCCCTTTCGCAATCGAGCATAGCGGAAAATATATGTCTATGAGAAGGTAGATAAAAATCAAGCGGATTTAATCTTGAAGAGACCTCCTCAAAAAGCGTTGGGTTAAATATGATAGAACTAAGAACGGAACGCTCTATATTTATATTATGCAAATTATCCATTTAAATTCTCCTTCGCCGCTTCCATTTCTACCTCTTTCAAAAATCTCTCGACCAAATCTTTCTCATCAAGTTTCGCGATAATCTCGCCTTTTTTTATGATAAGACCACTTCCTTTTCCGTAAGCTATCGCTATATCCGCCTCTTTTGCTTCGCCTATCGCATTTACAACGCAACCCATAACCGAAATATTTAAAGGTGTTTTTATATGAGCCGTTTTAGTCTCTATCGTCTTTATCGCGCTAACCAAATCAGCTTGAATGCGCCCACATGTAGGACACGATATGATATTTAATCCATCCTTCACTCTGCCGCTATCTTTTAATATCGCTCTCGCGACTCTAATCTCCTCTTCAAGTTCGCCCGTTATGGAAACTCTCATTGTATCGCCTATACCGTCAAGCAAAAGAGAACCCAAAGCGATCGAAGATTTAATCGTTGAATGAAACAAAGTTCCAGCTTCCGTAACGCCAATATGAAAAGGGTATTCGACTAACGGCCGCAACATTCTATAAGCTTCAACAGTACGAGCCGCGTCGCTTGCCTTCAATGAAACTTTTAAATTCGCATAACCCAAATCTTCCAGATATTTTATATTGTAAAGTGCGGATTCGACCATTCCTTTCGCGTTTCCGCCATATTTTTGCTCAAACTCTTTTTCCAAACTTCCGCCATTTACTCCAATGCGAATAGGGATATTTCTTTCCTCGCAAGCTTTGACCACCTCTTTAACTCTACTTTTTGAGCCTATATTTCCCGGATTTATCCTTATGCAGTCAACGACTTCGGCGGCAATGAGAGCTAAACGATAGTTAAAATGGATATCCGCTACAAGTGGAAGCGAAATTTGCGATTTTATCTCTTTTAAGGCATATGCGTCTTCATAATCAGGTACTGCTACGCGCACAATATCGCAACCGATTTTTTCAAGTCTTTTTATCTGCAAAACGGTAGACGCCACATCATGTGTTTTGGAAAATGTCATAGATTGCACGCTTATAGGCGCGTCTCCTCCAACCATCACATTACCAACTTTTATCTGCTTGGTCTTATATCTTTCTCGCATATTTTCGTTGCCTTTTTTATAAGTCAAAATGATAGCAAAAATTAATAAAAAAAACGTTGATCAAGGTAATTTAGTTACATGTAGGAACATTTTATATGAAAGAACATCGCGTATTATGGTTTTTTGGCAAATTTTGATTATCAAAAATCAAATTTTACGAGAAGGAAAGTGGATCCATATCTATTTGAATAGCATTATTTTTAATAAATTTGGCGGTCGTTAAAAGCGGTTTTACGCCAACACTTCTGATTAATACAAAATAACGATATTTATTTGCTATTTTGGCGATATCCGCCTTACCGTGTCCAACTATCTCAATGTCTTTAAATTCTTTTAAAATCTCTACCGTTTTATTGGTAATATCTTTTGCTTTTTGCTCCGTTTTGTGAGATATCAATAGACGCATAAGCTTTTTAAACGGCGGAAACAATCCTTCTCTGATCTTTTTTTCTTCTTCAATAAACTCATCATAATTTTGTAAAAATTTTGTAAAAAATTCTTGGTTTTTAGTTTGTATAAAAACTCTGCCCTCCTCTTTTCGTCCGCTTCGTCCGGCGATTTGTATGGCGAGCGAAAGCGCTTTTTCTCTTGCTTTGAAATCAGGTATCGCCAAAAGAGAGTCTATACCCATAATAATTGAAAGTCCGACATTATGATAGTCATGCCCTTTGCTAAGCATTTGCGTACCTACCAAAACGTCAATTTCACGCTCTTTAAAACTTTTGAGAATTTTATTTAATTTTGTATCGGTCGTTATTTCGTCTTTATCAAACTTTTCAATGATGTTATTTGGAAAAAGTTCCCTTAACCTATCGACAACTTCAGCCGTACCAAGCCTTATAGCTTCCATAGTTTCGCTGCCGCATTTTGAACACACTTTTACAATTTTTGAAGTAAAATTGCAGTAGTGACATTTTAACGCGTTTAAATTTTTATGTAAACTCATAGCGACGGAACAAAACGGGCACTCTATAACAGCGCCGCAATTCTTACATGCTATATATTTAAAATGAGCGCGTGTTGGCAAAAAAATGATAATTTGACGTTTTTTTTCCAGCGTACTTTTTATCTCATATAACATACTTTGTGAAATTTCATTGTGAGCATTTTCATAAACTACCTCTTTTTTACTCTCAAAAAAATTTCCTTTTAGCCTGAAATGCGGGATTTTCGCAATTGTCGTGACATTTGGCGTAGCGCTTCCCAACACTACTTTCGCGTCTGTTTTTTTGCCCATCATCAAACTTAAATCTCTGGCGTTGTATCTTGGGGCATTATTTGATTTATAGCTTTCATCATGCTCTTCGTCAACAATAATAAGACCAACGCTGTACAACGGCAAAAACAGAGCCGAACGAGCGCCTAAAACTACTCTGATTTTCCCTTCATATATATTTTGCAAAATCCCATCTTTTCTTTTTTTGCTGAGTTTTGAATGCCAAGTAGCGACCAAATCGCCAAAAAAAGTTTTAAGCTTAAATTCAAGCTGAGGGGTAAGTCCAATTTCCGGAAGCAAATAAATAGCGTTTTTGCCATCATTTAACGTTTGGCATATGAGAGATATGTATATTTCGCTTTTACCGCTTCCCGTATCGCCAAAAAGCAAAGAGTATTTGTGAGAGTTCAAAAAATCAAACGCCTTTTTTTGTTTTTTGGTAAGATTTGGAGGGGCTATAATTAGTTTTTCAAAGATAGGTTCTCGCGTCAAATGTGAAACAAAAACATTTAAAGCGATGCCAAGTGAACAACAATAATAATCAGATATAAATTCAGCAAGAAGAAGTTGCGTATTGGTAAAAAAATTATCCGTTATCTCTATAATCGGCTGACACTCAAAATCAGGAGTTAGAGCGCTCTTTTGAATCACTCCCGAGCGCTCTTTGTTTTGCAGCGTAACTCTCACCACGAAACCTATCTTTATCTCTTTTGAGGAGAGATATGTCAGCGGTTCTAAAGACGAACCTAAAAGTATAACCTTATAATAAAACAACTTATTGCGTCAATTGTTTGCAAAGACTACCATTAGTATCACATGTAAACCTGCCTGTATCATCGTATGTAAATACTATGTCACTACCATCTATACTTAAAGTATACTCCTTGCCATCGCCGTTTTTCCACCCTGTCTTACCATCTGAAATCTTAATAGGATAGTCAAGCACATTATCAAATAACATATCATTATCTGCTCCTTCCAGTTCGGGGAAATCTGGAATTCCCTTTAAAAGATTCTGACTTCTTGTTGTGGCTATAGCGCTTCTTATAGTCGCTATATCTGCAGTATATTTCGTTATTTGAGCATCTGTTCTTGTGACAGCAAGTTTAGGAAGGGCAATAGAAGCTAAAATACCCAAAACGACTATGACAAATACAAGCTCTATCATAGTAAAAGCTGAGCGTTTCATATAAACTCCTTTAAAAGCAAAAAAGGTGGAAATATAACTTCTACATTTCCACCTTTGGCATTTGATCAAAGATCAACAGCGTTGATTAGTCGCGTTTGATACTTGTGCCACCGAAACTAATATTGCCGCCATTTGAGTGAATAGTAGCATTTAAAGTTCTATCTTTAAGCATTTCTCTACAAACAGTACCGTTTCCTCCAGCATCACTAACTGTTATAACACCACCATCGTTAAATGCTATCTTTACGCAAGAATATTTTTGAGTACCTACAGATGTTTGATAGTTAATTTCAGCACCAACACCAGTAGGATCTTTATTGATATCGTCAAAATTGGCTACATTTGTCATATCGCTGACCTTCTTAGCCCATTCGCCTTGCGAAGTATAGTAAGCACCAAAATCATTTATAGCCATCTGAACCTCAGTCAAACCTTTAGCGATGTTCGCATCATCTCTTGTTGCTGCAAGTCTTGGTATAGCTACAGCCGCCAAAATACCCAAAATAACGATCACAAAGATCAACTCAATCATAGTAAAACCGCGTTTCATAAGAAACTCCTTAAAATACAAATTTGCCAATACACTTATTGACATGTGGTAATTTTACTCTTATATTATTAATTTTTTCTTAAAATCTTGGTGTCAATATTTAAAATTAACTCTTTTTCTATTCTCTGCGTTTCAAATCTATCATGACACTCTTGTATGAAAGCTCCTAAAATATCTTTTATCTCAATATTATTTTTATTTTTAAACAATCTTGCCGTTTCAGCCTCAAAAAAATCGGCAAAACTGTCTTCCAATGTTATATCAAAACTTTTCGCGGCTATAGATATGGTTATTTTTTTCATATTCCAAGTACGGCTTCAATTTTCCCAAGCAGTTCGTCCGTCTCTAAACTCTTGCTTCTTAACTCTTCTTCAAGTTTTAATATCTGTGCCTCTTTGTCTTCATTTTTGGCTTGCAGTCTTTCAACTTCGCTTTTGAGAGTATAATTTTCATTTTCCAACTCATGATATTTTACTATCAATCTTTCTATTTTATCGCTAAGGGTTACGGAAATTTTATCGCTCTCTTGCATAGCGGGCTTCTCCTTCGTTTGTTTTGAAGTTGCGTTATAATTGTAACAAAAATCCTCTTAAGGAATAACTTTGTCAAAATTTGAACTTATATCACCGTACAAGCCTTCCGGCGATCAACCGGGAGCAATAGAAAAATTAACCGCATCAATAAAAGCCAACAACCGCTATCAAACATTGGTAGGTGTAACAGGCAGCGGCAAAACTTATACCATGGCAAATATCATACAAAAGACGCAAAAGCCAACGCTTATCATGACGCATAATAAAACTTTGGCGGCGCAGCTTTATAGCGAATTTAAAGGGTTTTTCCCAAAAAATCATGTTGAATATTTTATCAGCTATTACGACTACTATCAACCGGAAGCTTACATACCAAGACAAGATCTGTTTATTGAAAAAGACAGCTCCATAAATGCTGAGCTTGAACGTCTTCGTTTATCGGCGACCGCTTCGCTTCTGAGCTACGACGACGTTATATGCGTCGCTTCGGTCTCCGCGAATTACGGACTTGGAAATCCGAACGAATACAAAAGCATGGTGCAAATCATAGAAAAAGGAATGCAAATCAATCAAAAATCGCTGCTTTTAAGACTTGTTGATATGGGTTACAAAAGAAATGATAATTTTTTTGATAGAGGCGACTTTAGAGTTCGCGGCGACGTTGTGGATATATATCCGTCATACAGCGAAGAAGAGGCTATACATGTAGAGTTTTTTGGGGATGAAGTTGAAAAGATAACATATTTTGATACTTTGACAAATGAAAAACACCGCTCTACAAACAAAGTTATTGTCTATGCCGCGAATCAGTTTATTGTAGGTCAAGAGAGATTAAAAATCGCCGAAAAAGAGATAGAAGAAGGATTGCAAGAGAGACTCGCGTTTTTTAAGCAAGAGGAGAAACTGGTAGAGTACCAGCGACTAAAGCAAAGGGTGGAATTTGATTTGGAAATGATAAACGCTACCGGCATGTGTAAAGGAATAGAAAATTACGCGAGACATTTGACGGGTAAAAAAGCGGGAGAGACGCCATATTCGCTATTTGATTATTTTGAAGCTATGGGCAAAGAATATCTCGTTATTGTTGACGAATCACATGTAAGTTTACCGCAATTTCGCGGAATGTTCGCAGGAGACAGAAGCAGAAAAGAGGTTTTGGTAGATTACGGTTTTCGCCTTCCAAGCGCGCTTGACAATCGTCCGTTAATGTTTGACGAATTTATAAATAAAGCGCCCTCTTACCTTTTTGTCTCAGCTACTCCGGCTGAACTTGAATTAAAACTCTCAAATGAAAATATAGCCGAACAGATTGTAAGACCAACCGGACTGCTGGACCCTACAATAGAGATAAAATCAAGTGAAAATCAAGTTGAAATTTTATTTGACGAGATAAAAAAAGTTACGGCGAGAAACGAACGCGTTCTTGTCACGACTTTAACAAAAAAGATGGCTGAAGAACTTACTCGTTACTACGCCGAACTTGGTCTTAAGATAAAATATATGCATTCCGATATAGACGCGATTGAACGAAATCAGATAATAAGGGCGCTAAGGCTTGGCGAATTTGACGTTTTGGTGGGAATAAATCTTTTAAGAGAAGGACTTGATTTACCAGAAGTTTCGCTGATCGGTGTGCTTGACGCTGATAAAGAAGGATTTTTAAGAAGCGAAACGAGTCTTATTCAAACAATGGGCAGAGCGGCGAGAAATGAGAACGGCAAAGTTATACTATTTGCAAAAAGAATAACAAATTCTATGCAAAAAGCTATAGACACCACAATAAATAGGCGTAAAAAACAAGAAGAGTTTAATAAAATACACAACATAACTCCAAAAACCGTTATAAGAAAACTTGATGAAAATTTACGTATTGACGATCAAGGAGAACTGGCATACAAAAAGAAAAAAATGGATAAGATACCTCCATCCCAAAGAAGGGAAATAGTAAAAGAATTAACTAAAAAAATGCACGAAGCGGCAAAAATGTTAGAATTTGAAAAAGCTGCGGCTTTAAGAGACGAGATAGCGAAACTAAGAGAATTATAAAGCTTTGTTTCTTGCGATAAAAATCTCAAAAAAACAGAGCCGATTTCAGATTACAACACGATC
>JAISAU010000002.1 GCA_031266555.1 Campylobacteraceae bacterium
AGCCCGGCTGCGGTTTTTTGGAGCCCGAGGGGCCTTTAGGCCCCGAAGCGCATACAGGCCTGTTAGACGGCGTACTACCGTTCCTCCTGCTTATCTTTTATACCATTTTTATATCTCTATTTCTATATCCTGAATATTTGCGGCGGCCAAGCCACCGGGGGTCGCATCAAGCGACCTCTGCCGGAATATTCTTTTAAAATTATTTATTCTCTGTTTTATTCCCAAAAAACACGGCGGTTAAACCGCCGGGGACCGTCTTTAGCGGTCCCAGCAGAAATATTTATATATTTGCGGTGAAGCCGCATCCCATTATTAGTATTCATAATATAGATTTCTTATGGATTATTTTTTACTCCTATAATTACGGAATTAATTCTTCACTATTTCAGGATAATTTATATTTCCAGCTTAGGTAGTATGCCGTCTAACGTTCCGACTGTTTACGATGTTTTGGCGGCCCGAATAAGCAAACACGTAGTGTTTGCAGGGCCGACAAAATGTGGATGGAGTGAGCCGTGGGAGTGGAGCGTAGCGGAACGACCTAGGCGAACGGAACCCCGAGCCGCCTACTGGCGGCGAAGCGTAAACAGTCCTGTTATGTGCAGTTGCCCCGTACCCCATTATTTTATTAATACATTTTTTAAATTATTATTTAAGAATCTATTTATTAACGAACCATCAGAACTTACCTTTGTTCCATCTTCTTCAAAATATGATTGTATATATTGCGGACACCTATTCGCTGTTCCATAAAATCTTTTTAATAATTCAATTTTATTTTCATATAATTTAATCGATAAATTTTCCGATAATTCCTTTTGCACATTTTTATATTTGTCTTTTTCAATATTATTTCCATTAAAAATCTCATTGTAATATTCCTCATTATCTTTTTCTGTTTTTATTATATATTGATTTAACATTTTATCATCATTATATAAATCAATATACAAATAGTCAATCCAGCATGAAATATTTATCAATAATTCAAATAATTCATTTATATTTTCTGCTATGCGTCCACAATCCCATTCTGAACTAAAAAAACCTATTGTATTATCTTCAAGTAAAATATATTCTCCTTCAGCGGCATTACAGCCAAATGCCATACCATTTATATTCCTAATAATCTCTCCATACATGTTTTTATTACGAGGGTTTTGATTATTTGGATAAATTTCAATATCACAAAGATATACTATTTTTTCAGCCAATATTTTATCACTTCTTATTATTTCAATTATGTTCATGATCAATCCCTCCAATTTATCCATTTAATATTTTTGATTATATTTATTTTCCATATATTTTGTCAATATTCTTTTTATTATTTTCTTCAACCATTTTTAGGTGCAATTGCACATAACGTTCCGGCTGTTTACGACGTTTTGGCGGCCCGGATAAGGGCTTTGCGCAGCAAAGACCAAGGCCGACAAAATGTGGCGGAGGTTTTGCGTGGGAATGAGCGAAGCGATTGACCTAGCAAAACCGGAGCCCGAGCCGCCTACCGGCGGCGAAGCGTAAACAGTCCTGTTATGTGCAGTAGCGCCGCATTTCCATTATTTTATATTTTCATTTCCTTCCATTCATTTTCTTCTATTTTTTGTGATTCTATTAAAAAATATGTTTTATAATCTTCTGGTATTTTTTTCCCAATTATCAAGTCTTTATTCGGTTCTATATATTTTCCATATTTATAACATAAATATAATCTTTCATTTAATTCCCCATACATTCCCATTGTATCCAATTGATTGTTTTCTATAATTTCTTTATCCTTTATTTTATCCAAATACTTTACGGTCTCTAATTTCCAATTAACTAGACGTAAGTTTCCATTCATAACATGTGGTATTTCCAATTCATCTTCAGTTCCTTTATATATGGTAAATTTTTTCCAATAAGCCGTTGGTTCAAAAGCCAAATGTTCCTTTTGGAGATATCTTTCACGAAGATCTATTAATGGTCTTATATTTATTTTAATTATGTTGCTTTTTTTGAAAAATATTTTTACTGGAGTTATATAACATAAAATATTATGATGACATAATTCAATTGTATTGAATTGTTTTATATTTTCACTAAAATAATTAAAAAATACCAGTGTTCCATGTCCAATAGATTGAGCCAGCACAAACAGGCCTTTTCGAGTTTCTATTGCGTAAATACTGTTTTTTCTTATAATTTGTCCCATTTTTATATTATATTCTATAAATTTTATACTGTCAATAAATTCTTTATAGTATTTTTAACCAATTTTAGAGGCTATTGCGTATAATGTTCCGGCTGTTTATAACGATTTGACAGCACGACAAAAAAAACATCATAGGTTTTTATGGCTTAGAGCGATATAGGCAAACACAGCCTGAGAGACTTTAAAAAAACATAGGCAGAACCCTATTCAGCATACCTCATCTTCTTATTTTTATACTATTCATACGATATATTTTTATTTTTGCTTTAAATTTGGAAATTTTTTAATATCATCCGATGTGAACTTGATAGCAAACTGTTCAATATCGTCCAATGCGTCACTAACAAAACCGAACAATATTTTATCTTTTATTTTTTCGTTTAATACGGGTAAAACTTTTTCTTTGTCAATACAATTATGTATTCTTGCAATATGACCCAAACAAGTAATTGACAAACAAACTATATCCAAATATTCATTTTCTTCAATGTTTCTTAGGCATTCATTTTGAATAAATTTCCAATCTTTATTATTGAATGTAATGTCCAATAAATTATTTGTAATATTTGTTACATGTTCTTCATTGTCTTTCGTTGTTTTTTGATACATAAGAACCTCGTTTTCTTAAAATGGGTGGTAACCGCTTAGCATAATTTCCAGTTAATTTTAACCTAAGTTCGCATAAAGCTTCGGATATACACGATGGTTTGCAACCTAAACTGCTAAAATGGACACTGAAGTATTGCAGTCCCGCTATACGCCGTTTGCCAGTCTCCATTATTTTATATTCGTAATATATTCTTCAATAATATTTTCAAAATCAATTTCCGTTATTTTTGATTCGATATTTTTATTTATTTTATAACTTCTTTCTGCGAGATATAGTTGCTTTTGCAGGTTTTTGATCATTATATCTTTGAAAGATTTATTTCTATGTCTAAATTTTCTATTGTACCACTCTTTATTTACAAAAAACCTTTTATCAATTTCCTCTACCAATCCAAGTTGGAGTAAATACCTAATGCTATTATTAAATTCGTCAAATCTCATAATTGAATGATTTAGATGATCCGTATATGCAATAATATTTTTTAATTCCGATCCTTTTATGCGTTCTTCCGTATCGATTATTGCACATAGCAATAGTGCATTTGTAAAATTATATATTTCAGCTTCATTTCTATTAAGATACCAACCGGCTTTTGCTAATAGTTTTTGTGCGTCTTGTTTATTCATAATTTTTCAAATCGATAAGGCAGTGGATAACGTAGTTCATTATTTTTATTTTTTCCACCAATCTATATTTCCTATTTTTATTTTTTTGAGAATCTCATTTTCATATTCAAATTTATATTCAGTTTGCCCGTTCCAACCTTTTGAATATCTATAGACCTTGTTGATCATATTATTCATATATTCATAAACTGTCGCAGACCAATTTTGCCCGTTATTTTGAACATTAATATCAAACTGTAAATTATTTTCAATGCCGCTTAGTGTGCCAGCAGAGATTAGTTTGTTCTTGAATGCCTTATCCATATAAATCCTCATTAAAAAATATTCTATTGTATTATTTTTATAATTATATATTTTATGATCTATTCCCGCTTTTATGGCATTTGATTTCTGTGTCATGAGCAATTTTTCGTTACATGAAAACCCGAAAGTAAAAGTATTTTCCTTTTTTAGCGCTTCATCAACAGAAGAAAATTTTAATATTTTGCCCTTCTTGAACTTATTCAATTCATGGAAAAATGGAATGGGCGAGTACATTTCATCTGTTGCAAATTTCCAGTTTTTTACACTATGTTTTATCTCTTTAATTTCATTTTCATATAAACAAGTATCGGGATTCATTTTATCCTGTAAATATCGTTTTGTGTCTAAGATGTCTTTATTTTTCAAAATATCCATAATTTCCTCATCGTTCCCAGTACTTCATTAATATCCGTTTGTATATATATTTTTCCGAAACATTGTTAACTTCTTTTTCCCTTCTTCATTTATTCTTTTACAATTTTCTATCCATAATCCTTTTATTCCTTTTAATTTATTCAACGCTGATATATCTTCTAGTTGTGATAAATTTCTTAACGATAAAAATTCCAGTAATTTATATTCTTCCAAGCCGTCTAATGATTTTATACTCCTACTCCATGTCAATTCAATCCGTGTGAGTTTATTCAACTCTCCAATAAACTTACAATTTTCTTCCCAATTTATATGCCATAATCTTAATGATTTTAAGTTCTTTAATAATTCAAAAGAACATTCTTTATGCTTATGATTTTTACTATAAGAACAATATAAATATTCAAGCGATTTTAATTTATTATGATCCAAAGGAACATTATCATAATGGCTATAATGCAAATCTTTTAATTTTTTTAATTCGTAAATACCATCAACATTCGATTTTTTTGATAAAGGCGCCATAATTTCCAACGATTGTAATTCCGGCAACTTTTTTAACCATGAAAAATCAATAGTTACATATTTTTCAGTCCATTCAATACCGCAATACACCATTAATGACTTTATATCATTTTTAAGAGCGAACTTTATACCTTCATCAAATTCTTTTGGTTCAAGCTGTAGTTGCTTTCTATTTGGATATTCTACAACCTTAAATGACAATTTATCCTCCATAATTATTTTAATAATACCGTTCAAAAATATTTTTGTCAACTATTTTACTCAAAAATTCTTCGACTAATTTAAGGCGGTATTTCACATAAACCCTCGCTCGGTGTAGTCTCCAGACTGCGCTGAACAGGGATACATACTCTTTTATTTCATAAAGAACAAAAAGCATATTAGCGACTATATTCTTTTATGCCAGCCACATTAACATATTCGCGGCGATCATCAGCATCGTGATGCCAATCGCATAGGTGAAGAAAAAGCGGCGTTTGCGCGCTGAGTTTAGCGAGTACCAATTTTGAGTTCTAGCCATAAACGGCCTGCCGTCAGTCAGAAAGTCCAGTACTGTCCCAAGCCCGCACACCAAGCACATCGCCATGCTCACTCGTAACGCCAAAATCCACCAATCGTCCCCATAACCCTCAAACCAGCCGAACGCCATGCCCAGCAAACCGTAGGCGATCACCACGCCAAACGCAAGAAAGCATACTATCCCGCCCCATCTGGCCGCCGTATACGCCGCCTGTGGCCAGGAGGCATAATCAAACATTGAGGGATCGCTCGGGCGACGCCTCCGAACCAGCTTGGACACCCACGACCAACCGCTGCCCGCAATCACAAGCACAATAATCAATGGTTCCCACATCATAAGTGATTTCTCTTTTCTTCTTTGCAATCAGTCACTTTTTAAACCTCTCTTCAAACTCTTTTTTTGGCATTACGTGAGTTAAATAGCTTATTGCATTATGTTCATACGCCTGTTGGGTAATGACGAGGTCGTATTCTTGATGGGTGGAATTTCTCTCCCGCTGTGGTTTTCTTCGCTTCAAATTTTTCAGTATTTTCTCGCTCAATTTTTTCTTGTCTCGCCAGCCATCCGCTTTCTTGCTTTGTAAACGCCAAACGTTTCGCATGCCGCCATGCCATCCGCCGCTACAGAAATGCCTTCTGCACGTCTTTTGACCGTATTCCATATCATCTTCTTATAAAGTTTTACGGAGCAAAAGTATGCAAAATAATTAGTCGCATGGTAGTCCAAAGGGCTTTATTTTTACAACCACATGTAGCGACCTGCAAAAAAACAGCCGCCTTCCGAATACTGTCGCCTACTCTGGCGACGAAGCATAAAACAGTTATGTTTTGCACGGTTTTGGCTATTTAATATTCTATCCGGCAATGTTTGCACGTAATGGTCCTTTTTCAATATTTCCATTTACAACTATTGTATGTCCCCAAAATACATCTCCATCGTCTAAATAAAATTCAAAATTATTCTTTAATGATATATTTATGCTATTTATTTCAATTTTTTCAATAAATTGCTCTATTGTAATCTCTT
This sequence comes from Campylobacteraceae bacterium, assembly GCA_031266555.1. GTDB lineage: Bacteria > Campylobacterota > Campylobacteria > Campylobacterales > Campylobacteraceae > JAIRKW01. The sequence continues at coordinate 6,177 of JAISAU010000002.1, forward strand.
TTTCAGCTTCCTCAAGCCAATTTTCATTTTTCAATTTTAATAGTTTCTTTGCCGCGAATTCCTTTATTTTTTTATCCCATATTTTTTCTTCTTTAACAAGTTCATTCGCGATTACGAATACTTTATCCAATCTTTTTCCGGTATAATTTTCTATGTCTAATTCTATATTTTCACCCAACCATTTTATTTCTCCAACATATAAATCAATCCTTTTATCAAGCGTAAATTCGCCTAATATTTTATCATTATATATTACGGGTTTTGTTTGTTCCGCCAATATTGCTTCCATCTCTTTATCTGTTTCTTTATTTTCAATGATTTCTACAAATAAAAAATCGTTTCCATTTTGCCTAACTTTAAGCGAAATAATACTATTGGGTAAAATGATTTTTCTTAACTCTTTCAAATATTCGTCGTCGGCTTTTGAATACAAAAAATATTTACCCTTAAATATTCTATCAGAATCTGTTAATTTCCAAGCGGTTATACCGATACATGCATTCCATAATTTCATTTCTCCCCAGTTGGATCCTGAAAAGCCTGACGCGCCAGTAACAATTGTTACTTTTTGAATTTCCTTGTCAAATTTTTCATTAAACTCGAGAACTTCACTCGTTGTTTCCATTTTAACCTCCATTTCATTACTAACATGTACAACACAATTTGAACGATGGCGTCAGTCCTCCATCTCTGCAGAAAACTCCCTTAGCCCTTCAATCCATCAATTCAACGATTTGAGTCTTATTTTGTATATTATAATGTAACATATATTTATTTATATCCTATTACTCTTAAATATTCTTCAGTTTCTTCTAACTCAAATTTTCCGATTTTTGATATTATTTCTTTAATCTTATTTGTATCTTGATAAATAATTTTCGGCGTCATTAATCTACCAAATTTTCCGCCTTTCCAATATTTTAAAAACTCCAAATATTCGATTTCCCTATAATAACAAGCATCACCGCCGTCTAAAGAGTTATCTAATAATATTTTATCTATACATTCATTGTGCACATGTTTGCCATAATCAATACTTTGTAAATCTGTTGTGATAAAAATAAAGCAGGGATTAAAGAAATCACGAACCTCGCACAGTTTTACTATATCTATGTTTTCAAATAACGTTAAAAATAATCTTTTCCATTTTGAGTTACTCATAAACCTATTTTCAAACGATGATATTTTTTTATTTACTAATTCATTTCTATCATATTTTTTAACAATTCTTTTTTCCATTATTTATTGCTCCATTTTCTTGAATATAATCTTCAAATAAATCTTTTTTATTTTTCTATATACAGACCGCCGGCATTTGGATAATTATCCTTATCTATAATTAATTCAGCCAAATTCTTATAGTTTTTCATTTTGTTTCTCCTTAAATTTATGAAAATATACTCTTTTATGCGATAGTTTTGACTAAATTTTAGACACTATTGCGTATAATATTTCGGCTGTTTACGACGTTTGTAATTTGAACCGCTTACATGTAACAAAACGCGATAGTTCTATTGTGCGCCGTTTGTTTGTACTTCTACTATTCATTATCTTTATCAGACCTATAATCCCATTTTATATTTATTTTTTCCAGTATTCTCATAAACTTATTTTTATCATTTGTCCCTACGTATATTCCATTTGCATTGTTTTCCAAATCAGTTGTCAATATTATTATTTCTATATCGTCATTTGTGAAAAATCTTAATTGTTGATTTGTGATTCCTTTAATTTCATTCCAATAATTTTCAACGTTTTTTATTATATTATTTTCGATTCCATCATCATTCGAATAATTTGCGGTATATTGTAATCCTTCCAGCGCCCCGTTCCAATAAGCCATTGACAATAAAAATCCTTCCATTGTTTCAGAATCTACAAGCCAATTATCTGAACCATTGTTTGGATCATAATTTCCATAAACTTTTGGGTTATTGTTTCCCATATCTTTTTTATCTACCGCCCAATATACCGCACCTTGATTTTCTTCATAAAAGACCAAATAGTTACTATCATCAGTAAAACCTATTTCGCCATTTATGTTTAATAACCTATTAAATGACTCATTAATCGTTTTATTTTTACCGAATATTAGATAATATTCACGTAAAATTTTTGGAAATTTTATACCTAAATTATTTTCTGCTTCAATAATTTCATTTTCGCTATATCCATAGTCTTTAGATATATTGTACAACGTTTTTATTTTTTGAATAATGTCCATGCCATTCCTTTGATTATTTTATTGTATATTCTTTGGGTTCTTTTGTCAATAATTTTTATGAAATTCTTCAACCAATTTTAGGGAAAATAACATGTAACATTCTGGCTGTTTACTACGTTTGAACAGAGATTTTGCATAAAAAATGAACGAAGCGAATGATCTATCCAAACGAAACCCTAAACCGCCTACATGTAAGCGTAAACGATCTTGCTATATACAATATATGCTCGTATTGCATTATTTTTATAAACTACTATTATATATTCCTATATATTTTAAACCATTATAATTTTCCTTGTATGGTTTTTTTATTATAACGTCCGAATCAGTTAAATAAAACACTGCATTTGCCGTCACTATTCCCAATTTAGTACATTCTTTAACAGCACTATTTATCTCATCACGATCTATTACCACATCATTCAAAACTTCCCTAACGGAAATTTCTTTTGTATATAATGGTAGTATCCATATAAAATCTTCATCATATTGATCTTGTCCGATATCCTTACAAAATTAGCATGATTCGGAGTCATCAAAGTACTTGATTATATTCTTCCTCGTTTAATGAAGTGGAACCGATCCAGATATGTATTTTCTTCATTCGTTCTATTGGCGACATTACTTATACCCTCTTTTCTAAATTTTGACTTTTGCTATGGTGCACAACTAAGTTTTTATGACGTTCCCGCCAGTAAATGACAAGACGTAAACAGTCCTATTATGCAACGTGGCGGAGTACTTCATCTTTTTATCTATTTCAATTCAATAATGCATTCTTCAAATATATTTTCCATCCAATATCCATCTTCTTTGCTAAATCCTTTAAATATTATTATTCCATTTTTATTTTCAATCTCTTGTATTATTTCATGTTCTTTATACTCACTCGTTATTATTCTTCTTCAATATTTTTGCCAATATGCTGCAATCTGATGTACTTATGTTTTCAATGTTCATATTATTTCCCCGCTTGGCGTAGTCTCCGTACTCCGTTGGTTTATTAATAGATTTTTTCTTCAATTGCAATTTCCTTACATATTATCATAATTTCACCATAACCAAAACCAAATTCAGCCCTAAACTCCAATGTTTTCTCTTTTTTATTTTTTACATATATTTCGTAAGTAATTAAATCCGTATACCCATCATTTTCCGCTATTTGTTTAATTTTGTATTTTTTTATTTTCAAAAAGCGTAATATAAACTTTCTGCTTTCTCCCAATAATGTTATAGTCATATTTGACATGTCAGTTTCAAAATTATGATCAAATTCAATCTTTTCTATTCGACTGTCATGTAAACTTTTTTCCCATAAGTCATGCCTTTCCGGATTGCTTATAAAATCGTACAACTCCATCGATATATAATTTTTTATACTATTAAGATATTTTATATAATCGTTAAAATTGCCTCCATCAAAAGTTTTATTGAATTTCATTTATTTCTTCCTATTTTTCATTTATGTCAATTAGTTTTTATTGTATACTTTTCAACCAATTTTAGGCATTATTGCACATAACATTTTAGTCGCGTACGACAATTTATAGCCCGAACCGCTTTTGACAGCAAAGCGTAAATATGCGTAGTATGCAAGTATCCCATTTTTATATTTTAATTTTCCTTCCATTTATTATTCGCAAAATTGTCCTCTTCTTTTCCTTCAACAATTTTTAATCCAATTTTTTTGATAATATCTTCTGAAACATTATTTCCGGCTAATCCTGCAAAATGAATATTGCCGTATTAACAAATATTTAAGTAATACCGTTCCATTTTGTCAAAAATCATAATACCGTTTTTCTCATCAGCGTCTTTTATGCTTGAATAAATGTCATTATCAAATAAAACCTCTTGAATTTTTGCTATTTCAGAAGATATATTTTTATGATTTTCAAATATATTTTTCCGTTTAATTAATTCAATAGTATTCATAAAATAAAGTATACATTTTTCATAAAATATTGTCAATTTATTTTTTTATAATTATCTAATTAATTTAAGGCGTATTGTGCAAAACAAATTTGCCATGATATTTATACAAGCGTACAGGAAAGGTTATATTTCTAATGTGATTTGCAAATTTTTTTAAGAGAAATTTTATAAACATGTAAGTATTTTTTGCTACATGTAAGGAGATTTTATAGCTAAAACTATTAAAATCGGCATTTCAACTTCAACTTTCATGAAATGTTTTTTGCCACATATATTAAAATACCTTACATGTATTGGTTTGATTTTTAATAATATTTGTGTCATTCTCGTGAAAGCGAAATCTAAAAATAAAGGTTAAATTATGAGCAAAAAGTAAATATGAATTGTTTCGTTGTTACATTCCTCACATGTTGACTTCTTCATTTGACGCAAACTAACCTACTCTCCATATAAAATTTTCTTTACCAGATCCTGTCTCTCGTGAAGAGCTTTTGCAAGTCTGCTAAAGCCAGAGGTTACTGTTCCTGTTAATGTCCATGGATGTTCTTTACGCGGCAATATTGTTGAAAAATAGATATTTCTCCCACTTGCTAAGACAAAAAGATCAACAATAGTATTTAGATTTGTGCTATATCTATTGATGTTTTTATTGTTATGTAAAGGTCTCCCTTGCGTGTCTGGAAGCTCTGTAATTACACAAAGTCTATCACCAAAAAAAGATTTGGCATAAAGTTGACACTCTAAATCATCAGTACAAAGGACTATTTTATTTCCAAGTTTATCTTTGATATTTTCAAAAAACGTTTTATAATCAGTTTTATAGTCCGTATTTCTCACATGTATAGCGTCATAACTCCCAAGTTTTTCAAGTATGCTAACTATATAGATTTTTACTTTTTCATTTAATCTTAGCCATTCAAAAGTATCTACGCCAAGACCACCGCCGGATTGCTCATGAACCAATATATCTTCTTCATACGACTTTGCAAAATCAAATGTAATCAATTCACTTGTTGCAGCATAAACAAACTTTCTCTTTTCACTTGAATATGCTACTTGATATCCTACTATATCATTCTCCAGAAAAGCAGGATAACAAGTAAATTCATATTTCATAAAATCAAATCCTCCCAAGTAAACACTATCAGGTACAGTAAAATAGTTGTCAAAACTATCTAAAAATCCACCCCTTGAACCATCAATATAAAGTTCTCTATCATAAGTTAACGCATATTGTCTACATTTTTGCATTTGTACCAGCATATCGTTTAATCCGCTACGCGGCCTACAAAAAACAATCTTTTTATTGTATAACGGTTTTTCTTCTCTCTTCGTAACCAAAACATTAACTTTTGAGAGATGAAAATATTCGTTAATTTGAGACGTTATCTTTATTTGTTTCATTCTTTGAGGATATTTACATGGAAGTATCAAAGGCAAACCATTTGGTTCTGCACCAAATAGTAAATCTCCTTGATGTATTTTAATATATTCTTTGCCATTAAAAAGTTCTACTGTTAATTTTCTGCTTTTCTCTTGACACATCTTCTTTCTATTGTGCAAGATGACATACTCCACAACTCTTGGCTTATCAAGAGTAAGTTCCCACCACTGGTTTTGCTCCTTGTCAGTATGAAAAGCAAAGTCTACCTCGCCTACATCCATTACTGCTCTTTGAGCATCGTCAGGTTTTGACCATTTAGATAACGAACTTTGAATAGCCTTGCCCAATGGGGCTATGTCCATTAGGTTTTCTGTTTCGCAGAGATTTCTTATAAAGTCTTTATGAAAATCCAAACTACATCTCCATTTATTTATTGCTTTCTTTCAGTGGCTCGTCTAAAGCCAATATAGCTCTGTATATTCGCTCACAATTTTGACCATCACGCACAGGAAATGTCTCTTGCATGCGTTCTAAATATTTTTTAGCAGGTTTGCCTCCTCTTTTCATAAGAGACTCTATCTCTTTTAAAAGATTTTCTTCGTCTATCACTACAGCTCCGAACCCATCTTTTCTATAGTCAAAATATCCCTTAGTAGCAGTATGTCTTGCAAAAAATTCATCTTCATCAAACTGATAATAAATTGTCTCTTTATGTAAATACGCCATATTAAATGCTACGGAAGAGTAGTCTGTAATCAACATGGAAGATTCAGTAAAAATGTCCTGAACATTTATAATATTACTTCTTAATATTATATCAATATGATTGCCAAATTGTACATCATTAAAATAACCTTGCATATTTAAATGAGGAAAAATTTGAATTTTAAAATTATACTTTTGTGACAAATCGGCTAACTTTTTGGATTTCAACAAGCCAAACCAAGCTTTAGCATATTTAGAATCAAAAAAGTCATCAAATAACTCTTTTTTGGATGTTCCTACTTTTCCTCCGACAAGATATCTTCTCCACGTAGGTATAATCAATATCTTCATTTGAGTAGATATTTCCTTTGCTCTCTCTAAAAGAGTATCATATCTAGCTAATCCTGTTTTTACTACCTCTTTTGTTCCCATATTATAAGTTGTAAAATCTTCAGCTATAGATCTGTATTCTTTATCTGTAGTAGTTATAAAAAGGTCTATGGACATATTATTCAGCCATGCAGATAAATTATCTTTTATAACACCATGCTGCAAACAAACAAAATGCTTCCCTTTTAAAATATCTTTTCTATATCTAATAACATAGTTATCCATATGTGAAGATATTAGTTTATCAGCTCCTTTGAGATATGACAAATAAGATGCGCTTCCAAACTCTATAAGATTAAAATCATCTTTTTTTAATCTTATCCAATCCACCGAATTTTTTTTCAATGCAAAATAGATTTTTTGCTTAGGGTAATTCTTTGTGATAAAGCGATAAAGATGTTCCGCACTATCATCAGCTTCAACATCTCTATCCATGAGTATCCAATATCTATCTTTTCTTGCCTGTATCTGATGATTAAAAGTAGATAATAGTTGTATTCCGCTTAATGATTTATATTTTTTACCACCCAAATCACATTCAACATCTCTTCCGTCTATCTTGCATATTATATTTTGTGCTGACTTGTTTAGTTTAATCCAAATGTGACGTTCATATATAAATACTCTTGATAAAAACTCTCTTTTTATGATTTTCGAATAGACAATATCGGCTTTTTTGCCATCAAAAAACAAGTCTATTTTTTCATTGCCAAAAAAACAAACTCTGATTAGATTTTTTCTATCGTCATATTTGTCAAAATAGGCATATTTGCACTCTACTGGCACTTGTTTAAAACACTGAATCGAACCTACTTTAAAGTAGTACCAAAAACCGCTCAATTCAACAGGAAAAGAGTTTATCGTCTTTATATCTATATATAAAAATACTTTATCACAAAGCAATAAAAACTCATTTCCTTCTGTATCCGAGAACATCCCTGCTCTTCTATTGTCATTAACAAAATACTTTATCTTCCATGATATGTCATACAATATAGTATTTTGCACAAAGAGAGGTACGAAACCATACTTTTGCTTAAAAAGTTCAAATATATCCAAATAAGCCTCTTTTAATACATCTATATACCACTCTTTTTTATCAGAAGACGTATCAACAGACGAAGTTTTATCTCCTCTTTTTCTATAATAATATTTTGGTTTGGAACAAAATAGATTGTAGCCATCCGACACTTTACTTATATATCTCAGTATAGAATGTCCATCTTCAAAACTCGGCCAGCGTGAATTTGAAAAGAAAATATGCTGTCTTTTAATCTCATCCGCACTGAAAAATGCCGAATTTACAGCTAATTGTATAAAATTTTTCAAATCACTACTCGGAACTATCGAAACTTCATTTTTGTAAAAAATTTTAAACGGTCTGTCATTTTTAAACTCATTTCTCGCCTCATAATAGCTAATCACATTGCAAGAGAGCATTTTCACATCATACAAAGCATGCTCCCTAAGTTGTTTATCGACATCATAAAAATAGTCAAAATGCACAAAATCATCCGAATCTATAAACGTAACCCATGGATTTTTGATAATGGGTAAGCCCCTGTTTCTTGCTGCGCCTTGTCCTTGATTTTCTTGATAAATGTAAGTTATATTTTTTGGAAACTTTTTTTGCCATTTTTTGATTATTTTGGCAGATTTATCGGTAGAGCCGTCATCAACAAGTATAAGTTCTATATGCTTTTTAAAATCAAGCGTTTGTCTTGTGAGCGATTTGAAATAATCATCAAGATATTTTTCACTATTGTAAGTAGCGGTAACAACACTATATTTTAAATGGCTATCAGGTTTTTTAAGTATCCACAGTTTTAGAAGCGATATATACTTAATATGCGAGACAAAATCAAAATCTAAAAATTTACGTATGCTATTAAGTTTTCTCATAAAAATACTGTCTTTAAAAAATGCTTTTGGGTCTCTTGAAAATTTTCTATATTTTCTTTGGAATTTTGTCATGTCTAAGAAGTCCTTTGAATTTTTTTATATTGGATTTTATATGATCAAACAGCGTAAAATTCCTCCACATGTGTCTTGGTATCGGATCAAATAAAACTTGATAATCATATATTTTGATGTTATTTCCGCTGCAAAAATCCAAAAAGCAGTGCAAAAAAGTTTTTGAACTTTGATGTTTTATATTTTCTTTATCTAATATACTTCGCCACTTATCATGAAAATATTTGGCGTTTCGACTGCGATTAATGTAGTATATATCATTGATATTTTTATCATGGTGCAAATGAAGAATATATTTTTTTGATACAAGTTCTTTTATGGAAGTTTTAGCAATATCGGCTCTGAATCCTTCCATAAATACTAAAGTAATATAAGGATTATCTATGAGTATGCTTTCCTGCATAGACATAAGCCCTTTATACGATAAAAGTCTAATCATAAAATCAAAATCTTCATATCCGTGTCCGTAAAAGTTCTCATCAAAACCGCCTATCTCTTTAACGGAATACGTATCAACACAAATAAGAGACGTAGGAAACGCTATATGCATAATCAAATCTCTGCGGAAATTAAAAAAATAATCCACCATTTGTTTTGTAGAATGGTTATCTTTTACAAAATCGCTACCTTTTTTTGTGAGATAAAGACAGGGAAGCATCGCGAAACAACTCTTTTTATTTATGGCTTCATATACTATATACCTAACGGTATCGGCATCAAACACCGTATCGACATCTAAAAATAGTATATACTCGGTTGCTGTTTGATTAATAGCTGTATTGCGTATCTTGGCAAGCGGCACATTGTCGCCTTCTGTTTTAACCACCGTTATGTTTTTTATTAGAGATAAGGAAGAGAATAATTCATTGTTGATATCGTCATCTTTGAAATTAATACTAAATATAGCAGAAAATCCATCTCTGCTAATATCACTCGCAAGACTGAGAGCTCTTTTAAATATCTCTTTGGATCTTCTGCTAATATCTATCGGTATGATTAATGTGACTGTATTTATCAGCAATTTTTAAGTCCATAAAGACGGCAAAATTGCTCTTTTGTTTTTTTCTTGAGTTCGGGGGGGGGGGGGGGTAACTTTTACTTTTTCAAATAATTGCCTTAAAATGACTTCAAACATCTTTACATTATGATTTTTAGATGCGTCTTCAAAAAAAGGAATAAGATATTTTATCAGTTTTATTAATTTATTCATTATTAATTTCTAAATAATTCATCTTAATATCCATACGTAATAAAATATAAATTTTATAAAAATGCTATTTTAATCATAATTGCTTTAAATTTCAATAAAAAGCAGAGCATGCAAAGAATAAAACAATAAAATAAATTGCAAGTATGAATGTTTTATTTTAAGAATTCTTATTTGGTTGTTTGAAGTTTTATTTGAATTGCCGTGACACTTCATGTCTCGCAATGACAGAGGGAGAAAATAGAAACGATTTTGCCAAATTACGGCAAAATCGTATTAAATATTAGCCTTTTCGTTTTTTGATTATCTCTTCGGATACATTTTTAGGCACTTCTTGGTAGTGGTCAAACTCCATACTATACGTCGCTCTGCCTTGCGTTTGACTTCTCAAATCAGTAGAGTAGCCAAACATTGTCGCAAGCGGGCAAAACGCATTTACTATCTTAAGTCCGCTTCTATCGTCCATAGAGTTAATTTGTCCGCGACGTCTGTTTAAATCGCCTATAACATCGCCCATAAAATCTTCCGGCGTTTCAACTTCAACTTTCATAATAGGCTCTAAAATCACAGGATTCGCTTTTCTCGCACCCTCTTTAAAGCCCATAGAAGCGGCAAGTTTGAATGCCATTTCAGACGAATCAACTTCGTGATAACTTCCATCATATAGCGTAATTTGAACGTCTTCTACGGGATATCCGGCAAGAACGCCGCTTTGAAGCGCTTCTTGGCAACCTTTATCGACTGCTGGGATATACTCTTTAGGTACAACGCCGCCTTTGATATCATTGATAAATTTATATCCGCTACCCGGCTCTAACGGTTCAAGTTTTAAAAATACATGTCCGTATTGACCGCGTCCGCCTGATTGCTTCGCGTATTTGTATTCTTGATTTACAGAGTTTCTTATAGTCTCTCTATACGCAACTTGCGGCTGACCTACTTCGGCTTCCACTTTAAACTCTCTTAGCATTCTATCTACGATAATCTCAAGATGCAATTCGCCCATACCGGAAATGATAGTTTGTCCACTCTCCTCATCTGTTTCAACTCTAAAAGACGGATCTTCTTGAGCCAATTTTTGAAGAGCGATACCCATTTTTTCTTGGTCTGCTTTTGTTTTTGGTTCAACCGCAACGGAAATAACCGGTTTTGGAAATTCCATTTTTTCTAAAATAACTTTATCTTTTTCACTCGCGAGTGTATCACCTGTTAAGGTATCTTTAAGTCCCACAACGGTACCAATTTCACCGGCGTAAAGCTCTTTAATCTCTTCGCGTTTATTTGCGTGCATTCTGAGAAGACGACCTATTCTCTCTTTTTTACCTTTAGTTGTGTTAAGCGCGTAACTTCCGCTCTCAAGCACGCCTCTATATACACGCACAAACGCGAGCTGTCCCACAAACGGATCGGTCATAATCTTAAACGCAAGCGCGGCAAATTCGCCATTATCAGTTGAGTTTACAGTCGTTTCCGTACCGTCCTCGTATTGACCTTTTATAGCTTGAACTTCGGTAGGAGCAGGCAAGTAATCAACCACGGCATCGAGCATTGGCTGAATACCTTTATTTTTAAATGACGTACCGCAAGTCATAGGAACTATTGACATATTATGGCAACCTGCTTTAATACCGGCTTTAATCTCATCAATACTAATCTCTTCACCGCCAAGATATTTTTCCATCAACTCTTCGCTTGTTTCAGCGACAGCCTCGATGAGTTTTTCTCTATACTCTTTGGCTTTTTCAAGTAGATTCGCCGGTATCTCTTCAACCTCATATTTTGAACCCAAAGACGCTTCATCTTCCCAAACAAGCGCTCTCATCTCAATCAAGTCTATAACGCCTTTGAAATTATCTTCCGCTCCGATTGGAATTTGAATAGGAACAGGATTTGATTTTAGTCTGTCTTTTATCTGTTTTTCAACTTTGTAAAAATCCGCGCCTACTCTGTCCATTTTATTTACATAAACCATTCTTGGTACATGGTATCTATTAGCTTGGCGCCAAACAGTCTCAGATTGAGGTTGAACGCCGCCAACTGCGCAAAACACAGCTACCGCTCCGTCAAGCACACGCATAGAACGCTCAACTTCTATAGTAAAGTCAACGTGACCCGGAGTGTCTATAACGTTTACTTGATAATCTTTCCATACGCATGTTACGGCGGCTGACGTTATCGTAATGCCTCTCTCTTTTTCTTGTTCCATCCAGTCTGTCGTAGCGGCGCCATCATGAACTTCGCCAATTTTATGAGACATACCCGTATAATATAAAATACGCTCCGTAGTTGTAGTTTTACCCGCATCAATATGCGCTGCAATTCCGATATTTCTGACTCTTTCTATTGGAGTTTTTCTTGCCATCTGTCAGTCCTTAATTTTTATTTTCAATTATTTGCATGTAAAGCGGCTTTTAAACCGCTTTACATGTTTACCAGCGATAGTGAGCAAACGCTTTGTTCGCTTCCGCCATTTTATACGTATCTTCTTTTTTCTTAAACGAAGCGCCACGACTATTTGCAGCATCCATCAATTCATTCGCAAGTTTTTCAATCATAGTTCTTTCGCTTCTTTTTCTGGCATACGAAATAATCCATCTAAGCGCAAGCGCTTGTTGACGCGCCGATCTTACCTCGACCGGAACTTGATAGGTAGCTCCTCCAACGCGTCGGCTCTTAACCTCTAAAATAGGTTTTATATTATCAATAGCATTATTAAATACATCAATACCTTTAGTTTCGCCGCTCTTTTTTTCAATCAACGCCAGTGTGCCGTACATAATTTTTGTAGCGACGCTTTTTTTGCCATCATACATTAACGCATTGATAAACTTTGTGACAACTTTACTTCCGTAAATAGGATCAGCAAGTACTTCTCGTACCGGAGATTTTCTTCTTCTCATTTTTTCTTTCCTTCAAATTGATTAAAGCAATTTTACTCAAACACTGCCAGAATACGCGGCGTGCCTGTGTTTAAATTTACTTAAATTTAGTTATTTAGCCGCCGCTTTTGGTTTTTTAGTACCGTATTTACTTCGGCTTACTTTTCTGTTCGCAACACCTGCCGTATCAAGCGCGCCGCGCACGATATGATATTTAACGCCCGGTAAGTCTTTTACTCTGCCTCCTCTAACAAGCACTATTGCGTGTTCTTGGAGATTATGACCTTCGCCGCCAATATAGCTTATCACTTCAAAACCACTTGTGAGTCTTACTTTAGCAACTTTACGAAGCGCTGAGTTAGGTTTTTTTGGCGTAGTAGTATAAACTTTTGTACAAACGCCTCGTCTTTGCGGACATTGTTTAAGAGCAGGCGATTTAGATTTTTTTACAGCTTTTTCGCGCTCTTTTCTTACCAACTGATTAATAGTAGGCACACTGTTTCCTTTTTTAAAAATTAGTAGTATTTTCTATAGTGAAAAATACGTGTGATTTTATTTAAAAATCACTTAAAAAAAGGTTAAATTAAGTTTCTTAATTTAACCTCTCACTTTATTTATTATCTTTAACGCCAATACTTCGCTCATCATATATGCCTGTTCCAACAGGTATCATACGTCCTATGATGACATTTTCTTTCAAGTCTTCCAAATAATCCACTTTAGCCGCAATACTGGCTTCAGTTAAGACTTTTGTCGTTTCTTGGAATGAAGCCGCGGAAATAATACTATCGCTGCCTATAGCTGCTCTTGTTACGCCGAGCAACACAGGTTCTGCTATGGCAGGTTCTCCGCCAAGCCTGATAATTCGCTCATTCTCTTCTTTAAATTTGCGTCTGCTGATCAAATCGCCTACAATAAAGTTTGTGTCGCCGCTATCTAATATCTTAATTTGCCTTAACATTTGAGACACGATAATCTCTATATGTTTATCACTTATCGCAACACCTTGTCTGCGATAAACTTGCTGAATTTCGCTGATAAGATAGTAGTGTAAAGCTTTTTCGCCTAATATCCTTAAAATATCGTGACTGGAAGCGACTCCGTCAGTTAATCTTTCGCCTGCATGTACATACTCTTCCGCATGTACATGTATTTGCTGCGATTTATCTATCAAATACTCTCTTACCGTGCCGCCGGCACCTTCAATGATGATTCTCTCTTTTGAACGCAACGGTTTTCCAAATTTGATAACGCCGTCTATTTCTGCTATCACAGCGGCATTTTTAGGACGTCTTGCCTCAAACAGCTCGCTTACTCTAGGAAGACCGCCTGTGATATCTTTTGATTTTGCGACTGCTTTTGGTGTTCTTGCCAATAAATCGGCTTGTTTGACTTCGCTTTCGTCTTGAACAAAAATAGCCGTTTTAGGTTCAAGTTGGTATTTTACTATTTCACCATTTTTTGTGGAAACAACAAGCGTAGGCTTGATACCGGATGGAAGATATTCGTTGATAACAAGTCTGCTTTGACCGGTAAGTTCGTCATATTGTTCGGTAGCACTCGTTCCTGATTCTATATCTTCAAATGTAACTTTGCCGCCGTTTTCAGCAATAATAGGAGTCGAGTAAGGATCCCATTCGGCTATAGTCGTATGCTCGTCGCTTTTTGGAACAGCTATCAACGCATTGTCCGCAACTTCGGTATTATCGCTAACTTCCAATATGGAATTTCTTGGAATATAGTGTCTTATAGCTTCTCTATCGTCTTTATCCGCTATTACGGCAAATATTCCTTTTATGTCGATAATATCGCCCTTTTTATAATCGTGATATCTTTCTAGATAGTCGGCTTGAAGTTTATAGTATTTGACTATGCCGCTAGCACCCGCTTTAATTTTTTGCGTGATAGGTTCGCCGTCTTTAATTTTCAAATCAGCCGCATAAGGAATACGTTTAGGCACATTCCAGCCCTCTTTAATAACTTCTACGATACTCTCCTCAGCTTCTACTTCAGCCCCGTTTTCAAAAGGAATATACAGTTTGCCTTCTACCTTTCCGCCAACGCCGGCAAGTTCGCTTGGTTTTGCTATATCATTTTTTCTAAGAGCATACTTTACACTCTCTTTCTTATTTTCTATACCAATCACAATCTCTTCATAAGCAGAGTCTATAGTAATTTTGCCTTTAAATGGGGCTTTTATTTTTGGCTCCACAAGCAACACAGCAGCATTTCGTCTATTGGCAACTACTGTTTTGTTATCTTTTGTAGCATAAGTTTTTAGATTATAAAAACGTATAAAGCCCTCTTTTTGAGCTATGATTTGTCTGTCTTGTTGCTCTGTTGAAGCGGTTCCTCCGATGTGGAAAGTTCTTAGGGTAAGCTGAGTTCCGGGTTCTCCTATTGATTGGGCAGAAATAATACCCACGGCTTCGCCAGGTTTCACAAGTTTACCTTCGCCCAGATTGATACCGTAACATTTTGAACATACACCTTTTGGAGCTTTACATGTAATAGGAGTTCTGATAACAACTGATTTTGCTCCGGCTTCAGTCAAAATTCTTGCTTTTTTCTCGTCTATTATGGTGCCTTCTGGGAATATAACTTCATTTGTAATCGTATCTATAACATCTTCAGCCAAAACTCTGCCAAGCACTCTCTCTTCCAAAGACTCTATCAAATCGCCGCTCTCGGTAATCTCAGTTATTTCAACGCCCTCATGCGTTCCGCAATCTTCCATTGTAACTTTCACATTTTGGGCGACATCTATCAATTTTCTTGTTAAATATCCCGCGTTTGCAGTTTTTAAAGCAGTATCCGCAAGACCTTTTCTAGCGCCGTGCGTAGAGATAAAATACTCAAGAACATTCAAACCTTCGCGAAAGTTTGAAGTGATAGGCGTTTCTATGATGGAACCGTCAGGCTTCGCCATAAGTCCTCTCATGCCCGCAAGTTGTCTTATCTGCGCAGCGCTTCCTCTAGCGCCCGAATCTGACATCATATATATAGAGTTAAATCCGTCTTTGTCGTTTTTGACAAGTTTCATCATTTCGGCTGCTACAATATTGTTTGTATCAGTCCAAATATCAACGATTTTATTATATCTTTCCTGCTCCGTTAAAAGTCCGGCACTAAATTGCTGTTGAATTTCGCGAACTTTCTTTTTAGCCTCATCTATATTTTTTTTCTTAGATTTTGGTATTTTGATATCATCTATGGAGATAGAAATTCCGGCGTCCGTAGCGTATTTGAAACCAAGATTTTTTAAATTGTCCAAAAACGCGGCCGTTACCTCGAAACCACCCTCTTTATATACATAATCAATCAAAGAACTGATATTTTTCTTTTTCATAGTGGTATTCCAAAGCTCTTCTGAAACAAAATCAGGAATCGCGTTTTTGAATATGAGCCTACCGGCTGTCGTAAATATAATTCTATCGTCTATTCTTGTTTTTATTTTAGCGTGAATGTCAAGATGTCCGGTTTCAACAGCTATTCTAACTTCGTCGATGTTGGCAAAAATTTTATTCGAACCTTTAGCATTAGGTTTTTCCAATGAAAGATAATAAAGTCCCAAAACCATATCTTGTGAAGGAACTGTAACCGCTTTTCCGCTAGCCGGTAATAAAATATTCATAGAACTTAACATTAACACTTTGCATTCCGCTATAGCTTCTTGCGAAAGCGGTACATGTACGGCCATTTGGTCGCCGTCAAAGTCCGCGTTAAATGCCGAACAAACAAGCGGATGAAGTTGTATAGCTTTTCCTTCGACTAAAATCGGGTGAAATGCTTGTATAGATAATTTATGCAATGTAGGCGCGCGGTTTAACATAACGGGATGATCTTTAACGACTTCCGATAAGCACTCCCAAACCTCATTTGTTTTGGCTTCTATCATCTTTTTGGCTTGCTTAACTGTTGTAGCGTAACCTTTCTCTTCAAGACGCGCTAAAAGATGCGGTTTAAATAACTCCAACGCCATAAGTTTAGGAAGTCCGCATTGATCCATTCTAAGCTTTGGTCCGACGACAATTACCGAACGACCGCTGAAATCAACCCTTTTTCCAAGAAGATTTTGCCTAAAACGTCCTTGTTTTCCCTTGATGATTTCCGATAGCGATTTTAATGGTCGCTTATTTGATCCTTTGACGGCATTTGCGCGTCTTCCGTTGTCAAAAAGCGCGTCAACGGATTCTTGAAGCATACGTTTTTCATTTCTTATGATAATATCCGGCGCGTCAAGCTCTAACAATCTTTTTAACCGCGAATTTCTATTTATTACGCGGCGATATAGGTCATTCACATCTGAAACCGCGAATTTTCCGCCATCAAGCGCGACTAAAGGTCTTAAATCCGGAGGTAAAACGGGAAGAACCGTTATCATCATCCATTCAGGACGATTGCCACTATTTAAAAACGCTTCTACGACTTTCAATCTTTTTACTATCGTTTTTTTCTTGGCTTCGGAATTTGTAGAGGTTATCTCTTCTTTTAATTGTTCCAAAATAGCGACCAAATCAAGTTCAGCCAACATTTTTTGGATAACGTTGCCACCCATTGAAGCTTTAAAGCCGGTATTTTCAAATTTTTGTATCAAAGATTGGTGCTGCTCTTCATTTAAAACGTCGTACTTCTCGACTTTTTTGCTATTTTCATTGTCATAATACGCCTCTCCAGCTTCTTCGACTATATAAGCTTCGTAATAAAGCACACGTTCCAAATCTTTCATTTTTATGCCAAGAAGCGTGCCGATACGACTTGGAAGAGAGTTTACATACCAAATATGAGCAACCGGAGTCACAAGCTCTATATGTCCCATACGTGAACGTCTAACTTTTGTACTTGTTACTTCAACTCCGCACTTTTCGCATTTGATGCCTTTGTAGCGCATTTTTTTATATTTGCCGCACAAGCATTCATAATCTCTGACAGGTCCAAAAATTTTAGCGCAAAAAAGACCGTCACGTTCTGGTTTTAACGTACGATAATTGATTGTTTCGGGTTTTTTGACTTCGCCGTAACTCCACGCTTTTATCTTATCGGGACTTGCCAAACGTAATTGGAATGCTCCAAAATCTCGCGGTCTGTTTTCTTCACTTATATTTATTAACTCAAATCTTTTCATTATTCGTTCACCTCACTATAAATCTCAACATCTAATGCTAAAGACTTTAACTCGTTTGTTAAAACAAAAAATGTTTCCGGAACTCCGTTATTGCGTATGTTTTCGCCTCTTGTCAAAGCTTTGTACGCGCTGACGCGTCCCTCTACGTCATCTGATTTAACCGTGAGCATCTCTTGAAGAGTATTGGCCGCTCCATAAGCTTCGAGCGCCCAAACTTCCATCTCTCCAAATCTTTGTCCGCCAAATAACGCTTTTCCGCCAACAGGCTGCTGCGTTACAAGAGAGTATGGTCCCGTACTTCTTGCGTGAACTTTTTCATCAACCAAATGGTGTAACTTTAACATGTACATGTAGCCTACATTGACTCTTTCTTTCATCTTGTCGCCCGTTTTGCCGTCATACAATTCCGTTTTGCCATCCATATCTATTTTAGCCATTTCAAATAACTTCGCGAACTCTTCTTGATTTACGCCTTCAAATACGGGAGTGGCGAATTTAACGCCTTGAGTCCAATCTCTAGCATACTCTAAAAGAGCGCTGTCGTCTATCTTTTCTAAAAACTTTTTAGCATTCATAAGCTTCGCGACATTTGCTATTTCTGTCATTTTTTTGCGTAAAGCTTGCATCCACTCGTCTGTTTTATTGGTCATAATCTCATTTATTTGATCGGCTAACCTGCGTCCTGCCAATCCTAAATGCACTTCAAGAATTTGCCCTATATTCATACGCGAAGGAACGCCTAAAGGATTTAAAATGACATCTATACTTTCGCCGTTTTTGAGATACGGCATATCGACTTCGGGAACAATATTTGAAACAATGCCTTTATTTCCGTGACGTCCCGCCATTTTATCGCCAACTTTAAGCTTTCTTTTGGCGGCTATATAAACTTTAACGAGTTTCACGACGCCATTTGGCAAAATATCGTCTTTTTCAACTATATTAAGCTTATTGTCATGCTCTTCTTTTAACTTCTTTTTCTCATTTTGGAAGTAGTTTTTAAGTTGTTCGTATTTAGTTTGAACATCTTTATTAAAAGCTTTTACCAAAGCGTTTAAAGAGAAACGATTTACGTTTGCCAAATCGTCTTTCGATATTGTGCTTCCTTTTTTATAGAGTTTTTTGTTGACTTCTTGCTCTTTATCGAGTTTTTCTCTTGAAAGCAATGAATTGATACGCAACATCTCTTCTCTATCCAGCATTAAAAGCTTATCATGATGTTCTCTGTCTAATATCTCTTTCTCTTTTTCATATGCTTTTATCGCTCTTGGGTCTTTATCGTAACCTTTTTTAGTAAATATCTTAACATCTGTTACAACGCCTTCCATAGATGGAGTAGCGTATAAAGATTTATTTACTACATGTCCGGCTTTTTCACCAAAAATAGCTCTTAAGAGTCTCTCTTCAGGGGTTGGTTTAACTTCGCCTTTTGGAGAAACTTTTCCTACAAGTATCATTCCGGGCTTCACATTTGTGCCGATTCTGATTATACCGCTTTCATCAAGATGCGCCAAATCCTCTTCTCTGACATTAGGGATATCTTTTGTAATCTCCTCTACGCCGTCTTTAAGCTCTCTTGCTTCTATCTCTTTTTCGTAAATATGAACGCTTGTAAAAGTATCTTCTTTTATCATGCGCTCACT
This sequence comes from Campylobacteraceae bacterium, assembly GCA_031266555.1. Classification (GTDB taxonomy): domain Bacteria; phylum Campylobacterota; class Campylobacteria; order Campylobacterales; family Campylobacteraceae; genus JAIRKW01. The sequence goes on from JAISAU010000002.1 coordinate 25,643, forward strand.
TATAACAATAGCGTCTTCAAAATTGTATCCGTTCCAAGGCATAAAGGCTACCATGGCGTTTTTACCCAAAGCCAATTCGCCTCTATCCATACTCGGACCATCCGCTATAATTTGACCTTTTTCAATATTTGCACCCACTTTTACAACAGGACTTTGCGTAAATGTAGAGTTTTGGTTGGTTCGCAAGTTTTTTTCAAGCGCGTAATTATCTATATATGCTCCGTTTTCGTCTTCGCCTAAAATATAGATATTTTTATTGTCCACTTTTTCAACTACGCCGGCTCTTTTTGCTTTGATAGCTTCCCATGAATCGCGCGCCGCAATCTTTTCAACGCCTGTTCCGACAATCGGAGCGGTAGTCTTTAAAAGCGGAACCGCTTGACGCTGCATGTTAGAACCCATAAGCGCGCGGTTAGCGTCGTCATGTTCCAAAAAGGGTATCAAAGAAGCCGCTACGCCTGAAATCATAGCGGAAGATAGATCTATAAGAGTTACTTTATCTTTTTCAACAAGCACTATCTCTCCGTTTACTCTAGCCTCTATCAAATCCTCTACTATAACTCCCTTTTCGTCAAGTTGCGTACTGGCGGGAGCTATCACTAATCCCTCTTCTTGAGTCGCCGTAATATATACTATCTCGTCCGTTACTCTGCAGTTATCAACTTTTCTATAAGGAGCTTCGACAAAACCTAAATCATTAACTTTAGCATAAGTCGCAAGCGTGTTAATCAAGCCTATATTTTGACCTTCGGGCGTCTCAACAGGACAAATTCTGCCGTAATGCGTAGGGTGAACGTCACGCACTTCAAAACCGGCTCTCTCTTTTACAAGTCCGCCCTCTCCAAGAGCAGATAATCTTCTTTTGTGAGTGATTTCGCTAAGAGGATTTGTTTGATCCATGAATTGCGACAATTGCCCGCCTGTGAAAAACTCCAGAATAGAGTTTGTTATCATCTTTGAATTGATTAAATCATGTGGCATTAAATCTTCTACGCTTCCGCCAAGCGCGCTGAATTTATCGCGTATAGCTTTTTGCATTTTAGCAAGTCCCGTGTGCATCTCGTTTGCTAAAAGTTCGCCGATTGATCTGATTCTTCTATTGCCTAAATGGTCGCGGTCGTCAATATGTCCTTGCCCATTTTTAACTTTGATTAAATATTTTGCCGTTTTTATGATATCTTCGTTAGTCATAACCGTAACATATTCCGGTACGTCAAGTCCAAGTTTATGATTCATTTTCATACGACCGACTTTTGTCAGATCATATCTTTCGGTATTAAAAAACAGATCGTTTATAAAAATTCTAGCCGCCTCTTTAGTTACGGGTTCACCGGGACGCATAACTTTGTAAATTCTAATAGCAGCCAAATCATTCTCATCCTCAACGCTTTCTGTTTGGCGTAAAAGTTTTAATGTTTCCGCGTCCGCCACAAATGAGTTGATTATAGCGTCGTCCACACCGCTTGCTAAATCGTTCGCTATCTCAATATCTTGACAACCGGACTCTATGATTTTAACCATTTTGCCCTCTTCAAGCTGAGTCAACGTATCATATAAAATCTCGCCGCTTTCTTGATTTATAACAGGAGACGCCAAAAAGCGATTTACCAAAATTTCGGTTGGATATTCTACCCATTTTACGCCATCTTCCGCTATCTTATCCGCTCTTTTTTTGGTTAATCTTTTACCAGCTCCCATAAGTAGTTCGCCGTTCTCATCTTTAAGGTCAAAATCAACGCGTCCTACAAAATTGTCCGGCACATATTCCATTAAAAATTTATTATTTCTGATTTTTATATTTTGTATCGGATAAAACAGTTTTAAAATATCTTGTTTGCTGTATCCAAGCGCTCTAAACAAAATAGTAATAGGCACTTTTCTTCTTTTATTAATACGTACAAAAAGCGTATCTTTAGCGTCATATTCAAAATATAACCACGAACCGCGATCGGGAATAATCTGCGCCGTATATATTAATTTACTGGCTACTGTAGCGCTCTCTTCTTCTTTAAAAATAACGCCGGGACTTCTATGAAGCTGATTTACAACGACTCTTTCAACGCCGTTTATAATAAATGATGTTCTCTCGGTCATTAAAGGAATTTCACGGATAAAAACGGATTGTTCTTTGGCGTCTTTTATCCCAAGTTTTTCACCAGTATCGTCATTTCTATTCCATAAAATAAGTCTTATATTTATTTTTAGGCTTACGGAATACGTTAAACCTCTCTCCATACATTCTCTAACATTATATTTAGGTCTTATAATTTCGCAGTTTATGTACTCCAACGTTAATCTGTTCTGCGGGTCGTTGATTGGAAAAATGGATTTGAAAACTTTCTCTATCCCGCTCTCTTCTGTGCTAAGCGCGTTGAGATTTAAAAAATGCTCATAACTTTTTTGTTGAAGTTGCAACAAGTTGGGTACATCAATTTGCGTAGGAACTTTCGCAAAATCGACTCTAAGGCGATTTCCTGATTTTAGGCTATTTAGCATGAGTCTTTACCTCGCAATAAAATTTTTGAAAAAAATTGAGTAACTGCCATATAGGCAAAACTTATAAAACAATGGGGGCTTAAAATCCCCCTTTGTTGTTTTATGTTTATATACAAAACTACTTAAGCTCGACTTTAGCGCCAGCTTCTTCAAGCTGTTTTTTAGCCTCTTCGGCATCAGCTTTGCTAACACCTTCTTTAATTGTTGAAGGAGTTTTTTCGGTTGCGTCTTTAGCCTCTTTAAGACCAAGACCCGTAAGAGCCCTTACGGCTTTTATAACATTGATTTTATTAGCGCCCGCGTCCACAAGCACAACATTGAACTCAGTCTTCTCTTCAACCGCTGCCGCTGCCGCGCCAGCTCCAGCGCCGGCTCCTGCTACAATAACCGGGGCTGCTGATACGCCAAATTTTGTCTCAAACTCTTTTACGAGTTCACTAAGTTCTAATACGCTTAAATTAGAAATAAATTCTAAAACATCTTCTTTTGTAATTGCCATTTTTTTAATTCTCCTGTTTCATAATTTAAATTATGCTGATTGTTCTTTTTTGGCTCTAAGAGCATCTAAACCGACAACAAAATTTGTGATCGGCGCATTCCAGACTTGCAATAACATCGCGATAAGTTCTTCGTGCGAAGGCATAGTTGCGAGCGTTTCTACTTTGGAAGCGTCAGCTATGGAACCGTCAACAAAAGCGGATTTGATAGCAAAAATTTCCGAATCAATTCCTTTTTTGAAATTCATTACAACTTTGCTCACCGCGAGTTGATCGTCGCCCCAAACAAAAATATTTGTATCTTTTAGTCCTAAATCGCTTATATCGGCGTTTTTAATAGCTATAGCGGCAAGCGTATTTTTAATTACTTGTACTTTAACATTTGCAACTTTAGCTTTATTTCTTAACGACTCAATAGATTTTACATTTAAGCCTTTATAGTTACAAACTACTATTGCTTCGGAAGCTTTAAACTCTTCTGTAAGTTTGCTTATAAGTTCAACTTTTTCGTTTTTTGTCACTTTTTCTCCTTTCTGACCGGTGATTTCAAGTAGAGCCAAGAGAAAACTCTTGAATTAAGCCTATGCCTCTGCTGTCTCCAATCAAAGATAAAACTCTTACATGTACATGTAAGATACGACTACATGTCAATTTTATATAATTTTTTTACCATATGCCAAAAAGCATTAAGATACTTGGAAGTCCCGCGGCAAAAACTCCTTCCGCGATACTTAGATATGGAAATAATTTGCCGAGCTTCTTAAAACCCATTCCCAATTCCAAAAAACCTTCCAACCATAAAAATGCCCATGCTAACCATAAAATAGCCATTCCAAAAATACCGGCGCTAAAACAAGCAATTGCGCTAATTATCGCAAAAATAACAACGCAAAGACTGTACCAGCCAAAAGAACGCACGTCAAGTTTTAGCAAAAAATTAGCGGCTATAAATATATATGTAAAACCAAATAAAAAACCTGCCGCTATATTATTGAAAGCCATAGCGTCATTGAGGTCGGCACGCATAATCATGATAAAACTGCTTACGACAATGATAGTCCCCGTAATAATATTTACAAACGACGCACTTTTAAAATCTATTTTAGAAAGAACAGCCACTCCATTACTCACAAGAGCGATACTCACAAATAAAAGATAAACTCCTAAAAGCCCCATTATTTTCCTTAGATTATATTTTTAATATCGATAGCTATAAATACTTTTAATTATCTTAAATCTATCAACTCTTGAGTTTCCAAATTAACAGACGGACTCATAGTAAGCGACAATGCCGCTGATTTTATGTATCTTCCTTTTGCAGCAGATGGTTTTTGTTTATTGATAGCTTTAATGAACGCAAAAAGATTATCTGCAATCTGCTCTTCATTAAAACTCACTTTACCAACGCCCGCATGTATATTTCCTTGTTTATCAACACGAAAATTTACTTGTCCGCCTTTTGCATTTTCAACTGCCTTTGCAACATCCATCGTAACTGTGCCTGTTTTTGGATTTGGCATTAAACCTTTTGGTCCCAAAAGACGTCCGACTTTACCCACTAAACCCATAAGATTTGGCGTAGCAATCAAAACATCAAAATTAAAAATTCCTTTGCTTATATCGTCTATTAAATCTTCAGCGCCGACTATATCAGCCCCAGCATTTTTAGCTTCGTCCGCTTTGATATCCTTTGCTATAACGGCTACGCGCACGCTTTTGCCCGTACCTGCCGGCAATATTACAGAACCTCTAACCATTTGATCTGCATGTCGAGGATCAACATTTAATTTTAACGCTATCTCTATAGTCTCGTCAAACTTTGCCGATTTTAAATTTTTTACTGTTTTTACCGCATCTTGCAAAGAGTACTCTTTTTCACTGTCAACTTTCGCAAGTAACTCTTTAAATCTTTTTGAAACTTTTTTTGCCATTTTTATCTCCGCATATTATGTGCTTCCGCCTTGCCCCGACGGTGAAGGGTGTTTAATCTACTACTTCTATACCGATGCTTCTTGCAGAACCGGCAATAATTTTTGCAGCCTGCTCTTTATCAGTAGTGTTAAGATCGGCTATTTTTCTGTCTACTACTTCAAGAACTTGCGCTTTTGTTATTTTCGCTACTTTATTTTTTAACGGATTATCCGAACCTTTTGTGATACCGGCCGCTTTTTTGATTAAATCTGTCGCAGGAGGTTGTTTTGTAATAAAAGTAAAGCTTTTATCAGCATACACCGTAATTATGACAGGTATCTTAAATCCCGCCAAATCTTTAGTTCTTTCATTGAAAGCTTTACAAAACTCCATAATATTAACGCCGCGTTGACCAAGAGCCGGACCTACAGGAGGCGTGGGAGTTGCTTTGCCTGCCGCTATTTGCAGTTTAATTTCGCCAACTACTTTCTTTGCCATTTTTATTTTCCTTAATAATTACACTATTTTTTCAACTTGCGAGTAGAGAATCTCTACCGGCGTGCTTCTTCCAAATATAGACACATTTAAACGAAGTTTTCCATGCTCCATATCATACTCTTCAACTATACCTGTAAAATTTGCGAAAGGTCCTTCTGTGATTCGTACGCTTTCTCCGTCATCAAATGATATTTTAGGTTTAGGAGCGCCTTTTTTCTCAGCTTTTTCCAAAATTAAAGAGATATCTTTTTGGCTTAACGGCGTTGGTTTTTTAGATTCGCCGATAAAACCGCTTACTTTTGAAAGAGATTGAATCTTATGCCATAAATCCATATCTAAGTCGAGATTAGCAAATACATATCCGGAATAGAGGCTTCTCTCGCTTATCTTTTTTTTACCGTTTTTTACCTCTATCACATCTTCGGTAGGAACAATAATTCCATCCAATTTATTCGTGATTCTATGATCTTTGACTAACGTCTCTATAGCGTTCTTAACGCTCCGTTCGCTACCGGAATATGTTTGAATAGCATACCATTTATGCTTCATAAAATGCCCTTAATAACAAACGACATAATAACATCAATGAGAGCTAAAAATAACGATATGATAGTTACCACGATAAATACCGAGATAAACGCATTTCTTACTTGCTCTTTTGTTGGAAATATAACCTTTCCAAGCTCATTTTTTGAATTTCTAACATAACTTATAAATTTTTCCATAATTACAAACCTTCAGCTCAAACCTTTAGTGGCAGGGTAGGAGGGATTCGAACCCCCAACCTGCGGTTTTGGAGACCGACGCTCTACCGTTAGAGCTACTACCCTATAAAAAGTTAAATCCACTTAAAAGGATTTAACTTTTTAATTTAACTTCTTTATGAACAGTATGTTTTTTAAGACGGGGGCAGTATTTTTTTAATTCTACTTTCTCCGTTGATGTTTTACTATTCTTGGTAGTCGTATAGTTAATGTCTCCGCTCTCGGAACATTTTAAACCTATTTTAATTCTACTACTACTTTTAGCCATGAAATACCTTTTTAAAAAATCACGAGAGAAATCCCTCGTGAATTATTATTTAATAATCTTAGATACGACGCCCGAACCTACTGTATGTCCGCCTTCGCGGATAGCAAATCTTGTTCCTTCTTCAAGAGCGATAGGCGCTAAAAGAGTTACTTTTATTTTTACGTTATCTCCCGGCATAACCATTTCAATACCGCTTGGAAGCGTGATTGAGCCTGTTACGTCTGTTGTTCTTACGTAAAATTGCGGTCTATAGTTATTGAAAAATGGAGTATGACGTCCACCCTCTTCTTTGTTTAAGATGTAAACTTCGCCTTCAAATTCCGTATGAGGAGTGATAGATTTTGGTTTAGCTAAAACCATACCGCGTTCAACGTCTTCTTTTTTAGTACCTCTTAAAAGAATACCGCAGTTGTCGCCTGCTTCGCCTTGTTCCATCTCTTTTCTAAACATCTCAATACCGGTAACTGTGGTAGTTTGAGTAGGTCTAATACCAACGATTTCTATAGTATCGCCGATTTTTACAACGCCTTTTTCAATACGTCCCGTAACAACAGTTCCGCGTCCTGAAATAGAAAAAACGTCCTCTATAGGCATTAAGAAATCTTTATCCGTATCTCTTTTTGGAGTTGGAATAAAACTATCTACTGCCGCCATCAAATCAAGAACTTTTTGACCCCATTCGCCTACATTACCTGTTTTTGCCTCTTCAAGAGCTTTAAGAGCAGAACCTGTAATGATAGGAGTATCGTCTCCGGGGAAACCGTATTCGCTAAGAAGTTCTCTTATCTCCATATCTACCAATTCTATAAGATCGGCGTCGGCGATATCCGCTTTATTTAAAAACACTACGATGTATGGAACACCTACTTGGCGAGCAAGCAAAACGTGTTCGCTTGTTTGAGGCATTTTACCGTCAGTCGCGGCAACTACAAGTATAGCTCCATCCATTTGAGCAGCACCAGTAATCATATTTTTAACATAGTCGGCGTGTCCAGGGCAGTCAACGTGCGCATAATGACGGTTTTCAGTCTCGTACTCAATGTGAGAAGTAGCGATTGTAATACCGCGCTCTTTCTCTTCAGGAGCGTTATCAATCTTGTCGTAGTCTCTAAGCTCAGCAAGACCTTTTGTTGCCAAAACGCCTGAAATAGCGGCTGTCAATGTAGTTTTGCCATGATCAACGTGACCAATGGTGCCTATGTTTACGTGTGGCTTATTTCTAGTGAATTTTTCTTTAGCCATCTTCTTCCTCCGTAATTTTAGATTTTTGATTTTTTTAAATCACAAATTTTAATAAATTAAATAAAAGCTTTAAATCAGCTTAAAACTTCATACATGTAAAACTTACATGAAGTAACTGGAGCTCATAGAGGGACTTGAACCCTCGACCTCTTCCTTACCAAGGAAGTGCTCTACCTCTGAGCCATATGAGCAAGCGGTCTTTTTTGTCAAAGAGAATGATTATACTCAAATTATTATTACAATATGATTATAAAAATTCTAAAATTATAAAAATCAGCAATGACTATGAAGTTTGGTTGAAGTAACAATGAAGTTTATTCAACAGCTCCCAGTCAAAATACACTACTTTTCAGAGAGTTTCAATAAACTTTTAAAAGTAATTGAAAACGCGCCGAAAAAATTTTGGAGCGGGAAACGGGACTCGAACCCGCGACCCTCAGCTTGGAAGGCTGATGCTCTAGCCAACTGAGCTATTCCCGCATCAAAACAATGGTGGTGAGAGGAGGATTCGAACCTCCGAAGGTAAAAACCAGCAGATTTACAGTCTGCCCTCGTTGGCCGCTTGAGTATCTCACCTCTAAGCGATTCTTCACCATATATATCTGGTCAAACACTGTATATTTTCGAAAATGGAGCCGGCAAAGGGACTCGAACCCCCGACCTACTGCTTACAAGGCAGTTGCTCTACCAACTGAGCTACGCCGGCTCAATTTTTGCGAAGCGAAATTATAACTGAAAAGATTTTACAAGTCAAGAGAAATTTATCGCTATTTTTAACTTTTTGAACTTTTTTATTACATGTAACTCCGATAATATATTTTTATTATCGCAATAAGCAAAATTTTGTTGATTTATTTGCCGTTTTAATACATGTAAAATTGATAAATCATAATCACAAAATTACTGTATTAAATTGCGATTACAGTTTGATATTATCATAAAAATGATAATTTTTATTTAAATTAATAAACTTGTTTAAGATGTTTTTTGTATTTATGAGTTTAATATTTCAGATTTAAAAAAGTGGCTCCGGATGCTGGATTCGAACCAGCGACCAAGTGATTAACAGTCACCTACTCTACCGCTGAGCTAATCCGGAATATAAAAAAGAGACGAAATTATAAGCAAAAACATCTTTAATGTCAAGAGCTAAAAGCGTAAAATCGCAAAATTTTTCAAAAAATCTACACTTTAACGCTTATAAAATAAAAATATATGAATTTACTTTTATTTTTTTTGAAGTAAATCCAACAAAATCTCACAAAATTATATTAAAAATTCGCGTTCTAAATTTTTTTTTAAAGCAAAAGCCTTTACATGTAGTAGATTTTCAACGCAAATTTTTCTATATATCGCCTTAAACAATTTCTATAAAATCATTATTATAAAGATTAAATATTTATATTTTGATTGACGCTACATGTAGGGCAAAATAAACCCTATAAACTCTACATGTAAGGATATTTTAATTTAACTTATAAAAATTTATGCCAATAGCGTTTATTAGTTTTATTTTCTCTTTTTTCAATAAGTCAAGTAGTAGTTTTTTACTATTTTCATCAAACATATTGTTTATATCTTCTTCGCTTTGCGGACGCATTTTGAGCAGCTGTATTATCTCTTCTTCATCTAAACTTAGGTTGTTTTTATCGAACTCTTTTCTTTTGGCTATCATCACGGGTATGTTTTTTATTTCGCGCGCAAGAATTTCAAGCGTTTCATAACTAACGGCTTTTACTTTGTAAGCGCTTGGTCTGTCTATGGTGCTTATATCTACGCGAGAAGGATTAATTTCGTTTATTATGCGATTTAGGGCGATAAATTCATCCCTCGTATCATTAAAATTTTCTACTACCAATATTTCGAGCACCAATTCGTTCCCAAATAGTTTGCTAAACTCTCTTAAACCTTTCAAAATTTGCTCTAAGCTTACGCTATTATTGGGACGATTTAACTTTTTGAACATTACGGGCATCGCGGAATCAAGCGATAATTTAACTATATCAATATTTAATAGCGCGTTTTGAACTTTTTTGTCATATATACAAGAGGCGTTTGAGAGTATGAGCAGCTTTTTATCGTTTTTGATGCGATTTATCTCATTTACCAACTCTTCCAAATGCGGATACAAAGTAGGTTCGCCGTTTGCCGTGATAGTGATGACGTCAATATCGGAAAATTTTTCAAGAGCAATTTTCAGTTCGTCTATTATTTCTTGTACTGTCGGGAAAGTTTGCATCGCATCAACTGTTTTTGCGCCTTTTAATTCGCAATATAAACAGTCAAAATTGCACTGCTTTTTGTCCGGGCTTAAATCAACTCCCAAAGATAATCCAAATCGTCTTGATTGCACTGGTCCGAAGATAAAATGTGACATTAAATTTTAGTTTTTTGATGAACTAAATCTATAAAATATTTCGCATTTTCAACTGAAATATCAGGCAAAATTCCGTGTCCTAAATTAAAAATATGCCGACTGTTTTGCATAATATTCGCTATATGTTCCACGCCTTCGTTTATGGCTTTTTTACTGTAAAGTCTTGTCGGTTCCATATTTCCTTGCAAAACATACCTATTTCCAAGTTTCTCTTTAGCTAATTTTATTGGCGTTGACCAATCCACTCCGAACACGTCAAATTCGCCATCAATTTTATCAAGATAGCCGCTTACGCCTTTTGGAAACACAATAATTGGAATATGCGGATATTTTCCTTTTAAAAATGAACATATATCTTGAACGTATCTCCAGCTAAATTCAAAAAACGCCTCTTCTTCAAGCGCATTTGCCCACGAATCAAATATTTGCACGGCATTTACGCCGCTTTGTATTTGACCTTCCAGATAAAGTTTCAAAACTTCAGTTACTTTAGCGAGAACTTGATGTAAAAAATCGGGATTTGAGTATAAAAGTTTTTTCACTTTGCCATACGTTTTTGTTCCGCCGCCTTCTATCATATATGTGGCGAGCGTCCATGGAGCGCCGCAAAAACCTATCAAAGCTTTATCGTCCGCTAATCTTTCTCTTGTCAGTTTTATACTTTGATAAACGTATTCCAACTGCTTAGCCGCTTTGGCGACTTCAAGCGCGTCCACATCCTCTTTTGTTAGAATAGGATTTGAAAATAGAGGTCCCTCTCCTGCAACAAATCTCAAATCCATCCCCATCTCAAGAGGCACTACCAAAATATCGCTAAATAAAATAGCCGCGTCAACACCTAAGATGTCTACCGGTTGCAATGTAACTTCCGCGGCAAATTCAGGCTTTTTGCAAAGCGATAAAAAATCTCCCGCACTGTTGCGCACCTTCATATATTGGGGCAAATATCGTCCCGCTTGCCTCATCATCCAAACAGGAGTATACGGAGTTTTTTTACCTAAACACGCGTCAATAAAAATCACTAATGAGCTCCTTTACCTAAAAAATAAAGACCGACGCAAAGAGCTAAAATAGATATGGCAAAAAATAACATATCCATACCGGTGGTAAAATTAAGATGCATTATCCTTTGAAAAAAGTTTACTATCAAAACCATAACTATGACTTTCGCCACTTTATCTTTTAGCTGATCAAGCGAATGAATCTCCAAAATTTTTGAAGTTTTGCTGTCGTCCGCCTCTTTTATACTATCTATAAAAAGTTCGTAAATACCAAAGCTAAATATAAGCATAACTATAGCCATAAGATACAAATCTATAGCTCCGATAATATCTCCCACTACATCTGCATGTAAGTTTTCGGGGTGATAATTTTGAAAAAAGAACTTAAACACTATAACACCGACATTGAATATATCGTAACTTGCTATGATAAAAAGTATGATAGCGCCGATGAGACTAAAAATTACCGCAAGATATGAGATAAGTCTGCTTGACCAAAGAATAGTACCGAAACTCATCAAATTTGCCCATCTATTTCTATCAACTTTTGCGCGATACGCACAGCGTTTGTAGCCGCTCCAACACGAATCTGGTCAGCAACGCACCAAAGATGGAGAATATTGCTTTGATATATATCTTTTCTAATACGTCCCACATAAGTAAAATCCGTATCTGTCGCGATAATCGGCATAGGATATTTTTTACTTTCAGGCTCGTCTACCACTACCACATTTGAAGCGTTTTTCAACGCGTCGCGCGCTTTTTCAACGTCCGCGTCTTTTTCAAAATGTATGGTTATAGCTTCTGAGTGACTTCTTAACACGGGAACTCTAACACATGTAGCGCTTACTTCTATATTTTTATGAAGAATTTTTTGAGTTTCTTTGACCATTTTCATCTCTTCTTTTGTATAGTCATTCTCCAAAAATACGTCTATATGCGGTATAAGATTTAACGCAATTTGATGAGGAAATTTTTGAGGCGTAACGTCGCTCAATCTAAAAGCGAAAAACTCTTGCATTTGATGCACAAGCTCTTCCATACCGCTTTTACCTGCCCCGCTCACAGCTTGATAAGTGCTGACGTCAACCCTTTTTATACCAAATATATCGTCAAGCGGTTTTAAAATTTGAACCATTTGGATAGTCGAGCAGTTGGGATTTGCTATTATGCCTCTGTTTTTCCACAGCAATATATCGGCGGGATTACACTCTGGAACTACCAAAGGTATATCGGCGTCCATTCTAAAATGGCTTGTATTATCTATAACTATAGCCCCGGCTTCCGCGGCAAATGGCGCAAAATGTGCCGAAACACTGCCGCCGGCTGAAAAAAACGCTATCTCTATTTCATATTTTTCAAAAACATCTTCAGTTAATTTAACTACTTTCACAGGTTTACCGCAAAATTCTATCTCTATTCCTTCGCTTCTCTCACTCGCCAAAGGAAGTATATTTTTGATTGGGAAATTTTGCTCTTCCAATATTCTGAAAAGCTCTTCTCCAACAGCGCCTGTAGCGCCCACAACAGCAACATTATATTTTCTCATAAAATGCCTTTTTGGAAATAAAAAATTGAAAAACTATTATTATATCAAAAAAGCTACGCAAAATTATTAAAAGATTGGGCTTTGATGAAAATTTTTCAGGTAAATTTTTAAATACTTTTTGGAAAAAACTAGCGTCTATTTTGTCGATTTATTTCATAGTTAAAAACTTTTAAAAGAGACAAGAGACGCGAATAATATAACAATTTTATAGTCTAAACTAACTATTTTATCACCGCTTTAAAAAATTTTTTAAGAGCAATGCAATTATCATAACTTTTTAAAATGCATACATGTAAGGCAAGGAAATGGATTTTTAAAATTATTATTTTGTATTTATAACTATACAAATTGACTTGAAAATTTCATACATGTAAAGAATGTTTTGGTTATGCCTTGCGAAATCCCGCAAGGCATTTTATTTTACTCTTCTGTATTGTTTTGTATATCTAGTGTAGTTTCGTCAAAATCGATATCGCCCTCTTCGTCGCTCTCTTGCTTAGGGCATCTTGCTACGCTTACAACTTTATCGTCGCCTTCTATACTAACAACTTTAACGCCGCTTGTATTACGTCCCGCTTTTCTGATTGTCTGCATATCGACTCTTATCATCTTGCCGTTACTGGTAAGTGCCATCAAATCTTTGCTTTCGTCAACTATTACAATATCGACTAAATCTTTAGTCTTATACGTTAACTTCATGCAAATAGTCCCTTTGCCGCCACGTTTTTGAAGTCTATACTCTTCTGCTGTGGTACGTTTGCCGATACCGTTTTCGCTAACCGCTAAAAGTTCTTCTTGATCATTATAAATAACAGCCGCGCCCACTACGTTGTCGTTTTTCTCTTTAAATCTAATACCGGTAACTCCGCGCGCCGTTCGTCCCATATCCCTCGTGTCGTTTATGTCGAATCTTACGCACATACCTTTTTTGGTCACAATAAATAGATTTTGCACATCTTTTGTAACGATTCTGGCGGTAACTATCTCGTCGTCGTCGTCAAGCGTTATAGCTCTTACGCCGATTGAACGAATATTTTTAAATTCATTTAAGTTTGTTCGCTTGATAATTCCGTTTTTGGTAAAAAATGCCAAAGATTTACTATCGTCAAAATCAGTCGTCGGAATAATAGCCATAATTTTTTCATCAGGCTGCAACTGTATCAGATTGACTACCGCTTTTCCTTTTGCCGTTCTGCTACCTTCCGGAATTCTGTAAACTTTGAGCCAGTATAATTGTCCGCGGTCAGTCACAAACATAAGCGTATCGTGCGTATTTGAGACAAAAAAGCTCTCTATAAAATCATCGTCATACGTAGTGACAGCGATCTTGCCTTTGCCGCCTCGTTTTTGTTTTTCATACAATTTTGACGCGACTCGCTTAATGTAACCTCTATGGCTTATAGTTACCACCATAGGTTCGTTTGGTATTAAATCCTCAACATCTATATCGTCATAATCGTCAATTATCTCCGTAAGTCTTGTTGATTTGAATTTGTCTTTAATCTCCAAAAGCTCCTCTTTGATAATATCGCTCAATAACTCTTCGCTCTTCAAAATCGCGCTTAAACGCTCAACCTCTTTTTGAAGCTCTTTTAGTTCGTTCTCTATCTTCTCTCTTTCAAGTCCAGTTAAGCGTTGAAGTCTCATATCAAGTATGGCTTGCGCTTGCACCTCGCTTAAATTAAATCGAGTTATAAGTCCGTCTTTCGCGCTTTGCGTATCAGAACTATTTTTAATAAGCTCAATAACGGCGTCTATATTGTCAAGCGCAATTTTCAAACCTTCTAAAATATGCGCTTTTGCTTTTGCTTTTTCAAGTTCAAAAATTGTTCTTCTTATGATGACCGTCTTCCTATGCGTCAAAAATAGCCGCAAAAGCTCTATCAACGAAAAGATTTTCGGTTCTTTATTATTTATCGCAAGCATTATGACGCCGAAAGTCTGTTCAATGTTTGTTGATTTAAAAAGATTATTTAATACTATATCACTCATAGCTTCGCGCTTCAACTCTATCACAACGCGTATGCCGTCTCGGTCTGATTCGTCTCGTATCTCGCTGATACCGTCTATTTGCTTATCTTTCACAAGCTGCGCCACCTGCTCAATGAAGCGGGCTTTATTAACTTGATAAGGAATTTCATCAATAACGATAATATCCTTTTGACCTTTTTTTTCGGTATGTGTTTTAGCTCTTACTTTTATGCGTCCGCGTCCGGTTTTATAAGCTTCCAATATCCCTTTTTTGCCGAATATCACTCCGCCTGTTGGGAAATCTGGTCCGGGAATAACGCTCATTAACTCTTCAACGCCGATATTTTGATCATCTATAACAAGTAAAAGCGCGTCTATAAGTTCGCTTGGATTGTGAGGGGGAATATTTGTCGCCATACCTACCGCTATACCGCTTGAACCGTTAAGCAAAAGATTTGGAACGCGCGCGGGCAAAACGTCAGGCTCGCTTAACGAATCGTCGTAATTTGGCACAAAGTCAACGGTGTCTTTATCTATATCTCTTAACAACTCTTCGGCTAAAGATGTCATTCTAGCTTCTGTGTAACGCATAGCCGCGGCGCTATCGCCGTCAACAGAGCCAAAGTTTCCTTGACCGTCTATTACGGGAACTCTCATGGAAAACGATTGCGCCATACGAACAAGCGAATCATAAACCGCCGTGTCGCCGTGCGGGTGATATTTACCGATAACATCTCCTACAATTCTTGCCGATTTTTTATAAGGACTGCGCGAACCAACGCCCAAATCATTCATAGCAAACAGTATTCGTCTGTGTACGGGTTTAAGTCCGTCTCTGGCGTCCGGAAGCGCACGCCCAATAATAACGCTCATAGAATAATCAAGATAGCTGGATTTTACGGAATCTTCAATACTAATCATTTGAATATCTTGATTTTGCTCAAAAATATCACTCATTTTATGCCTTTGAGTTTTTTATATACAAAGTAGATATTATACTAAAAATACCTTATGTATACTCTAAAATGGAATATATGTATAGTAAATTAAACAAATAAACCTACATGTACGTATCTGTTTTTTTACAATTTATCTTTAAAAATCTACTCTTTCGCGTCGGCCAATGTAAGAGCGAAAAGTACGTTTACGCCCTCTTTTTTTAAGCATTCGCTTGCTTCTTTTAACGTCAATCCGCTCGTTATCACATCATCTACCAATATAGCGTGACTAAATCCTTTTAAAGATACGGAAAAGTCGCGCGGGTGTTTGCGTCTGAAATCGTAACTTTGTCCGCTGTATTTGACGTTATTTGTCGCTCTCAACGCCCTATAGACGGGTATAATCGAAGGTGATTTTAAAGCTTTCGCCAAAATAGCCGTATGCGAATATCCGCTTTGCGGAACATCGTCTATTCCGATAGCCGCCACTTTATCTTTAAAGCTAAATCTTTCGGCAAATTTACCAAAAGTCTGTTTTGCTATCTGATTTAATACTCTGTGTCCCCAAAAATGATGCTTTACATGTAGTATTGGAGCTATGGACGAATAGCCAAAAAAGCTGTAAACTTTAAGTTTGTTATCAAGAATTCTGCTTTTTTTATTTTCTGATAAAAGTCTGCCGACGCAAGGTTTGCAAATAGCTTTGAAACTCAATTTTTCACACAAAACACAACGCAAAAGATACCTTTAAAATTTTTTGGCAATGATATCATTTTTTGTTTTTACTTATCGCTCATTTTTTTGAATTTCAACATATCCGCCGATTTTGTCAAGATCTTCCAATCCTTCTTCAATATGTCCCAAAATAATTAATCCGTTTGAGTAGCTAAAATCTTTATAAAATATTGCTAAATTTCCCCAAGGCGCGTAATAAGCAAAATCGCCCTTTTTAGGAAATGCCCCCGTTGGAGCTTCTTTGATTGAGAGTTTTTTGAGTAAATTAGCTATTTTTTCAGTTTTAGCATAATCTTCAAATTTAACCCTCAACGGTAAAAACAAAATAAGACTTTGACTTGTGGGGTTGTCATACATGTTAACAATAATCTCTTTTTTATCCGAAACTATTTTTATATCACTCATATTATCATTAGCGATTGTGAAAGCAAGAAACTGCGGCAATAATTTAATTATTTTCGCCTGTCTCATTATCGTTTACTTTCTCAAGCCACTCCGCATTTATACCGTCTTTATAACCTGTAATTGCCAAATGGGTCATAGACGAATTAGCTGAGGCTCCGTGCCAATGTTTTACATTCGGCGGACACCAGACAACGTCGCCTGCTTTTATCTCTTATATCTCTTTACCCCACTCCATAACATATCCTGTTCCTGCTGTTGTGTGTTGACCTGCTGGATGAAATATGCCAAGCGGTTTTCGCTTTTGATTCAAAAGTTACATAAGCTCCGCTAAATTGTGCACTGTTTTTAGTGTCAAAAAGCATATCTGCGAACATTTCCACTAAAAAATCGCTCCGCTCCCATTTGGGATATTTGCACGTCGCTTTTTGTAATTACCTGCAAAACTTTGTCGTCCGCCAAAACGTTTGATGGCAAAACAACAGCTCCTGAGATTAAACATTTCTTTATCACATGTATCCTTTAAAAAATTATTTTTCAGCATTATATACCTTAGAGCAAACTCTAAGTCAAGAGTATTTTTGCTTTTTTATTTTATAATCGTAAAAAAACATTAGGATATAAATATGTATTGCGGTATCGCAGAAGCTGCGAAAAGATGCGGCATAAGCGCTTATGCACTTCGCTACTATGATAAAGAGGGATTGCTTCCTTTTGTTGAGCGTACATATTCCGGCACGCGTAAATTTAAAGAGAGTGATTTTGAATGGCTTGCTATCATAGCTTGCTTAAGAGAAACAAAAATGCCAATAAAGCAGATAAAGATTTATATACAGTGGTGCTTGGAGGGCAACAATACACTAAAAGAACGCCTAAAACTTTTCCTTGAACACAAGAAAAGCATTGAGGCGCAAATAGAAAATATGAATAGACATTTGAAAAAGATTGACTGCAAGATTAACTACTACACAAATGCGAGTAATGCCAAAACAGAGAATATTCACAAAAAGAGTTTGTCTAAAATGGCTAAAGAGCAATACATTTTAAAACGCAACAGAGTCTAATCTCTATAATATCCGTTGCGGCAAAAGCGATAAAACTTAATTTTATCAATCTATCTTCAGTACAGTCAAAAACACCTCTTACGGCAGTTGGGCTTTTCCTATGACTTTCATACGCTTTTTGCTCTCTTTTTGTTTTTCCAAAAGTTTACACTTACGTGTAATGACACCGATTAATTTGAACTGTTTGAATTATTTTAAAGCAGGTGGTTTATCTGTATATTGCGGTAGATAAAAACTAATGGGATATTATCCCATTGAATTATTTGATATTTCTATCTTTTCAAAAAACTCTTCTTTTGTATCGCAGACGACAAGATGTTTATTTATCAGTCCGTATACTTTCCCTTTAAGTTCTGGGTTTTCATGCAAGCATTTGTGAAAACAATCTATCTTGTAAATTTTAGAACCGAATCGTTCTTTTAATTCATTCGCATCAAGACCTGAACATTTTTTGCAAATTGTGACTTTCTTTGCAGTGAAAAACATTATTGGATTTACCTCCTTTTTTTAAAATGAATGAATTATACAGCCAACTATCTTAACTATACACAACGATATTTATGGTGATACAAAGAACGTTTGCATTCATCTTGATTGTTTCATGATATGAATTACAGAATGACGGAAAAGAAGCATATATCATCAATAATGCACAACGCAATAATATCTTACAACATTTTTGTCTGCTTGTAAATTAAACTTTGTATACGCTTTGTTTTTCTAAGAATCTGTCTATAAAATTACTATTATAACACTCACAAGCAATAATTTTCCGACTTAATCAATCTTCAGTACAGTTAAAAACGCTTCTTGTGGCAATTGAACTTTTCCTATGGCTTTCATACGCTTTTTGCCCTCTTTTTGTTTTTCCAAAAGTTTACGCTTACGAGTGATATCGCCTCCGTAACATTTAGCGGTAACATTTTTGCCCATTGACTTAACCGTCTCACGTGCGATTATTTTATTTCCAACGCTCGCTTGTATCGCCACTTCAAAAAGTTGTCTGGGAACTATCTCTTTCATGGCGTTCACAAATTCTCTGCCTTTGCTTTGCGCTTTATCGCTTGAAACAATGATAGAAAGCGCGTCGACAATTTCTCCGGCTACTCTAACGTCAAGTTTTACAAGATTTCCCGCGCGATAACCGGAAGGTTCGTAATCAAAACTGGCATATCCTTTTGTGGCAGACTTTAATTTATCGTAAAAGTCTATCACTATCTCATTCATAGGAATGTCATACTCAAGTAAAACGCGCGTCTCATTCAAGTAATCCATCTTTGTTTGAATACCGCGTTTATTGTTGATAAGAGTTATAACATTACCCAAAAACTCGCTAGGAGTAATAACAGTAGCTTTTACGTAAGGCTCTTCGATAACGCTTATCTCATTTACAGGCGGAAGCTCGCTTGGATTTTGAATAGATAAAAGGGAGTCGTTTGTTTTTGTTACTTTATATGTAACAGTAGGAGCGGTCGCTATCAAATCCAAATCAAATTCACGCTCCAGTCTCTCTTTTACCACTTCCATATGCAAAAGTCCCAAAAACCCCACTCGAAAACCAAATCCTAAAGCGACTGAAGTTTCAGGCTCATAACTGATACTGGAGTCATTTAGTTTCAACTTTTCAAGAGCGTCTCTCATATCCTCAAATTTATCGGTCTCAATAGGATACAGCCCGGCAAATACAAAAGGTTTTGCCTCTTTAAAGCCATGTACCGCCTCTTTTGTGGGATTTTTGGCGTCCGTTACCGTATCTCCTACTTTTACGTCGCTTACATTTTTTAATCCCAAAACGACAATACCTATCTCGCCTGTTTTTATCACATCGGTTTTTATAGGATTTAATGGATGAGGATACATTAGACTCAAAACTTCATGCTTTTTGTTTGTCCCCATTACAAGTATCTCTTGACCTTTTTTTATAGAACCGTCATATACTCTGACAAGCGCTAACGCTCCAAGATAATTATCAAACCAGCTGTCGTATATAAGAGCTTTGGTAGAAGCGTTTTCGCTTCCGTTAGGATGAGGAATTTTATCTATGATAGCATCAAGCAACTCTTGTATGCCAACCCCAGTTTTCGCGCTTACTTTGATAGCTTCTGAACAATCAAGCCCTATAATATGCTCTATCTCGTCGCAAACTCTTTTTGAATCGGCGGCCGGAAGGTCTATCTTATTTATAACAGGAATTAGTTCAAGATTGTTTTCAAACGCTATATAAACATTTGCTATTGTCTGCGCTTCAACTCCTTGCGAAGCGTCGACCACCAAAAGCGCTCCTTCGGACGAAGCTAAAGAGCGACTTACTTCGTAAGAAAAATCCACATGACCCGGAGTGTCTATAAGGTTTAGCGTATAGCAAACTCCGTCTCTTACATATTCCAAATGCACGCTTTGAGCTTTTATCGTGATGCCGCGCTCTTTTTCTATATCCATGGTATCCATTATTTGAGAATGCATCTCTCTTTGGCTTATAGCGCCGCACTCTTGTATAAGTCTATCGGCTAAAGTACTCTTTCCATGGTCAATATGAGCTATTATTGAAAAATTTCTAATATTTTTTTGCATAATTTAAAGCTTAAAAAAACAGTCCGTTTACGCTCTCGTTGTGATAAACTCTTCTTATAACTTCAGCGAACAACGGCGCTACGGAAAGAACTTTGATTTTTGAATTTTCTTTTTTTAGAGGAATGGTATCGGTCACCACAAGTTCGTCAAGAGCGATGACTTTTGTTTTGACTTGTCCGTTTGTAAGCTCTACAACGCTATCTAATTTTTCATAAGCCGCGCCTGATAACACCGCGTGTGTACAGCAAGCCATAACGCTTAACGCTCCTTTTTGCTTTAACGCGGCGGCGGCTTTTACTATAGTGCCGGCTGTGTCTATCATATCGTCCACCAAAACAATATTCTTACCCTCAACCTCGCCTATAATATTCATCACCTCAGATTCGTTAGCTTTTTCGCGACGCTTATCCACAATAACCATATCCGCGTTTAATTTTTTCGCGAACGCTCTGGCTCTTGCCACACCGCCTATATCAGGACTTGCCACGACTAAATTTTTAAAATTTTTATTCAAGACATAGTTGTAAAAAACAACCGAACCATAGAGATTATCTACTGGAATATCAAAAAAACCTTGTATTTGACCCGCATGTAAATCTATCGTCACAACGCGATTTATTCCAGCCGCTTGCAACATGTTAGCGATAAGTTTCGCGGTAATCGGAACTCTTGGAGCTGCTTTTCTGTCTTGTCTTGCGTAACCAAAATATGGAATAACGGCAGTAATTGAATTAGCGGAACTTCGCCTTAAAGCATCCGTTAATATAAGAAGTTCCATAAGGTTGTTATTCGCGGGAGAACAAGTCGATTGTATGATAAATATATCTTTTCCGCGCACGCTTTCGCTGATTTGCACGCTTATCTCGCCGTCGCTGAAAGTATGCACTTGCGCGTCGGAAAGCGGTAAAGAGAGATTTTTGGCTACCTGTTTGGCAAACTCAAGATTGGCTGTTCCTGCAAAAACTTTATAGCCTCGCATATATAAATTCCTTTTTTATGACAATAAATAATTGAGAATTTAATTCTAACCAATAAGGACTTAAAATTTTATATTTCCACCGTCTAAAGGCAAACTATAAAATGAGATAGAGCGGACACGAAATAAAATAAAAACAGTGAGATTTTAAAAGAAAAACGAATAATCTTATCCTTACATGTAAGCTGTAAAATACTCAAAAAATAAATAATACCTAAAAAATCATCTGATTTTTAAGCTAATAAAATTTATAGTTTTACAAAAACCAAAAAATCTTAATTTTCCCTTCTACATGTAACAGCCATATTTACATTATAGTCTTACATGTATGTAGATTTTCATAATGTTTTTAATTTTCACAAATTGTAAAAATCGCCGATTAAAAGCTTTTTTATAACTCTTTTTCGATAGAATAATTTTTTTTGAATATACCAAAAAGGACTTTTATGACGATGCTTGATATTTTGGCAGGACTCATTACAAATAAAAATTTTATTTTCTATCTTATTAGCTTTTTTGTCGGCGGTATACCTTTTGGTCTGATTTTAGCGAAAAAATTCGCCGGCGTTGATCTTAAAAATTCAGGAAGCCAAAGTATAGGAGCTACAAACGTACTAAGAGTGGTAAAAGAAAAAGATCCAGCTTTAGCGAAAAAACTAGCTATTATTACCGTAGCGTTAGACGCTTTTAAAGGTATTTTCTTACTTCTTATTGGAACTTTATTAGGATTTGACATAAGCGCTTTGTGGCTTGTTGGAATTTTAGCCGTAGCCGGTCACTGCTTTAGTCCATATCTTAAATTTGAAGGCGGAAAAGGCGTAGCGACCGGTGCTGGCGTAGTGCTTTTTTTATTGCCCGTAGAAACGCTTATAGCCGCAATTGTTTGGTTTGTATCCGGCAAAGTTTTAAAAATCTCTTCCGTCGCCTCGCTTTTAGCGCTTTTAGCGTTAATTATTTCAGTTATTTGTATACACAAAACAATTCCCGGTATCAATAGTTTCACGCCGCTTGTCATTATAGCGTTTATAATATTTTACAAGCACATACCAAATATCATTAGACTTATCAAAAAAGAGGAGAGTAAAGTTGTCTGAAAAAATGACGCTTTTGATTGAAAAATTTGAATTTGAGGCTATTATAGGATTGCTGGAATATGAGCGAGAAACGCCTCAAAAAGTTGAAGTTTGGGCAAAAGTGGAGATAAAATACAAAAAAAAATCGCTGATTGATTATGTAGTTATATGCGATATCATAAAAAATAGTTTGCAAAGTAAAAAATTTTTTACCATAGAAGAAGCCTTACTACATGTAAGTAAAAAAATTGCAAAAATATCCCCCCAAATATGCAGAGTTTATCTAAAAATATTAAAGCCGTCCGTCTTTGAAGATAGGCTTGTCGGCGCGACAATAGATAAAATTTTTTAAAATTTTCTAAAAAAAACTTTAAAATTTTCTAAAAAAATGCTATAATCACGCTCAAACTTTTTTAGTAAGGAATAAATACGATGCGAATATTGATTGTTGAGGATGAGGTAACTCTAAATAAGACCATTTCGGAAGGTCTTCAAGAATTTGGTTATCAGACCGACACATCAGAAAATTTCAAAGACGCCGAATATTTCATCGGCATTAGAAATTACGATTTGGTTTTAGCAGATTGGATGCTTCCAGATGGAGATGGCGTTGATTTGGTAAATATAGTAAAGCAAAAAACATCCAAAACAGCGGTTATTATTTTATCCGCGAAAGACGACAAAGAGAGCGAGATAAAAGCTCTTAAAGCCGGCGCGGACGATTATATTAAAAAACCATTTAATTTTGATGTTTTAGTAGCTAGAATTGAAGCGAGATTGCGCTTCGGCGGTACAAATGTTATTAAAATAGACGACTTAACAATAGATCCGGACGAAGAAAAGATTATCTACAGAGGTACAGATATTGAGCTGAAAGGCAAACCTTTTGAGGTTCTAACTCACTTGGCGCGACATTCTGATCAAATCGTCTCAAAAGAGCAGTTGTTAGACGCTATTTGGGAAGAGCCTGAGCTTGTAACGCCAAATGTGATAGAAGTGGCGATTAATCAAATTCGTCAAAAAATGGATAAACCTCTTGGTATATCAACCATAGAAACAGTAAGAAGACGCGGTTACAGATTTTGCTTTCCAAAAAAAGCATAAGGGTTAGATTTATTATCCAATTAGTGCCGTCTTGCGCGGCACTAATTGTGATATTCTCCATAATTCTTTACAGCTATATAAAAGTTTCCATGCATCACAATCTCACAGATTCTCTCACAAAAGAAGCCGCCAATATCATAGACCAATACGGAATAGAAGCCATCAAACATCAAGATGGAATAACTTTTCAAAATAAAGGCGGACATGAAGGTAAGATAGAAATAGTTGTTGAAGAAAACACCGACAAAAAGGTGAAATTTGAAACGGAATATAAAGACGGCAGAGATTTTTTATCCGTACTATATCCTTACGACAAAAACGATTCTGTTTTTTTAAAATTGACTTACGACGTAACACATGCTAATACGGTTTTGAAAGAGGTTTTATTTAGCATAATAGTCATAAATTGTTCGGCAATTTTTTTAGTGATTTTTCACGCGTTTTTTTTATCGCGCATGTTGTTGGTGCCTATAAAAACGTTAAATCATAAACTATCCAATATGAATGAAAATTTTTTGAACCCTATCGACACCGCGTCGCTTCCTGAAGAGTTTTCTTCGCTTGGAGAGGGAATAAATAAGCTCGTAAGCAGAATACAAACGTTTGTAAAATACCAGCGCGAGCTTTTTGTCGGCATAGCGCACGAACTTAAAACTCCTCTTGCCGTTATGAAAACCAAAAATGAGGTAACGCTTTTAAAAAATAAGGATTTTGACACTTATATCGAAGCGATAAAAAAAAGCAACGATAAAATCGACGAAATGAATAAGATGATAAATTCCGTGCTTGAAATAGGCAGGCAAGAAGGGGCGCAATTTGAGGAGAGCGTAAAGATAGATTTGATAAAATTTTTAAACGACAAAGCGGAGGATTTTAAAGTTTTCGCGGCTAGTATGGGCGAAAATAAAAAAATCTTAACCAAAATTAGCCCTAAAAGTTACAAAGCTACCGTTCAACCCACCCTTTTAATACATATTTTGCAAAACTTTGTTCAAAACGCTTTAAAATTCACTAAAGAGAGCGGCAACGTTACTATACTATCACACTCTTCAAAAGACGGTTTTTATATAGCGGTCATAGACGAAGGCGATGGAGTAGACGAGAACAAGGATTTCTTCGCGCCTTTTAGAAGATTTGGCAATAAAAGCGGAGCGGGACTCGGACTATTTTTAGCAAAAGGAGCGGCTGAAGCTATGGGCGCTTCAATATCTCTAAAAAATAGAACTGATGGTAAAAGTGGGGCTATCGCGACACTTTTTATACCAAACGCACGAAAAAAATAGCTTTTATTTACACTCTATTTTACTTACATGTGATAAATTCTGCAAAGAATTATACTAAACTATGAAAAAATATTGGTAAATCTCATTTTTAAATTTCGTCAAAGTTATTTTAGGGTATAAAACAAATTTAATTTACCCCAAAAGGTTGAGTATGTCATTAATGATAACGGAAGAGTGCATAGCGTGCGATGCTTGCAGAGACGAATGCCCAAACAACGCGATAGAAGAGTCTGACCCTATATATATAATAGACCCGGATACTTGTACGGAATGCATAGGTTATTACGACGAACCTTCATGTATTGCAGTATGTCCCGTGGAGTGTATAGTGTCTGATCCTGATAATGTGGAAAGCGTTGAAGAGCTTAGATTTAAATTTGAACAGTCTCAAAACGGAGAGTAATGGCAAAACGTACCGCAGTAATAGACATAGGTTCAAATTCCGCCAGAATGGCGATTTATGAAAAAGAGTCGCGTTTTGCTTTCTCTTTGATTAAAGAGATAAAAAGTCGCGTCAGAATAGGCGAAGGCGCTTATGAAAATGATGGAAAATTGCAAGATTTCGCAATCAAACGCGCGTTTGAAGCTTTAAGCGAATTCTTACAAATAGCGAAAAATCTTCAATGTAGAAAAGTTCTTTGCGTAGCTACCTCGGCGGTTAGAGACGCTCCTAACTCCAATACTTTTATTAATGAGATAAAAAATAAATTAAATCTTAAAATTCGTATTATAGACGGCAATAAAGAGGCATATTACGGAGCTTTAGCGGTTATAAATATGCTTCCCAAGTTTAGCGAAGCGACCACCATAGACATAGGCGGAGGTTCTACCGAACTTGTTAAAATCGTAAACGGCAAGATTGTTAAAACCGTCTCTTTAGATATAGGAACGGTGCGTTTAAAAGAGCTGTTTTTTGATAATAAAAAACCAAACGACGAAGCGAATAAATTTATAGCAAAAAAACTTTCATCGCTTGATAAAACTTTTTGCACAAATACAATAATCGGCATAGGCGGTACAATAAGAGCTTTAGGAAAATTATTTATAGCAAAAACCGACTATCCGCTCTCGACTATACACGGATTTGAATACGGTACGAAGACATCTCTTGATTTGATTCGTAAAATTGCCGCCTCAAGCGTTTTGAACTTAAAATCCATAGGTATAAAAAAAGATAGATACGATACGATACGAGAGGGTTGCGCTATATTTGGCGCGCTTGTGGAAAGACTTGACGCTAAAAAAATAATAACAAGCGGAGTTGGCATAAGAGAGGGTGTGTATTTAAGCGATATTTTGCGCTCAAGCGGAGGTAAATTTCCTGAAAATTTTAATCTGAGTATGGAAAGTTTAAAAGCGAGATTTGCGCCTAGTGTTCAAGAGATAAAATTTATGACAAAAATCTCCGAAGAGCTTTTTTGGAAATTAAAACCGCTTCACAAATTAAACGATAGATTTTTACACCCGCTTATTACGGCGGCTAAACTAGCTTCAATAGGCAGAGCGCTTAATTTTTATCAAGAACATTTGCACAGCGCGTATTTTATTTTAAACAACTTAAATTACGGTTTCACGCATCAAGACAAAGTGCTTATCTCAACAATAGTTAGATTTTACGGTAAAAAAGTATATGAAAGCGATATACAAGTATATAAAGATCTTTTGCCCTCGATTAAAGAGATAAATTGGCTTGTGTTTATACTCTCTTTAGCGAAGACGCTTTTCACAAATGGAGCTACGGAAAATATAAAATTTGAACTTACCGGCAATTTCTTTCATATTATATGTCCAAAACCGCTGTATTTAGTAAAATCGGCGATAAAAAATATAAATAAACCGGAATCTTTCGCCATTGTTTTGTAAGTAAAATACTTACATGTAAGTTATATATTTTAAAGATTTGCAAAAAATTGTCCTGTTTTATCTGTTAAAATTCTCCACATGTAAAGCTACATGTAACCAAAAACGGCTTTTAATTTTTGCTAAAAAATATTTATATTCTCTGCATGTAAAAAATATGTTGCATTTTCAAAGAATTGATAGCAAAAAAAGAGTTGTAAAAATATTAAAAATATAAAATTTTCTTATACAACTTAGCATTTTTTATTTATTTTTAGTATCGGTGTTTTCATTGCAAGAACCTCAATAAAACTTTCGCCTATAAGCATAGCGTAATGTTTTGCGGTAAAATTATCCCAAAACATCTTTGCGTTTTTATAATACCAATCTAATTTATCAGACTTATTAAGGACAAAAAAGTTCCAACTACTATCCTCTAGCATATTTTTATCTATTTTGTCAAAATACTTCTTTGGGAAAACCTGATATGGCGTCAATCCTTCTTCAAAAACTACTTCACAAAATAAATTAGCGCTGATATAAAACGCGACTGTTAAAAAGTCATTTTCATAATATATACTATCTAAAGTTATTTTATTATTTCTCATCATTTTTATGAGATTTTGGTTTTGTGTTGGATACCATTTATAATAATAATTTTTCAAAGATTAATCCTTATCTATCCATTCCGCATATGGAAGATTGTCTGCGAAAGATAAGAATTCAAAATTACAATCTTCCAAAAATATACAATAGTGTTCTACTGTAAACTTATTTCCATAAGTATTATAAAACTCACTTATAAAATAAGATTTTTTGAGTTTATAAAAATAGCGCCAAATACTATTATCATCGTTTAACGGCAAATTTCTATTTTGTAATAAGACTAGTTCTTCCTCGCAAACTCTATATGGAAATTTGATATTTTGCATCTTTGGTGAGATTTTTAAGATTTTTGAGTAATCATGAAAATCTAGTAAAATTCTCAATCCATCTATATCGTCTTTTATAAGCATAGTAAAAATATGACTTACTGTTGATGGTATATTCTCAATTGGTATCCATTTTTCATACATTAGTTTCATTATAAGCCCATATATCTAATTTTAATGTCTTGTTTTAATATGCCCGTTTTATCTGTTATTTGCAAAGTTGGTTTCTCGCCTGAACTAAAAGACCTTGCGTTTATAGTTTTGCCATCAGATAGTTTTCCGGTATATATGACGCCTTCATCTGTTGTTGTTTGTTTTATATCCGTTGGTTTTAGGGAATAAAAATCTTCCACTGTTTTACTAAAATCACAAAGCATATTTTCACTTAACCTCCAACTTCTCCATACTATAAACAACTCTTGCTTTTAATAACATTTTAGGTTTTATCTTCTCATATGCTTTTAAGAGATTTTCTCCCCAAATGATTATTCTATAATTCTATCCGTCTCCAAATACTCCATCGGTAAAATCATCATTCAAAAAACACAAAAGATCTCCGTTCGGAAAAGCTGGTGCTAACCATTCGTTAAACTTATCTCTTTCAAATGGTAAGTATGGGTCAAAAGAGTATGTTACATGTTGCCAATTTAAAGCATACATTCTTTTGCTTTTTGATATTATCTTAAACCATTCTGTCATACATATTTCAAGGTCATCATATAAATCTTGACTGTAATTATCGCCAAAGAAACTTGACATATCAAAACTCTTGTATGGAGATGAAGGGGTGATTATGAAATCTTGGTTTTTGTTGTAAGGGTTAAAAGATAGATTGTCGTCGGCAAAACTCCATAATTTCTCATACCATGTATTTTCAAACTCATTATCCAATAATGTCCAATTAGCCATTTTATTGTACCTCTATAAACGTTGTGTAATGGTCTTGGGTATAATATGCTTTACCATCACTGCTGATGACTACTCTAAATTAATTTAAACTTATCAAGATTTATTGTATTGTCAAATAACGTATCCTCATTAGTCACAATCTCCAAAAGATTAATTTTACCGTTTGTTATATTGACTTTATATGATATTTCATATTGAAAACCTTCAATAAATAAAGATTTAGCTGATGAGATTGGAATATCAATATTGATATTTTTGTTAATTTGATTATTATTAAACTTTAAGTTATATCCAAAGTTTGTGTACATTCCAACCCCAGTAAACTCTCTACTCAAAACAAAAAGATACTTGAAATGTTCCGATAGAAATGGATACTTATTTGAGTTTTCATCAATTATTGCTTTTAATATGGCTGTTTCTAAGTTGTTTAATTGCATTATTAAAGCCCTCTTCGGCTGAATGATGAGATGGCAACTCTACTTTCCTTAAAGTCAAAACTTCACCCGTTCTTATTAAATTACTTCATTGCTGTTATTAAACAACAATAATAACTCTTTCTTTAAAGTATCCGTCGTAAAATTTTGCACATCAAAAAGCACAATATGCCGACGATTGTTATTTTCAAAATATGTTGAATGGGCGAAGAATTTTGCAACATCTGCGATTTGTTCATTTTTATGGAAAGTTGTTATAATATGGGTTAAATTATTTTGTGAAAATTCAATAATTTCATCAATAAAATCGTGCAACTCCTCAGCAAAATCTCCAAATGTCATAAAAAATATTGCTCCCGCATCAATTGCGATATTTATTATTTTAGCCATTTTACCTTTCTCAAAATTCTTATCAAGAACAATCAAGCAGATTGTAGGTTTTTTGGGTAATAAATTGGATTTTATAAAATTATCTATAGGAGTTATTATTAACTCCAATCTGTCTTTGCTAAATATTGAGGTATTCATTTATAGCAATTTTTCAAAGGTATAGTTTTTTTAATGGCGGTGCTCCGTACTTTCTTACCTTTTCTATAGCTTGCAACCAATATTCCCAAAAAATACTATCGGCAGGTGTATCTTTTTGTATATATTCTCCACCGCTTAAAATATCAGTTAAATCGTTAGAGCCTGTAAGCTCCCAATAATCCATCAACATATAAAGCATAGCTTCATATCCTTCTTTTTCTGTGATTGTTCTTTTGCTAGTTATTTGCATTGGGGTCTCATTTTAAGTTTTGAATTTTTAATATATCTATTGGCTTTGAATTTACGCCAGCACCTTTTACTATTCCATTCTGAGTATAACCATACAATTGTGTTCCATCATCAAGTGTTTTAGAATACCAGCTTTTTCCATATTTATCTACTCCTAAAAAATTATTTTTATTATTTGTGAGTTCTGTTATCAAATTTCTATTAGTAGTAGTATCGGCTAGCTTACCTGCTTTACCAGAAAATATATGATTTGCTAAATTTCCTTCCGGAATTACATTTTTAGTGACAACATTAATATTCTCTGCAATCTTGTCGTCATCACCATCGCTACCATTTTTATCTTTATTCTTACTTCCCGATGTTATTTCAGACTGTTCTTGTACATCATCACTACCGCTTACTTTATCTTTTACTTTTGAAAATAGTTGTCCAACTCCTACTACTACATCTTGCACGGGTTCTGTTTTTTTAACAATGATTGTTTTTAATTCATCTGCACTGTCGGATACTGATGAGGCGATATTGTCTAATATGCTTTTGTTTTGAGTTGTTTGAGTGGTTTGTTGATTTGAAAGTTGATTTGTTTTGGTATTCTCTTGTTGTGAATATTGTTTTATTTGTTGTTCTAACTCTTCTTCTGTTTTATTATCGTCTGTTACTAATCTTTGCCCATACTTTGTTAATTCCTTTAAGCCTTTACTGCCTAATTTTGCTCCTTGTATTACTGCACCTGCAGTTCCTGTTTTTTCTAATACTCCTTCAGCATAAGCAAAGGAGGTAAGAAGGAAAGAAAAAACAGCCAAAGTGCACAAAATACGTTTAAACATTGACATAATAAACTCCTTATATGATTAAATGTAGCTTTATGTGGATTATAGTTTAGTTATTCTTAAAGAGGATTAAAGAGGTACATGTGGAAGAGTTTTTGTTATGGTGGTCTGCTACTTTTGATAAATTTCAAACTTACATAAAAATATTTGTAAAATTTACTAATTGAAAAACCTACATGTAGGTTTTTCAATTTTCTTAATATGGTTTTATCTCTCTCGAATAATCCAACTAAAACTGTCTGCCCATAGTAAATTCAAAACTGCTCGCTCTATCGCCGTCTTTTCTTATGATAGGTTTCGCGAATACGAACTGTATCGGCCCCATAGGAGATATCCACTCTATGCCGATACCAGCGCTTGCTCTTTTCTCATCAAGGCTGTCTTCCCCTATCATACCATAGTCAAAAAACACAGAACCTCTCATTTTAATTCTATCTACTAAAGGAAAACTTGCCTCAACAGAGTTTGAAAATGATATTTTACCGCCCGTTAAAGAGTTATTGCTATTTTTCGGAGAGACAGAGTTTGACTCAAAACCTCTTAGAGAACCTATGCCGCCAAGATAAAGTTTTTCATTATAAGGCAAATAACCATTTTCTTCAATCCAGCTAAATTGCGCTTTATAACGCAAAATAAGATCATATCCTATACTGTCTTCAAGTCCGTAAAATGTTGCAAATTTTGTAATACTTTTAAAAAATTCTTGATCCCCGCCAACTCCTGCGAATTCAAGCGACGTACTGGCGGCTATTCCTCGTCTTGGCAAATAATAATCGTCCGTATCATTAAAGGAAATGCTGGGTGTAACGGAACTTTTTATTGACCGTTCTAAAAGTCCGGATTTATCATATTTTAAAGATTCTGTCAAATCGCTAAGCTCTGATTGCTCATATGTGTATCTTGTATTAACCGACACATATCTGCTGAGCTTTCTGCCAAGGCTTATATAAAAACCTGTGGATAAGTCATCATAATCATAATAGTCATAATCTCTTCTATAAACGCTTCCTCCAAGACTATAAGCAGAATCAAATATTCGCGGATTTGTAGCGGAAATAGAACCCGAAAGCTCTTTTTTTGACCTCTCCACATTCACCGATGCGCTTACTCCGCTTCCAAGCACATTTGTTTCGGACACATACGCGTTAATCAAAAATCCATCCGAAGAACCGTATCCGATTCCTCCGCCTATAGCGCCGGTTTGCCTCTCTTTAACCTCGACTACCAAATCAATTTCATCTATTGAGACTTTCTCTTCTTTTATTGTTACGTCTTCAAAATAGCTTGTTCGTCTCAAAGCGTTTCTGGACTCAGCAAGGTCTGTTCTATTATATAAATCTCTTGGAGCTAAAAAAATATCGCGGCGTATAACTCTGTCTATAGTCATACTATTTCCCATAATCCGCACGTCTCTTATATATACTTTGTTCCCGGGAACTACGCTATATACCAAATCCACCGTATAGTTTTGTTCATTTTTTTTGATGTCGGGATAAACTTTGACATACGCATATCCCATATCCGCTATTGTATCTTCCAAAGATTTTACATCTTGTCTTAGTTTCACCACATTGAAAGTATCTTTTTCTTGCAAAGCAAACGACTTTTGCACTTTATCCGTATCTATAAAGCCTTTAGGTATCTCTATCTTCGTACTGTTAACTTTATATCTTTGCCCCTCGTCTACTTTATATTCTAATTTAGCGTTGTAATTATCAAAAAAAACTCTTAAGTAAGGAGAACTCACATTCGCGTCCAAATAACCGTATTTGTAGTATGTATCCCTGATTTTAGCAGAATCGGACATTAGCTCAAAAAGATTTACTTTTCCATCGTTTCTTCCCCACATCCATCCCATAAACTCACGCTCTTTATTGGAAATATAAGGCTCGAAATCTCTATATTTTAACTCTTTTGAACCATAAATTTCCACATCTTTTATGATTATATTCTCGCCTCTGTTGATTAAAAAATTTACCTCTAAACTTCTTTCGTTTAAGCTTTTTATCTCAACGTCTATTACGGTGTCAAAAAAACCTTTTAACTCATAAAATTTTTTTAACTGTTCTTTCGCGAACTCTATTTTGGATTGGTCGTATATCTCGCCTTTTTTTACATTTGTAAAAGAGTTTATAGAATCTTTATCGTTGTCGCCTATACCTAAAAAATCAACTTTAGCTATTATCGGCTTTTCTTTCACATGTATGGTTAAAGTGCCGTTATCTTCATCTATCCAAATATCCTCAAAATATTGTTGACGAAATAAAATGCGCACAGCCTCGTCTACTTTGTCTATGTTCATCTCTTGTCCGGGACGCAAGTCTATCATATCAGCGGCAGTCTCGGGCGAGAGATAGATAAGTCCGTCAAACTTTACGGCTTCTATCGTTTTTGCGACAGATAGATCTGTCAAGGCAAAGGCACATGTAAGGGGGAGTAAAAAAATTTTCATCAAATCATCCGTTAAAGATAAAATTTTATCAAACAAAACGTGTATAATACCATTTTAAAACTAATAATTAAATCAAGAGGATATACATGTTGGTAGGCATTGTCGGATTGGGACTCATAGGCGGTTCAATGGGGTTAGCCCTGCAAAACACAAAGCTTATTAAAAAAATAGTAGGTTTTGATAATAACGTATCTCACTGCGAAGAGGCTTTAGAGCTTAATTTAGTACATGAAATAGTAAATTTTGACGATATAAAAAAGTGCGACGTTATATTTTTGGCAATTCCGGTAGACGCGATAATAGAAACTATGCGAAATTTAACGGACATATCAAGCGAAACCACCGTCATAGATTTGGGAAGCACAAAAGAGCAAATAGTGGCTAAAACGCCTCAGAGTTTAAAAAAACAGTTTATTCCGGCTCACCCTATGACGGGTACTGAAAAATTTGGTCCAAGCGCCGCTTTCGCTACGCTTTATAATAGCGGAGTGGTAGTTATCTGCAAAAATAAAGAGATAGAAGATATTCATCTTACGCGCGCGATTCAGATATTTTCTCACATAGGTATGAAAATATTTTTTATGGATCCAAAAGAACATGACAAACACGCTTCTTATATATCACATATGCCGCACGCTTTGAGTTACGCGCTCGCCAATAGCGTTATGCGTCAGGAAAACCCAAAAAGTATTTTAATACTAGCAGGAGGCGGATTTAGAGATATGAGTCGCGTCGCAAAAAGTTCGCCTGTTATGTGGAGTAATATTTTCAAACAAAACAGAGAAAATTTCTTAGAAGCTGTGAAAATCTTTCAGATAGAACTTGAAAAATGTCGCGTCATGGTCGAAAACGAACAATGGGAACAGCTTGAAGAGTGGATGAAAAACGCTACCACGCTGCATAAAATTCTTTAATATATATTTTTACGTTTTTATCTCAAACGAATATTCGGTTTTCAACCCAACTTTTTTTATCTCTTTTATATGCAAATTTTCAAAGTCAATTTGTTCAAAATCAGATACGTTTTGCGGCTTATGTATCGCCAAAGCACGTAAAGCGGCGCCTCTGCAAGCTTTTGCGAAATGACTTAACACTTTTTTGCTTTTATAAAACTTCATTGTTACGTAGGATTTTTTTATGGAATAAAACTTTTCATAAAAAGCGGCTCTTAAATCAACTATGAAATCTTCACCCAGCCACTCGTCTATATCGTCTGAAAAAATACTTCTATAGTGAGAAGCGGTATCAAAGCCTCTTAAATTTTCGCCTTGCTTTAACTTATAATACGGTATTTTGTCACCTGCCAAAATAGGTCCGGATAAATTGGAAAAAATCATTACATTTTTATCTATAAACTCTTTTGCCTTTATATCCAAAGAGTCATATTTTAGATTAGAGTACGCAACGCCCGTATATCTTAAAACGGCTTTTTGCGTCTTACATGTAGACTCTATAGCCAAAAACTTCTCTATCTCTTTTTTATCTTTCAGTCCAAAAAGTTTTGATAACTCTTTTTCATCCTTGTCCGATAAAATCTTGTTATAGATATCTACGCACTTTTTTCTGTCTTGAAATTTTTCGCTAATCCACAAAGAGTTTTCAAACACATTTTGATAAGGCGAAAAAACGCTTTTATCCTCGCTTGGCGAAAAGAGTATTTTCAAACATACGCCTTTTTAATATACAAGTAATTTTAAATCAGCAATAATAGCTGGGAATAGGTTGCGAGTTTTATTTGCCGCCAAAATATATCAGAGAACTTCCCCACGTAAATCCACCGCCAAAGGCATCCAAAAGAAGCAAATCTCCTTTTTTTATTTTATTATCTTCGTAAGCTTCATTTATCGCCATAGGTATTGAAGCGGCGGAAGTATTGCCGTATTTATGTACTGTAAACACTGTTTTTTCTATAGGAAAGTCAAGTTTTTCACGCACGGCGTTTATAATTCTCAAATTCGCTTGGTGCGGAATAAAATAATCAATTTGCGACGATTTTATATTGTTTTTACTCAAAATTTCAATTACGTCGTTTGTGAGAGTTTTAACCGCCACTTTGAAGACCTCGTTTCCAGCCATCTGCAAATATTGCAAAGTCTTCTCGTCTTTGGGATGAGTCGCGCGAGAGCGAGGAGTCATCAAAAGATGTGCGTAATCTCCATCAGCGCTTATTCGGATATCAAGTATTGCCTCTTTTTTGTCCGTCGTCGCTCCAACAATCGCAGCGCCTGCGCCATCTCCAAAAAGTATACATGTACTCCTATCCGTGTAATCCAAAACGCTGCTTAATTTTTCCGCGCCTACAATTAAGATGTTTTTGTGAACTCCAGACTCAATAAGAGATTTCGCGAGATATAAGATATATATAAAGCCGCTGCAAGCGGCACTTACATCAAATGCCAAAACATTTTTTATACCAAGTTTCGAAGCTATAATACAAGCAGTAGCTGGCATACATAAAAAATCAGGAGTAAGAGTCGCACAAATAACCGCGTCTATATCGCGCGCTTTCAAACCTGCTCGTTTAATAGCGAGCTTTGACGCTTTGACTCCCAAATCGCTTGTAAGTTCGTCGTCTAAGGCAATTCTTCGCTCTTTTATGCCGGTTCGTTGAACTATCCACTCATCGCTTGTATCCACCATATTTTCCAAATCTTTGTTGCTCAAAATTTTTTCAGGAACATAAGCTCCTATAGATTTTAAACTCGCAAAAATCTTATTATCCAAATTTTTTAAGTTCCTCTTCTATAGTGTGATTCACATTTGAGTTTGTAAAATTAATCGCTTGATAAATAGCGTTTTTTATCGCTTTAGCATTACTTTTGCCGTGACTTATAATAGCGCAACCTTTAATACCCAAAAGCGGCGCGCCGCCATATTCGGCATAATCGACTTGTTGTTTTAAAATCTTAAAAACTTTTCTCATCAACGCTGCTCCCGCTATCGCCATAGGAGAGTGCTTGACATTTGCTTTTATGATATTTGTAATGGATTCAGCTACGCCTTCGCTGGTTTTAAGAAGAATATTCCCTACAAAGCCGTCGCAAACCAACACGTTCACAGAAGCGTCGAAAATATTATTTCCTTCTACATTTCCTACGAATGAACTCATTTTAGACATCAAAGCGTATGCCTCTTTGCTGGCTTCATTTCCTTTGCTCGCTTCTTCGCCATTTGACAAAAGTCCGACTTTAGGCTTTTTTATACCCATAACGTTTTTTGCATATGCTTCGCCCATAACGGCAAATTGGAAAAGATGTTCGGATTTGCAATCAACATTTGCCCCCACATCTAATACCAATGAGTATACGCCTTTAATCGTTGTAGGCATTAATGTAGCGATAGCCGGTCTTGCCACACCTTTAATTCTGCCGATGCGAAGCGTGGCTAAACTCATAGTAGCGCCGCTGTGACCTGCTGAAACCACTGCGTTTGCATGTCCATCGCGCACTAAATCCACAGCTTTATATATAGTAGAATCTTTACGTTTCAAAACGTCCGTAGCGCTCTCGTGCATATCAAAGATATCGTCCGCCTCAATATATGTAACTCTTGATTTTAACGATGTCGGAATAGCGGGTTTGATTATATCGCTTTTACCTACAAGCAAAGCGTGAAAATCATATTCGTTTAATGCCTTTATTGTCCCTTCTATAATAGGCGCGGCGCCTAAATCGCCGCCCATTACATCAATAGCAATTTTTAACATCTATCTATTTATACTCACCCGTATTTTTGTTTATATGATGCGGTAGTTTCCAGCTTCCGTCGCTTGCCTTTACGGGCATAGCCAAAGTAACTTTATAATGTGTTCTGCGCTTAGCGCCTCTTGTTTTACTAACTCGTCTTTTTGGTACTGCCATTTTTATCTCCTTTACTGGCTTTTACATGTAACGCAATAGTGATAATCGCTCTTATATGATTCAATCTCACTTTGCAAAATTTCATTAAAATTGATAAGTCCGTCATAAATCTCTATAACCGCAAGAGCGTCTTGAGTCACGCACTTATCTGTTTTAGTCGTTTTATAAGTTCCGTCCGAAATTAACATCTCTATTTGTTCGCCAATTATCAAACAAATATCTTCGGCACATCTGTCGCATCTATGTTCAAGTTCCCCATCTATTTTAGCTTTTAGTAAAACCAATGTCGGGGATTTTTGATAAACTTTACCAAAGAAGTTGATTTTATCACATGTAAGCGAAAAATCGAGCCCCTCTTTGGTAACTTTTTTAAATGCTATCTCCAAATCTTACGCCAACTCTTTTTTCGCGAAAAAGAAGGCTATCTCAACCGAAGCGTTTTCCAAACTGTCGCTTCCGTGAACGGCGTTAGCGTCTATACTTTCGGCAAAATCCGCTCTAATCGTACCTTTTTTAGCTTCTTTAGGGTTGGTAGCGCCCATAAGTTCTCTATTTTTGGCTACGGCATCTTCGCCTTCAAGCACAAGAACTACTACCGGTCCGCTTGTCATAAATTTTATCAAATCATTGAAAAATGGTCTTTCTTTATGAACGGCATAAAATTTTGCGGCGTCTTCGCTTGTAAGACAAAACTTTCTAATAGCCGCCACTCTAAGATTATTACTCTCAAACCTATCAATAATTTTTCCAACTACATTTTTTGCAACCGCATCGGGTTTAATAATAGACAAAGTCTGTTCCACAGCTCTTCTCCTGCAATGAATTTTTGATAAAAACAGAAAATATGTTTTAAAAATAAGCGTAGAATTATAGCAGATTTTTTTTCATTTAATATAAAAAGTAAGTTCAAAAAACTAAAAAATTTTGAACCTACTTGTAATAATTACGATATGACGGCAGCAGCGCTCTCTCTCATATCGCTCGTTATATCGTCGCGCAAAGTGCTTCCGGCAGTATCCCAGACGATACAGCCCTCGCTTGGACATGCCGAAGCGCACGCCGGCTCATCGTTATGCCCCACACACTCAACACACTTGTCCGCAAAAACATAATATATACTCTCGCCTGTCGGATTATCGCTATCGTCAACGATAGCATTTACCGGACACTCGTCTATGCACGAACCGCAACTAATGCAAATATCTGTAATTTTAACTGCCATATTACTCTCCTAAAATTAGTATAGAGTTTAAGACTATATCAAACTCTTATTTAAATAGTTATTAAAAAGAAACATTGAACAATTCTTTTGATAAACTAAACTTTGTATAGAAAAATCGTAAATACTTTAAAAAGATAGAATTTTAAAAAATAGATTTTTTGATTAAACTATTACTTATCATTATACTGATATAATTTCCGAATTAATAAATTTTATTGAACTAAGGAGATTTTATGTTGGTAACAAATAAAGCGCCTGATTTTACAGCTGCTGCGGTTTTAGGGGACAATCAAATAGTTGGAGATTTCAATCTCTATAAAAATTTCGGCGAAAAAGGAACGGTAGTATTTTTCTACCCTATGGATTTTACTTTCGTTTGTCCTTCTGAAATTATCGCATTTGATCATAGACTTGACGAATTTAAAGCACGCGGCATTAATGTTATAGGCGTTTCCGTTGATTCGCAATTTACGCACTTTGCTTGGAAAAATACCGATGTAAAAAATGGTGGAATCGGCAATGTACGTTTTCCTATAGTCGCCGATATAACAAAACAAATAGCGCGCGATTTTGATGTGCTTTTAAATGGCAGCGTAGCTTTGAGAGGTTCGTTTTTGATTGATAAAGACGGCACTGTAAGACATGCGGTTATAAACGACCTTCCGCTTGGAAGAAATATTGACGAGATGTTAAGAGTCGTAGACGCTATGCTTTTTACTAATGAATATGGCGAAGTTTGTCCTGCTGGCTGGCACAAAGGCGACGAAGGTATCAAAGCTGATACAAAAGGTATCGCCGAATACCTTTCTAAAAACGCACAAAAACTATAAATATTTTTCCACCTTTATTTTGGGCGCAATATGTTATTCATACTTGCGCCTCTTTTTATTTTATCAACTCTTAAATCCAAAACTTTTAACTTCCTAAATCAACACTTTTATTGCGAAATAAATCACTTTTAAAACAAATAATAAGACTTTTAGCAGGAGTGAGAAATATTTTAAAATTAGAAAATAATAAAACAGCTATATTCTTTATATGTAACGTCAAATCATAAAATACATAACCCTATTACATGTAACCTAGAAAAAATTAATCAGAACATTTTACATGTAACAAATATCGTACAAACTCTATACATGTAAGAAGTTTTAATAAAGAAACTTATTCTTATCGATACATGTGAAGCAATGTTTAAAGCGTAAGAAGGTTTTTTGTGCAATTTTATATTTTATAATATGTAGACATGTATCGCGCAAAAACGCATATATAATTTTTATAATACAATTCATTCAAAATCGCAGCCAAATCTCATAGCTATAGCACAGTTTGTGAGCAATTATCTTAATGTTTGAAAATCGGCTATTGCGCTCTTGCATACTAGACTATTCGCTACTTTACTCAAAAGAGTATCTATACTGCTGCCTAAGTTTTTTTGTGCGTAATTTTTCGCGTTTTTAAGAGCTTTTTGCGCATTGTCAAACTCATTATTGGCATAATATGCGAGTCCTAACGCATAATATCCATACGCTTTGGAAAAACTTGTTTCCAATAGTTTATCAGCGTAATTTAACGCTTGATTTACGCTGATAAGATCGGCTTTGTTTTTCAATATGGCGGCAGTATACGCATATATGTTTGAATTTGAAGCGCAATTTTCATTATTTACATGTAAATCGGCGATATTCACCGCAAGATGATAAAGCAAATAGTTATTCGCGGGATATTTTTTATATAAACTCTCAAGATTTTGTAAACTTTTGGCGGCATTGTAACCCGAATATATCTCAAACCAATCTTTAAACGGCAAAAAAGTATTAAATTTATGCTCCGCGCAAAAACCTATGAAACTTCGCTTATACATCTCCTCCATACTGCTATATAATTTTGCTCTATCCCATAATACCATTGAAATTGCAAATTTATCTCTGACGTCCGTTCCCAAATTTAAAGTATTATAGTAAGAATCATACAGTTCAATCTCTTTTTGTATTATCTCGTCAAACAGCGCAACCAACTTTCGCAATCCAGTATCTTTAGGCGGATCTCCTTTTAGCTCATCGATAAACGCTTTAGCTTGTTTTAAATCGCCTTTGCGCCAATATAAAGCGCTCAATGAAAAAAACAATCGCTCGTCTTTTATATTTATATCTTTTAAAGGCAAAGCTAATTTTAAAAGCGCGTCGTCGTCAAATCCGCTCATACCATAAATCATAATAAGCGATAGCGTGATATTCATATCATTCAGATACAAATCATGCGAGGCTTTCAAACGGGTAATCGCGATCTCATATTCTCCGATATCGTACAAATAAGCATTTTGAGGCCACGACAAATCCATATTCGTATTTTCCGCGTCTTGACGCAAAAAAATAGCCGTTATAGTTTGCCACAAAGAGCCTGATTTTCCCACTTTTGAGACTTGATTATAGTAAGCGTAAACGGCTATAAAAAAAATAATAACCATGGTCGCGATAGGCACGATGATACTGGTATGTCTTTTTGCCGCGTTCTCTTTTATAAAATTATCCAACGAAGGTATATTTTTAAATCGTCCGTTGCAAATATTCTCAAAACCTTCGGCGTATTTTTTCATAGATTTTAAAGCGTGTAATTTTTTGAAAATTTTTGAATTTTTTGTATCCGTATAATCTTCGGCTCTAAATAATATCGTCTCTACGTCCGAATCTGTCTCGTCCCACAAATAGTGTCTATCCATCAAAGCCGATAACGCCGTATATAGCGCTATAAATGAAAATCTATCCAACTTCTTTGACCAAAAATTGTTTCGTTTGGGATGTTGAAAGTTCGGCATGCCGCATTCTGCATTTCCGAAATTTTTCAACTCTTCCACATACATACCGTCATAGTCTATCAGCTTAAGAGATCTTCCATAGTCGGATACTATAATGTTACCCGACTGTATATCTCCGTGAGCGAAATTACTCTTTTCTATAAATCTCGCGAGTTTTCTTATGGAATTGAGTAAATTTTTAATTTTAAATCTATTCGCATAATTGTTTTTTATAAAATCCCCTAAAAGCTCGCCTTCAGCCCAAGCCATTTTCACAATCGGAAATTTTTCGTTGTTTATTATAATTCCCTCGTCTTGATACTCAAAATTTACAAAATAAGGTGATTTTAGTTTTTTCAGATAATTTGAAATGGCTTTGTAGCGCTCTTTACGATCTTCGGAGTCATAACGAAAACAGCGCACCGCGTATTTTACTCTATATCTCGACGTAACTTCGTACGCGTAAGCGAAATTTCCGCTTAATACTTGCGGTCCTAATATATTTCTTTTTACAAT
Source organism: Campylobacteraceae bacterium (assembly GCA_031266555.1). Lineage (GTDB taxonomy): Bacteria > Campylobacterota > Campylobacteria > Campylobacterales > Campylobacteraceae > JAIRKW01. The sequence goes on from JAISAU010000002.1 coordinate 66,928, forward strand.
ACCATTTTTTAATATTTCATCGGTAAGCGTATCCTTTACATGTTGAAAAGCCGCTCTATACTCTTCTGATTTGGGATATATCATAGTTGCCGCCTAAAATGCTACCGATATTAAAGTGGTATCATCAATTTTTATCATATTATCGTTTCGTTTGGCTTGTATAAAACTTTTAAACTCTTTTATATTGCTTATAGATAAAAGTTCTTCCCAAACTAAGCGATTCCCACTTTCCATCTCTTTTAACGCCCATTCTCCAAGCGCGTCGGTCATACAAAGAAGTACAGGATGCTTTACAAAGTTTAGATTCCATGTTTTATAAAATTTAGAGCGATTTTTCGAGTACGTAAAAAAAAAGTTACCGCGTTTATTTGTGCTTAACATTTGAGGCTTTTTGCAAAACTGCGCCGAGGCTATATACGGAAAAGCTTCTATAAAATTATCTTTATCCAGTAAAACCGCTATACTGTCGCCTATGCCTAAAACCCATATATTGTTGTCAAAAGAGTTGTACTCCACTCCTAAAAATGTGGCGTAACTTCCAAATGCGAGTCCTCGTTTTTGCATTAACGTCATATTATTGAAATCAAACTCTTTCGCGTAATAGATACTAATAGCTTTTTTTATATCTACGGCGGAAAAGTTTCCTATCTCAATGAAATAATCCACCAAAATTTTAGCCCACTTTTGAGAATTATAAGAAATTGTCGCTCCGTCGCTGAGAGCTATTCTGATATTATGTTCTATAAAATTTAGATTGAACCAGTCCTCGTTTTCAAGCGGAAAAGCATAATCTTTAGGAATTGAGCCGTTAAATAAAAGTTCCATCAAGCACCCAATTGCCGCCAACTCTGAGTAGCGGGCAATGTGCCGATTTCCAAAAAATTTACTATCTCGGCGGCGTCGGCGTTAAATACAAAGCCTCTGGAGCCGTTATTGATTTTATAATCTCTTTGTAAAGCCTTATCCACTAAATACTGCGGAAAAACGCTGGACATTCTGAAAAGTTGTTTCGCGTATTCGTCTTGTATGTCTATATCGCTGTAAGGATATTTGATGATATTCGCGCTAAATGAGCTTACATGTATATTAAATATAAGAGTGTTTCCGTGCAAAGTGCTGATATTTTTAATATCTTCGGCAATGGCTTCCGGGTTTCCGTCTGTAGAATCTCCGTCCGTTACATGTATCAAAGTCGGAGGATAGCTATCTTGATATTCATCGCACCAATCCCTAAGCGCGTCTTTGGCTTTCGTAAACGCTTCGCACATAGGCGTTTGCCCATCCGCTTCAGCCTCTACCCATACGGGAAATTCGGCTCTTCTTTCCACAATCTCTCCAAGACCGTTGTCTATTTTATCTATTACGGTTTCTACTCCTATAATATTTACAGCCGCGTCGGATATTAAATTTAAAATAGGTTTTTGAGGATCTTTAAATAAACCGTTGCTAACGCCTTTGCCGCTATAACATATAACTCCCACGTGAAAATAATCTCTAACGCCGTCGGCTTTATTGCACAAGTCTATGAGGTTTAAAATAGTTCTGTTGATTACGTCGGCTACATGTTTTGCTTTAGGTTTGCCGATAGAAGGCATAATATAACCCATAGACGCCGATTGATCTACTACAAATAAAAACGCGGTAGGATTTTTTCTGCTTATTTGAATATGATTTTGCATATACACTCCATATAAATCAAAAATTTAATTAGCAATGGAACAAATACTTAAAAGTAAAAACTATATACTACAACGCTCCTATTTTTAAGCCATTGTATATTTTTTATTATAAAAATACCCTTATTGCAACTATAATTTATATATAGAATATTTCCTATTAAAATGAATTTATTTACTCTTTTTAATTTTGTATAAACTTATTTAGTATTGTTTTTGATTGGTTCGTAATATTCCCATTAACTTTAACATATGAAATAAATTCATAATTTGATAAAAAATTATTTCCGTGTATATAAAATGTATTGTCTTGCAAATTTGGATTTATAAATTTATACCCCAGCAACTCTCCTATCCATTCGGCTACCTCATATTGCGAAGGCGTCTTAACGGATATTTTATCGCCGCTCGCGCTATATGACAAAAACGGAACCGCGGCTACGCTCATATCAAGTTTATTGTGACCATAAAAACCGTTTTCGCCGAATACTTGTCCGTGATCGGAGATAAAAATAAAATATCCATCGTTTGCTATGAGTTTTTCAAAACGATTAAAAATATTTTTTAACACAAAATCAAAATATAAAACCGAATTATCGTAAGTATCAACTCTCTCGCTCCCCCCTCTAAATACGTCAAAAGCGGAACCTTTATCATAATTATTTTCATAAGGCGCGTGAGGAGTTCGCATTTGAATAACTATAAAATTTTTATCGGTTAGGGTAATCTCGTCTAAAACATCCAGCAAAGCTTGGTCTCTTTTTGTTTTAAATAAAAAAATATCCTCCTCTTTTGTTGTAATATCGTCAATATATTCATCTCCGATTTCATAAGCCGTCTTAGCATCTTGCGCAGATGCAAAAAATGTTGAAAATCCTTGTTCTTTGGCAAGCCTAAAAAGATTAAAAGTTTTTAACTTTATCTCTTTTATATTACCTGGCTCCCTTACTCCATTCAAGAAAAACGCCATACTTGAATGGGTAGAAACACCGCTTGATACGGCTTCTTGATAATCAAATCTACTATCTTCTTTTAAGCTGTCCAAAAACGGGGTTGTCGTTCTGTTGTAGTCAAACAAAGAAAGATGGCGCGGATTAACGCTCTCGCCTATAACCAAAATGATATTTTGAGTTTTAGGCTGCTGTTTTTCCGCGATATAAGGAGCATAAAAATTTTGCGGCATTTTGAAGTTGTTGTCAATCCACATCTCTTTTCCTGCGTAAAAAGAAAATGTATTTATTGTGTTGTGAAAACTATATCTAACGGGAGATGGAAAGAAAAATTGCACGTCTCTACGCGTCGCTCTCTCAATTTTAGGAACAAAAAGCAATAAAACAAGGATAAAAGCGAACGGGATTTTCAAACTATTTTTTTTCAGAAAAAAATTCGCGACGATTATTGCGGTAAATGGGACAATTAATGAGATTGGAATCAGTAAAAAAGAGTCCGCTTCCGCAAATACGGCTTCTTTTATATCTGAAAATTCCAAAAATATTTTATCTATTTCGGACGGTTGTATATAGTATCCAAAATATACTACGGAAGAGATTTGCGCTAACTGAAGCAAAAATATAAAAAATATAAATAAATAAAAAAATATCTGACTTTTATTAAAAGATAAAAGCAATCCCGCCGCAAATAGAACCAATAAAAACAGAAGATCAAAGCTAACGTCATAAGTTAGCATAAAAAATTCTAATATAAAATCGGTTAATACTATGGAAAGCATAAATAAAACGGCAAAGCCGACATTAAAAAATATAAATCTTTTAAAATAATTCATGCCATTTTCATTTTATAACGCCTATATTTAGAAAATGAAATTATATAAAACTTATATTAATAAAACTTAAAAGACCAAGCAAAACCTTAATTTTATTTTGTGAATAGATTTATTTATAAGTTACAAAGCGGGCAATTATCTACTATAGCCGTAACATCTATTCTTTTAACATTATAATGCCATTTTGTTTTAATCTCTTCTTGATATTCATATACGGATTCTAAAAACTCCACATCTCTTATCGAGCCGCACTTTTTACAAATAATATGAGTGTGCGGTCTTACGTAAATATCGTATCGTGTCTTGCCATTTTGAGTATTTATCTCTATAATGGCGTCGCTCTCTCTTAGCGTATTGATATTTTTGTAAACCGTAGCGAGAGATATGGATGGAAATTCTCTTTTTATATCCTCGTAAATTTCTTCCATGGTAGGATGCATATTTTTATTTAATACTTCCAATACTGATAATCTTTGAGGCGTAGCCTTTAAATTTCTACTTTTTAGTAAAGAAATGAAATCCATTAAAAAACCTTATGAAAAATTTCCGTTATTATATTATAAAAATGATTAAATAGCAATATATTTTCTTAGTCAATATTTTTTATGACCTTACTTTTATTATTTTTTCCACTATTTTATTGACGGATATATTAAGTTTTTCCTCAATATCACAAATGCTTCCATGCGGAATAAAGTTATCTTCGTACTCAAAACTCTCCAAAATAACATCATATATTTTCTGTTTCGATAAAAATCCAAGCAATATCTCGCCTACTCCGCCCATTTTTGCGCTATCACTGAATACATACCATCTCTTACATGTAACGGATATTTTCTTTAAAAGCTCCGAATCTAAAGGTTTGATAAATCTTAAATCTACTATAGTAATGTCTTCATCTAAAAGCTTTGCGCATTCGCACGCTTTTCCAACGCCGTTTCCATACCCAATAAATGCTGTATCGCTTTTACCTTTATGTAAAACTTCTCCTTCTCCCAACAAAAAAGGTTTTGATTTTACTATTTCGCAAGTTAAAAAGTTTCCCCTTGGATATCTAAACGCACATACGCCTTTGTGATTGTAAGCAAACTCCACAGCGTATTTCATCCCGATATCGTCTCTTGGCGCAAAAAGAGTCATATTCGGTATCGCATTAAGATACGATATATCAAAAACTCCTTGGTGCGTTTCGCCGTCCTCTCCTACAATTCCCGCTCTATCTATGGCAAATACGACGCTTAAATTCATCAAACAAGCGTCATGTATAATTTGATCGTACGCTCTTTGTAAAAATGTGGAATATATAGCGATAAACGGTTTAAAACCCTCTTTCGCCATAGCGCACATAGACGTTACGGCGTGCTGTTCGGCTATAGCCACATCCCAAAATCTATTCGGAAACTCTTTTATCAGCTTATCCATACCGGTACCGCTTGGCATAGCGGCGGTTACACCCACAACGTCCTCTTTCACTTTCGCCAATTCCAAAAGCGCTTCGCTAAAAAGCGTAGTGACGCTTTTGCTTAATGTTTTTGTCGAAATAGGTTCTCCGCTCTCTACATCAAAGGGAGCTACTCCGTGCCACTTTTCAAATTGTCCCTCAGCTTTCACATAGCCTTTGCCTTTTATCGTTTGAGCATGTACAATAACAGGTTTTTTTAATCTTTTAGCCGTTTTTAAAGCGCTTATCAGAGCGGATATATTATGTCCGTCAATAGGACCTATATATTCAAGTCCCAACTCCTCAAAAAGCATTCCCGGAGTTATGAGCTTAAAACCCTCTTCAAATCTTTTTGCCATATACGTGGCGGGTTCCGGTAAAAAATCCAATACTTTTTCAACTCTGGATTTAAACTTTTGGTAAAATTGTCCCGCCATAGCTTGTGAGAGATATTTACTGATAGCGCCTATAGGTTTTGATATGCTCATCTCATTATCATTTAAAATAATAACTACGGGATATTTTCTATCGCCAAGCTCATTAAGAGCTTCGTAAGCCATTCCCGCGCTCATAGCTCCGTCTCCGATAAGCGCGACGGGGGTTCTCTCCTTTTCATTTTTTAAAGCGATGGCTTTCGCCGCGCCTACCGCCAAAGAGATAGAGGTAGAGCTATGTCCCGCCACAAAATAGTCATATGTTGATTCGCCAGGTTTTGTATAGCCGCTAATGCCGTCCATTTTACGCAGAGTGTCAAATCTATCCCATCTGTCAGTTAAAAGTTTATGCGCGTAAGATTGATGACTAACGTCAAAGATAAAAGGATCTTGTTCAACGTCAAATACGTAATGCATAGCCACAATTAGCTCGACCGCGCCCATATTTGAACTTAAATGCCCGCCGTTATGGCTCACAACGTCAATAATTTTAGAACGTATATCGGCGCAAAGATTTTTAAGCTGCTCTGTCCCAAATTGTTTTATATCCAAAATTCAGCCTCTGTAAATATCCTCAAAAACTTTAAATAATTTCAAGTTTTGCTCTTTTGTGCCTATAGTAATGCGCACGGCATTTAAACCGTAACTTTTAAGATTTCTTATTATAATGCCGTTTTTCATAAGCTCTTCACAAATCAAAGAAGAGTCTTTTTTTAGCTTACATGTAATAAAGTTTGTGTAACTTGGGATAAATTCCATATCAAGTTTTTTCGCAAACTCTTCATATTTTGCCATCTCTTCAAAATTTTTAACAACTGATTTTTGCACAAACTCTTCATCTTTTAACGCTTCTATAGCGGCTTTGAGACTTAAAGTCGTAATATTAAACGGGGAGCGAAGCTTATGCAAAGCCTTTATAACCTCTTTATCTCCCACGCCATAACCAACTCTCATTCCGCCAAGTCCGTAAGCTTTTGAAAATGTACCAAGATATATAGCGTTTGGAAATGTCTCAATAAGCTCTTTTGGATCTATTCTTTTGCTTTTGTCTTTAAAACCCGCGAACTCTTGATAAGCTCCGTCTACCACGACTAACGTATCTTTTGAGATATCCTTTAAAAACTCAAAAACCTCGTCTTTATCCAAACATTCGCCAAGAGGATTATTTGGTAAACACAAAAATATAACGGCTATATCTTTGTTAGTTTTATAAATATCCAAAAACTCTTTTATATTATGTTCGTGAGAGGCAGTTTTTAATACAGTAGTATTCGTACGATTACCATAAATTTCATACATCGCAAATGTAGTTTTTGCCATCAAGATTTTATTTGAAAAGTTAGTTTTGGCAAATAGCGAAAACTCTATCACTTGATCGCTTCCGGAACCTATGATGATATTTTCGCTTCCAACGCTATACTTTTTCGCGAGCGCCCCTTTTAATTCGTACATGCTATCGTCTGGGTACAAAGACATTTTATGAGCTTCGTTTTTTATCGCTTCCACTACTTTCGGACTGCAACCGTACGGATTTTCATTGCTTGCTATTTTTATTACATTTTTAGCTTCTATGCCATACTCTCTTACGACAAGCTCTATCGGCTTACCGGCTTCATAACTTGTCAAATTCGCAAGCGTTTCATTAAATTTCATCAATCAATCCTCCGATATATAACTTCCAAGCCATATAATATCATAATTTTTACCGCTCCCATTCAATACGTTTTGGACATTTTCATCATCTATATGTCCTTCAAAATCCAGATAAAAAACTCTCTTAAAATCTCTTCTTTTCGTCGGACGCGACTCAAGCTTTGTGAGATTTATTTTAGCGTCGTTAAAAAGCTGCAATAATGCTAAAAGTCCTCCGGGTTTATCATACGTTTTAGCCAAAATAGACGTTTTGTTTTTAAGACCTTTTTGGTTTTTAAAATCGCTCAGCACCGCAAATCTGGTTCTATTCGCTAAATTATCTTCTATCTTGGCGAACAGTGTGGGAATTTTGCAAAGTTTCGCCGCTATATACGAGCAAATGGCAGCCGCATTTTTATCTTTACTCGCCATTTTCGCCGCTTCCGCCGTCGATTTTGTCGGTATAAATTCAACGCCGTTTAAAAGATGGGTTTCTAAAAATTGTCTGCACTGATTATATCCTTGCGGATGAGAATAAATAATTTTCACATCTTTTACATCTTCGGCAAATGTGGCGAAAGAATGGTGAATATCCATATAAAGTTCGGCTACTACTTTGATATCCTCATATTTTCCAAGACAATCGAGCGTAACGCCGACAACGCCTTCAGTGTTATTTTCTATCGGCACAACGCCATATTTCGCCTCTTTGTTTGTTAAAACTTGGAAAACCGCCTCTATGGAATTTAGGGCGAGATAATTTCCTTGAGCGCCAAATCTGCTTTGCGCCGCTTGATGAGAGTAAGTCCCCTCAGGTCCTAAAAACGCAATTTTTTCAGGAAATTCTATATTTCTGCTAACGGCGAAAATCTCAGAATATATAGCCTCGATTGCTCCGTTTTTTACATATCCGCCGCTTAATTTTTTAAGTCTATCCAAAATCTCTTTTTCACGTTCGGGTCTATATATGGATGAACCGCTTGTATGCTTAAGAACGCCTATCTCTTTTACAAATTCCATACGTTGATTTAAAAGCTTTAATATATCGTCGTCTATTTTATCTATCTCTTTTCTCAAATCCCCTATTTTTTTCATAAATTTCCTCTAACGAGACATTCCGTTTCGCATCCTATCAAATCCTCAAATGTCTCTCTTTTCCTGATAAGACGATATTTGTTTTCCGCAAAAGCGACTTCGGCGCATCTTGCGCGAGTATTATAATTGCTGCTCATACTAAATCCGTAAGCTCCGACACTCTTTACAACCAACAAATCCCCGTGATTTAATCGCGGCAACGATACATTTTTGCCCAAAAAATCACTGCTTTCACAAATAGCTCCGACGACATCGGCTTTTGATGTTTTTTGCTCATCTTTATTTATGGCTTCAATTTCGTGATACGCGTTATAAAATCCCGGACGTATCAAATCATTCATCGCCGCGTCGACTATAACAAATCTTTTGTTGCCGTTTTTTTTCTCATATAACACTTTTGTTAGCAAATATCCGCTATTTCCCACTAAAAATCGTCCCGGTTCGCATACCACGGTAACGTCGGACTCTCCAAGATTGGCTAAAACGGCTTGAGCGAAATCGTAAGGCTCTATCGTGATCTCGTCTTTATAGCGTATGCCTATGCCGCCGCCAACATCAAAAAATTTCAAATCTATATCGAGAGCTTTTAAATTTTTCAAAAGTTCCGCCGTTATTTTAGTCGCCTCTTTATAAGGTTCTATATCCAAAATTTGACTGCCTATGTGACAATGTATCCCAATCGGCTCAAGCCACTCGGAACTCTTGGCGTATATGTACAATTTTTTTGCCGTATCCACATCTACGCCAAATTTATTTTGTTTAAGTCCTGTGGAGATATAGGGGTGCGTTTTGGCGTCGACGTCAGGATTTATGCGTACGCTTATTCTGGCTTTGATCTCCATATACTTCGCTACAGCTTCTACGCGTTTAAGCTCCTCTTCACTCTCAACATTTAACATCAAAATATTTTGTCTCAAAGCATAAGCTATCTCGTTATCCTCTTTTCCTACGCCGCTGAAAATTATTTTGTATTTTGATATTCCGGCTATCAAAGCTCTTTTTACCTCTCCTACCGAAACGCAATCGCACCCTGCTCCGAGTTTGCCTAAATATCTCAAAATGCTTAAATTGGAATTCGCTTTAACAGCATAACAAATTAGCGATTTTCTGGCGCGAAAAGCATCTTTTATACTTTCAAATTGCTCTTTTATATGTTCAAAATCATAAATATAAAGCGGTGTTTTATATTCTAAAGCAAGACTTTCAAAATCCATACCCAACCCTTTTATAGTAAGATAAATTTGTTATTTTATCAAAAAGCTCTATAAGTATTATTAAAATTTAAACTAGGATAGATGATTTACAAAAACTATAACTTCTCATTTTTTTTAAATAATAAATATCGCCGCATATAATTTCATACATGTATCCTCTTACATGTAAGCTTTTTTTACATATTATCTATTTTTTCCATACAAAACAAAAGCGAAAATACTTAAAATCGCTATCGGCGCTAAAATGGCGATTTCTGGCAAAATAATAGAATTTAAAGCGAATCTGCTCAACGTAAAAAGCACGCCCCAACCGACAAGCGTAACAAAAATAAACCCAAAATTCATCAACGCGAGATTAAAAAATCTACCTGAAATCGGCAGATAATAATACAAAATCACTACGGCAAATGGCGCGAAAAATGGAAAAAATATCAAAAAATAGAGATTTGTTTTCACGGAGTTCATATTTATGCCTTGTGCTCCGAAAAATTTCATAGCGTCCCACGCGTCGGGAATTGATAAAGATTGGCTTCCAAGATGAGCGTTTTCAATAATCTTAGGACGAAATTGCTCTAACGCTTGAATGCTCTCAAGATTCTCTATCTCAATACCGGCATTCTCCCTCACCTCTATTTTAGGCTTTTTAATCTTTTCAACCTGCTCAAGCGTCCATACGTTGTTTTTAAAAACTCCCCTCTTCGCCGTAGTTATCTCTTTTAACTCGCTGTTTTCAATATCAAAAATCTTAATGTCCGAAGCTTCTTGTTTTAGCGGATTTAATTCACCAAAATAGACGTATTTGCCCTCATACTTCAAAAATAAATTTGAGGATGAGCGCATAATCTGACTATATTTTAAAAGATTGCTTCTATATTCGTACGCGTAAGTAAAAGAGGTAAAATTTAAAAGTATATATATGAAAACCAAAAAAAACGCGCTCAAAAATATTGGTAAAATCATCGCGTTTTTGGTAACTCCAACTGAGTACATGCAAAGAAGTTCGTTTGAGCGTATCATAGAAAATTTTGAGACTATCATCGCAAATACTATAGATAAAGGAAGAGTGTAACTCACCGCACTCATAAAATTGAACGAGATATACAAAAGCTGCAAATTAGCGGAACTTGGCAAATCTTTATAGTTTGTTATAAAATCAACGCCCGCATAAAAAAACTCTAACGCGCAAAAAATAATAAAAAAATTTTTGAGATATAAAAATATAATATAGCGTTGATATATTTTAATCATTGCCGCTACAAATTCCTTTTTTAGATGTATAGCGAGATATTACACTATTTAAGTTTTCATTGGGTAAATCTTTAACGATTTTCACACTATAATTTATAAGTTTTTCCATACATGTAAGCTCGTCTTTTGAAAAATTTTCTAAGACAAATTTTGCCGTATCTTGCGAATTTTCAGGCGCGCCGACACCTATGCGAATCCTCGTATAGTCATCTCCCACATGTAAATCCACCGACTTTAATCCATTATGCCCGCCACTTGATCCGCCTCTTTTAATGCGTATGCTTCCAAACGGTATGGCTATATCGTCATGTATTACTACAATTTCATTCGGTTTATAAAAATCAAAAACCGCTCTTACGCTTTTACCTGAATTATTCATATATGTAAGAGGTTTTAAAAGGAGAATTTGAGCGCTTTTATACAATTCGCCAAAAAATTGAGATTTTGAGACATTGGAGGCTTTAAGTTCGTCAATTAAACGATTGATAACCATAAAGCCTACATTATGTCTTGTATTGGCATATTTTTCAGTAGGGTTGCCAAGTCCCACAAAAAGAAACATTTGAACTATTTAGCTTTTACTACGCCTACAACGGCAACTCTGTCCGCGTCTACCATTTGAACGTTAGAAGGCAGCTTGATGTCTCTTACGAGCAGCGTTTGACCAACTTCCAAATCGCTTACGTCAAGCACAAAAGAATTTGGCAAAAACTCAGAAGCGCATTTTACGCAAAGTCTTCTTTTTGATTGCACTAAAACGCCTTTATCCTTAATACCTTTAGCTATGCCGTTTACTACAACGGGTACAAAGTACTTTGTAACAACTCCGGGAACCGCCACTCTTAAATCTACATGTAAGATTTTATTGGCAACCGGATCTCTTTGATACTCTTGTATTACTACATCGTAACTTTTACCGTTTACTTGTACCGGAAAAATCAAGGTCTCTTTTTTGCGAACCTCTTTAATAAACTCATTTTCTTTAAACGCAGCGTGAATATTCTCAAAGCCTTTAGCGTAAATATTGGCGATAAGATAACCATCTCGTCTAAGCGATTTGAGCGCCTTTTTATCGATACTCTCTCTTAAAATGCCTTCTAGCATAATACTGTCCTTTAAAAAAATAAGAGAAAGATTATATCTCTTTTTACATAAAAATTATCTAAGTTACCTTTTTAAATCCAGTATATCAATGTCGCTCATATCCACAGTTATATTGGAATTTTGCTCCGAATTGTCATCTTCCGTATAACTTTCAACGTTTTTCATCGCTTCGGCTTCTTTATTTTTCTTAATATCATAATTGTCAAGAAGTATTTTCAAATCGGCAGGCGATGTGGCCGCGTATAATGCTTCGTGATAATTTACAACGCCTTTTATGTATAAATCAAGCAGCGCTTGATTAAAGCTTTGGCTATTATAAACGTCTCTGTCTTTTTCTATGGAGTCTTTAATCTCGCTCTCTCTACTTTGAGCTATCATGGCTTCTATTCTCGCGTTTTTCACTAAAATCTCGACAGCAGCGACTCTTCCTCTGCCTCCCTTTCTTCTTATCAATCTTTGAGAAACAACCGCCTCAAGAACAGAAGAGAGAGATTGTCTGACTTGTATCTGCTCGCCGCCTTGGAACATACTTATAATACGCCCTATCGTCTCTTTTGCGTCTAACGTATGCAAAGTAGAAAGTACCAAGTGACCTGTTTCCGCCGCTCTTATCGCGGTTCTGATAGTTTCAACGTCTCTCATTTCACCCACCATAATAACATCCGGATCTTCCCTTAAAGAAGCTATCAAAGCGTCTGAGAAACTTACGGCATCTTGCCCAACTGAGCGCTGATTTATGATACTTTGTTCATCTTGATAAATGAACTCTATCGGATCTTCAATAGTTATAATATGTTTTTGACTCGTTTGATTTATAATATTTATAATAGTTGCAAGAGTCGTACTCTTTCCACATCCCGTAGGTCCGGTCACAAGTATTAAACCACGTCTTTTTGAAGCGAAGTCTTTGATAACTTCCGGAAGCTCCAAAGATTCCACCGTTGGAATAAGCATAGGAATTACGCGAAACGCCGCCGAAATACCGTCGGTTTGATAAAACATGTTGACGCGAAATCTATAGTCTTTGTCAAGTCTATAAATAAAATCTATATTTTTCTTTTTTGTAAACTCTTCGTATCTATCTTGTAAAAGTTCTTGAGCTAAAATCTCCACATCGTCTTTTGTAAAAATATTATTATCCACCGTCACAATTTCGCCGTTTACTCGCCCTTTTACATCCGAATCGGATTTAATATGCAAATCGCTTCCGTTATAACCTACAAGATCTTCAAGACATTTTTTTAAAAACGTTATAGCGTGTATATCGTCTTTGATAATACCCACAGTTTCAGCAACTTTTTCTTTAAGTATGCGCTTCATATCATTATCCTTTTTTTCAACTTGTCGAGTATTTTTTTCCGATTTCACTTCGGAATCTTTGTCTTTAATATCTTTGGTTTGCTCTTTTGTTGCGGTTTTGTCGTCCGTCTCTTTTTTTACCGCGACTTTTTGTTTTGCAGCCATCTCTTCAACCTCCCGCTCTTTTTTTGCTGTAGAGACCTCTTGTTCTTTTATCTCGATACTTTGTTTTATGTCTCCAACGCTTTCAAGTTCGTCTTGAGAAATCTTCAAGCTATTAAGCATTTCTCTAAACGCTTGCTTGAACTGCTCCAATCCGTCGTTTAAAAGTTCGGTATAAATTTCTTTGATATTTATACCTTTAGATTCAATCTCCTCAAAATACTCTTGTATGCTTTGTTTACTAGGACATGCCCTCTCATCAGTATCCAGAGTCTCCACAAAACCTTCAATCGCGCTTAGAGGAGCGGTGTTGATAGCGTTTTGATAAAGAAGCTTTGTAATATAATAAGACGATTTGACGCTTTTATCGCTAACGCCGGTACTCGCGAATAAACATCTGACGTCGGAAATTTTTTGCTCTTTTATAAGCTGGTATATATAAGACGCGTTCATTATGCCAAACTTCATTTTTTCCATACCGTTAGCTTCCAAAATAGGATCTAATTTTCTGTCAAATCTGCTTACAAAAACGCTTATTACCGCTTTTGGAAAATGCTTTTTCGGATTTCTTCTTTGAAATATATAAAAGCCGTTTTCAATAGCTTGCAAACATTTGCCCGCTTGCAAAGGGGAAAAAACAAGAGTGGCGTTTACATTTATGCCCTCTATTATTAAATCTTTTATAGTCTCGTATCCATCTACGGTAGCCGGAATCTTTATCATGACGTTTGGCATATTAATCGCTTTAAAAAGTCTTTTTGCCTCTTCGGTCATTTTAGCCGCGTCGTCCGCAAGCAAAGGATTTACCTCTATACTGGCAAAACCGTCAAGTTCATTCGCCGTATGCGTGCGTAAAAGAAGTCTTGCAGCATTTCTAATATCCTCGACAGCCATAAGCTCGTATCGTTCTTTGGGTAAAAGTTCTATGCTTTTTTTCTTGTCTTCATCGTAAGCATGTGAGTTTAAAATAGCGTTTTTAAAAATAACGGGATTGCTTGTGATACCGCTTACAATGCCGGCATCCACCAAATCATTAAATTTATTTTGCAAGAAATCTCTTTCTATCAAATCGCACCAGATAGAAAAATTATTTGAGCCGATTGCCATTTTTTTCCTTTATAATTCTTTATTTTAAAATTTTATGAAATATGCCCTAAAACTTTAGTTAAATCTTTTTCATCAATAATAACATTAGCGCTTTTTTTCAAAATCTCTTTCGCGCAAAACGCCACTTTTATTCTGGCTAACGCAAACATGGACAAATCGTTAGCCCCATCTCCAACGGCCATAGTCTCGTTTTGAGATATGTCCAGCAGATTTTGTATTCGTTCCAACATATCGCCTTTTGAGTAACCAAACATCATATCACCGCCGACAAGTCCGCTTAATTCGCCATTTTTTACATGCAATATATTCGCAAAATCAACATCAAAACCCAAAATATTTTTAGCAAAGCTTGTAGCAAATCTAAAACCTCCGCTAAAAACTACTACTTTGATCCCTTTTAATTTAAGCTCTTTGATTAACTCTTTAGCGCCTTTCATGTAAGTTAGATTTTGACAAATATCTACAGCCTTTTTTTCACTCATACCTTTTAGCAAAGATACTCTTCTTTGCAGCGACTCGAAAAAATCAAGCTCGCCTCTCATGGCCGCGGCAGTTATCTTTGAAACTGCGTCTCCTACGCCGTAATTTTTAGCCAAAATATCGATAGTTTCCCCATCCATAAGTGTTGAATCAAAATCAAATACTGAAAGTTTTATCATTTTTTATAGTCTTTAGAATAGTTTAATTTACAATTTTGATATAATACACCAATTTATTGAAAATCGGATAAAAACAATATGCGTTCACTGATAAAAAAACAAACTTTTTTCACCTTGGAAATCACCCCTTTACATGGAACTGGAACTTGCGACATTGTAAAAAAAATTGAAAATACGCGATTAGTCAGCAAAATAGATGCTTTTATAGTTACGGATAATCCTTTGGCAAGACTCAAATCAAACTCTGTTGTAACCTCCTTGAAATTGCAAGAGCATTTCAAAAAGCCTTCTATTGCCACAATATCGATGAGAGATAAAAATAAAATCGCCTTGCAATCAGACTTGCTCGGCGCAAACGAACTTGGAGTAAACTCAATTTTAGCGCTCACGGGAGACAGCGCGGCAGCAAGCGACCAACCCAATGTCAAAGGCGTTTTTGAGGCAAATTCGTTACTTTTATTGGAAATCATCAAATGTTTTAACGCTGGTATCGACTATTCGGGCAAACCGTTTTCGTATCCGCCAAAACCAATATCCGCTTTTTGCGTTTGCAACGCGATAGCAAATCATCAAAAATCTTTACAAAAAAAGATAGCCGCGAAATTGAGATTTTCACCATTTGGAATCATATCTCAGCCGATATACTCTATTCAAGACGCGCAAACATTAAAAAAGATATTTGACGACGCAAAAAACGAATTTAAAGAGATAGAAACGGAACTTATTTTTGGTTTTTTCCCGGTTACCAGATTAAGAACGGCGCAGTTTTTAAACTCGCATGTTCCCGGGATTCAAATTCCTAAAGAGTGGATGCTAAAACTTGAAAACGCTAAAAAAATAAGCGAAGAAAAAGAGTTTGAAACAGGATTTGAATTGTCAAAAACCATTTTAAAAAATTTGACGGACTTTCATCCAAAAATTCATATTATGGGCGCGAATAACTTTTCACTTTTGGATAAACTTTTTGGTTTATGATCTCGATTTATATATTTTGGCTGCCTGTAAAAACCGAGTGAGGTTTTAACCAATTTATCTATACTTCGTTTTATAAAAATTGCTTTTTTGCATATTGCAAAGCCGCTTTACTAGTAATTGCCAATATAAATTAGCATTTACCCACTACAATAAACCATGACACTATTCGGAGTTATTCTATGGTACACAACATGTAGCATTTTATTGCTACATGTAAGAACTTAAGTTTGCATTAAATAGCTAATTATTTATTGGAATGGCTACATGTAAAAAATAGTTACAACATGCAAAGAATTTGGGTTAGCTTTTGGTATTTAAGTTATTGCATGTATTTAAACGTGACGTTTGAATTATTACATATAAAAAAGTTTTAGTAAAAATAAATGTATTTAGAATAATTGTATGTAAGAATATTGGATTAGTATTTTTGGTTATTACATATAAAAGATTTGAAAGAGCAAGACCATAACCAAGTATTAAATCCATTGCTTGTAGTCATTGCATCAAATAATATACTTAGAATATGATTGGGTTACTACTAAAAATTTATCTCCTCTTTTAAATTAAGCGGTTTGTAGGAACTATACATTGGCTCTATATTCATATTAACGGCTGGTATCAATACTATTTCATTTGGTTTGATTGTTATTGTGCCTATGTAAGATTTAAACTTTTTAGTATCGCTTAGTACTATAGAGTAATCCATGTATATAATTTGCGCTTTCAATACTGTTGCTAAAGTTTTTTATATAATATATTCTAGCATCCACGATAAACACTTAATAACCTACATCAATCAGAAAGTCCCATTTTAAGGTATTCTTGCAATTCTTTCTGATAATTCAAAATGGCAATAATGGTTGTTTATTTTTTCATGTTTATACAGTTTGTATTATCTACTTTGCTCTAAATATATACACAAGTCTTGTTCATAAATAGGTACAATAGCTATGTTTTTAGCCTCAGATAAATTTTATTGATATTGATATATTTATTGTATAATCAATAAATACAGTCTTTATAAGGACAGTATAAGCCTTCAAATGTTTATTTACTGACTGGTAAATATTTATCTTTATTTGTATCTTTGTCAATATTTGCTATAGCGCTATATCGTGTATTAAAATTATCTGTAATTCTTTAAGGGCCTAAATCTTGGTTTTGTGTCATCATTGTTTGTTTTAAATATCTCTTCCACTTCGTGTTTATTCAATTTTTGCTATTAAAAACTTGTCTTATATAAGTATAAAGAAATTTGCTGAAATGGTAAATGTAATTCATGGGAACTCCAATAAAAAGATTTAACGGAAATGAGAGTATGCACTTTTGAGCAAAAAAGACACCGTCCTCCTATTTTTTATTAATAAAATCAACTTTTTGTTTTTAGTGCTTCAAATAAACTCACTATTCCCGCTTAGATAAAAGCTGAATGGGAAGTTTAAAGTCCATAACGAGATAAAATATAATAAAAAATACGCGACAAGGCAAATCTTAAAAATCCACAATGGAACGAAATGATGGAAGATAGATTTTACTTGATTGAAAAATAGTCAAACGCCCATCATTTTAAATTCAAATACAACTCTTGTTTCAGTTCAATAAAGCCATTGGCTCTCTCAAAACAAAATACTTTTTTAAATACAACGCTTGTTTCGGTTTGATAATAGTAGCGAGTTATTCCTATCGTTCTTCTTAACATTTTAATATAACTTTTGTATTGATTAAACTATGAGATTAAAACTATCTGTCATATTGCCGCCTCTATTTTAATACAACACTTGTTATAGAACAACTTGTCAGCGTCAACAATAAGCCGACTCCTGAAATGCTTCAAGTAAGCCAGTGGCTTAACGACGGAATGAACGTGAATACGCAAGTTGCGGGCACTAAAATACTTACCCGCCTTGAACAAAGCATCGCGAACCCTCTTTACTCGCCCGAGAAGTTAGCGGCTAAACTCAAATTATACGGTTTTGGCGACGAACAGACCGCTGTTTTTACAGAGGCTTACGCTAAAAAAGATATCAATATAGCAAAAACATATTTTAATGAAAAAATCGCGGGCAAAGGGGTGGACGAAGCTATAGTGCGAACAAACAAAGAAGCGGCGAAAAGAGAAAAAGCGCTGCAAAAAGAGAAGCGCGGCATTTATAACGTTACGTTTAATGATAAAAAAGCCGCTGAAATAAGAATGGACGATTTAGAAAGCGTAATAAGATACGAAAAAGGAAGTCAAAGCGGCGGCGCGACACATATCGTCAGAAAGCATCTTGGCGATGGAAAATACGGTGAATTAACTCCTGATGAGCTTTTAAACATGGGTGAGATAATAAGAAATGGCGATATGCCTGAAGATTTGGTAAGAGTATCAGGTAACGGCATAAAAACATATGCTTATGAATTAAGTAAAGACGGTGTTAGATATAGAGTTGCTATATTGGAAGATACAGATGGTAAAAAAATTGCGACTATGTACTCTGATAAAAATGTTGGAGGAAGTAGTGGAAGGCGAGACCCAGTTAGTCAATCGCCCTCTATGGAAAGCATTATACCGCAAAAATTAAATGATGTCAAAACGGAGAGTAAAACTCCTGTGAGAGCTGAGGAGGGTCAGTTTAATGACGAAGCAAACTCGCGAAACTACTCTCAATCCTCGCCTGAAGCTCCCACAGTTCGCTTTGACAACCCTAATAACGCCATGCCCCGAATCGTCGAACAAGAGATTGACTTCAATCCGCATGAATTTGAACGCGGCGCTCAAGGTACTGAGGACAGGATATCTTCGCAACCTCAAGAAATAAAACAGCAACACTCCTCACGTCGGAGTGAACGAGATGAGATTGGAAAAGATGGAGCGGTACAAAACCAAGACAAAACCGACGGTAATATAAAAAGCAATACTCCGTTCCGTACTCTTGAAAGCGAAACCTCCTCTATAAAAAGTATTTTGCGTTCTGTTGGAGAAAAGATAAGAAACGCTTTCGCGAAAGCTCGAGGAAACAGAGGAGAAAAGTTTAAAGAGGCGCTGTTTGACGTTGACGAGCAAAACGCCCGAATGATCAAAGAAAAACTCGGCATAGATATAGAAGGCGGCAGACATGTGGCAAATTCTGACGATTTACTGCATATCGAAAAAAAACATGGCAAAAGTTCCAATGATAAAAATCCGATAACAAATGAGGATATGTTAAAGTACGGCGATATAGTTTACTCGCCTGACAAAATAGCTAAAACAAAAACGCCGCAAGGGTTTGACGCTATAATTTACGAGAAAAAAATAGGCGATACTTTTTATGTTGTCTAGGTTGTAAGACAAAAGAAAAAAGAACTCGCTATAAAAACCATGTATAAGAGTAATGGCAAAAACGCCTTTTACAAAGGGACTGATCTAAACTGGGTGGAAGTTAGTCGGGTACCCAATGCGAAAGTTCGTGAGAACATCCCTGAGTTAGACGTCCAAAACCGCCCCGACCTTAACGATATTATACCACAAAACGAGCCAAAAATACAAAAAGAACTCCCTTCAGTACCTAAAACCAAACAAGAGTTTGAGAAATGGGCAAAAGAGAATAAAGTCATTTACGATACTCCTAAATCTGAGGGTGTTCAAGTACAAAAAGGTAAAGTTTACGCCGCTTACGATGAAGCAGGACTTAACGACAGCGAAGGAGTGAAGCTGTTTAAGGATATAACGGACACAAAAGAAGGCAAGAAAATAGTTGATTTACAAAATATCGCTGAAGCGTCGCAAAAAGGCTCGTCAAAGCTTGCTGATGAATATATCGCGACGCATGGAAAGCACCCATTTAACGATAAAGAACTTAAAAAAACTTTTAGAGAATCGGGCGACATTCAAAAGTTGTATAAACTTGGAAGCTACGTAGACGATTATGTTTCATCACCAAAAGACGTAAACACAGACATAATTAAAAAGCAAAAACTAGAGCGCGAAAACGAACTTGATAACATTTTGAAAGATTATATCAAAGCGCGTCGCGTTAATGATGACGTAAAACTCAAAAATATAGAGAATAGACTTAACAAATTTGAACGAACAAAAGTGAATGAGAAAGGCGAGATAGTAAGTGATTTTGAGGAGATTTGCTGATGCTGCTAGATAATATAAAATGCTTTGGTAAAAAAGCGATTATAAAAACACAAAACATATTTAAAGATATGGATGAGAGCGGTATGCCAAAATCATCTGGTACGATAGACAGCAGTTTTTTGAGTTCAGTTGGTAAAAAAATAAGCAATGCTTTCAGTAGAGCAAAAAATAATAAAAAAGAGAAATTCAAAGAGGTACTGTTTGAAGTAGATGAACAAAACGCTAAAATGATTAAAAATAATCTTGCTATGGATATAGAAGGGAGCGCCCACGTCGTAAATTCTGATGATTTACTTCATATTGAAAATAGACATGGTGAAAACTCAGCCGATAAAAATCCGATAACAAATGAAGACATGTTAAAGTACGGCGATATAGTTTACTCTCCCGGTAAAATAGCTAAAACAAAAACAAGGGAGGGATTTGACGCGATAATGTATCAAAAAAAGATAGATGATGCTTTTTATGTCGTTGAAGTTGTTAGAAAAGGAAAAAAAGAACTCGCGATAAAAACTATGTATAAAACAAAAAGCGGCGGTAAAGACGTTAATTTATTTAATGGAAAACCTTTGGAGTGGACAGACATAAAAAATAAGCAGGTGATGAATGCAGACGATATCTCGTCCCCCCATCTCACGCCCAAAACGTTCCTGCCAATACTGATATTATACTCCAACCAAAACAACAAAGTCAAGATACCCTCCCTCAAACCCGCTGGCAAAATCAAGTAGATAAATTTTTTGATTGGACTGCCGATAAGATAGGTAAAGGCAATGAAAAGCTCAATGAAAAAACAGGCTTTAAGATACCTCACGGATTGATAACCGTTGATAAAACAATGAGCGATATCTTCAGTATGGCTGACGATTTCAAAAAAGCCTCAAGCCAAATTTTTGAACAAGCCAAAAGCAGAAAAGAGACGCTTAGTAAACTCTTAAGTAAAGACGAAAGTAAAATGCTGACCAGCGCTTTGAATGGGGATTTGGACATAAAAGAGCTTCCAAGCCATCTTACCAATTTATATAATAACATACGTAAAATGATAGACGATAACGCCGAAGCTTTAATTGAGGCTGGAGCGTTAGATAAAAAGTTTCAAATCAAAGATTATCTAAAAAGATATTACTCCAACTACCTTGAGAATGCTGAAGGAAATGGAAAAAAGTATTTTGATAAGTTTTTTAAAAGAGAAAACCTAACTCATGACGAACGTGTGGCTTTAGGTATGATAGAAGACGCCGATATGGTTATACCAGCGACTTTGGCGGAACAAAGAACCCAGCTTTTGAAAGCGAACTTTTTAAAACAAGTCTCAGACAAATACGGTGTCGATGAAATGCTTGAAGGATACGTCAGAATGAGCGACGAGACAGTTGGAGGCGGCATCAAGAAGTACGGGGCTTTGGGCGGTAAATACGTGCCCAAAGAGGTAGCCAAAGCGATTAAGAGCGCTAATGTGTTAAGGGAGGAATTAGGAGCTCTTGAGAGTTTTATTTATCCTCTTGTAGATCACATTAAAGTTAACGTCACGGTTAAAAACCCGATATAGAGAATAAAAGATCTATAAAAACCTGTAAAACCTAAAACGGCAATGAGAATATTAAAAATCTACAAACAAAATAATTAGTTATAGAGTATAGCGCCTACTTTAAAGCAATTAGAGATTTATCTGGTACAATAAGAGTTTTAAAGAAACTTACTCTAAGTAAAATTGAATATGGAAAATTTCTAATGATAGTACGCTGACATCCAAAATGTCAATGAAGCGCTATTTCGATCAATAAGTACCATAGACAATAAACAATAACTACAGTAATAACATAAAGTTACCAAAATATTAGATATTGATAAATCTATATCAAAATACAAAAAACTTTACTGAAAGTAAAAGATTAGCAGAGCGATTGATTTTACAGAGTTGAAATTCCTTGCATATATCATATATATTGCTATTCTAAGCTTGAATACATAACTAGTTTACTATATTTTGATTATAAGTGGGGTTATTCTATTTAGAGCTAATTCTATGAAGGGAATACGCAATGCGGAAGAATAGAGAAAACATTTAAATTCAATATAAACAAAGATTGTTTTATGTTGAATATTAAATACCCTTTAAAATAAAATATCTTGAAATTTCAAAGATTTTATATCAAACTAATTTGTAGATATTTACTACATACAAAACTTGAAAGATTTGAATTTAAAATCTTCAAAGCGGTAAAAGAGCTTATCACAGGCGAATGAAGCGAAATTTATATATTTTATATTGTTACATGTAAAGGTTTGATTTTGGTGATAATGACCCTCTAAAACCACATCGCAATTTTTATACTTTTTTATTTTTCGCGTGATTTTTTCTTCAAAGTTTTCTATATTTTTGCAAATTTTTTTGTTTTGCTGGCTTCTTAATACGAATTTAGTTATCTGTCCGCCAAAATCAAGCTTATTTAGTACGAAAACAACGCATTTGTTTCTGATGATTTTTGTGTAAATTTTATAAAAAAACCCCACATGTAAATCCCCGTGAGAAAGAGCGAAAGTTAAATTTGCGGCTTTTATGTAAAAAGGCTGTTTTTCAAGCGATATGACATTTACATGTTTAAAAATACCGCTCAAGTTAAAATCGTGATTGCCTTCAAGATAATAAACTTCCGTACTTTGCGCAATTTTATCCAAAAATTCCAACTCTTGTTTGTACAAAAATAGAGCGTATTGCGCGCCGCCGGATAAAAAATCAAACATATCGCCCATCAAAAAAAGTTGCGGCGCATTTATTTTATTAGCCTCTATCTCTTTTAAAAAGCTTGAAAAATCTCTCCTGTTTGTACCGTTTTCATGAGCGTCGGCGATAAAAATCGCTCCCTCTTTTAAAATAATGTCGGAGCTCTTTTTTTTATCCTTCAAAAACTTCGTCTGAATTTTTTTTTTATGGAACATAAGCAATCTTTGGAACTCCCAAATCCTCATCAAATCCAAACATTAGATTAGCATTCGCTAAAGCTTGCGCCGAAGCCCCGCGCAAAAGATTATCGATACTTGAACTAACAAACGCCACATCGTTTTTGCTTGTCGCAAAAATATCGCAAAAATTAGTTCCCGCCGTCATTTTTACACTAACAGCTTCATCTCTTATCCTAACAAATTTCTCATTTTTGTAAAATTCCGTTAGTATATTTTTGGCGTTTATCGGCTCTTTTAGTTGTATATACGCACTAATTAGCATTCCTCTTGTGATAGGCAATAAATGAGGAACAAAATATATATCGTTTTTTATGCCGCTTTTATTTAATATTTCGGTAATTTCTGGCTCGTGTCTGTGATTTAACGCATTATAAGAGATAAAATTTTCATTTACATGTACAAAATGTTCGCTATAAGTTATCTTTTTTCCGCGACCTGAAACCCCGCTTTTAGCGTCTATAAAAATGGGCGTATTCTCTTTAATGAAAGGCTTGAACGACAATAACGCTAAAATTGAAGCGGTCGGATAGCAACCCGGATTTGCCACCAAAGAGGCTTTTTTTATCTTTTCGCGATTAATTTCCGGCAATCCGTAAACGGCTTCTTTTAGATGTTCTTCATCCAAATGTTTGCCGTAATGTTTTTCATAATTTTCCAAAGAGAGCCTGTAATCAGCCGACAGATCGATAACGCGAACGCCAAATTCCAAAAGCTTTTTCGCGAATTCCATAGCCGTTTTGTGCGGCAACGCCAAAAACGCTAATTCGCACTTATTCGCTATCTCTTTAGGATCGCTTTTTTTTATGTCAATATCTATTACATGTAGTAAGCTAGGATGTAAATCGCTCGCTTTCCCGCCGCCTTCGCTGGTTCCCATATAACTTAACTCGAAATTAGGATGATTTAGCAAAAGCTTTATTAATTCAAGTCCTGTATAACCGCTCGCGCCAACTATCGCAACGCTAATTTTTTTCATAAATTTTTCCTAAAATTTGATAGGTTCAAAATACACTTCAAGCACTTCATACGAAACTTTGCCGTTAGGAAGCGTAACGTCTACCTCATCTCCAACTTTTTTTCCGACAAGCTGCTTAGCAAGTGGCGAGGATATGGAGATGAACCCTTTATCAGGATTGCTTTCAAAAGCTCCAACTATCGTATACTTCGTAACTTTACCGCTGTCCAAATCTTCCAGTTTTATCGTTGAACCGAATAGTATTTTTTGATGTTCGTACGTAGCTGGATCAATTATTTGCGCGCGAGAAATTAAATCCGTAAACTCCGCTATTCTGGTTTCAATAAAGGTCTGTTTTTCACGAGCCGCGTGATATTCGGCATTTTCTTTCAAATCGCCGTGACTTCTTGCTATATCTATCTCTATAACGATTTGCGGACGCTGAACTTTTTTTAAGTCATTAAGCTCGGTCTCCAATTTTGTAAATCCAAAAAGCGTCATCGGTTCTTTCTTCACACTCATCTCCAAAATATAAAAAATTTTTAATTATACACTAATTTAGCCACGATTTCCGAACTTCCGTGTTTCAATATCTTTTCCAACTTCTTTGAACGCTCAAAAAAACTCTCTTTATCAATGTTTTTATATTCATTCAGCAAATTTTGCGTATTTACGTTTTCTTGCAACAACTCTACATGTAGAGGCGCTTCTTTATAAAAATCAAATATAATATTCGCAAGCCCGGCATATTTTAATTTTACAAATCTTTTCGCTATGAAAAAATCAAGTTTTTTTGCCTTATAACAAAGAACAAAAGGCGTTCCTATCAATGCTGCCTCAAGCGTCGCCGTGCCTGAACATATATAAGCAAACTCGGCTTCATACAGACTTTCATACGCGTCGTGAGAAACAATAAAACCGCTTAAGTCCCCATAAAGCGACTCCATATCCTCTTCGCTGAAATGTTTTGGAATAACGACAATGTTTTCCTTATTAAGCTTTTTTGCGGTCTCTTTGAAAATATCCATAAGAGCCTTTATCTCACTTTTGCGAGAACCGGGCATAAAAACGATTTTATCGCTTTTATTTAAATTTTCTTTTCTTTTTTTTATCTCGTCCAAAAGCGGATTTCCAACATAAATTGAACGAGTAAAAAATCTATCCTCAAACGGAAATATTGAGGCTAAATTTGTACAATATTTCTCAACTTTTGCCACGCGTTTTTTTCTCCATGCCCAGACTTTTGGCAAAATATACCAAGTTATGGGAATATCTTTATTGATTTTTCGTATCTCTTTTGCCAATGGCAAATTGAACGCGGGCGAGTCTATCAATAAAACGTGTTCTGTATCAGCGCTTAGCTTGGCCATCTTTTTAATGGCTTTTTTTGCTTTTATGATTTTGGAGAAAATATCTAAAAATCCCATCACTGAAAATTCGTTAGAATCTAAAATAGGCTCGCCAAATTTTGAGTCAAAAATACCAAAAAGTTCGTAATCTTTCAGATTGTCAACAATGGGTTTTAAGTGCAAATTCGCCGACGGCTCCAACGCGCTTACCAATATTTTTTTCATAATCGTTCACTTGCTGATTTTAAAAACGGATTATACCAAAACATCGCGGTAAAAGTCGTAAATTTGCATATATCTATTTGCACAGTTGAAATAATTTAATTAATTAATTGATATTTTTGTGTACATGTATGCAAAAATTCCACAAACTAATGTCCCAAACGGCACCATGCTAACTCCTATTATAAACGGCAAAAAAGTAAAATGCCCGCTTTTTGCGAGAATTAAAAACAAAATAAAAAAAACGGCATATCCGACTATTCTATAGATAGAAAAAAAGCCTCGCGCCGAAGTTTTCACATGTTTTATGTTTTCTTTTAATTGTGAATTTTTTTGTTTGGGTTCTTCTTCGTCATAAAGTTCGTATGGGTCTTCAATTTTATCTATCGTGTCACGTTCAAAAAATTCTTCATCCGCCAAAGAGACTCTGTTTTCCACCATCTTCTTATAGCCAAACAGCGAAAAAACGGTTATGATAAACGAACCAATAAATCCTATTTGCGTATTAATAAGCCAATCAAGCCCCATATAAAGCGACAACAAAACAATCAATAAATCAATTGTTAAAAAAACGGCGACGACAAGTTTAATATTTATCGTCTTCATCATCATCGCTATCCTTAGGGTCATATTTATAACGAGGTTCGTCCTTAAGTTCGTCATAACTCTTTTTTTGTTTTAAATACGCTTTATAAACGTTGTAAACGGCGGCTCCTACGCCCCAAAAAACGCCAAGCCAAAATGTCCACCACTCTGAAGTGATTTCTTTTAACCAAAATCCTACAGCAACTCCAATAACTACGGCTATCACCATTGAAAGCCCCAGCGATAACTGGTCGGCTCCTTCTATAATCTTGCCGTATTTTGGTTTTTTTTGTTTTTCACTCATTTTTTAATCTCCTTAAAAACTTCATTCGCGGCACGTATAGTCTTTTGTATCATATCCTCGTTCATCGCGTCGCAAATAAAACCCGTTTCAAATTGCGAACATGCGAAATAAAATCCTCGCTCCAACATTCCTTTATGAAACGACGCGAATAGTTTCGTATCTGATTTTAACGCATCGTCAAAATTTTTAACCTCTTTTTCATTAAAGAAAAAACCAAACATACTGCCCCTTGCGCAAACTTGCAAAGCAATACCTTCTTTTTCAGCGCCCTCTTTAAATCCTCTCATTAGTAAATCCGACAGATGTCCGAGCCTCGCGTATAGATTTTTATCTTTTAGTATTTTCGTGAGGGAAGCCAACCCTGCGCTCATAGCAACCGGATTACCGCTCAAAGTGCCGGCTTGATAAATAGGACCTTCGGGGGATAGCTCATTCATTATCTCTTTTTTGCCTCCAAACGCGCCTACCGGCATTCCGCCGCCTATAACTTTTCCAAACGTCACAATATCAGGCTCCACTTCGCTAAATCCTTGCGCCCCTTTCAAAGAAGCGCGAAAACCGCTCATAACCTCGTCAAATATAAGTAATGATTTATGTTTATCGCACAAATCGCGCAAATCTTTCAAAAACTTCATATCAGCAGGCACCAATCCCATATTTCCAGCAATTGGTTCAATCAAAACGCAAGCGATATTGTCAGACGCTTTGAAACACTCTTCCACACTCTTTATATCATTATAATCAGCTAAAAGCGTATGCTTCGCGAGTTCTTTCGGCACTCCGGGACTACTCGGGGCTCCAAATGTCGCCGCTCCGCTTCCGGCTTGTACCAATAAAGAATCGCTATGTCCGTGATAACAACCTCTAAATTTTACGATATCGTCTTTTTTTGTATAACCCCGTGAGAGTCTAATAGCGCTCATAACGGCTTCCGTACCGCTACTTACAAAACGAATTTTTTCAACTGTCGGAAAAAGCGCGCAGATAGCTTTTGCAAGTTTTGTCTCTATTTTTGTGGGCGCTCCGAAACTTAAACCTTTTTTTACGGTTTTTATGACCGCTTTTTCTATATCTTTATCGGCGTGTCCGAATATAAGCGGTCCCCAACTTTGTACAAAATCAAGGTATCTGTTTTTATCTATATCCGTTATATAAGCGCCTTTGCCTTTGGCTATAAACGGAGGCGTCTGATTAACGCTTAAAAAAGCTCTTACCGGAGAGTTTACGCCTCCGGGAATTAACTCTTTTGCCCTAATATAGGCTTTGACGCTATTTTTGTGTTTTAACATGTAATCCTCTTTTTATCGGTTTTTTTGACTCCAGCCACTCTTCAAACGAAATAAATTTGTCCGTACTTATCGACTCAATCTTTAAAATTTCCGCCAAACTTTTAACTCCCATGGATAAAAGGTATTGCAAATTGTTGTCAAATGTCGCGTTTTGTATGACAAATATATCTTTTTTATGTATCTCAAACATAAATCCGCCGTTTGGTATTGGGGATTGGGAAAGCGTAACCGTGTAGTGATCTTTTATAACGCTCTCTTTTTGCGAATACATAAGTCCTATATTGTAACCTATATTTCCAAATCCTTTTATTATGACAACCAAAACTTTTGTCTCTCCTTTTTTTGAAGAGTTAAAGATATTGATTATATCTCTTATTGTCGTATATCCGGGAATTTTTGAAAATAAAGTTTCAAAAAGCGAAGCTACTTTTGTATTTACGATAGCTCCCAAAATATATAACGTAACCACTAAAATAATAAGCGTAAGCAAAATCCATAAAAAACTCTGCCCGTCTATTTTAATTCCTATAAGTTCAAAAATTTTATAGGTTGTGGCGTCTATCTTCCCATATAGCCAAAAAACTATAAAAACCACAGCCGCTATAGGCAAAAGCCAAAAAAGTCCTTGAAGCGTATTTTCAACAAAATGTTTTAAAATAGTCTTTTTGTTCTGCATGTAAAAACTCCGATTTTTTTTATAATTATAGTTAAGTTGATTGTAGTTTTCATAAAATTATGAGTTTTTAAACTATTTAATGATATCGTTTTAGCTTAAATATTATATATTTTTAGGAGAATTTTATGAGTATTTTAAGAGCTTTTATTTTAGCAATAATTCTGGGAATTAATCTGCCGCTTATCGCTCAAAACGTAAATATCGTTTCAAAAAATAATCAAGCTGCGGAAAATGAGCGCTATCGAGATAAAGATTTTTATATTCTTGATATTTCCGAAATGACCATAGAAGGCGCTAGTTCAATCGTAATAACTTTTTCAACTCCAATCGCCAGCGGTCAAGATTTTGGCAATACAATAGCCGTATATAAAAACTCAACGGCAAATTATGTAGACGGTTTATGGGAAATTTCCAAAAACAGACAAGAAATTTACTTTAAGTATTTAGACCCCAACACAAATTATATTGTAAGAATAGAAAATCCCGGTAAAATCAAAAATATATTCGGCAAAGGAGTTCAAAACTACTCAAGAACATATGAGACTCGCATAACTACCAGAGATTTTCAACCCATGGTGGGATTTGCGTCTTCTTCTTCCTTGCTTCCTGTGGATTTTACCGAAGGTATTCCTGTCGCGACATTAAACGTAAAAAATATCGATGTGGATTTTGTACGCATTGATTTGCAAATACTGCCGAAAATATTGGACTACATGTTTGGCAAATCCTCTTCTTACGCGTATTTATTAGACCAATCGCTAAAAAATGGCGCAGAATTGGTTTATTCGGGAAATTTTAATCTAAACGCTAAAAAAAATGTCAGAGAAACGGTAACGCTTCCTATTAAAAACATAAAAGAGCTTCAAAAAGAGGGAGTTTATATAGCCATTATCAAACAGCAATTCGGCAAATATGACGCGTTCTCTCTGCCCGCAACCATTTTTACCGTCACTGATATTGGCATCATAGCTCATAAGACAAACAATGGCTATGAGATTTTCACGCAAAATCTATTTGGAAACGCAATGCCACATGTAAACATAAAGACTATCGGCACAAATGGCAAAGTAGTAGCCGAGCAACAAACAAATGATAAAGGTTATCTAAAGCTTCAAACCTCAACCGCAACAACTCCCGCGGTTTTAATGGCTCAAAAAAATGGAAAAATAAGTTTTGTTTATCTCAATAAAGGGGCATTGGATTTGAGCGAATTTAGTATCTCAGGAGCGCAAAATTTTGATAAAACGTTATTCGCGTTTGGCCCCAGAGACTTGTATCGTTCCGGAGAAAATGTACTTGTAAACGCGATACTAAGAGACGCCGACGGTAAAAGCATATCTGACAGACCGATAAAAGTAGATATTATACAAGCTGACAACAAAATAGCTAAAACATTTACATGGCGAGGCAACGAAGGGTTTTACCAATATACATACGAGTTGCCTGAAAACGCTCCCAGCGGAGAGTGGAAATTCAGATTTGACTTAGGCGACAAAAATCAACGTTTTTATGTTTTTAGAGTAGAAGATTTTATGCCTGAAAAGATAGCTATAGAATCTACCGGAAACGACGAACCGTTGTCCAGAACTCAAAATGCGGTTTTTGATATTTACGGCAAATATCTATACGGTGCTCCTGCAAGCGGTAATAAACTTATAGGCAGTATATATATGAGAGCCTTAAGAAACGCCGTTACTTCATTGCCCGGATTTTATTTTGGTTCTGTAAAAGAGTATGATTTAAACCAATATGTAGGATATGCGGATACTGCTTTGGACGATGACGGAAAAGCGCGCGTAATCGCGCAAAACTCTTGGAATAATATAAATTCGCCTATAAACGTGGTATTTGAAGCAAGCCTTATGGAATCTGGCGGACGACCAATAACAAGAACATTAACTCAAGCTGTGTGGCCAAATAAAAGATTACCGGCGATTAAACCTAATTTCAGCACAAAAAAAGTGTATAACTATAAAAACCAAAGATATGAGAATGAGTTTTCCGTAGATGAAGATTCACGCGCTGAATTTGAGATTATATTTACAGATAAAAACGGCGAAAGACTTGAAAAAAATAATTTGCAAGTAACTTTGATAAAAGAAAGAAGAGATTATTATTGGTATTTTAGCGATGACTGGCACTACGATTATTATCAAAAAGACATCCCTGTAGAAAGCATTGACGTATCCGTTCAAAAAGGGAAAAGCGCTATTGTGGGATTTGATGTAGAGTGGGGTTCTTATGTAGTTGAAGTTGTAGATAAAGAGACAAATGCGGTGAGCAGCATACGTTTTTGGGCGGGATATAGCTGGCAAGATAGCAGCGATAGAAGCGGAGTAAGACCTGAGCAAATAAAATTAAAAATAGATAAGCCAAGCTACAAAGCCGGAGACAAAGCAAAAGTTACCATTGAATCTGCTGAGAGCGGAAACGGCTATTTGACAGTTGAAACAAATAACGGCATCTTATGGTGGCAAAATATACATGTAGACAAAAATAACAATATAATTGAGATACCTGTCAGTAAAGAGTGGGCAAGTCATGACATATATATAAGCGCTACTATCATAAAAGAAGGCAATAAAAACATTCACGTAACGCCAAAAAGAGCTATCGGATTGTTGCACTTGCCGCTTTTCAGAGATGATAGAAAAGTTGACGTAACGCTGAAAGTTCCCGAATCAATAGAGCCTAAAGAGAAAGTGAAGATATTAGTAAAAGCAAACTTAAATCAAAAACAAAAAAATAAAAAATTCACAGCCGTTGTGTCAGCGGTAGACAGCGGCATTTTAAGTATAACCAATTTTCAAACTCCGGATCCGTTTAGAGCGTTTTTCGCGAAAAGAGGTTGGGGCGTAGATATATACGACATTTACGGCAATTTAATAGAAGGCGGCGGAAAGCAAGCGTCATTAAAATTTGGCGGAGATACGGCTCTATCAAAAGCCGGCAAAAAACCGTTGACGACAATTTTATTAGTAGCTATGCAATCCAAACCAGTAACGCTGGATAAAAACGGCGAAGCTGAAGTAGAGTTTGAGATTCCGGATTTCAACGGCGAACTTCGTTTTATGACGCAAATTTGGAGCGATGAGGATTATGGCAGCGACGAGCAAAAAGTTGTTGTAGCGGCGCCTTTAGTTGTGGAATTAAATCATCCTAGATTTTTGGCAGGCGGCGATAAAAGCACATTCGCGCTTGATATCAACAATCTATCGGGGCTTGAGCAAAATTTGAAAATAAGCGTAAGCGCGATGGGTTATTTGGACGGATTTGTAGAAGAAAAGATTTTAATAGCCGACAAACAAAAAAAGGTTATTTATATACCCGTATCCGCCAAAAATGGCTTTGGAACCGGCACGGTTAGCGTTAAAGTGAGCTCAAACGACGGTAAATTTCAAAAAGCTATAGAGAAAAAATGGACTATAGGAGTTAGACAACCATATCCTGCGAGTACTTTTGGTCTTTTTAGAAAATTGGAAAAAGACAATATTATCAGGTCAAGAGATTTTGAGAGCGGCTATAAAAACCTTGACGAGAGAACAATAGACGCCAGAGTAGCTATAAGTTCTATTCCTCCTATAAATTTCGCGCAAGCCGTAGAAGAGCTATTGACTTATCCTTATGGTTGCGTGGAACAGACGACAAGCGGTATATATCCGTCTATTTACGCTTCTTCAGAACAACTCAAATCTCTTGGTATCAAAACCTCAAGCGACGAAGAGCGAAAGAAAAATGTTGAAAAAGGAATAGAAAGACTGCTTGGTATGCAAAAACCAAACGGTTCTTTTGGATTTTGGAGTTCAGACTCAGAAGAAGCGCAATGGGCTACGGTTTACGTAACCGACTTTTTATTAAGAGCTAAAGAACAAGGTTATTATGTGCCGCAAGAAGCTCTAAAAAAAGCTATAGAAAGATTGCAATATTACTCAAATACCCCCAGCGGTATAGATTATGGTTACACTTATAGCTTAGGATACATAGATTTCGCGGTAAAAAGTTACGCCGCGTTTGTATTAGCGCGCGAACACAAAGCAAATCTTGGAAATTTAAGACGTCTTCACGATTTAAGCAACTTAAATACAAAATCCCCTCTTGCTTTGGCGCAGCTTGGCATAGCGTTAAAACTTATGGGAGATAACGGAGATGTAGATAATCTTTTGAAAAAAGCTCTGCTTTTTGGCACAAAACGCGATTGGAATTGGTATGGCGATTATGGTAGTGACATTAGAGATAAAGCTTTGATATTGTCACTTTTGTATGAGTACGATTTACTGCCTGATGAGAGAACTGAAATTATCTTATCTTTGTCTGAGCAAATAAAGACAAGAAGTTATTTTTCAACGCAAGAGAAAAACGCTATATTCTTGGCAGGCAGACATTTTGTAAATTCAAAAGAGCCTGTTTGGGAAGCTATAATTGACGCGAACGGCAAAAAAGAATATGTCAAAAGCGACGATAAACCTTTTGTAAAAACTTTCAATTTCACAGAGCTTAACGCAATACAAAGTATTAAAAACAATAAAGACAGAACGATATTTACGTCAATAGATATCATAGGTTATCCAAAATCGGCCCCAACTCCAGTTTCAAACAATATAACCATAACAAGAACTTACTATACTCTTGATGGTAAAAAAACTACTTTAAAAGAATTAAAAAGCGGGGATTTGATCATTGTGGTTTTACATGTAACTACAGATTTGGACAGACTGCCCGACGCGCTTGTGGTAGATCTGTTACCTGCCGGCTTAGAACTTGAAAATCAAAATTTAGGACACAGTAGTGTCAGTTTAGATAATACCGAAGCTTTAAATTCTAATTGGGATTTGATGAACAGTATTTCCGCGACTGATATAAAACATCAAGAGTTTAGAGATGACAGATATGTAGCCGCCATAAATGTGGGACGTTATTATCCAGCAACCCTTGCTTATCTTGCAAGAGCGGTAAGTCCCGGAGTTTATACAGTCCCTCCTCCTTATGCAGAATCTATGTATAGTCCCGAATTTTTTGCCATTGGACAGAGCGTATCTAAATTTACGGTCAAATAATATCAAAAGGGAAGATGTAAATCTTCCCTAAAATCACGGATATCGCTTGAAAAAATTTTTAAAAATTTTCCTTTTTTTTCTTCTATTTATACCGCTTACGTTGTTTATTTTAGACAAACTGTTTCCGCTGCCTTTAGACGAAGTGCGAATGTCAAGAGTAGTAGTCTCCGACGATAATACCCCTTTGTGGCGTTTTGCCGATAAAAACGGCGTATGGAGATATCCCGTAAAACTTGAAGATGTATCGCCTCTTTATATAGAAGCTCTCCTTACTTACGAAGATAGATGGTTTTATAAACACATAGGCATAAATCCTTTCTCGATCGTAAGAGCCGCGGCGCAAAATATATATGAAGGCAAAATCATATCGGGCGCCAGCACTATTACTATGCAAACGGCAAGACTATTGGAACCTCATAAAAAAACTATGAGCGGAAAAATCAAACAGATGTGGCGCGCTATGCAACTTGAATGGCACTTATCCAAAGATGAGATTTTGACTTTATATCTAAATCGCGCTCCTTTTGGCGGAACTATCGAAGGGATAGGAGCGGCTTCGTGGAGCTATCTTGGCAAAATGCCATCGGAGTTAAATCACGCGGAAGCCGCTTTAATGGTAGCGCTTCCGCAATCCCCAAGCAAATTAAGACCTGACAGATACTCCAAAGAGGCGCAAAAAGCGCGCGATAAAATACTTGACCGATTGGAAAAATTTGGAATTTGGAATAAAAAAACAGTCAAAGAGGCTAAAGAAGAGGATATTTATTTACCGCCTCGCTCCTCCCCGCAATTAGCGCCAATTTTTGCCAGACGTTCTCTTGGTATGACAAATGAAAGAGTTATAAAAACAAATATAGACGTATCTACGCAACAAAATCTTGAAGAGATAGCTTTAAACGCAAAGTCCGTATTCCAGCACGCAACATCTTTAGCTATGTTGGTAGTTGACCACACGGATATGTCTGTCAAAGCATATGTAGGTTCCATAGATTTTAACGATGACAGCCGTTTTGGACATGTGGATATGGTAAACGCCATAAGATCTCCAGGTTCTACGCTAAAACCGTTTGTCTATTCTTTGGCGATAGACGAAGGCATAATTCACGCTGAATCTCTTTTGCAAGACGCTCCGAGAATTTATGGCTATACGCCTGAAAATTTTAATTCCGCTTTCTCAGGAGCCGTAAGCGCGTCGGAAGCTTTGAGTAAATCTTTAAACCTGCCCGCGGTTCAATTGATCGAAGCTTACGGACCCAAAAAATTCACGGCAAAACTAGCGAACGCGGATATAAACTTGAAATTCCCTTCCTATTCGGAACCGAATTTAGCGGTCATCTTAGGCGGCGTTGGGGTTAGTTTGGATAAATTGGTAAGCGCTTATAGCGCGTTTGCCAGAGGAGGAAAAATTTCGCCTTTAAGATATCTTGAAAGCGATCCTCTGATAGAATACCCTTTTGTCAGCGACGGAGCGGCGTGGATAACAAGACGAATGCTTTCAGGCGAAGCGGATCCCGCGTTTTACAGACGAGGATTTTTATCTTTTGCGTACAAAACGGGTACAAGTTACGGACTAAGAGACGCATGGGCTATAGGCATAAGTTCAAAATATATCATCGGAGTTTGGGTAGGACGACCGGACGGCACTCCCGTACCGGAACAGTTCGGCGCCTCTACCGCCGTCCCGTTTTTATACCAAATCAATAATTATCTGCAACGCAAAGAGACAAACTCATTTTTATTAAATGACTATCTGGATGAAAAACCGTTGTCCGTGAACGCGGAAAACATATGCTGGCCAAGCGGTCAGAAGCTTGAAGATAATGACATAAATTGCAGAATAAAAAGAAGAGCGTGGATATTAAACGCTTCTATTCCGCCAACTCTTTTTTCTGCGGAGCAAGATTCGTTAACAGGAGGGTGGTTTACATACTATACTGACGACAAAGGCGAAATGACGGCGTATTATTGCAAAAACGCCGTCAAAAAAAGACTCGCCTTGTGGCCTGCGTCATTAACTCCCTGGCTTCCTAAAAATGAGCAGATAGCAGCAAGATTACCCAAAAAAAGTTCTACTTGTCCGCCGTTGGAAGGAAATAACCCCACAAGAACGCTGCTTATAAAAAATATCAAAAATGATACTATGTTTACGCTATCGCAAAACAGAGAAGAGTTAATTCCAAAAATCAACTCTCAGGGCGGCAAAGGTACTAGGTGGTGGTTTATAAACGGAGAACTTATAGCTAAAACCAGAGAGGGAGAATTTTTAAATTATAAATTGACTAAAAAGGGAGAGTATCAACTTGTGGTTATTGATGAGAGCGGACAGAGCGACAAAGTCGAATTTATAGTGGAAAAGATTGAATAACCGTAATGTTATAATACTAAAAAGGATAAACTACATGCAAAAAAGAATTTTGATTACAAATGACGACGGATACGAGAGCGAAGGTCTTTTGGCTTTAGCCGAGGCTTTAAAACCGTTGGGACAAGTTACTATAGTAGCGCCAACCACCGAAAAATCCGCATGCGGACACTCGCTTACGGTGACAAAACCTTTGAGATTTATACAAGTTGACGATGATTTTTTTAAACTTGACGACGGAACTCCCAGCGATTGTATATACTTAGCTATTACGGCATTATTTGAAAAAGATAAACAGCCGGATTTGATAGTAAGCGGAATAAACAAGGGGGCAAATCTAGGCGAAGATATTACTTATAGCGGAACGGCGGGCGGAGCTATGGAAGGTATCTTGCACGGAATTCCGTCTTTTGCCGTGTCGCAATACTACACAAACAGCCGTTCTATGCTTGATACTCTAGGTTACGAGTTGGCACGCGAAGTTGCTTACGATTTGGCGAAAAGGATTTTGCAAGGTTCTTATCCGCTTGGTGCAAGAGAGTTTATGAATGTAAATATTCCGCCGATCGCGCCCAAAGAGTGCAAAGGGTACAAAGTAACAAAAACAGGAAATAGAACGTATGAAAGCACGGCTTTAATAAATAAAAATCCTCGCGGTGAAGAGTATTATTGGATAGGAGTCGACGCTTTGATGTGGCAAAGAGATATTGATAAAGAGTCCGATATATACGCGCTAAATCAGGGGTTTGTATCGCTTACGCCGATAAAAATGGATATGACGGCTCACAATAAAATAAAAACTCTAAAAGAGTGGATAGATTTATAATCTTAATCTTTACATGTAGCGTTTTATTTTTAAAATCTTACATGTATATTGCAGGAAGATTAAAATATTTCTATCATACCGCAAACTCTTACATGTAGAGCAAAAATATTTTTCATCTTTTGCAAGTAACCGCCACATTATTGGTAAGATTTGCGGCGTACATGTAAGAAGTTTAAAGTTAAATCATGATATATCTTTTAAAAAACTTCTTTTAAAAATTCGTTTGATAAAATTATAAAAACTCAAAAAATTTGGCTTTTTTAAATACATGTAGATTAGGAAAACTCTTGATAACTTTTCAAGTTATAGAAAAAATAGCATTAACGCAAAGTAAAGCGTTTAAAGAATATAAACCAAGTTGGGACTCCACGCTATTTTGGATAGGCAACAGAATGTTTTTGCTCCTTATGCACGGACAAACGCCTATGATGAACTTTAAAAACGACCCGTTTGTCAATATTCATTTGAGAGAAACTTACCCCGATATTACCGCCGCTTATCATATGAATAAAAAACATTGGAATACGCTATATTATAAGCATACGGCAATAAGCGAGGTTTTTTTGGAACAATTGATACGAGAATCGTATGAGATAGTTTTTGATTCTTTGACAAAGAAACAAAAATCGATGCTTAGCAAGAGATTTTAATGAGTTGGTGCACAAATTTTTTAAAGGAAACGTAAGAACTTCGCCTAAAATAACAATAAGCGGCATAAAAAAGATTTCACAGCAAAGCTTTAATTCATTAAATTTTAATAGTTTTTTATCATAATATAATTCCACAAAAATGCATTATAAGTTGTTACGCAAATACGCTTTCTGTCCGCTTGCTTATTAGATGGTTAAACTGCCCTTAATATATTTTTCGGTATCATTTTGCCCTTATATAAAAATCCACCCAGAAAGGATAGCAATGTACGCTATTATCAGAAACGGCGGGAAGCAGTATAAAGTTCAAGAAGGCGACTACATCAATGTAGACAAACTTGACGCTCAGCCGAAGGATAAAATTGAAGTTACTGAAGTTTTAGCGATTAACGATAAAGAGCTGAAAATCGGAACTCCATATGTTGAAGGTGCAACTGTAGAGCTTGAAGTAGTAAATTCAGGCAAAGATAAAAAAGTTGTTATTTATAAAAAACGCAGACGCAAAGACTCAAAATTAAAAAGAGGCTTTAGACGACAATATACTCGCGTTAAAATAGTAAAAATAAGCGCTTAAGGAGAAAAAATGGCTCATAAGAAAGGTCAAGGCAGTACCCAAAATAACCGCGATTCAGCAGGACGCAGGTTAGGCGTAAAAAAATTTGGCGGTGAATTCGTAAGAGCGGGAAATATTATTATTCGTCAGCGCGGGACTAAAACGCATGCGGGCAAAAATGTCGGCATTGGCGTTGATCATACTATATACGCACTCATTGACGGTTTTGTAAAATTTGAACAAAAAGATGCTAAACGCAAAAAAGTATCCGTTTATCCGATTGCCTAATTCAAAGGCTCTCTCTTCTTGACCCTCTATAGGAGGGTCTTTCTCAAATAAGGCTAAAAATAATGAAAAACAGCGCTATAAAATCAATTTTTCTTACTCTGTTTATCATAGGAAACGTTATAGCCGACGAGTACGACGAAATATTTCTGTTGATTCAATACGAAATCTCAATAAATAGCGTTTATGATAAAAAAGAGACGATATTAAGCAATATTTTAACAACGCAAAAATATAAAGAATTATCCGATTCTTCTAAAAAACTTGAACATAAAAACTCACATGCAAAAATATTTGATCAACGTCTCGCAAAACAAACTCAACATAAAACCAAAAACGTAGAAAATAATTTATATCTTATAAGTAGCAAATAATGTTTATAGACAGCGTAGAACTCACATTAAGTTCAGGAAAAGGCGGAGCCGGAGCGGCAACATTCAGACGAGAAAAATTTGTAACCAACGGCGGACCTGACGGCGGAGACGGCGGCAGAGGCGGAGACGTTTTTTTTAAAGTAGATAGAAATTCTCATACTTTATCCTCTTTTCGCGGGCTAAGGCAATTAAAAGCCAAAAACGGCGACAATGGACTTAACTGCAAAAAACACGGTAAAAAAGGCGAGGATCTGGAGGTAATAGTTCCTCCAGGAACTCAAGTCATAGATGTTGAAAGCGGAAAAGTTTTGCTTGATTTGATAAGCGAAGATCAAAAAGTTCTTTTTTTAGAAGGAGGACTTGGAGGACTTGGAAATTGGCACTTTAGAAGTTCCACCAACCAACAGCCGCGTTACGCGCAAAAAGGACTTGTGGGGAAAAGTACTCTTGTGAGATTAGAACTTAAACTAATAGCAGATGTCGGTCTTGTAGGATTTCCAAATGTCGGCAAATCTACATTAATATCAGTTGTATCAAACGCGAGACCGCAAATAGCAAATTACGAATTTACAACTCTAACTCCAAAGCTTGGCGTGGTACATGTAGATGATTTTAACTCTTTCGTTATGGCCGATATACCCGGAATCATAGAAGGAGCGAGCGACGGCAGAGGCTTGGGATTAGAATTTTTAAAACATATAGAAAGAACGAAATTTTTACTTTTTATGCTGGATATTACAAATCAAAGAAGTCTTGAAGAGCAGTTTGAAGTCCTAAAATTTGAATTAAATAAATTTTCAAAAAAGATGACAAATAAAAAGTTCGCTATCGCGATTACAAAAACGGACGCTATGAATCCAGAAGAGGCGAACAGTAAAATTATCTCTTTTTTTAACTCCTTACATGTAAGCAAAAATTGCGACTTAAGATACGCTTTGTCGGATAATTTACCAAATTATTTGCGCGATGAAACAAAAAAAGAGGATATTAGTTTTATATTTCCAATCTCTTCGGCAACAAACTTCAATATAAAAGCATTGATATTTGCGTTAAACGACATCTTGAAAGAGGCGAAAGATGAAAAAACGAATAGTAGTTAAAGTAGGAACGCACGTTCTAACGGAAAATGGGAAACTATGCGTTTCAAGATTTGAAAAACTTATTGAATTTTTAGTGCTCGCTATGGAAAAATACGAGGTGATTTTAGTAAGTTCCGGCGCTGTGGCAACAGGATTTTCAAAAATAAAATTGGATAAAAAAATAGTATCCGACAGACAAGCTTTAGCAGCCATCGGACAGCCGTATCTCATACAATACTATAATGAATTTTTGCAAAAACATGGAAAATTCGGAGCGCAAATTTTATTAATCTCTGATGACTTTGACTCGAGAAAACGCACAAAAGCGGCAAGAGACGCTATAAATACGCTTTTAAAAAATGATATCCTGCCTATAATAAATGAAAATGACACGGTTGGCATTGAGGAAATTGTATTTGGCGACAACGATCAATTATCCGCACATGTAACGCACTTTTTTGACGCTGATTTATTAGTAATTTTATCAGATATCAACGGCTATTACGACGCTGATCCGAAAGAGAATAAAAATGCGAAACTTATCTTACATGTAGATAAGATAAATGAAAGCGAGCTATGCAAAAATACAAACGTCGGTTCGGAATTTAGTACAGGCGGTATCGTGACAAAGCTAAAAGCCGCCGATTTTTTACTCGCAAACGGACGTTCTATGTTTTTAGCTAGCGGATTTGATTTAAGTGACATTAAAAATTTTATTTTGGAAAACAAACATAGCGGCGGAACACTGTTTTCGTCCAAAAACAGATCCGAATGAAAAAATATCGCATAATTTTTATGGGCACGCCCCATTACGCGACGACTATTTTTAAAGCTTTGGTCGAAGCTCATGATATCAATATTTGCG
Source organism: Campylobacteraceae bacterium (assembly GCA_031266555.1). Taxonomy (GTDB): domain Bacteria; phylum Campylobacterota; class Campylobacteria; order Campylobacterales; family Campylobacteraceae; genus JAIRKW01. The sequence goes on from JAISAU010000002.1 coordinate 107,257, forward strand.
CGCTTTTTACGCAACCTGATAGAAAAGTTGGGCGCGGACAAATTTTAAGCTCGCCTCACATAAAACAATTCGCTCAAGATAACAATTTAAAACTGGATATACTACAGCCTGAAAGCATAAAAGACAACGATACGGCAGAATATATAGCGGCGTTAAAACCTGATTTTATAATTGTCGCGGCATATGGAAAAATATTACCCGAAAACATTTTGCAAATAGCGCCTTGTATCAATCTCCACGCCTCGCTACTGCCTAAATATAGAGGCGCCAGCCCAATACAACAAGCTATATTAAATAGCGACGAATACAGCGGCGTCACGGCTATGAAAATGGCTAAAGGACTTGATACTGGAGAAATGTTAGGATTTAGCTATGTAAAAATAAAAGATTTAAATTCCGATACGCTTTTTGAACTGCTCTCAAAAAAAGCTGCCAATTTGACGCTTAAAATTATTCGCTCTTATGAAAATATACTACATGTAAAGCAAAATAACGCGCTTAGCTCAAAAACTTCAAAGATAACAAAAGAAAACGGCGAAATAAATTTTTATCTTGCATGTAAAGAGTTGAAACAAAAACTGCTCGCTTTCACCTCTTGGCCCGGAGTTTTTTTGCCAAACGGACTAAAGCTAAAATCTTTTGAGTGCGAAAAAGAAAATCACAATAACAACATCGGTATCATCACTCAAATCAATCAAAAAGACGTGGTTGTGACATGTGCGGACGGATATGTAAAACTGTTGCGCGTAGCGGCTCCGTCAAAACAAGAGACGGACGCGTCTTCATACGTAAATGGAAAAAGGATCAAAGTTGGAGATACATTTTGTTGAAGAGATAAGTTCAACTCATATCTGGCTGTGCAACGCCGTAAAAAATAAAGATGTGACAAAACCGTTCGCACTATATGCAAAAATACAAAATGACGGCGTGGGAAGCAGAGGAAACGTATGGAAAGGACACGAAGGCAATCTATTTTTAAGTTTTGCCCTGCCCTCCTTTATGCTTCCGAATGATTTGCCACATGTTTCGGCATCTATCTATTTTTCGCAACTTTTACTTGAATTTCTAAGAGAAAAAGGCTCTTTGTTGCGGCTAAAATGGCCTAATGATTTTTATTTGAACGATAAAAAAATCGGCGGAACCGCCACGGCAAAAATAGAAGATTTTTTTATAATATCTATCGGTATGAATCTTGCGTATGCGGAAAAAGAGTACGGCGTGCTCGACATATCGATAACGCCCGACGATCTTGTAAATAATTTTATATCATCTTTAAAAGATTTTCCTCTATGGAAGCATATTTTTAGTAAATATAAGTTAGAATTTCAATTCAGTCAAAATTTTGGCGTACATGTAGAGGGTAAATATCTCCTCTTGAAAGAGGCAAACCTATGCCCTGACGGGTCAATAGAGATAGAAGGTAAAAAGGTGTATAGTTTAAGATGAGCGAAGTTATCACCATAGCCAATCAAAAAGGCGGGGTTGGCAAAACTACTACCGCCGTTAATTTATCCGCATCTTTGGCAGTAGACGGCAAAAAGGTTTTATTGATTGACATAGACCCTCAATCAAACGCTACTACAGGACTTGGATTCAATCGTAACAATTATGAGTTTAATATATATCATGTACTCATAGGCCGCAAAAAACTTTCGCAAGTTATCTTAAAAACAGAAATAGACAATCTATCTTTAGCGCCTTCAAATATCGGTTTAGTTGGAGTTGAGAAAGAGTTTTACGATAATGACACAAGAGGTCGCGAACTTATATTAAAACACGCCATAGACGAAATAAAAGAAAATTATGATTTTATATTGGTAGATTCGCCTCCGGCTCTTGGCAGCATTACTATCAATGCCCTAAGCGCCGCGGATTCCGTTATTATCCCAATTCAGTGCGAATTTTACGCTTTAGAAGGATTGGCGCAACTACTAAATACCGTAAAACTTGTCAAAAAAACCATAAATCCGTCTTTAGAAATACGAGGTTTTTTACCGACAATGTTCAGCACTCAAAACAATCTTTCACGCCAAGTTTTTGCAGATTTGCAACAGCATTTTAAGAGCAAACTGTTCGCGACAAAAAATAACAGATCTTTTGTGGTAATACCAAGAAATGTTAAATTAGCGGAATCTCCAAGCTTTGGAAAACCAATTATCTTATACGATGACAAGTCTCCTGGTTCCATTGCCTATCAAGATTTGGCAAAATCTATTTTGGCGGGTTAAGTATGGCGAAAAAAGCATTGGGAAGAGGTCTTGGCGCTATTTTTGAAGATGTGGAAGAAGCCTACAGGCAAGAATTTCAACAAGATAATTCTCGCATTCAAGAGATAGAAGTAGACAATATTGCGCCAAATCCATACCAACCAAGAATAATTTTTAAAGAAGACGCTTTAAAAGATTTGGCATCTTCTATTAAAAAACATGGACTCTTACAGCCTATTTTAGTAATCAAAAAAGAAAACGGCTTTATGCTGCTTGCGGGTGAAAGACGTTTGCGTGCAAGTCAAATAGCCGGATTTAAAACCATAAAAGCGATAGTAGCGGATTATGAGTCTGAAAAACTACGAGAATTGGCTCTTATTGAAAATATCCAAAGAGAAGATTTAAACCCCATAGAGCTTGGAAAAGCATATCAAGAACTTATAAACGAATACGATATTACCCAAGAAGGCTTATCGGAAATAATCCACAAAAGCCGCGCGCAAATTACAAACACTATAAGACTCTTATCGCTCTCTGAAAAAACTAAACAGCTGATAGCGGAAAATAAAATATCCCAAGGGCACGCAAAAATTATTGTAGGACTTGACGCGATTGATGAAGAGAAAGTAGTAAATACTATTTTAGGTCAAAGGCTGAGCGTAAGAGAGACGGAAAATCTCGTAAAGCAACTTAAAATAAATCCCGCGTCTTTAAAAAAACAGAAAAAAGAGCTTAAGTTTAATCCGTCTTTGCAAGCTTTACATGAGAGAATCACAAGTTTGGGATTAAAGGCAAAAATCGTAAGGGATTCTTTGACGATAAATTTTAAAAATTCGCAAGAAATAGAAAGCTTTTTGGAGCGTATAAAAAACTTAAAATAGCTTTTTCTCAAAAAATTTAATGAAAGTTTTTTGTTTAAAATGGTAAAATCCCAACTTTGTTTTACAAAGATAAAAGTCGACTAAAATTATCGACCGCTTAAAATTAAGGAGAATCCGCTATGCTGGATATGTATCTTACATTGATATTGCCAACGGCAGCTATATTTTTAGTTCTGTTGTTTGTACTCAATAAAATCCTCTACAAACCGCTGCTAAGTTTTATGGATAGCAGAAACACTCTTATAAAAAAAGATTTGGAAAACGCGACCAAAAACTCTACCGATACAAGCGTTTACTATGAAGAAGTCAATCAAATAATACTCAACGCTAAAAATGAAGCCGCAAAAGAGCGCGCCGATATTTTGGCAAAAGCAAAAATTCATTCCGAAGATAAGATAAAAGAAAGAAAAAGCAAACTTGAAGCAGAATATCTTGAATTTGCTAAAGCTCTTGAAAATGAGAAAAAAGAGCTTAAAAATGCGCTAATCGGTCAGTTGCCTCTTTACAAAGAGGCTATAAAAGCAAAACTTAGCAAAATATAGGAGAGTGTCATGTTAAAATATATTGCGTTTTTAATAATTCCAATGTTATCTTTTGCAGGCGATTCTGAGGAGACGGATATAGTTCAGCGCACAATTAATTTTTTTCTGTTTGCGGGACTTCTTTATTATCTTTTAGTCAATAAATTTAAAATACAAAATATCTTCAAAGATAGAAAAAAAAGTATTGCAGATAAACTAAATGCCATTCAAGAAAAACTCAAAGAGTCTAAAAACCAAAAAAATATAGCTCTTGAGAAACTTGAAGAGGCTAAAGTAAACGCTAAAGCATTTCTTGCAACTTCTCACAAAGAGAGTAAAATGTTGCTCGAAAAGATGGATTTGGATTTACAAGCAGAGCTTGAAAATCTTGAAAAATCTTACAAAGATCAAACAAATATAGAGCGCAGAAAAATGGTGCGTCAAGTTGTAGGCGAAGTGCTTGAAGAGTTGTTTAACACAGACTCTATCAAAATTGACCGCGATAAATTTGTAGATATTATTCTTAAAAAGGTTGCATAATGAAAGTAGCAAAAAGATATGTGAAAGCGCTTTTAGAATCTTTTGACGCTAAAGAGTTAAACGGATTGGCAGATGAATTAAAAAATTTAAGCCAAGCTTTTGATTCATCAAAGTTTATAACGATTTTATCATCGCCGGATATCAATAAAAAAGATAAAATTGACTTTGTAATCTCTTTACTTAAAAATAAAGACAAAAGATTGATAAATTTTATAAATCTTTTAGGAGAAAATAAAAGACTTGTACTCTTAAAAGAGATTTACAAAGAGTTAGAATTTCAAATTTCCATTAAGAACAACTGTTACGATGGAAAAATATATGCCGGTTTTGATATAAGCAAAGAGCAGATAGAAAGTTTGCAAAAAAGCTTTAGTCATAGATTCGACGCGAAAATTAATCTTGATACATGTAAATCAAATTATCCAGGCATAAAAATTCAAATTGATGATATTGGAGTTGAGACAAGCTTTTCGCTTGATAGATTAAAAGCTCAAATGGCTGAACATATACTTAAAGCAATATAAAAAATTAAGGAGTAATAAAAGTGGCAACTAAAATTAAAGCAGACGAAATCAGTTCCATCATAAAAGAGAGAATCGAAAACTTTAATCTAAGCGTAAATATTGAAGAGACAGGCAAAGTTATAGCGGTAGCGGACGGCGTTGCAAATGTCTACGGATTAAACAATATTATGGCTGGCGAAATGGTAGAGTTTGAAAACGGTGAACGCGGAATGGCGTTAAACCTTGAAGAATCAAGCGTCGGAATTGTTGTTCTTGGCAAAAGTGACGGCATTTACGAAGGTGCGTCTGTTAAAAGATTGGGGAAACTGTTGCAAGTTCCAGTAGGCGATTCCATCATTGGACGCGTTGTAAATTCGCTTGGCGACCCTATAGACGCTAAAGGCCCGATTGAAACAAAAGAGAGTAGATTCGTAGAAGAAAAAGCTCCGGGCATTATGGCAAGAAAATCCGTACATGAACCTCTTCAAACAGGAATTAAAGCTATTGATGCTCTTGTTCCGATAGGACGGGGACAAAGAGAACTTATTATCGGCGATAGACAAACGGGCAAAACTACCGTAGCTGTTGATACAATCATCAACCAAAAAGGGCAAAACGTTATTTGTATATACGTAGCTGTAGGTCAAAAACAATCAACAGTAGCGCAAGTCGTTAAAAAACTTGAAGAGCACGGAGCTATGGAATATACGATTATTGTAAGTGCAGGTGCAAGTGATTCTGCGGCGCTTCAATATTTGGCTCCGTATGCTGGCGTAACTATGGGAGAATATTTTAGAGACAATTCCCGCCATGCGCTCATTATTTATGACGATTTAACAAAACATGCTATCGCTTATCGTGAAATGTCTTTGATTTTACGCCGACCGCCTGGACGCGAAGCGTATCCTGGAGACGTATTTTATCTCCATTCAAGATTATTGGAGCGCGCTTCAAAATTAAATGACGAGTTAGGAGCAGGTTCATTGACCGCGCTTCCTATTATAGAAACGCAAGCGGGCGACGTTTCGGCGTATATTCCGACAAACGTTATATCCATCACGGATGGTCAAATATTTCTTGAAACAGACCTTTTTAACTCAGGCATACGTCCCGCTATAAACGTCGGTCTATCGGTATCAAGAGTCGGCGGCGCCGCCCAAATTAAAGCCATAAAACAAGTTTCGGGTACGTTAAGATTGGATTTGGCTCAATATAGAGAACTTCAAGCGTTTGCTCAATTTGCGAGCGATTTGGACGAAGCTAGCAGAAAACAGCTTGAACGCGGGCAAAGAATGGTTGAGCTTTTGAAACAACCTCCATATTCTCCGCTTGCCGTTGAAAAACAAGTCATAATCATATATGCCGGCGCAAAAGGATTTTTAGACGATGTTGCAACTGCTGATATAGGTAAATTCGAAAGTGAACTATATCCGTTTATTGAAGCAAAATATCCGGATATCCTAGAGCAAATTAGAGTGAAAAAAGTACTCGATAAAGATGTTGAAGATACCTTGAAAAAAGCGTTAAATGATTTTAAAACTACCTTTGCAGTTAAAGGATAGCGCATGTCAAATCTTAAAGAGATAAAAAGGAAGATAAAAAGCGTTCAAAACACGCAAAAAACAACGCGTGCCATGAAGCTTGTATCTACCGCTAAATTGCGTAAAGCCGAAGAGGTAGCAAGGCAGTCTAGAGTATATGCAAATAAAATCAATGAAATGCTCTCTGAAATCTCTTATAAGCTTTCACAATATAAAGCAGGCAGTATAGATAGTAAATTTTTTAAGATAAACAATGCGCCAAAAATTGTAGATATTATATTTATAACAGCAGATAAAGGACTTTGCGGCGGTTTCAATGTCCAAACGATTAAAGCCGTAAGACGATTGATGAATGAGTTTAAAACTGCCAATGTAAAGGTTAGATTACGTGCCGTAGGACGCAAAGGAATTGATTATTTCACTTTTAAAGATACCGAACTTTTGGAAAAATACGTAGGCATATCGTCATCTCCAAGCTATAAAAAATCGCAAGAAATTATAGAAGACGCTGTTAAAGATTTTTCTGCAAATTTGACCGATAAAATTATTTTAGTTCATAACGGTTATTTGAATATGATATCCCAAGAACTTAAAATAGTTGACGTATTACCTGTAGAAACTCCAAAAGTTGACAGCACACAAGTAGTAAACGAATCAAAATCCCTTTTGGAGATAGAAGCGGAAAGCGATAAAAAAATAGTTGAAGAGTTAATGAAAAAATATCTCGAATACAACATGTACTATGCGCTTATAGATTCGTTAGCAGCCGAACATAGCGCCAGAATGCAAGCTATGGATAACGCAACAAACAATGCAAAAGAGAGGGTTCGTCATTTGACGATAGCTTATAATAAAGCAAGACAAGAATCCATTACCACTGAACTTATTGAGATTATCAGTGGTATGGAATCTATGAAATAAGAGTTAAGTAAATATAAGGAGAAATATTCTATGAGTGGAGTTGTTAGCCAGATTTTAGGTCCGGTAGTAGATGTAGATTTTAAAGATGAACTGCCTAAAATCAATGAAGCAATTGTAGTAAATTATACCATTGAAGGAAAAGCGGCAAAACTTGTACTTGAGGTTGCGGCGCATTTGGGCGATGGCAGAGTAAGAACTATCGCTATGGATATGACCGAGGGATTAACCAGAGGTATTGAAGCGATAGCTACCGGAAATCCTATTAGTGTTCCGGTCGGAGAAAAAGTTTTAGGCCGCATACTAAACGTTATCGGGGATGTTGTTGATGGCGGAGAAGAGATAGTTGGCGAAAGATGGTCTATTCACCGCGATCCACCTTCATTTGAAGAGCAAAGTACAAAATCAGAAATATTTGAAACCGGCATAAAAGTTGTGGATTTACTGGCTCCATATTCAAAAGGCGGAAAAGTAGGATTATTTGGAGGCGCCGGAGTTGGAAAAACGGTTATTATTATGGAGCTTATTCATAATGTTGCCTTTAAACATAGCGGCTATTCCGTATTTGCCGGTGTCGGTGAAAGAACAAGAGAGGGAAATGACCTTTATCATGAAATGAAAGAGTCCAATGTTTTGGACAAAGTCGCCCTTTGCTACGGACAAATGAACGAACCGCCGGGAGCCAGAAACAGAGTAGCTTTAACAGGTCTTACAATAGCCGAATACTTTAGAGACGAGATGGGGCTTGATGTGTTGATGTTTATAGACAATATATTTAGATTTTCACAATCAGGTTCGGAAATGTCGGCTCTTCTTGGACGTATCCCTTCCGCCGTTGGTTACCAACCTACACTTGCCAGCGAAATGGGAAGATTTCAAGAGAGAATAACATCAACCAAAAAAGGTTCCATCACTTCTATTCAAGCGATTTATGTTCCCGCTGACGATTTGACCGACCCAGCTCCTGCGACTGTTTTCTCTCACTTAGACGCAAAAACGACTTTAAGCAGAAGCATAGCTGAAAAAGGTATTTATCCAGCGGTTGATCCGCTTGATTCCACATCAAGAGTACTTGATCCTCAAATTATAGGTGAGGAACATTATAAAATTGCGCGTAAAGTTCAAGAAATTTTACAAAAATATAAAGATTTGCAAGACATCATTGCAATTTTAGGTATGGATGAACTTAGCGAAGATGATAAACTCATCGTTGATAGAGCGCGAAAAATTGAAAGGTTCTTGTCTCAACCGTTTTTTGTCGCCGAAGTATTTACCGGAAGCGCTGGGAAATATGTAACATTAGAAGAATCAATCGCCGGATTTAAAGGAATTATAGAAGGAAAATATGATGACTTACCGGAAAATGCATTTTATATGGTAGGAAATATAGACGAAGCGATTGCAAAAGCTGAAAAATTAAAAGCTCAAGCCTAAAAGGTTTCGTTATGAATACAATAAATTTAGAAATTGTTACTCCGGAAGGACTCATCTTTTCCGGCAATGTAAGATCGGTAACATTTCCCGGAAGCGAGGGTGAGTTTGGAGTTTTGCCAAATCACGCCGCTTTGTTAACGTCTCTAAAAGTAGGTGTTATAGATATAGAACTTAGCAACGATAAAAAAGAAGCTATAGCGATAAATTGGGGATTTGTAAAAGTTGAAGAGACAAAAATCACTGTTTTGGCAGACGGAGCAGTTTGTATAAGCGGACAAAATGAGAGCGAAATAGCGGCGTCTTTGGAAAAAGCTAGAAAGTTGATTCAAAGCATGAGCGACTCTAATGTTACTCTTGCTATGGCAAAAGTAGATTCTGTGTCAAAAAAGATATATTAATTTATGAGTAACTCGTTTTTTATTTACTTATCAAATAGCCATCCGGTTACTTTATTTGTGCTAGGATGGCTATCTTTGTATTTTATACTTACTTTTACCATTTTTATAGGAAGATATTTATATCTGTCCAGCTGGAGAAAAAGAGAACAAGACTCTCTTGAAAAAATGCTATTAGGAGCAAAATACCCTAAAAGTAGCTCTATTTTAAGTAAATTTACTTCTCAGAATGTATCCGCTTCACTTTTGTTGGTTTGTAAAAATGTAGCGGAAAAAAATGTAACCGTAGGGCTTTCATGGTTATCTATCGTAGCCTCTACATCGCCATTCATAGGACTTTTTGGTACTATAGTGTCGATACTTGAAACATTTAGCAAATTAGGACAAACTTCAAGCGCATCTTTGGGAATTATAGCGCCTGCGATTAGCGAAGCTCTTGTTGCAACGGCAGGCGGCATATTTGTAGCAATTCCGGCATATACTTTCCATATAGTTTTAAAACGTAGTGGATATGATGTCATAGCATATATTCAACGGCAAATAGATTTAATGTTGGCCGAGAGCAATAAATATACAAAAGAGCAGGCTATAAATGGCAATAGATTGGGATGAGCGACCTGAACTTAATATAACCCCGCTCGTTGATATTATGTTGGTTTTACTTGCTATTTTGATGGTCACTACTCCCGCAATAATTTTTGAAGAGACAATAACTTTGCCGGACGGTTCAAAAACGGCTTCTGTAAATAAAATACCACCGTTAGAAATACGTATAGATAAAGCGAAAAATGTCTATATAGGAAAAGATAAATTTGCGTTAAAAAATTTTCCCGATAATATAATACTAATAGCCAATAAATACGACAAGGAAACAACAATTTACATAAAAGCGGATAGAGAATTGCTTTACAATGATGTTATGTATGTTATGAAAGCTATCAAAAACGCCGGTTTTCTCAAGGTAGCTTTAGAAACAAACGGATAAAATTCATCATGGTTATCGAGAAAAGATATTATCTGACAGGATTTTACATATCGCTTACTCTTTATACAATTATTTTTTGTGGCTTGGCATATTCTGTAAGCAAATCCGATATATTTTTTCAGCGTTTTACAAGCAAAAAAGATGTTTTGGATATCATATTGGTTGAAACTCCAAAAGAGACGCTTGCATTAAGCGTAAGTAGCACAACAGCCACATCTCAGCAAAAATCCGCTTCAGGCCCGGCTTCCACTAAAACGCAAACGGCAGGAGTTCAAGATCTATTCAAGACTATAGATGAGACAAAATTAACGCAATTAGGAGCAAAACAATCGACTCCAAGCAGATTAAACGATAAAAGCGCGCCGCAAGAAAATGCGAGTAAAATTCTTGACAAATTAGATTTCAAACAACAACGAACTCTTATAGTAACAGGGGCAAGTTCAGGTATTTATGATCCATTTATAGGCAAAATTCAAGATATGCTGGACGAAAAGTGGCAAGATACAATTTTTACATTTTCCGGAGCGCAAGCTGAAGTAGAGATAAAAATAGACAAAGCCGGCGGTTTTAGTTATTCTATAGTAACACTGTCGTATAATAATGACTTTAATATGAAGCTTAAAAGTTTTTTAGACGATATGCAAAAAGAACATTTTCCTCCATATGAGGACAATGGGGAATTCAACATGAAAACTATTTTTAAAGATTTGATGGAGTAATTTTATGAAAAAGCTATTTATTTTCCTAATTAGCGCGGTAACTCTTTTCGCGGCTGACGCAACTATAGAAATAATTAAAAGAATGGATAAACTTCCGGTCATCCAAGTGCAAGACGCGAGTGATTCTACGGTTAATAGTAAATTTAGAAACAATCTTTTTAAATTGCTTTTGGCTGATTTGAAAATTACCACATATTATGACGTTAATGAAGCTTATGAAGTATCTTCATTTGATGAAAACGGCAGAGCAGGATATGGCGCGGATATTAAAACCGATCTATTATTGAAATACCAAATCGTAGAGCAGATAGATAATTCCATTATAACTACAACAAAACTCATAAATGCAAAAACTGGCAACCTTATAAGTCAAAGAAACTTTAAAATATCAAAATCTGACCATTACCCTTTTATGTCGCATTCCATCGTAATGAATATTGTAAAAGATACCAATCAAGAACCGGTTGATTGGATGGATAAATATGTAATATTTGCAAAAACAACGGCTCCGGGAAAAAGCGAAATAATTATAGCGGATTATACTCTAACCTTTCAGCAAACTATTGTAAAAGGCGGGCTCAATATATTCCCCAAATGGGCTGATAAAAATCAAAATAATTTCTATTACACAAGCATTGGCGGCAGAAAACCTACTATCTACAAAGTATCTCTTATGAGCGGACAAAGAGAAGAGATTATAAGCGGCGAAGGAATGCTGACTGTATCCGATGTTAGTGTTAATGAAAAAAAACTTTTGCTTACGATGGCGCCAAATGAACAACCTGATATATATTTATACGATTTGGTCACCAAAAAATTAAGTAGAGTCACAAACTATCGCGGCGTTGATGTGGGTGGAAATTTTGTAGACGACGAAAAAAGAGTAGTTTTTATCTCTGATAGACTTGGCTATCCTAATGTTTTCTCAAAAAAAATAGACGAAGATAGTGTAGAACAAATGGTCTATATAGGAAGAAACAATAGTTCAGCTTCTGCTCATAAAAATTACATAGTCTATTCCGGACGCGACAAAGCAAGCGAGTTTGGCGAACAAACATTTAATCTATATCTTATATCCACACAAACAAATAGAATAAGGCAACTCACCTCTACAGGAAAAAACATTTTTCCTCGTTTTTCACAAGACGGAGGAAGCGTACTATTTATAAAAGAGTATGCGAAAGAGAGTGCTTTGGGGATTATACGTTTAGGAAGCAATAAAAGTTTTCATTTTCCTATAAATATCGGTAAAATTCAATCGTTAGACTGGTAAATTTTGAAAACTTATGATAGAATTATAACTTGAAATTTCATTTTAATAAAAGGGGAGAAAGAATGAAAAAAGGTTTATTTTTCGGCGCTATAGCCGTTTTATTTTTACTAAGTGGTTGTACCGACAAAGCTACTGTTGATGTAGGTACTCAGGATACGGACAGCAGAGCGACTAACGCACAACCTGCCGATACAACAGTCCAGCCGGCAGATAACGCAAATGTGTTGTCAAGTCTGATCGCGCGACTTGAGCAAAATACAAAAAGTATTTACTTCAATTTTGATCAATTCGACATCAATCCAAACTCTCAAAAAGCTATTGAAGATAATGCCAAATTATTCAATTTAGCAGAAGCTGCAAGCTTGTCTATTAAAGTTGAAGGTAATTGTGACGAGTGGGGTACGGATGAGTATAACTACGCGCTTGGTCTTAAACGAGCAAAAGCTGTTAAAGAAGCGCTTGTAGCTCAAGGAGTTAATGAGAGTAGAATAACTATCGTAAGTTATGGCGAAAGCAATCCGGCTTGTACAGAATCTTTGAAAGAGTGCTGGAGTCAAAATAGAAGAGCAGATTTTAAACTTTTTCAATAAGTTATAGATGAAAAGATATTTTTTACTATCCGCGTTGATAATATCTTGTCTATTATCAGAGCCTTCCGCATTTGATGCCGGGAGGCTTGATACCGATACTCCTTATGGTTTAACAGAAAACGAGAAATACGTATTAAACACAAATAGCAAACTTCAAGATGTAAATAAAGAGATCTGGAGTTTGAAAAATCAAGTTAATAAATTGATTGAACAGCAAGAGGGTTTAACTTCCGTATTGGACGCTGTAAACAAAAAAATAGCCTTGAGCGCTGAAGCTATTCAAACAACCAATGAAAACTCAAATTTTTCCATTGAACGATTGAAAACCGATCTAAAAAATCTACAAGATTATGTTCAAGAGAGCCGTGAACTTGAAGTTGCAAATCAAAAAAATGTAAAAACGGTACTCGCAGAACTTACGTCAATAATCGATAAAACAAACTCCAATTATGTTGCTCTTGAGAAAAGATTAACCGCTCTGGAAGACAAAAAAGTTGCAAATACACCTGCAAATAACAGTGGATTTAAGTCAATAACCTCCGAAGAATTACTGAAAAACGGCGAAAAACTTTTTGAGACTAAAAATTACAATGGGGCAAAACCCTATTTTCAAGAATTAGTATCAAGAAACTATAAACCTGCTCGCAGTAGCTTTATGTTAGGCGAAATCGCTTATTTTAGCGAAAACTGGAATGAAGCCATTATCCAATACAAAAAAAGCGCTGGACTTTACGATAAAGCCGACTACATGTCAAAACTTCTTTATCATACTGCTATATCATTTGATAAAATTAGCGACACATCAAGCGCTAATCAATTTTATAAACTTTTAAAAGCAAGCTATCCGGACTCAAAAGAAGCAAAAGTATCTCCAAACAGATAAACAATAATTTGATTTACAAATCGCTATGAAGATATAAATCAAATCGTACATGTAATAATAGCCAGCAAAATTGCGATGAGTATATTGTTTTCTAAAAATATATTTTATAATCAAAAAACTTGTGATTTTCAAGCAGATAGATTTGCTATATAAAAATGACACTTGTTTCATTTTAATTTAAAGCGTCTTGCATTCTTTGGTGTCAAAAAGCCGTGCTTTAATGCAATACTTGTGCCTATTTAATTAAATTCTTACATGTCATCGATTTAAGCAATAAATTTCAATATAACGCCTATTTCAATTTAACTATACTTTTACTAAAACATTTCAAAAAAATAGAAATATTTCAATACAACAATAGAGCAATATAGATACAAATGAAAGAGAGTGAACCTTGCCGAGGATAAGGAGTTATAAAATAGACATATCGACTAATATTGAGCCTAACAGAATAGTTAATCGTAAATTAATCTGATAAAAATAAGCAGTGAAAAAGATTATGTTACTGTTTGATAGATCTAAAAATGATTTGGTTCTCAGCAGAGGTTTAATGCGATTATGAGTATTTTATTGCTTGCAAAGGATAGTATTTGATATAAAAAACAACTTAAAATTTACGAACAAGCGTTAAATTTTTTAAAATAAGAGATATTTTTTACATGTAATAAACTATTTAAAAATACCGAAAGTATACTATTTATAATACCCCTTACATGTATAAGTAGAGGGTCTAAATATTGTGTTATATCAAAACAAATAAATCAAGATTTGAACCAAAATTTAAAATTAAACTGAACTGATACAGTGATATATTCAAAAGTACAATTCCAACAAAAAATTAAAATATCAGTTCATCGTCTTCATTTGTTGTCGTTCTTGTTTTTGACGGCATTGGGGATTTAGCGGTAAAGTACTCCTCTTTGCCATTATAAACAGTTTTCATAACATCTGCAGGCATAGTAAATTTGCGTCTTGTCTCAGGGTAAAGTTTTATATAATTTTCCATAAAATAGGCAAATGGCACAGCGGACGTTCTACCGCCCACCTCGGTTGTACTCATAGGCGAACTGTCGTCGTTTCCATACCAAACTACTACGTTTATATCCGGAACTATTCCACAAAACCACGCGTCCACATTTTTATTTGTAGTGCCTGTTTTGCCGGCTATCTCTATATTGCTTACCCTAGCCGCTCTTCCCGTGCCTCTTTCTACAACTGTTCTTAACATATCTATCATTAAATAGTTTTGTGCCGAATTTAAAATTTGCTTTTTTTCATTTTCAAAAATTTGTTCTTTCCCAAACCTATTGATAATTTTTTTAACCATTATAGGTTCTACAAGAACGCCGCCATTCGCGAACATTCCATAAAATTTGGCGTACTCTAAAGGAGTAACGCTAAGACTTCCCAAAGATATAGATAAATCGTCGCTTGGAATATTTTTAAAGCCCATTCTACCAAGCTCTTTATATACCGTTTCAAGTCCAACGCTTGTTACTAAATTAATAGTGGCGAGATTTTTTGAGTATACTATCGCGTCTTTTAGAGTTATCAATCCTTGAAAACTTCCTTCAATATTCTTTGGAACCCACTCTTTTTCATTGCTTTCATCAGTGTAAATTCTTGAAATATCCGGAATCAAATCCATTGTAGAATACCCGGAATCCAATGCGACTTGATACAAAAACGGCTTAAAACTGCTGCCGAGCTGTCTATTGGCGAAAACGGCTCGATTATAACTACTTTGAGAATAATTATGTCCGCCCACAAGCGCTAAAATATCGCCGCTAAAATTATCCAAAACCACAATAGCGCCGTTTTGTAAGCTTTGATTTGTGTTTTTATTTCTCTCTAATATTTTTTGATATCCAAATTCCAAAGCTTTTTGCGCTAACTCTTGAGTCTTTAAATCAATTCCAAGATATATTTTATATCCCCCGCTTCTTACGTCGTCATACATCAAATTCGCTTGCCTGATAGCTTCGTCAACCGCATAAGGAGCTTTGTTTTTAGATAGAGTATCGTCATAAATGATAGGTTGTTCAGCAATAGCCGCGTTATACTCTTCTTCATTTATCCAACCTAAAGTATTCATGCGTCCAAGCACGCTATTGGCTCTTGAGAGGGATAAGTTTAAATGTTTAGTCGGGTCGTAACTGTTGGGTTGTCTTGGTATACCAACCAACATAGCCGCCTCTTTTAACGTAAGCTCATTAAGAGATTTTCTAAAATACCCTTCGGCGGCAGTTCTTATACCATAATACCCATGCCCAAAATAGATATGGTTTAGGTATCTCTCCAAAATCTGTTCTTTTGTCAGTTTTTGTTCAACAATAAATGCTATCAAAGCTTCAGTTGCTTTTCTTTTTATTGTTTTTTCACGAGTTAATAGAGTATTTTTTATAAGTTGCTGAGTTAGAGTACTAGCGCCTTCTGCGAATCTCATATATCTAATATTTTTTAGCGTAGCTCTAAAAATTGCTTCTACATTTATGCCGCTATGTTCAAAAAAGACCGTATCCTCAATAGCTACAAGCGCTTCTATAACATAATATGGAATATCGTCATAATCCGCATAAAGCCTGTTTTCATTGTCAAAATAGTTTGCGACAAGTTCGCCGTTTTTGTCAAAAAACTGCGTCGTAAGTTTGGGGCTATAATTGATAAGAGCCATAGATTGATAATAAGCGTTTTGATATATCCCCGCAAAAACTATCAAAAAATAGACAATTGCCGCAGTTAAAAAAACTATAGCGATTTTTGTCTTTTTACCGATATTTCCAAAACGTCTTTTAAAAAGTTTTAATTGCATTATTATCCATCTCATTGTCTAAAATTCCTTCTTCCAAATTCCACATCAACAAGGGCTTTTGTGTAAGCGTTTAAAGGTTTTTCAAATAACTTCTCGCTTTCGCCGCTCTCTACGACTCGTCCTTTTTTTAATACTATACACTCTTTACAAAGTCTTTTTGCCAAAGTCAATTCGTGCGTTACAAACAATATCTCAAATCCCATTTTCTCACGCGACTCCTGTAAAAGCGCGACAATTTTTTCTTTCGTGTCAAAATCAAGCGCGGTAGTCGGTTCGTCCAACATAAGCAGTTTAGGATTTTGCGCGAGCGAAAACGCTATAATGACGCGTTGAAGCTGCCCGCCGCTAAGTTCGCTTGGAAATCTATCGATAAGAGATTTGTCTAATTTTACCATCTCTAAGCACTCTGTCATTTTATCTTTGCTCGCGAAAAACTGTTTTGATATTTTTGTCATAGGAGATAGCGCGGTAAACGGATTTTGAGGTATAAAAGCTATATTTTTCCCAAGCGAGAGTTCAAAATCGCTTTGCAAATCAATGCTACATGTAAGGTTATTTGGAAGCAATCCCAAAATAGCTTTTAAAGTTAAACTTTTGCCGCTCCCGCTTTGTCCGACAATGGCAAGAGAACCATTTAGCGTAAATGAGATGTCCAGTAGCGGTAAATTTCTATCCGTTATTTTTAGATTTAAACATTTTATCATCTTTTAAGCTCCAAAAATGGCAGTAATTTTTCAATACTAAGTCCCATCGCCGTACTCTCAAATCCTTCAACGCTTTTGATATAAGGCTTGCAAAATCCTTCCACCATACAAGCTCCCGCTTTACCAAACCATTCGCCGCTTTTTAAGTACTCATCCATCTTTTGTTCATCAAATTTTTTAAATTCATATCTTGTTGAACTCAAGTCGGTAAGCTCTAAATATTCGCTTTTATAAATCATACATGTAATGATACTAAC
Organism: Campylobacteraceae bacterium; assembly: GCA_031266555.1. GTDB lineage: Bacteria > Campylobacterota > Campylobacteria > Campylobacterales > Campylobacteraceae > JAIRKW01. Next base: position 124,420 of record JAISAU010000002.1, read on the forward strand.
ATCTTTGCCGCTTTGAAGTTTTAGCATTCTTTTGGCATCTTTTTCATCTTTTGCTTTCAAAAGAATCTCTCCATTTACGCAAACAACGGTATCGGCAACAATAAACGGCATATCAAAAGTATAATTTTTCAAATAAGTATTAAATTTACCTTTCACAATCTCATACACATATTCTTCAGGATTTTTTGTTTTTACACCGCTCTCATCAAAATCGCATCTGCGAATAATAAATTCAATGCCCGCGTTCGTCAAAATTTTCGCTCTCGTTTGTGAATTAGAACTAAGCGCTATCAAATATTACCAACCTCTAATGGTATTTCCAAAAAATACGGCTATCAATCCAAAAAACAAAATTATCGGAATAAGATATTTTATTATCAGCACAATATTTTCATGCGTCTCTACCATCATATTTTTTTTGAACGCTTTAAGCGCATTTTTATACTTTATGTATATATAAATCATATTAAGCAGTATAAAAAACCACACTAACTCTTTTACATGCATCATCGCGTTAAAAGCTGGATTACTGCTTCTAAAGTGTAGTCCTATCGCTAGAAAAACGGATACTATCATTATGACAAAAAGCGCGATAAGAGCGAATATAAAAAATCTTTTCAATAGTTTTAAATATAACATGTAACGCTCTTCCTCGTCGCTAATCGCCTTTTCAATAGAACCGTAAAATAAAAAACGAATAGCAAAAAGAGCGCCCAATAACATCGTTACGCCAACTATATGAATGTACATAAATATATCGCCGTAACGTGCAAATACAAATAGCGCGAACTCTTTCAATTTTTAACCTTTCAGAACTTTTTTTGCGTACTCTAAAGCCGCTTTTTTTGCGTCTTCTATTTTAGACGCGTCTTTACCGCCGGCTTGCGCGAAATCATCTCTTCCGCCCCCACCACCGCCTACGATAAACGCTATATCTTTTATCCAAGCTCCCGCTTTCACGGCGCTATTTTTTGAACCTGCCGCGATAATCACTCTTCCGTCTTGTTCTTGAAAAAGCAAAATCGCGACCTTATCTTTTTGATTTTTGATTTCGTCAATACGACTTTTTATATCTCCGGCTTTTAGTTCGTCCACGATAACCTCAACGCCTTCTATTATAGTGCCTTCTAATTTTTTGCCGATATTGGATTCAAGCGAGTTAATCTTGCTTTTAAGCTCTTTTACATCGTTTTTCAATCTCTCTATGCCGATTATGGCGTCTTTGTTTTTAACCTCTTCTTTTATCTTGCCAAGTTCCTCTCTCCAAGACTTGGCAATGTCAAATGCGGCTTTGCCGCAAACCGCCTCTATTCTTCTCACACCAGCACTTACGCCGCTCTCTTTTGTTATGAAAAAATTTCCTATTACGCTTGTGTTATCTACATGTATACCGCCGCAAAACTCAACGCTCACATCGCCAAACTTTACTACTCGCACATTAGAACCGTATTTTTCGCCAAATAACGCTATAGCGCCGCTTTTTTTCGCGTCTTCTATATTCATTGTTTTTGTAATATTCGGCATACTGTTTAGTATCGCGTTATTTACAAAATTCTCTATCTGCTCCAACTCTTGCGTACTTAAAGCTTTCGGATGTGAAAAATCAAATCTAAGTCTTTCGGCTTCCACCAAAGAACCGGCCTGCGCTACATGTGATCCGAGTACGGCTCTTAACGCGCTATGCAAAAGATGTGTGGCAGAATGGTGCTTTGTTATCTCAATTCTTTTGTCTCCTACAACAGCTTCAACCTCTTCGCCGCTTTTTAGTATAACGTCGGTCTTTACATGTATAAGATTTAATTCAAAAAAACGTTGCGTATCTAAAACCAAAGCTTTTCCCGCGAGTTCGCCGCTATCTCCGCATTGTCCGCCGCTTTGCGCGTAAAACGGAGTAGTATCAAGCAATACCCAACCTACCGTTTTGGCGTCTAATTTCTCAACTCTTTTAAAGTTATCGTCCAAAAGCGCTAAAATTTTAGCTGTTGTTTTTGTAGTTTCATATCCTACAAATTTATTTACTCCAAAACTATCCAAAAGCTCTTTAAAGTCTCCGTGCACAGCTTTGTCTCCGCTGCCTTTCCACGAAGCTTTGGCGCGTTTTTTTTGTTCATTCATAAGTTCGTCAAATCTTTTTATATCGACGCTTATCTCTTTATCTCTTAACATATCTTGCGTTAAATCCAAAGGAAATCCGAAAGTATCGTATAATTTAAAAGCCGTATCAGCGCTGAACTCTTTTTTCGTTCTTATAAGTTCATCTTCAAAAAGCTCTAATCCTGAAGCTATCGTAGCGAAAAATCTCTCCTCTTCAAGAAAAATCTGCTGTTTTATCATCTCTTTTTTTTGCACTAAATAGACATAATGTCCGCCCATCAAATCGCTTAAAATATCTACCAATTTATACATGAAAGGTTTTTTAAGACCCAAAAGATATCCGTGTCTCACAGCCCTTCGCAAAATACGCCTCAATACGTATCCTCTGCCTTCTTTGTCAAAATTAACTCCTTGCGCGAGTAAAAATGCGACTGAGCGAATATGATCGGCTATAACTCTATAACTGGCGCCGCTTTGGCTTTCATAAGGTTTGCCGCAAAGTTTCGCCACTCCGTCTATAAGCGGCATAAACAAAGAACTTTCATAATTATTTAACTTGCCCTCTTTTATCGCGGTAACCCTCTCAAGTCCCATTCCTGTATCAATTGATGGTTTAGGCAGCGGCGTTAGTTTTCCATCCGCTCCTCTTTCGTATTGCATGAAAACAAGATTCCAAATCTCTAAAAACCTATCCCCGTCTCCGCCCATACAATCTTCACTACTTTTAAAATGCTCTTCGCCTTGATCTACAAATATCTCGCTGCAAGGTCCGCAAGGTCCCGTATCGCCCATTTGCCAAAAGTTGTCCTTGTCGCCAAATCGTAAAATTCTATTTTTTGATATATGTTTTGACCATATTTTTTCAGCTTCTTCATCGCTATCATGTACGGTCACCCAAAGTTTGTCTTTATCAAATTTTAAAACTTCAGTTACAAATTCCCATGCGTAAGCTATCGCTTCTTCTTTGAAATAATCCCCAAATGAAAAATTTCCAAGCATCTCAAAAAATGTGTGATGACGCGCCGTATAACCAACATTGTCAAGGTCGTTATGTTTGCCTCCAGCTCTTATGCAAGTTTGGCAACTTGCGGCTTTTGGCGGATTTGGCGCTGAGACTTCCCCCGTAAATATACTCTTAAATGGCACCATACCGGCATTTGTAAAAAGCAGCGTCTCATCTTCCGGAACTAAAGGCGCGCTTTGGACTACTTTGTGTCCTTTACTCTCAAAAAACCTCAAAAACTCTTCTCTTATGTTCATGTAATCTTTTTCCTAAGTTGTAAAAAAATGTTATATTTTATCTAAAAAGAATTAAAATGATTTTATTTGCTTTTCGCTAAAATACCGATTATATAAAATATGCAGGAGAAAAGGTGGCAAAAAACATTTTAATTATCAATGGACATCCCGATAAAGAGAGCTTAAACTACGCTATTTCAAATGCTTATGAAAGAGGCGCGGAAAAAAGCGGCGCGACGATTGAGAAAATAGATATAGGCGAGCTTAATTTTGATTTGAATTTAAAATTCGGCTACAAAAAAAGTATGGAGTTAGAACCTGACCTTCAAGATTCGATAGAAAAAATAAAACGAGCTAATCATATAGTGTTTATTCATCCGTTATGGTGGGGATCATATCCGGCTATTATGAAAGGGTTTATCGATAGGGTTTTTTTGCCGGATATTGCGTTTAGCTACGATAAAAACAATAAAAGAGAGATGTTGTTTCGCAATAAAAGTGCTAGAATTATCGTAACTATGGATCAACCGATATGGTATTATAAATTTATATGCCGCTCGCCAAGCATAAAACAGTTAAAAACCATCACCCTCGCCTTTTGCGGTATTAAAGCAAAAAATATCAAATCCACGCTTTTTGGGTCTATTTCAAATTCTACTCAACAAAAGCGTAACATGTGGCTTTCGCATATGGAAAAATTGGGAAGTATTGAAGCTGCGATAAACAAATAGAATTAAAAAAATTTTAATTCTATAAAGATATGATTATGTTTGTATATTTTTATAAAAAACAGTTTTAAAAAGGCGGGGATAGAAAATGGTTGGGGATGTTTTATTTGAAAAACTTAAAACTTGGGCAGATGAAAACGATATAGACGATTTGCAATATGACCATAAGTTCAAAAGCGAAAGAGGTATTCCGCGAGATAAACAAAAATTTTTATCTCTAAAGACTGTAAATTTATCCCGCTCGAATATCGTACAAGTGCCAAAAGAGCTTTTCTATCTAAATCTTACAACGTTAAGACTTTCAGACAATCGCATCACTCAATTACCTCAAGCGATAGGAAATCTTCGCAATCTTCAAGAGCTTGATATGTCAAGTAACGCTCTTTTGGATACCCCTAAAGAACTTTTTGATTTAATAAGCTTGAAACGTCTTGTACTTAGCGTAAATCAACTTATATATCTACCGCGCGAACTTGAAAATCTTGAAAATCTTGAGCTGCTTGATTTGGACTACAATCAATTAAGAGGATTGCCTGAAGAGCTTTTTAAACTAAAAAAATTGAAAAAATTGTCCGTATGGAAAAATCTTGTAAGTGAACTCTCGACCGGTATTGGAGAGCTTACCGACTTGGAAGAGTTAAATTTAAGAGACAATTACATAGAAAAACTCCCGCGACATGTAGGCGCTTTAAACAATCTGATAAAGTTTGATATGCGAAATAATAAACTTACCGAACTGCCAAAAGACATAGCCGGTTTGAAAAGTATAAAAGAGCTTGATTTAAGTAATGATTTGGGGTTTGAGAATATAAATCAGCTAAAACATCTGCCCTCCGAAATCGGCAGATTAGCAAATTTGGACAAACTAAATTTATGCAACAATAAAATTATGGATTTACCGCGAGAATTCGGCGATTTAGCAAAACTCACGAGATTAAATCTCTCAAACAATTCCCTTGAAGAACTGCCTGAAAGTTTTGGAAAACTTGAAAGCTTGATGGACTTAGATCTTGGAGTGAACGCTCTAAAATCTCTCCCTAAAGAGATAGTAAATTTAAAACTTTTAAGGCTTGACTTATCGCAAAATCCGGATCTTATTTTAACAAATGAGCAGATAGAGTGGGTAAAAACTATTCAAATAGTTCATCTGGGCGATGGGGAAAATTTTTAACCGTTCCGCCTAAGAATTAATTTAACCATAAACACAGTTTTGTTAAAATATAAACTAATTTAAAGATTTTAAACACAAACAAATCAAAAGGCTTTAAATGAAAAAGTCAATAAAAAAATCACTGCTTTTACTTCTTTTGGTATTCATAACAATAGGCGTTACTCTGCACATAAAAGAGGAGATTGACAACACCAAAGATCCCTATTTTTTCTTACAACCTCAAGCACCTATAATATCATATCCATTAAAAATATATCAAAAAGGTGAAAAAATAAACGAATATTTTTGGATAATTCCAAAAAAACCGGAATACTCTATTTTTGGCGAAATACAACAAGATGCGGATTCAATCAGACTTAGAATTAGCAAACCGTTGGATCTTGAGACGGATTACTACCCATCCAGAATTTTTACAGATGGTGCAAGAAGTAAAGCCTTAGTTTCCACAACCGAAGACGAAGTCTCCATGATACTGAAACTTTACAAAGTAAACACCGATAACTCCGAAGTTTTAGTAATAGATAAAAATATTACTAAAATTTCAGGAAGTAGCGGCTGGGGTTTAGACGGAATGCTACACTGGGATCACGAATTAGCATATATCCCAAGTTATACTCGCAAAGTTGGACTATCTCACGACTATTTCGGCAGATACAGAGTTGAGTTTGAAATAATGCAAGATTGGCCCCAATTAAAGATAGAAGGAATAAGTTACTATCTTGATATAGCGGTAGATATTCACAAATAGCAAAGGAGAAAACATGGACGAGAATCAAAGATATACTCTTAGTATAAAGGTAGCATTGCCCGGAACCCCGTTAATGAATAAAGACGGCACGCCAGAAGTAGATGATAAAACCAATAAGGAAAAAACGTCTCAAGCGGGACACATGTGGTATAGTATCTCCGATGGAGAAAGCTCTAAAAGTTACGGCTTTTCTTCAGTATCAGGAAAAGCTATGGGTCCTGGCAAAGTGGATACAGATGATGATACAAGATACTATATGCCCTACTATACAAGAACCATAGAGATAACAAAAGAGCAATATGATCAGTTAAAAGAGTATGGAAGTTCAGCCGACGAAAAAGAAAATCCCGACCTTAGTTACCGTTATGGTGGATTAATCAATAGTTGCGTTGATTTTACATGGAAAGCGTTAAACTCAGCAGGAATTCAACATAGTGAAGATAATAAATTTGAAGGAGATTTGAAACCTGCCAATAATATAGACAATATTAAAAGTATAGTAGCTCCTTTCCCAAATAGTGAACTAAATAAAGAAAAGAATAACGATAAACCACCAAGAAATATTTGGCAATGGTTATTATCTCAAGAACAAAGCAAGGAGCTTACTATAGACCAAGCAGGCGTTGTGATGAATATGGATATAAGTTATGAGGAGTTGATGGAGATTGGCGAACATCTAGACCCTGTTAAAGTAGCTGAGTATATAAAAGAGGATTTGGATCAGGTAAAGTTAGCTCAAAATGAAAGCGAGAACAAAAAACAAAATGACAATAAAAAAGAGGAAGAAAACAATATACATTATCATCATACATGATATATAAATAAATCTTTTGCGAGGGCTTGAGAATACAAGTATCGCTGAGTTGGTGAAAATCGGCTAAAAACTTATCATCGCAATTCCTTACATGTATGTCACATGCAATAAAAAATTTAAACAACCGCTTTATTGGCGTTATTCGCTATATCAAAGATCGCCTCTATCAATCTGTCTATATCGTCTTTAGTATGAGTAAAGTGCAAAGTTATTCTAATCCAGCCAGGCTTTAGTAGCAAATCGTCATCATCTTTCAATTCCATTAAATCGTGTCCGTAAGGACCTGCGCAATTACATCCCGCTCTTACTTGTATGCCGTACTTTTCACTTAAAATCTTAGCCGCGTCATACGGATCTATATTTTTGATATTCAAAGAAAATATCGGCAGCTTCTCTTGCACGTGATTGCAATACAGCTTAACATTTTCCATATTTTGTATGCGAGAACCAAAATAACATTTTAACTCGTTTTCTGTGCCGGATATCCTCTCCAAGCCTATCTCGTCTCTTAACTCATACGCAAAAGCCGCTTTGATAAATTGTATAATTCCCGGAGTTCCTGCGTCTTCTCTTATCTCAAAACTTTTATTATATACTTGCGCTGTTCTTGAGACATACTCAACCGTTCCGCCGCCCGCAAAAGTAGGCACAGTATTGTCAGCGCAAAGTTCTTTTTTAATAATCAAAATCCCGGAACTCCCCACGCCGCCTAAAAGCTTATGAGGCGACAGAAAAAGCGCGTCGTAAAAAAGCGCGTCTATATCCATATGAGGCGACGCTGTAGCGCCATCAAGTGCGACAATGCCACCGTAAGATTTGATAAGCTTATAGATAGCCTTATAATCGCTTAAAATTCCGGTTACATTTGAAGCGACGTTAAAAGAGGCGATTATTTCGCGCCCTTTATTTTGTTCCAATATTTTCTCCAACGCCTCGATATTTATAACCCCGTTATCGTCAAGCGGAACTCTTTTAAGCTCGCAAAAAGCTTCTCTAAAACTTACCTCGTTTGAGTGATGTTCATAAGGACCAACCAACGCTAAAGGCAATTTATCCTTACTAATGTCAATCCCCAGCCGCTTTTTTGTCATAGGCGGAATATAAAGTCCCAGTAGTTCTTGAAATTTTTTAATAGCTCCAGTGCTTCCCGTCCCGCAAGGCAATATATAAAACTCGTCCGTAATTTTTAAAATCCTGCGCAGGTTATTTCTAGCATTTTCGTAATATTCGTTTGTTTTGAGGGCGTTTGACGAAACTTCCGAATGCGTATTCGCGTAAGTTTTCAAAACGTCTAACATCTTATCTTCTATTTTTTTATAAGCAAGTCCCGACGCCGTGTAGTCAAAATAGAGAATATTTTTATCTAAAATAATATTTGAGCGAATCTCTTGCACCTAAAATCCTTGGGTTTCGTCTGATGAAAAACAAAATTATATCAACAATTAAGAAAAAAATCGCAAACGGCGTAACAAAAAAGATTTTAGAGATTTTGCGTCGAAATTATCTATCGCATAAATTTAATTTAGTTATATGTAGCCATAAATAAAGCAAAAATCAGCATTTTTAAGTCTTACATGTAGGAAATTAAACTTCTTACATGTAAAGAATAAAATAAAGGTTATGATTTTAAAGGTTAATTCTTACATGTAACCTATTTTATTCGCACGCCCGCTCTAAATCTGCCATCAACTCTTTAAGTACAATCTCCAATCTCTCTACGGAAGCTATCTCGCAACATTCATTCAAAGAATGAGGAAATTTTATATTAGGCCCGATTGACGCTATTTCGATATTCGGATTTATGTTTTCAAAAATTCCGCATTCAAGCCCGGCGTGTATAGCTTTAAATTCCGCATTTTTAAAAAACTTCCGCGTTATTTTTTGAAGTTTTTTCGCAAATGGCGTAACATTGGGTTTCCAAGGAGCTGAAAATCCTTCTATTTTTACATCAAACCCAAAATTTTTTAAAAAATCGCTTGTGCTTTCTCCTAAATCCTCTAAAGCTTTTTTCTCCATCGCTCTTGCGAAAAACTCTACCGTAACCTCTTTGTCATCCGTTTTAATAGTTGATAAATTAATGCTCTCATGCGGAATTTTAAGTTCGTCGTTAAATGAACGCACGCCTTGAACGAAATTTTGAATCATTTGCAAGATATCGCTCGAACGCGCCAAGACGTCATCGTCTTTTTTTATCTCTTTTATGATTACGGATCTATTTTTTGGTGTAAAATTTTTTGGAGCGTAAAAGATCGCTGAAGCGCTTTTTGGTATGGAATTTATCCTCTCTCCTCCGTTTATCGATACGAGTTCGCAGTCGCTGTTCGTAAATTCGCTCGCTAAAACTTTAATAGCGTTTGGTATATTTTTATCTATATCCACACCCGAATGTCCGCCTTGCAAATCCTTTATACTTATCTCAAACGCTTTAAATCCCTCTCTCGCTGACCTTTTTCGCGCGCTTATTTTTCCCGTTATATCGACCCCGCCGGCGCACCCTATAAATATAGCCCCCTCCTCTTCGCTGTCAAGATTTAAAAGGTACGGCGCCGTTATCTTATGTTCTAAGTTATTGGCTCCGATAAGCCCTACCTCCTCGTCGGATGTGAAAAGGCACTCTATATTTTCATAACGTTCCATCATAGACATCATTAAAGCAACACCCATACCGTTATCCGCTCCAAGAGTCGAGTTTTTAGCTCCCATCCAACCGTCTTTTTCGTATATAGCGACATTTGGAGCGTCTCCGAGACAAACCATGTCGTAATGCGATTGCAAGCAAATAAGCGGTTTTTGCTTAAAGCACAATATATTATCTGCTTTATCTACTTTTGCCGTATATCCAATGGATGCGGCAAACTCAATAATAAAATCCCTCATTTTCCGCGCGTCAAAACTACATCTTGGCGTTTTTGAAAAGCTTTTGAAATGTTCTATCGTCGTTTTCAAGTTTTAACCTCCAAATTTTACGCATTATGCTATTATTTCTTTCGTAAAGAAAAGTTTAAGAGATAAAAAAATGAGCGAAAAATCAAAAAAACAAAAAGAGACTGTTTTGTCATGGAAAAATATAAAACCTTTAAAAGATGCGATAGACCGGCTGCCTGATTTTGAGACTTCCATAACTTTTGGCGATATATTCAAAATCAACATTAAAAATTTTGACAAAAAATATGAACAGCAGATAAAAGATACTGCTATTTCGCTCCGCTCTTGGCGCAAAGGTCCTTTTCAAATCGAAAACTTATTTATAGACGCAGAGTGGAAAAGCTTTATTAAATACAATCTTTTGCGTCCGCATTTTGACCTAAACGGCAAAAAAGTAGCGGATATCGGCTGCAATAACGGATATTATCTTTTTAAAATGCTTGAAAATAATCCAAAAAAACTTATAGGTTTTGATCCTGTGTCGTTATTTTGGTGTCAATTTGACTTTATCAATCATTTTGCTAAAACGGATATTTTGTATGAACTTTTAGGCGTAGAGGATTTGCCGGATTACAAAGAAAAATTTGACGTGATTTTTTGTCTTGGCGTTTTATACCATAGAAGCGACCCGCTTGGCTGTTTAAAATCACTTTTCAATGGACTTGAAAAAGACGGGGAACTTTTTTTGGATACTTTCATGATTGACGGCGATGAGGATATGGCGTTATGCCCTAAGGAGAGTTATTCAAAAATATCAAACGTCTACTTTATCCCAACCGTAAACGCTCTTAAAAATTGGTGCGAAAGAGTAGGATTTAGTAAGTTTGAAGTATTGGCAAAAAGACCGACCGACGTAACGGAACAAAGAAAGACGGAGTGGATTTTAGGGCAAAGTTTGGAAGACTTTTTAGATCCGAATGATAACTCAAAAACCATTGAAGGTTATCCGTCGCCAAAAAGAGTTTACGTAAAAATAAAAAAGTAGATATTGACCTTACATGTAGACGATAAAAATTAACTTTTTTACAAAATAAATTTATTATACTGATAATATTAACTCTACATGTAACAAAAATACTCATTTTAATACGAAAAAAATTATTAAAAAATGATTATAAATATTCAAGCCAATACGGCAAATTTTTTTGTTCCGCTTTCACGCTTGTACTTCCTCCATGTCCTGGATAAATTTTTAAATCCTCTTTGAATTCTAAAAATTTTAAAATACTTTTTTTCATATCCTCAGACGAACCATGCGGGAAATCCGTTCTTCCTATTGAGTTTTTAAATATAAAATCCCCGCTGAATATAGTATCCGCTATCCTAATAACGCTACATCCGGGACTATGACCTGGAAAGTGCAAAAACTCTACAATCTCTCCTCCTATCTCAAATTTTTGGTCTCCGTCAACCTCAACATCAGGAACGCTAGAGTCCATTCCATATCCAAATGTATCATTTTGTAACATAAACGCATCTTTTTTTGGCGCATATAAAACGGTCTTTAAACTCTCTTGTAATTTATGGTTCGACCATACATGATCAAAATGTCCGTGCGTGTTTAATATAGCCAAAGGCGTCGCGACTTTACTTTTTACCCAATCCGCGGCGTCAACGCCCGGATCTATAATAATCTCGCCTTTAGGCAAAAAAACAATATAACAGTTTGTTTGAAAAACTCCCATAGGTTTTGATAAAATTTGCATTCAAAAAACTCCTATTTTTTGCCTAATAATAGCAAGTTTTTTAAATTAATCGGGATAAATAGAAAATTATCGTAACGCTTCAAAAGATACAATTAATATTTGTTTTAGTACAATTTAATGTATTTTAAAAACGGCGTATTAGTTTTTTACGATAAGCCGATATAGGAGTGAACCTTATGAGAGAAATACCGTTTTTTAAACCGTCTATAGACAAAGCGGAAATAGAGCTCGTAAACAGTGTGTTGGATAACAATGATAAATCCGATAAAGCCGAAAAACTTGAAGCCACCGTAAAAAAATATACAGGGGCAAAGTACGCCACAGCCACATATAACGGAACGTCGTCTATGCATCTTGCTATGTGCGCTTTGGATCTGAAACGCGGCGATAAATTTATATGTTCGGTAAATTCTGCTCCTGCCGCGGCGGAAGTTGTGAGACATTTTGACGCTGAACCTATTTTTGTGGATATAAATGCGGACGATTTTAATATATCTATAGATAAGCTAAGTAATACTCTCGTAAAACAAGCTCATAAAAAATTAAAAGGGGTGTTTATATCGCATATAGCAGGACAACCTTCGGACTTAGATCCCATATACGAATTGGCGAAAAAATATAATATAAAAATCGTAGACGACGCTATGAGCGCGTTTGGAGCGGTATATAAAGAAAAGAAGCTGGGTTCGTTTTCGCTTGACTCTGAAATTTCATGCTTTAGATTTTCTCCGCAATCAAAACACTCAATCGCAGGCGGAGGCGTTATGACAACTTCTAGCGAAGAGTTGAACGATAGAGCAAAACTTCTTAGAAATCACGCTATGGTAAGCGAGGGATGGGATAAATTTGGCAATTTGGGATATCTTTATAATGTAGTTGATATAGGAGTAAAATACGATATAAACGAGTTAAACGCGGCTTACGTTTTAGGACAGCTCTCAAAAATAGATAAATTCATAGCAAGACAAAAAGAGATAGCTTCCATTTACGATAAAGAGTTGGCAAATTGTCCGCATATACAAACTCCTATCAAAAAGCGAGACCATATATATAATCAATATATCATTAAAGTTGACAAAAATCGCGATAGTTTCGCGAAAGCTTTAAAAGAGGTCGGAATATTTACGGGACTTCACTATATACCGTTACATCTTTTATCTTATTACAAAACAAAATACGCTTTAAAAGTCAACGATTTTCCGACCGCTTTGGCAAATTATCAACAAATTCTATCCATACCGATATATGCTGCTATGAGCGACAACGACGTTTTGTATGTTTGCGAACAGATAAACAATATTGCTAAACATCGTGTCTAATCGCCTATTTGTTTCGTGGGCGGAAAAGTATTTTTACTATCCGTCCATTTTTGAATACTTTATCTCTTACTTACTGCTTCCTATTAGTTTTTTATGGTGCTTGTGCGCGAAAATAAGACGAGCTTTAAAAAGTCCCGTCGATTATCATATACCAATCATAAGTGTTGGAAACTTAACTATAGGCGGTAGCGGTAAAACTCCTATTTGCGTCGCCATAGCAAAAGAGATGAAAAAACCGGCGATTGTCTTAAGAGGTTACGGTCGCTTGTCAAAAGGACTATTTTTAGTAAGCAATTTCGGCGAAATTTTATGCGATGTAAAAACAAGCGGCGACGAAGCGATGCTGTACGCTAAAAAACTAAAACACGCTTCGGTAATCGTAAGTGAAAATAGAGTAAGCGGAATAAAAAAAGCAAAAGAGTTAGGTGCTGATATTGTTATATTAGACGATGGCTTTGGCAAAATAGATATTAAAAAATTTGATATCTTGATCCGTCCAAATCCCGCACCTATAAATAATTTTTGTATTCCTTCAGGAGCATATAGAGAGAGTGCCAAAAACTACAAAAACGCCGATTTAGTCATAGAAGATAACGTCGATTTTGAAAGGATAGTCAGCATTGAAAACGGCGCTGACAAAATGATACTTATAACCGCTATAGCAAATCCTTCAAGGCTTAATAAATTTTTGCCGCCGTCTGTGATAGCAAAAAAAACCTTTCCAGATCACTACATGTTCGCCAAAAATGAACTTGTAAAACTATTGCGTTCAAGCGGCGCGGCTTCAATCCTCGCTACCACAAAAGACGCTGTAAAAATGGAAAAATTCGCTCTGCCTTTGTCTATTTTAGAACTTGAGATTAAACTCTATCCACATGTAAAAGATATATTAAAATCATACGTTCAAACTCAAACTCCAATACAAAAATCATAACTTTAAACTTGCAACCAAAATTGTTAAATTCCAAAACCACATTTTTAATATCGCTAAAATCTTTTTTATCTTTTGTGAGATATTATTACGAGCAGATTTTTATTAGGATAAATTTTATGGGAAGAGCATTTGAGTATCGCCGCGCAGCGAAAGAGAAACGATGGGACAAAATGTCTAAAGTATTTCCAAAACTCGCAAAAGCTATAACTGTTGCGGCAAAACAAGGCGGAAGCGACCCTGAGATGAATTCCAAGCTTCGCTCGGCTATTCTAAGCGCAAAAGCGCAAAATATGCCAAAAGACAATATAGAAGCGGCTATTAAAAGGGCATTGGGAAAAGACGCACAAGACATAAAAGAGATTCGTTACGAAGGCAGAGCGCTTCACGGAGCGTTGGTGCTTGTAGAGTGCGCGACAGACAATCCCACAAGAACGGTCGCGAATATAAAAGCTCATTTTGGCAAATGCGGAGGGCAGATATTGCAAAACGGCTCCTTGGAGTTTATGTTTTCAAGAAAAGCCGTTTTTGAGTTTGATAAACCCGCAAATTTAAATAAAGACGATTTGGAACTTGTCTTGATTGACGGCGGACTTGAAGAGTTGGAAGAAAACGGGGAAGTTTTTTACGCATATGCGGCATATTCTGATTTTGGCTCTTTATCGTCCGCTCTTGAATCGCTTAGCGTTGAACCTAAAAAAGCAGCGCTTGAATATATTCCCAATACGCCTGTGGAATTTAGCGAAGAGCAGCTGATAGATATCGAAAAACTCATAGACCGATTGGAAGACGACGACGATGTGCAAGCGGTTTATACAAATATAGCGTAGTAATTATTTCAAATATTTTTTAAAAAAACTTTATATGTTTTAAAAAATAACCCTGAGTATAAAAATTATAAATGCTTTATTGCCTGTCCACTTGCTTTTTTAGCTATTTTTTAGATAAAATTTATACTAAATTTCGATACAAGGGTTATTGACAATGAAAATATCTATTATAGTTAAGGCATTGATAATTATAATGCTTGGAGGCTTTCTGTTTTTAGGATGCGGGGGGGGGGGCGATGGACAAAGCCTCTGCTATGGAGATTGTCCAAATACCGGTGATGGCGAAGATCCGGGAGATGGTGATGGCGAAGAAGAAACGATAACCGCCAATCTTAACTACAGTTCAATGGAAGATAATATTACTGATTACAGAGGTATGTTTAACCTTGTAGCCAATAATCAAGTTGAACCAGAGCGCTTGGATAACCATTCAACTCTCTATTCAAAAGAGATTATATATCATAATGTAGATGCTAGTATAGCTACAAGATTATATCCGCTATTAGACGGAACTGTTTATCCAGGAGGTAGTTGCTCATATGTAAATTCGCCACCATATTGCCAAGAGTTTCAAAGACTATATACCACATTGCCTCTCGATATACAAATGGAAGGCATACGTTTTGTAAGAATTGTATTTAATCAGGAAAAAACTACCGGATGCGCTGCAGATTCCGGAGTATGTGATATAACGCTCTCAATAGATGCGGATCCGAGATACCACAATAATACTAATCCGATTTCACTAGTATTATTCAAAAGAACATTCATAGATGACTACTTTTATGGAAGTTTGATGGAATCGGTTTTGTATGATATTGAAAAAAACGCTACTTCAGCAAGCACTATAACATATACTTGGTATCATGATATGAATTTATCAACATATATAAATGTCAATAAAACTATAAGACTTTATACAGATCACTTACCTGTTAATAACGGTAGTAAAGCCCCTACGCCATCACCGCAAATTCCTATGCAATCAAGCGGCGATAATGGGGAAGGAGCGACTCTATCATTTAATGGAGCATATTATAGTCTTGAAAATACTTATACAGAATTCCAAGAAGACAAAAAATCGTATGACGTAAATGAGACCAACATAAATGGACCGCGTTATTGGATGGCAAACGTAAGTAACCGCGATATTTTTAACTATATAACGCTTTGTCAAAGAACCGCAAACGCAACTCCTACAACTATAGATGCAAACGCTACAAACGCGACTTATACATGCGAAGAAGGCGAAAGTAATATAAGCGCTCGCTGGTCTATTTTAGGAAAAAGTGTGGATTTAGACTGGTAACTCTCAAAAAGTCGACATATAAAAGTGTCGGCTTTTTATTTTATGTCTAAAATTTCTCTGCTTTTTTCATCTATAAATTTCGCGAATTCATCATTATCATTTTGAGTTTTACATAGTTCATACGACGTTATTCCAAAATTACTTGCAATATTTTTATAATATATGCCAAGCTCAAAATCTGTCTCCGAATTGTCAATCGTAAAAGAGATAGGATATATGACAACTGGCGAAGGAGCGATAGTTTTTAAAACTTTCGCCAAAGACGGCTCCAACCATTTTATCGGTCCTAACTTTGACTGATATGCCAAATGTATACCGGCAAATCGCATTTTTTCATCTTCTAATTTTTTGCTTAAGGTTTCTACATGTCGCTTGATATGTCCTTCGTAAGTATCTTTTTTGGCGATTGAAATAGGTAATGAATGAGCGGAAAATATAAGGTGCGCGTCTTTTTTATAATGTTTTTTTATCTCGCTAATTATAATCTCATTAAAATATATATCATCAAAAAAATGCTCTATTTTTCGCAATTTTATGCGTTTATCTTTAAAAAATATATCGGCTTCGTCAAATGAAGACAGTGTAGTCGTTGATGAAAAGTGCGGATATAGCGGAAAAAGCAAAACTTCGTCATAATTTTTATCTTGAAAAATATCGGCTATTTTAGGACATGTATAACGCATAGCGAAAAAAACGTCATATTCGCCGTTTGATAGAGTATTTATCTTACAAATAAGATTTTGAGTATGCTCGTAAATCTTGCTTCCTCCGATTAATTTATAATTTTCCCAAACTTTTCTCACGCGTAAAAACGTTATCAAAGGCGAGATGATATACCTTATAGGTGAAGCTATAATGCGTTTATCTAAAAACATATTTTTTAAAAACTCTTTTAACTCTTTTTTGCTTCGCGCTCCGCCCATATTTAACAAAACAACCGCTTTTTTCAAAGTATTCCTTTAAGCTTTTTATAAAAACAGTTAAATTTTAACAAAACTCGTTTTATAACTTCATCAATTATTGTATAATGCGCAAAATTTTTCAAAGGATTACAATGAACTTAAAGAATTATGATTGTACAAAAGATGAGTTGAACGCTTTCGCGTACGCCGTCATTAAAACAGATAAAGGGGATATGACGCTTAAACTCTATCCTGAAGAAGCGCCGATAACAGTAGCGAACTTCGCGCATTTGGCAAAAAGCGGATTTTATGATGGACTTAAATTTCATAGAGTAATTTCAAATTTTGTAATTCAAGGCGGTTGTCCAAACGGTACGGGAAGCGGAGGTCCTGGATGGAGAATACTGTGCGAATGCGATAAAAATATTCACAAACACCAAAGAGGCACTATTTCTATGGCGCACGCGGGACGCAATACGGGAGGAAGCCAATTTTTCATTTGCCACTCAAAACAGCCTCACTTAGATGGTGTTCATACGGTTTTTGGCGACATAGTAGACGAGAATTCTATAAAAGTGCTTGATAGCATAAAAGCGGGCGATATTATAAAAACTATTGAGATAAAACAAAATATTTAAATACTTTACTATATCTAGAAGAGCTATCTTTAAATATTAAGCTCAAAGCTCTTTTCGCTGATTTATCTTACATGTAGAGCGTTACATGTAAGATAAAAATAGATATTATCTCTTTTTTGTTGCTTTTTGAAAATAAAACCATATAATAAAAACCAAAAAAAGCAAAATAACAGGCGCAATATAAGGTTTATCTTCCAGCATATAAAAGATTTTAGTAAAATATTCCCCCGCATAATAACTGCCATATCCCAAAGATAACGCCCAAATGAGCGCGGCAATGAAATTTAAAATATTAAATTTTATCAATGGATATTTCGTAAGCCCCACAGCCAGAGGAATAAGGGTTTTGAGACCGTAAATAAATTTTTTGATAATAATAATCTTATCTCCATATTTTTTCATTAAAATATGACTTAAAGCAAGCTTCCTGCGATGTTTTTTTATGTATGGCATCATGATCTCGCGATTATATCTGCCCACGCTTGACAAAACGACGTCACCTATGAAATTGGCTGTAGCAGCTATGGCGATTGAGACTTCAAGACTCATAATCCCTCTGGATGAAAGCACGCCAGCCGCGATAATAGCGACCATTCCGCCGCCAAAAGAGTATAAAAAAAGTATTATGTAGCCATAGGTCGCGAGCGATGTTAAAATCTCTTCCACTGTTTTCCTTACATGATATATTAAATAATAAAAACGATAACGATTAGTAAAATAAAACTGCACATGTTTTGTTTGTTATCGCTTTGATGTATCTATCGATTTGCGGCTATCTGGCATAATCTACAGCTCTTGTCTCTCTTATAACATTGACTTTTATCTCGCCCGGATATTGCACTTTTTCTTCTATCTCTTTGCTTATCTCTTTTGCCAAAAGTACGGCTTCGTCATCATTTACAAGTTTAGCGTTTGCTATGACTCTTATTTCTCGTCCGGCATTTATCGCGTATGCTTGCTTGATACCCTCTTTCGATTTGGCAATATCCTCAATATCTTGAACTCGTTTTAAGAAACTCTCAAGCACTTCACGTCTGGCGCCGGGACGCGCGGCAGAAAGCGTATCGGCGGCACAGACGGCGGCGGCCTCTATAGACGTGGCTTCTTCATGTCCATGATGAGCGTAAATCGCGTTTATGACAATTGGGTGCTCTTTATAACGCTTACAAACGTCCGCTCCCAAATCAACGTGACTTCCGGCGAACTCTTGCGTCAAAGATTTACCGATATCGTGCAAAAGTCCCGCTCTTTTCGCAAGTTGTTCGTTCCCTCCAAGTTCCGCCGCGATAATACCGGCGAGATTTGCCACCTCAAGAGAGTGTCCAAGAGCATTTTGTCCGTAACTGGCGCGAAATTTCAATCTACCTATGAGTTTTATAATTTCCGGATGAACTTTGGTTAGCCCCAAATCCATAACGATATTCTCCCCCTCTTCGGCTAAACTTTGCTCAAACTCTTCTTTTACCTTTTCATGTATATCCTCAATGCGAGCAGGCTGAATCCTACCGTCTTCCACCAACAACTCTATAACTTTTGTGGCAACCGCTCTGCGATAAAGATTAAAACTGCTTAATATAATAGCGTTTGGCGTATCGTCGATGATAATATCAACGCCTAAAAGCATTTCAAGAGTTTTTATATTTCTACCCTCTTTGCCTATAATTCGCCCTTTTAAATCATCATCTTTAATATTTACAACATTTATAAGTCTTTCAGCCGCGAAATCTCCGGCAAATCTTGTGGTAGCTTGCGCCAATATATAATTTGCTTTGCGTTTGGCGTCTTGTTTCGCTTCTTCTTCAAATTTTCTAACTATATGAGCTATTTCGGCTCTGGATTGTTCTTCTACTTTTTTTAGTATTATATCTTTCGCCTCGCCTTCGGTAAGTCCCGCCGAATGCTCCAATACGCGAATAGCGTCTTTAAGTTTGGTCTGATAGTCTTGTTTTAATTTTACGGCTTCTTGGTTTAGTTCTTCAGCTTTTCTTTTAAAGTCTTCTATATCCTCTTTATCTTTTGAAAGTTTTTTAAAATCCTCTTTTAAAGATATCTCTCTTTTCTCAATATCGGTCGATTTTATAGCATAATCTTTTTTAAGCCTCAAAGTCTCTTCTTCAAATCGTCTTTTGGCGACTATTTCAGCTTCTTGAACTTTTATGTTCGCATTTTTAAGTACAAGTTCAGCCTCGTGTTCTATGGCTTTGCCTCTCGCTTTCGCTTGTGTCGTATATATTTCATAATTTGCCGCGTCAAGTTTTTTCGCTATCGCAAATCCCGCAACTCCCGTAATCGCAGCCGCGGCTACGCCTATTCCTAACTCTAAAAACATTTTTTCCCTTTTTTATCATAATATCTGTCGGGGTAATATAAATATCAGCTTGCACATCGTAAGCTTCGCATAATCTCTTCTTGGTAAAACACTTGGTTAACTGAATAAAAATAACCAAGGGCGCGGGTTTTAATGAGGCAAAAAACCTATCGTACATTCCTTTACCAAAACCCACTCTTCTCATATCCCCGTCAACCCCAACGACGGGAACAACCATAATATCAATTTTAGGAACTCTTGCAAATGAATTTGAAGGTTCCATGATATTAAACCTTTTTTTTCGCATAGGTAATCGGTATTTTACCAATTTAAAACTGACACATTCCATAAACGGAACATACACTTTTTTCTCTTTTCTTAAATAATTAAATAAAATTCTTATATCAACTTCATTTTTTAATGGCATATAAAGAGAAATGGTTTTAAATTTAATTTTTTTAAGTACGCTTTCAAGTTTTAAAAGAGCTGTTTTTGAATTTTTAAAATGTTTATATTTAGAAATAAATTCCAGCTTTGTTAAAGACTCTTTGCGAAATTGCTCCTTTAAAACCGCTCTGTTTTCTTTATTATTCGTGCTTTTAAGCGACATTTTTCTATAATCTCCAATCAATTTTACATGCAATATATAAAAACTTTTTACATGTAAAGTATTTTATCAAAAAAGGATACCCCTTTAATGAAATATCGGGCTTTTTTTATACCTATTTTACTCATAACTCTATTTTTTGGCTGCAAAGATGAAAAAAACAAGCCGATTGAGGACAATAAACAAATATCATTAAAAACCACAACTGATGAAATCATAACTTTAACAAAAACCGATAGCGGCTTTAAAGACGAATCAAATAAAGTTTTATTTTTAAACTTTTTTACAACTTCTTGCGCGCCGTGCAACGCTCAATTTCCGCATTTAAACAATCTTCAAGAAAAGTACAAAAATGAACTTAAAATTATCTCTGTTCTCTTGGAAGAAAAACGCCCGGAAGAGATTCAAAATTTTATAAAAGATAAAAAAATCGGCTTTGACATAACCGCTGATAAAAATAATTTTAGACTCTCAATCACTCTTGGAAATATCACAAACGTTCCTTACATGTTGATATATGACAAAAATGGACAATATGTAACGCATTATACAACCGCGACTCCCGAAGAGATGATAGAGGCTGATTTGAAGAGGATTTTTTAATGTTCGCGTCTATCAAAAAAGGACTTGGCAAAACTCTTGAAGCGATAAAAGAGATAGTTCCCGCAAAACAAGAGAAAGTAAGCAAAGAGATTTTAGAAGAGATACTTTTGGAAGCCGATGTGAGTTATGAATTAGTAGAAGAGATACTCTACTACCTTCCGCCTCAAAGTAGCGTTGGTAAAGACGATATAAAAAGAGTTTTAAAGTCGTATTTCATATATGATAAAAACGAAAGCGTTTTGGCAAATCCCTTTGTGGAGTTAATAGTAGGAGTAAATGGCGCGGGTAAAACGACTACTATCGCGAAACTCGCGAATATATACAAAAAGCAAAATAAAAGCGTTTTACTCGGAGCGGGAGATACTTTTAGGGCGGCGGCTATAGAGCAGTTAAAACGCTGGAGCGAAAAAATAGACGTTCCTATAATCTATACGCAACAAGGACACGATCCTTCCGCAGTAGCGTACGATACGATTTCTTCCGCGAAAGCAAGGGGTATCGACAATGTTATTATAGATACGGCGGGACGCTTACATAATCAAGTAAATTTAGCTAACGAGCTTAAAAAAATAGTGAAAATCTGCGCTAAAGCGGCTGACAACGCGCCACATAGAAAAATATTGATACTTGATGGGACTCAAGGAAATTCCGCGATAAATCAAGCGTTAGCGTTTAATGAGATGATAGGCATAGACGCGCTTATCATCACAAAGCTTGACGGCACGGCCAAAGGCGGCGCGCTTTTTAGTATCGCCAAAACTTTGCAACTGCCGATACTTTATGTTGGCGTTGGAGAAAGCATGGACGACCTTATACCTTTTGAAGCGGAAAGTTATGTAGATAGCATTTTAGATGCTATTTTTAGCGTAAAAGAGTAGTTATGAGTAAGAAAAAACAGCAACTTTACGAGTGTCAAGCGTGCGGTTTTCAAAGCGCGGCAGAGCTTGGCAAATGCCCAAATTGCGGCGCATGGGGCGAGTTTTTGGAGTTAACGCAAGAACAGATAACGACTTTGAAAGAGACGGCAAAATCACCAAATTCAAAATCCTCGCAAAACAGCGCGAAATCCATAACTGAGATAGAAGACGAGAGCGTTGAGAGATTTAGCTCAAACAATGAAGAACTTGATCTGGTTTTGGGCGGCGGCATAGTAGAGGGCAGTCTCACGCTTATTGGAGGAAGTCCGGGCGTCGGTAAATCAACGCTGCTTTTAAAAATTGGCGGAAATCTCGCAAAATCCGACAAAAGCACGCTATATGTAAGCGGCGAAGAATCCGCGGGTCAAATAAAATTGCGCGCGCAAAGATTAGATAGCTTGCATAAAAATCTATATCTTTTATGCGAAATAAATCTTGATGTGATTTTACATGAACTCTCTTTGAAAAAATTTGATATTTTGATAGTGGATTCTATCCAAACGCTATTCAGCGAAAAGATATCCTCAGCTCCCGGAAGCGTATCGCAAGTAAGAGAGATAACGTTTGAGCTTATGCGTTACGCTAAAGATAAAAATGTAGCGGTTTTTATTATTGGGCATATCACAAAAGAAGGCTCCATCGCAGGACCAAGAATACTTGAGCATATGGTAGATACGGTACTGTATTTTGAGGGCGACTCAAATAGAGAACTTAGAATATTAAGAGGTTTTAAAAATCGCTTCGGTTCAACCAGTGAAGTGGGAATTTTTGAGATGACAAAAACAGGACTTGAAAGCGCGAAAGATATCTCAAAGAAATTTTTTACAAGAAATGATTCGCAAGCAGGTTCGGCTATAACGGTTGTGATGGAAGGTTCGCGTCCGATAGTTTTGGAAGTGCAAGCATTGCTTAGTGAAAGTACGTATCCAAACCCCAAACGCGCTTCAACTGGTTATGAGTTAAATCGTTTGACTATGCTTTTAGCGCTTTTGGAACGCAAACTTGACTTGCCGCTAAATAGATACGACGTTTTTATAAATATCGCCGGAGGAATCAAAATAACCGAAACAGCCGCGGATGTGGCGATAGTAGCGGCTATAATAAGCAGTTTTAGAAACCGACCTTTGAGTAAAGATACTATCTTTATAGGAGAAGTTAGCCTTATTGGCGATATAAGAGACGTTTATCAACTTGATAACCGTTTAAAAGAAGCTAAAACGCAGCACTTTAAAAAAGCTATAGTCCCATCGCGACCGCTTGAAGAGATAAACGGCATAAAATGTTACGCCGTAAGCGAAGTAGCTAAAGTTATTGACTGGATGTGATTTTATAAAAATACTAGCGGCGAGCTAATTTTTATATTTTGAATAAAACTTATACATAAATGTTTTATTGAATTGTACTTTTAACGCTTGAAAGCATTTGCTTTTTACATGTAAGTTTTTTATCTGCTCTTTTGAAATAATTCAATGCGATATCGAACAAAATCTATTATTATCTAATTGCATATTCTGTCAATAACAACGTTTAAAACCAGTATAATTTTTAAAAACTTGAATCTGATTTTTTGTAGATTTTAGTTATGAATGTCAAAACAATATAAAGTGTCAGAATCTTTTAAAGTTTACCTTATGCTTTTGCGCAAAGATTTTATTATTTCTTATATGTTAAAAGCTTGTATTTATATATGTATTCAAAGATGGTGTTTTAGTTGTTACATGTAAAGAGATTTTAGGTGTTTAGTAAGATATTGGATTGGAATTGTAGATATTAAGATTATTTTGAAGAATTATGTCATAATTTATTGATTAAAAAGATCGAGTTTCCCATGAAGTGTTCTCTCCCCAAGTTCTATCTTATTTCATAAAAACAGATTTTATTACAACGCCTGTTTTTATATCAATGTCATATAAAAAACCTCCCCGTCTGTAAGCAGTTAATCTGCCACTGTCTTTATAATAATTTGTGCCTACAAAATTTCCAAAATAAGGAGTATCATCATCTTTTGAAGTTACTCTCCAAATAACATTGCCCTCTTTGTCTACTAAAAAAACATTTCTTAGAACTTCAAATTTATCATTGTTAAATATTGTAGCGTCTGATTTTATTGTAACTACCATGCTATTGTCGTCAATTTTGATAATCTCCTTTACTCTTACATCGCCTAATTCTAAACTCTCTTTAGCGTCAGCAAAGTCTATTTTCTTGATAATCATTTTAGTTCCCTTGAGTTTATGTAGTTATCAGCATAAAAACTGCTAAAAAATATAAGAAAATCCAACCAACTTATTTTGAAAAGTTGATGCGTGGAATATATTTTATTTTTAAAGCATCATACCTCTTAACATGTAGTAAAACATAGCTGAAAGCACGCCCACAGCTGGAACTGTGATGAGCCATGCGGCAATTATCATCTTTAGAGCGGATCTTTTTACAAATTCATGTTTTTTGACAGCTTTAAGCGCTTTTTTTTCTATCTTTGTAATCTCCAGATTGTGCGTTTTATGCGTTGTGATTTTAGATATTAATCTTTTTTCCTCATTTATTTTCGTCATCAACTCTTTAACAAAAAGCGGATCAACTTTTTTGAGTTTGCCTAAAGACTCGAGTTCGTTTTTATACTCTTCAAGTTTTTTCTGCTCCGCCTTTACATGTACCTTCTTAGGGTCAATTTCTATCTCTTCTTTAAGCGTGTTTCTCAAAAGCCATTCTCGCAAAAATCCTACGCCAAAAATACCGCCTATCGCCGTGTGAGTAGAGCTTACAGGAAGTCCTAATTGAGACGCAACTATAACAGTCAAAGCGGCGGACATAGCGATACAAAAAGCTCTTACTTGATCGAGTTCGGTTATCTCGCTCCCAACTGTTTTTACAAGTTTGGGACCATACAATATAAGACCCACGGCTATTCCGCTAGCGCCCAAAAACATCACCCAAAACGGAATATTCGCGTTCATATTGCTAAGTCCGCCGCTTACTACATCAGCTATCGCGGCGAGCGGCCCTACGGCATTTGAGACGTCGTTAGCTCCGTGCGCGAAACTTAACATCGCCGCCGCGAATACCAAAGGCACATTAAAAAGCCAATTTACCGCGCGACGCGAATTCGGCAGTCTGTCAGACGCTCTTGCGATAAGCGGTTTTATCGCGAAATACGCTAAAAGCGATATAAAAAGACTTATCGAAACGGCGGTTAAAAAATTTATATTAAGAATATTTCCAAACCCTTTTAATAAAATATATGTGACGAATGAAAAAATCATAAAAGAGATTAGAGGAGGAACTATTTTTTTCGCGGCTGTTTTTTTATCGTTTTTGAGCAAAATCGCTTTTTTAATAAAAAAGAGTAATCCTACCGCGATAATTCCGCCTAAAAACGGCGATACAATCCAGCTTGAAACGATTATGGCTAAACTTTTCCATTTTATTATTCCCCAACCGACAGCCGCGACGCCGGCACCGGCAACGCCGCCCACAATAGCGTGGGTAGTAGATACGGGCGCACCGAAAAATGTGGCGATATTAAGCCATACGGCGCCTCCAAGCAAAGCCGCCATCATAACCCATATAAATGTATTCGCGTCAGTGTTTATTATAGCGTCGGAATCAACTATCCCTTTTTTTATGGTCATCACAACGTCAGAACCCGCCACTAACGCGCCGCTGAGTTCAAAAATCGCCGCCAACACTATAGCCCAGAAGAGCGAAACGGCGCGAGAACCGACAGCCGGTCCTATATTGTTGGCAACGTCGTTGGCTCCTATATTTAAAGCCATATAACAGCCAAAAATAGCCGCTATTATCAAAAGTTTTCCACTGCCGGCGAATCCGTCGGCTTGGAACGCAGAAGTATAAATCATAGCGAGAAGTAAAAAGGCGAAGCCTATTATAAGTTTAGCAGCGTCAAGAAAACCAAATTTTTTAACATTTTTGACATCGGGAATAGATTTTAACTCCATCAAGCAACCTCAAATATTTTTGCAAAACTTTTAATCATAATACATTTTTACTTCATAACTATTAAAAAACAGGATCAATTTTAGTTATAATGCGCTTTTTGTAAGGAAAAACGCGATGCAAGAACAATTTTTAAGAGATTTGAACGAAGTTTACGAGTTGGTGGAAAATAGAACCAAGAAGCTAAATAGTCTTTATGAAATTTTGGAAAACGAGAATAAAAAAGAGTGCAAAATTATCAAAAAATTGCTTAAAATATGCTCTCTAAAATCAACCAAACAAAACAAAATCGCTTCTTTAACCCGTCTTATCAATTTGCGCGAAGATATGCTCGTTATGGCGCTTGAAGAGAACGGAAAAGATAAAAAAGAGATAAGCGATATTTTAGCGGCTGTTTATGACGTAGTCTCGCAATTTCACATGCAAGAACACAAAAAACTTTTGGACGATATAGAACAACGAAAGCTTTTAAGTCCGTTTTATCGAAAATTGCTTTTTGGAGTTAACGAAATAGGCGAAGCTCTTACTTTATGGCAGCCAAAATGGACAAGCTATATCATTCATACTATAAATCCGACACTTTTGAAAGAGTTTGGAAGCGACGCCAAAATAGCAAAATTTTTAAATGATAACGACTTATTTGATAAAAACTTGGACAAAAGTTACGCCGATAGATCATACTCCGCGTTAATAAAAGACGGCGATGACTACAAAAGCGCGTCGTACGCTATAGTTTTCGCCGCCGAAGTGCGAAAAGTCGCTAAAAAAATAGACGATCTTATAAACGTTTTACAAAATGAAAACGATGATATTTTTAACGCTAAAGAGGCTTATATAATATATTTTTCGGCTCTTAAAAAAGCTTTTTGCGAAACAGACAATTTGCGTATAATATCTTCGTGGCAAGATGTCGATAGAGCTTGGATGAATATTAAAACGCCGATTCAACCTTCTCACCCGCTTGAATATTATGAAGATCATTATAAAAAAGCGGTCGCGCTTGAATGGGATGTGAGAATACAAAGTCCTAAAAATCAAGATACCAACGTAACAAAAAAACGTATCTCGCACATGTATGAAGATATGTTTAAGGAAGCGGATACCACCAAAAACGCCGCGAAAATTTATGAAAAAAGCTTACAAAATATAGAAAAAACGGATCTTTATATTTCTCGTCCCATGCTCTATTACGCGGCGCAATTTAACGGTCTGTTCTCCGCTCAAGTAGTTCCAAACGACGAATTTGTCAGCAAAGAGTGCGGCAAAAAAATATTCGCTTACGCCGATAATGTGTTAGACAGCATAAGAGCGAAACCGTTTATGAAAATATCAAGCGAGGTTTTCGGTGCGAAATTTATGAAAAATGAGAGAGAATTAGTATTTAAAAAACCTGATATTTGGCATAAGGTATATGAAGTAACCACGATAGGACACGAATTTGGGCATATCTTATGGATAGACAACGATACTGAGAATAAAATGAACAAAAGCGGAGTTTTTAAAAATATAGAAGAGTTTAAAGCCACTTCCGGAGGACTTTGCGCTTTTTTTAAAAATATGGACGAAGCGTTGCTCTCACATGTGATAAACGACACGATAAAACGCTCCGTATCTCTTATAGCATGGCAAAGAACCGGTGAAGTGGAACCTTATTATTGCGAATCTCTTATGCATCTTGCCGGACTTTTTGAGAGCGGCATTTTATCTTTTGGCGAAAAACTGCTTATAGATACAAGCAAAGAGTGTGTAAATACGCTAATAAAATGGTATTTTGAAACCTATCTTGAGTTAGCGAAACACTATCTACGCAAAAATGATGCCAAAGAGTTTTTAGATAAATTTGCCAAAAAAGACGGCGAAGTTTATATGCCTGTAGATAAAGCGGTAAATCGTTTTGTAAATTATTATTGGGAACTTCACAAAGCGATAGGTCGCGAAGTAGACGAGACGGATAAAAAAGAGAATTGGTTATAAAAATAAAGAGCGACCGATTTTAATCCTATTTTTATAAAACCTTTATTAAATATTAATTACCATACATGTTATGAAACAGGGTAAATTTTATCTCACGAAACGATACGTTACCGCGCTAACGCTAATAGCGCTATTATCAATATTGACTTACATAAATATGAGTTATCTCATTAATTCTCAATCAAACGACGGCAAAATTATAGACGCCAGCGGTCAGCAAGTGATGCTTTCACAGCAAATCGCGCTTTACGCCATATATTATCAAACGCGGCAATTGGAAAGCAGCATAGAACAGATGGAAAACAATCACGAATTTTTACTCTCTTTGCCAATGTCCGAAGAGATAGAACAAATCTATTTTGAAAAACCTTTAAATCTTGATATAAAAATTAGAAATTATATAGCGAATGCGAAACGGTTTCGGGATACGACGGACGGCGTGAGTTTAACTTATGTACTGCGAAACGCGGAGCCTTTGTTGAAAGAACTAAGCGAAGTTTCAGCCCTTTATCTTGATGAAACGGAAGCTAGAACCGCGAAACTCAAAAATTTTGAAACGCTTATATGTTTTGTTACGATATTTATATTGCTGCTTGAAGCGTTTTTTATATTTCGTCCCGCTAATGCTGTAATTCAACGAAAAACAAAAGAGTTAGTTGATGAAAAAAATTACTCAAACGCCGTCATTGAGTCTAGTTCCAACGCTATTATCTCTATAGACGCGAATCATTATGTTAAAACTTTCAACCGCCAAGCGGAGATAATATTCGGTTTCAAAAAAAATGAGATAGAAGATTTGCAAAATTTGCAAAAGCTGATACCAAAAAGCTATCGCTCTATCCATAAACGAGGACTTCTCTCATTATTGACAAAAAACCTGCGCCGACTTAAAAACAGAAGTTATGAGATAAATCTATTAAATAAAAAGAACGAGCAGTTTCCGTGTCGCGTCGGTTTGTCAGCCAATGAAAACGGGGTTGTCGTTATAAATATAGAAAATATGACTAAAGATAAACTTAAAGACGTGTTGATGTATAAACAGGCGAAATTTGCGGCTTTAGGAGAAATGATAGCGATTATCGCTCATCAATGGAGACAGCCTTTGTCGGAACTCGGACTAAACAACATGTATCTCAAAAAAAAGATAAATCAAAAAGAACTAAAAGAGGAGTTAAGCAAAAATGAAGATATTATAAGATTTATGTCAGAAACCATCGCTAATTTTGAGAATTTTTATAAAAACACAAAAAACGTATGGTTTGACCCCAAAGCCGCGATAGAACAAGCGCTGAATATCACGGAAAAAATCTTAAAGCTAAAAGATATAAAACTTTTTTTGGAACTTGAGGAAAATATTAAAGTATACGGGCAGAAAAACGGTCTTTCTCAAGTCGTTCTATCTATTATACAAAACTCTATTGATAAGCATGGCACGAGCGGCAATCTCGCTAAATGGATAAAAATAACAATGAAAAGCGAGGATAAAAAACTCTTTTTGCATATAGACGATAACGCCGGCGGTATACATGTAAAACCTATAGAGGATATTTTTGAACCGTTTTATACGGGCAAAAAAAGTTCGTCAACCGGACTTGGGCTTTACATGTCAAAGCTTGTTATCAAAGATAAGTTCGGCGGGGATTTGAGCGCGTCAAATACGAAAGACGGAGCGTCTCTTTTGATAAGTTTGCCTATTTGATTTTGTAACCTAGCTTTCCCACGCTAAGTATCGTCTCATCGCCTATTTTTTTGCGAAGCTTAAATATGAGATTTTTTAAAGCGGATAAAGGAGCGATGTCATAAATATAGAGATTTTCTTCTATGCGCTGTTTGGTTAGGAGCTTGCCTTTATTTTGCAAAAGCAGTTCTAGTAGCTCTATCTCTTTTGATGTAAGCGCGTGAATATCGCCGCTTTTATCTATAAAAACTCTGTTTTGACAATCATATTGTCCGCTTCCGAGTTTCATATATACATTATCGTTTTCAGAGAGCTTTGCTGCGCATGAAGAGAGCACTTTAATCAAATCTTTCTCAGAAATCGGTTTTAAAAGATACTCTATCAGCAACAGTTTTATTGATTTTAACAGATAATCTTTGTCCGCGTATGCCGAAGTCACGACTATAGGAATGCTTTTATTGGTTTTTCTGATAGTTTCTATAAAATCCAATCCGTTTATTTTCGGCATTTTGATATCTGTGATAATGATGTTCGGATAATATCTCTCGTATGCTCTCAACCCATCTTCGCCATCACTTGCTTCGTACACTTCGGCAACCCATAGTTTTAACACTTTCTTAAAACTTTTTCTTAGAGGTTCTTCATCTTCTATTAATAGAATGGAACTTTTCGCAAGAATTTCTTGATATATTTCCGCCATCATCTCTTATATACTCCTTAATATTTTTGCTTATTAATCTTAGCGACCAAAAAGAGCGTAATCTATTGTAAAATTTCATAATTAAAGTTTGTTTAATTTGATAACTAATTCAATCAATTTAAATATTCTTAAGTAGATTTGGTAACAATTCAATCCCTATAAGGAGGATTTATGAAGTTCAATGTGAAGTTTCCATTGCTTTGTTTTGTTATCGCGGCTATGAGTTTGTGTGCTCAAAGCAGCGATTCGCTACAAAAGATAATGAAAGAACGGGGTCTTAGCGAGAGAGACGTTTTAGCGGCGGTTAAAACGTACACTCCAAGCGGTGTGAAGGATCAATATTACGCGTTTAGCTCCGGCGGACAATCCGGACAAGTCATCGTA
The DNA here is from genome assembly GCA_031266555.1 of Campylobacteraceae bacterium. GTDB lineage: Bacteria > Campylobacterota > Campylobacteria > Campylobacterales > Campylobacteraceae > JAIRKW01. The sequence continues at coordinate 154,902 of JAISAU010000002.1, forward strand.
TACGGCATTCCTTCTATGAGGATTTTAAAATATATCGGTGTCTTTACGCCTGAACCTTGGCAAGGATATGGATATGACGAAGAATCCAAAAAGATACTTGAAGGTGCCAGCATTCGCGGCAAGCAAGTAACCTGGGGAGATTCTCACCACCCTAACTTTTCAGAAAAAAACGGCGAATATACGGGTGATTTTATTTTTATCAACGATAAAGCAAATCCCAGAACTGCCGTCATTGATCTCAAAACTTTTGAGACGGTGCAAATAGTGTCAAATCCAGTACTTAAAAATACTCACGGAGGTCCGTTTGTGACGCCCAATACCGAATACATTTTGGACGCCGCGCAGCTAGCCGCGCCTTTTGAGGACGATTATGTGCCTATAGAAGCGTATGAGGATAGATTCAGAGGCGGCGTGACATTGTGGAAATTTGACTACTCCAAAGGCAGAATAGATGAGAAAAACTCATTTACCTTAGAACTTCCTCCGTACATGCAAGATTTAAGCGACGCAGGCAAGGGTCCATCTTACGGTTGGGCATTTACAAATAGTTTCAACTCCGAAATGTACACGGGTGGCTTGGAACGCGGACTTCCGCCTTTTGAAGCCGGTATGAGCCGAAATGACGTAGACTTTTTGCATGTATATAATTGGCAAACATTGGAAAAACTTTCAAAAGATTCCAAAAATTACAAAGTTATAAACGGACATAAAGTTATAACGATTGACGCCGCAGTAAATGCTAACGCCTTGTTTTTGATTCCTGAACCAAAATCTCCTCATGGGGTAGACGTTACGCCTGACGGCAAACTCATTATTATTGGCGGTAAGTTGGATAGCCACGAATCCGTATATGATTTCGCGAAAATTAAAAAACTGATTGACGCTAAAGAGTTTGTCGGCAAAGACTCTTACGGCATCCCTATACTTGATTTGCAAAAATCTTTGCACGGACAGCTGGAGCTTGGCCTTGGGCCTTTGCACACAACGTTTGATGCGGTTGATGGCATAGCGTACACATCTTTGTATGTTGATTCTCAAATCGTCAAATGGAATTATCGCGATATGAAGGTATTGGATAGAGTAAATGTAAACTACAATATCGGGCACTTAGACTCAATAGAAGGTAAAAGCGCGAAACCTTTGGGCAAATATGCCATAGCGCTTGACAAACTCTCTATAGACAGATTTCTTCCCGTCGGCCCTTTGCATCCTCAAAATCATCAATTGATTGATATTACAAGTCCGAAGATGGAAGTTATATACGATATGCCCATACCGCTCGGCGAACCTCACGATATGGTAAGCATAAGCGCCAAAAAAATTAATCCTCTTAAAACTCTGCAAATGGGCACAGACTCAAGAAGCGGCAATAGGCATGAGGGTATGACGTTAGCCGGCCAAGAGAGAGTTGAGCGAAACGGTAATAAAGTGAAAGTTTACATGACGGCTATCAGAAGTCATTTAAACCCCGAACATGTTACCGTAAATAAAGACGACGAGGTAACCATTTACATCACAAATCTTGAGCGAGCGGTTGACGAAACTCACGGTTTTGGCATATCAGGACTAAACATTCACGCCTCCGTAGAGCCCGGTAGAACCGTTTCGGTGAAATTTAAAGCCGATAAAGAGGGTGTATTTCCATACTATTGCACAGAGTTTTGCTCGGCGTTGCATTTGGAGATGATGGGGTATTTATACGTTAAAGATCCGAATAAAAAATATCCCGATTATAAAGCGGTAGCAATCTCAAAATTGAGCAAAGGGGATTTGGAAAAAGAGTATCAAAAGATAATAGCCACAAATAGCGCGACTGACTCTGTAATCCAAAGCGTGGTAGGATTTTTGCAAAAAAATAAATACGAAAAATACCCTGCCGTCAAGCAAAATGTGGACGACGCGTTCGTACAATACGGCAGCATCAAAGATACCAAAGCGAAAGCCGACGCGGCTTATAAAAAAGGCGATATAAACCAAGCGATACTTTGGGAAATGCAAGTATGGCAATATATGGTTAAAACCGCCGACGTAGGCTTAAGAGCTAAAGCGCAACTAGAAAGAGAGCTTGCAACGCCAATGAGTACCGCATCCAAAAGGGGCGAAGACGCGTTCCACACGGGCGGATGCAGCGGTTGCCATGTAGTTGGACAAGTTAGTTCCGGTCCGGACTTAACGGGAGTATTGTTAAGACACGAGAACGGTGAACAGTTTGTATACGATTTTATCATCTCACCCGAAAAATATTACAACAATCCGTATATAGACGCGATGATTAAAGCGTTTAACCTAAGAATGCCAAATCAAAATATGAAAGCTGGGGAGGTTAAAGATATCATTGAGTATCTCAAATGGGTGGATGAAAATGCGGGCATATATTAGCCTCATGCAAAGCGGGGCTTCACTCCCGCTTTGCTATAATTTAGCAAAAATAAAAAGTCTTAAAAAATGAAAAAATATCAATTTTTTACACTAACGGCTTTAGCGTTTTTAGTTATCTTTTTCACTATTCCAATAACATGTTTTTACGGCGTCACCGAAAAAATAAAAAACCATCAAACAGACGATATTCCGTCATACTCATATTTTATTTGGGATCTATACAGTAGATTGCAATATCAAACAAGCTCAACCCCCGACGACGCCAAACATTCGCTAAAAAAAATGATAGATACGAATTCTGAGATAGGAGCGGCGAGCGTACCTGTGTGGAGCGTCTCTTTGGAAGCTCCAAATTATCCTAAAGACGCGTTTCCGGACGGTATTCCCGTGCTTTTTCATTTTGACGGATTCAGCGGCGAAGTTCATGAAATGAATACGATAAACCACTATATCGGCATGTACCCTATGGAACGCGGCGCGCGACTTGAGATGTCGCTAATGCCATATATATTTTTATCTGTAACGCTACTGATGATAGTTTATCTGTACTGGAACAGCAGAAAATCATGGTTTCTTATGATATTTCCCGTACTGCTTCCCGTAGGTTTTTTGGTGGATTTCGCGGGATGGCTTTATTGGTTCGGACACAACATGCAAGAGTGGGGAGCGTTTAAAATAAAACCTTTTATGCCAACTGTGTTTGGAGACGGCAAAGTAGCGCAATTTACCACACACTCATACCCTACGGCATGGTTTTATCTGCTTTTATTAATATCGGTTCTTTCAATACTCGCAATCTTTTCAAAATTAAAACAAAGCAATAAGCGATGAGATATTTGACGTTTCTTTTATTGGCACCTCTTCTTTTTTCAAATCCGCTTCAAGAAGCTATTGACAACGCTCCGAGCGGTTCTAAGATAGAGCTTGGCAAAGGCGAATTTAAAGGCAGGATTGTTATCAATAAGCCTCTTATAATTGAAGGCGTGGAAGACAAAAGCGCGCATATTATAGGCGATAATACGGGTAGCGTCATAACGATAACAAGTTCTAATGTTATCTTGAGAAACTTATGGATAAGCGGTTCTGGTAGCAGCCACGAAGGGTTAGACGCCGCTATTTTGGCAAAAGAGGCGAATAATGTACTTTTGGAGGGCAACAAGATAACGGATTCGCTTTTTGGCATCAATTTTCAAAAAGTTTCAAATTCAAAAATTATAAACAATTTTATCACTTCCAAACCTTACGATTTAGGCGTTAGAGGCGACGGTATAGTATTTTGGTATTCGCACGGCAATACGGTGCGTGGTAACCATCTTCAAAAGTCGCGCGATATGGTCGCGTGGTACTCAAGCAAAAACGTATATGAAGATAATTTCGGAGAATATGGCAGATACTCTTTACATTTCATGTACGCAAATGATAATCTTGTCCAAAACAATATCTTTGAGCATAACTCCGTAGGTATCTTTTTTATGTACTCGCACGACATAATCGCGAGAAACAATACGATGAAAAACTCTTTAGGCACTTTTGGACTTGGTTTGGGACTTAAAGACAGTTCAAATTTCATCATAGAAGATAATAATATCATCTACAACGCGCGCGGCGTATTTTTAGATCAATCGCCCTATCAGCAAGACAGCGTAAATATCTTTAAGCGCAATAAAATTCTGTACAACGCGAGCGCGGTGCAGTTTTTGGGACTTCGTGAAAAGTCGCTTTTTAGCGAAAACATATTTAAAGGCAATATGGAGTTGATATCAAGCGATATGCCCAAAAACGATATGCCTTATGTAGAATGGCGGCGAAACTATTGGGACGACTACGAAGGATTTGATATGGATAAAGACGGCGTGGGAGATATACCGTACAAACAGTACGCCTATGCCGATAAACTTTGGCTTTACAACACAGATATAAAATTTTTTTATGGTACGGCGGCGATGGGTCTTTTAAACTTTTTGGCAAAATTAGCGCCGTTTTCCGAACCCGAGCTAATGGTCGCCGATAACGAACCTCTTATAAAGGCCGCGATGTGAAAGAGCAATCAAGAAGAGAAGTTTTGAAAAAGAGCGCCGCTTACGCGATTTTTTTCGGCGCGTTGTTCGGAGGCGGCATTTATATATCGCCTAAACTCTATGCAAAAAATAACCATTTAAGACCGCCGGGGGCATTAGATGAAAACGCGTTTTTGGCTACATGTATCAAGTGCGGGCAATGTATACAAGTATGCCCTTACCATTCAATAAACATGTACGATATCGCGAATCTCAACTCCATAGGCACGCCGTATATTGACGCTTATGAAAGAGGCTGCTATCTATGCGACCTCTTCCCTTGCGTATTGGCTTGTCCCACCGGCTCTTTGCAGCACGAAGTCACAACGGCAGACGACATTCGTATGGGCACGGCGTATATAAATAATATAGACGACTGTTTTGCGTTTATCGGAAAAAAGGTAGAAGAAGCGGATTTGGAAAAGATATTGTCTCACTCAAATCAAAACGAAAGAGAGTTTGCAATTCTTGACAAAATTCAAAATTACGTCGGCAAAGAGTGCACTATTTGCGTTGACATGTGCCCGTATCCCAATAAAACAGACGCTATAGAGATGGTTTACGAAACTGACAAAGCGTTTCCGAAGATTAATCAAAAATGCGTAGGCTGCGGTGTTTGCGTTGAACTCTGTCCATCTTCGGTTATATCAATAGTACCGAGTAAAACTTATGAGGATGTACATGTATGAAAAGAGTTTTTATATTTGCGGCGATTATATTTTTATTTATCGGTTGCGGCGAGAAAAAAGAAGAGAAGAGCGTGGAAACAGGCGATATAAAAGTAACTCCCAATGCCTTCGAGATTCAAAATAGCGACATTTTAGCAAATTATGATATGGACGGTAACAAAAAAATAAGCATTTCAATTTCAGGCGAAGAGAGCGCACTTACACGCCAGCTTGGAGCAATAGTCTCCATTAGAAATAGTTATAGCGGGGTACAAAAAGAGCTGCTCTCCAAAAGACTTAGTAAAAACTATTTTTTGAAGTGTTCCGCATGTCACGATGATTATGCTAACGGCGTCATAGGACCGTCTCTTTTGACAAAAAACTCTGATGAGATATTTGACATGATAAAAGCTTACAAAACGGACGCAAAAAATAATGTCTTAATGCAATACCTTGTGTCGCAGATGGAAGATAGCGAGGTTCGTTCTTTGGCGGACGAAATAGCCTCCTTTAATCAAATAGTAAGGGATAGTAAAAATGCGAATAATTAAAAAAGCGGTTAAAATTTTTGGGATTTTTGTGTGCGGTTTTATCGTCTTTTTGATGTTTTATTTAGCTTTAACGCAAAGAGGCGGTTCTTATGAAGCGGAAAATCAAAACAAAATTTATCCTCAAAACAAAAATGAAGAGGAGAAAATTTTGGGGTTTGAAAATAACATAATTGATTTGAATAGTAAGCCTACAAGCAGACTTTACGCGTCAAAATGTTCCGCATGTCACGGCAAAAACGGAGGAGGAAGATTTGACGACAAAGGCGAGATTATTTTTCCGTCAATCGCCGCAAAATCGCACGAGTTTATATTGCAAAGAGTATATGACTATAAAGACGGCAAAGTCTCAAATCCTTTGATGGCAACGCTTCTAAAAAATATGACGGATGAAGATTTAAAGACTTTAGCCGACGAAATATCAAAATTTGAAATTGAACAATGAATAAGTACAAAGCATACGCTTCAATAGATAAGACGCGTTTTTTTGATACTTTTATAACAACGAACAAAAACGGCAAAAAAAGGCTTGGTATTAGATTTTATCGGTGGTTTAGCATATTTTGTATAAATTTTCTATTTTTTCTTTCGTATCGTATCGATTTGCAAGCGCTTGAAGGAACTCTTAGCGGTTCAAGGTTTTTCGGATTTCATTTGATAGACCCTTTTATCTCTATGCAAATGTTTTTAGCGCATCACAATTTACATGTCAATCTTATAATCGGCACGGTCACAATTTTGGCATTTTATCTAATAATGGGCGGAAGGGCTTTTTGTTCGTGGGTCTGCCCGTATAATATTTTGGGCGAAATCAGCGAGAGATTACATAAAATATTAGTTGAGAAAAAGATCATACGATCTTACAAATTTAACCATAAGATTAAGTACGTTTTTTGGGTATTTTTTCTTTTTCTCGCGTTTTTCGCTGGATATCTGGTCTTTGAAATAATAAATCCTGTAGGCATTTTAAGCCGCGCGATAGTATACGGCTGGAGTTTCGCGCTACTCATTGTAACGGTTCTATTTTTGGTTGAAGTTTTTTTCGCGCAGAGATTTTGGTGCAGATATATTTGTCCCATAGGCACAACTTATAGCTTTTTGGGCTGGATAAGCGTTATGAAAATAAAACGCACAAACGAATGCGACCGCTGTAACGCCTGTTCCAAAGTATGCCTTGTACCGCATGTATTAAAAAAGCAAGATAAAAAAGAGATAACTATTATAAGCGGCGAGTGCACGCTATGCGGAAGATGTATAGAGGTATGCCATAAAGATGCGCTTATATTTGACACAAAACTAAAGAAACTAATATGATAGAGATTAAAAATTTGAGTAAAAAATTTGGTTCTTCGTTTGGATTAAACGATATCAATCTCTCTTTAAAAAAAGAGGAGAGCGTTATCGTTATGGGACAAAACGGTGCCGGCAAAACAACTCTTATTCGCTCAATTTTAGGCGAACAGATACCAACAACCGGCACTATTCGCATAGCGGGCATTGACCCTTTGAAGGATAGAACCGAAGCTTTAAAACATATAAGTTTCGTACCTCAGCTTCCGCCTCCCATTAAACTGAGCGTCAAAGAACTTATGAATTACGCAAGCGTACTAAGCGGCGCGGAAGAGAAAAAAATATTTGATATTTGCGAAAAACTGGAATTAGATATAGAAAAACATTTCAAAAAGATTTTTTTTAAACTTTCAGGCGGTATGAAACAAAAGCTTTTAATAGCCATAGCTTTAGCCAAAGAATCGGATATACTTATCTTTGACGAACCTACGGCAAATCTTGACATAAAAGGAAGAGAGAGTTTTTATGAATTAATGCGGCCTTTAGGAAACGGACGGCTTTTAATTTTTATAAGTCACCGTATAGAAGAGATAAAATCGTTAATAAATCGTAAAATAGAGTTGGATCTTGGAAAGGTGGTAAATGATGAAAAAATTATTTAAGCTGATAGCGTTGTGTCTATTTTTCTTAGGGTGCGACGGCAAGGTAGATATGAGTCCGAAAGAGATAAAACTTGACCGCGATGTATGCGCGTATTGTAAAATGGTCATCAGTTCGGCAAATTATGCCGCGCAAATAGTTATGAAAGACGGCAAACACTATTTCTTTGACGATATAGGGTGCGCGTTAAACTGGCTAAACCTGCAAGAGGCGCAAAATGAAGCTGTTATATATGTGGCGGATTTTAAAAGCGCGAAATGGATAGACGCGAAAAAAGCTTATTATGTAAGCGGCGCGAATTCTCCTATGCATTTTGGTTTTGCGGCGCACAAAGACGCTCAAGAAGGTAAGGATAATTTGGACTTTTCACATGTAAAAAAAACTATACTGGAAAAACAAAATGAAACGCGCTCTATGGCTCATCATATGCACTGATTTGCAAGAATCTTTCCGTTCAAGGTGGTTTTTGCTCTATAGCGTTATTTTCTGTTCGCTAATAGCGTTATTTTTTATCTCTGGCATTACAGAATCAAGAGTGCAGGGTTTTAGCGGACTTGGACGATTAATGCTGCTTTTTATACAAACTTGTATTGTTACACTGCCGATATTTATACTAATCAGCGCCGTACGCACAATTGTTTCGGATCGCGACAGCAATGTGCTTGAATATCTGCTCTCTTTTCCAATATCTCTAAAAAGCTACTATTTCGGAAAATTTATAGGACGCTTTATCGCGGTTATAATCCCAATCGCGGGAGCTTTTGTTTTGGCGCTTATATGGAGTATCTTGAAAGGGGCTGAAGTGCCTTATCTGCTTTTCGTCTATTACTTGCTTTTGGTATTTTCGTTGATAGCGAATTTTTTAGGATTAAGTTTTCTTATCTCTTCGTGCGTAAAAACGCAAGAAATCGCGCTTGGCATAGCCTTTTTAGTATGGCTTTTGCTGTTGGCTTTTATAGATATTTTGCTAATAGGTTTATTAAGCTCCGGCATAGGAGAACCTGATATTGTTTTTTCTATAGCGCTTGCAAATCCTTTGCAAGTATTTCGCATCGGGGCTATCTCGCTTTTTGACCCCGAACTCACAGTTATAGGTCCTGCGGCATATTTTGTGCTGGACAACTTCGGCAAAACATTTTTTGCGCTTTACGCAATTGTTTATCCTATTTTATTAGGAGTTATTTTCGCGCTTTTGGGGTTTGCGGCATTTAAAAGAAAAGATTTGGCGTAAAGCGAGGTTTAATTACAAAAAAATTTATTCGCAAGTTCTGCGCAAAACTTGAAATTTGCGCTTACATGTAAGAAAAACTAAAAAACTTAAACCTTTTTATCTTTACATGTAAGGTGAAAATTCGTATCTGTTTTGCTTTTACATGTAGCTAATATCACCAATCAAAAAACCAAACTTTTTATCTCTACATGTAATGGAAACCAGATTTTCATCTTTGTAAAAAAGTAAGGAAATTGTTCAGAACACTCCAAAACTTAGGAGTATTCTGATAAATAAACTATTTAAATGCCGATTGCAAATCAACTTTTAAAGCTCTGTATCCTATCGTATTGCTGTCTACAAACTTTATCTCAAGCAGAGATTTTTTCGTTCCATATTTAAATTCGTGTAAAAACGGCACAAGTTCCGCTTCGCCTCTTGAAAACGCTTTAACGTCGCCAAGTCCGGCAGTAGCGCTGTAAACCATCATAGAATCGGTTTTTGGCATATATTCGACAACCGACGTGATAGGACTGAACCACTCAAATCCTCTCTCTTTGCCAAATTCCCAAACTTGCTGTACAGTCATCTTTTTCTCATCAACGACATATTCAACGGCACGACTGTATTTCATGCTTACAATAGCCGGCTGTTCCATACCGCGCGAATCGCCGTTATCAAATACGCTTACATGTACGAGTCCCTTGCTTGATTTTTCCGGAATCACGTACGCCGTATGCTGCGTCCACGACCAATCAAATCCGCCTTTATCGTCTAAATATCCGGGGCATTTCGAACCGCTATCGCCGCAATCTATCTTTTTGCCTTTCGCGTCAATCGGAGTTAATACTTTTTTGGCAAGTTCGCCCGTCCAACCTTCAGGAGAAGATATTATCCATTTTACTTTTTTATCTCTTCCGATTTTGACAACAGCGCTTTGGTGCCTTGAAGAGATAATAATAGAATCGTCGCTTGCGTCATAATTGACAGAATTTACATGCGCCCAGTTTCTACCCGCACCCACTCCAGCGACATCGCCAAACGGAGCGTTTGAATCTTCAAGCTCCTCTTTGCTTTTAGTATGCCCGGCTTGCGAAGCGTCAATATTAAGACATACAGCTCCTTGATCCATAGCAAGCATATTTGAATCTCTGTAAGGATCCAATATCTCCATTAGTTTCCACTCGTCAAGAACATTTCCGTCTTTGTCAAGTTCAACAATTACATCTCTTACCGTTCTTACATTTTTACTATCTTTCCTTTTGTAATCCGACGAAGCTACCCTTAAAAGATAGGTACCTTTTGACGTCTCTTCTAAATGGTGGCTAAAATCTATATAACTTTTCGGAAGCATTCTATGAAAAACCTGTCTTCCCATTAAGTCGTATTTCATATACGCTTGACTCATACCCCACATAAGAGCGCCGTCTTTTGTTTGGTCAAAGCCCATCATATTACCTTTTTTACGCAAATCGTTAGGGTCTCTTAATTTACTTGTATCAAGATACCATCTTATGTCGCCATTTGTGTCTATTATCCACACATATGTCTCATAATCCCATTCGATAGCGCCGCCTACCGGATTATTCCAAACAACTTGAGCGGCGTTTGGAAGCGTTGAAGAGAGATGATTCATAAGATACAAATCTTTTTTGACGCTATTGTCTGCCGCTATCACCACTTTTGCTTCAGGAAGCACTCTTTTTTGTTTTGTGCCGGAACCATAAAGATTTATCGGCGGAGCATATATAGTATATGTCTCTTTGACATTTTGAGCAATACCATTTGCGTCTTGCATTTTATACGACACATTAATCTTGTTCTGATAGTCAGGATACATACCCCAAACGGGAATTCCTCCGTAAAGTAAAACTTTATCGTCGGAAACATCGTAAGATATTGGTATACCGCCATCTTTCTTGCCTTCAATAACTACTTTTACATCGGTAAGTTTATAACCGCCGTTTTTAATAATAGCGGTAAGCGGAGTTACGTCAAACGGATTCATAAAAACCGCGCCTATTTTACCCTCCCCTTTATACGTATTAGTGCCGCTGCCTCCTCCGCCTGCAAATAGAGCCATGGGCGAAGCGCTTAAAATCAATCCCGCAATTATAGCGGATGATAAAACTTTTCTCTTATTCATAATATCTCCTTATAAAGAGTTTTATTGGTCATGGATTTTAAAATAAAACATAAAAACATAATGCCAAGCAATATAAGACATAAAACAAATGCGAACAAGCAAGCTTGCGCCATATTGATAAAATGATGCGAGGGTACCAAATACCATCCATCTTCGTAAAAATCTACAAGCCACTGCTGTAAAGAACTCAAATTTGCATCTATTGGCACAATGGGATTATCATATCCACAATCTCCTGTTGGTTTAAACCAATCTGGAAACCATTTGTCTAAAGGCAAATTAAAAGGAAATGTGGGTTCTGCCGAACAGCCTTGTACGCCAAACGGACTATCCGAATGGACGGCTTTATGAACGGCATTTAATTTCAAACTATAGCTTATCCCTTGAATAATGCCCCAAAACGCTAAAATATAGCCTATAAATTTTAAAAGCATATTTCTTGGATTTAAGGCGGCTATTAACCCGGCAAAAAACATACAAAAAAACGCAAATCTTATATATACGCACTGCTCGCAAGGAGCCATATACACATAATGCTGAAACACGGAATGCGCGATGATTACTAAAAATATGCTGCAAAACGCCATCAAAAGCCATAAAAACCTCGCATTTTGCCATTTCGCGATAGTATCAATCGGCGCCGTTTTCAAATTATTCCAAAGTTTTCGTAACATTTTTAACCTCATTTATCAGCTAACTCTTTTATCAAATCAACCATTTTGTCTATTGACGTTATGGATTTTGTATAGATAAGATATTTGCCGTTTACAACAAATGCCGGCACGCCTTGAATTTTTGCAACTTCGTAGCTAGCTTCCCATTGTGTCATAAGCTCTTTTGCCTCCTCAGTATTTTTAAGTTTTTCAAACTCGCTTTCAGATAAACCGCTTAGCTTTAAACCGAAAGCCACGAAACTTTCAGCTCCGCTATCCCATCTCTCTTTTTTGTCGTGATAAGAGTTATAATAAGCCATTTTGGCTTTTTTAAATAACGACATTTCGCTTGAGAGCTTAATATTCTCAGCACTGTCTTTAACAATTAAGGCCGCGAAAAGTTCACTCGCCTCTTTTCCGTATTTGCCCTTTGTCTTAAGATGAAAAGGTTTAAAGGTTAAAATTCCCTCAAGTTGACTAACGACCGTTGGCGTTACCGATTTGTCGTACTTATAGCAAAAAGGGCAATCGTAACTGAAAACCTTAATAAGAGTTTTATCGGCATTTGGAATAGGATTTGCAAGTTTTACATAATCCACTCCTTCGCTAAAACCAAAAGCGTTCACTGTAAAAAACAAAAACGCTATAACTGCCTTGTAAATACAACCTTTCATTGATACTCCTTTATTTAAAACTTATAAGCTACTCTTGCTATATATAAGTTTGTATCTTTTGCATTTTTATGATTTTCGTTTTCATACAAAAATCCGATGGAAAGCCCGTCCAAAGCGCCGCTAAAATAATGCGTCGCGTATATGTTTTTAAAATCCGTTTTATCGTTAATTTCTTCATAATTTATATGAGCGTATCTAACGCCTGTTAATAATTTTAAACGTTTGAAATTATAATTTGCGTCTATCGCATACTGTTTTGATTTCTCATATTCGGCACACTGTTCGTATGAACTTGTAAAGAGTACGCATTTATTTCCTCCTCCTACCGCGCCGAATTTAGAATCTCCGTCTTTTATCTGCGCCAAAGCTATGTACATATTAAAATTTTCAAAACCGGCGCCGATTTTAACGCCGTAATAATTTGAATTGTCAAAAGCGGAATTTTTATAATCCGTATGCGAATACTGAGTAGCGATTTGATAATTAAAGTATGAAAAAACGTCTTTAAAATCAGCTTGCATGTAAAGAATTGAAAATATGTCTTTCATACCGCCATAAGCTCCTGTTAGACTTAATTTTTCAAAATAGTTGTTTATAACGCTAAAGGCATAAACATAATTGCCGTCAAGTTTTTCAAATTTAGGAGCGTCTCCTTTGCCGTTTGTCTGTTTTTGAAATTTATTGATATACGCCGCATAAAACGTATTATTGGGAATTTCATTGCTTATAAAAGTAATTCCTTCAAACGATTGAATTACAGCTTTTCCCATCCCGCCTTTTATCAAAGGCATATTTATAAATTGACGTCCGATTTTGAGAGCGCTTTTATTTAGAGCGTAAGATATATACGCTTCGGATAAAACGGCTCCAGGTCCGTACATACTATTCGGAGCGCTAAACATATCTTTTGCGTCTTTATCCGCAAACGGAGAATTCGACGATTGAAAAGTAGCACCACCTTGAAAGCCATAATAAAAATCCGTTTTATAATTCAAACGAATAGCCAAATCTAAAATATCGGCTTTCTTGCCGCCTATTTTTTGATTGAAATAATAAGAGCGCAATTCGCCCGTCATATTACCGTCTCTGAACACATCTATTAACGAATCCGCCGCATTAACGCTAGAGCTAAAAGCAATTAACGTCAATGCGCTTATTGTAGTTTTCATAATTCTTCCCAATATAAAGATTAAAGACTTTGTAAGTTTAAAAATATGCTCTAACAACAAAATAACATTGATATTAATTTTAACTTAAACAATATACTTCAATTTTCATTATAATTTTTTTGTAATTTATCGGTATTTTGTATTTGCCTCGTATAAAGCTACATGTAACGCCCAAATAAAAATTTGTCGAATTTTTCTGATATAATCCTATTTATTTTTTTTGGAAGACGATTTGGAAATAACATTAGAATTAATAATATATTTGTTGGCTCTTGGATTGGTAGTCGGTTTTATGGCCGGTCTTTTGGGAATAGGCGGCGGCGGGATAATGGTCCCAATACTGTCGGTTATCTTTATTTATAATGGCATAAATGTCGAGAAGGCGATTCCTTTGGCGCTTGGAACGTCTATGGCTTCAATAGTAATAACGTCGTTTTCAAGTATGAGAGCGCACAAAGCCAAAAATAATATCGTATGGAGCGCGTTTAAACCGATGGCTCCGGGAGTAATTTTGGGAGTTTTGACAGGCGCTTTTTTGGTTTCCATAACAAACTCTTTAGCTCTTTCCATATTTTTCAGCGTCTTTATGGCTTACGTCTCGATACAGTTGTTTTTGGACAAAAAGCCAAAACCCACAAGACGACTTTTGCCAAAACGCTGGCTTTTTTGCGCTGGCGGGGGCATAGGAACAATATCGGCGCTCGTTTCTATCGGCGGCGGTTCTTTAACTGTGCCATTTTTAATTTGGCAAAATATCGACGGCAAAAAAGCTATCGGAACTTCAGCCGCGCTCGGATTTCCGCTCTCCGTGACGGGCGCTCTTAGTTACATGCTAATAACAGGCGTTGAAAATGTGGATATGCAAACTCTGACATTCGGATACGTATATCTGCCGGCTGTACTGTTCATATCCGCGACAAGTTTTTTTACGGCAAAATTGGGAGCGAAGTGCAGTCAAATCTTGCCAATCTCCCTACTCAAAAAAATACTCGGCACTTTAAATATGGCGCTTTGCGTAAAAATGCTCGTATCGGTCGTGTCCGAATTTTAATCCATGCAAAAAATGTTTAAATCTTTATATATCACATGTGAGATTTGATGATGATAGACTTAAAAAATATAGAAAACCACAAAATATACAGCTTAATTATCGTTTCTATCATTGCGTTTATTATTTTGGCTTTTGAGAGTTTTAGCTATGTCGGTTCGGAATTAGAGAGTTTATCAAAACAAAATAGAAACCTTATCATAAAAGAGATGCGCTATCTAACAAAATTATGGCTTAAAGAGTGCATTGACGTACTTGAACTTACGGCGTATCGCATAAATGAAAATTATGACGACGAAGAGCAAATCAAAAAAATTTCGCAAACTTATTCTCAATACGGCAAATATTTTGACGCTTTGCAAATACTGATAGAAGACAACTATTTTTACGTTAACGGCATAAAAGTTGACGATTATAAAAAACATATCAGATATCAAAACAATTTATGCGGCTTTAGCGATAAAAGCAGTCAAAACGCCGAATTCATAAAAACATGTTCAAACGCCGCTAAAGAGATTGTCTACAAAAAATTTGACGAAGAACATTGGTATCTTGAAAAAAAGTGGTTTCAAGATACAAAAAATACTATGAAAACAAATATGGAAACAATGAGCGTACATGGGCTGTTGTTTGAAAAAACCATAAATTTATGCACTCCGATAAAAGATGATACAAAAAAATTTAAAGGAGTTTTTTGCGGAATTATAAAAGCCGACTTGATACCGCAAAAGATAGAAATACTGCAAATTCCACAAAACTACTACTATTTTATAAGCGATAGGGAAGGCAATATATTAATAGCGGTTGGAGATTATGAATTGATAAACAAAAACGCTAAAGAGATATTTTCCAAAAAATCTATAAATAATATTTCAAGCGCGCAAGATATAATTGTTAACAATAACATCGTTACTATCGATAATTTAATAGATTTCAATTGGTATATCGGAGTAGGCGTAAATGAAGAGGATGCGAACAATTACGCTATGCGAAGATTTTTCAAACACTCCGCGATAATATTTGGCTGTTTTGTGGCGTTTGTCATAATAATCAACAGCTCTTACACATTTTTGTACAAACGTTCGGAAACAAAAAGAGCAGAGTATGAAAAGATGCTGCAATATCGCTCAAAAATGATTGAGATAGGAGAGCTGATATCTGCCGTTAATCACCAAATTCGCCAACCGATTAACGCGCTCGCGTTACTTACAAATAACGCCATAGACAAACTCTGTCAAAAAAAATCTTTTGATAAAAAAGGGCTTGAACAAAACTTAAGACTTTCTCAAAAAGATATACTGCTGATAAACGATACTATAGATATATTTCAAAATTTTTATAGCTTTAATAACATTGCTACAGAGTTTGAACTCAAAAACTGCATTGAAAACGTTTTGTATATAACTCGCACCGAACTTTCAATCAGCAGTATAACAATAGACATGAACGCTTTAAATATAGAAGGTGTTAAAATTTATTCTATAGAAAATTTTGTGCAGCAGATACTTTTAGTACTTATACAAAACGCAAAAGACGCTATTTTACCGCTTAAGGCGATAAGAGAGATTGCAAGACGCAAGATAGAAATAACATTTGAAACAGATAAAAAGTTTGTGCATATATTTGTATCTGATTTTGGAACAGGCGTTGCGGAAAATACAAAAAAAAGACTATTTTCGGAACTTAAAGGTTCGACAAAAAGCCAAGGAAGCGGAATCGGTCTATTTTTCTCAAAAAAATTGGCAAAAGAGAAGTTAATGGGCGATTTAACGCTTGTAAGCAGTAAAATGCCCACGACATTTAAACTTACCTTAGCAAGAGATATCAAAAGAAACGATTATGTATAAATCGACATTGGAACTTTTGAGTAATTTTTCCGTACTCATAGTAGACGACGATAAGCTCGTAAGAGATATGCTAAAACAAGGATTAAAAGAGTATTTCGGAGAATTTTACGAAGCGAAAGACGGACTTGAAGGTTTTGAGGCTTTTAAAAAAAATCGCGTAGATATTATAGTTACCGACATACTGTTGCCGAATATAAGCGGTTTTGAAATGATACAAGAGATACTGAAATTGAAACCAAATCAGCCTTTTGTCGTAGTTACATCGTATGATACCAACCAAAATATTTTAAAAAGTATTCAAAACGGTGCGGTTAGTTTTTTGCGTAAATCTGTGATGAATATTCAAGATCTTCAAACAACGCTTCTATTGACACTCGCGTCAAAAATAGACCAAAAACATATAAGTATCGGCAATGGAATAACTATAGATTTAGGCAGAGAAATCATTTATAAAGACAATCAACCTCTGTTTTTATCGCAAATTAGCAATAAGATATTCTGGCTACTTTGCTATAATCTAAATATGCTTGTAACATACGAAATGATAGAAGATTACGTTTATAACAATCAAAGCGTAAATAAAAGCGCTATACACACTTCTATATTGCGTATAAAAAAACAACTCGGTATCAATATAGAAAATATCGTAAACTCAGGATATATTTTAAAAAAATAGTTTCATTTGCCTGCAAAATATCTAATTAAATCGACAAATTTCACCATCTACTAACAGTTCTTGTATTAATAAGATACTTGCCGTTTGCGATAAAAGGAAATTTTAAAACCTATTGATAAAAAATCCTTATCACTTCTTTTGCATAATATGCAATATCTCTTTAGACCTTACATGTAGCGATTTTAAATTATATTTGTCTATTTAAAACGATTTAATATTCAACATAATTTAAAAACTGAGTATAAGCGTGCATAATAGCTTTGTGAAGATATAAAAAATAGATTTTTATAAAATACTCGTATTTACTATCGGATTTTAATCAAAATTATTCAAAAGCGTATATGTGTTAAATTTATTTATTGGAGCGTTATTGAAATACGTAGCGCCGTTTAGTTCGTATTGAACGGCATACGTTATGCCGCCTCCGCCGTCTCTTACGCCTTTTATTTGTACTTGACCGACAGATGGTATCGTAAACTCTTTAGGTTTGTTTCTGATAAAAAACGCATCGCCGATAGGATAGCCGTTTACGATGATTTGAACATAATCGCCGTCTTCCGCGGCATAATCCCAAACCCAAATTTTGGACTCTTTTTGATTACTTGAGTGCGCAATTGTATAATCTTTACTTTGGGTATTTTTATCTTTTTCCAAAATAACCGCGCCAAGCGGAAGAGACGCTGAAAAACCTGACGTCAAAGCGTTTGCGGCATCGCTTGAAGTATCTACCTTAGGCGTTTTATTTGCCATAATAATAGTAATAATACATGCTGCTATCGCAAATAAAGTTCCTGTTATTTTTAATTTTTTATCAAATGCCGAACTATTGTTTATTTTATCTTTATCCATCGTAGTCTTATTTTCAAACTTTTGCTTGTAGACGTCTTTACTTTCATGTAGCATTTTTCTATCATTCATCGCTTTCATTTCCTTCATATCTCATGGGTTTAGACTTATAATAAGAACATATGATAAGCCTTCCTGTAATCATCCATATCGTCATAAAAATTAAAAACCAAAAGTGTCTGTCTTCATTCTTAACCTCATATCCGTAATTGATAATTAATATTCCTACCGATATTAGCAGTATGTCAAGCAGCGCAAATAGCATATAGGCGTACAACCATGGTAATTTCTTAAATATTAACCTAAACGCAGGTGCCAACATTGATATACCAAAAAAGAAACATATAAACATTATAAATGAAAAACCAATATTTTGTTTTGAAGCTTGGGTTGATATAATACTATTTATGTCAGTACATAATCCAAAGATTATAAACGGTATCAAGATTATCGCGGGAAGCATAAATACAATAAAATAAACGGCGGCTAAAAATTTTGCCATCTTTATGTCCTCTCTATGTCAATATCTAAAATCGTAGTAAGCTCTTCTTTGGTTAAATCGTTGTCTGTGCTTAATCTAAACGCTTGATTGTTTATGGATTTTTCAAAAATATTCCTGACATATCTGCCATTGCCAAATCTAAGTCCGTTTTTAGCTTCCATAAGTATCGTTTTTAATTTATCAAGCGCTTTATCGTCCAAAAAATAACTTTTTGCGTTATACAAAGACATCGCTATTTGCAATAATTCGTCAATATTATAATCTTTAAACTCAATGATATTTGGAAATCTTGATTTTAATCCGGCGTTTATTGACAAAAACCTATCCATATCGTTGCTGTATCCGGCCAATATAACAACCAAACGGTCGCGATTGTCATCCATCATTTTTACCAACGTATCGATAGCCTCTTTGCCAAAATCATTTTCACCGCCCGAAGCTAAAGAGTACGCTTCGTCGATAAATAGCACTCCGTCCATAGCTTCCCAAATAACTTCTTTCGTTTTTATAGCAGTTTGTCCGACATATCCGGCTACTAAACCGCTTCTATCGGTCTCTATAAGTTTGGATGTTTTAATCACTCCCATATTGTGCAACACATTTGCGACAGTGCGAGCCATCATAGTTTTTCCAGTACCTGGATTTCCCTTGAATATCATATGCAGCGTACCAAAACTGTTTGTCGGTAAACCCATCTTTTTACGCTCTTTTTCCAACCTTAGTTTAGCGTTTAAAGAGCGTATATAGTTTTTAACCTCATCCAATCCGACAATATGCGAAAATTCATTTTCCAAATCATACGCCGCATTTTGCGATGTTTTTTGAATAATATCGCTATCTATGATAAGGTTCATTTTGTCATCAGAAACATCTTCAGAGGCGATTCTTGTTGATTGAGAGCGTATTATATTTTCTAAGTAGTTACGTATCATACGCCCATTTCCGGAGTGAGCGTTTGATTGTCTATGCAGTGATACTATCTGTTCAAACAAAATATGCTCGCAATTTCCGTCTAAAATAAAACCTTTAGCCTTTATCATTGAGACTGCTATTTTGTATAACTCTTCTGGGGTATAATCCAAAAATTCTATATTTAAAGGAAATCTTGACAGCAGTCCTGAGTTTGATTTCAAAAAATCTTTCATCTCTTGCTTATATCCCGCCAAAATAACGACTATTTCTCCTCTAAAATCTTCAATTAACTTCACAAGAGTATTAATAGCTTCTTTGCCAAAACCATCGGTATCCGACAAAGAGTAAGCTTCGTCGATAAATAGCACGCCGCCTAACGCCGATTTAAACACATCTTCCGTTTTTTTAGCCGTTTGCCCAACATAGCCGGATACAAGACCTCCTTTGTCCGTCTCAACTAAATGTCCGGATTTTAAAAGACCCATATCTTTGAACATTTTGGCGACGATTCTCGCTATAGTCGTTTTTCCGGTACCCGGATTTCCTGTAAATATCATATTTAAAGATTGGGTAACGTCAACCGCCATACCGATATTTTGACGTTTTTTCTGCGCTATTAGCAATTTATATTGAGTTCTGACAAAATCTTTAACATTTTCAAGTCCGATAATATTGGATAAACTCTTTTCCAAATCAAACGCTTGATAATCCTCAAAATTAAAATCCTTGGCGGATAAAATATTCATAGACGCGTTCTTATCTTTAAGCAGCCTCTTGGATTGCTGCAATATAGCGCCTTCTATAACGTTTCTTACCAATCTGCCGTTACCGCTGTCATTTCTGCCTTTTATCTGCTTTTTGTCGTATAACCTGATAAGACGCTCTTTGCAATTCTCGTCAATTATATATCCGTTGGATTTTGCGATAATCAAAGATATGTTATACATCTCCAACGAAGAGTAATCTTTGAAATCAATGATGTTTGGAAAACGCGATTTAAGACCGGAGTTGGCTTTTAAAAAATCTCTCATCTCATCTTCATATCCAGCTAATATAACAACTAAATCATCGCGATAATCCTCCATAGCTTTAACCAAAGTATCGATAGCTTCAACGCCAAAAGGGTCCGACGCGTTACGGCTTAACGAATATGCTTCGTCTATAAAAAGTACGCCGCCTAACGCCGATTTTATAACGTCGTTTGTAATCTTTGCCGTATGTCCGACATACTGCCCCACCAAATCATTGCGCGTAACCTCTCTTAACTGCCCTGAGGATAATACTCCCAACGCTTTTAAATATTTAGCCGCTACTCTTGCTATAGTCGTTTTTCCGGTACCAGGATTCCCCGTGAATATCATATGCATAGATATCTTAGCCGTCTTTAGTCCGGATTTTTCACGCATTTCTTGGATACGCAAATTATCCTCAAGGCTAAGAACATACTCTTTTACATCTAAAAGACCTACTATATTGTCCAATTCCGATTTTACTTCGTCTAATCCTAAAGTATCTCTTCTTTTTATAACACTTGACAAATTGATTGTATTATTGTCAATATCGCACAAAAAAGTGTCATTGTCAACGTCTATTCTGACACTACTGCTAATAAAATTATGCTTTATCTTATACTCGGCGAGCGGTTTATAAATATTAGCGTCTATATACTCCGCTATACCCGCTATGCCGATTTTGGCGTTAAATGAATCTATAAGCTTTGAAATAGCGTCGTTTGATAAGCTTACATGTAAGCGCAAATTATCAATACATTTGAAAGTAAACTCTTTTATTAGATTTTTCGCGATTTTTTCCAAAGCCGCTTTTTCAAAACTATTTAGAGTAATTATGTCGTTTACATGTAGGATAAATTTATTTCCGAAAATATCGGCAATTGAACTCGATCGCTTTTCTGAAATAAATACGAAAAATTTACCGTTCGCGCTGATTTTATCTATAGAATTTTGCACTAAAGAACCTGTAGCTTCTATCAAAACATCATTTTGAGAGACGTAACGCCTATCCATTAAGTAAAAACCGTTTTGAACCAAATTTGCGATTATGTCGATAATAGAGCTATGACACTTCTCAAAATCTTCAAATAAAACGACGTCCGACGCTTCATGCAACGCTTTATATAAATCCGATAAAAAAATGTTATGGTGCGTATTATTGGAGTATCTTGATAAATCCATTTTGGACACTTGATGATAATTTAATACCGCTTTGTCCGCTAATACCGAAGTGATAGTTCTTACGCCCAAAGCTTTACCGCTGCTTCTATTTCCAAATATAAATATTGTATTTTTCGGTTTTACGCTATCATATCCGGATATAAACGGGCGTTTAAAAGCGACGCATAAATTATCTACAAATTCGTCTTGCCCTATAATAATCTCTTTTAACTTATTTTCAATTCCTATAAATCTATTTTCCAAAGATTGATTTTGATTTGTGTCGCTGCGATTGTTTGCCGCATAATTGTATTTTGATGAAAAATCGACGGAACTATTCGGTTTACTGTTTTTTTCTACCGTCTTTGCTCGGTTTTTGGCTATAAATCCATGTTGTTTCATTATATAAAAAATCTGTAATTCGGGTAATAAAAATTCTATTATTGATTTAAGACTCATGCTTTTTTATTCTTTTATAGTTTTTAAAATATATTTATACCATAAATTACATTCATATATGAAAAATCTTTATTTTTTTAACTAAATTTTTTTCGATACTTTTAATAAATTGAAATTATATCTCGTTATTCGTATTTGCCGCCATGCTCTCTTTTTTTACAGCTATGATTTTCGCGGCTTCTATAAGATTTCCCGATATTTGATATGTGTAAGAGTTATCATTAATGAGAGACGCTCC
The DNA here is from genome assembly GCA_031266555.1 of Campylobacteraceae bacterium. GTDB lineage: Bacteria > Campylobacterota > Campylobacteria > Campylobacterales > Campylobacteraceae > JAIRKW01. The sequence continues at coordinate 177,055 of JAISAU010000002.1, forward strand.
TATAAGAGGCGAGACTTTATTTGTTTTAAGTAAATTTCCCAAAAATCTAGCGGCGCTAATATCAAACTTTTCACGCAACGCCTCAAGCTGTTCTATCAACTGAGACGCAAACTCGCTTTTATCTTCTTCAAATATTTTATTTAAGATTGTAAACTGCGTAAAAAGAGTTATCCTAATTTGATCATATCCGTTTTTTATATCAATATTTTGACTTAACATGTGCTTTGTCATATTTTTTTGCAAATGTTTGACGTCTTTTAAAGCCTCAACTATACATAACGCCGCCTTTTGAAAATTCGCCAACTCTTTGATGGTTTTCTCATCGGTCGTATTACTCTGCGCGATAACTATAAAATTAATGATTTTGCCGTAAATTTTTTTAATTCTTTTTTGGTAGAGCTCTTCATAGTCAAAATCCAACGGCGTATTACAAAAACTTATCATATCTTCAGGGCTCAAATTAGAATCCATCGCCGATAACTCTACATGTATGCCTAAAGTCATAATTTTTGAAGCGTTTGCGTATAAGTGGCAAATCTCTTTTCGCGCAACTTCTCTCATAACGTTTTCATGATTGATGGAACTGCTGTTTATATACAATATATCGTCTTCCTCGTCCCATCCGCCGACTTTTCTTTTAATAATTTTTTTAGAAAGCGCCGATACCTTATCTATAAATGGGTACAGCGCCAAAACCATAACGATATTTATAGTAGAGTGAAAAATAGCTAATTTAAGTCCGTAATTATCAGACGAGATACCAAAAATAATCGCTTCGTAATTCACTAAAATTGCAAGCTGTTTTATAAATACAATGGATAAAACGCACAAGATAGCGTTAAACAGCAGATACACAAACGCCAATCTTTTGCCTTCGACATTTGAGCTAAGGGAGCTTATCAAAGCTGTGAACGTTGTGCCAAGATTCGCGCCTATAACAATTCCAAGCGCGTTTAGATATGATACCTGTCCGGCACTCAAAGCGGCAATTGTCAATACTATCGTCGCAAGAGAAGATTGAGTTATGACAGCCACGACTATGCCGACGATAAAAAATACCAAAACGCCTTTTATGCCCTCTATTGAGTATTGCGACAAATCAAAGTCGTGTCCTAACGCCTCAAATCCATCTTTTATATACGCTACTCCTAAAAACAGAAGTCCTATGCCTATTAAAACCCGACCTAAATCTTTTAGTTTTTTAGAAGATTGCAATAAAAATATCACGCCGAATATTATTATCGGCATCGCGTATTTTTCTATATCTACGCTCACTCCAAAGCCAGCTACCAGCCACGCTCCCGAAGTCGTGCCTATCTGAGAACCAAAAATTATTCCGATACCCTGAACCAAATCTATCAATCCGGCGCTTAAAAATGAGATAGTTACAAGTGAAATTAATGTGGACGATTGCATAAGCATTGCAGATATTGCGCCAAATAGTATGCTTTTTATCTTTGTGGAAGTATGCTCGCGTAAAAATTTTTCTAAAGTCCCTCCGCTTGAACTTTTAAAACCCTCCTCCATTATAATCATGCCGAGTATAAAAATCGCTATTCCGGCACATAGCAACAAAACATTTTCATTTTTAAAAAATATATATGACAACGCTATAAAAGCGATTGGGATAAATATTTTTCGCAACTTTTTTACCTTAAATTTTTTGTTAGAATAGCATAAAAAATGGAAAAACTCGCAAAACGCTTAAGATCTATAGCATAAAAAATTACTTGCTCTCTTTACTTCCGAAAAAATACAAACATATAACCACTGTGCTTAGAACCTCAAAAGATAAATCGTGCCTTTTTTCGTTTTTCGACACAACAAGATTTGATACGTAATATATAGAGGCGGCAAACATTGACATAAACGTAATAATCGCAATATTTATAAAAAACATAGCTAAAATATACTCTTCGTTGCAAATAAACGTCGCTAGTACAGTTATGACCATTCCCATCGGAATCATAAACGCAAGCGCAATAAATAGGCTTATTATTATCTTTTTAAATATATCTCTTTCGATTTTTTTATAAAGCTCATTTATGGATTTAAAAAAATCTTTACTTATCTTTTTGTAACCTCTATTAAAACTACTCATTAGCAGCTTTTCGTATTTTGGCATATTCAGATAGGTAAAAGCGTTTAAGATTATGACGCAAAATACGCCAAAGATTATCATGTGATTGTGCCTTGCGTCATCGTAAAGCAGCATTAGACTTATAAGTATAAATAGTATTGTATGCGCGAAACTAATATTTTGCAAAATGTCTGCAAATATCTCTATCTTAATTTTTGTTTTTATCTCCAAAAGCTCTTTCGTGGATTTTACGCCAAAACTTCTGTTTACAAATAATCGATTATATTTTCGCAATTCATAATATCCAAAAGCTGCGGGAAATATCCACAAAAATCCGACAACATTTTCTGTGATACTGTTTCTATAAAAACATATTATAGATATTATAGGCAATAACGATGCCAATAATACTAATATTGTCCTTAGAACCATGATAAGTTTTTTCATACTGTTCCCCAGTGATTGCATACAACAGTTATCAGGCTGTATTTTATACTATTAAAAAGTTTCAATTGTGTAAAATAATTGTAAATTTTACAAAAAGAAGGGCGATTATCGTAAATTTTTCGCTATATTTTAGCCTCAATTTTTAGATATTATGTTTTAATTAAGCTTTATATTTTAATTCTCACAGCAGATAAACATTAAAATAATGACTATAATTATTAATCTTATGGCGCTTACAAAAGTAAATATAAACCGTATATAAGCTCTGGAGCGTTAGTAAAAAAGTGATATTTGTATAGTTTTTTATCAGAAGATATTTTTAAGCTTTACAATAAAAATGATAAAATCATATCGCTATTTTTGCTTGAAGAAAATATTAGAAAATCAATCATACATGTAAACAGCTTGTGATCTAATTTAATTCGCACAATAAAACTTCGCAGCAAATCACACAAAAAAATTGACGGCACGATTGCCTTAATAATAGCGATAGGCACGCAGATAAATGAAAAAAAAGATAAACTCAACTATTATTTGGAGCGAGATGTGAGATTTCTATGCGGTGATACTAGAAAAAGGATAATTTTTGATAACTCTTTTTGGCGTATTTTTCATCAGTGTTACTAGATCAGAAAACTAAAAGCTATACATGTGATGGTTAAAAAAACTACACATAAAACGATAGGCTTCTTCGATAAGAATATGAAAATTATTTAATAAATTATCAAAAAGAGATAAATCTTATATGTTGTAATACATGTGGCAATGTTATAGCTTTTCAAAGTGTCTATTTCATTATATCTTTATGAAATTAAAACGCATATGTTAGGATAAGTGGTGGTCAGAGACGGAATTGAACCGCCGACACGGAGATTTTCAGTCTCCTGCTCTACCGACTGAGCTATCTGACCAGCAAAAACAAGAGTGAAATTATACCGATTAAACTTTAATATTGGCTTTATACGCAATCTTGCTATTTTTTGGATTGCCGCTAAAAAATATTGCTACATGTAAAGCTTTAACTCTCGTAATCTGCGAAGAATATAAAAATACTCTGCTTAAAATACTACTACATGTAAGGCTAAAATGCAACAATGACAATTAACCAACAAGTGTCGCTTTTTAAAATTATTATACATGTAAAGAGATACTTTTATAATATAAATCAGTTACATGTAGACAGAAAATATTACTTTCAAAATCTTTAAATTAATTAAGTTCGCGCAAAACCGTTTAATGCAAAGCTTTTACCAATGAGATAAAAAGTTCGCCGCGCTCTATATAAGAACTAAATTGGTCTAAACTAGCAGCAGCAGGCGATAAAAGCCCCACGCTATTTTTATCCATTAATTTATCCATTTCACATACCGCCACATCAAGCGTTTTGCACTCGTGCGCGATTTTTCCTATGCTTTTTGAAAAACTCATAATTTTTTGAACGTTGCTGCCGATAGCGAAAATCTCTACGTCGTAAGTTTTCATAAACTCAAAAAACCGCGTCAAATCAACGCCTTTATCGTCTCCGCCAAGCACTATTAAAATTTTTTTATCTTTATATCGTTTTAAAGCTTCTATAGTCGCGTCTACATTTGTGCCTTTTGTGTCATTCACCCAAAGTCTGCCGCGTTTATCGTAAAACTCTTCTAACTTATGTTTATCTATTTTGAAGTTATTTATTTTCTCTATATCAATCTCGTCAAAAAGTATTTTTGTCGCGCTTAAAGCCAAAAGTGCGTCCAATAAAAACGGCTCTTTAATGTTAATCTTGTCAGTCGCTATGCCCATCACTTCAGCCAAATCCATTGAATTTTCATAACCTATAAGCATTGCGTTAGACTCGATACTAACATACTCTTTGGGAACGATAGCCACGCTGCCTTCTACCATGCGCGAAAGCGGTTTGACTTTCGCTCGTTCATACTCCTCAAAACTTCCATGCCAGCTTATATGATCCGGACGAATTGGGAGCAAAAGATATATATCCGGCGCCGCGCGATTTGTATAATGAAGAGTAAAAGAGCTTGTCTCAAGTATCCATAAAGACGCATTTTTGTCTAAATTAGCAAGCGGGTTGCCGATATTTCCGCCCTCAACCGCTCCTCGCGACGCTAATAAATGTTTTAGCATTTGCGTCGTTGTGGTTTTACCGTTCGTACCGCTTATCCAAACGGACGCTGGCATATCAAAAAAGTCATACTCGCTTGTCAAACGTTTTGCTTTTTTGATCAACTTGTGATTTGGCGGGAAACCCGGACTTGGTATGTCAACGTCGCTTACTCTTAAATCATATTCGTTACATGTAAGAAGTTTATTGCCAAATTCATCTTGCGAATTCTCTTTAAATTTATCATCATATATAAAGCAATTCGGCGCGAATCTTTTAGCGATGGCTTTTGTGGTGACGCCATACCCAAACAGTGAGATTTTCATCGTATTTTAAGAGCTGTGAGCGCTATAAAATTTGACAAAAGAGCCATTATCCAAAAACGCACGATAATTTTATTTTCCGCCCACCCTTTTATCTCAAAATGATGATGTATGGGCGCCATAAGAAACATTCTTTTTTTGCGCGTTTTAAAGCTTCCCACCTGCAATATAACCGAGATTGTCTCCATCACAAAAACGAATCCTACAAAAACCAGCAAAAACTCATTTTTGGATATTATCGCCGAATATCCTATAAACGCTCCAACGCTAAGACTTCCGCTGTCTCCCATAAAAACTTGCGCAGGGTGGCAGTTATACCATAAAAATCCGACCAAAGAGCCTATAAGCGCGCCTACTATTATCAAAACTTCGCTTGAACCGGAAATTTTCGGCAACAATAGATATGTGGCGATAACGGAGTGTCCGCTAGCATACACAAATATACCGATTGTTATTAAAGAAAACATCGAAGGCACCGTGGCAAGCCCGTCCAAACCGTCCGTTAAATTAACGGCATTGGAGGCTGAAACCATAACAAGCATCCAGAAAAGAATAGAAAAATATGTCAAATCAAACAGCGGATATTTGTAAAAAGGAATATATAAAGTTGTGCCGACATTTGAAGCAAAATAGATAACCCCGCCTACAATCGCCGCCGCCGAGCACTGCAATATAAACTTATGCCTTGCTTTTAGTCCCGCTTCATTTTTTTTGCCGACAATTTTTGACAAATCGTCTTTTAAGCCGATGATTCCAAAAAGTCCTAACGTTAATATTCCGCCCACTATAAATATATTGTTAAGTTTAGCGCAAAACAAAGTCGCGAATAAAGTCGCGCTTATAAATACAAGTCCGCCCATAGTAGGAGTATCGTTTTTGCGTTTATGAGTACTTGGAGCAAGTTCGTAAATGGGTTGAGACGCTTTACGATTTTTTGCCCATACTATAAATTTGGGCATTAGCCAAATAGTAAAAATAAAGGCTAAAAAAAACGCTACCGAAGCGCGCAAAGTGATATATTGAAAGAGATTGATTCCTGCGTGTCTATAAAGCCAATAAAGCATCTAAACTCCAAAGCTGTTTTTTGAGTCTATAAAGTTGAAGGGTATTTTATTACAATCTTGTATAATTTTACATAAAAAGTTAAAATAGACTTTAGTAAACCAATAAACCGTAAGTTTAGCCCTATTCTCTCATGTAGCTTTTTAATCTTCTGCCGATTACTTCTGTTAATTTTCTTTTATACTCTAATTTTTTCACAATTTTTAAAATAATATAAAGCAAAAATATTGCTTAGTTTTTAGCAACCGTATAGTATCATTGCGCATAAAATTAGGATTATAAAGTTATGAAATTTAATAAAGCCATTTTGATCATAACAGACGGCATAGGATATAACGAACATAGTGATTTTAACGCCTTTAACGCCGCTAAAAAACCAACTTACGATATGCTGTTCAAAAAAGTTCCCTACACGCTTTTAAAAACTTCCGGGCTTGCCGTAGGATTGCCCGAAGGTCAAATGGGAAACAGCGAAGTAGGTCACATGTGCATAGGAAGCGGCAGAGTTTTATATCAAAATCTTGTCAAAATCTCAATGGCTATAGAGAATGGATCGCTTAAAAACAACAGCGATTTGAACGAATTTTTGACAAAATCCAAAGATATACACATAATAGCGTTAGCTAGCGATGGAGGCGTACATTCTCATATCAATCATATGAAAGCTTTGGCTAAAATCGCGGAAGAGTTTAAAAAGAAAGTATACCTACATGTGATAACAGACGGACGCGATGTAAGTCCGATTTCAGCGATAGGTTTTTTAGAGGATTTGCTTAGTATTTGCAATGGGAACATTAAACTCTCAACGGTAAGCGGGCGATTTTATACTATGGACAGAGATAATAGATGGGATAGGATACAAAAAGCTTATAACGTTATTGCACAAGCTAAAACAATAACAGATCTTTCACCTGTAGAATATATACAGTACATGTACGAAAAAGGTATAACGGACGAATTTTTAGAACCCGCGGCATTTGGAGATTTTAACGAAATCCAAAATGGCGATGGGATATTGTTCGCAAACTTCAGAAATGACAGAATGCGCCAAATCGTAAAAGCGTTCGGCGAAAAAGAGTTTGATTTTTTTCAAAGAGAAAAAAAAGACGTTAATATAATTACGATGTGCGAATATGACAAAACTTTTTCTTACCCTATTCTATTTCCCTCAAAAAATCCAACCCAGACGCTTTGCGAAATTATCTCAAATGCCAATATTTCACAATTTCATACGGCGGAAACTGAAAAATACGCACATGTAACTTTCTTTTTTAACGGCGGAAAAGAGGCTTTGGTCGCGGGAGAAACAAGAGTTTTAATACCAAGTCCAAAGGTTCAAACATACGATTTAAAACCGCAAATGAGCGCAAAAGAGGTAGTTGACGCCGTTTTAAAAGCGATGGACGAGGAGTATGGTTTTATTGTTGTTAATTTTGCGAACGGAGATATGGTCGGGCATACTGGAAATTATGAGGCGACGATAAAAGCGGTTGAAGCCGTAGACGAACAAATAGGAAAAATTTATAAAAAAGCAAAAGAGAAAAATTATAAGTTTGTATTGACGAGCGATCACGGCAATTGCGAAGCTATGAGGGATGAGAAAAATTTACCTCTCACAAATCACACAATTTTTGACGTTTTTTGCTTTGTGGATGCCAATGAGGTAAAAGAGTTAAAAAGCGGTTCTCTTAGTAATATAGCCGCGACTATTTTAAAACTTATGGGACTTGAAAAATCAAAACTTATGGACGAAGCACTATTTTAACAAAGGAAAACAAATGACATTTAACGGAAAAAATGTTTTGGTTACAGGCGCTGTAAAAGGCATAGGGCGAGAAATAGCCGTTACGCTCTCAAAATTGAATCTCAAAGTTTGGATAAATTATCGCTCAAATCCAAATGCAGCAGACGAACTTCAGGCTTTAATAGAAAAAGATGGCGGTAAAGCGGCAGTTATCAGTTTTGACGCGGCTGATGAAGACGCGTTTACAAATGGCATCAAAACCATCATTGAGAGTGACGGCGAACTTTCGTATCTTGTAAATAACGCCGGCATAACAAATGACAAATTAGCTCTTCGCATGAAAAAAGATGATTTTACATCAGTGATTGATATAAATTTGACAGGCGTATTTATAGGATGCAAAGAGGCTTTAAAAGTTATGAGCAAACAGCGTTTCGGAAGCGTTGTAAATATCGCTTCTGTTGTCGGAGAGACAGGCAATATCGGTCAAGTAAATTATTCGGCAAGCAAAGGCGGAGTTATCGCTATGACAAAAAGTTTCGCGCAAGAAGCGGCATCAAGGAATATTCGTTACAATACAATAACTCCTGGTTTTATCGCAACGGATATGACGGATAAATTAAGCGATGAAATAAAAACCTCTTTTGTAGAAAAAATACCGCTTAAAAGATTTGGCACGCCAAAAGATGTTGCTAACGCGGTCGCATTTTTGCTAAGCGATAACGCGAGTTATATAACTGGAGAAACGCTAAAAGTAAACGGCGGTATTTACATGTAAGAATATTATGCGCTTTTTAGCGCATAATATTAAGGATATAATTGATTAGCTAAATTTGTTATGGTTTCTTCAGCTTTTTTATACTTGCTTATCTTTGGTATTCGACCACTTTTTGCATTAAAATAGTTTTATGGAAATTCTAAACACTATAATGTCAAAATAATTATACACTTTACTAATTTTTGATTTTAATCTGTTTAAAGTTTTTATACTTATATGTATGTTTATTACAGGGAATACAACGCCAATAGTAAAAATATCAATAATTTATGCAATTAAAAAATTAGAATTCAAGGTTTCAGTTTAATAGCTTGAACCTAATGATTGCGGGGAATTAAAATGTACTTCGTTTATAACCTTTTTATATTTTTACTCCTTTTGCAGCAAAACTAACAGTGTAATTATGAGATTATACATACTATTTTATTTTTATGAAAATATAATATTAAAATTCACCAGTAGATTGTATTGGGCTATAATTATTTTGAGTGATTTGTTATTCTCTTGGTCTTAAATATTATTTAGCAGGTGTTTTTTAAATCTAACTATTAAATTGATGTTATTATTGGAAGAGATGCACCAAATAGTATTGAAAAGAAAAGCTATTCTGCGATTTCATATAAGGATTGTACTAATTCCACCATGCCATAATATTTTATCCAAGAAATAAATTATAACCCTCTTAAACTAAAAAATAATGTTAAGAAAGATGATATTCTGTTTCCTTGATTGTCATAAATATTTTGCTTTTTAACAATTTCCCTATACTATTCTCTGTTCACATGTACTCCTTTTAATGTAACTATATTTTCCCTATCATTTTTAATCGCGCTTTACAATTGCTAAAGTTCAGTCTGTTAACCGATACAACTTTCACAACTTTGAGTTTATTTGCTATTTCGTCATCAAGTTTAATAGTTCTTGTTTTAAATTCATCGCTTTGGTTAAACGGAACAAGTTGAATAATATACGCTTCATCCTCTTTATAATAAACTTTAATAGCGTTTTCATTGCCAATAGTATAATGTACCATATCACCATTTTGCACTTTAGCATCAGGGTCACATATAACTTCGTCTCCGTCCTCAATCTCAGGGTACATACTATCGCCGCTTGCTATTACGCAGTAAAGATTTTTTGTCCAATAGTTGCCACTGTAATATGCAAATTCATTATCGTCTTGATAAGTATTGGTTATGTCCTTGCCACAAGAAGCCATACCTATAATTTGGATTTTTCTAACAAGCTTTTTGGGTAAAACAGCCGAAAGAATACCAATATCAACTTTAAATAATTTTGCTAATTTTCGTAAAGTGTCTATTGATGGGTCATATGAGCCACTTTCATATTGTGCTATATTTGACCTTGTAAAGCCTAAGTGTTTTGCAACTTCCTCTTGAGTGTAGCCGCTTTCTACCCTCAGTTTTTTTAAAGTTTTTCCGAAATTCATAATCATCCTTTCTGAATAAATTATTTTAGTAAATTTTTGCGTTAGATAATCTATCTATATTAACGTTCTTTTAAGTTAAATTATCTTAACATTAACAGTATGAAAAATTTTAAATTAGTTCAAATAGCTAAAAAGCTTAAAATTTCACACTCTGCTGTCAGCCAATGGTTTAATGGAGTAACTACTCCAACTTGCAAACATATGTTTGAGATGAGAGATAATTTTGGTATTCCTCTTGAAGCTTGGGCTGATATTAAATCCTTTATTTCCAAGAATATTGCCACACCAAAAAACTAATTTAAATACAACCTTTGTCTCTGTTCAACTCGGCTACATTAGGTCAAATTTCGGAAGTATAACCGTATTTCAATACAACACTTGTTTCTGTTCAACTTTCAGTTAAAACTGTTTTACCGTCACCCTTGTGACGTTTCAATACAACACTTGTTTCTGTTCAACGAAAAACCGAGTACTCTTCTAAATTTTTTGCGACTGAGTTTCAATACAACACTTGTTTCTGTTCAACGGTTCCCCCTTACAGCGGTTGGTGCAAGCCGCACATGTTTCAATACAACACTTGTTTCTGTTCAACTCGACATTGACAATGACGGCAACTTTGGTTTGCAATGTTTCAATACAACACTTGTTTCTGTTCAACTTATGCTCAATCGCTCTTCTGTATATTTTTCTATCTCTGTTTCAATACAACACTTGTTTCTGTTCAACCATTACAAGAGCTAATAAATAAACTCGAAAATTCAAAGTTTCAATACAACACTTGTTTCTGTTCAACAAACAGGGAACGGGTCTACATTATCGGACATCTTAGGTTTCAATACAACACTTGTTTCTGTTCAACATAGCGAAAGAGACGGCGCCGGGTACGTATGTAACCCGTTTCAATACAACACTTGTTTCTGTTCAACGCGGGATGGCACTGTGGATTGCGTATCTGTATTAACAGGTTTCAATACAACACTTGTTTCTGTTCAACGTGAAGAAGTTCATAAGTTTTAGAGTAACTTACAACGTTTCAATACAACACTTGTTTCTGTTCAACCCACGAACAGCTAAAAACCACACAACAGTTAGAGAAGTTTCAATACAACACTTGTTTCTGTTCAACTGTCTTAAACGCAGGGACAAGCGCAGTAGTCGAATGGTTTCAATACAACACTTGTTTCTGTTCAACTTAAAAAGTTAGTTGAAAAAGCTAACGGTTCAATGTTTCAATACAACACTTGTTTCTGTTCAACATACACATCCCTAAATTATCAATCACGGCGGCGTGTGGGTTTCAATACAACACTTGTTTCTGTTCAACGCGAATGTTAAAGCTATAAGAGAAGGCAACACAATAAGTTTCAATACAACACTTGTTTCAGTTCAACATAAAAGAGGTATTCGGTAATTTAGCAAACTATGAATTTCAATACAACACTTGTTTCAGTTCAACAAAAATAGGAGCTTACAAAATATAATAGTTTATGATAATTTCAATACAACACTTGTTTCAGTTCAACTTTGTAAGTCATAAGATTTTTTAGATTTGTTTTTATGATTTCAATACAACACTTGTTTCAGTTCAACTTCTTTTTAAAAAACTGTAGATCTAAAGTAGCTTTTATTTCAATACAACACTTGTTTCAGTTCAACCGCATACCGTTTTTATTCGTTTGCACGGCGTTCAAAAATTTCAATACAACACTTGTTTCAGTTCAACTCAATAAAATATAGCAACCTTGACATATACTTCAAAAATTTCAATACAACACTTGTTTCAGTTCAACGTTTCACGGACGTTTCACTTAAGTTTCGGTTAGTTATTTCAATACAACACTTGTTTCAGTTCAACGATGATGACGACGATTACGAAGAATGTGACGCTTAATTTCAATACAACACTTGTTTCAGTTCAACATTTTGAAACCGAGAGTGCTGACCGCAAAAATAACACATTTCAATACAACACTTGTTTCAGTTCAACCTAAACAAAATTCATAATGCTAATTGCTTTGACTTTAATTTCAATACAACACTTGTTTCAGTTCAACTTTAGTGATATTTACGCTTAGCAACCTTGTCATTGATTTCAATACAACACTTGTTTCAGTTCAACCCTTCTATTGTCATCAAAACATTCATAGGCTTAGTCAATTTCAATACAACACTTGTTTCAGTTCAACGAAAAAAGAAACGTCATTTGCGCCGCTATAAATTAATATTTCAATACAACACTTGTTTCAGTTCAACAGACAAAGTCCTAAAAATCATAAGCATGGATACATTTATTTCAATACAACACTTGTTTCAGTTCAACCTAACTCTTTGGTAAATAAGCGTTGTCGCGGCATTTGCGATTTCAATACAACACTTGTTTCAGTTCAACTAAAAATTCCGCCAACAAAATAATCGTTAAAAGACTATTTCAATACAACACTTGTTTCAGTTCAACAAATATTTAAAAATCGCGCTGCTTTTTTCAATAGCAAATTTCAATACAACACTTGTTTCAGTTCAACGCTATGGTGTATGCCAAAACAAATAAGGTATCAAAATTTCAATACAACACTTGTTTCAGTTCAACTAATTTATTTAAAAAATCAGCAGTGAATAATAACCTATTTCAATACAACACTTGTTTCAGTTCAACTTTATTTTTTTAGGTAAAAACCCTTTGGCTATATCTTCATTTCAATACAACACTTGTTTCAGTTCAACCTTCTATTGTCATCAAAACATTTGTTGGTTTTGTCAATTTCAATACAACACTTGTTTCAGTTCAACGATGAAAAATATGAAACATTTTTGGGATGCAAAAGAATTTCAATACAACACTTGTTTCAGTTCAACCCGACATCTTTATATTCAGTTGTTTCCTGGGTGGTATTTCAATACAACACTTGTTTCAGTTCAACCTTTGTATTTACTATCGACAAGAGCGAGATTTTGATATTTCAATACAACACTTGTTTCAGTTCAACTTTTGTGAAAGTTCCCAACACGGCGATTCCTATCATTAATTTCAATACAACACTTGTTTCAGTTCAACTAGATCCCGATAGTATTTATAACGCTGTTCTTAATATTTCAATACAACACTTGTTTCAGTTCAACATAGTTATAAGCCGTATCCATAACATCACATTTATCTTATTTCAATACAACACTTGTTTCAGTTCAACAGTTTGAGCGTCATTTATTAGTTTAGGCAATCCTTGATTTCAATACAACACTTGTTTCAGTTCAACACTGCCCCTGCGGCGTTTGTTATATTTGCTGATAATTATTTCAATACAACACTTGTTTCAGTTCAACGAATTATTAACTGTGAAAGTACTGATATTGTAGACGCATTTCAATACAACACTTGTTTCAGTTCAACCCAAATTACTCAAAGGCGTTAAAAAAACCGACGACCTATTTCAATACAACACTTGTTTCAGTTCAACCGTACTCGTCTCTATAGTTGCCGTCCTCTCCGTCAGAATTTCAATACAACACTTGTTTCAGTTCAACAAAATAGGATAATGGTGTTTATGTAATATACATGTATTTCAATACAACACTTGTTTCAGTTCAACCAAGTACGAGGGTCAATGCAAGCCAATAGATAAAGCATTTCAATACAACACTTGTTTCAGTTCAACAAGAGGCATTATCAACGTATTCAGCCAAATACTTAAATTTCAATACAACACTTGTTTCAGTTCAACGCAGAGCTATTCTCCGCTAAATGTGTACAATCTTTTATTTCAATACAACACTTGTTTCAGTTCAACCGTCAAACTTAAAATGTCACATATTCGCTTAATAATATTTCAATACAACACTTGTTTCAGTTCAACATATTCTAAGCGAGGGATTTCTTGTTTGTATGCTAAGATTTCAATACAACACTTGTTTCAGTTCAACTAGGGAGTATCGTTACAGGTTTAGGCGTCCATTATATATTTCAATACAACACTTGTTTCAGTTCAACTAAACTATTCTATCTCTATACTCAATATTATTCTTTATTTCAATACAACACTTGTTTCAGTTCAACCACCACACGCAACAAAGAATAAAGCCGCAAAAATAGATTTCAATACAACACTTGTTTCAGTTCAACACAAACTTCTTTTTAGGAAAGAAAACACGTTTAAGAATTTCAATACAACACTTGTTTCAGTTCAACTTCTGGCAAATCTTGCCTGCGAAACACCAGTTTCCCATTTCAATACAACACTTGTTTCAGTTCAACTTAGACCAGTCCGGCTCGTGCAAGCTCAAGTCCAACAATTTCAATACAACACTTGTTTCAGTTCAACACATCTTAATAATAGCGTTATAGCTATAAACATAAATTTCAATACAACACTTGTTTCAGTTCAACTTTTTTATAAGACAATACCACCCAAAGAAAAAAAGGATTTCAATACAACACTTGTTTCAGTTCAACTTACAAGAAATTTGCTGAAGACGTTTTAGCTTTGAAATTTCAATACAACACTTGTTTCAGTTCAACAAAACCTATGCGATTAAAGGCTATAATAGCATATCATTTCAATACAACACTTGTTTCAGTTCAACATTTTAGCATTTGTCTTAAATCTATAATTATTGTATATTTCAATACAACACTTGTTTCAGTTCAACTAAAGCTATGCAGGAAACAAGTATAGATTTTATAGAATTTCAATACAACACTTGTTTCAGTTCAACTAAACAAAATACTTTTATCCCTAACGGACGAGGAATAATTTCAATACAACACTTGTTTCAGTTCAACAGAGATTATAGACGTTACAGGCACACATATTTTGAATTTCAATACAACACTTGTTTCAGTTCAACTTTCTGAATTAAATTGTGTTGTAGTAGGTGTTTGAGATTTCAATACAACACTTGTTTCAGTTCAACTTTTCTAATGCTTTCAAGCCTTTTGACATAGCAAGTATTTCAATACAACACTTGTTTCAGTTCAACCTTAAAACTGTAAAACCTCCAAAGCTCGCTAAGTAATTTCAATACAACACTTGTTTCAGTTCAACAGAGTTATTTAAGAGTAGCCTCATCTCTTTATCGCATTTCAATACAACACTTGTTTCAGTTCAACACTTTTTTAACGTCGCTACTGCCTCCGCCGCCACAACATTTCAATACAACACTTGTTTCAGTTCAACTGATAAGCGTAAAAAGAAATTTGAACAAAAACAGAATTTCAATACAACACTTGTTTCAGTTCAACACTGCTTGGTTTCATCCCTGAATCAATAGCGCGTATTGATTTCAATACAACACTTGTTTCAGTTCAACCTAAAGACATTATTTTTAACTTAAGACAATTAGAATTTCAATACAACACTTGTTTCAGTTCAACTAAGAGAAATAGGTTATTGTTAAAACAATAAACCTCTTTAATTAGTTATTCTTTGAACTTTTTCCAATCAATATTAACAATGATAA
>JAISAU010000014.1 GCA_031266555.1 Campylobacteraceae bacterium
TATAGGTGGGGTAAATATGTTTTTGAATAAAAGTAAAAAACATATTGGAATATCGGTATTCTTTCATGCTATATTGTACATGTAGAGTCTAGACTCTTTATTGAATTTCTACTATTGTAGATCACCACAGGGAGTTTGGCGCGACATGGTGTCTAGACTCTTTATTGAATTTCTACTATTGTAGATGATGTATTTCAAGCATTCATTCTCTTCTTTTAGTCTAGACTCTTTATTGAATTTCTACTATTGTAGATGAATTTTAGGCGTACTTAATAGATTACCGTCTAGACTCTTTATTGAATTTCTACTATTGTAGATTTGCCCTCCTTAAAACCTCAAGTCTTGAGTCTAGACTCTTTATTGAATTTCTACTATTGTAGATTTCATCCTTTAGCCGCATTCTTTGGAGCGTCTAGACTCTTTATTGAATTTCTACTATTGTAGATGGATGAGGCTTACTATAGACGAAAAATATGTCTAGACTCTTTATTGAATTTCTACTATTGTAGATACTATGTTTGGGCGTTTGAGCGTTGCTTAGTCTAGACTCTTTATTGAATTTCTACCATTGTAGATGTAGGCAATGAATACACGGTTGGCAATGTCTAGACTCTTTATTGAATTTCTACTATTGTAGATTACATTGGTTCAGAAAATAGTATGCTTGTCTAGACTCTTTATTGAATTTCTACTATTGTAGATATATTCTTGAGCTGTAAATATTAATGCGTCTATACTTTTTACTAAGTTTTGCCATTATGGATATAAATATTACTTACTTGAATTAAGTTTTTTGCAAAATATCTTGTTGTCTTTAATAATAAAAATCATATTTTGCATATTCCCTTACATGTAACGCCCAAAAACGCCGATTATTGTTTTAATTTGCGCTTACATGTAATAAAATTACTTATATGGATTTAGATGTTTTGAGGCAATTGGAAAAATTCAAAGAGTGTCAAAGTGCCAATAGTCATGCAAACATTTTGCTTATTCTTGCTTTTAAATACAAAATGTAACAATTCGCCGCGAATAAATTTTTAAACTAAATTTTATTCTTGAGTGCCATTTTTTATAGTATATACAAAAGCGTATTTTTTAAGTTCTTGTATACTTTTGTCATAACTTTCATCGTTCGCGAAAACATAAATCTCTATATCCACGCCTCTATTTTTAAGCGCTTCAATCTCTTCTATGTTTTGCGGTGAAAATAATTGCAACATATCTATCCTCTCTTGGCTTGAAAGCGCGTATTCATAAGCCTTTTGACACTCGTCTCCTATGCCTATCACGCAAAAATCACTTTCATTGAAGTATTTTTCAAAAGTTTTTTTTATATTTTCAGATGAACTAAAAAACTTTGCCAAGTATCTCCTTGATATTCTCTTTTGTCAAATTCTCCTCTTCCAAAAGCACGGCTATCAGTAAATCCAAAGGCTTTTTCATTCCCTCTAAAAACGTTCCTGTCTCCTCTAACGCGTTTAGGAGTATATTTTCTATATCTTGCACGGCAGGAAGCAATCTATCGCCCATCGCATACTTTTCAACCATCTCGGTAGCCAATCGCCTCGCCTTAGTCAAATCTTCGCTTGAGTTTGAGTAAGTTTCGTTAAAATATATTTTTGAAGCGGCGATACCTGCCAGTGAGACTTTAATCTTTGCCGCAAGTTCCGTACGGGATTCTATCTCTTTGTCTATCTCTTTTGTAAAATCTCCAACCAAACCTATTTTGTCAAAATTTATCTCAAACCAATAAGCGCAAAGAGCTTTCGCGGCTTGATAAACGGCTTGTATGTTTTTCTCTTTTTCAGAATATCGCGCAAATCTTTTTTTCCCAAACAATACTTTATCTCGCACGGCTAAAAAATCTTCCATTTCTACTTTTTTGCTTTTCCTTCTTAAAGCGTTTATAGCGGCTTCATTTACAAGAGTTGATAGCGCCGCTCCGTTAAAGCCAACACTCATCTTGGCGATATCGGATATTTTAACATTATGCGTTTTATCCGCCAAATAAGTGTCTATTATCTTTTCTCTATCGTGCAAATCAGGCAATGAGACAAAAATACGCCTGTCAAATCTGCCTGACCTCAGCAATGCCTCGTCTATCATTTCAAGACGATTTGTAGCAGCTATAACTATGACGCCGGAATTATCCTCAAAACCGTCCATTTCCGTTAAAAGCTGATTTAAAGTCGCTTCTCTCTCATCATTTCTCATACCGCCGCGCGCTTTACCGACCGCGTCGACCTCGTCTATAAACACAATTGAAGGAGCGTTTGATTTTGCCACGGAAAAGAGTTCTCTTACCCTTTTGGCTCCCATACCGACATATATCTGTACAAAACCAGCCCCGCTTTGGTAAAAAAACGGCACATTAGCCTCTCCAGCAACCGCTTTAGCTATCATCGTCTTACCTACGCCCGGAGGTCCTATCAACAAAACTCCGCGCGGAAGTTTTACGTTCATTTGTTGATAAACAGACGGATTTTTCAAAAAATCAACAATTTCAAAAAGCTCCTCTTTTACGCTTTTTATTCCCGCCACATCGGAAAATTTTACTTTTGAGACGGACGGTGAAAATTTAGCAGTATGAACACCCTCCTCTTCTACGGCTATATTTTTAAAATTTGTAAAATTTTGCTGATTTTGCGAATTTTTTCTTTTAATTTTTTGATAATAGTACAAAGAAAAAAGAGAAGCGATAAAGAGCGCGAAAATCAAAATTAATTCTATAAATTTATTCTCTTGCTTTACATCTACAGGCGTAATCAAAAGAAGCTGCTTTATGTTAATTCCATCTTTTACTATGCTGTAAACTCCTAAATTTGTATACAAAATAACTTCGTTCTCGTATATCTTAGCCTCTTTTATCCGATTTTCAACGATAAGTTTATTATAAAATTCCATATCTATGGCTTTTGGCGAATTTTTAATAAATATATAGCCTATAAGCAACGCTAAGATACAAAACGACATTATTAAAATTTGTAATTTATTTGGTTTATAAAGTTGCATAATTTCCCTCTTTTTTGACTTCATAATCATCGATAGTTATCCATTTTTTGACTAAATCATCTTTGGAACTAATAAAAATCCTATTATAAAATTGATCAAACCCGGTATAAAAATCACCCTTTTGTTCTTCAACCAACACATTTAATTTAACCTTTTTTTGTCTGAAAGCAAAATTGTTCTTTTGAATTATGGCTTGAAGTTCTTTCAGCCTGCTTTTTGCCCTCTTCCCATCAACTGTTTGTTTCATTGACGCAGACAAAGTGCCGTCCCTTTTTGAATAGCAAAACGCGTGCAAATGCGTTATGGGAAACTTCGTAAAGTTCAAAAGCGCGTCTTGCCAAATCTCTTCACTCTCTCCCGGATGTCCCACTATAAAATCCGTTCCCAAAGCAAATCCCAAAGAGTGAAGTTCCAAAAAAAGTTCCAAATCTTTTTTAACGCCGTTTCTGCGCCTCATAATCTTCAACATCTCTTCATTTGTGTGTTGCAACGCAATATGCAGATGTTTTTCAAGCCAAGGCTCTTTTAACGTCTCTTTAAAGCTATCGTCAATTTGCACAGGCTCTATGCTTCCCATTCGCACTCTTTTCACACCATCTATCATACCCAATTTTTGAAGCAACTTTCCAAGCGTTGTATTCGTATCTTTACCGTAACTTCCTATATTTGTGCCGGTCAAAATAAATTCGCCAAAGCCATTTTCGGATAACATCTTCACTTGTTTTATTATCTTATCTTCGTTTTGACTTCTCGCTTTGCCTCTTACATGTGGAATAATGCAATAACTGCAAGAGAAATTGCAACCTTCTTGTATTTTAATAAAGGCTTTGCTTTTATCATGATAGTTTGACACTATATTTTTATCAAGATGTGTTAAAACTCCTATGTTTTTAAAAGGCTCTTCGGAAAAAAGCAGGCTATTTATATTCTCTTTTTCAGAGTGTCCCAAAACTCCAAAAACTTTTTTGCGCTCAAACAGTTCGCTGCCATGCGTATTGGCTCCGCATCCCGCAAAAATTACCTTTTTGCCGTCTCTATTTTGTTTTGATATATAATTTCTAACGCCGCTGTCCGCCCCATTTGTCACAGTGCATGAATTTACCACTACTATATCGGCTGTCAATTCATTATCCGTTACCTCAAAATCTTTAAGGCGTCCTATCATCATTTGCGTATCATAGATATTTGTTCTGCAACCAAACGTTTTAAAAAATACTTTAGGTTTTATCAAAGGTTCACTCATTTGTTTCGCTGTCTTCACAAGAAGAGTATTTAATACTAGGAGCTTTTCTTAAGTTCAGCGTTTGCGTAGGATAAGCTATGACTATGTCGTCTTCTTTATTGATAGCGTCTATTATTTCGCCGCTTAGAGTGCTTCTTAAAGCTAAAGCGGCGTAAGAGTTGGTCATATACCATACATGTATAGTAAGTCCGTGCGGTTCAATAAATGAAAATATTTTAGGCTCTACATTTGTATTTTTGAGATTGTATTTTTGCCTTAATTGATTTAACTGCTTTCTTGCTATTTCGGTATAGCCTTTTGAGTATTTTTTCGTAATCTCTTTTATAATGTACATCGCTTTTTTATAGTTTGAATCAAACGATATTGTTAAATATATACCGTCCCACACAGTCTTTAACGTCTCGTGCGTATAGTTGGAAATGAGGTTCGTGAAAATAAAATTATTCGGTATAAATATCACTCTGCCCGCGCGCTTATTTTCAAGATAGGTAGTCAAAGTCACATCTTCTAAAATAGTCATTCTCATCAAAGATATATCCACTATGTCGCCGACATACGAAGAGCCGTCTTGATGAACCTTTACCCTGTCTCCCACGCTGAAACTTCGCCCGAATGTTATCACCGTCCAACCGAGTATATTCATAAACATATCTTTCATAGCAATAGCGATACCGGCGGACGCGAAGCCTAAAACGGCAACAAGATAAGTCATATTTTCGATATACGTAAATAGCAAAATTAAAATAATAAGCGTTATATTGGTTATGTTTATTATCTTATTGATGATATAACTTTTCTCATTTGCCGACATGAAGCGTTTTGAAAAGAACTTCAACAAAAAAGAGATAAATATAATCGAGACAATAACGCTGAGAATAAAAAACGTGCGTTTCGTCTCATTTTCTATAGCGTTGGAAGCGCGCATAACAGCTTCGTTCACCTTTCTTTCATAAACCGAAGCGGATGTTAAAACTATATCGTAAGCGGAATTAAACTCTTTCATAAGAATATTATTATTCTCTCGCGAAACTATCCAAGAGCCGTTGTTATCAATCTCTGCAATATACCCCAGTATCTCGTCTTTTTCTTGCAAATTAGAAATTAAAACTTCCAAATCGCTTGAGAGTTTATTGTATTCATCCAAATCTTGTTTAATTTTTTTAATATATGAAAATCCGGAAAATATAGCGAATGGATTGCTAATAGAGGGTATTGGCGGAACTTCGGGAGGTTTTAAAAGTCCCGAAAAAGGAGCGTTTTGAAATTCGCTTAACTGCTCTATTTGGCTCTCTAAAGCATCGCGCCTTCTCTCTATATCGTTAAGCTTTGCTAAAGAGTCTCTACTGTTTCTAATTTTAAGTTTTTTTATATCTTCAAGCACAGATTCCAATTCGGCTTGTTTTGTTTTATATATATTGTAATTTTCGTGCCTTGCGAACCAAATATTATTTCTATCCGCGTTGTCAATCATTTCAAGTTTTAATTTGTAATCGCTCATCAATTGCTTCGCGGTCTGATTTGTATTTTGCGCCGTTTGGTTCGTATCGGCAAAAAGTACGCTTATTAAAAGAACGAGAGTTAAAAATATTATTCTCATTAACTAAAAACCTTTAAACTATTTTTCACTATCTCTTTTTCTATATCGTCTCTTATCGCGAAACGCCCTATATGATTTGGCAAAATAAACGTTATTTTGGAATTACTGCTCTTTTTATCAAGAAAAAATGAGTCGTAAAAACTATCCATATTTTGTATCCTATATCTTGTCGGGAGAGAAAATTTTTGCAACGTTTTTTCTATTTTATCCGCTTCATCTCGTTTTAGAAGTCCTAAATTTACCGCCAATTCATTAGCCATTACTATCCCAAAAGCCACCGCTTCGCCGTGCAAATACTCGCGATAATTAGTCTTTTGCTCTATCACATGCGCAAATGTATGACCATAATTTAAAACGGCTCTCACACCGCTCTCTTTTTCATCTTGCGCTACAACGTCGGCTTTTATTTTCACACTTTTTCTTATCGCTTCTTTCAAGTTTGTGTCATCGCTTAAATTAGCGTTTTCAAGCCAATAAAAAAACTCTTTATCAAACATAACCGCCATTTTTATTATTTCGGCGACTCCGGCGTTAAATTCGCGTTTTGGCAATGTTTTTAAAAATTCGTTTTCGCAATAAACGGCGCGCGGTTGATAAAAAGAACCTATCAAATTTTTCCCAAAATTATTATTTACACCCGTTTTTCCGCCCACACTTGCGTCTACTTGTGCCAAAAGCGTTGTCGGCACTTGAATAAAATCTACGCCTCTTTGATAAATGGACGCCGCAAACCCTGTCATATCGCCCACAACGCCTCCGCCAAAAGCTATAAGAGTAGATTTTCTATCCAACTTAAATTTAAAAAGTTCATTTAATATATACTCTATAGTTTGCAAGTTTTTATACTCTTCGCCGTCTTTTATAATAACTTCATAAAGCTCTTTTGCTCTTACTCTGTTTTTTATATTTTCAAGATGAATTTTAGCTACTGTTTCATTAGTTATAATAGCGGCTTTACCGTCAAGCTTAATCTCTTTAAGTTCATCGATAAAAACGCTGTAATCCGAACTTTTAGACGCGGCAAATCTTATATCTACTCTCATGCCCTTCCTGTATTTTGTAATATTTCCTGATTATACTAAAATTTAAAATTTTTTACTCCAATATTGGTAAAAAAAGCTGACATTTGTCTTCCAAAATAAAATGAACCCTATTTAAATCGGCGGAAAACAATGATAGCATTCTTGACTTCGCGAAAGCTTCATAAAACGGTATAAATTGTAAAATATCGGTCGCTTTTCTAAATTCCAAAATCGGATTTTTCTCATCTCTTTTTACAACCTCTATCTTTTTTTCGTAAAGTTTGGCGATATTTTCAAAATGTTCTATAAGAGCCGTTTTTTCCTCAAAATTATCGGGGTCAAAATCATAAAATTGCATTTTTAAATTTAGTTGCGTTGAGACGTCAAACATTACAGACGAATTTTTTTCGACATCGTCTATATTTCCTCCCAAAACAATACCTCTTTTTAATTTTGAAAGCGGAATTTGCCCGCATTTTAGTATAGGCGTCTCGCACTCGAAAAGAGTTTTTATGTTGGAGTTAAAAAACTGTTTGTCAACAACGCAAAGCCCGATATTTAAATTATAAACATCCGTTTGATACATGTGCTCGTGCGAATAGTTGTAATAGTCTATGTTTACGTCTACATCGTCGCTCATCAACTCTTTTATTTTATTAAAAACGGGCGAATACGTCGGATTTATCACTTTTATATACAGTTTTTTTGAATTTAGCTTTACATGTAGGTATAAAGCGTCGTCTAAAAGTTTTTCGATCCTCAAACTATTCATATTTTTCATATCAATAAGACAATATATATTACTGCCAAAAGGCAATGGAAATTGTCCAAGCTCTTTTTTTATGCTTTTATAGACATTTTGCAAAATATTCGGAGCGCCTACGATAAGCAGACTATCGTTTGGTTGAATCATCAAATTAGGTTTAGGCAACAAAAGAGTATTATTTCTGTAAACTGCCGCTATACGCCATTTTGTCTGCTCTATACCTCCTACATGTCTATATACGTAAGAGCTTCCGACCGGCACTTGCACGTCCATTATTTCGCCTATGGCAAGTCCTACATTTTGCGCCGTTACGGGAGTATTCGGTAAAAAATCGGCAAATCTGTAAGCGATAATCTCTCTTGATTCAATCAATGTTAAATATTTATCCTCAAACTCAAATCCCCATCTGTCTACCAAGTAAATAGGCACTTTTTTGTCAAATTGCCTTATATTTTTATACGAACCCGCGGCGTCTAATTTTTTTGAGACAGCTATCATGACTTGATAATAATCTTCATTCATAATTGGTATCATTTTTTCAAAACTTGTCGGATCAAACGAATAAACTTTAAAATTTTCAGGAAACGCAAAATCCGGCAGCGTCTTTTTTCTATAATAGATAATCGTATAGTCATTGTTGTCATTTGAAAGACTTACTGCTCTTTCTAAAAAATATTTTGCTAAAATGCCGTCTGCTATAATCAATATTTTTTTCATATACACTCCGTAAATTTAAGAGGATATTATACCAAAATGGAATTTCGCATAGATAAAACCGATAACCTTGCCAGAGCTTGCACATTGCAAACGGCTCACAGCACCATACAAACGCCCGTATTTATGCCGGTTGGCACAGTAGGAAGCGTTAAAAGTCTTGACGCGTACGATGTGAGAAACATCTTAGGCGCCGATATAATTCTTGGCAACACTTACCATCTATATTTACGTCCCGGGGACGAGATAATAAAAGAGTTCGGCGGACTTCACGGTTTTACAAAATATAACGGCAGCTTTTTGACAGACAGCGGCGGATTTCAAGCCTTCAGTCTTAGCGATATCTCAAAAGCAAGCGACGAGGGCGTGAAGTTTAAAAGTCATATAGACGGTTCAACTCACTACTTTACACCGCGAAAAGTGCTTGATATAGAGTACAATTTAAATTCTGACATCATGATGATACTTGATGATCTTGTTGAACTCCCCTCCTCAAAAGAACGTATAAATTTATCCGTAAACAGAACGACAAAATGGGCAAAAGAATCCATAGAATATCATCTAAAAACAAAAGACGGCGGATATGCCCTTAATCAAAATATCTTCGCTATCATTCAAGGCGGAACCGATATGGAGTTTAGAAAAAAATGCGCATATGAACTTTGCTCTATGCAATTTGACGGTTTTGCTATAGGAGGACTTAGCGTTGGAGAAGAGAACGCTTTGATGTACGATACCGTAGAATTCACAACCCCATTTATGCCAAAAAACAAACCTCGCTATCTTATGGGCGTCGGAACTCCTGAGGATTTAGTGGAAAATGTGCAAAGGGGCGTTGATATGTTTGACTGCGTTATGCCAACGAGAAACGCCAGAAACGGTACGCTTTTTACAAGTTTTGGTAAAATAAATATCAAGTCGGCAAAATATATTAAAGATGAAAATCCGATAGATAACGAATGCGATTGTTTTACATGTAAAAACTATTCAAGAGGCTATCTAAATCATCTTTTTCGAGCAAAAGAGCTCACATTCTTTCGTCTTTCTACTCTTCATAACTTGTATTATTATATAAATTTGGCAAAACAGATGAGAAATGCTATTTTAGCAGGTGAATTTATGAAATTCAAATCAGAGTTTTACGCTAAAAGAACTTAAGAAACTGCTTACATGTAGAATAATCGGTTCTTGTCCATAAAAGAAAGACGATATGACTTCTTACATGTAAGGCGTGAAATATTGTTAGATATGGTAAAAAATTCGCATTTTTTCTCTTTTATTAAACAAATGAGATTAGCAACACTATCATTGCCAACTTAAATATCTTTTTATCATGTAACATTACATTAAATATATTAAAACATAAAATACGCATACATGTGGACAATTTTAGTCGCGAATTTTTAGTATACAACGCTATATAAGTATCTATTTTAAACGTATAATACGCGATACTTTCTTGTTATCTTAAAATTATTTGCCTAAATCCATAATTTATTTAATTTTTATTATAAATAAAGTAGAATATAGTATAATTTGCTTGCAAATACTTTATAGAAAGGATATAGAAATGTTATCTTCACAAACAAGAAACATAATGTTTCGGCATGGTGTGGCAAAATTTCACTATTTAAAAAATAGTATAACTTTTGTCAATAGTAGGTTTATGGTCGGTTGGCTTTTAAGTCTTTTTATTCTACTTAGCTTTAGCGGTTGCGGCGGCGACAGTAGCAACGCGTCATCCGACGATACTGTCGTCGCACAAAACGTAGTCTATAAGTTTTATGATGAAGAGCTTGACTTTAGAGGCAACGCGTCAAGTGAGGACGTAGACTTGCAAGGTAAAGCGGACGAATATGGCGTCACAAGTTGGTATGAAGCAAATAGCGGCGAGCAGTTTGACGGAACGTACAAAGGCAACGATGAAATTGTAAGACTGTATGCCCTCGCAAATGTCGCGGAGATACAAGATCAAGATGATTTGGAAAATATTGCTTCGGATTTATCCGGCAAATATATTTTGCTCAACAACATAGATCTTGAAGGCGAATGGACGCCGATAGGCGATGAAAGCAATCCGTTTAGCGGTATTTTAAACTCCGATACGAGCGACGGCGAGAGATATGCGATCAGATCTTTAAATATAGTCGCGCCAAGCCTTAATGCCGCCGGACTTTTCGGGTACATTGAAGATGCTGTCATAAAAAATATCGGCGCTGAGTTGGTAAATATCATAGGCGAGATACATGTCGGCGGTCTTGCAGGAAAGGCGATATTCAGCAAAATAACCAACAGCTATGTTGTTGGAAATATCAGCGGCGAAGGATATGTCGGCGGTATAGTCGGAAGCGCGGACATTAATAGTAATATTTCAAACAGCTATACTAGCGTCAATATTAAAGCTAAAAATGATGTCGGCGGTATAGTCGGATATATCGGAGATAGCATGGTGACAAACTCTTATGCTGTGGGGACTGTCAACGGTTCTGTCAATGTCGGCGGTATCGCGGGTTCTATTAGCGGAGGTGTCATAACCAGCGCTTATGTGACGGCTAATGTCAGCGGAGATAGTAATTTTGGCGGTATTGTAGGCGCGCTTTTTAGCGGCGATCTTAACGCGACCATCATTATTGTTCCCTCAAGCGTAAGCGATAGTTTAAAAAATTTCACCGGAGGTCTTCTGATAGGATATGTCGTTGATACTGCCTCAAGCTTAATATTCAGCAATGGCGTCACGTATACTATTGATTATATTTCGCATATATTAGGTCACGATATAAGCGATATAATAGAATCTTATTTGACTAAAGCTTTAAGTAGCGTTTATGGCGCGATTTGGAATATTACGGTAGATAGGATAATAGTAGGTCATCTTAACACAGAATATGTCTATAGCACTAATCTAAAATGGAAATTCGGCAAAGATGACGCGAATCCTTGGATAATGCCAGAAGGCGGCGGCGCTCCTATATTTTATTGGCAAGCAGGTTCATAAATATTCTACGGGGTTTCCCCGTAGAACTCCACTTATGCCAAAGTAGACTCCCGTATCTTTGGACGTTTGAGAAGGCGTTGATATGTTTTATTGTGTGATGAGAAGTGCCAAAAACGGTACGCTCTTTACAGGTTTGGTAAAACAAATATCAAGTCGGTAAAATATATTAAAGACGAAAATCCAATAGGCAATGAAAACGTAACTCCTTACATGTAAGGAGCGAAATATTGTCTAAATTGTTAGTGTGGTAAAAGGTTTATATTCTTTCGCTTATCAAATTAATGATGTTGACGGAAATATTATCAGCTTTAATTCAAATATTTTTTTATTATATATACATGTAGATAGTTTCTAGTTCACAAGTCTACTTAGTGAATTTTTTTCATTTTGCTAAAAATTTTATCTGTTATTTGCAAAGCTAAAATATTTTTGATTTTTACGCTTTCTAAAAAATGTGATACTTTTTTTATTTCTATCAATTAAAAAAATATTTTGTCCTGTTTCTTTGCACTCATCGCTTTAAAGCATTTTTACCACTCGCTAACCGCATAATCAGTTAAATATCTAAGATTCCAATCATAAATATACAGTTTGCGAACTTATGTTTCACATGTAAGCTGTACATCTAACTGCGAATTTGCTGTGCTTATGTTTATTTTGCACAAATTAAATTATATTTACGATAAAAGGATCGTGTTTTTTGTAAAACTTTTTGCTATTGATAGAATTCAATACTACAAAGTCATCAATTTAATGATCTAATCTTATCATTGCCGCCCAATCTATGAAAGCAAAAATAGCGATAGTTTATTTTTTAACGCAATAACGCGTCAAAACCATAATATCCTAAACATATTTGAAGCGCTAAACTCATATTATATGTAAATTGTATTAATTTTGCTTTTGCGTCTTGCGATTACTAAAATAGCAAGAAAATCTTCCTAAAAATACCCCTACCGCTTTTTTGCAACTGAGCCTTAATTATCTTGTACATGAAAGCTGGGCTAAAGCACATAAAACGCCATCGTGAAAAAATGGCTTATAGATCCCGCCATCACAAATATATGCCATACGCCGTGAAAATGCTTCACTCTTTCGTCATTTATAAAAAAATACACTCCGCCCGTATAAAAAAGCCCGCCTATGATAAGCCAAACAAGCCCGCCTACCGGCAAACTTTTTATTAATGGGACTATGGCTATTAAAATCAGCCAACCCATAATGATATATATAACTAGAGATAAGATACGTTTTTGCGATTTTGTAAAAAATTCTTGGATAATACCAAAAATAGCCAGCCCCCATATAACGCCAAATATGCTCCAACCCCAACCGCCTCGCATACTAACAAGCGTAAAAGGCGTATATGAACCTGCTATCAAAAGATATATGCTTATATGGTCTAACTTTTGAAAGATTTTTTTACTTCTGCCTTTTATACTGTGATATAGGGTTGAAATACCGTATAAGATAATAAGCGTTGAGCCGTAAATGCTAAAACTCACTATCTTCCAGACATTCCCTTCTAAAGACGCCAAAACCACCAAAACAACAAGCGCTGCTATAGAGAACAAAAAGCCCACTATGTGAGTTAAACTATTAAACAACTCTTCTTCTTTGCTAAAACCGCTCCAGTTTCCCGCCCCACTTTGTACTTTGTTTTTGTGCATATTTTTGCCTATTTCAAATCTTTAAGCCTAACTCTTATGGATTCCTCATGCGCGCTTAATCCTTCGGCATTCGCAAGACTCGCGCAACTTTCACCTATCGCTTTTATTCCATCCTTGCTCATGCTGATAATTGACGATTTTTTCATAAAATGCTCAACGTTTAAAGGTGAAAAAAATCTTGCCGTTCCGCCGGTTGGGAGCGTATGATTTGGTCCCGCTATATAATCGCCTATTGGTTCTGGGGTAAAAGAACCCATAAAAATCGCGCCAGCATGTTTAATTTTGGGCAGTAAATCAAATGGATTTTCCGTTACGACTTCCAAATGTTCGGGTGCAATTTTGTTCATCAAAAAAACAGCTTCGTCCAAATCCTTAGCGACAATTATCGCGCCTCTTGTTTGCACTGAAACTGTAGCGATTTTTTGGCGTGAAAGTTTTGGCAAATATGCCTCAAGCTCTTTTAGCGTATCTTTTGCGATTTCCTCGTCCGTTGTTATCAAAATAGAACTTGCCATCTCATCATGCTCGGCTTGAGATAACAAATCTATGGCTAAATATTTCGCGTTCGCGCTTTTATCCGCCAATATGCCTATTTCGCTGGGACCTGCTATCATATCTATATTTACATCCCCAAAAACCATCTTTTTAGCGGTCGCTACAAATATATTCCCAGGACCCGTTATCACATCAACGTTTGGTATACTCTTTGTACCGTAAGCCATAGCTCCTATCGCGCTAGCGCCTCCGACTTTGAAAGCTTTTTTGATATCGCAAAGATACATAGCGGCTAAAAGAAGTGAATTTAATTCGTTGTTTGGCGCGGGTGTGCAGACAATTATCTCTTTTACGCCGGCAACAATTGCGGGAATAGCGTTCATCAAAAGCGAGCTTGGATACGCGGCTTTGCCTCCGGGGATATAAAGTCCTGCTCTGTCTACGGAACTTATCTTTTGTCCCAAAACTATCCCGTTATCTTCATACGTAAGCCATGATTTTGGAAGCTGTTTTTCATGAAACGCGAAAATTCTATTATATGCTTTATGGAGCGCGTCTTTCAAATCATAGCCAAGTTCATTATAAGCTTTCTCCATCAAAGAAGGCGAGATTTCCAGCTCGCTGTCGCTTTTAACTTCCCATTTGTCAAACTTTAAAATATGTCTTTTAAGTGCCTCGTTTTTTTCATTCTTTATTTCGTCAAGTAAATTTTCAACTATTTTGCCCGCCTCTTTCAAATCCATTGCCGCACGTGACAAAAGCGTATTAAATTCATCATTAAAATTTTTATCTGTAGTATGTAAAATTTTCATTGAAATAACCTTATCTTATAAGCTATAAAAATAATTATATCGTTTTGAATTTAAAAAAGAGCGGAATTTACACACAAAGATAACTCTTTATGCATATTTTTTAGTTTCTATTTAGACAATTTAGATCTGAAAATGCCGTTTTTAGACGCTCTGCCATACTTTTTTGACCCTCTCTTAACCATTTTCTCGGGTCATAATATTTTTTATTCGGTTTATCTTCGCCTTCGGGATTTCCAAGCTGGCTTTGTAAATACGCGTTATTTTTGTTAACATATGCTCTCACGCCGTCCCAAAACGCCCACTGCGTATCGGTGTCTATATTCATCTTTACAACGCCGTAACTTACGGCTTCTCGTATCTCTGATAAAGTAGAACCGGAACCGCCGTGAAAAACAAAATTTACCGGTTTTTGCGAATTAAGATTAAATTTTTCTCTTATATACGCTTGAGAATTGCCTAAAATTTTTGGAGTTAATACGACATTTCCGGGTTTATAAACGCCGTGAACATTGCCGAATGACGCCGCTATTGTAAAATTATCGCTTATCTTTTTTAACTCTTCATACGCGTAAGCCACGTCTTTTGGTTGTGTATAAAGCAACGCGTTATCAATGCTCGTATTATCTACGCCGTCCTCTTCGCCGCCGGTTACGCCTATTTCTATCTCGAGCGTCATACCGATTTTGCTCATACGCTCCAAGTATTTAACACTTGTAGCTATATTTTCGCTAAGAGGCTCTTCTGATAAATCTAACATGTGAGAACTAAAAAGCGGCTTTTTGTAAGTTTTATAGAACTCTTCGCCCGCATCAAGTAAAGAATCAATCCATGGAAGAAGTTTTCTGGCGGCATGGTCCGTATGAATGATAACCGGCACGCCGTACGATTCGGCCATTAAATGAATATGCTGCGCACCAGATATCGCGCCAAGCACAGCGGCGTTGGAAATGCCTGAACTTTTACCAGCCATAAATTCGCCGCCGCCATTGGAAAATTGAATAATAATAGGAGAGTTCACAATCTTCGCAGCTTCCAAAGCCGCGTTTATAGAATCGCTGCCAACAACATTTACAGCAGGTATGGCAAACTCATTAACTTTCGCTAATTCAAAGAGTTTACTAACCTTATCACCGCTTATAACTCCGCTTCCTACAATTTCAACTGCTTTTGCGCTATACATATAAACTCTTTAAAAGCTTATTTTTTAATCTCTATTTTCGCTTTATCTCTTAGCGTTTTTGCTTGAGCTTCAATACTTTTTCTAAACTCTTCGCTTTTTAAGCCATTTTCAATTTGTCCTTTAACTTCATCAAGAGGAAGCTTCTTCTCTGCTTGTTTATCTTCAAGATAAATAACATGATAACCAAATTGTGTTTGTACCGGAACTTTTGAAACTTCGCCTTTTTTCAAAGCAAACGCCGCATTTTTAAACTCAACTATGAACGGGTCATTTTTACTAAACCAGCCCAAATCGCCGCCTGTTTGTGAAGTTTGATCGGGATTGCTTTTTGCGAATTCCGCAAATTTATCAACCAAAGCTTTATTTTTTAAACTTCCCAACTCTTTAATTATTTTTTTACCTTCATCTTCGGTTTTTACCAAAATATGACTTGCTTTCACTCTCTCGGGTTGTAAAAAATTGTTCTGATTTTCATTGTAGAATTTTTTAATATCGCTATCGCTGATTTTCACTTTGTCAAACTCTTTTTTCATCCATACGTCAAGTGCTATCTCATTTTTAACTTTCTCAAGCGTATCGGTAAACTCTTTATCCTTCTCTATTCCGCTGTTTACGGCATTTGAGATTAAAAGTTTTCTATCTATGGCTTGATTTAGTATTTGTTGTTTCGCTTCGTCCGGAAGTGTTTCGTAGCTGACATTCGGAAATTGTCGAAGTAGCAAACCTATATCCTCATCGGTTATATCTTGACCATTAACGGTCGCTACAACAGCCGCATTTAAACTTATTGCGGCAAAAACCGCGCATGTACCAAAAATTAATTTTTTCATTTTTGATAAAATCCTTTAAATAATATTTTGCGAAAAGCAATTTGAAATTATATAGAAACTTGCATTAAATGAGCATAAGTCTACAAAAGAAATCTGTTATAATTGCCTTCACAAAGGAACAAAAATTGAAATTATCAACAAAAAAAGAGATAAGCCGCATTAAAGCTATCTTTATAGACAAATACAAAAATGCCAAAACGGAACTCAATTATAAAAACGCTTATGAGCTATTGGTATCTGTGATGTTATCTGCGCAATGCACCGATAAAAGGGTCAATATCATAACACCCTCACTCTTTGAAGCATATCCTGATACGACGTCGCTCTCTTGCGCGAATCTGGAATCTTTAAAAACGCTGATTCAAAGCTGCTCTTTTTTTAATAACAAAGCGGCAAATCTCATAAAAATGGCAAAAAGCGTAGAGAAAGATTTTGACGGTAAAATCCCGCTTGATGAAGAAAAATTGGTAACTTTGGCTGGAGTTGGTCAAAAAACTGCGCATGTAGTTATGATAGAGTACAAAGGCGCAAATCTTATGGCGGTAGATACTCACGTTTTTCGCACTTCTCACAGACTCGGATTATCTCGCTCAAAAACCGTTCAAAAAACCGAAATTGATTTGACAAAAGCTTTTAAAGACAATCTTGACATTTTGCATCAAGGTATGGTGTTGTTTGGACGTTATATCTGTACCGCAAAAAATCCAAAATGCGAAGAGTGCTTTTTGGGTGAGTTTTGCAAAAGCAAGCAAAGCTTCAAACCAAATTGATACAATTTTAAACTACAAACGGCGAACTTTAATTTCGTATGCTACATGTACGTAATTTTTAAACAAATGGCTTAAAAACATTTGATTTACATTTCTACATGTAAGAAATTTTTGTATACGTTTAAGTATTTTATGTGTAAAAAACAATGAGGATTAGAAAATTATTGTTTTTAAGACATTTTTGATATAATACTCGTTTTTTAGTATCTTGCATATTTTTCTGCTTAAAACTGAAAAACTATTAATTTTTTTAGGACAATCCAATGAAAACATTTGAAAATTTCGGACTTCACGAACAAGTTCTGCATGCCATAAAAGAGGCTGGATTTCGCGAACCAAGTCCAATACAACAAGAGATAATTCCTCTTATAATCGAAGGACGCGACGTTGTGGGACAAGCGCAAACAGGGACCGGGAAAACAGCGGCTTTTTCGCTTCCCGCCATCAGTATGATAAATCCAAACGAAAAAAGAGTCCAAGTGCTTGTAATCACCCCTACAAGAGAGCTTGCAACCCAAATAAGCGATGAAATGTACATGTTCGGACGATTTCGCAACATACACACTGTAACCGTTTACGGCGGCAGTTCGTACTCAAAACAGTTAAAACTTATAGATCAAGGAGCGAACATAGTTGTAGCGACTCCAGGAAGACTTCTTGATTTATTGAAAAACAACAAACTCTACGCGTTTGAACCGCAAATAGTCATACTTGACGAAGCGGATGAAATGCTTGATATGGGATTTTTAGAAGATATAGAGGCAATTTTTGCAAGACTTCCGAAAAATCGTCAAACAATGCTTTTGTCTGCCACTATGCCAGAACCAATTAAAGCTTTGGCGAAAAAGATTTTAAACAATCCTGCGTTTGTTAGCGTAACACCGCAGAATGCTACTACAAACGCCGATATTGAACAGCACTATTACGTTATTGAAGAACACGAAAGAGACGACGCGATTATCAGACTTTTAGACGCATTGGATCCAAATAAAGCAATAGTATTTTGTCGAACCAAAAAAGAGGTTGATAGATTAAGCACAAGGCTTGTAGCCGCAGGATACGCTTCAAAAGGACTTCATGGAGATATGGAGCAGCCTCAACGAGAAGAGGTTATAAAGTCTTTTAGAAACGGGGTTATAGATATTCTTATAGCAACCGACGTAGCGGCGAGAGGATTAAATGTTAAGGAGATATCGCATGTATTTAACTATCATATTCCATTTGATCCTGAAAGCTATGTACACAGAATAGGAAGAACGGCAAGAGCTGGACAAAAAGGTACGGCTATTACTCTTTTAACGCCTATAGAATACCACAGTATGCAAAAAATAGCCAAAACTGTTGGTACGAAATTGGAACAAAAACAGATACCGACCCTTTTTGAATTAAAAGCGAATAACGCGAAAAAATTGGCTCAAACCATATTACGCGCGAACATAGACAATATCGCTGTAAAAATCGCGGACGAACTTGAAAAAGAGTTGGATTTGGCGCAAATTGCTTACAAAGCCATTTCACTTTTAGCAGATAATAGCGGCGCAAAAGGACCAAACTCTATAGGCATAGATAAAAAAACATTTGAAGGTTACATACAAAAAGTAAAAATAAAAGAGAGTGAAAAACGACATAATTCCAAAAGTGGAAGAAATGGAAGAAGAGATAATAAAAAGGGCTTTAGCGGCAGTCGTTACAGCACAAAAACCAATAAAAAAAGTAGCAAAAAATATTAATTTAGATTATAAATAAGGGTGTTTTTAAATGAGCTACCCTTATTTTTTCAAAAACTTTTCGTATTATTTAAATCTGGAACTCCTATTAGGAAGATATAGTACAATGAGTCCAAACGTATCAAATCCGCCTTTACCATACTAAATCCTTTTACAAAGGATAATACATTATATTAGGAGCAAAAAATGGCAAAAATAAGTTAATTCTAAATCCTTTTACATAGGATAATACTCAACATACATTTTAAATCTCCTCAATTTTTAAAAATTCTAAATCCTTTTACATAGGATAATACTAATACAACAGCGACAATGCTCTTTTGCATACTTGATTCTAAATCCTTTTACATAGGATAATACTCCAAAAGACATATTTGAGAGATAGAGAGTACGCGTATTCTAAATCCTTTTACATAGGATAATACTGGAAACCCGTTCGGTATGAGAATTAATACTTTATTCTAAATCCTTTTACATAGGATAATACTTAAGAGATTTAAAAGAGAGTGAATTTGACTTTTATTCTAAATCCTTTTACACAGGATAATACCAACGCCTAACAAATAAGTTTGCGGTATAGACGTATTCTAAATCCTTTTACATAGGATAATACTAAAATACTGTTTTGCTTCTTGTTCTAACAACAAATTCTAAATCCTTTTACATAGGATAATACGTAGACGTAAAAGATAAATACGACACTATAACCGGATTCTAAATCCTTTTACATAGGATAATACCAAAGATGAATTTGATATGGAGGATGAATGATATTGATTCTAAATCCTTTTACATAGGATAATACTTAGATAGCTTCTGTCTACATGCAAACATAACAAGAATTCTAAATCCTTTTACATAGGATAATACCTTTGTATCTTGTTTTATTTCTTGTCTATCTGTGATTCTAAATCCTTTTACATAGGATAATACGTTAAGCCATGGTGGAGGAGGGGAAGAGATGCAATATTCTAAATCCTTTTACATAGGATAATACTTTGTGCGGGACAAGGCTTTTTTTTCTTGTTCGGAATTCTAAATCCTTTTACATAGGATAATACATGATTTTTTTCGTTTGCCAATAGCTATTGTGGAATTCTAAATCCTTTTACATAGGATAATACTGTTTATGCCCAATCCAAGAATTTGGAAAGTTGGGATTCTAAATCCTTTTACATAGGATAATACATAACAGAAACCAATCCTTACGGAATAAAAATAGCGATTCTAAATCCTTTTACATAGGATAATACCAAATCTTCTGCCGTCTATAAGCTCATCAATCCTTTATTCTAAATCCTTTTACATAGGATAATACTTTAACACTTCGGAAAGTTTTTTAACATTAACAGATTCTAAATCCTTTTACATAGGATAATACTTTTGAGTGGTGACGGGTATGCCGAACAGATCTTGATTCTAAATCCTTTTACATAGGATAATACTAGCCATTGTCAGTGTTAATATCGCTTATTTTTGAATTCTAAATCCTTTTACATAGGATAATACGTTATAATTTGTAGGGAAAAACTCATAATTGAAGATTCTAAATCCTTTTACATAGGATAATACTAAAAAATCTATCCCCTTTAAACCCGTTGTGTTTATTCTAAATCCTTTTACATAGGATAATACGTACTGCCCTACTCCTTATTTTATGCTTAATTTATTCTAAATCCTTTTACATAGGATAATACTAGGTATATACCGCCAGTTGAACTTACGGATAAGAATTCTAAATCCTTTTACATAGGATAATACCCACCCATTTGTTGCTCCTTTATATATATAATCAGATTCTAAATCCTTTTACATAGGATAATACCTGAAAAAAAGCGCGATTATAGATGACAAACTGCATTCTAAATCCTTTTACATAGGATAATACAATTAACAACATTCGCGTTCGCGTAATGCCATTGATTCTAAATCCTTTTACATAGGATAATACCTTGCCGGCTATGACGCCCGTGAATGCCCCCTCCGATTCTAAATCCTTTTACATAGGATAATACGCAGAGGAACGTTTGACATAGAGATGTCTTTAGTATTCTAAATCCTTTTACATAGGATAATACTTGCCGCAAAAACAAAAGAAGAAGCCGATATTTTATTCTAAATCCTTTTACATAGGATAATACCGGTCGCTACCACAAGTGCGGGATTTGGCACGATGGATTCTAAATCCTTTTACATAGGATAATACTCCATCCGGGCTTTTATCCTCACAACTAATTCTAATTCTAAATCCTTTTACATAGGATAATACAGCCCGCCGCGCCAACTTCAGCCAGCACGGACGAGATTCTAAATCCTTTTACATAGGATAATACTAACGCATTTCAGGCGGTTGGACACGCTCTTTTTATTCTAAATCCTTTTACATAGGATAATACCTGTTTAAAAAGCTCTCTTATCCGCTCGCCTCTGATTCTAAATCCTTTTACATAGGATAATACGCTTTATAAAAATTATTTTGGAGAGGTAGTACTCTATTCTAAATCCTTTTACATAGGATAATACTCTGGAAAACAAAATTGAATTAAAACCCGGCATGGATTCTAAATCCTTTTACATAGGATAATACGAACCAAAGTCCTTTAGGGAAAAGCAGGTTTAAACCATTCTAAATCCTTTTACATAGGATAATACAGGTTTATGGCACAGGAAAGCGTAATAGTTGCGGAATTCTAAATCCTTTTACATAGGATAATACCCACCTTCAATGTATACTTCTAAAGGTTTAGACATATTCTAAATCCTTTTACATAGGATAATACGACGTAGGTCGCTAAAAATAGGAATTTCTCTATATTCTAAATCCTTTTACATAGGATAATACCACCCAAAAAATGCGAGGTATTGAAGCT
>JAISAU010000025.1 GCA_031266555.1 Campylobacteraceae bacterium
CCACAATCTAACGCCGCATGCATTATATTAACCGTCTCTCTCGCCTTCTCTGGTTCTTGTATGACTATCTGAAAAGCTCTCGCATGTTGCATAGCTACTTCTCTTACTATTTGGTGAAAAGGTTGCGTTTCTCCGTCACATATTACACGAGTACCGTTTGAGATTATAGGTTTGCCAGTAGATGTTCTTGTTCCGTCTACTATAATCGTATAATTTTCATCTTTGCAAATTTTATAAGTATCGTAAGTGTTATATATCCATATCTCAACATCGTCTCTAACTCCATTGTTGTTTGAGTCAATTCCTAAAAGAGTTTCATCGTTTTTTATGGGGTCAGGACAAGGAGGGAGTTGGTGTCCGTGTTTTATCTTGCCTCCGTCAATACAAGTATTGGTTTCGGGGTTTGTTGTGTTGGTTTCCGGTTGTGTTGTGTTAGTAGTATTACTATCCGATATTGAGATATCATTATTGTTTGAAGGCGTGCTTTTGTCGCTTGAACCTCCTCCTCCGCCTCCACAACCGTTAATTGTTAAAGCCGTGAGTAACGCTAAAGATAATTGGACAATAGTTTTCATTTAAAGTTCCTTTGTAAAAGCGATTGTCTCGCTCGCGATAAATCCTTTTCAACAGCTACATGCAAGGAGTTAAATATCCGAAATAATCGCGATATTTTTGCCTTTCATATTTTCTTTGCAAAATTCAACGATTTTACCGTGATATCTTGCCCACAATGTCGTTTCGTCTATTTCGCCGTTATAGAGTTTCAGCGTTTTGTCCCATGAGCTTAAAATACCATCATAAAACCACTCTTGAATCTCCTCATAACTTTCAAATTCACAGCCAAAATGCTTTAAAAGTCTGTTCGCATAGCTATCTATCACCATAACGGGCTTAAAACAAGCGTAACACAATATAGCGTCGGCGGTCTCGTGTCCCAATCCCTTTTGCGACAAAAGCCACTCTTTTTTAATATCTTTTTGAAAAGTCTCAAAATCGCCAAAATCGCTTACAATATTTCTTGATAACATAATAAGCCTTGAAGCCTTTTGTCCGCTAAAACCGCATTTTTGGATAATAGACTTCAACAAATATTCGTCTATTTTTGATAAAGCTTCCAAAGATAACAGCGAACGCTCTTTGAGATTTTCCAAAGAGTTCTTGACGTTGCTCCATTTTGTCTGTTGTGTAAGAATGCTTCCCACAACCACTTCAAAACTTCCCGCGTTGGGCCACCAAAACTTTTCGCAACCGCTTTTCAAATATCCCGCGTTTTTCAAAAAAACAAGCAGATCAAAGCTATTCATGCAAGGCTTCCGTTATCTCTCGTTCTTTGTCGTCGTAAATCTTCATCTTAAAAGCGTCCGTGCAAACTCTGTTCTCTATCTCAAAAACTACCATTTGAAAAATTTTTTTGCAATTTTTGGGGATTTCAAAAGAAAAAGGAAGTCCTGTCAAAAATCTATTTATAGGCGCTTCTTTGTCCACGCCTATCACGCCGTCTCTGCAACCGCTAAGTCCTATATCGCTCAAAAAAAGCGTGCCGCCGTCTATCTTCAAATCATCTGTCCCAATATGCGTATGCGTTCCGACAATAGCTGAAACTTCTCCTTTCAACATAGCAAATAATGCCGCTTTCTCGCTTGTGGATTCCGCGTGAAAATCTATAAAAATAGCCTCCGCTCCGCTCTCTTTCACAAATGCCACAGCCTCTTTGGCTTTGATAAATGGGTTATCGCACATAGGCATAGAAAAATGCCCCATGAGATTTATAACGCCAAGCTTAACGCCATTCACGTCAATCACCAAAGCTCCTCGCCCTGCGACGCTTAAGGGTAAATTGTAAGGACGTAAAATCGGCAAAATATCCAAAACCCCGATTATATCTTTTCTATCCCACGTGTGATTACCGCCCGTCATCACGTCTATACCCATACTAAAAAGCTCATTGGCGTTTTTTACGCTCAAACCAAATCCATGCGAGGCGTTTTCGGTATTTGCTATGACAAGATCTATATCAAACTCTTCTCTTAATTTCTTTAGATAAGAGTTTATCATATCGCGTCCGGGTTTGCCTACTACGTCCCCTATAAAACCTATCCTCATTCGTGTCCTTAAAATTTGTCGTGATAAAGCGTAAAAAATTGCTTCGCGGTTCGCCCGCTTCTTGAAGCTCTAAGAGAAGCGAAACGTTTAGCTTCCTCGTGCATTAAAGCTCTTGTTTTATCGTCTAAAGATAAAAAATAACTGTCCGCTATTTTCAAATACTCGTCGAAAGTGCCTTGATAGAACGAGAGCCAAAGTCCAAATCTATCCGATAGCGAGATTTTCTCCTCAACATTGTCCGAATAATGAATCTCGCCATTTGCTATTCTTGTTCCTTCGTTGTCCGTGTGAAATTCGGAAATCAAATGTCTTCTGTTTGACGTGGCGTAAACCAAAACATTTTTGGGCGGAAGTTCTATAGAGCCTTCAATGACGCTCTTTAGCGCCTTATAACTTGAATCGCTCGCTTCAAAAGAGATATCGTCGCAAAAGACTATAAATTTATACGGCAACTCTCTTATCTCGTCGCTTATATCCGTCAAAGAACGCAAATCCTCTTTAAAAAACTCTATAAGTCTTAAACCCTCATTAAAAAAGCGATTCAAAACGGCTTTTACCAAAGACGATTTACCCGTTCCCCTCGAACCCCAAAGTAACGCGTGAGAAGCCGCTTTCCCTTCAATAAATTTTTTGGTATTTTCAACAAGCGCGTTTTTTTGCTCGTCGATATTTAATAAATCATCAAGCGTTACAGCGTCTATCTCAAACACAGGTTTTAAAGCGTCTTTTTTCGCTCTGTAAATAGCGGCTTTTGTGACCTTCCAATCTATCATACATGTACTCCCATATGAATAGAATAAAGATTAACTATAGCACAAGCCCCCTTTAACTCAACAAAATTTATTATATCGGCATTCATACATGTAGGGATTGCGAACTATTTTAAAATCTTTTTTACTCTTTCTCTTAAATGCGAAAGTATGGTTGATATAACGTCGTCATCGTCAAAACTCGCGGATTTCAGATATGTTTTTTGCTCGTTTTCCTCAGTAATCGCTATATTGTCTTTGTAGTTTGAGATATTTTTGATTTTCAATTTTGAAGCTAAAATCTTTATAATGATAAGAGATAAAAACTGCGACGTCGGAGTGTCAGGTTTACCAAATCTATCCTCAATCTCGTTTTCAATCTCATAAACCTCGTTCACGTCTACGCATTTACTGAGTCTTCTGTAAAGTTCCAAACGCAATCTATCCTCGCTAATCAAATCCCCGCTAATAAACGCGCTGACGCTTAATTTTATCTCGACTTCGGCGTTTTTAACGGAAGTTTTGTTTAAAAGCTCGTTTATAGTCTCTTCCAGCATTCTTAAATACAAAGAGTATCCAATATGTCTTATGTGTCCGCTTTGAGCTTCCCCTATAAGATTACCTCCGCCCCTAATCTCCAAATCGTGATACGCAAGAACGGAGCCGCTTCCCAAAAATGAATTTGACTCAAGAGCTATGAGACGTTTTCTTCCCGCTTCGCTCAAAGTCTCTTTGCTTTTGACAAGAAAATAACAAAAACCTTGATTTTTCCCGCGTCCAACGCGTCCTCGTAACTGATGTAGATCCGCGATACCGAAGTTTTCAGCTGATTCTATAATGATAGAGTTTACATTTGGCAGATGTATGCCTGATTCTACTATAGACGTTGAAAGCAAAACGTCATACTCTTTATTCTCAAACTTTATCATCTCTTCTTCGGCTATATTTTCGCTTACATGTGAATGTAAAATCAGTATTTTGATATTTGGCAGTATCTTTTTAAGTTCTTTTGCTTTAGACTCTATGGTAGCTATTTTGTTATGTATATAAAAGACTTGCCCGCCTCGGCGAAGTTCCCTTGAAATTACCTCTTTTACAATCTTTTCGTCATACTCTTTTACAAAGCTTCTTATATCTTCTCTATCGTTTGGCGGAGTTAATATCTGCGAATACTGTTTTATAGAGCTTAACGCCATATTAAGACTTCTTGGAATAGGAGTCGCGCTCATAGACAGCATATGTATATTTTCTCGTAAATTTTTCAATTTTTCTTTCTGCTTCACGCCAAATTTATGCTCTTCGTCTATAACCACCAAAGCCAAATTGGCGCAACTTACTCCCAAAAGCGCGTGCGTTCCGATACATACGTCAAGACTGCCGTCTTTTAACTCTTTTAATATTCTACTTTTCTCTTTTGGCGCGGTGAACCTGTCTAATTTCGCTACTTTTATGCCAAAACCTTCAAATCTTTTAACAAGACTTTTGTAATGCTGTACACAAAGAAGCGTTGTAGGCACGATAAAAAGAGATTGGAAATTTTCTTTCGCCGCGCAAAAAATAGCGTTCATAGCAACTTCCGTTTTTCCAAAACCAACGTCGCCGCTAAGAAGCCTATCCATAACTTTGGCGGAATTTAAATCCACAAGTATATCTTCGACGCTCTTTTTTTGATCGTCTGTGTAAATAAATCCGGCGCTCTGCCAAAACTCTTCCAAAGGCGCGTTTAGGCTATCTATCTTAAAGCCTTCCACAAGTTCTCTTTTTGCCGCTATATCAATAATCTCTTGAGCTATCTCAAAAAGTTTAAGTCTTGTTTTCTCTTTTAACTTTAAAAAGCTTCCCTTGCCGAGCTTGTCGACTATGGCTATAGCGCCGCTATCGGCTATATATCTGTCTATAACGTTTAAATTTTCAACAGGCAGTAAAAGTTTATCGTCGCCTTGATACTCAATAACAATAAAATCTCTTTTCGCCCCTAAAATAGTCGTATTTTGAAGTCCTTTGAAGATACCTATACCATAATTTTCATGTACTACGTAATCGCCGATTTTAAGTTCGTCCAATATAATGGAAGGATGTTTTTTGCGTCTTTTTGGAAGCTGTTTGTTTAAGGATATGATTATATCTTCGTGACTTATGAGATTTACGATTAAAGGACTTTTGACAAACGATATTTTGCCGCCGATTTCAATGCCGTTTTGTTTGACAAGGGTCTCGCTTTTCGCCAAAATAGTAATTTTTTGCTCTTTATGAAACTCTAAAAAAGGTTTAACAGCGGAGATTTGTAAATCTTTAAAAATCAAAGGTTCCGGAATTATCGGAATAGACTTCAAGAGTTCTTCGTCTACGTTTTCATAAAAAACGACCGTCTCTTCTATCTCGTCCTCCATTTTAAAAGCGTAAACGGTCTTTTTTATCTTTAAATAATCTTGCGCATTTTCATTTAATGTCCAAAAACCCAAAGACTCGATATCTTGAGCTATGCCGTCGCTTTTTAATCCTTTGATATCTTCGTTCATATTTTCGTAAGTTTTATCGTCTAACGCAAAAATAGCCGAAGTTATCGTAACGCTGTCCAACTCCTCTTTTTGACTTTTTTGGTTCTCACATGTAAAGTATCTGATACTCTCCACTTGATTGTCAAAGAAAGATATTCTAACTGCATTTTCAAAATTTATAGGATATATATCCATAATATCGCCTCTGAAAGAGACTTCGCCTTTATCCTCCACTATATCTACAAAACTATATCCCCAACGCAAAAGCTCGTCTTTTAACGCTTGGATATCCACACTTTCTGCAAAGTTTATAGTAATGCTTTTAAAAAGATCTGGACTTGGAAGTGGATGAATGACTGTTCTTATGGGAGATATTAAAACTTTTTTTGAAGATTTTTCACTGTAATATTCTCTTAAAACATTGATTAATTCTAAAAGCTCGCTTCTGTAAGATCTTAAATCCTCTCCGAAAGCGGCTCTGAAATCCGGCAATACAAACGCTTTTCTTCCGGCAAGCATAGCGGCGTTAGAAAGTAAAAACGCCTCCTTATCGTCTCTGCAAAGAATAAGTTCGGCGTCGCCTTTGTTTTTTAAATACTCATAAATCGCCGCTTGCAATGGTTATTCTTTTTCTTCCGTCTCTTCCACTGTGATTAAAGGTTGCGACAATGTGTTTTTTAGATGACTTTCGCCCTCAAAATGCGCTTTTTGCTCTATTACAAGCTCATTGCTGTATACTGCTCCAAAAAGCTCGCCGCCTTCCAATATCTCTATGCCATCACATACGGCGTTGCCTTCAAATCTGCCGTTAATAATCATTTTAGGAGCTTCGACTTCGCCTTTAATTAACCCACGTTTACCTATAACTATAGTATTTGTCGAGCGAACTTTACCTAAAACCACGCCATCTACGTAAAAATATGTGGAAAGCTCAAATACTCCTTCAAGCTTAGCGCCGTTCGCTACTATTGTTGATTCTGTTTGTTTGCTAACAATATGCTCGCCATTTCTAACAAAGAGTCCCATTGTACACCC
Organism: Campylobacteraceae bacterium; assembly: GCA_031266555.1. Taxonomy (GTDB): domain Bacteria; phylum Campylobacterota; class Campylobacteria; order Campylobacterales; family Campylobacteraceae; genus JAIRKW01. The sequence goes on from JAISAU010000025.1 coordinate 6,386, forward strand.
TTCTCCTTTTCAAAAATTTCTGAAAAATTATTATTGTTCCAGTTAATAAAATTCATAGGATTTAAAGGTCGCCCTAAAAATCGTATCTCGTAATGCAAATGCGGACCGGTGGAAAGTCCTGTGTTTCCTGAATTTGCTATATGTTCGCCTTTTTTGACAAATTTTCCATATTTTACCACCATTGAACTATCCAAATGCGCATAATAAGTTTTAAAACCAAAACCGTGATCTATTATGACAAGCGACCCGTAACCTGCGCTATCTTGCATACCCGCAAATTCAACTATACCGGCAGCCGGAGCGAAAACCTGCGTTTTAAGCGGTGCTCTAAAATCAATTCCTTTGTGAAATTCCGTCTTTTCATAGATGGGATGGTCTCTTGTGCCAAAACCGGCGGAAACGCCTTTGTGGGTTATAACCGCACCATTTGGCAAAAGCTGCAATAAAATAGATTGTTGAATCGTGGTAAGATTGATACTCTCAAGCCTTGTCTCGTGACTTATATTCTCATCTTCAGGCGTAATACCGATAATTGCCTCAATATCCGCAATTTTGCCTTGTATAACTTCATAATACGCTATCTTCTCATCCAATCCTCTTTGAAGTTCATCTTTTTTCTCAGCAAGATTTTTAACCTCGCCATTTAAAAAAGCTATATATATGGCGCCCGATAAAATCAAAAATAAGATAGAAATCACGACATAAAATATGATTTTTTTAATAATCTGATTTAGCGTATAATGTTTTGAGCCTCTTATATCCGAAATCGTTATGGTAAATTTATCCTTCATTCATACTCTTCAAAAAACTTTCAATAACACCAAATGAACCAAATACCAAATATTCGTCATTTTCATTAACCCGTTCATAATTTTTATACTCCACATGTAAAGAATTCAACAACTTTTCTATATCCTTTTTCGCGTTCTGTCGTATAGGATTTATTATATCTATTAATTCTATACGTTTAGCGATTGGTTGTAAAATATTTAAAACCTCAGCATAATTTTTATCTTTATAAGAATTATAAACTAAAACAATTTTTTTATTGCTGAAATATTCCGCTAACGCTTTCGCCGCGTCAATATTATGACCTACGTCTAAAGTAATATTGGACGCTATCTTCTCGCACCTCGCGCGTAAATTTAAAGCTTTTAATTTCGCTAAATTTGGAAAAACGCCCAAAAACTTCGCCGCTTTAAAAGCGGTCAAAAGATTTTGCTTTAAAAATGGAGGTAGTGAAAAATTCTTGGCATATTTTTCAACCTCTTCGTCTTTTTCATTTTCGTCTACATATAAAAACCCAAAACCACAAATCGCCTCTCTTTGCTTTATCACTTCCAACGTCTCTTTGTGTTTTTGGCAAGATATAATCGCGGGATTATTTACGCTTTGAAGTTTTGTAAAAGCTATCTCTTTTATAGAGTTCCCAAGAAGTTCTTGATGATCGATTGAGATAGGACTTATGACGGATAAAATTTTAGGAGCCACATTTGTAGCGTCAAACTCGCCTCCGACTCCAGCTTCCAATACCGCATAATCGCAATCCTCAAAATACAAAAACGCCAAAAGCGTCGTGTATTCAAAATACGAAAGCTCTTTTTCATAATCTTTCAAAATACCCAAAAGCCTTACATGTAAAAATTCCAATTCATCATTTGAGATAGTGTTGCCGTTTTTGTATATACGTTCGTTAAACTCCAAAATATGAGGCGACGTATAGTGTCCCGTTTTAAAACTCGCAAGCTCAAGCATATTCGCAAGATACCTGCCGATAGAACCTTTTCCGTTTGTGCCTACTACATGTATAATTTTAGGGAATTTAAAATTACCGGATATTTCCCCAAAGATTCTTGGCATTCTTTTATAATCTATATGTTCATAGTAAAGCGGCTTTGAAGCCAAATATTTTTGTAGACTCATTTGCCGCTGCTGTACCGTAAGCCTTTTAAGGCGACAACCGCAGTAAATTCGTCAATCGCGTCTTCCGAAGCGTATTTTATAGCCTCAAATCTTTTTGTGTCCGAAATAATACTATCCGCCGCGATTGGAAAATCATAATCTCCGTTAGTAATCACTGTCCCTTTTTCGCCCGACAACAGTTCGTAATCTATTTTTAAATTCGCTACGGTTTTATACGATACGACATATCCGTTTTTATCATAAACCAGCGGTTTGAAAGTTATTGATTGGAGCGTAACGCTAAGCAATGTGTCCGCAAACTCTTTTGCCACAATCTGCGAACCAAATTTATCTACAAAAGCGTTTGATACGGCGTCTTTAATCAAAACCGTATTTTGCGGATCTTCCCTGCTCATAGCCACATATATATAAATTCTCTCACCCAAAACGCTTTTAGCAAAATGCGAGCTTGACTTATAACCGCAACCAGCGAGCAAAAATAACGATACGAAAAAAAGAATCGCCTTTTTCATGCGATTACCAAATTTACAAGTTTTTTGTTGACGTAAATCTCTTTTTTGATATTAGCGCCTTCAAGCCACTTGGATACTGCGGCTTTACCTGTTTTTATTATCTCATCCTCGTCGGCGTCCGCGCTTATCTCAAATTCGCCTCTGCGTTTGCCGTTTACGGTAACCGCTAAAATCATCGTTTCCGATTCAAATACGCTTTCGTCTATTTCTACAACATATGCAAAATTTTTACACTTAAAAAATTGTTCGCTAAGTTCGCTTGTTATGTGAGGTATTATAGGTTCCAAAACATTTAAAAGTATCCAATAACCTTCTGTCCAAACGTTTCTGTCTTCTTGCGCGCTTAAAGCGTTAAAAGCTTCCATGCATGCCGCTATGAGCGTATTAAAAGCATACGTTTGGCTTTCAAATATATCTATTGACTTTTTTGCCGCTTCATAAACTTTTTTTCTGGCGTATTGCGAATCTCTACTCAATTCTTTATGGTTGATTTTCGGCAAATTTTTGCATGGCAAAATATTATCGCTTCTATCAACCAAACGCTTAATAAATCTAAATGCGCCGTCCACCGCGCTATCGTTCCACTCTAACTCTTTTTGAGGAGGAGCGGCAAATAATATAAAAAGTCTCGCAGTATCCGCGCCGTACTTTTCTATAATACTATCGGGGTCAACCGTATTTCCTTTGGATTTACTCATCTTAGCGCCGTCTTTTAGCACCATACCTTGCGTTAGCAGATTGGCGAAAGGTTCGTTTATGTCTTTGTCTATATATCCCAAATCTCTCAAAGCTTTTGTAAAAAATCTGGCGTACAAAAGGTGTAAAATGGCATGTTCTATACCGCCGATATATTGATCGACATTCATCCAATATTTCACGCATTTTTCATCAAACGGCATACTGTTCCACAGATTAGGCGGGGTTGTATATCTTAAAAAATACCAGCTTGATTGCACAAACGTATCCATAGTGTCCGTTTCGCGCTTAGCGTCGCCACCGCATTTCGGACATTTTGTAAATTTCCAAGTCGGATGCTTGTCTAAAGGATTTCCTTCGCCGGTAATCTCTACGTCGTCCGGAAGAGTAATGGGCAGATTCTCTTTTAGTTCCGCGACCGCGCCGCATTTCTCACAATGCACAATCGGAATCGGAGCGCCCCAATATCTTTGACGACTTATACCCCAATCTCTTATTTTATAATTGATTACTTTTTTGCCAAGACTGTTTTTTTCAAAATATTTTATTATCTCTTCTCTTGCTTTTGCGGATTCAAGACTGGTAAAATCACCCGAATCTATCAAAAACCCGTCATCGCACATAGCCTCTTTTATAGAGTACTCTTGCTCTTTTGCTCTTATACTTTGGATTATGGGCAGATTAAATTTAACGGCGAATTCATGATCTCTGCTATCGTGTGCTGGAACAGCCATAACCGCTCCGCCGCCATATTCAAGCAAAACAAAATTTGCTGTCCAAACGGGAATCTTCTTTTTTGTAAGAGGATGAATAACGTCTATGCCAAGATACACTCCGTCTTTTTGGGCTATTTGTTTGTCTCGTGAGCTTAGTTTTTGCATATCTTTTATCTTTTGAGCGCTAATTTTATCCAAAAAATTATTTTCCAAAAGCTCTTTTACTATGGGGTGTTCAGGCGCTAAAGCAGAGTATGTAACGCCGTAAATAGTATCGGCCCTTGTGGTAAAAACGGTATATTTTTCAAATTTTCCGCCCAGTTTTCGCACAGATTCTTCACTCAATTCAAACTCAAATTCCAATCCTTCGCTTTGACCTATCCAATTTTCTTGCTGTACTAAAACTTGATTTGGCCAACCGTTTTTAAGTTCATTTGTTGAGTCTAAAAGCTCTTTTGCGTACTTAGATATTTTAAGATAGTATCCGCTCATCTCTTTTTGCACAACTTCGCTTGAACATCTCCAACATTTGCCCTCTTCCACCTGTTCATTAGCCAAAACCGTTTGGCAACTTTCGCACCAATTAAGAGAAGCTTTTTTTCTGTAAACAAGAGCTTTTTCATACATTTTTATAAATATCTCTTGTTCATTTTTTGTATACATGTAGTCGCTTGTGGCAAATTCGCGCGTTTTTGAAAATGAAAGACCTAAAGAACGCAACTCATTTCTCATATAGTCAATATTTTCATAAGTCCAAATTTTTGGATGAATTTGATGTTTTATAGCCGCGTTTTCGGCCGGCATTCCAAAAGAGTCCCACCCTATCGGATGCAAAACGTTAAATCCTCTTTTTCTATAATATCTCGCTATCGCGTCGCCTATAGTATAATTTCTTACATGTCCCATATGTATGCGTCCGCTTGGATACGGAAACATACTTAAAATATATTTTTTAGGTTTTGTGAAATCGTTAAGCGGTTCAAAAGCTTCTGTCTCGTCCCATCTTGTTTGCCATTTTTTCTCAACTTCAAAAGCTTTATATTCCATTAAAACTCATCCCTCACTTTTGCGGACTCTACCAACACCAATACCAATGAAAATAGATTCGCGATAATTGCCCCTATTGAAAGCGCGATTACTATACTCATATTTTCCGATATTTCAAGTACTAAAAACGCTGGAATAAGATGTAAATCAGCCACCAAAGAACTGGCGAACAGTTCGGCTGAAAGCGTATTTTTGACGCCGATTTTTAAAAATGTGGAGATTAAATTGATACTCATTGCCGCGAAAAGCGCAAACTCGTTATGCTCGTATAAAAATCCTGCCGTCGTAGTTAAACTCATCAAAGCAAAAAATATATAAACAACTTTACCCCAATCCATCACTTACTCCTTAAATAGCGCCACGTTCATATTGAGCGCGCATTTTGGCTCTTTCCAATTTCTCTTTCTCTTTTTTAGCTATGTTGGCTTTGTATGCGCCTACGTCAAATTTTAACCATTTCAAAAGAGGAGCCGCTATAAAAATAGAGCTGTAAGTTCCTATAACAATACCTATCGTAAGCACTAAAGAAAATCCGTGTATTGATTCTCCGCCAAATATTAAAAGCGCTATAACGACAAATATCGTAGTTAAAGACGTAAGAGTCGTTCGCGATAGAGTTTTTGAGATAGAGACGTTTATAATACTAAAAAGATTATTGCTTTTTGACGTTTTAAGTTCGTCGCGAATCCTGTCAAAAATTACGATAGTATCGTTAATGGAATACGCCAGCAATGTTAACACAGCGGCTAAAATTTCCAAATTTACGTCTATTTGAAGTATGGATATAATGCCTATTATAATAAACACGTCGTGAAATTCAGATATGACGGCCGCTACTCCAAAACGCCACTCAAATCTAAAAGCTATATAAGCCAAAATAGCGACAAGCGATAAGATAATCGCCATAAGACCCTTTTTGCGAAGTTCGTCTCCGACCTTTGGTCCAACCATACCAACTTGTCTCAGTTCAAACTCTCCGGTACCTTCAAGCATAGCTATGATTTTATCACCTATATCTTCCCCGATACCTTCCATGCTACTTGAAAATCTTATAGTTATCTCGTCTTTGCCGCCAAACTCCGTAACACTCGCACCTTTAAAAAAAGGCTCTTCAGCTATATGCTCGCGTATCAAATCAATAGGAGCGTCGCCGTTATATTTAACTTGCGCCACCGTACCGCCCGCGAAATCTATGCCGTAATTTAAACCTTTAACACTTAAAGCAACAACTGTAACTATCCAAAAAATGATGGATATAGTTACCATAATGCCGCTAAGTTCCATAAATTTATATATTTTAGACTGATTAAATATTTCCATGACTACCCTTTTTCTCCATACCAAACCATAATGTGAGATTTTTACTTTTCTCTATTTTACTCATCATAGCTTCGTATACGCCTCTTGTGCCCAAAATTGCCGTAAGCATTGATATAAATACGCCGAAACTTAAAGTTATGGCAAAGCCTTTTACCGGACCTGTGCCGTAAACGTATAAAACCAAAGCCACTATGACCGTTGTGAGATTTGAATCCAAAATAGCGGTAAAAGCGTTTTGATATCCTTTTTCTATAGCGTTTCTTACACTGCCGCCCATACGCAGTAACTCTCTTATACGCTCGTTTATAATGACGTTCGCGTCTATTCCCATACCAACAGTTAAAATAATACCTGCCATTCCAGGCAACGTTAACGTAGCGCCAAAAAGCGCGATAAGTCCGATTAGTATGATTAGGTTACTGGCAAGTGCTATGCACGCGATAACTCCGGCGATTCTATAGTAAAAACACATAAAAATAACGACAGCCGCAAATCCGCTTACAAGCGCTATTAAACTCGCCGTTACGCTATCAGCGCCCAAAGACGGACCTACGCTTCGTTTTTCCAACATCGTAACGGGAGCCAGCAAAGCGCCGCTTCTTAAAGCGATAGCAACATCGTTCGCCTCATCTATAGTAAAAGCGCCCGTTATTTGTCCGTTTCCTCCGCCTATTCTATCAATGATATTAGGAGCGGAATATACGGCGTTATCCAAAACGACAGCGAGTCTTTTTCCTTTGTTTTTGCCTGTAAAATCTCCGAATATCCGAGCGCCTTGAGAATCTAACGAAAATGTAATCATAGGTCTGTTATTTTGGTCAAAAGCGACTCCCGCGTCCGTTAGCATAGAACCGTCTAATATCGGAATAACTTTTACAAGATATCTTTTGTGCGGGTCTCTATAATCGGATAATACCACGTCCCCATACAAAGCCGCCTCTTCTTGACTAATGAAATTGGCTCTATCATTTCTATCTTCATCCACCGCCATTAATTGTAAATGAGCCGCTTTCGCGATAAGTTCGCGCGCTCTTTGCTCTTCTTCTTGCGTTTTAATACCGGGAATTTCGACTAATATCTTATCCTCTCCTTGTTTTGCCACTGTAGGTTCGGCAAGTCCAAACTGGTCAAGTCTGTTTCGTATTGTCTCTACAGCTTGCAAAACTGCCAAACTTTTTACATTCGCCTTTTCAGAGTCGTCTATGGTTATCGAGTAGCTAAACCCTTGCTTATTTATAATAATCCCTTTTGTCTCTTTGATAAAATTATCTAAATCGTTCTCTTTAGCAGGATCCAAAAGTTCTAAAGTTATTTTGTCGCCATCAATTTTAAAGGAAGTTATCATGATACCGTTAGAATCCGTATGATACTTGATGCCCGAAGCTATGGATTTTATTTTTGAGCCTATGGCTTCATCCGTTTGCACGCCAAGAAGCATATACAAACCGCCTTGCAAATCAAGTCCCATAGCGACTTTCGGCGCTTTGTCTATACTTAACGAAATACGCTCGAAAAACGTCAGTTTACGCTCATTTACGACAACGCCCGTTTGGCTAAGAGTTAAAACTCTTCCGTCCATAACTTCGCCTTCTAAAACTGTGGGCGGTTTAAAGGTAGGCAAAGAGAAAAATATACCAAAAACCGTCGCGATAATAAATATTACTAAACGGTAGTTTAAGCCTTTATTTTTCATCTAACCTCTTTACAATATGCTCTCTAACCACTTTAACAATTACATCATCATTAAGTTTAATTTTGATAAAATTGTCGTCAACATTTGTTACTTCGCCGACAAGTCCGCCGCTTGTAATAACCTTGTCACCTTTTTTGAGCTCTGAGAGCATAGTTCTGTGAGCTTTAGCCTGGCGTTGCTGAGGCATAATAATAAGAAAGTAAAAAATTGCAAATAGCACGATGAGGGGTAATAGTGAAGTTAAAAAGTCTTGCATGTAAGTCCTTTGATAAAGAAAATTTAGGTAAGTATTTTATCACCTTTATTATAATAAAAGCCTTTGTTACAGCGGTATGTTTATCGGCTTTTATCTATTTGGCATTTTTTAATATCACTAATTACATAATACATTCGTTTTTTGCTTTGGCAGGTTTTTGGCTGCTTTTAAAAGCTTCAAAGCAAGAATATTTTTTAATCGGTTTTTTTATAGGTATACTTTGGTTTTACTGGATATCTTTTAGTTTTAGATATTATGGCGATTTATCTTGGATGATACCTATAGTCATACTGTTGATAGCTATAGTTTACGGAACGCTTTTTCTAATTCCAGCACTTATATCCGGCTCGAATTATTTAAAAGCTCTACTTCTTTTGCTGTTTTCGCAAATCGCGCCGTTTGGCTTTAATTGGTTTAATTTCGAGTTAATACTATATTATACGCCGTTTGGTCTAACACCCTTACATGTAGGCTTTTTAATGGCGGCTATATTGACTTTTACAAGCAAAAAAAGAGGGCTTAAAATAATCGCTTTTTGTCTATTTTTAGCCTCTATTGACTATTCGAGCAATCCTCTGCCAAAAGAGCCCGATATTAATATTGAACTCGCTCATACCAAAATATCGCAAAACGACAAATGGGAAAATGAAAATATATTAAAAGCCGTTAAAGATAATTTTGACACAATTGAAAAAGCTATACAAAATAAAAAACAGCTCGTTATTTTGCCGGAAACCGCATTTGCGCTGTATTTAAATAAAAATGAAGTTATTGTGGAAAAATTGCTGCAATATTCCAAAGAGATCGCCATCATTACGGGAGGACTAGCTTATGAAAACGGTAAATATTATAACTCAGCGTATTTTTTCAACAAAGGGCAAATGCAAAGAGCGGATAAAGTAACGCTTGTGCCGTTCGCTGAAAAAATTCCTCTGCCCAATTTTTTAGTCTCAATCACAAATGATATTTTTTTTGACGGAGCCGATGATTTTACGGAAGCTTTAAAGCCTGTGGATTTTGAATTAAACGGTATAAAAATACGAAGCGCCGTATGTTTTGAAGGAAGCTCAAAAGCCATATACGCGAATAAGCCCAAATATATAAGCGTAATTAGCAATAACGCTTGGTTTTTGCCTTCAACCGAACCTGTTTTGCAAAATTTAATGTTATCTTTATACGCCACAAAAGCTAACGCTATAATTTATCATAGCATTAACGGTTCAAAAAGCGTTATCATAAAACCTCGCGAAAGTTTAGTAAACCGCATTTTGACAAAAATGGGAATCGATATATTGCAAAAAATAAAATTTTAAATCTACAAAACATACAACAGTTTACATGTAGCACAAATTATCGATACATTTTGCGGCAAACTATTTTATTAAATTTTTTTTGATTCCTCCCAAATGTTCGCAATTTTTTAAAATTTTCAAAAGAGCATAAAAAAATAAACCCAATTATTAAAAATCAATTGGCTAATCGACACGATTCGCGAAAAACAACCAAAACAACAACCGCTAAAGACAAATTCCGACAAATAACTCAACAGCGGTTGCGAAACGTATACACTAATTAAAATTAAAAAATATTTTGATCAGTAAAAATTTTATCGATTTTTAGATTTTAAGATGACACTAGTTAAAAATAAACTTAAAAAGCTTGTAGTATTTCTGTGATTTTTATAAAACTCTTCATAAAATTTCAGCAAATCAAATTTTTTTAATAAATATTATGCGATAATTTAATAATTATTTTTATTATGCTAACTACTATTCAAGATTTAGGATAGAGCGCCGCATATAAAATTTTTTGCGATATTGTTGACTATTATAGGAGTGAAAAATGAGAAAGCTTAAAGCAGTGTTCATTTTGTTGTTGGCTCTTTTTTTGACGGGTTGCTGCGTTGACGAAAACGGCAATATCGTTCTTGGCAATAACTGCGAGATAGCGGTAACAAACGCGACATTTAAATGTAACGGCGCTTCTTGCAACGGTATGAGTGAATATAACGGAAGCGGCGTTAATATATGGAGTTACAAGAATGGTGGCTCAAACAGCGTTGATCTTAGCGTCTCCATGTATACCAGCAAAGATATCACGATTGTTTACACAAATGAAGGAAACAGTTATGTTGCTATGCCTTCAATCTCCATCAATACAGCTTTAAGAAATGAGATAAGCCCATATGAGGAGAACTTGTATAATGAGTATAGCGATGATGTTTACAGATTTATCGAACCTGACTTTATAAGAGACTTTGAACCCGCCGAGCTGATAGAACAAAGCGACGACTTAAAACTAAATCAAGCTCCATCATACAAAGTATGGAGTGAGGGCAATAAATATAATTGGAATGTCGCTTACGGTTCAGCCATTCGCGCGACGACTCTCAGAAAACAGTTAACGGTCAATGGACGCACTATCAACCTATGGGTTGAGGACAGCGAGTATGCAAACGGTGGAATGGGCACAACTAAAATCAATTCTGTGGCGTCTTATATCGGCGCTATATATACCGGTGTAGTTAGCGTAGCTGGAGAACCATGGGGAACACACGGAGCCTCAAATCTCATACCAAGCGGCAACCAGCCCTTAGATATAGTATTTTTTAATACTGGCAACAGCGGTATAGGCGGTTATTTCGGATCGTACAATAATTATAAAAAGTCAGTATATTCTAACTCCAATGAGGCTGTAGTCATATTTATACATACGCGCATGAATGTGCTACCTGTAATAGCTCATGAACTTACTCACGCTATTGATTTCTATCAACGTTTTGTTGTTATGGGTGAGGGCAATCAATTTAATGCCTTTTTAGGGGAAATGAGGGCTGTAATGATGGAAGACGTGATAGCGAGTAGGATATCGTATAATAATGTCGGCTATAGATACAAAGGTTGGCTAAACACACCGCTTTACCAGCAAGACTTTTCAGATTGGAAATACGCCGACTCTTCAAGTTATAATGTAGCAGGTAGCCTTGGGGCGTTTTTGCTGCGTCAATACGGTATAGATTTTTTCAAAACGCTATTTAAAACCCGCAGCGACCTATCTACTAATGATTATCGAGCAAAAGAGATAAACATTTTAGATAAAGCCATCAAAGTGTATGATAGCAGAGGTTTGGCAAAAGCTTTACGTAATTGGGGAGCGAGTATCGCTATGTTTCCAACTTCAGCTACGCCTAAAGGATTTGGATATCCCGCTCGCAGTAACGACAACGGTTTTAATTTGGAAGCGTTTGACGATAACTCGTATAGGTCGTACAGAAAGTTACCTACGTCTTCTCCCTCAACGCTCGCTCCTCACGCTCACTTTCCGTTTTTGAGAAAACCGACGGCAAGCTATACGTACGAAGAGCAGTTTAGAGTGCCAAGCGGCGTTAGTATATCTATCGTTGTTAAATAAACGAGGCGCGAAGTTCGCTTAATCTTTTGCTAAAATAAACCAAATTTATCAAACAAATGAGGTGCGCGAACTTCGTGCGTCTATTCCGTATATGAATACTTTACAACATTGCTGTGTTATCTTTTACACCTTTCACAATGATAAAACAGTTATCCATTCACTTTGATCAAATAGTTAAAAATCATTTCAAAATACGCTTTTTAAAAATTAACGTTCGTTTTGGCTCTACATGTATGCTTTTGCGTATTTTGGATTTTCACGAGAATGACATTTTTTGGCTTTACATGTATAAAAATTTATCATAACAAAATCTTTTAAAATGTAATAGACCCATGAAGCATAATAACTATATTTCATAATAGTGCTATTATTGTATTGAAATTGTCAGTCGCTCCTTTCCCTCTTTCTAGGTTGGATTGTTGAATTGAAACAAAGGTTGTATTGAAATGCGTATTCCATTAGTTGTCCTATGTATTGCTGAATGTTGAACAGAAATAAAGGTTATTTTAAAACTTTTAGCGAGTTTTACTTATCGTCATATTTTTTATGTTTCCCATAGCAGATTTAAAAATTTACTTAAAATAATAGTCTACATGCAGTAAAAACTCTAAACTTTACATATCAAAAACGCAACTTCGCTATTAATAAATTTTTTACGCCGATATATTATACATGTAAGGCTTTTCTCAGTTCATATGCGGATTTTACTTCGCCGAATAAGTAAGCGATTAAGCGTTATAAAAGTATAAATGGAATTTTATATAATCTTTCACTTTGAGATGAAAATCAAAACTGTTTTTTGTACTGTTGAGAAATAGATATCTTTATCGTGTTCTCAAGAAGTACTTTATATAAATTACCACAGCTTACGCTTATCTCTATATAATTTGCCATATGGCAAGCTTTTTACAATATAACCTGATACCTTTTAAAATTCTATTCCATCGTCTTTTTCAAGAACTTGACTAAATTTTATCGCTTCATTACATGTAAAACGTTTCTAATGTCTTTGACACCATCTACTGTTACATGTTTATATATCATTTTTTTTCTTTTAAACGATAACTTTTTGTGGTCTTTATATCTTTGGTTTGTACAAATCTATCTCTGCTATACAAAAGGCGATTTTCATTATCTTGCATAACTATATTTTATATTCCGCTTTCATTACATGTAGCGATATTTTACATGTGAGATTTGCGCGATGCTTCAATTTTACTTTTATTTCGCTAATTTCCACAATAACTAAAAATCATTTGTTGATATGCATTAATTCCGCTCATTATTGTTAACTAAAACTTCTTGCTTTTAAACTGTTATACACTTTGGAAAAACAGATTTGTTTTATCGACTTCGTATATTCAAAATCCAATATCGTATAATAAATATATAATGCGCAAAATTTATTTACATCGCATCAAACTAAAAACTGTGTCGACTTTATTTATTGTCAAAAGAACGTCATATTGGTCTGTTTAAGAGTATTTATTTTAAGTATATGATTATAATTTCGTTAAATATAACTTTTTAGCTATTTTGAGATTTGAACAGTTGTCGAAGGATTGGTCAAGAGATATTGAAGTTTCAATATCTCTTGATAAAAGTTTAAGCTACTTAGCTTACTCTTTTACGCTTACTGTCCATGAAGCGTATTTGTCTATATTTGTCCAATTGGTAATGTAATGGTTTACAAAACCAGCGACCGTACCGCCGCCTATTGAAGGAAGCGTTATGTTACCAATTATTGGAAGCGTGATTGTACCACCGCCCAAAAGAGGGAGCTTAAAGTCGCTTATTACAGGAATTATAGCGGCGTTAAGGAGAGGATTGTCGTGTTTGAAAGTGTACACTAATGTAAATTCTTCTTCACCTACTTTTTTAGGTACTTCTTTAACCCAAATATTACCGCTAAGTTTTCCATTTGAGGATTCAAAACCGGCAGCTGTAAGCACATCTTTATATTTTTGGAAATTAGGCGAACCAAAATATCCGTAATGTATAGTTGTGCTAACTTTTGTTATAGGGAACTGTCCTCCCTCTAATGCAGGGAAATTTCTTAGCTTTGGAAATACCTCGTCGCCTGTGAATATTGTAGAGTTTATTGCGAAAAACGGTAACGGCACAATCAAATCCACAGCTTGCTCTACAGAGTAAGCTCCTGCGCCATTATCTGTTATCTTCACGCTGGCATCGCCTATAAGATTACCATGATAATACGCGACATTATGATATATTCCTGAGCGTAGTCCTAATATCTGTAAAATATCCGGAAATTTCTCTTTAACTTTACTTGCATAGTTAACTTGATCATCATAGCCAAGCTCCGAATACTCAACTGTATGCGTTACTACGCTGGCTAACTCCCAAATCGGACCGAATATATGGCTTGGAGCCACAGGAAAGCCTGATTCGGTGGCATTATCAAGATCGAGTAATGTGGTTGATATTTTTTCGTTAAAAACATGTTCTGTAAATCCACCATCTTTTTCGCTACTACTATCTGAACCTCCGCAACCAACTAAAAAACTGAAAACCAAAGCTAAAAAAAATAGCTTACCTAACTTTTGTGCTCTTATTTGCATAATTTCTCCTTTTGAAATAAGATTTATTTTTATGTTTTTGATATCTAAACTATCTTTTTAGCAAGATATCGCTACATCCGCCTACTCTGTCTCGTCTATCGCATTTACAACGTAACGCTAAAAAGTCAAAAGATATTGAAATCTCAATATCTTTTGATAAAAAATTTAAGCCGTTTGGCTTATTATTATTTTACGCTTATCGTCCATGAAGCGTATTTGTCTATATTTGTCCAATTGGTAATGTAATGGTTTACAAAACCACCGATCGTACCGCCTATGAAAGGAATTTTCAAATTGCCTATTATAGGAATTATAGTGGCGTCAAGAAGGGGATTGTCGTGTTCAAAAGTGTACACTAAATCATTTGCTTCTTTAACCCAAACATTGTCGCCGGATTTTCCGTTTGCAGGAGCAAAACCTGCGGCTGCAAGCACAGTTTTATATGTTTGGAAATTAGGCGAACCAAAATATCCGTAATGTATAGTTGTGCTAACTTTCGTTGCAAGAGCGTCTTTTATGTCAATCTCAGGAAATATCGCACCGCTGGTAAATACTCCGGCGTCTATCGGAAATAACGGCAACGGTAAAATTAAATCTACAGCTTGTTCTATAGAATTATCACCTAAACCGTTATCAGTTATTCTCACACTGGCGTCGCCTATGAGATTACCGCGATAATAACCGGGTTTGTGATATACTCCGGAATGTCCTAACTGCAATAGATCGGGAAACTCGTCTTTAACTTGATCTTGATAAGCAAGTTTATCGGCATAACCGATATTTGAATACTCAACACTGTGCGTTACTACGCTGGCTAACTCCCAAATCGGACCGAATATATGGCTTGGAGCTACAGGGAAGCCTGATACGCCGGACTCAAGATCAAGCAATAGAGTTGGCACTTGTATTGGTTTGGTAGTATTATTACCGCCTGAAATGTTGCCTGATTGTGTTTCAAAGCCTGTACCGCTGCTATCGCCGTCGTCAGAACTTCCGCAACCGACTAAAAAACTGAAAACTAAAGCTAAAAAAAATAGCTTACCTAACTTCTGTATTCTTATTTGCATAATTTCTCCTTTTGAAATAAGATTTATTTTTATGTTTTTGATATCTAAATAATTTTTGAAATTTTCCGGCTAAATCCTAAGAACCTCCCAAGAAAAATATTTAATAACCACATAAAACAAATAACACAAAACAATATGCGACCATCGCGTCATAAATTCCATATTTTTTATCGCATTTGGCAAATCAAATGAATACGATGTTTTTAACGCATGCTGACAAGAAAATTTTTTTTGAAATTTAGAGCTAAAAAAGATTATAAAAATTGGAGAATATATAACTTTCTTTAGCATATGTTTAATATATATATATTTCTCTCTTCGAAACTTATTGATAACTATTATCACAGTATCCTCTTTCCCGACTCTAAACTAATATTTTGTCATAATGTTATCAAAATGTTAATTAATTTTTTCTTATTTGTTTTTATTTTTGACATTTAGTAAAATTATTAGAAATATAACTTAATATAATAATACTTTATCCTAAAGTTATGTTAAGTTACGTTTGGATTGTTTTTAAAAAAATAATAAAAACAATCTTTGAGTTTATTTTATGATAGAGGCAAATAGTTCCACAGCGTCTAATTTCTCCCATGG
>JAISAU010000010.1 GCA_031266555.1 Campylobacteraceae bacterium
AGAACTCGCAAAAACAGGAAATATTCAAGCACAGCAAAGTTTGGCGCATTTGTATAAATTTGGAGAAATTTCCGCTTATACGGGAGAAGTATTTGTAGAGCGTAATATAACAAAATCAGAATATTGGGTTAAAGTCGCCGAATGTACAAGGCAAAGCAGAAATAATCAAAAGTGTTTGAATATAGAGTAATGACCTCCACAAATCTCTCACTCATTCCTAACTCCAGACTTACCAAACAATCCCAAGGAACAAACAGTATTTCTTATATGTACAACCAAAAAGGAAACGTACAAAGTATTAAAGACGCTAAAGGACAAATAACTTCATACGAATATGATATGTTGGAATTATTTTCGCATTAAGATAGTTCAAAAGTTCCAATAAAGAAGTGAAAAATTACTGCGATTTAGATTTGAAGATTAACTGCGCCAAATAGCCAATTATCTCAAAACCAAAACAGAAAGCCTGCGATTTATAATATGGTTTATTAGCTTGGCGTTTTTTAAAAGATATGGAAAGTTTTTAATATAAAGACTATATAAAAATGACTAATAAGATGAAATATAGCAAATAGTACGCGGTTAAATACCAAAAAGCATAAAATTTAATAAATAGCATTATGGCAAGTTAAAAAATAAGACAAATCATTCAAAATGACCTTCGATGACGATTTATTATTTTTAATTTATTTGTTAACTTTGCTAAATTTTAAAAATATATCAATATAAAAATAATAAAGACTTTCTTTAATCTTATTATGATTAAATATAAATATCTTAACACAGGAGTTGCTTATGGGTAAAACTTGAATTGAGTGTCTACGGATCTAATCCTAAATTACTGAATAAATGTTCAGCGCATTCTAAAAGGATAAAAAATGGGCAAGCAATTAGATATAACTGTTACAGTTGGGTCAAATGGGGATTATCAAAAGATAAGCGATGCGTTAACTTATTTAAGAACTTTGATGCACAAAAACATAAGGGCGACTATAAAACTTTTATCAGGTTTTGTTGTGAGTGAGCAAGTTGTGGTTGATAACGATAATTTTGGCTGGGTTAGAATTGAAGGTGAAGATGATTATACCACAGGTACGCACACTTTTGGAGCACATCAGCCTCTTTTTTTGGCTACAAATAATTCGGTATTTCCAGTTATAGCCCAATCATTCTATATCAATTCAGGCACAAATGGCGTAATTATGAATGTTACCGGTAATAGCTCAGCACGCATAGAAGAGGGAATAACTCTTAAAAATACAGGAAATCTCTCAATAGGAATAAATGTTTTGCAAAATTCATTTTTATATGCACGAAATATAACAGTAGAAGTCAGCACATTTCCTATAAGGGCGTATTCAGCTAGCTCTGTATATGCTGAAAATTGTACGCTTAGCCATACTTATACCGGTAGCACTTGGAATGCCATAGAAATATATGATGGCTCACTTTACAATATGATGTATAGTGTAATAGACAATCGTAGCTCAGCTCCGGATCTATTTCTTGAAAGAGGAGCTCAAGTAATAGCTGTAGGCACTACTTTGACAAAGCCTTTACCACAGGCGGCAAATACTGTAACTGCAAATGGCATTATCTACAGATAGCCGGATTGGAGGGTAAATAGCCCTCCAATTTTATATACTTAAAGCTTATTTGGCTAAATTGTTTTAAGTGGGAATAATTTGATAAAAATACCTATTTTACCAAAAGTGTAATATTAATAAAAATTGGAAAACCAAAAATAATAAAACTAAAAACATTACGTCACCCTAGAAATGGCATATTATAAGTATGGACATGATAGTGAAAAGTCATAAATTGGCAAGAAAATAAAAAAACACAATGATATTTTATATTTGATGTGAGAAGATATGGTCGAAATAATAATACAAGCTTTGTATAGTCCAACAGAATACATGAAGAATCATTTGACTTTTTGGATATAAAAAAAGGTAAGATGAAAAATAAAAAAGATTAGAGCCAGGACTGTGGAGTTTGCACCCAACTTAATTTTAAAATCATGTCTCTTTATTAATGCGGTTTAGCGAGATTGTCGATACTTAGTTCCGAATTTAATATGATTTTCACAAAAAACTTATTTTTATGGCAAATATAACAGTAGCAATTTTTATGGAATAGAGATACTTAAAACTCCTCGGCTTTACAAGCTGAGGAGTTTCTTGTGTTTTTAAAATGATTTTGCTATAAGTTTATTTAATCTTTTTGCAAATCCTGCCGCGTCGTCTATTTTCATTCCTTCTTGCATTTTAGCTTGGTCTAAAAGCAAAAAGCTGATATCGTATAGCGTTGCTTGGTCGTCAAGAGTTGATAATTTTTGTAAAATCTCGTGATTTGGATTTATCTCAAGTATCGGTTTTACGCTTGGCAAATTATTTTGTCCCATCTGTTTTAACATTTGCTGCATTTGAAAATCAGGGTCGTTTTTGTCGTATATCAAACAAGACGGCGAGTCGCTTAGCCTTGAAGATATTTTGACATCTTTCACCTCATCTTTTAGTATCTCTTTCATCTTTACAAGCAAAGGAGCGAATTTATCTTCTTGCTCTTTTGTCTCCTCTTTATCACTTTTAATCTCTTCGTCAATATCAGAATGATTTACAGGTTTTAGCGGAATTTTATCATATTCAAAAACTGTTGGCATAACTATAGCGTCCACCTCTTCATCAAGCAATAAAACTTCAATATCTTGTTTTTTAAATTGCTCTATCAAAGGTGAGTTTTTAAGCATCGCCTCATTTTCACCCGTTATATAGTAAATACTTTTTTGCCCCTCTTTCATACCTTCTTTGTACTCTTTTAAGCTCACAAGAGTATCTTTTTTGTTAGATTTGAAAAGCATCAAATCCAAAAGCGCTTCTTTATTTTCATAGTCGCTATAAAGTCCCTCTTTGAGTACTTTGCCAAATATTTTGAAAAATTCAATATATTTTTCTTTATCGCTTTCCTTTAATTTACCAAGTTCGCTCAAAATCTTTTTTACGGAAGCTTTTTTTATAGACGAGAGAGTTCTATTTTGTTGTAAAATCTCGCGACTAACGTTAAGCGGCAAATCCTCAGCGTCTATAATGCCTCTGATGAAACGCAAATATGTCGGCATAAGCTCTTTATCGTCGTCGGTTATGAAAACTCTTTTGACATATAGTTTAATGCCCGGTTGATAATCTACTCTAAATAGGTCAAACGGCGCATTTTTTGGTATATAAAAAAGCGTAGTGTATTCAAGCGTTCCTTCTGCTTTCGTGTGAATCCATAAAAGCGGGTCTGTGCTATCATGTGAAATTTGTTTATAAAAATCTTTATACTCGTCGTCTTTTATAGATGATTTTGGCAACCTCCAAAGCGCCGAGGCTTTGTTTATTTGAGTATGCTTTATCTCTGTCGTTCCCTCTTTGCCTTCTTCTTTGCTTGGAATATACTCCTCTTTGTCCATATAGATGCCAAACGGGATATGATTTGAGTATTTTTTGATTATAGATTCTAATCTATAAGTTTCTAAAAATTCGCTCTCGTCTTTTTTGATATGCAAGGTGATAGACGTTCCGTGAAACTCTTTTTTTGCTTTTTTGATACTATAGTCGCTGTCCGCGCTGCTACTCCATAGATATGCGTCTTCTTCAAGCGCTTTTTTAGTTAGAACCTCTATTTTATCCGCGACCATAAAAGCGGAGTAAAATCCAACGCCAAATTGTCCTATTAAAGAAGAGTCTTTTTTGGCGTCTCCGCTAAGTTTTTCAACAAACGATTTTGTGCCGCTTTTAGCGATAGTGCCAAGATTGTTTATCAAATCTTCCTCATTCATGCCTATACCGTTATCTTCAATCGTTAATGTACTTGCTTTTTTATCTACTGAGATAGTGATTTTGGGCTCATACTTTAAGTTTTTATAATCTTCGTTTGTCAAAGATAGATAATTTAACTTATCAAGCGCGTCGGAAGCGTTTGAGATAAGTTCTCTTAAGAAAATCTCTTTATTTGAGTATAAAGAGTGGATCATGAGATTTAGAAGTTGCGAAACTTCCGTTTGAAATTTGTGTTTAGCCATCTGTTTCTCCTGTAATTAGTTTTTTACATTTTTGTATTTTAAAATTGAGACCATCAAATAAAATCATTATTTTAAAAAATTTTGCTTTATATAAAAATAAAAATGCAAAGATTGTTTTTATTTTATATTTTTCAATAAAGTTGTTAACTCTTTTTGCATATTAGCATGCATATTTTCATACCATTTATCATCGTCCTTAGGGTTAATTGACGGCAAAAAAGTTACTGCCGCTTCGCCGCTATGAACGCTAAAATTTTGCGAGTCGAAAATGTGTCTGGCATTTGCTATAACGATTGGTTGAACCGTAAGATTAAGTTTTTCGGCGATAATTTTCGCGCCAACTTGAAATTTCAACAGTTTTTCGCCTTTGCCTCTTGTGCCTTCGGGAAATATTACGGCAAGACGCCCGTTTTCTACTCGGTTTTTAACGTCTTTTAAAAGTTTTACTATAGCTCTTTTATCGCCTCTATTTACACAAATCATATTTGAAAGCTTTACGCTTTGAGATAGAAGAAAGATGTCAAATATCTCTTTTTTGGCTACCCACGCTGTATCTTTGTCTTTTTCTAAAATCGCCTCAATGATAACTATATCCAATATACTTTGATGATTTATGACAAGTAGTTTTGCTTTATCGTCGAGAGAGCCTTGAACTTTTATCTTAAATCCAACAATAAATCGCTGCGAATTAGCCCATATTTTTCTCACAATTCGATTTTTTTTTCTAAAAAAGAACATAAATATAATGGTTATAATAATAGTGAAAATGAAAATTGCCGCCGTCAAAACGGCTCTAATTTTTTGTAACATTCTCTTCTTTTACCCAGCCGATACGTCCGCTTGGCAGTAAAATTTTGATATATCCGTTTTTGCTTGATAGTTTTTCAACTTCAAGCTCGCCTTCGGTTACATGAAAAATAGATGACTTTTCAGTGGGCAAAACACGTATTGACGTGTCTGAATGAATACTGACCTTATTAAAAGGATTATTCGCATAAAACAGATATATAGCGGCCAAAATCGCTGCCAAAAGAACAATCTTATATCTTTTGTATATAAAAATAATTATTGAAGAGATAAAAATAATACCAAAAAGTATATCTTTATAGAGTTTGAATTTACTCTCTTTAGGATTTAAATCCGTATGAGTGCTGACATCGTCGCTCTTTACATGTAGAGGAATATTTATAGTCTGAAAGTCGCGGCTTTTTGTATTAAAATACGTAAATTCCAATGTTTGAACGTAATTTGGGATAATGATGTCGTATTCAATGTATTGGAGCGCTATACTGTCTTTAAAAGTATCTATCGAACCGTTGGTATAATTTTTGAGTTTAAAATCTTTCAAATTGCTATAAGTTGCTTCCATCTCAATAGCTACTACCAGAGATTTGTCGTCAAATTTATTTGTTATCTCGTTTTTTACGACAAAAGATTGCGCTAAGACGCCTGAAAATTTAGCTCCTCCATTTATCGCGATTGTCTCTATTCGCGCGCCTTCAATTTCACTGCTATCTAAAGAAACGCCCTCATAATTTATAAGTTCAACTGAAAAGTTTGGCAGTTTAGATGATGGTTTGAGAGCTTGCAAATAAAAAGTATTTGTGAATAATTGATTGTTTAAATCGTGTACCCATTCGCTTTTTGGATTTAAAATACGAAAATTTGTGTTATTAGTCGTATGGGTCGTGATTTTATCAAAATCATCGCGCGTTATGATGGCTTTCATCGTTACAGGAAAAATTTCTCCCACATAAACAAGAGACGGCGCATTTTCATAAGATAAAAAAATTGATTGAGAATATGGGTCTTCTTCTTGCTCTGTTTGGATAGGCAAATCGTCTGATATTTGAGCAAATGCGCTCCAAAACAGACATAATAAAAGACTTATCGTTTTTTTCATGCGCTTTTTATAAATCCTTGAAGCATTTTTACGCCGTCGTCACTTCCTAAAAGTTTTTCTACGGCTCGTTCTGGGTGAGGCATAAGTCCAAAAATATTTCTGTTTTTATTGCAAATTCCAGCGATACTCTCAATGGAACCGTTGGGATTATCACAGTTGCCGTTTTTATCGCAATAATTTAATAGTATTTGATTGTTATTTTTAAGCTCTTTTAAACCTTCGTCGTCAATAAAATAGTTTCCTTCTCCATGCGCTATAGGAATATTTAAAATATCGCCAACATCAAAGCGTCTCAAAAAGGCATTATCGTTATTTACGACTTTTAAGCGTTGATACTTTGATACAAAATGAACATTTTCGTTTTTTATCATAGCGCCGGGTAATAATTTTAATTCAAGTAGTATCTGAAATCCGTTGCAAATACCAAGCACAAGCCCGCCGTTATTTGCGAAATTTATCACATCTTTCATGATCGGAGCGAACTTCGCGATTGCCGCGCATCTTAAATAATCCCCATAGCTAAAACCGCCCGGAAGTACGACAATATCAATATCTTTTGGCAATTTTTCTTCTTTATGCCAAAGCATAACGACATCTTGTCCTAAAAGTTCAAACGCATATTTTGTGTCATTTTCACAATTTGTTCCGGGATATACGATAATAGCCGCTTTCATTATTTAAGCTCAATTTCATAATCTTCTATTACGGTATTAGCAAGCAACTCTTCACACATAAGCTCAGCCATTTTTTTTGCTTTTTCTTTGTCAGATTCTTTTACATGTAAGACTATTTGCTTGCCTATTCTCACATTTTCAACTTCATTAAATCCTAAAGAAGTAAGCGCATGATGAATAGCTTTGCCTTGCGGGTCAAGAACGCCTTGTTTTAATCTGATATTTGCTATAACTTTCATTTTTCAACTCTCTAAATAAAATCAAGTTTTTCAACAAAATATCGCGCTATTTTGGAAAAACTAAAAAATTCAAATCGGTTTTAATCTCGTAAAATTCTTTTCAAAACCTCTTCATAAGCGACTTTTACTTCGCCTATGCCTTGTCTAAATCTATCTTTATCAAGTTTTTCATCCGTTTTCGCGTCCCAAAATCTGCAACTATCCGGACTTATTTCGTCGGCTAAAAGAATATTTCCATTTTTATCAATGCCAAATTCCACTTTAAAATCCACAAGTTTTAAGTCTCTTTTTGCGAAAAACGGTTTTAAGATATCGTTTATTTTTGTTCCGAGTTCTCTTAATTTTTTTAGATCTGCTCTATCTTTTACGATATTTAATATCAAACAGTGTTCATCGTTTACAAGCGGGTCGCCAAGCGCGTCGTCTTTGTAATAAAACTCGATCAAAGTAAACGGCAATACGGAACCTTCTTTAATGCCAAGTCTTTTTGTCAAAGAACCTGTGGCAATATTTCTTACGACAACTTCAATCGGTATGATAGAGACTTTTTTGATAAGTTGCGAGTTTTCATCCAAAGTTTTTACCAAATGCGTTTGTATGCCTTCTTTTATCAAAAGATTAAAAAGTTGCGTACTTATTTTGCAATTTAACTCGCCTTTGCCTTTTTCATTACCTTTTTTTTGGGCGTTAAAAGCAGTTAGGTCGTCTTTAAATTCGCTGATAAGTAACTCTTGGTCGTCCGTAGCGTAAAGCTTTTTACCTTTTCCTTCGTATAAAAGCTCTTTTTTTTGCATTTTCATTCCTTTTGCTGTTTAGCTGTAATATTTAAAACTTTTATGATATCAACCGCGCTTTTTAGTTGCAAATCTTTAAATAGATCTTCTTGCGATATAGTCTCTTTTTTAACAGATTGTTGTGTAGCATTGGTATTTGTTTGAACTTTTACAGTTTCATTGTTAGCAACTTTCACAAGCTCGCCTTCCAAATGCTTTTTAAGGTCAACCTCTTTTACTGAAAACTCATTTTCATTGTGCGGAACTTCTCCGGAGTATACCGTTATATCAGGAGTTACGCCTAACGCTTGAATAGTCCTGCCGCTTGGCAGATAATATCTTGCTATAGTCATTCTGATGGCTTCGGTATCGCTTATAGGAATTATTTGTTGTACGCTTCCTTTGCCAAATGTATTTTCGCCTATAACTATTGCGCGTTTCAAATCTTGCAATGCGCCGCTTACTATTTCACTGGCTGACGCGCTGCCGCCATTTACTAAAACAACCATGGAGGCGTCGGAAATAACTCCTTTTTTCGCTTTATACTCTTGATCGTCTTTTGGGTCGCGTCCTTTTTGAGACACGATAACGCCTTCATCTACAAACAAATCGGTCAACTCTACAGCTTGTCCGAGCAAACCGCCGGGATTATTTCTTATATCTAAAATAATGCCCTTTATATCTTTGTGTTTTTTAAAAGCCTCTTCTGTTTTTTCGGCGACATTTTTATCAAAGTTTGTGACTCTTATATACAAAATATCTTCGCCAACAATTGTTCTGCTGTAAACAGAATCCACTTTTATAATATCTCTTATTATGTCAAACGTTAAGGGTCTATTTTCGCCTTTTCTTACCACGGTAATAGTAGTTTTTGTTTTCGGTTCGCCGCGCATTAAAGATACCGCGTCGTCAAGCGTCATTCCAATCGTGGATTTATCGTCTATTTTTAAGATAATATCGCCTGATTTCAGACCGGCTTTATCGGCAGGCGTGTCTTCTATGGGAGCTATAATAGTAACTGCTCCGTCTTTCATCCCTATGGTTATGCCAAGTCCGCCGAACTCTCCTTCGGTTTGAACTTTTAAATCTTTAAAACTTTTTTCATCAAGATAAGCCGAGTGAGCGTCAAGGTTCGTAAGAAGTCCTTCGATAGATTTTTTAACTATCTCATTAATCGTTAAATCATCCACATAATATTGCTCAATTATGCCCAATGCTTTTGAGAATTTAGCTAAAGATTCCAGTCTGGTTTCGTTATTAGTTTTATTATTATCTTTAGCAAATAGCGAAGTAGCCATAAATGAAGTTGTTAAAATTGTAGCGGCGAATCCTAAAAAAAAGAGTTTTATACTTTTCATAAAATCAGATTTCTCCCATGTAAGTTTTTCAAGAAAAGAATAGGATTATATTTGAAATTCCCTAAAAGTTATGTTAAAAACTGTGTGAAAGTTTACATGTAGAGGGCAAACTATTACAAAATTTTTGCAATAATCTTGACATAGCAACACTCAATGTTGTATAATCTTCGATAAGACAAAAGTAAGGAGAAAATATGCAATCAATATTTGAAAAATTAACTCACCAAATGACTGCCGCATTGGAAGGCGCGATATCTTTGTCGCTTTATGCGAAAAATGCCGAGGTAAAACCTTTACATGTAATATGGTCGCTTTTGACAAACTCAAATTCTATTTTAAATCAAGCGTTTAACAAAATGGCGATTGACAAAAACGCGCTCGAGCTTGAAATAAAAAGCGCGGTCGATAAGTACCCAAAATCTTCCGCTCTTACAAAAGAGAGTATCAAACTCTCCCGCGAACTCGTAAACTCTTTGCAAAATGCCGAAGGGTTGATGCGAGAATTTGGAGATAGTTTTTTAGCTGTGGATACTTGGCTTTTGTCTTCACTAAATGATAGCGAGATAAAGGATATTTTCTCAAAATATGTTGATTTGGTTGAGCTTAAAAAGAGTATTCAGACTTTAAGAGGCGGCAAAAAAATAGACAAACAAACGGCAGATGAAAATCTGGAAGCTTTATCAAAATATGGCATAGATTTGACTGCAAAAGCTAGAGAAAATTTGTTAGATCCGGTCATCGGCAGAGACGAAGAGATTCATAGAATGATGCAGATACTAATCAGAAAGACAAAAAACAATCCTATACTTTTAGGGGAGCCCGGAACCGGAAAAACGGCAATAGTGGAAGGCTTAGCGCAACGAATAGTTAAAAAAGAGGTACCCGTATCTCTTCAAAACAGACGAGTTATCGCGCTTGATATGAGCGCGCTTATCGCCGGAGCCAAATATAGAGGCGAATTTGAAGATAGACTAAAAGCGGTTATAGAAGAGGTAAAAAGCGTTGGTGATGTAATACTTTTTATAGATGAAATTCACACTATTGTAGGCGCAGGGGCAAGTGAAGGGAGTATGGACGCGGCGAATATCTTAAAGCCGGCGCTCGCGAGAGGCGAACTTCACACCGTCGGAGCGACAACGCTCAAAGAGTATAGAAAATATTTTGAAAAAGACGCCGCTTTGCAAAGAAGATTTCAACCTATAATGGTGAACGAACCGAATATCAACGAAGCTTTGCAAATTTTGCGCGGCATAAAAGAGAAGCTTGAGGCTCATCATGGAGTTTCCATAATGGACAGCGCGCTGGTTTCGGCGGCAAAACTTTCGGACAGATATATAACAGATAGATTTTTGCCCGATAAAGCTATTGATTTGATAGATGAAGCCGCCGCGGAACTTAAAATGCAAATAGAGAGCGAACCGACCGAATTAAGCGCCGTTAAAAGAGAAATAAGCTCTTTACATGTAGAAAAAGAAGCTTTAAAAATGGAGGAGAACGAAAAGAACGCAAATAGACTAAAAGAGATAGAAAGAGAGTTGTCAAACGCGGAAGAGAGAAGAAGGTTGCTCGAAAATCAGTTTGAAAGCGAAAAAGAAGTGTTTAATAAACTCTCTTCCATAAAGTCCGAAACAGATATCGCTAAACGCGAAGTAGAGCTTGCCGAAAGAGAGGGCGACTACAATAAAGCGGCGAAAATTAAACACGGGACAATTCCTGAACTTGATAAAAAAGAGAGTGATTTAAAGCAAACGTGGGAAAAGATGGTGCAAAGCGGAACGCTTCTTAAAAATCATGTGGATGAAGAGATGATAGCGGGAATTGTGAGCAAGTGGACGGGAATACCGGTTAGCAAAATGCTCGCAAGCGAAAAAGAGAAAGTTTTGGCGGCTGAAGAGCATTTAAAAGCCGAAGTAGTAGGACAAGACGAGGCTATACGTGCGATTGGGCGAACTATAAAAAGAAATAAAGCCGGACTTAGCGAAGCAAATAAGCCGATAGGAAGCTTTCTGTTTTTAGGACCGACTGGTGTAGGAAAAACACAAAGCGCGAAAGCGTTGGCGAAATTTTTATTTGACAGCCAAAAGGCGCTTTTGAGATTTGACATGAGCGAATATATGGAAAAACATGCCGTAAGCCGCCTTGTCGGAGCGCCTCCTGGATACGTCGGATACGAGGAGGGCGGACAGCTTACTGAAGCTGTGAGACGAAAACCGTACAGCGTTATTTTATTTGACGAAATAGAAAAAGCTCACCCCGATGTGTTTAATATATTGCTACAAGTGTTGGACGAGGGGCGATTAACTGACAATAAAGGCGTTACGGTTGATTTTAAAAATACGATTGTCATTTTAACGTCAAATATAGCGAGCGCCAAAATTATGGAAACAGAAGGCGAAGCAAGACGCATGGCGGTTTTAAACGAGTTAAAAAACTACTTTAAGCCGGAATTTTTAAACAGACTTGACGATATTATTATTTTTAATCCTCTAAATGAAGACGGTTTGCGAGAAATAGTGAACATAATGTTTAAAGAGATAAACAAAAAACTCGAAGCAAAATCAATTAGGGCGAATCTTACGAAAGAGGCGGCAAATCTGATAGCGGAAGCCGGATTTGACAGCGTTTACGGCGCTAGACCTCTAAAACGCGCTTTGTACGAATTGGTAGAAGATAAACTTGCGCAAATGTTGCTTGAGGAAAAAATAGGCGAGGGCGATAAGTTAAAAATTGACGCTAAAGATGGAAAAATAACGATAGAGAAAATTTAATGACATCTTGCGTGAAAATCCGTTTCATACAGGTTTTCTTATAATTTTTGCTCATTTTTTTAAATAGGCATTATATTTCACATTTTTTTCTTAACTCTCTTTTGAAAAAGAGAGTTAAGAAAATCGCTACCACTCCAACATGTAGTATTTATTTTAGTGATATCGCTTAAGAATCCATAAGAAAACACTCAACGTTTTTCCAAGCATGTTTTATATGCGAATTTTACAACGTTAAAATAAATCGTACATGTAAAGGTTTATTTAAAGAACAATTTAAAACAAATGGCGTCATAAAAATATTTTTAGTTATTTTCTACTTCTTTCAAATAGATTAAACGATAATTTTATCCGTAAAAGTTTTATTTAACGCAAACTTTTGTAAAATTTACATAACTTTTTAAGAAGGTAAAATGATTAAGATTAGCTTAAGAAAAATCTGCAGAGAGAGAGAGACTATCTTAAAAGAAACTTAAATCATTTACTTTTAAATTTTATAAATTTTTCCTCAAATTTCTTTAGCAATGTCAAAACATATTTGCGATATATGATTTTTTTGTTTTTTGTGATAACAAGAAACAATTATGTTTTCCAATGCCACAATATGCAAGCTTTTCACTTAAATTTTTCAAGCAACGCTCAAACGCCCAAACATATAAATATCTCACTTTTTGTAATGATAAAAAATAATCGTTTTCCAAAATACTTGCAACATGTGGGCTTTGATTTAATCTATCGTTTTTTTTGCGATATTTTAAACGTTCAAATTTCTCATTTTTCCTCTTACATGTACCAATCAAATAAAAAATCTTTTCAAAGGAGTTAGTATGAAACATTTACTAAAGTTGGGCTTAATAACTCTTGTCACGTCATTTTTTATAGGTTGCGGAGGCGGAAGCAGCAGTAACAATGGCGATATTTATCAGGAGACAGACCATATAACTCAATTTATGTCTGATTTTCCAATGCTTGATACTTCAGGATTTACTCTAACCAAAGAAGGAAGAGCGATAACATATTATGATAATTCTTCTATGGATTTATCGATAGCTATGAATACTACATTGGTGAATGAGAAAGATTTTAGTATCACTGGTGAACATTATGCGGATACTAATGATTTTTGGTATGTGTACGAACTGAATAATCCTTCTACTAAAGGTTTGGAATTCGCAGAAGCCTATATTTCTACCTATTTTTATAATTTTTATGATTCTTTTATAGATATGCGTTTTGAAGCCAATAGAACTATATCAAACAGCGAATTTGCCAATGTATTTGGAGAGATAGACGCTGATTTACTTTCTGGAGCTGGTATTTATTTGGAATACGAAGGCAATATGAGCGCGAAATTCGCCAATTATTACGCCGAAGCAACAAAAGTCGGAGGATTTTTTGACATAAGCGATGCAAATGTAGAATGTGATACGGATAGTGAGACTTATTGGCAGTGTGAAAAAGAGGATGTATCTACTTCAAGTTATCGTTTGCATTTTTGGGCTGACGAAATCTCGTCTAGTGTTAATTTTGCGAAAGGTATGATAGACTGGTGAGATAAGCGAATATTTTGTTTATATTTTTAGTGTATATAAAAATTATGCAACAGCACAAATCTGACTAAAATAGTATTAGATTGTGCGAAATAAAGAGGCGGCTTTACAAAGGAGCAAGATAAAGGACATAGTTTACATTGGCTGATTGATATTGTTTAACATATCGGAATGTTTTTGCTTATATTAGCGCTTACATGTAAGTTGTTATATATACTATATTATGGTATTTGCAACATTTAGAGGAGTTTTTCTACTATATTAGAGCGGTGTGAAAAAATAGCGGCTTTTTGAGCGCTTTTCTTCGCGCCGCTTTGTGACGTGCCGTTTGGACGCTAAGTAGTTTTTTAAGAATATTACTGTAAAATCTCACGCTAAAAATTAATATTAAGGAAATATATGAAGCGTACTTATCAGCCGCATAATACTCCAAGCAAACGAACTCACGGATTTCGAGCGAGAATGAAAACAAAAAACGGTAGAAAAGTTATAAACGCGCGCCGCGCTAAAGGTAGAAAAAAATTGGCAGTGTAGGCGCTTACCCCTCGCTAAAAAAGAGCGGTGAGTTTTCAATAATCTATAAAGTTGCAAATAAGTGGCACTGTGACGGTGCCGTGATCTTTTACAAAATATCGGACGAGAAAAAAGTAGGGTTTACAGCCGGCAAAAAAGTTGGTAACGCGGTTTTGAGAAATCTGGCGAAACGAAGATTAAGAGCGTTGTTCGCCGAGCTTCAAAACAAGCTTAAAGATGGAATTTATGTTTTTGTGGCTAAAGAGAGTATAAAAACTATTGATTATAAGCGATTAAAAAATTCGCTTTTATGGTCATTTAAAAGGCTTGAGTGTTTAAAGTGATAAGAAGACTCGCATTATGGTTTTTAAAGCTTTATCAAAAATTTTTTACGCTTTTTAGTTTTGGAAGTTGTCGTTACTATCCTACATGTTCGGAATATGCGAAGTGGCAATTTGAGTACAATAGTCCATTTCGCGCTCTTTTGGGGTCTGTTTTTAGGATTTTGCGATGCAATAAGCTTTTTAAAGGCGGCATCGACTATCCTAAGATTAGAAGAAGCAGAGTGAAAAACCCCAAACTTTTAACAAGCTCGTTCAAAAAAATAGATATCGCGGTGTGGTTTATTCCGAAGAATAATGAGACTTTTTTTGTAGTTAAATCGCTCCGCAATTAATAATTAAATTTTAAGGATTTCTCGTGTTAGATAATATGAGCGCACAGCAAAGAGTTATATTAGCCGTATCTTTGGCTTTTTTATTTTACGTTTTATATACATATTTTTTTGCTCCAAAACAACCTGTTTCAACTCAAAACGCAACTCAAGAACAATCAATTGCCGGCAAAGTTCCTTCGGAAACACCTGATGTTAAGCCAACTCCATATTCGGAAAGCAAAGACGAAGTCATAACTTATGTTAAATCGAATGATTTTGAGATACATGTAGATAAAATGGGACGCATAAGCAAGTATTTTCTGAATGGGGAAAACTATAAAGACGATAATGGGCAGAGAATACAGCTGATAGACAGTAGTTTTGACCTTTTGCCTTTGGAGATTAGATTCTCGGACGCTTCTTTATATAAAGAGGCTATTGAAACTCCATATATAGCGGATATATCTGAGATATCGCTCAAAGATGAGCCGCGAACTTTAACGCTCACGCAAAAATTGTCCGATATTGAAGTGGTAAAAAAGATAACATTCACGAAAGATAAAGGGTATTTGGTAGAGATCTCTTTGTCGCAATATAGAAATTATTTTATAAGCCCGGGATTTCGCCCCAATCAGTTAGCGGACGGATATGCTTTTCATGGAGCTATTATTAAAAAAGCCGACGGTTCTTTAGCAAAAATTGACGACGGCGATTTGAAAAAACAAGAAGATTTTACAGGCGCCATTTTTGCCGCCGCTTCGGATAGATATTACACAACTCTTTTAGCCGGTATTAACGCGGATGAAAGTATTGATGTAAGCGTGCTCCCATCTGCTGTGAAAGATCCGAATATATTTATCAGAGGTAAAGAAAATCTCAAACTTCAAGGCTATATAGGTCCAAAATCAAGAGCCGCCATATATGCCATGGACGAAAGATTTGACGATGTTATAGAGTATGGATTTTTTACGCTTTTGTCAAAGCCTATATTTTCATTGCTCTATTTTATTCACTCAAAAATTGGAAATTGGGGTTGGTCTATAGTCGTTATAACAATCCTCATAAGACTTGTGCTCTATCCGCTTACGTATCGCGGTATGGTTTCCATGAATAAAATTAAAGAGTTGATGCCTAAAGTAAAAGAGTTGCAAGAAAGATATAAAGACGATAAGCAAAAATTGAATATTCACATGATGGATTTATACAAAAAACACGGCGCAAATCCTATGGGCGGATGTCTGCCTATACTTTTACAGATTCCTATATTTTTCGCGATTTATAGAGTTTTGGTAAATACTATTGAGCTTAAAAACGCGGAATGGATTTTATGGGTAAAAGACTTAGCGGTTATGGACCCGTATTATATCTTGCCTATCGCTATGGGACTTACTATGTTTTTGCAGCAAAAAATTACTCCTACAAATTTTACCGATCCTACGCAAGAGAAAATTATGAAGCTTTTACCGTTGATTTTTACGGTATTTTTCTTGTGGTTCCCGGCGGGCTTGACGCTTTATTGGTTCGTAAACAACCTTTTTTCTATCGCGCAGCAAATGTACGTGAATAGAATTTTCAAACTCAAAAAAATAACGGCAGAGAAAGAGAAGGCGCAATCATGATACAAGTAATCGCAGATACGTTAGAAGAGGCCTATTCAAAAGCGGCGAGAGAGTTATCGTGTTCGGTAACGGAACTTGAGCTGAATGTTATTCAGTATCCAAAAAAAGGTTTTTTGGGTATAGGCAAAAAAAACGCTATAGTCGAAGCTAAAAAAATGGGCGGTAAAAATTTCACTCAAAAATATGAAAAGAACTTTCATAACAAAAATAAAAACGACTTCAATAACGCTCAACATGTAAAAAGGTACGCGGAAAAATCTGAAAGAAAAGAGATGCCAAGAGCGCATCAACAAGAGAAAAAAGAGGAAAAAAATATCGAAGCCGCGACAACCGCGCATACTTTTTCAAACAAGTCTAAAGATACTCATAAGAAAAAAAAGCCTATAAATACCAACACTCAGTTTGACGAAAAATTTCATAAAGAGAAGATAGACCCAAATAGCGTTATATACGAGGTAAGAGAGAAAATTCAGCTGCTTTTTAATAATCTGTGTTTTGAGGTTACAAGTATAAACGTCTCAGTTTACGACGAGGAGACTTTGCTGATAGAGATTGACGGTTCTGACGCCGCGCTTTTGATAGGAAAAGAGGGGTGCAGATATAAGGCATTCTCTTATCTTTTGTATAGTTGGATAAATATGAAATACGGTCTTGGGATAAGACTTGAGATTGCGGAGTTTTTGAAAAATCAAGAAGATATGATGGGAAAATACTTAGCCCCCATTATTGAACGCATATACGCGCAAGGCAGAGGTCAGACAAAGATACTCGACGGCGTGCTTATAAAAATTGCGCTTGAAAGACTGCGAGGCGAATTTCCCGAAAAATATGTCGGTATAAAAAACGGCAGAGACGGAGGGAGATTTATCGTGGTGAATGATTTTAACAGGAAAAACACATAGATACAATAGCCGCGATTGCAACCGCTCATGGAGTAGGTTCCATAGCGGTTGTGAGAGTAAGCGGAGCGAAAGCTTACGATATAGCTCTTTTACTCTCGCGTAAACTCTTTTTAACTCCAAGATACGCCGCTCTCTCATCCATATATAACGAAAAAGATGAGTTTGTAGATCAAGTCATCGTTATATACTTCAAAGCTCCCAATAGTTATACCACAGAAGACGTTGTTGAATTTCAATGTCACGGAGGTGTGATAGTCGCCAATATGATACTGGAAGCTGTTTTAAAAAGCGGAGCGAGGCTTGCAAATCCCGGCGAATTTACAAAAAGAGCGTTTTTAAATGGGCGCATAGATTTAAGTAAAGCTGAAGCCATAGGAAAACTTATAGAAGCCAAAAGTATTAGCGCGGCAAAACTGCTTTCAAGACATCTAAAAGGCGAATTGCAAAAATTTGTTGAAGAGGCAAGAGAAAATCTGCTTGAAATTATGGCTTTTGTCGAGGTTACGATTGATTATGCCGAAGAGGATTTGCCAACGGATATAGAAGAGCAGATTGTTCAAAAGCTGAAATTGTTAATAACTTCTCTTGAGAGAATTTTGGAAAACTCAAAACAGAGAGAAGGCTTAATAGAGGGATTTAAAATAGCGATAGTGGGCAGAACGAACGTCGGCAAAAGCTCGCTTTTAAATAAGCTTTTGCAGTATGAGCGAGCAATTACCAGCAACATAGAAGGAACTACAAGAGATACGATAGAAGAAGAGATCAAAATAGGCACACACATTGTAAAATTTGTTGACACGGCGGGCATAAGAGAGGCTGACAACGAGATAGAAAAGATAGGCATTGAGCGTTCTTTAAGCGCGATAGAAGCCGCTGATATTATCATTGGAGTTTTTGATATTTCAAGAGAAGCAAATGGCGAAGATAAAGATATATTGAAGCTGTTGCGAAATGCAAAAACGGATAAAAAGATCCTACATGTAATGAATAAATGTGATTTGCAAAACTGTTTTGATGTTTCGCTTCTTGAAAATCCGATAAAAATAAGTTGCAAGCAAGATATTAAGCCGTTAACAGACACATTAAACGAATATTTGAATACTCTGGATATAAACGAAGAGATAATGCTCTCATCGGCAAGGCAAATATCGGCGGTAACGCAAAGTTTAAATGCTCTTAAAATTTCGCGAGATTTATTGAAAGGCGGAGAGTTAGAGCTATTTTCTTATCATTTGAACGAAGCTATAACCGCCATTTCGCTTATAACAAAAACTTATGAAAGAGACGAAATATTGGAGGCTATGTTCGGCAAATTTTGTCTTGGCAAATAAATTTGCTAAGATATCGCTACTTTTACTTATTTGTTTGCACCTGCTTTTCGTATAAACATAAAGAAAATTTAAGCTCACAAGACTCTTCAATGAATTCGGCTATTTTTGTTTCGTCTTTAACTGTTTTGTAGGCACTTCCCGCCATATAGCAAACTTCTCCGCTTTTTAAATCAAAGCAACCTTTTTTAAAGTATTCGTACGCTTTATCGCCGTTTTTTTCAACGCCAAAAGATCCGTGAAAATAAGAATTTCCAATTTCTAAGCATTTTTTTGCATCGCCATCTAAGCAAGCTTTTTCTAAAATTTGCAAACTTTTACCGTAGTATTCCGCCGCCTTATTTTTATCGTGCATTTGCGGTGTGAGTGGATTGTTATTGTACATTACGGCAAGTTGCAAACAATCTTTATATTCACCGTTATCGCAGCCGTTTTGAAATTTTTTTGCCAATTTGTCCGCATCCGCGTTTGCAAACCAAAATTAATAATTTTTTCATAACTGTTCCTTGAGTATTTTTTCAATATAGTTACTTAAATGATTATTACTCGTCGTCCTCGTACTCATCTCCAAAATCGTTTAATATATTCTCCAATATTTTGCCGTTACTTTTATATATTTCGCAACTTAATGTGTCTTTCAAATCACACCCTTTTTTAAAAAACTGCATCGCTTTTGCCTCATCTTTTTTTACGTCAACACCCATAAAATACGCGCCGCCTGCGGATAAGCATCCGTTTGCGATTTTACCGTCGCAACTTTTTATGGTGTATTCCATAGCCTTTTCATAATCAGGTTCATCTTGTGAAATATATAAATAACCAGCCAAAAAGCAAGCTTCGGCGTTGTTTTTTTTGTCGCAAAGCTCTCTGTTTTTATCAAGATCAAGAGATAATTGCGCAAGTTGCGCAAAGCAAACGGCGCTTACTAGACATAAAAGCAGTAGTTTGTTCATAGCAAATCCTTAATGAAAATTAATGTCATAATAACAGAAAAAATAGAAAAGTTATCTTAAATAGCTTCTCGTTTTTAACGCGCTAATAAGCCCTTTTTTTGTACAATTTGTAAAAAATTTTATAAGGTTACACTATGAAA
This sequence comes from Campylobacteraceae bacterium, assembly GCA_031266555.1. Taxonomy (GTDB): domain Bacteria; phylum Campylobacterota; class Campylobacteria; order Campylobacterales; family Campylobacteraceae; genus JAIRKW01. The sequence continues at coordinate 19,439 of JAISAU010000010.1, forward strand.
ACCACAGCTGAAATTTTAAAAGCTCATAAATTGACAAACGACGATTATATAAAGATAAAAACTATTTTGCAAAGAGAGCCAAATATGTTGGAAATTGGCATATTTTCTGCGATGTGGAGCGAACACTGTTCATATAAATCCAGCAAAAAATATCTAAACGGTTTTCCGACAAAAGCCGCTTGGGTTATTCAAGGACCCGGAGAAAATGCCGGAGTTATAGATATAGGAGATGGTATGGCCGCTGTTTTTAAAATGGAAAGCCACAACCATCCAAGTTTTATTGAACCGTTTCAAGGTGCCGCTACCGGAGTGGGGGGGATACTAAGAGACGTTTTTACAATGGGCGCTCGTCCTGTGGCGAATCTTAACTCTTTGCGTTTTGGCAGAGTTGAAGGCGACGATAAAACGGCGAAAAAGCAAAGATATCTGGTGCGAGGAGTTGTAGAAGGAATAGGGCATTACGGTAACTGCATGGGTGTTCCCACAATAGGTGGCGAGACGTTTTTTGACGAATGCTATAACGGGAATATTTTAGTTAACGCTTTTACTTTAGGACTTTGCAAAAGCGATGAGATTTTTTATGGGCGAGCCGAAGGTATCGGGAATCCGGTTATATATGTGGGAAGCAAAACCGGACGAGACGGTCTTGGTGGAGCCGTTATGGCAAGCGATAGTTTCACGGAGGAAAATAAGTCTTTGAGACCTACCGTTCAAGTCGGCGATCCATTTGCTGAGAAACTTTTGCTCGAGGCTTGTTTGGAGCTGTTTAAATATGACTATATCGTTGGTATTCAAGATATGGGTGCGGCTGGTCTTACTTCAAGCTCATTTGAGATGGCGGGACGCAGCGGCAGCGGTATGAAGTTGGATTTATCTCGTGTTCCTGCTCGCGAGGAGGGTATGACTCCTTACGAATTTATGCTTAGCGAATCTCAAGAAAGAATGCTTATATGCGCTAAAAAAGGTTATGAAGATAAAGTGCTTGAGATATTTAAAAAGTGGGATTTAGACGCTGAAGTAATCGGCGAAGTTACCGATACGGGAGTTATGGAGCTGTATTTTAACGGCGAGTTGGCGGCAAATATTCCCGTCGCTCCGGTTAGCGAAAACGCTCCGATTTTAAATCGCCCGATTAAAGAACCCGAGTATTTAAAAGATATAGAAAATATTTCTGCTTTTAAAACGCCAAATATACAAGAAGCTTTTGAAAAGCTTTTGGCACATCCAGAAATTGCCGATAAATCATGGATATACGAGCAGTATGACTCTATGGTGCAAACAAATACCGTAAAAGCTCCGGGTTCTCTTGACGCAAGCGTGATTCGTATTAAAGAAAATGGGAAAGCCCTTAGTCTGAGCAGCGATTGTAATCCCAGATTTAATTATATAGATCCAAAAGGCGGCGCGGCGGCGGCTGTAATGGAGAGCGGGCGAAATGTCGCCATGAGCGGAGCAAGACCGTTAGCTATTACTGATTGTCTAAATTACGGCAATCCTGAAAATCCGGAAGTTATGTGGCAGTTCGCCAAAGGCTGTGAAGGAATAAAGGAGGCTTGTTTAGCTCTTAATACTCCTATTGTGAGCGGAAATGTCTCTTTGTATAACGAAACGGAGGGAGTCGGAGTATTTCCCACGCCTTCCATCGCTATGGTAGGATTGAATGATGACGCCAACAAAGTGCTGCCTTCGTTTTTTCAAAAAGATGGTAGCGCAATATATCTTTTAGGGGATACAAGCGATGAGTTTGGCGGAAGTTTATATCTTAAAGTTTTTGCGAACGCTGTTAAAGGTAAGTTGCCAAATATTGATTATGATAAAGAGTTGAAACTTTGGGAGCTTGTTATAGGGGCGAACAAAAAAGATTTATTGCTGTGCGCTAAAGATTTAAATGTGGGCGGTTTAGCTATCGCGCTTGCTAAAATGAGCGCCGTTAGCGGACTTGGCGCGAAAATAGATACCGGTTTTGAAAATGAGAAATTGTTTTTTAGTGAGAGTTTCTCAAGAGCTATAGTTGAGGTAAAGGATGAAAAAGCTTTTGAAGAGTTAGCGAAAAATATAGGCTTACATGTAAGAGCTATAGGAAAAGTATGCGGCGATAAACTTAAAATTGATAAGGCAATCGAGTTAAGTGTTTTGAGAGCGCAAGAGTTGTATTTTGATTCATTCAAAAAGTTAATAGAGCAGGATTTGTAAAATCAGCTATGATTATAATAGATTTTTAAAAAGGACAAATATGTTTAAAGCAACAAGAAGTGGCATTTTACTATTTTTACTACCGCTCTCATCAGCTTTTGGCGTTAGTTCGATTAGTTTTTTTGATTCCGGCTTTGTATTATCGCCTGGATTTACATATCAAAAAGAGCAATTTGTAAGCGTTGATGGCGGATTTGGTTTTCTTGAACGTGAATTTGGCGAGATGATAGTAATCAAAGCGGGTGTTGAAAAAAGTCTTGAGAGTTCGCTAAAAGGAGTTAAACTTGGCTTTAAAGTGATAAACCGCGAAAGAGAATTTCCATTAAAAATGGTTATTGGAGCGGATATCGCGCACTATTCGGGTTACGGCGAAAAAGAGATTAGATTTGTTCCGGAGATTGGAGTTAGCTGGCGGAATTCATATGTTACGCTGACTTATAGATATGGTTTGCATATAAGCGGCGATAAAATAGACAATGTTGGAAATCACGGAGTAAGTCTTGGCGTAAATATACCTTTTTGATTTAAGTAAGCGAAAAATTGCACATTAGCGATATTTTTCGATTAATAGATAAATGCGCTAATTTCTGTTGGTTCGATAATTTGTGACATTTCTTCTATTTTCTTCCCATCTATAATTGATTGTTTATTAATGATATTTCGTATATCCTTACTTAACCAATCAATGTTCCAAATTTTAATATCGTCATTAATAACTTTTTGACAAAGTAATTCTTTATATTCTTTTTTCTTATCTGCTTTTAATGTTAATCGTTGTAGCCAAACTTGCAAATGTCCTACATTTGGTATTTTCTTGAATTTTATCTCTATAGAAATAAGAATTTCATCTATAATTTTTTTATCAATCTCTAATGATAATACTTTACTTAGAATAGCAGTGATAACAGGATAGATTCGCGGATTTTTGTAAGCAATATCAACTAATATACTAACCAAAACTTTTGTATTTTTTTCTTTAAATAATTTAAGCGGATAAATCCGATAGTTTAAAATTTTAATTTTAAAGGAGAATAAATGAAGTTTCTTATCCTAGTTTTAAGCGCTTTATTTTTGGTCGGATGTGGCGGTGGAGGCGGCAGTAGTTCCAATAATGTTAAATGCGCCAATTCAAATCCCGTATATCCGTCTTTGCAATCGGTTTTTCCAACATCGCTTTTTGGTGAGTATTATCAATATGAAGGCAAAGTTTTAGGGTTTATGCCTACTAATGATGTTGCAAGCTATAAACAATTATTGGAAAATAATGGTTATGCTATAGATCGAGATGAATTTGATTATGTTACTTATATTCTAAATAATCCTTTTCTTGGTATACAATTTTCAGAAATTACTATATGGTCGGATGAGTATGTGGATTGGCATTTAGGTGGAGCCACAAACGATATAGATGATTCGTTATTCAATAATACAACTATATTTCCGCTAACAGGGACACAGCAGGATGTTTACAGTTTGGATAGAGTTTATGCTTCGGATATGACGAATGAGTTTAGTAATTATATTACGGAGCTTGAAAATAATCATTATACGTATGAAGATCATTGGGAGGGTTGGACAAAAAATAGCGATGACAAATGCTTCGTATATATATGGTCTAAAAACGATTATAACGATAGTGCCGAGTGGGAGATTGTTTTAATATAATACATTTATGTTGTTATTTTTCTTAGGAATTAACAAAAAAGCTTTTTTGATGTTTTTAGATACAAGTTGGTGGAGCCAATGAGGAGACTCGAACTCCTGACCTGCGCGTTACGAATGCGCTGCTCTACCGACTGAGCTACATTGGCGTTTTGAAAGCGAAATTATACATAAAAAATACTGTTTTATCTATAAAAGCTATGTGATTAAGATTTAAAATTATGAATGGTTTTAGTCATAGATTGCTATACTTCGCTCGCAATAACGGATTTGGATATCGTTTTGCGTTATTCTGCCATTCCTATAATTATTTAAGAGAAAATGCAACAATTTTTCTGTCAATACAATCCGTCAAAAAATAACATATTTTTTCGTCATTGCGAGAAGTGCGAAGCACGACAAAGCAATCCATAATCAATTTGCTCGCAATGACGAAAAAGATGGATTCCCGCCTGCTCTGAAATGACTGAATATAATGATATGAGCTTTTCGTTCAATCGCAGAATGACATAAGATGGATTGCTTCGTCGTTCACTCCTCGCAATGACGAAGAATAAAAAAATTTTTAAAACACAAGAATGATTACACTCCGAAATAAACGCAAAATTAAAACACTAAACAGCTCTCACAGCGTTTTCCATGCGTGTCAAAACCTCTTTTAAAATAATTCTTGGCATCGCGAAGTTTAATCTTACAAATCCTTCGCCTCCATCTCCAAATCCTTTTCCATCGTTTAATATAACGCCGTTTTTTAAAAAGAGTTGCCATGCGTCTGTGTTCAATATACGGCAATCTATCCACGCAAGATATGTCGCTTCAAGTTTTAAAAGTTTAAGTTTTGGATTATTTCGCGCGAACTCTTGTACTAATTTAAGATTTTCTCTTAAATACTCTTTAACTTCTCTTAGCCAAATCGCGCCGTTTTCATAAGCCGCTTTTGTAGCTGCAAGAGCTAAAAGATTTACGCCGCCGTTTATGTGTCCCATAGAGTTTTCATAAGCAGTTTTAAGTTTTTTGTTTTGTATAACGGCAAAAGAGCTTTGAAGTCCGGCGATATTGAATGTTTTACTTGGAGCCATAAGCGTGATGGTTCTATCGGCGACTTCAGGTGAGAGCGAAGCTATGGGGATATGTTTCGCGTTTTTATCTAAAACCAAATCCGCGTGTATTTCGTCCGAACAAATCAGAAGATCGTGTCTTATCGCTATTTCGCCGATTTTCAGAAGTTCCTCTTTTGTAAAGACCGTTCCTCCGGGATTATAAGGATTGCAAAGCAGTATCAAACGGCAGTTTGGTCTGATACTTTTTTCAAATTCGTCAAAATCTATACCCCATCTATTGTTTATCTCTCGCATATGTACTGTCGCAACTTGTCGTCCCATATTTTTTGGCGCGTTCAAAAAATAAGGATAAATCGGCGTTGTCGTTATCGCGCTCTCATTGGCTTTAAGCATTCCGCATACTATATTCATACTTGCCACAACGCCCGATGTGAAGGTAAACCACTCTTTTGACGTACTCCAACCGTGTTCTTTTTTAATAAAGTTAATTATAGCTTCAATAAGTTCGTCGCTTATCGCCGTGTATCCGAATACTCCATGTTCTACGCAATTTTTAAGCGCATCTATCACGCATTGCGGGGATTTGAAATCCATATCCGCTACCCATGCCGGTATCGCGTTTTTGTACTCTTTGTATCTTTCAAGCTTTAACGCATTAGTGCCGTTTCTGTCTATTATCTCATCAAACATAATCGCCCTTTTATAGCTTTCAAATTATTGTTTGGATAAAATTTTACCACTATTTGTTTAAAGGACGTAATTTGAGAGCGTTAATAAGCGTAAGCGACAAAACGGCAGTAGCGGAATTTGCCAAATCTCTTCAGGATTTAAATTATGAGATAATTTCTACGGGAGGCACCTATAAGCTTTTAAAAGAAAATGGTATAAATGCTATTGAGATAAGCGAAATTACGAAGTTTCCGGAGATGTTTGAGGGTAGGGTAAAAACGCTAAATCCATATATTCACGGCGGTATTTTGCATAAGCGCGACACTCCTTCACATGTGGATACGGCAAAGGAGTACGGCATAGAAGGGATTGATCTGGTATGTGTCAATTTATATCCTTTTAAAGAGACGATTGCCAAGACCGACAATTTTGACGAAATAATAGAAAATATAGATATAGGCGGTCCCGCTATGATTAGAAGCGCGGCTAAAAATTTTCAAGATGTGATAATAGTGACTGATATTTTTGACTACGACTTCGTGATAGATAGACTTAAAAACGGCGGTAATACGATAGAGTTTAGAAGAGATATGATGATAAAAGCGTATGAGCATACCGCGATGTACGACGCTATGATAGCAAATTATATGAATAGTCGTTTTAATAACGGTTTTGGCGATAAACAGTTTATTGTTGGAAGTAAGGCTTTTGACGCAAGATACGGTGAAAATCCGCATCAAAAAGGCGCGTTGTATGAGTTTGACTATTTTTTCACGACAAACTTTAAAACTTTGAAGGGCGAAGCGAGTTTTAACAATATGACAGATATAAACGCCGCCGTTAAAATAGCCGCCTCTTTTGACGAGGCTAATGCGGTTTGTATCGTTAAACACGCCAATCCATGCGGTTTTGCCATAAAGGATAGTTTACTTGAAAGCTACATGTACGCTCTAAAATGCGACACTTTATCGGCATATGGCGGAGTTGTGGCGATAAACGGCACGCTTGACGAGATTTTGGCAAATAAGATAAACGAGATATTCGTGGAGGTGATAGTTGCCGCGAATGTAACCGAGGAAGCGCTAAAAGTTTTTGAGAATAAAAAACGTATCAAAATATTCTCACAAGAAAGTAGGCATTTGGTTTTAAATAATGATTTGTACGACTTCAAACACATTGACGGCGGTTTTGTATATCAGCAAAGCGACAGTATCGGCGAAAAAGAGATAGCAAACGCTAAACGCCAAAGCAAGAGAGAAGCTAACCAAAACGAGATGAAGGATTTGGAGATAGCTTATAAAGTAGCCGCTCTAACAAAGTCAAACTGCGTGGTTTATGTAAAAGACGGCGCTATGGTAGCTATAGGTATGGGAATGACAAGCAGAGTTGACGCGGCGAAAGCGGCTATATTAAAAGCTAAAGATATGGGAGTTGATATAAGCGGTTCTGCTCTTGCCTCAGAAGCTTTTTTCCCTTTCAGAGACAGTATTGACGCGGCAGCAAGCGCCGGCGTTAAAGCGATAATTGAACCGGGCGGGAGCATAAGAGACGACGATGTGATAAAAGCTGCCGACGAGCATGGAATAGCTTTATACTTTACAGGCACTCGCCACTTTTTACACTGATATTTTTTATGAGCAAATGCATGAAAACGATATGACTGCCGTTTTTGCGCATTTGCCTCCGAAGTTTTGAAGAATTACAAAAATTATAAATTGGATAAATCGTATAGCATGTGATTATTCTACAAACTACATGTGACTCTTGAGCAAAATACCGTTTTAACGAGACTACATGTGACATTTAGTTCTCGATAAAATGGAAAATTACACATCTCTTTTTGCTGTTTCAAATTATAAGCGAATACAAAAATCTTTTATACTTGTCTACATATAACATAAAATATTTTAATAAATTTATCTCTATTTCTTATACCTATATATTATTGCTTTATATTTTATTATATCAATAATATTATTATAAAAAATATTAATTCAGCCTATGGATTAAAATTCAATACAAAGGATAGACAATGTTTGTTCTATCACACAACATTAGTATTTTAAGGTTATTCAAAAAAGCGGTTCTAACCCCTCTTTTGATCAGCCTTTTTTTAATTGGTTGCGGAAGAGAAAGCGAGAATGTGACAAATGCTGATACTCCGCTTATATTGGCTCAACCCGAAAGCGCGACATATGTCAAAGACGACAGCGCTGCTCCTTTAGATATAGTGGCAGATGTAACGGACGGCGGTGTGTTATCGTATCAATGGTTTGCAAGCGATACGAGTGACATTGAAGACGGCGTGGAGGTTGCGAACACAATAACTTATACTCCTCCTACTAATGAAATAGGCGTAAAGTACTATTATGTCAAAGTTACAAACACAAATGAAAATGTCGCGGGAAATAAAACGGCTTTCGCAATAAGCGATGTCGCTGTTATCACAGTGAATGACCCTATGGCTTACGCTGTAAGATTTTATAATGATAGCCTCAGTTTTTTACATATGGAAATGCTTAGAGAAGGAATAATAAATCCCGCCGCTGTTTTTAACGGCGTATGGTACAAAGCGGGAGACAGCACGCGTACATCAAGCCATAATCTGACAGGCAATATCAGCTTTTATGCTGCACCTTTCGTCATAGAGGTAACAAATCAAGAAGAGTTAAATAATATTAGATATAAACTTGACGGTAAATATATCCTTATGAATGACATTGTACTTAGCGATGACGAGCCAGGATTCGCGGGATTTGGCGATAGTGGTTGGGATCCTATAAGAACTTTTACCGGTATCTTCAATGGTAACAGTTACGTGATAAGCAATTTGTGGATAAATAGACCCATTGAACATAATGTCGGACTTTTTGGCTATGTAGATGCTGCTAAAATCAAAAATTTAGGAGTTACTATAAAAACGGACAAAGAGGTAAAAGCGGAAAAAAATGTCGGCGGTATAGTAGGATATATGAAGAACAGCCAGATAGCAAACAGTTACCTTGACGGAAGCGTCGTTAGTTTGGGCGGTGGTGATGGTGGTAGTGTCGGCGGCATAGCAGGATATATGGAAGAGAACAGCCAAATAACGAACAGTTACTCTACCGGAAGTGTCAGTAGTGCGATGGGAATTGCTGGCGGTATTGCAGGTTTGATTGGTTCTGCTCAATTATATGCAAAGCCTGCACTTCCTCATGGTCAAGTAACAAACAGTTACTCTTCCTCAAATATTAATCCTATTGGTCAGGCGTCTGCAGTTGCTGCCGGTATTGTAGGAATGTCTACATATACTATAATTGACAAAAACGTAGCCATTAACCCTTCCGTTCGTGGTTCAAGTGACGCAGGTCCTGTAGCCGGATTACGATCAATACCTTTTGATGGTGGTCCATATGATGGTCGTTCCGCAAGTTTTTCACTGAACAGCATGTTGTTAAATGGAGTACTTAGGGATAACATTATAAGTCAATATTATCCTTATGGTTATAAAAAATCAGAAGAGGAGCTTAAAACTAGATCAACTTATGAAGATGATTTAGGTTGGTCATTTGGAGATAACGACACTCATCCTTGGAAAATAAATATCAATAAAAATAACGGACTTCCGTATTTGTATTGGGAGAAGCGATAAATGAGGTGGTAGTATTTGGTCAAAAAATGACACAAAAATAATTTCTTTCGTACAAGAGGATATATATGATACGCGTTTTATGTTTTAACTTATCGCGCGTTTATATAAGAGATACTTTAATCTTAAACTCTTGTACGTAGAGATTAGAGGTTTTGATTGTTTGTTTCATAACTTTCAATGTATCCTATTCATTATCGCAAGTGTGTCGTTGTTTTGAAAGTTTTGTCATACGTTCAATCCTTATTTTGTTTACTAAATCTCTTCATAAACTCTTACAAAGAACTTGAGAATGCCTCTACAAAATTAGGATTTCATTGCGTTATAAAATCTGAGATAGCAAAGAGAGTAACAGACGGACTTGACGGGCGAGGAATATTTGGCGTTGAGCTTTTTATAAAAGAAGATGAGGTTTACTTTAGTGAAGTAAGTCCGCGTCCTCATGATACCGGTATGGTTACTATGATTTCGCAATCTCAAAGCGAATTTGCTTTACATGTAAGGGCAATTTTAGGACTTCCTTTAGAGTTTTCATTTATTGCCGAGGCGGCAAGCGCGGCATGAATTATAAACGGGATAAATCGTGCAGTTTATAATTATCTCATTAAAATACGCAATTATTAGCGAGAAAAGCAGATAATTAAAAGAAAAAGCCAATAGAGTTAAAATTTATCCGCTAAGTTTTTAAAAGCCATTTTTTGCAAATTCTACCCTTTTTATATCTACATGTAATAACTTTTTTAAGTTATAGTAATTTCAAATATCTTAATTAAATTCGCGAATTTATATTGCTACATGTAAGACGATAATAAAAAAATTAATCTTTTAAAACCTTACATGTGAAGCAATATTTTGAAAGTTATTTACATGTAAATTAAATTAATTTGCTTATTACATGTAAGATATAAAAAATTCAAAAAGATAGAATTAAATTCTATTTTATTCAGACGATTCTATTTTTTGTTCTATCTCTAAAAATCGCTCTATCATCGGTTCAAGCTCATTTTCTTTTTTCGTTAATAATTGGGTCAATTTAGCGACGCCTTTTTCTTGATAACATTCAGGATTTGACAGGCAGTTTTTTAACTCTTTTATCTCATTTTCAAGTTCTTCTATAATTCTCGGCAATTTATCATAATCTTGCTGCTCTTTGTAGCTTAATTTTTGAGATTTTGTTTTTTGTTTTTGGCTTTGAACCATATTAAAACTGTTTTCAAATTCGTCTATCTCTTTTATTTCGCTTTCATATTCCAAAAATTCGCTGTAAGAACCGTAACTTTCTACTATTTTCCCATCTCCTTTAAAAATCAGTAATTTTTTAGCGATTTTATCTACAAAATATCTGTCGTGGCTGACAAATAAAACCGCTCCGTGATAATTTTGAATGTACTCTTCAAGAATATTAATAGTAGGTATATCAAGGTCGTTTGTAGGTTCGTCCAAGATAAGACAGTCTGTTTTTTTGGCAAATAAAAGCGCTAAAGCTATACGGTTTTTTTCGCCGCCGCTTAACATTCCGATTTTTTTATTTAGATACTCTTTTGGAAACAAAAAGTTTTTCAAATATCCGAATACATGTATGTTTCTCCCACCGACATCAACTGTGTCTCCTCCATTTGGGCAAAATGTCTCCAATATATTTTTATCGTCGTTTAGCATAACTCTTTGTTGGTCAAAATATCCTATTTTAAAATCTCCTTTTTTAATTTTGCCGTTATCGCTTTGCAAATCGCCTATCAAGAGTTTTAATAACGTAGATTTACCCGAACCGTTTTTGCCGACAATCGCTATGCGGTCTTTTTGCATAATTCTTATGGAAAAATTTTCTATCAAACGTTTTTCATCAAGGCTTTTTGATATATTTTCAAGCTCAAAAAGCATTTTTTGCCTGTTGACGGATTTTTCTTGATTGAAATTATGCTTTTCTCTTTCTAATTCAAGTTTGATTTTTCTTATAGAACTTGGATTTTTTTTAGCGTCTTCTCTGAGTTTATAAACTCTTGTCTTTCGTCCCTCGTCTCTTTTAAGCCGTGCTTTTACGCCGCGCCTTAACCACTCTTCTTCGCTTTTTAAAAATTTTAACAGATTTTCATGTTCTTTTTGCATTGAGTGCAATAAAGCCTCTTTGCCTTTTAAATAATCGCCGTATCCGCCCTCAAAGCTTCTTAATTTACAATCGTCAATCTCGATTGTTCTAGTGGCTATTTTATCTATAAAATATCTATCGTGAGATATAAATACAAGCGTGAAATTTTCCCTTAATAGCATCTCTTCCAAAAAAGCGACCATATAAACGTCCAAATGGTTTGTGGGTTCGTCTAAAAGCAAGATATCCGGCTTTTTAAGCAATAATCCAGCAAGTGCTACTCTTCTTCTCTCGCCGCCGCTAAGAAGCGAAATGCTCCTATTTTCATACTCTTTGAGGTCAAACTCTTCAATAACTCTTTTTATTTTATCATCAAGATTCCAAGCGTTATGAGCGTCTATGTAAGAGGCTAATTCGAGTTGTTTTTTAATAAGCTCCTTATTCTCAAAATCTTTTGTCATTTGGATACTGATTTCTTCATATTCCAGACGTTTTTTTGTAATTTCCGTAAGTTCGGATTCTATATTTTCTCTTACCGTTTTATCTTCTCTAAATTCTGGATTTTGTTCAAGCATCTCAACTTTTATACCGTTTTGAATAATTCTTCGTCCATTATCGCCCTCGATCGCTCCGTTTATAATTTTCATAAGAGTGGATTTTCCGCCGCCGTTTTTACCAATTATGGCGATTTTCTCTTTTTCTCCAATAAAAAGACTAATCTCTTCAAGTATTTTTACGGTATCATAGCTTTTGCTAATATCTATCAAATCTAAAAGCGCCAATATGTATCCTCCAAAAAATTAAAAAGTAAGTTTATCATCAGCTTTCTATGTATTTTATGAAAGCTGGGATTTTTAATATAAAATTGATAAGAATTGGTTCGTACATGTAAGAGGCAAAAGATGTTCACATGTAAACTAATCGGTAAAAAAACTATTTTATCATATCAAACAACAATCCTATAGAAGCTTTAAACGTTTCGCCGTGAGATAAGTTTTCAAGCGTAATCTGATATGCGGATAAGTTAGTTTTTTTATTTAATCTAAAAATCATATCTTTTATAGCGTTTTTGGGTATTGCACCCTGCATCATAGCGCGCTTTGTCATATTTTGAGGACTTTTATATTTAGTTTCGTCATCTCCCGCCATTACTATAAGAGTTGTAGGATATCTCAAATCTGTCGCCTCTACCTCTTTAATATATCCGTTATGCCACCACAACGACGGACTAATCGCCGCGTACTTTTGAAAATAGTCAGGATGCGTAAAAAGCGTATACAATACAAAAAGACCCCCGTACGAATGTCCCCACAATATCTGTTTTTGTGAATTTATCTTGAACGTTTTCGCAATTTTCGGCTTTAATTCATTTTCTATGAATTCAAGAAACAGTTCCGCTCCGCCAACCCTCTCGTAGTCGTTTTGAACATCTTCCAAATCGCTTTCGCTTGGTACTAAAGGCGTGTAATCGTAAGTTCTGGCGATTGTGTCAAAACGGGCTTTAGTAACATAGCCTATCATAACAATAAGCAGATTTGCCGCATTTGCTTTTTTGAGCAACTCTTCGTTCAAAACGTCAAGCACAGCGTTGCCGTCTAACATGTAAACGACGTTGTAATCAGATGATTTTTTTGGTATGGCAAGATATATTTTATAATTTTGCCCGTTGCTTTTTGCTTTCATATTTAGCGTCGCGAAGTCGTAATATAAAGAACCTTCGCTTAAAACCGAAGTATTCGCTTCTTGCGAAAGATTTGGCTGCGCGTATAAAAAGCCGCAAACAAATATAATGCTTAAAAAACATATGTATTTTTTCATATCGATTATTTCCAATTTTTATTAATTTATAATGATAGCGATTATTAATTTAGCAATATTTTTCTTTGTAAATACTTAAAATAGTTTTTATATATTTTTAAAAACAAGTTTTTATTTATCGTTGCTCTGCTAAAATGACGCAAAAATTTTTAGGATTAAACATATGTTGATGCTTATGGGAACACTCTATTTTTTTTACGTTATTTTGAAACTTTACATATCTTATTCGGAGATAAATTTTGTATCGCGCGCCAAAAGTTTGCCTGCAATAATACTTTCCGATGAAAATTATCAAAAAGCGGCTGAATATAAAATAGCGAACGAGAGATTTCATATCGTGTCAAATCTTTATGATTACGCGTTGTTTTTGTTTTGGATTATGTTTGGGTTAAAGACGCTTGAGACGCTTTGCATACATGAAGGCGGAATTATTGAAAGCACTGTTTTTGTGATGAGTTTTATCGCGATAAACTATCTCTTGTCGCTTCCTTTTGATATATATTCCACATTTGTAAAAGACAGAAAATTCGGATTTTCGACTATCAGCGTTAAAACATATCTGCTTGACAATATAAAATCGGCTATTATTTTTATTATTTTAGGAACTCTTGTGATAGCGTTGGTCTCATGGATAATATCAAGCTTTTCATTGTGGTGGCTTTGGTCTTTTGTCGCGATTTTCGCGATTATCTTATTTATAAATATGTTTTACCCGACGTTTATCGCGCCTATTTTTAACAAATTTACTCCGCTTGAAGATAGCGAGCTTAAAAATTCTATTGAGACTTTAATGCAAAAAGCGGGATTAAAAAGCTCGGGCATATTTACAATGGACGCGAGCAAAAGAGACAACAGACTAAATGCCTATTTTGGAGGACTTGGCAAATCAAAAAGGGTGGTTTTGTTTGATACTTTGCTAAAAAAGTTAAATAAAAATGAGCTTTTGGCAGTTTTGGGACACGAACTCGGACATTTTAAGCATAAAGACATATTGAAAAATATCGCTGTTACAGCGACTTTATTGTTCGTACTTTTCGCTTTGTTCGGAAATTTGCCAAATAGCGTGTACGAAGCGCTGAATTTAAAACATGGAGCCTATAGTGTTATAACTATATTTTTGCTATTCTCGTCGGCTGTTAGTTTTGTAATGATGCCGCTTTTTGGATATTTGAGTCGTAAAAATGAATATAAAGCGGACGAATACGGAAGCGAATGCGAAAGCAAAGAGGCTTTGGCGTCGGCTCTTATCAAACTTGCCGACGAAAACAAAAGTTTTCCGCGTTCGCATTTTTTATATATTATTTTTTATCATACGCATCCGCCTTTGGTCGAGAGATTAAAAGCGCTTGGAGTAGATACGGCGAATAATGCCTAATATCAAAGAAGTTTTACGCCGCTCTTCGTTAATGCTTTCAAAAAGCGTTATAAATCCCAAAAAAGAGGCGATGATTTTGCTTCGCGAGTGGATAAAAGAAGATGAAGTTTTTTTGATAACTCACGATGATTTTGAGATTAACGATGTTGACGGTTTTTTTGAATGGGTAAAACAAAGAGCGGAACACACTCCTTTGGAGTATATTACGCAAAAAGCGTCATTTTACTCAAAAGAGTTTATTGTACGAAAAGGCGTTTTGGTACCGCGTCCGGAAACTGAAATATTAGTAGATAAAACTTTAAGTCTTATAAAAGAGTATGACGCGATTAGGGTGGCGGAAATTGGCACGGGAAGCGGAGTAATTAGCATAATGCTAGCGCTTTTATTGCCGCAAATTAGAATAGACGCTACGGATATATCGCCAAAAGCGATAGAGTTAGCTTCGATAAACGCGCAAAAATTTGGAGTGGAAAACAGAATAAAATTCCATTTGACAAGCTATTTGGACGGAGTTGAACCGCCGCAAATTTTAGTCTCAAATCCTCCGTACATTTCAAAGAAAGAGGAGCTTGAAAAATATGTGCTAAACGAGCCGCATAACGCTCTTTTTGGGGGAGAGCAAGGAGATGAAATATTGAAAGATATTGTTTTGCTTGCTAAAAAACTTAATGTTTTAGCGCTTGCTTGCGAAATGGGATATGACCAAAAATATAGTTTAGAAAATTTTTTTAAAAATAATGAGATAAAAAACTATAGCTTTTATCAAGACCTAAGCGGACTTGACAGAGGCTTTATAATTAAGGAATAGAAAATGAAAAAAACGGCGTTTCAAAAAAGTCTTTTTACTACATATTTATTGCTAATAGGTGTATGTATCGGCGCGGAGATAACGGTAGGAGCGTTAGTAGCGTCTGTTATATTTTTTCCAAGCGCGTATTTGGGAGATGGGATATTAAGCCATTTTCAAAGCGGTATTTTAATGACGCAAGTATTTTTGAGATTTAATATCTTACTTATAATTTGCACATTTTTAATAACGGCATACGAAATCTACTTATATTTCACCAAAAATCAGGATTTTATCAGCGCCGTTATTTTATTTATTGTCTTAATGGGAACTTTGGCGTTTGTTTTATATTTCACTCCTTATATCGTAGAGGCTCAAAAATTAGGGATTGAGGCTACAAGCACAAAAGAGTTCAAAGATATTCATAATTTTAGCGAATTGGCGATAAAGGCTGTTCTTATTGGGCAGATAGCTCTGTTTTTCAGAAGAGTGTGGGTAGAGTTTAAATAATATATTTTTTTAAATTCGTAGAAATTAGTTTAATAAATTACTATCTCAAACCTTACATGTAATATCGTAATTTAAAATTACATGTAAGGTTCGTGGTAATAAAAACTATTTTAAATTAAGGATTTGAATTATAAACTTTGATTCAAATCCTACATGTAATAAATTCAAATTATGATAAGTATTTTAATTGCATATAATTTAAATTCGCTATATTTTTATTAGCGTTTATTTTCGTCTTTTGCTATCCAAAATAATATATTTATTTAAATATCAATAACGCGATTTGGATAATAAAAAGAGCTGCCATAGCCATATAAATATACATCGTATTATTATCTTTTTTTTGCGCCATTTTATCTAAAATAAGTTGCTCCACTTTATCAACCAACTCTTTTTCTTTTTTTTCAAAATCGCTGCTTACGATATATTTTATATAGTCTGAATGCCCGTCTTTATTTGATATGGTATTTGCCGATTTTTCAATCGCTTTTTCAATCTCTTTATGACTCGCTTTAATAGCCTCAATCTCGTTAGACGCCTGTTCTGTCATTTTTTTTGCGCATAAGTGCAAAATGGACACTTTGTTACTAACCGCTTCGTCTACTATTTTTTTTATATCTTCCATTTAACTGCCTCCTGCATGATTCCTAAAAATACCGTTTTTGGCATATATTCCGTCAAAGGAATTTTTGCTTCCAAATTTTTGCCTTTATACGTTGTTTTTTTACCCTCCTTTGCTAAAGATGTTTCTGTCACAGCTATAGCTCTATAGAGTTTGCCGTCAGTTATTACCATCATTTCGCCGCTGTTCATACCTATTACTTCGTCGTGTTTGATTGCCGCTTCTTTTTCTATTTTAAAATGTTTTTCTGCGCTTATGGGTCCTTTAGCGTTTTTTCTTTTTTCCGTATAGTCTGTATCTATAAATTTTGTCTCTTTAAGCATTCGTGCGTAAAAATCGGTAGTTTCGGGGTGTATATTTTTCATTAAGATGTGCGTGCCCGTAACGTCTATGATTTCTCGTCTTTCTAAGCTTTCAGAACCTACTATTTTTCCTACTTGATCGATTTGTGCCGGCGATTGAAAAATTGGCCAGACTGAAATTCCCAATGCTCTTGATTTACTCATAAGCCTTCCAAAACCTTCTATTATGTAACTTCCGATTTCGTCCGCTAAAACCAAAAATGGAATTTCAGGTTCTACCGCTTTTTCAGCTTTTTCGGCGGCTACTCCTTTGATGAGCCCCAGTATTAGTCTTCCAAGCTCTTTTGGAGTTGTGTCGCTTGCCATTGTAGGAAGCGTTACAAATATAAATTTATTGCGTTGCACGGCTTCCCACATTGAGATTGTTGGATATTGCGTGTTAAATACTCTGCCGTAATCGCTTTTTAAATTTGTTATTACTCCTCTCCAAGCTTGTGCCGACATAGAAGCGTCGTAAACGCCTTGAAGTTTTGTATTTCTTCCGTTCTCTTTTACCTCTTTTTCAAACTCATCTCCCGAACCTTTTATAAAGTCATTATAGTCAAATCCGATTGAGCCGCTCACAAATTGTACAAAGTCCTCTATAACTGTGAATTTATAAGCAAGATGTCTATAGTTCAAAGCTTCTCTTACCAATCTATCTAATGTCAAATATACTGCCAATACTCCAAAATCAAGTCTTAATCCCTCGTTATCTCTTTTCCATACCAACAGCTTTAAGATGCTTTTCATAAACTCTTTTTGTTTCTCTTTCCACTCGTTTTCCTCGCCTATAAGTAGAGATATTAATATCTCATAAAGAGCTAAAGCGTTACCGGCTAAAAGAGGATTAAGCGTATGTGTGTTGTTCATATCAAGAAAGTTTATATGTATAAAATCATCTTCTCTGCCAATTGAGGCAAATAGTCCAAATATCTCTTTAGCGAACTCTGCCGTTCCTTTGCCGTCTATTACAAGTCCGCCTCCGCCAAGAATTGCCTGTTGCTCAACTAAACCTTTCATAAGTACTGTTTTTCCCGCCCCAACAGTCGCCATAATTAACCCGTGCCTTTTAATCTTTTCAGCGTCTAACAACAGCGGACGGATAAGATTGCCTTCGGCTTTACTTGTCTTTGACGCTGAGCCATAAAACTTTTTAACTTCAGTGCCTAAAGACAGTAGATATTTTTTGTCTGGAGTGTTTGGCGTGATGTTTTCATTTATATTTGTATTTTTATCTCTGCCCATAATGATAGCTCCGACAGCGCATAAAAGAAGTATCAGCGAAGCCTTCATTCCATAATCTATTGCGAACGACGGTTTTACAATATATACAATAGTGCATATTATGCCGATGATCGCGACAAAAATTATTAACGCTCTTAAGCTATTTTTTGTTTGAACCAAAGATTTAAAATTTTCCCTATCGGGTACGTATACTCTTTCTTGTAAGTGTTCTATCGTAGCCATTTTATCATCCTAAAAGTTATTTTTTGTTATTGCCCATTCTATTTTTAAATTTCATAAATAGATACAATAATGCCGAACCTTCTTGTTTTACGGCATTTAAAGATACGTTATCCAAAGCTCTGACAAACTCTTTTTGCGTATCGTTTGTTGCGTATACTTCTAAGTTTGCTGTTCCAAGATTGAAGTTTTTTGTAAATTGTTCCCACAAATCCAGCAAAAAGTACTCCACGCACATATCGTTTTCTTTTAAAACGTTTTCAAAGTTTACATCTTTTTCCAAATATTTTAAAATGCTTTTTATTTTGCCAAAAACCAAAGAGTAGAGCTTAAAATTCTCAATCTCGTTAATATTGTCTATTTTGGTGAGTTTAATATTTTTAATTTTGCGCATTATATCTGTACTGATGAAAAGCGCTTCATTTGAATATTGTTTGGACACTTGTTTGCTTGTAATATCAAGCCTTGTTTCAATCCTATCGTCTTTTTTGTAGGTTCTGTTTTTGTAGCATTTATAAATGTCTTTGGGCGATATGTTCCAATAACTTTGTTGTTTTGCAACAATACTAATAGGTTTTTGTTTGCCTACTTTATAAACTTTGAATATTAAAAGTAAAAAAATAGGAATAAGAAACATATACATGTATCTGTTTTCTGCCGAATTCCAATCCTCAAGCTTCATAAACAAGTATGTTCCCCATACGATAAGCATACCGATAGTAAAATAAATTTTGACTACATGTTTTGTTTTCAAAGAATCAACCAAAATCCACCCTACAACAAGAACAAACGTTAATAAAGCAGCCATAACCATTTAAATACCCCTATAAAATGAATAAAGTATAATTCTTACACACTTATATTAAGAATAAAACACGTATATTAATTTATATTAACACTTATCCGTTTCTATAAATGCAAAAATGTTAAATAATAATAGATAATTCTAACAATAATTAACTTAATATAAAGTTTGACAAGGATATAATAAATAAATTAATCCTGAAATACTAAAATTAAAAAAAATCTGAAATTTGTAAGGGGATTTCTTGATCTGGTTTATCGCAGAAGACTCGCATTATTACTCAAACATAGATGAGTTAAAGGCCAAATATAAATTAGCGGACATTATAATATTTCCTTCCGGGGACGATATTAGAAGTAATTTACGCAGAGATTGCGGTTTTATAGCACCGTATTATCCTCCGAAAAATGTAAGGTCAATGTTTGTAATAAAACATTTGGAGAACAAGTTTGGCATTTTGACAAGCCAAGAAAAAGAGCATAGCGTATCGGAATCAATCGCGTTAGAGAGTAGATTAGGACTTTCGGTTATAGATTCGCCGTTTGGATTGGACGATGTGGGCGGCGCGGAAGCGTTGAAAGAGTGGACAAAACAACTACAAGCCGCTGAAGTTAAAGGATATAGAGCAAAAGGTATTTTTTTAGTTGGAGTTCCGGGCACCGGCAAAACGTTTTTCCCGAAATGTTTCGCGGGGCAGACAAAAAGACTTTTGATTATGCTAAATCTATCTATGATAATGGAATCTGAAGAACCTATCAACAAACTAAATCAGATATTTGCCTATTTGTCGGTTAGATACGAACAAAAGCCGCACGAAAAATACATTATACTCATTGATGAAATTGAAAAAATGATAGGAAACAATGAAGCTATAGAAAAGAGAATCATAGGAAGACTGCTTACGGTCTTAAATGATTTGAACACACCCGCCAGCGAGTATAAATTTAACGCCATATTTTTCGCGACTGCGAACAATCTAAACTCTATATTAGACCACAATCCTGAATTATTAAGAAGAGGAAGGTGGGACGAGCTGTTTTTTATAAATCTTCCGAGTCTTGAACAAGCGGAGTCTATTTTCAACATATATCTCAAAAAGTTTCAAATAGGCTTTATCAAAGATATTTACTCTATGGACAACATAATGGCTGAAATAGAACATCAGTATCAAGAGTTCAATAACCAATCCAGCAGATTTCCGTATACGGCGTCAGAAATTGAGACTTTTTGCAAAAGGATATCATTTGTAAATATGGCGAAGGATAGTGTAGATCAAGACGACATAATTGAGACGGTAAGTATGATAATACCTATCATAAAGTCGTCCCAAGAAGGTATAAACAGGATTACGGCTCAAAAAGAGCTTTTTCTGGAAATATAAAAGGAGATATAAGTATGGTATGGATAACGCGTTTTCCATTTTTCTTTTGGTGGTTGAAAAGTGAACCTGATGTTGTTGTGGAGAAAAATTACATAGTAAAAGGAGACAAACGTTATGAGATTAAAAAATCTTCCGTTTGGATTTTTTTGTTCGCGAAGTATTTTTTTGTGCTCGTAGGACTTACTTTTGTTTTTAGTAAGTTTGATTTTGTGTTGTCGGCTGAAAAACTTTTACAATATGCCACAGCTATTGTTTTAACGTTTTTAGCGCTTGTTTTGCCAAAAAGATTTGCGAACGTGCTAATAGCTGCTATGGTTGTTTTTGTAGTAGTCGCTATTGTATTTGGGAAATTGTATTTCGTCTCTTTCGCGATTAAATATTGCATCGTATTTTTGATGTTTTTTATGGCTTTGTCGGATAGTAGGAAAACTCACTATTATCTGTTAAATGATAATAAGAAAATTATAGCAAACGTTATTACCGAGGAATTGTAATATGAGAAAAAGATATTTATGCTGCTTTGCGGCTCTTTTTGCCGCTACATCTGTTTTGGCAGATCCGCTGGATCCTACCAACTTTAGACCATTAACCAAAAGCGAGGCTGCTCAACAAGGTTCTTATAGCGATTTAAACATAAAAAAGTTTTATTTGGACATAGATCCGGATGAGATTAAAAACGTACAGCAAAGAGACAAAGAGCTAAAAGAGACTTTTGATAGATTTGACGACGCTCTTGTCAACTACAAACCCATAATCAGACCCATTTCTACTATGGATCAGATAATGATTCACCCGTATTTTACGACTACAGTTCTTTTGCCCAAAGGAAGCGTCATCTCTTTTGTGGATATGAGTTCGGAGATGGAAGTTTTAAAATGGGATCAAAATACTATCTTATTAAGACCGAAAAAAAGCTTCACGATAGCCAACTTTACGGTGATTTATACTTTAAATGAAAAAAATTACGTTATGAATATTTTAGCGAAATATTATGAAAGGAAAGACGCGGAGGATAGATTGAATTTAGTCTATTCATACAGAGACGTGGAGAAATTGGACGATTTGGACGTGGTTCAAATTTACGCGAAGGTTTATGGAGAGCTGCCGAAAAACAACTATAACTATGTATATATTGACGATATACTGTACAGGATTATAGAAGATGGCAAATTTGGCAAAGTGATAATTAACGGTAAAAAATTTCGTGTCGACACAAGCACGACATATTAACAAGAAAGGAAAGATTTATGTTAACAGGTAAACTTCAGTTAGGTTCTACATCAAACAAACGAAAGAAAGATGTAAAGCTTTTTGCTATAGCCGGAGCAATGTTATTGCTCTTATTGGGCGTTTTATATTGGGTGTTTTCGAGCGCGCCGCAAGATTCCGAAACGGGCAATGTTGTTCCGACAAGTATCAATCAGCCGCAAGTTCAAGCGTCGTCATCTCCTGTAGATCAAAGTATCTTGGACGAGAGCGATAATAGCGGACAGCCGATACCGCCGCCTATATTGCAGCAGGACAGCATTATAGATCCTGAAGTTGAAGCGGCTTTTAGAGCTCAATCTGTTGTCAGTAATTTTCCAACGGGCGTAGAGGAAGACCAACCGATTCAAATGCTTGTACCGCCGACAAGTAACGTTAATAGCAATTTGAACGCGCAAAATACGTTAGATATAAAGGGATATCTTAATGACATTAAGAAAGATATTGTTATAGAAAAGGGCGGATTGTTTTACTATCAAGGAAAAGTATACAAAAAAGGGGATACGCTCAACACGTTTCAAGTTGTTGACATAGGAGATTTTTATATTAGGTTCGCGGCGAATAATTGGGAGTATAGTTTAAGATTTTTAGGAGATTCCAAATGAGAAAAATTTTGTTGAGTTTAGGTATTGTGAGCGCTTGTTTCGCATACGATGTTGACGTTTTTAAAGACGGTTTTGAGACGGGTCTTAACGCATTGCAATTTCAAATAAAAAACGACGGTGTGATACCTCAAAAAATTGATTTGCGAAGCCCGTTTATCGTTATATTGCCAATTGAAAATATACCGATGAACGAAATTATATACATACAATATATTTCGCACAAAGAGGATTTTAAAACAACTCTTACTGAAAATGGAATTATTTTCGGCGATTATGATAGAAAAATAGACGCCAACGAGGTAATAAATAAAATCAAGCGCGTGCTTAACTATGACGCTAAGATTATAGATAATGTAGGCGAGTTTTACACATATCCGATTCTTGCCAAACCCGTATACGATTTGATAGCAGAAGGATTAAAGAAAGACGGAGTCATAAAAGACGTAAAAGTAGTTTACGCAAATCAGCCTAAAGCTTCCGCATCTACGACTAAAACGACATCTACGGCAAGCCAAACGCAAAAATCGTCAAATACAAAAACAATCTCGTTAAAACATCCCAAAGCCCAATCCTATAGGCTTGACGGCGATAAGAAGTATTCAAAAAATTACGTAGAAAGTTTTATAGTTGAAGGCGGAACATTTAAAACGGCAAATACGTTTGTTACAAACGAAGGCGAAGCCTTTGTAAAAGTCTATAATGAAAATATATTTTTCTTGAGAGACGATGTGGAGTTCAAATGAAATATCTAATAATTTTTTTGGTTTTGTTTTTTATAGTCGGATGTTCCGGAAGAGTGCAAACAAATCCTGTTCCAAAACAAGATGATATAACATTACCCGGAAATTACGATATGAAACTAAACGATACTGTTTCGGGGAGTGCCATTCGCGATTATGAAGTTTTTATCGAGACTATTTTCGCCAAGCCCAAAGACGACAGTAGGAGCATTTGGATTGATAATGCCGACAGGAGTTATAAGTGAAAAAGATACTGTGTTTAGCGTTTTTGCTTTCATTATTGAACGCGGCGAACGATGATATCGACCAAAATATCATAACGACAGCCGCGCAAGGCGAGAGGATTGTAACCGAAACATCGATAGCAGGATACGATCCAAACGAAAATAATGAAACGTTCAGGAGAGAAGCGATTTATGGTTGGATCATACTTAATGATTCCAAAAGGATAAATGGAATGACCCCTGCGCAATCCAAATTGGTAAATGTTGTAAATGTCAATGAAGTTCCGAATAATACGTCTAACACGACAGCAAATCAAACGATTATCGTTACGGGTTTTTGTCTGATAAGGGACGATATTTTCATAGCAAAACAACGAGGGGCTTTGAAGGTTGATTGTCAGACGAACATAGGCGGAGTAGCGATGTTCGCCAATTTAGTATCTATCGATGATGAAAATTCGTTAGTTGTCGATCCTGTCTATGTAGAGCATAGAGGGGGCAGATATAGCATAGAAAACTCCATTGTCACAAACGAAGCTAGAACAAGCTATAACGTCGCCACATATGTGAACGATAGAAAATTAGCCGAAATAGGATGGTCTACTCTTGGCGTTTCAAGCGAAGAGGTAAAAGTAGCTTCAAGCCAATATCTTAAAGAGTTAGAAGAATCAAGAAGAAACGAAAGTTTAGCTTATGCCGACGTTCCCATAGGAAACGGCAGCACTTCATACACGCAAGCAGTTGAACTTACCAATGTCGAAAGACCGCGAGCAAGCGACTACATAATAGGCGCGGGCATTAACATAATAGCAAGCGCGGTAAAAAGCACGGCGGAAATTTTCAAAGAAGATTTACCATATTTGTATGAAATTGTTGGCGGAACAAAAATTTATGTAGATATGCGAGTTAGAGTAAAAGGAGAAAGAATAGAATGAAAAAGGTAATTTTATTTGTTAGCGCGGTTTTTGTGGCGGCGGCTTTTAGCGCGAATGAAGCGGAAGAGTTTTTCTATAAAAGAGGATTTGAAGCCGGATACAATCAAGGTTTTGAAGCGGGCGTTAAAAAAGCTATGGAGGAAGCTAAATTAACGCTCGCGAATTATAGAGACACTATCAAGTCTTACGAAATAGGTAAGTACTTAATTAGGTCAAAACGACTAACGTATCCTCAAGTTTGGCAAGAGAAGGATTCAAAAGGCGGGATAAAAATAACCGTTTTGAGTTCGGAAATTGAAGACGAATTAGATATTGACGCCATATTTGACAGATTTGGCAATATCCCCGCAAGAGCGTTTGATAGTGCCGTAGAAGTTGACGATTTAGCGAGAAACAGCGTTTACTTATCCTATAGAGACAATGCCGCAAACTCAATTCCCTCAACGTCGGACAGAGAAAAAAATATAAACTCGATAAATCTTAAAAAGACTTGGAAAAACGAGGATATACTCAAAAAAGCCAATCTCGTTTATGCCGATGACGGAGATAATTATAGAGTTATATTTTTCTCCGAACAAGAGAGAAAAGATTTTTGTAAAAGTTTTGGAGTTTGCAAATGAAAGAGGAGACTCTAAGCTGGAAAGCCGAAATATTTTTTGCTAAAAACTGGATGTATCTGTTTTGGGGCATAATAATAGCTATTTTGGTAGTTATGTACGAAGTTCACTCTATCAACAACAGGATGGAGAGTCTTGAGAAGGTTGTCGCTGAAAATAACAATAAAGTCGTTTTGACAACTACCGACGGGAGAGCCGTAAAAGTCACGAAAACTCCGATTAAAGCCGAATACTTAAAACAGTACGTAATGTCTACTTTTGTCAACAACTTTATAGTTTCGCGCGCTCAACTTACAGACAATTTTCAACGTAACGTTTTTAGAAAATATAGCGATATATTGGAGAGTTCAAAACCGTTGGCTATGGTGTATCACGAATATATAGACGTAGACGACAAGCAAGCTTTGGGCGACTTCGCGTCGTATTTACAATGGCTGTTATCTGCTATAGGACAAGATAAACTTCCAGAATACATAGCTATTAAAGATTATTCCATAACCTCTTACGAGTATTTGGAAAATAGCTTTAAAGTCACGCTGGACGTAAGAGTAACGGCTCAAAGTTATATATTGGCGCAAAATCAATATCTTACGCAAGAAGGAAGCATAAAAATATCGGCAAGCGGCACGTTTAGCTTGGAACTATCTTCCGATAACAATCCGTACGGTATGAGAATAAACAGATTTAGCATAAATATGATTACAAAAGGAAAGTGATTTTGAGAAAAATTTGTTTATTAGCCGTATTTTTATCTATGTTTTATTGCTCCGCAAACGAGCAGGATATCGCTGACGCTATTCGTTACGTGTCCGAAAAAAGCGGAGTTGACGCGAGAGTTTACTACTCCATCATAGATATAGAATCGGATTTTAAACCTTATAGTATCAGTATGGTCGCGAACAGCACTATTTTAGAAGCCACGAAAAATTTGCCTTCGCAAACATACAATGTAAAATCGTCGCGATATAAAGATAAATATCTCATATCCGTTTTTTCGGACAGTGAGGAGGATATCATAAAACTCGCGAAGGTTTTGTACGATTTTGATTTTAATATTGACATGGGACTTATGCAAATTTCAAAACAGCACATACAAGAGAGCGAATTGGAGTCTATTTTCAACCCTAAATATAACATTATAAAAGGCAACAACGTGCTTGCGGATTGCGTTAAGGCATACAAAGTTTTATCGCAGTCCATCGAGTGTTACAATAAGGGTTTTAGAAAAAAGAGCGCACTTATGTACTATCAAAAATTTGCAAATAGTTTCAATAGCCATTTTGGAGACAATAAATGAATTTTCCGTTAATAGCGTTAGGCGCTTTGGGACTGTTTGGGTTATATAAAGGTATGAAAGCGAAAGATCCCAGCATACAAATCAGTACGTGCTTTTTTGATAGATTAGCCGTTCCTATCTACAATCTTTTAAGGGCGTACTATTCAAATTCAGGATTGATGGTAGATATTGTAAAAGAAGAAAGCATCATCTGCAACACTCCGTATCCCGAACTTTTCGGTATAACTTTGGAAGGTAACGACAATACCTTAAACTATCTGGATGACACGACGGTATCGACTCTTTTTAGAGATTTTAAAAAGCAAGACGACGCTTACTTTTTTTATGTTGTTTTGAAGCAGGGTTTGCATCAAAAACAGTATATATTTTCACACAACAAAACATTTTTGAAAACGATAGCCTCGTATTTTAACTTACAGCTAATGAAAGGCGAGGAGATAACGAACGCTCTTTTAAATCTGTATTTGCAAAATAGTTTTTATATTGAAAATAAGGCGATGAAACAGCGCATAAGCGTTAATTTCGCGAACGATAGCAGCGAGCCGAGCTATATGGCTTTCAAAAAGCTCGCGAGACAAAGCGTTTATAACGAATTAAAAGACGTAGACCTTTTCCAATCGTACAAAGTGTTGGAAGGCGTTCAAGCCAGCGATATCCAATCTCTTTTTAAAAGTAATTTTGACGGAGTTTTGTGGATATATATGGATTTGTCTCAAAAAAGAGTCGAAAACTATATATCAAAACTTATAACTATTTCTAAGTGGACCGGCACAAAAAAATATTTCACGGATTTAAAACAAGTTTATTCGACAGGCGAGGAAGATTTGCTTTTGGTAAACTCCGTAGCGATGTTCAAAAAGTATGACGAGGAGATAGTAAGTTCCATAGGTAATTACACAAAAGCCGCTTTTATACAAAAAGAGCTTTTTAGGAGAAAAACCATACAAAAAACGCCGTTAAAGTACAGAGATACGGAGTTTGATTATATGGTAAGCAAAAACTATCTCAAAAACTTTATAACCACAGTTCATAAAAAGAACGCTAAAAATCCCGATGTTTACGGATTGGATAAAAATAAAGCTTTTGTTAATTACTCTTTTAGCGAAGAAAACGACAACCCTCACTCAGTGATAATAGCAAAATCAGGTTCGGGAAAAAGTTTTTCAAAGCAAAAGATTATGGCTCAAATGATTGATTTGGATTTTGTCACGGCAGAAGCCAGAAATCTTGGAAATCACGGCGTAAAAATCAGAAGTTACGACATAGGTTTCAGCGACGAGATATTTGTCAACTTCATAAAAACAAACGTGAAAAACAAGATAGCTCACATAGCGAGCACATTCGGAAGTTTCAGCTACAATATAATTAATATAAATATGAATGCCGGTATAGACGAGATAAAGGCGGACTTGCAGTTCGCGACTGATTTGATGTCCGTTATATTGGAGTCTCAAAACTCAAAACCGTTAAATATATCCGAATCCGCGCTTTTTAGAGAGAGCGTTGAGAAGATTTACAGCAACCAAAGTTTTCAAAAATATAGAGTTCGCCACATAGAAGAGACGCATACAAGTATAGCGGAAGAGCTTTTGAGTTTGGGATATGAGAAAAATACTTTTCTATCAGACATAAAAGAGGAAAAGTTTTATTTTTTGAAAACTCCTTTGCTTGGAGATATCACAAAATACGCCAGAATTCAAAGCTCAAATCAACAGTTAAAAGAGGACGAAAGACACACTTACGCCTCTTTAGCTCAAAAATGCAGCGATATTGAGAAGCTGGAGATATTTTCAAGATTTGACAACGTCGATGTAGCCGACGCTGACTTTTTGTCTATGGATTTAAATAACTTCAAAGAATCAAGTTTGTTTACGCCGATATTTTTGTCTATTTTCCAAAAAACATACTTAAGAGACAGAGAATACGCGCTTCATTGTAAAAGAATGCAGAAAAAAGCGCCTAAACTTTACTACCCCATAGAAGAGTCAAAAAACTTTTTCAGGATTCCATATTTTGAGATTATGCTTGAAAAATTGGCTTTGGAAGCTAGAAAATACAACGTTCACTTATGCTTTATTGCGCAAAACGCCGAGCATATACCCGAAGGTATATTGAAAAATATAGACACAAGAATATTTTTATTAAGACCCGATAAGAAAGTGGAAGTCGTAGGGGAGGTTGAAAAATATCTTCATCCGCCGAAAAAAGTCATTGAAGCGTTAAATAATACTGAAAAATACGAACTTTGTATATGGTACTCAAGCGGAGTTTTCAATCTTAAATTTGTGATAGAACAAGAAGAGTTTGAGGTATTTAACACAAATCCAAACGTTGTCAAAGAAGACAAAAGCGAACAAAAGGCGGAGTAAATAATGGAATCTTTATCGGGTATTAAATTATTATCGGCGGCTATGATGTTCGGCGGGGCGGCGGTCGTTTTTACAACAGTGCCTTTTGTGCTTGTCATCGTGCGCGGAATTATGAAAGCTCGCGACAAATCCACAGGCGGCGGAAATTTTTTAGGCGTGGTGCTTTTGGCTTTTATCGTACATGTAGTAAGTACCGTAGCTTTTATGGCGACTATACTTGTTTTGGACGTTTTCGGCAAAATGAATAGAGAGAGATTTTTCAGCGAAACAGTTCTTGGCATATTTTGGAAAACCGACAAAACCAGCGCTTTCGCGGCGGCGGGCATAACGGAGAGTAGCTCAAACGAGGCGTTAGGCGCTTGGACAACGTTGTATACGGTAAAAACCGTTGTAGACTTATTTTTTATTTGCATTCCCGTAATAGTCATAGCCGGAGCTATGGCGTACGGTATATCATTATCCACAAAAGATACTTACAGACAAGATAACCTTACCGTTATAGTGTATTCGGGTATTTCTATGACGGCGGCTATGTTTTTATATATGGCGTGGGCGATGATAGCTACGCAAGGACTGTTTCTTCCGTACGATTACAACGGGTTATTGGGTTATATAGGTAGCACATGGACGCAATTATTGATGTAACGGCTGATAAATGCGTTTTATATTATTTTTTATTTATTTGTTTTATGGTATTGTTCATTATATTTTTATAAGGAGAAGAAGATGAAGAATTTATTAATTCTTTTAGTTTTAGGTGCCTTAACGGCTGTTTGCGCTCAAAGTGGCGGAGATTTCGGCGAGATTGAGGGCGTTATAAGCAGCGCTGATTCAGCCGGCAAAGGCATACTTGGAATGGGCGTAAGATGGCTTATAGGATTGCTTCCTCTGATCTTGTTTGTTGTGGGTATATTTGGCGGTATCAAATACGCTAAAAGACAAGCCGACCAAGATCAAGACAGCACAAAAATCTATGTTTCGGCAGCTATCGGAGGCATCGCGGGTTCAATGGTAGGTTTGTTGCTTATCGCTCTTATCGGTGCGGCTTTACTTGGAAGTTCGGCTGAAGGATTGGGAGTGTTAAGGTCATTCTGGAGCGGGTTGTTGGCAGGCTAATATGAAAAAATTTGCTTTTACTTTGTTTTTATCCTGCTTGTTTGTCGCTAATGTTTTTGGTGCTTCTTGTAGTAGAGGAGAATGTACAATGCAAGTACAGCAAGGAAAAAACAAAGTAGAGCAGACGATAAAAAAAGTTTACGAACAGCTTTCTAGTAAGCTTAATAATGATTTGATTCCGGCTTATGACGATTATCAAAAAGCTATTGACGAACAAAATAAGCTTCTTGAGAAAGTCCAAATTCTAAAAGAGAGAAACGCTCTTTTAGAAAAACAAATACTATTTTTGCGTATGCAAGACAAAGAGATTGTCGGTTTATCCATAGATAGTACAAGCATAAAACAAGAGGTCAAATAAACTATGGAAAATATAAAAAAGATATTTGCGATCGTTTTATTTATGACATCCGCCCAACTATTCGGGCAGTTCGAAAATTTGGGAAAAGCGGCTCAAGGCGCCGCTAGTGGTGCCGCTCAAGGTGTGGCGAACGATCTTCTTGGCAAAAGCATAGGAGAACTTGTAGGAATGAGCGCGGCGCTTGACCTTCCGACAGACATATGCTTTACTCCCAAAACGACGGACAAGACTCCTTCCAAACTTGGATTGTGCGATTATGTTAGAATCGCCGAGCGAGAGATCAACGATCTTAACATATGCGCATTTGTGCCAAATCCGGACGAACAGTTATTTGAAAAGAAAAAATACTCTCTTTCCACAAACGGCGCTTTGACGGATTTTTGCGAGGACAGAGAGAGATCTTTGACAAGCGCTATCAGCGATATAGATATCTATATCAAAAACGCCGGATCCGCTAACAACCAGTCAAGTCCAAACGCCACGAGAAACGCTTACGATATGTTAAAAAAAGAAGATTCTGTGGTATATGGAGCTTTATACGCCAATAACCAAAAGATTATACGAGAGGTTTATCTAAGAGCTCAAAAAGGCAATAGCAGCAGTGTCGCCGATATAGAACTTAAAGATTTATCCGCTCCCGCGGATTATGCTACCTATCTAAAAGAGGTAAGCGTATTGACAGATGAGAGTATGACCGACTATATCGAGTATTCGCCTACTTCTATCTCGTCTCAGATAAGATCTGAAGTTTCCAGTATAGAAGATGCCGCGGAAGCTACTAAAAAAGCCGCGGAACTCGCCAAAAAAGCTTCTTCGCATATAGACAGAGGCACAGACGTAAGAACCGCTTTGTATATCGACGCGTTGGCGAGGGATGATGATTTCGCCGTGCCCACTCAAGAGATGATAAACGTTTTAAGAAAAGATAAGAAAGCCGAATCCATAGCTAAGATAAAACAGCAGCAAAAACGAGAAGCTCTTATCAGAAGCGAGATAAAACAGATAGATGAAGCGAGAAAACGGCTTCTGGATATAGGCGGAAAGAAAGCCGCTATCATAAGCAGAAAATTTAACGCAGCAGAAGCCAAAGCGAACATAGACAAACTTGTAGATGGCGGCGGTTCGGGCGGCAGCGGCAGTATTCCTAGTATATAAAATAAAATAGGGGGATTTTATGAAAAAGATTGTTCTCATTGTGATGGCGGCGATGGCGGCGCTTTTTGGGCAAGTACAGCCGGACCAAAGTTATAGGGAGTTGTTGTTTCAAAAATTCGCTGGCATTGAGCGGTTAAAGACTATAAACGAAGCGTCGTCTTTAAAACCAGTATGTCAAACACTCTCAAACGAAGCCCTTGAACTTGGCTATCGCACCATCGTTACCGACTTTAACGCCAAAACGGGCATAACAACTTGCGAGATAGTCAACTACCAAAACGGCGTTAAAACAGGTTTTTCGGCAAGCACGTATAACGAAGCTTTGTACGCTAAGACAAATCAGGAGGTAAAAGATACAGATACCGTCTCGTATAACTCTGAAACCAGAAGCAGAGATAACAATATCAAAGTGCAGTACATACCTCAAACAAGAGACTATCTAACTCTAAGTAAATTTATAGCTTCCATGATGACATTGGATCCTGAGATAATAGACTTTGATAAGACAAGAGACGAAGGACTGATAGAGTTTAAAAGCTCAATATCTCTTCAAGCTATAGATCTAAGAGCAGACAGCAACTTCTCTCAAAACATCACAAACGATATGCTTGCCAGAAACTCCGTAGCGGATAAATTTAATAAAGCCAACCTTGCTTATTACAGCAATCTTTTTAGCAATATGAGCGAGATATACGGTTATGTACAAAACCTTCTATTTGTATTTATCGGTCTGTTTTTTGTTGGAAGAGTTGGATTTGACAAAGGATTAAGAGCTTTGGACAAGTCCAAAGAGAGCGGCGGAGAAACACAGTGGCTTGGTAAATTTTACATTCCCGTGATAGCGGTTGGTTTCTTCTTCGCTCCCATACCGGAAGACGCCGGTATGAACGCAACTATCGTTCAAAAAATGATAAGATTTATGACATTGGAAGCAAACGTCATAGCAGATAAAGCTTCCGCTATAGGAGTCAATACGTACTTACAAAAACTTTACGCATCTGTCGGAGCAACAAGCGTACAAGGAGAGATGGCTATAAGAACGGCTAAAAAGAGTGCCGAAGCTCAAGTGCCTATATACAGAAATGCCATAAACGGAGTATGTAAGGAAAGATTCTCAGGCGCCACAAGCTTTTTGGGAGTTGACCAAAATATCGTTCAACAACACGAAAGAATAGACTTCAACAATGTAACCAAAGACAGCAACAAACAAGAAGTAACATTTGCCGCTTGCAGACAAATTGAATACAGAATGATGACTCAAAGAGAAGTAAATACAACAAATGCGAAATATATCGAAAGCATAGAAAAGACATACGCTTCGGGAAATAACGAGTTGAGAAACTTACTCACAAGAGTTAACTCTATGTTCCAAAAACAGCAAGACCAGTTAGGATGGCCCAACGCTATCATCATACCTTCAGCCTCTATACTGATAGAATCACTTCCTCTTATTCAGAACGCTTCAATGCTTTCAAACTCTACTCTTGATGTGGAAGGGGCTATAACCGGAGTTATGCGGTCGGAAATATTAGGAGGTTTGGGACAAGCTACTGGTACTCAAAAAACTTACGATATGGGAGAACTCATAGGTAAAATTGCCTATCTTACACTTCCGGGTTCAAGAAGCGTATATGAGAGTTTGAAAGATAATAAAGAAGAAGCTCTTATTATAGCCAATAAGTTAAGAGAGGGTATGGGAAGACGTGATAGGACTATTAGCCCTCAAGATGTAACTGATAAAATGGCTAACAAAACCTACATTCAAGCCACAAGTATAATATATGAGTGGGCTATCACGAAAATTCCTATTATCGTTTCTGTGATAGCTGGTATTATAGCTTTCATAGGTTATGTCATAGAATTGGCTAAGTATTTCTATATTTCACCGTTTGTAGTGGTATTCGCTCTTACAACCAAAAAGACCCATAAGATAATAGACTTTTTAGTTACAGGTTTGACGATATTCTTTAAACCATTACTGCTGGTGATATTTATCTTTTTCTCTTTGTTTATTCACTCATTGGTTCAAGATATATTTTTAAATTACTCTTTGAATCAATTCAGTATATTAAGAGAAATGTCAAAAGGTTCTGAACTTGGAGAAGCTGTTCTTGCTTTGCTTTCATCATTTCTCCAAATATTCGGTTCATTAGGAGCGGCTTACGTTATGTGGAAGTTAATCTTAACGGGTCCTTCTTGGGCTATGAAGTTAGTTGGCGTTGATGGCGCTCAGAATGATATGATAAGCGAAGCACTGTCTCAAAGAATGGACAGAGCTGGCTTTAGAATGTAAAGGAGATAATATGAAAAAGCTAATATTAATAATAGCCGTACTCTTGGCAAGCTTATCATTTGCCGATGAAGCTTTAGATAATGAGTTGATAGCCAACGTTTGTGACACAACTAAAGTAAAAGAGTTGATAGCCAAAGGGGCTAATAAGAATGTTATGGTAAAAAAAGACCAAAGTCTCTACACCGTTGCTATTATGAGTTTAAATTGCGGCGAGAGCGCGCATTATCTTAGCTCTATAGGGGCTACAGACTTGGGAGCTGCGAAATATTTAGCTTACGCACCCTCTGTTGTTAGTTATTATCCTAGAAATATAACGTTTGCGGATAAGCGGCTTAAAGTAACAATTAATAATGTTTGGTTGAATGGAATTTCAACGGGTGTTATGTTTGAAAACATTGATGAAGATGACTATATATATATAGTAGCCATAACGGTTAACGTAGATGGCGTGGAATATATAGAAAAGAGAGAAGGCAAAGAAGAGATATTTAGAATATCGCCATATAAAGAAGTAAATCATCGTTTAGCTTTTTTCCCCCTAAATATCAACAAATATCCTAAAATAGTCAATAATAAAGTCTCTTTCACAAGGCAAGCAACCGTAAAGTATAGTTACAACGGTAAGACTTACGAATTAAAATCCCCTAAGATGAAAGAGGAGATAGATGTTAAGTATGGAAACTATGCTTTTGACCCTTTTTCTCTTTAGGATAAAGTTGTGACGTTATTGAGCGAAACGAAGTATCTTAACGACTTACATGTAAGGACTTGTAATATTTACAATAATCTCTTACATGTAAGAGATTTAGATAGTTTCATTTCTTTCTTACATGTAAGAACTAATAACAAAACCTACATTCAAGCTACCAGTATCATATACGAATGGTCTATCACTAAAATTCCTATTATCGTTTCAGTAGTAGCCGGTATCATAGCTTTTATCGGTTATGTGATTGAGTTAGCTAAGTATTTCTATATTTCACCGTTTGTTGTAGTGTTCGCGTTAACTACAAAGAAAACTCACAAGATAGTTGACTTTTTAGTTACGGGACTAACTATATTTTTCAAACCTCTGCTATTAGTCATATTTATCTTTTTCTCTCTATTTATACACTCGTTAGTTCAAGATATATTTTTGAATTACTCTTTGAACCAGTTTAGTGTGTTAAAACATATGGCGGAAGGTTCTGAATTAACAGAAGCTGTTCTTGCGTTATTATCGGCATTCCTTCAGATATTCGGTTCATTGGGGGCGGCGTACGTTATGTGGAAATTAATCTTAACGGGACCTTCTTGGGCTATGAAGTTAGTTGGCGTCGATGGCGCTCAGAATGATATGATAAGCGAAGCTTTGTCTCAGAGAATGGACAGAGCCGGGTTTAGAATGTAATACATGTAAAGGAAAAAAGATGAGAAAGATAATATTAATTTTAACTATGGTTTTATCAACTCTATCATTTGCTGATGAAGCTTTGGACGATGAGTTGATAGATAATGTTTGCAATCTCGCTAAAGTAAAAGAGTTAATCGCTAAAGGAGCTAATAAGAATGTGATGTTAAAAAAAGACCAAAGCCTTTACGCTTACGCCGCTAAAAGTCAAAACTGCGGCGAGAGCGCGCATTATCTCAGCTCTATAGGAGCTATTGATGTGGGAACGGCGAAATATTTAAAATATGAATCCTCTGCTATTATTTATTACCCCAACAATAAAACCTTTGAGGATAAACGAAGGTTGAAAGTAACGATTAATGATGCTGGATTAGGCGGGTATTCAAACGATGTCACATTTGAGAACAAAGACAGCGATGCATATATATATATACTATCCACAACGGTTGACATAAACGGCGTGAAATATGTAGCGGATTTTAGTTCGGATACAAGTAAAAGCGCTATATCACCCAATCGGGTGAGGAAACTAATACTATATTTCGGTTCTGAAGATATTAAAAATTTCCCTAAAGTTGTCAATAATAAAGTCTCTTATACAAGACAAGTAACTATCAAGTATAGTCTTGACGGGGATATTTACGAACTAAAGTCTCCTAAGATGAAAGAGGAGATAGACGTTAAGTATAAAAATTATACTCCAGAGACTTTTCTCTTTTAGGGTAAAATTGTGGCGTTAATGGGCGAAGTAAAATATCTTGAGGGCTTACATGTAGGGACTGTTAATCATTACAATAATCTCTTACATGTAAGAGATTTAGATAGTTTCATCGCTTCTTTACATGTAAGAGTAAGTAATAAAACCTACGTTCAAGCCACCAGCATCATATACGAGTGGGCTATAACGAAAATACCAATTATCGTTTCAGTAATAGCGGGTATCATAGCATTTATCGGCTATGTGATTGAGCTTGCTAAATACTTTTACATTTCACCGTTTGTTGTAGTATTTGCATTAACCACAAAGAAAACTCACAAGATAGTTGACTTTTTAGTAACGGGACTAACGATATTCTTTAAACCTCTGCTTTTAGTCATATTCATCTTTTTCTCTTTGTTTATTCATTCATTGGTACAAGATATATTTTTAAATTATTCTTTGAATCAATTTAATGTATTGAGAGTACTGTCAAAAGGTTCAGAATTTGGAGAAGCTGTTCTTGCCTTGCTTTCATCGTTTCTTCAGATATTTGGTTCTCTTGGAGCAGCATACGTTATGTGGAAGTTAATCTTAACAGGTCCTGCTTGGGCGATGAAATTAGTTGGCGTCGATGGCGCTCAGAATGATATGATAAGCGAAGCTTTGTCTCAGAGAATGGACAGAGCTGGCTTTAGAATGTAAAGGATAAAAGATGAAAAAGATAATATCAGTTTTAGCGATTGTTCTAATGACATCGACTGTAGTTTTTGCCGATAAGGCTTTGGACGATGAACTTATAGATAACGTTTGCAATCTCGCAAAAGTAAAAGAGTTGATAGCCAAAGGCGCTAACAAAAACGTGATGTTAAAAAAAGACCAAAGTCTTTACGCTTACGCCGCTAAAAGTAAAAGTTGCGGCGATAGCGCTCATTATCTTAGCTCAATAGGGGCTGTGGATGTGGGAGCGGCAAGATACATAGGTTATGAATCTTCCGCTGTTGATTATTACCCAAGCAATAGAATGTTTGAGGATAAACGAAGGCTGAAAGTAACGATTAATGATGTTGGGTTGGGGGGGTATTCAAGTGACGTTACGCTTGAAAACAAAGACGGCGATGTATATATATTATCTATAACAGTTGATGTAGATGGGGTGAAATTTTTGGATGATTTGAGTTCTGATAAAAGTAGATTTTCCATATCACCCAATAGCGCGAAAAAATTTCATTTATATTTTAATCCTACTGATACCAACAAACGCCCTAAAATAGTCAACAACAAGGTCTCTTACACAAGACAAGTGACAATTAAGTATAGTCTTGACGGTGATATTTATGAGTTGAAATCTCCAAAGATGAAAGAGGATATTGACGTTAAGTATCAAAACTATGTTTTCGACCCTTTTTCGTTGTAAGACAAAGTTGTGGCGTTAATGAGCGAAACGAAGTATTTTAACTGCTTACATGTAAGAGGTATTAATTATAATATTCCTTTACATGTAAGAACTTTTGATAGTTTCATTTCTTTCTTATATGTAAGAGTTTTTAACGCTTATAGTATTCCTTTGCATGTAAAAGCCATCGTAGCTCTTTTACATATAAGAACTCTTATTTTCAACTACCAAGATAAAGCCTAAAGGATAAAAAATGAAAAATATAAAAAAGACAATATCTGTTTTGGCGGTTATTTTGATGGCGGCAAACACAGTTTACGCTGATGAGGCATTGGATAAAGAGTTGTGGAAAAACGCGGTTGATTGGTGCAATATAAGAGGAACGAAAGAGTTTGTAGCCAAAGGCGGTGATATCAATCAAACGAACAATGACGGAGTAAGTCTTTTTTCCGCCACCGCCATTGAGGCTATTAAAGTAAGTCAAGTTTGCGCTAATGTCGCTAATTATCTAAGTTCTATAGGAGCAATGGATAGCGGACATTTCGCTAAAGTTGCGGACGTTTACAGACTCAATAAGCCGCTGATTTACGAAAACGAACATCTTTTGGTAGGCGTTTTGGGATATTATTTGGACGGAGCGTTGACAAGCAGTGTGTTAAATAAAACAGGCGACGACATATATATTCTTGGACATACTTCTATAGTAAACGGAGTGAAGTATTCACATGAATGGCGAAAGAGCGAGGAATATCCCGACGGAAAACTCGTGGTCAAGCCAAACAAAGAACTTACGGGATTTTATTTTGCTTTCAATCCGGAAAATAGCGAACATCATACAAAAGTCGCGAACAATAAGCTTGAATTTACGGGCGAATATACGCTTGAGTACGAATACAAAGGCAAAAGGTATGAGTTTGAAGTACCTAAAACGACTAAAGAGATAGATATGGATTATAAATTAAAGTATTAGTTAAATATTAATTTAGCGAACATATTTATGGGTGAACTTTAAGTCGTTTTCTCTAAAAATATTATTTATCGTAATTTTTTTTGAGTTTTATTTAAAAAATGAGGCATTATTAAAGATAATTTATACTTATAATACGAATGTTATGATAAAATCATAAGAATATATATTAAATATAGGATAAGCTTATGGATATATACAATACTTTATATAAAGAACAATTCAGACTAAAATTAGGATTTACATATTTGCTGGCGTCCGGGTGGGCTTTATGTTTTTTAGTAGTTATAGTTTTTATGAATATGAGTTTGGAAAAGTCGGCGAGTATTTACATCTTCGGACTAACGCTAATATATAAATATGTATTTTCAATGACAAGAGACGGTTTTCACTACGAGCCGTTTTTTTATAAAAAATTGTCAAAACTTCTTCACATTATAAGAAAAAGAGCTTAAGTTGAGAAGATTTGTTTTTATGGCATTAATCGGCGTTGGTATGTTAGCTCACGGTAGTCCCTCAGCAGACGCTGTTGACGATTTAAAAGGAAAACATAAAAATGCAAACGATATACACGAAGCGCACCTAAGAGAGTTTAATAACATTGTAATTATTTTGAAGACGACGCTTTTAAGTCAGACTAATAATATTTTTGAACTTTATAAAGAGAGCGAGTTGTTGTTTTTGACTATGCAAGCAGAAGGAGAAAGAGAGACAATGACGCATCAAAAAGAGTTATTAAGATGAGAAATATTATAAATGGCATAATTATCGCGCTGTTGGCGAATATAGCGGCAATGGCTAGTTGTGTGGATGCTATTCTGATTACTATGCAAAAAGAATCTACGGAAGCGAGTTTTGAAGGTCTTGACGAAAGTACGGCACAGATCATAAAACAAGTCGCCGGTAAGATAAACGAGAGTCATAACGAACTTGAAGACGATTCAAAGACTATCCTTGAAAACACAAGGGAGTTAGATAAGTTATATTATGTCTTAGCGCAAAATATACTTCACAACCAAGCTGTTATTGACGAATTGCAAAATCTTATCGTAGACGCTATAACTTCCAGCTCAGACGCGGAAGTTGCTAAAAATAGACTCGACGCCTTAAAGCAGGAGTTTAAAGCTTTGAAAGAGGAGGCTTACAAGTGAAAAAGAGTTTATTTATATTAGTAGCGGCGACAAATTGGTTGTTGTGCGCAGAATGTTATTCCATAGTGGCTATAGACCAATATCCGATGGCTATAGCATCAATTAACTCCAATCTAGCAACTCAAAGTAGCAATTTAAATAGCATATGGTCGCGCATAAATGTTAATCAAGCCAGAAATATATTGGAAAATTTTAAAAGCAAAAAGAGAATTCTGACAAATATCCGCACATTAAGCAAAGAAGACGATATGACATTAAGCAATCAACTGCACGAAACGGAGTTAAAACGAGAGTTAGACGGACTTTTAATAGACGCTTGGAGCGTGGAATGAAGAGAGTATTTGTATGTTTTGTGCTTTGTTTTGAATGTTTGTATGCGTTTTGTTTTTGCGAATTTCAATTGCAACAGGCATATGATGGCATTAATAATAAAGTGGAAGAGTATATCAACAACCAAAAAGACGCCGTTGGAAAATTAATAGATGAAATCAAAAAGAACACAAAAGATATTAAAGAGCAAAATAAAGTTATAGAAAAGATAATAGAGGGCGAAAAGAGAAAAGCTTTGCAAAATGCCGAAATAGTATTTTTGCTTCAAAAGATTGTCGAGCTTAAAACAGCCGGCGAGATGTAATAAAATTTTTTAAGGAGCGAATGATGGCAATACCAGCAGTGATAGCGGCTATAGGAAAAGAAGTTTTGCAAAAAGCGGCGACAGCGGTCGCTACCAAACTTTTAACCGACGTGGGGAATAGCGCGATAGAGTGGGTTAAGGATAAATTTAGTGATTCAAAAGATAAGTCGAACGTTGCGGGTAAAGCTATTGAGGATACATTTGGTAAGCAAAGTCAAAATGTTACTACAAATAACGGTCAGATGCAACAAGGCAATATCATCATCAATAATTACTTTCAAAGTGGTAACGATAGGGATAGAGCCGTTATTATCCATATTGACGATATTGGTTCTTTTGAAGGAGCAAAGAAGTATCAAGAAGCTGTGGCAAATGGCAAAGGTACCCCGATAACCGCTCAAAATATTCCTTCCAATGTGATATCCGTGTCATGCCAAAACAAAACGGCTCAAATTTGTTCAAACGATCCGGATAAAATGGCACAAATGTGCAATGACGTCGCCTCGAATGTTCAAGGAATAGATAAGCTCGATATGGGTGGCAAAATATATAATATAATTAAAGGTGATAGTTTATATAAAATCGCCAAAGAAAATAATATAACGTTAGACGAGTTAAGAAAGGCAAATCCGTGGGTTGAGGACAGGTTTTCGCAAGACCAAAAATTCGCGCTGATACATCCTAATGAGAAGTTGATTATTCCAAATAAGGAAAATGTCAAAACGTCGGAGCAACAGAGCATTAACGCTAAGCCCGCCGCTCCGACAACGACTGAACCGCCGGCAAAAGAGATTGCAATCGGCGATGTAGCGAAGGGTATCGCAAAAACAGTCGGAACAGCGGTAAAAGACATGGCGGTTGACGCGATGGAAGCGGTAAAAAGCGGAGCTAAGGAGATAGGTCAAAAAGTCGCTAACGCCGCGAACGACGCTTTTGATTGGGTCAAAAATAAGGCTGAGGACGTTAAGGTGGGAATAGTAAAAGGTGCCGACGCGATAGTAGCAGGCGCGAAAAGCGTGGGAAACGCGATAGTTGGCATAGCCGAATCAATAAACAACGTGCTCACAAATACCAATCAAAAAGTTATCGATGCCGCGAATGAGACCGCGGATTTCGCAAGGGAGAAAATTGGCGAGATGGAGACAAAAGTTCTTAGCAATGCCAACGATTTGAAAAATGAAGCGCAAAATATCAAAAAAGCGGTATCAGATAAGATTGAGACGGCGAGAAGTGAAGTCAAAGAATTTGGCAAAAGCGTAACCAATACGTTAATCGAGACTAAAGCCGCAATTGAAAAAGAGTTTGATAAAGCGGAGACAAAGATTTCCGACATAACTAAAGAGATAAAAAAAGATATGCAAGAGACCAAAAAAGCTGTGAGTGAAAAATTTGAGACATTAAAAAGTGATGTTAAAGAGTTTGGTCAAAAATTAACTGACACGCTAAAAGAAGCTGCAACTGAGATTCAAAAAGAGTTTGATAAAGCGGAGACAAAGATTTCCGATACGGTTAAAGAGATAAGAACAGATATGCGAGAAGCAAAAAAAGCGGTATCCGATAAATTCGACGAAGTGAAAGATAAGCTTGAAAAAGATGTCAAAAGCAGTTCCAATCAATCGATTGAGGAGTTAGCCGGTAAAGTGATTGGACGTGAAATTACAGATAAAGATAAGCTAGAAAGCAAAGCGGAATTGTCAGAAGCTAGTAAAAATACGCACGACGCAAGTCAAAATAGCGTCAAAAATGAAAGCGATAATGTTTCTACCGCGAGTATGTGAAGTTAGAAAGCGATATAGAAGGGGAATATTTGTTGAAAAACGATAATAATGTTTGTGTCGTTAAATATGGCTATGTAAAACGCTTGTTTTCCATAGGCTGTTTTTTGCTTGTTTGTTTGTCGGGGACTTTCTTTATGTTTGTCAACGAAGTTGTGATTATTTTGTTTGGTATGGCTTTGATATTGATATCGTTAATAAATATAATTGATATTTTATTTTTTAAAGTTTTAACTATTGACAGCGATTATCTAACAAAAGAGTGGTATTTGTTTGGCAAAAGAACTATAAAAATGTCAAATTTGATAGCAAAGGCGAGAGATAGACTTTGGAGCGGTTCAATAATGTTTGGCGATAAAGACGGAAGTATATTACGGACTTTTTATATGAATTTTGAGACTTTTCCCGCCAAAGATAACGGATGTGAGCGAATAAAAGAGGTTCTAATAAAAAACGACGTTATAAAAGAGGACGATATACATTGGGATAAAGACGGAGTTAAAAAAAGAAAGATGTGGTGCAGAATTTTCGCGGCGATTAAAAATAAATAAGAGAGTTTAAATGTTGAATGAAGAAGAACTAACCAAAGAGGTAGACGAAAGACTTAAAGAGCATTTTTATCATTTAAAAGAGAAGTTTGACTTTATAAAAGGCGAGGCGAGCAGTTTAGCGGCGGATAGCCAAAAATATATAAAAGAGGCTGAGGATAGCGCGAATAAGCCGTTAGAGAGCAAAGAATACTCGCAAGAATTGCGAAGTTTGATAAATGACGACATTGATAGTATGCACACGAGACTATTGGATGAGATAAGCGAGGCGTTGTCTTACATGTCGCGAAAAAATCAAAATATACCTTACATGTGGATAGGAATTTTAATAATTTTCGCTCTGCAAATAATCGTTTTTTTAAAGTAGCCGTACGAAGCGTTTAATATCAAGTTTTTTTATCGCTATCTTTGCTGTGTTGAGTGATATTGTAGTATTTAGCTATAACGTCAAGTGATTTTTTGAGCCTGTTTAAAAGCTTTGAAGTCGCTATAAGCTCTTCGCTGGTTTGGATGGCTATATCTTCGGAAAGACTGATTTCTGATACAATTTTTTGTTTCTCCTCGTCGCTTATATTTAACATCTCAAGACTTTCTATAACGTCGTTTGTGATTTTTGTAATCTCTTCGGTTATATTATCGCTAAGTTCTATAACTCTATTCGCGTCATGTGCGCCCATATTTTTAACAAATTGAGATATATTTTTGGATATTTCGCTAAGCTCGTTTTCGCCTTCCATAATCATTAATTCGCTGATATTTTCTCCATTCAAACCATTTTTTCGAGCGCTTGCCAGTTTTTTGCTTTTTTGGATAAACTCGTTAAAAACAACTTTTATATGTTTAAGAACGCTTGCGGAGTAGGCTGCTAAAAATAGCAGAACAAATATTGCTATTAGTTGAAACTTCAGCAGATACGTACGCGTTTCTATGGAGTCTTTTTCGTACATGTCAACGACTTTTTCTATTTCATTGAGCAATTTTTGATTTTGTATGATTATTTTATTTAGTGAATCCACAACCGTTTGCTGGTTCGCCAAAATAGCGTTGGCGTGGCGCGAGTACTCAAGCCAAAATTTATAAGTTTTTTCTATTTCATTAAAGAGTTTCGGATATTTTTTGTATTTATCGTCTGTGTAAAATCTCAAAATCGTCTCATTATATAGATTGTAAGAGTCATAAAAGTCTTGGTATGATTGCGCGTCCCACTTGTTCACATACCTCATCAAGTGATACGCCATATGTTGCGTAAACATTCCTTGACGTCCCGCGTCATCTATATCTTGTCCGCCGAAATTGTGCTTCACCATAGATTTTACGATATTGTCGGAAAGAGTTAGCATCTGTTTGTTGTGTTCGTCCAAAAAAGCTTTATTGCTATTTAAAGTCATCATGGAAGCTCTAAAAGTTAATACGCTTTGCTTGAAAACTACCCATAAATCGTTTATAAATTCAAGCTGTTCTATAATATTTTCATCTTTAGACGGGACGGAATTGTATTTACTGCTGCCGTATTTTAAGCTGTCAAGTCCGAGCTCAAACTCTTTAAGTGCTTTGTCCAGCTCGTCAAAATCCGTTTTATCATGTGAATTTAAGATAAAAACATCTTTTGAGATTTTTTGAGACAGCATTCTTTCTCTTCCGGCTATATTTATAACGTAACCGTCCGCGATTCCTTTTTTATTTATCAAAATCATACAAGATAAAAGTACGCCTATGCATATGCTAATGCCGATGCCGACGATTATCAATTGTTTCACAATGCTTTGCTTCATCAGCTGTTCCTTTACGTAAAAATCGCGGCAAGTTTGCCGTAATTTTTTATAATCACGCCGCCGTCCGCGGAAGTTTCTATGATATCTTCTCTTTTTAATTTTGTTAAAATTCTTGACAAAGTCTCAGGCTGTATGTTTAACATGTACGCGATATCTTGCTTTTTTAACGCGTTAAATTCGTCCAAAGAGTTCGCTAACATGTAAGCCACTTTGGCTGTGCCGTCATATACTATCTCGCGGTTTATAACATATTTTAACAAACTATGGAGCCTCTCAAGCTGCTCGTGAAAGAAAAAGAAAAGAGTCTTAGACGTTTTTAATAATTGTCGCAATTTATCAAACTCGATGCATAAAAGCGTTGAGTTTTCCATACATTCGGCGTTGGAAAAACAGCAGTTTGCTTCAAATAGACTAAACGCGGTAATTAATCCTTCGTTTTTCAACGTATATAAAAATATTTCATTGTCAAATCGGTTGATTTTGTATATTTTGATAAAGCCTTTGAGTAAAAAATAGACTTTTGTTATCTCGTCGTTCTCATAATTTATTATCTCGTTTATGTTAAAGTTTTTAATTTTTGATATATTTTGAAGCGATTGCAAATCGGACTTATCTAATTTTTGAAATATCGCGCTATTGCTTAACTCTTTAAAATCAGCCATTTTTTTATTCGCTTTGATTTTTGTATGAAAGTATTTTAGCAAAAATCGCTATTTCTATCAATGTGTTAACTTATAAAAAATATGCTATAATGAATAATATTTTATCATATGTAGGTTGCGGCAAAAGAGAATATATTTTGCCGCAACCTACATGTAGACTATGAATTAAAACTCGTATCTGAAGTTCGCGAAAAATTGACGTCCAAGAGAGTGTCCTTCATGTCCTCTTGAAGAGATAACGCCATAATATGCCGTAGCGTCATTTTTCTTATTTAAAAGGTTTAATACGTCAACTCCTATCGTGAATTTG
This sequence comes from Campylobacteraceae bacterium, assembly GCA_031266555.1. Taxonomy (GTDB): domain Bacteria; phylum Campylobacterota; class Campylobacteria; order Campylobacterales; family Campylobacteraceae; genus JAIRKW01. The sequence continues at coordinate 64,121 of JAISAU010000010.1, forward strand.
TTGCCTTTGATTTTCAAATTAGCCGCCGCGAACAGATCAATGTTGAAAGTATCGCCGTAATTTATATCTTCAAACGCAACGGTACGAATGCCGTCAGGATCGCTGTGCCCGAATGTCGAGAGACGAAGCATACCTTTTGAGGCGGATTGATATCTTAATACTCCGCCCAATTCAAAATAGTTAAAATGAGCCGTATGCTCGTACGCGACTACCCATGGTCTATTGAAATCAGTAGAACCCCTTACGTCTCCCATAGGCACTAGATTGTCGTTGTAAGTGATATGCGTCATAGATACTGAGCCTGCTACATCGTCATAGTCAAAAGCCGCTATAGGGTCAAAACTGTCGGATTTGCTTGTTGACTTTGTGACCGACAATTCCGAGCTATGATTGCCGCCCATACCCAAATCGTAATCTTTTGAGATTTCAAGCGTAAGACCCCAATAACTGCTCTCTCCGCTGTTAGTAAATTCTCTGTAAGTATTAGTGCTGCCGTTTGGACGCACGCTTCTAATCTCATTTTTATATTCTCTGTTTACCAATTTAAGCTCAAAGAGCGTATCGTAGATATCGAGTGACGCTCCGATATTAAGTTCGTCCGAGTATGGCGTTTTAAGATTTCCTAAATTGTATCGAGGATTTGTGCTTGTGCTTGGGCTATCGATCCAAGGAGCCGTCGCGTTGGCTCTTGTAGATTGATACGTCTTTATAGGCAAATGCACAGCGTAAGAGAGGATTTGAGTTCCATAATATCTATTATATCCGCCGTAGACATTTAACATGTCGTCGTTAAAAACGTCCGCGTTCGCGAAAAATCTCCACGCGATATTGATATCGTCAGTTATGCTATCCGTCGATATGCGAAGTCCGGGGCGAATCGTAAATCTGTCTATAGTCATATTATCCTCGATAAACAACGCGCCCGCGCCAAAATCTATATCTCTTTTTTGACGCATTCCGCTGACTGTGTTTACGGAGTACTGCGAACCTTCCAATATACCATCGTCCATACTTCCAGTTACGGTTGGATCGCCAACTCCAGCGTAAAATACGGTATATTTGCCTCTTTCTGCTTTTATCTTGTTATATTCCGCTTCAATACCTGTTTTTATGATATGTTTAATATCAGCGCTTTGTATCTCGTCAAACTCAAAAATTCCTTTATATCCTATACTCTCTTTATCCTGCGTATAATCGCCAAAAGCTCCCTCGTATGCTACGTTTCCTGAACCCCAATTCAAATAGCCGTTGCTGGGGTAAGTTGTGTCCCATTGATTTAGAAAATCTCTGTCGGAAATTCTTGAGAGTTCGTTTTTTTGGTAATTTATAGTATTTTTCAACTTCCCAAACATAAAATCATTCTCCATATCGTAAATTAACGTATATCCGCCGCCGTCTATACTGTAATCGGAGTTTTTATAATTAGGAACAAACAGAGTATGTTCGTAAGGAGCGTAAATACCGGTAAAACTCGCCTTAAAATCATCTAATCCGTTAGTGTTTAATTTGACAAGAAAATTTTCTATTTCTCTTAACTGAACTCTTTTTTCAGGTGTGCCATTAATCGTATATGCCGACCAAAGCGGGATTTTCGTCTCTTTTTTACCATAGCTTAATACAAGTCCGAGATTGTCGGTTATGGGACCGTCTGCAGAAAGTGTGTATTCTTGTTTTTTAAATCTTGGCTGCAGCTGCGCCGTTGTTGTAGTATTCAGAGCGTTTTTTTCAGCCTCAGTCCAATTAAACTTTGTCCAAGAGTCGCTGGTATAGCGATAATTTGTATATATATGCCATCTATCGGTGCTCGCGTCTTTTATCTTCGCGTCAATCACGCCGCCTAAAAATCCGCCGTATTCGGCTCCTATATTTTCCGTATAAACCGAAACGGTATCTATAAGGCTTGTATCCAAAAAGAGCGTTTGAGCCTCTCCTGTAGGTTGACCTGTTTGAGTTGATACACCCAAAGGCAAACCGCTTGGATTTATATTGTTAGAGTTACTCACTCCATTGATCAAATAACTGTTTTCATAGTGCTTAGCTCCGTTTATAGAGACTTTTGGCGGCGATATCTCCCCGCCTGTCGCGCCGCTTCTTGACGTTTGGTCATACTGTATGTAGGATTTGCCTCGCAGCAGATCCGTCACGGTATTTGTCGCCGACGGGGTGTTTTTGATATAATCATTGCTTATAACGGTAGGTTCTCCACCTTTGCCTTTATTGGCGGTTGCGTTTAAATCCACAGCGCGCGCTTTAACATCTATTTGTATAAGCTGAATAGTTTCGTCGTCAGCTAAAAGCGTAGCGGAACAAAGAAACAGACTAAGCGTCCAAAAAATTGCTGTTTTATTTTGAAAATACATTTTGCGTCCTTTTATGTATTAATTATTATGAAAAATATCCTTACATGTATACTTAATCTTTTTTGGCGATAGAGCCAAATATTAGTAGCGATATAAGTCCCGGAATTCCCGTGATGCAAATAACTACCAAATCAGCTATATAAAATCTTTTTTTGTAATTTATGATAATATATAAAGCCAATGCGAACAGTATCCCTAAAAGCGCGAAAATGAGATTTGGCGCGAATTTTATCTCGAACAAAACCTCATTTGAGAAGTTGTTAAATTGCGCGATATAAAACGGCGTTAAAAAAGACAAACCGTAAGAGATATATTCTCTTTTTTGTACGATATCTCGCGGTATATTTTTTTGGTATTCGCGTATGATGTCAAAATCTTTCATTGCGATATAACGCATGGGAGAATTTTTGACAGATAAGTTATTAAGCAAGACAGTCTTGTACATCGGCGAAAAATAAGCGCTTAAGTGAGTAGTTTTTGGATTGTAATTTTCAATCGACAATTTTTTCAAGCCGTTTTTATAAGTATTTATATAGACAGAATCCTCAGTTACGATAGCGCTGTCAAAAACTCTTTTTTCACTCTCGTCGACGTTTATATACAAGATCTTTTTGTCTAAGGTTTCGCTTATTTTTCTTACAAACGGCGCGCCCTTTATCATTTTTAATTGAAATATTTTATTAGCGTTGTCGGCGAAAAATAGCCCTTCGTCAAATGGTTTTAAATCTGACGGGTTCGCGAAAGCTTTTGAGATAGGAAAAATAACTCCCGCATTTTTCGCCTCCGCGGTAAAACTTTTGGATTTTTCCTCGTCTATTTTGCCATCAACGCAGTTTATAAAAACAAATCTATCAGGTTTTATCAAAAACATATCGTCCGGTATTTCCAAAGATACGCCTAAAGGCTGGGATTCAAATAGTACATGTAGAGGCAAAGCGTTGGAGAATATATTTCTTACGGACAGCCTTAACATTTGAACTCCCAATTTTGCCGTATCGTAAGAAATATTTTCTCCATCAACGCTTTGGAGTGGAAAAGCTCCCCATTTGTCAATGCTGTTGTAAAACAAAAACGGCAGCATTTTTTGAGCCGTTACTCTACCAAGTTTTTCATTATTTTCATTTTCGTAGATTAATCTATCAGGACCTACTTCCCAAGTAACGAACTCTTTTGAAATCTCGCTGAAAGAGCCGCCAAGTTGGAATTTATTGGTTTTAAACGCTTTTGCGTAAAAATTTGGTATAAACCAAAAAAGCCCTATAACGCATACAAAAAAGACAGCAAGGCGCGGCATATTGATATTCATGATACTCTCTCCTTTACTCTTAAAGCCGCCGCTTCAAAAGCGAATAGCCAAAAGAAACTGATTAGGATATAAATGCCTAAATCTGACTTTATGGAAAAAAATCCGTTTGTTGTGGTAAGCAGACTTATAAAAACTATACATGTAAACGCGAGAGCCAATTTTCTTATAACTAAGGATTCGGCTATAATTGACGATACGGCAAGATACGATACGATTCCAGCGATAGACCAAGGAACGACGCTTATTAACATATCAAATATAAGTTCATATGGAAAATGAAAAATCCAAGAGACTAAAAACAAACAGACTATGGAGGTTATCGACAAGAGAATATTTAAAATAACGCCAACAAAAATGATAGAATAAATGGATAAGCGATAAGGTGTCGGCAGGTGAAACATTAGTCTTAAACGTCCGCTTTTGCACTCGGGCGCGAATTGCAAATACGCGAATATCGCTCCGCCTATCATCAAAACCCATTTGAGTTTGTCAAAGTAGATGCTCTGTTTGTATACAAGATCTATCCAAAGTTCAGCCGCTCCATGAGAAGATACGACGGATTTATAACTCATATAAACGTCCGCGGATATCGCTATGGCTATCACAAAAGGAAGCCAAAAAAGCTTTCGCAGTTTTATCCGCTCTTTTAATAATATCGCTTTAAAAATACTTTTTTTACTCATTAATATCTCCCTGTAAGCCCTATGAAGGCGTCTTCCAAATTCATAGTTTTTCGCGTTAGATTTTCAGCTATGACGTTTTCTGCTCCAATGTCTGAAAGATGTTTTTTTATAACTTCCTCATCGTTAAAAGAGAAGATTTGAAGTTCCTTTTTGCCATACTCTATATTCACGATAATTTCATCTGTTTTTAAAATATTTGACAAAGAAATCGGCAGCGAATACGAATGGAAATTTTTCGTAAAATCCTCTCTTTTGCCTTCTATTACAACAACGCCGTCTTTTAAAATAATGATCTCATCTAAAAACGTATCAAGTTCTGATATGATGTGAGAGGTCAGTAACACCGTGGTTTTATACGTATCGACAAAATCTCTCAAAAACTCAAGAAATAGCCTTCTGTAACCCACGTCAAGTCCCATTGAAAAATCGTCCAAAATCAAAAGCTCAGGATTTTGAGCTAAAGCAAGACCAAGCGTTACTTGCGACCTTTGTCCGCAAGATAGTTTTGATATTTTACGCGAATGCGGCACTTTCATTCTGTCTATCAAGTCATAATATATGTCTTTTTGCCATTTTGGATAGTAAGCTGAGTAATACCGCTCTATCTCGTCTATGGACATAAAATTGTATTGCGTAAATCCTTCGTGTACGAGTCCTATTTTAGCCCTTACATGTGGAGGTATGAAAAAGCTTTGATATCCCAAAACGGAACATTTACCCATGTTTTGCTGTAAAAATCCCATAAGTATATTTATTATAGTGCTTTTGCCTGCGCCGTTTTTACCGAGCAGTCCGACTATACCGCCTTGTTTTACACTAAAATTTACATTATGCAAAACTTCGGTATTTTTGTATTTAAAAGATAAATTTTCGCAGACGATTATCTCCCGCATATCTTTTTCCTTGCTTATTTTTAAAGTATAGATAATTAATATCAGTATCAAGTATTTAATTTGGAAAGATATCATAATAAAGCTTAAAAGTATTTCAATATGTGTTAAAAGTAAAGTTGTAATCTAAACGGTTTCGCGGAGTTTTATGTTGAAACCGTTTAAAATCTTGCTTTGTGTTAGTAAAAGTTGTAATATAAATTTTATGATGTGACTACAAAAGTATTCGCGATATAGTTTTCACATATTTAAACTCAAAAGTATGTGCAAAAATACTATTCCATACTTAAATGTCATATCGCAGCAACTTACACATGTACTGAGTTTAAGTTTATTTATAACTCTTAAAAATAACAAAATACACTAGTTTTATTTGTAGTATATTTATTCCTTTGACGAAAGTGTAATTACTGTTATATTGTCATTTTTATCAAAACTTACGCTATTCGCTCTATAATTTAAATTTAAATCTTGACCATTGTTTGGATTTGCGGTTAAGATAGATGTTCCCTCAATAGTCGTAAATTCATAAACATTATTCTCTTTTTTCAAAATAAGTCTGACGTCGTTATCGCTTGTATGCACAATAGTTATCTTATTGTTTTCGTCTTTGTTAATCTCAATGCTAAAACCGTCTTGCGCAATCACCACCGCATTCTGGTTATTATTGGTAGTTGTTGAATTTCTTGTTTCAGTTGAATTACAACCCCATACAAAGAGCAGAATGCTCAAAAATATACCTATTTTAATAAACAAACGACCGAAATTATTCATAAATGCCCTTTAAAGAAAATGATTATGATTATTATATCTGTAGTAAGTTAAAAAGAGATGAAATTAATATGTTTTTAGAAAACGATAAAATCACATCGAAATTATTTGAAGATAATTTCAAGAGTTATCGCAAACGCAGTTTTTTATAACTGAGTAGCGCGCTATATTTGTAATGATAAAAGGTGAGTATTAATTAAGATACAATGTTAAAACAAAATGCTTACATGTAGAGTTGTTTTTATGAGTTTAAATATGAAAATTTCAAGATTTTTTATTAAAACCATATTATATAGAAAATTATCGCGATAATATTTAAATAAAATAAAGAAAATTAAAATTTTAAGAGATGAATAAAAAGCGTCCGATATCGGACGCTTTTTATATTTTATATTTGTAGGTTAAGCTCATAAATGCTTAAACCGTATATATAATTCTAAGCGCGTCAGGAGAGCATATTCCCATTCCCACGCAACTTGAACAGCCAACGCACAGGGATTTAATTATAGTTAAATTGCCAGTAAACTCCAAAGCTCCCGTATCACAGACGGAAGCGCAAGATCCGCATTTTGTGCACAATCCTGGAAACCATACTAACTTATTGATTCCCCAATTATAAATGACTTCATATTCAAACATAGTATTTACCCTCCATCAAAGAGAAGAAAACGTAAGTAGCGTATCGCCCGCGCTATTTTTATCAACTTTTAATTTATACGACGTATGTTTAATTTCATATCCTGTAGATGTCAGAACCAAAATAGTTTTTCCATCAGCGGTTGTGAATCTTCGTTCGTCACCCTCTTGTTTTAGAATAACAGTTACATCTTCATCGCTTGTGTGGATAAAATTAACTACACGCTTGTCTGTATCGTGCTCAACGATAAATCCATCATATTCGGTAGTTGTCGAAGTCTCAGTCGAACCGCAACCGAATAAAAAAAGCGAAGCTGCCAAGGAAAGAGCTGTTTTTGTAAAAAAACGACGCGAGCTATTCATAAGATACTCCTTAAAAGAAATGATTACAATTATTATTATATCTATAGTAAAATTAAAAAAAAATAAAAATTTGCTATATAAACAATAGATTTTTAATAGTAAATTATCACATTGTTTTTGAGAGTTTGCAGAATAATATAATTTGTTTTTGTAATTTAAAAGTAGTAGTTGTTCAAGTTAGCTATGTTTTTATTAATATCAAGATTTTTGAAAATCAATGATATAAATAATTTGTTACATGTAGCATTAATTAAGTTCTTTACATGTAGGACTATTATAAAAATATTCTTGGATATAAAAATATTTACGCAAAAATAGAAAAACAATCCAAATGATAAGAAATCACTACATGTAAGCTAAGTATAAAAATATTTGTTTTGTAAAAAATGAGCGATGAGGTGTTTGAAAAGATATATTTTATTTTCCAAATTACCACGTTTTAGCAATCACCGAGCGTTGTCCTGTTTTTATGTTTTTGCGTAAAATAAAAACATAAAACTCCTAAATATCATATTTTTTGCAAACCTATTTTTAGCGATTTTAATAAGAACGTCGTAGTATTTTGTTAATAAAGCAAGTTACGCTTAGTAAGTTTAAAATTTTTATATACAAAAGAAGTTTTAGAGATTAAAACCCTTACATATAAGTTATGCAAGGGTTTTAAAAGGGCAGGGCGATTACATCATACCGCCCATTCCTCCCATGCCACCCATACCGCTCATATCAGGCGCGTGATGATGGTTTTCCTCTTTTATCTCATTGATGGTAGCTTCTGTCGTTAAGAGCAAACTCGCGACTGAAACCGCGTTTTGAAGCGCGATTCTCTCTACTTTAACCGGATCTATTATGCCTTCTTGGAACATATCAACATATTGTCCGCTTGTAGCGTTGAAGCCGAAATTTTTATCTTTGTTAAGCTCTACATTGTTTACCACAACACCGGCGTCAAAACCAGCGTTTTCAGCTATTTGTCTTAAAGGCGCTTTTAAAGCTCTCGTTACTATCTCAGCGCCAACCGCTTCATCACCTTTAAGATCTAACTTAATTTTTGATTTTGCCACGATGAAAGCCGCGCCGCCGCCTATAACCACGCCTTCTTCAACAGCCGCTTTTGTAGCTGAAAGAGCGTCGTCGACTCTATCTTTTTTCTCTTTCATCTCAGTTTCTGTTGCTGCGCCAACTTTTATGACAGCTACGCCGCCGCTAAGTTTTGCAAGTCTTTCTTGCAATTTTTCTCTGTCATAATCGCTTGTCGTATCTAAAACCTGAGTTTTGATTTGAGCGATTCTTGCGTCAATTTTATTTTTGTCGCCGCCGCCGTTTACTATCGTAGTGTTATCTTTGTCGGATACTATACGGCTTGCTTTACCAAGGTCGTTTAAAGTCGCGCTTTCAAGTGTGCGTCCAAGTTCCTCGCTGATAACTTCGCCGCCTGTTAAGATCGCTATATCTTCAAGCATAGCCTTTCTTCTGTCGCCAAATCCCGGAGCTTTTACGGCAGCTATATTTAATACGCCGCGCAATTTATTTACTACAAGCGTAGCTAAAGCCTCGCCTTCAATGTCTTCTGCTATGATAAGTAAAGGTTTGCCCGTTTTTTGAACTTGCTCTAATACCGGAAGTAAATCTTTTAGGTTTGTTATTTTTTTGTCATATAAAAGCACAAGCGGATTGTCAAGAGCTACTTCCATTTTGTCGGCGTTTGTTATAAAATATGGAGATAGGTAACCTCTGTCAAATTGCATTCCTTCAACTACGTCAAGCTCATCTTGAATACCTTTCGCTTCTTCTACCGTGATAACGCCGTCTTTGCCGACTTTGTCCATAGCGTCAGCGATAAGTTCGCCGATTTTTGTATCGGAGTTTGCCGATATGCTGGCAACTTGCGCTATCTCTTTTTTGTCTTTTACTTTTTTTGAAATCGCTTTAAGTTCGGCTATAATCGCTTCAACCGCTTTATCCATACCGCGTTTTACTTCAATAGGATTCGCGCCCGCTGTTATGTTTCTTAACCCTTCTTTGAAAATAGCGTGAGCCAAAATAGTCGCCGTTGTTGTGCCATCACCCGCTTGATCTGCCGTTTTGCTGGCAACTTCGCGCACTAAAGCCGCGCCCATATTTTGCACAGGGTCTTTTAGCTCAACCTCTTTAGCTACGCTTACGCCGTCTTTTGTAATAGATGGAGCGCCAAAACTTTTTTGGATGAGAACGTTTCTTCCTCTTGGTCCCATTGTAACTTTCACAGCGTCATTTAGTTTTTTAACGCCTTCGTACAATTCGTTTCTAGCATTGTCTGAAAATTTTATCTCTTTTGCCATAGTTTAATCCTTATTTTAAAATTCCAAGAACATCTTCGACATTCATAACCAAATATGTCTTTTTATCAAGCGTAATTTCTGAGCCTGAATACTTGGCAAATACGACAGTATCGCCTACGCCGACCAATTTCTTTTCTTTTACTTCGTCGCCTATAGCCTTTACTGTTCCGTGCAAAGGTTTTTCTTTCGCATTATCGGGTATAATAATGCCTGACGCAGTAGTTGTCTGTTCTTCAACTCTTTCAACTAAAATTCGTTGACCTAGTGGCTGAAAATTCATGCTATTCGTCCTCCAAAATTAATTTTTAGCACTCAACTTAAATGAGTGACGAGATTTTACAATATTTGGTGTAAAATGTCAATGCCTAATGATAACAAAATCATATTACTTTAGTGTATTTGACTAAAGTTTTATAATATACACCGCAATAACTTTAACATGTAAAGATTGTCTGCGGTGACTTAAAATAAGGAGATTTGGGATATGAAAAAATTTTTAAAGATTTTAATCGCAATTATATTGATACTGGCGGTTTTTTTATATTGCTTGTTATTTACGCAGCTGGGAAATAATATCTTAAAACCTATTATAGAAAGCAAGGCGAAAGAGGCGAGCGGTATAGAGATAAAGCTTGACAAATTTTCGCTAAGAGTTAACTCCATAGACATTGAAGCTACCGTTATGCAAAATATAAAAGCCAAAGCGGCAGGCAGTATAAATCTGTTTGGACGTTCATTTGATTTGGACTACAATATCAATGCCGACAAACTTCCTGAGATAGAAGGCGTAAAAATAGACGAACCGTTGAAAGTGGAGGGTAAAATTGTTGGAGATTTAAACCTTTTTAACGCGTATGGTACCGGCGATATATTTAAATCCGCTCTAAATTTTAACGCTACATTAAAAGATTTTAATATAGCCGCTATAACCGCAAATCTTAAAGAACTTAGAATATCTAAACTTTTAGCCGTTTTAAATCAACCTATTTATACTGACGGCGAAATATCCGCCGATATACATGTAACGCCAAATGAGAAAAACGAATTGTTTGGCGACGCGGTCGCAACTATCGCTAATGGCATAGTTTTCAAGGATGTTTTGCAAAAAGAGTTTAATTTGACTTTAGACAAAAACCCTACATACAATCTCTCTTCAAGTTTTTCGGTGCAAAACTCAAACGAGATAATCGGAAATGCCGAGCTCTTCTCTTCTTTGGCTATCTTGAAAACTTTAGACGCAAAATATAACCTAAATACCTCAGAGTTTAAAAGCGGATATACTTTGGACATATCAAGCTTTAAAGAGTTGGAGACTATCGTCGGCATACCGTTAAAAGGGGCTGTAAAACTTTATGGCGATATGAGGTATACTCAAAATTCGCTGCAAGTGAATGCTAAAAGCGACGATTTGGCTGGCGGAAAGCTTGACGTGAAACTTGATAATGATACATTGGACGTTTTGGTCTCAAACGTGAAAGTAGAAGAAGTGCTATATATCGTGTCTCAGCCAAAATACGCAAGCGCGAACCTCAATGTAAAAGCTTCTTTGGCATCTTTAAAAAACATAAACGGAAATATAGATGTGGAGCTTACCAAAGGATTGATTAATAGCGATATAGTAAAAAAAGAGTTTAATTTGACATTGCCTTCAAATAGCGAATTTAGCATGATATCAAAAGCTACGATACGGCAAAATTTGGTGAGTTTTGACGCAAAATTTCTATCAAGCCTTGCTAACTTGAACAAATTTGACGGAACTTTTGATATAGCTAAAACCGAGCTAAAGTCCAACTATGCTTTTGACATTAAAGAGCTTGCAAAATTAGAAGGCATAGCGGGAGTGCCGTTAAGCGACTCGCTAACACTTTACGGCGACATGAAATATGCTCCGAATGCATTGCAAATGAACGCGAAAAGCGATGATTTAGCAGGCGGAAAGCTTGACATGAAGCTTGATAATGACAAGTTTACCGCGAGCATTTTAAACGCGAAGATTAATGAGATTTTAAAGATGTTTGTTCAGCCAAATTACGCTTCGGCAAATCTAAACATAAAAGCCGATTTTGACTCTTTGAAAAATAAGGACGGTAAGATAGATATTGATTTGAATGAAGGTTTATTAAATTCTCAAACGCTTCAAAAAGAGTTTAATCTAACAATTCCAAAAACTGATTTTAGTGCCAAAACAAATATAGTCATGAAAGGCGGAATTGGAAATTTTGACGCAAAATTTTTATCAAGCCTTGTAAATCTAAATGAATTTACGGGTAATTTCGATATAGATAAAACCGCTTTAAAGTCAAACTATCAATTTGAGATTAAGGATTTATCAAAGTTTGAAACCATAGCTCATCAAAAGATGATTGGCGCTTTGGCGGTTAATGGTATGGCAAATTATCAAGACAGCAATTTACATGCGAATGGCAAGAGCGATATTTTGGGCGGAAACGTCAATTTTGAATTAAACGATATGAAGGTACATTTAAAAGGTGAAAATTTATCATCCATTGAAACGCTTAAAATGTTAAGCTATCCTGCTATCTTTAACGCCAAAGTCGCATTAGACGCCGATTATGACATAAAAAAAAGTAATGGAACTTTCAAGGCTGTAAGTCCAAGCGGGAGACTTGTGGAGACACAGCTTGGCGATTTACTCAAAACGTTTACAAATTTTGACATAACATCGGAGCTTTATGAAAATATGTTGCTCGAAGGTAAGATAAATGGCGACAATATCAACTTTTTGTTCGATATGAAAAGTAAGAAATCAAGCATATTTGTTAAAGAGGGCAAAATCGTAGGCAATACGCTAAATATTCCTTTTCAGCTTAACATTGAAAAAACAGATTTAGGCGGCAAAGTCACGGGCACTACCGACAAACCTAAAGTTACCGTAGATAGTTCGCAGTATCTAAAAAATAAGGCTGTGCAAGAGGCAAATAGGTATATTGAGAAAAATAGCGAAAAAATAGATAAAGCTGTGGGCAAAGCGTTGGATAAATTGTTTAAATAAATTTTTAAAATGCAGTAACGGTAGACGGTGCAGATTTTTTGAAATTTGTAAATTTAGCGACAAAAGAGTAATTGGGCACATAAAGTAATGCCGATTGTCAACTTAGCCTACATGTAATTAATGTTTTGTAGTTAATTTATACATGTAAGAAATGTAAGTACAACGATAATGTTGCCATAGAAAGCCTTGCGTTTCCTACATGTAGTATATTTTCGAAGTTTGAAATGACCATAAATAATTTCATAGTTTAAAACGTCTGGCGTCATTTGCTATTATCGTGATTTTAACTTATAGATAAGTATCTAACAATGTGATAAAAATATTGTTCGCATTTTATCTTTAACTTCAAATTCGTGTGTCAAAGGCATTTATAAGTAACTACGCTATATAATTATCCCCTTTTTGTTGGCTGGGTAGCTCAGCTGGTTAGAGCGCTGGTCTCATAAGCCGGAGGTCGGGAGTTCAAGTCTCCCCCCAGCTACCATAACTTTTTCACATAAACTTAAACGACTTCAAAACTACTCAAAAAGCCCAGAAAATCATACTTTGAGATTATATCATAAAAAGCCAAAAAGGACAACGTAAGATTACATAAGTTAAAATATGGGTACCCATAGGGTACCGAAAAACAAGGTGATTTTATGAATGACCGTATCAAAAGCAGTACAAAATACGCAGGCATTTATCATAGAGTGCTGTCAAACGATGATTTAACCTATTACATTTCGTACAAAGATAGCAATAATAATAAGAAATGGGTGAAAGTAGGTAAGAAAAGCGAAGGAATAAACATTGCTTTTTGTCATCAGCAACGCAACGAAATAATCAATAAAGCCAAATTTGGCGATACTGCTCCGCTCATCAAGCACAGACAAAAAAACGGCTTGACGTTTAATGATTTGATAGACCAATACCTTCAAAGCAAAGAATTATCACCAAAGGTAGCCCTATCTTATAAAACCATCAAAAACGTATTCACTGATATGTTTGTATCAGATATTACAATAGATGAGATAAATAAACTCAAGGCTACTTTAGCGGATGACGGCAAAGCACCAAAGACAATTAACTGCTATTTGCAACAAATAAACGCTTTGTTTAATTACGCCATTGATAGAGAGTTGTTTAAAGGCGCAAATCCGTGTAGAAAAATAGATAAACCAAAGGTGGATAATAACAGAGAGCGTTTTTTGTCAGCCGATGAGATTATCCGCCTTAAAGAAGCTATCAAGCATAAAGAGGATTTTATGTTATTTGTTGAATTGAGTTTAAGCACGGGCGGACGTTTAAACACTATAACCGCAATCAAGAAAAAAGACATCAATTTAGAGCGGCGTACGATAAATTTATACAACATAAAGAGTAAAAATAACTACACGGGTTTTATTTCAAGTGCGCTTTTGCCGCTACTCACGCAACGATATAAGGCATTACACGCTCCAAACGACACAATATTGACCTCATCACACCGTACAATACAAAAGCAACTACAGCCACGCCTAAACAAGCTTTTTAATCAAGGTTTAGACAGTAAAGACAGAAAAAACAGAGTAGTTATTCATACATTACGCCATACATTTGCCAGCCATTTGGCAATAAAGGGCGTGCCAATATTTACGATTATGAAATTATTAGACCACAAGAATATTAAAGATACGTTGAGGTATGCAAAATTAGCACCAGATAACGGATTAGAGGCGGTGAAAGAGTTATGGTAGATATTGAAAACGAAAAAGAAGAATTATCACGACAAATAGATGATAATAATAAACAAATAGACGAATTGGTTAAAAAAAATGGTGAATTAATTCAGAAGAAAATAAAAATAGTGAAAGACAAAGAATATGCCGAATTTTTACATAAAACACTTAATACTTTACCCGAATGTATAAATTATATTGGCTATTATCCACCTTCAAATTTTGACATAGATAACCAACCGAAAAAAGCACAAAAAGCGAAAAACCCTTTTTTAGCAATGCAATCTTATAATGCTAATCTTATAGAGATAACACGTCAAGTTATCACAAAGCAATTTATCAATACTGCAACCGATGAAATACATAAAAAAGCCTTTGAATTGTGCTTAAAAAGCCTCAATAATATGCGCAAAGGCAATTATCCCGAAGAAACTTATGCTATTACACCACTTGAAAAACCGCAGTATGCTAAAATATGGATTATTACTACAGCAATACTCGTTGAAGGATACGATAATTTAGAGGCGTTATCTTATTTTAATGATTGTATTGAGCCATTTTGTTTACATTTTACAACTTACGCCCATTATATAATATGGGCAATGAGGCTTGAACAATTTAAAGAACAAAAAATACCAGCAAATCACATCTCAAGAGCAAAAGAACCATATGTGCCATTGGCAAGTACTCTTAATAATTTGCGTAACTTAAGGGATATTAATAAGCTTATAGAAATACTACAAATACCAAAAGAGCTAATTGGTAAAAAAGAGTATTTAAGAGTGCCAGCTTGCAATGGCAAAAAGCATAGAGGATTTTATAGTTTCGACCATTATCATATTACAAAATCCATAGAGCTTTTATTAGATGAAGTACGCTACTTCAACTCTGTTTACAACTAAACATAAAATCCTAATAAGTTAATCAACAAACAGCATATCAAGCTTTGTATAGAATAAGCTAAAACACCTCATCAAGCATTTAATATTCAAGCTATGAAAACCATTACCAAGCTTGAGTTACTGCCTTTTAAATCGTTTACTACTCAAAGCCTTGATGAGGTAATCCAAGATAGCTTTTAAACCTCTCATGTTTGAATTAAATCTCATCAGCCAATCAAACTAAAACAGCTTATTCTATACAGCCACGCATACATATTTTGACATATTACGGACAATCGCAAAATCCTAATAAGTTAATCAACAAACAGCATATCAAGCTTAAAGTTTATTGCTCTTACAAATACTTATAATACGTTATCAAAACAAAAAAATAAAGGCAATAAAATGTTCTGTCCACGTTGTGCTGGTAAAACAATCACAGCAGGTGTAACACACACCACTAATCGCTCAATTATAAATCGCTTACGTAAATGCGCAGAGTGTGAATACGTATTTTTAACCGTTGAGGTAGCAAAACATAGCGATTTTTGGAAAGGATATGTTAAAGCACTTTACGAAACGGAAGTAGAAAGAGGTTTTTCAAATGTTAGAAAACCTTTAAAACCATAAAATCATAGCATAAAAACAAGAGCCTTTTCACATACCATTGCCGTAAATTCTTAATAGCAAGCTCAATTATTACCATTTTACATACAAAATTTTAAATTATCAAGCATTTTTTTCATAACTTAAAATATGTTTTGACAATTATCATTCAATAGCATAAAAAGATAATGATACTAATAATTATGATACTTTTTAGCTATTGAATAAAATACGATGAGATACGATAAATTCACTATTGAGAAGCATTCTTAACAATCTATCACGGTTTTAATTTATTGCTCTTTTTTAATACTCTGATACTTTTAAAAAATCATTAAAATCTTAAAACAATATTAAAAACACTTTTACGTCGCCATCTCTAAAAATAAAGTGGCGACGTAAGCTATTGAACCAAACACGACTTTGTTACATAATCCCACTCGAATTTAAAAAATTCAAAAAAGGAGAAAAGATGAAAGATGTTACAAACATCGAAAAAGCGGCTTTGTCGCCAAAAGAGGCGGCTCAATATTTAGGCTTGTCAGTACCGACACTAAAAAGGATGAGGTCACAAGGCGTAGGCATTAACTATGTCAAAAACGGTAAGAAAAATAGCAGGATTTTATATCCCATCAAAGAGCTGGATAAGTTTTTATCCAATACGAAAAAGACTATTTAACATAAAGGACATACAATGAGAATAAAGACAACGCATAAAATGTGTATTTTGAAAAGACTGTTAAAAGAGGCGACGCTTATAAGTTTAGATTTGGGTAATGTAATGTCAAATCCAAATAAACACTTTAATCAGCTAAAGAAAGATGGTTTTATCGGTGAACGCACACAAGCGACATCACAATTTAAAATCCGTTACCTACTGCCAAATAAACGTAAAAAAGTAGCCGCTTTATTGAAAAATAAAATAAGCTACAAAAAGCTAAAAAAGGCTTGCAAATGAATAAACCAACCTCACACCTAATATACATCTTATGCCGTCTTTATAACGGCGAACAATTAACATCATTGGATTTAGGCAATATAATGTCAAATCCAAATCAATACTTTTGCAAGTTAAAAGCAATGGGATTGATTGGTGAGTGGATAACTACTCACGGCGTTAAAGTTCATTTCATATTGCCAAAAGCAAGGAAAAGAGCTAAAGCATTGTTAGAAGCATACGGCAAAAAGCAAGTAAACCTTTTTAACTATAAAACAGATGGTCTAAATGCCATCAAAAAAGCTAAAAGGTCATATTGATAGCTAGTCTTTGCCTTGCACTTTGAGCTTGAACAATTAAGTAAATTCGGGACAATTGAAACGGTAAAAAACCGTATTATCCTAAACAATGAACTATTGCCCGAATTTAAGCTCCATAACGGCAAATACTACAGCTATTTAGCCATTTTCACAAGCAAGGCAGGATTAAAATATCAAGTAGTGCAACACAGCCGTGCTAAATATCCTACTATCAAGTTCATAGGGCTCTATCAATATACTAAAACATCAGACTTTTTAAGAGATGACTTAAAACTCTTTATGAAACTATTCAAGGATAAGATAACACTTTACAGAATAGACATAGCATTTGACCAAGCTAACCGTTTTAATATCAAACAGATAGCCAAAAACACCAAGAGACACATTTATAAGAAAAAGCATTACAGAACATCTTATCTTAAAACTCCAAAAGAGAAAAAGACCAATCAGTATTTAGATATCAAACATTATAAGAAAACACAAGATATTCACAGATTGGAGTTTGCATTCAAAGGCAAACGTTATCTTGTCAATACAGACATAATACACAAGCAAATCGAAAAAGCTATCGATGTGGGTTTTGAGGTTGAAGAGTTATTAGACGCATTATTTAAAGAACCGATAACAGTGAAGCAATCAACTAAACAAATGTTTAGAAGTGCATTTGCATATTTCATACTGTTTTTGAGAAAATGTTGTAAGAGGATATTTGAGAAAATGGTAGTTTGTTTGTTGATATGATATAATCGTTTTTGTTGTCTTTGCTCATTGTATGCTTAAATGCTTTTTGCGGGCTTTTTATTGTATGGCGCGTTTGTGTAAAAAGCCCGTAATAGAAAACTAATCAGATTTTTCGGATAGCAACTCAATAATTTGACCTGCTTTTTGCTCAATCATCAAGCAAAGTAAACCAAGTCCATCCTTTTCACGCTTATCTATTTCATTGTTATCACAAACAAAACCAAGACTAACTACAGCTACCAAGTCTCTAATTTCGCCAGCAATATCGCAAGCGTTCAGTTTTTCGCCCATACTCATAATTAACATCTCCTAACGTTTTTTATTGTATGATTTGAGAGGTTTTTTAATATCGCTTGATGGTCAAAACTATTTTTTTAAAGATTTGGGTACCCATAGGGTACCTTTTACCAATAATCTCAAACCTTAAATCAATAGCAAAATAGCGTTTTTATCGTGGTTTATGTTGTTTTATGGCTACTGTTTGAGTATCTTATCTCCCCCCAGCTACCAATTTTATGCGGTTATTAGGTACTTTTTAAATGTTTCAATAAAATTGAGTCATTTGTTGTGCCAAAAACGCTAAAACTTGTATCAAATCCTTTTACTTCAGACTTGATGAATTTTTGCGTATTTTTGAATATGCTTACCGAAGATATCGCATTTAGACATTCTCAATAATCGCCCGCTGCGCTACCCGCACAGAGCTACATAAATAAAAGTGCGCCTTTGCCGCCAAGATCAAACCACAGTATGTTTCCGTCCAGATCAACAGTTGCTTTAACAGTATATTGCGAATATCCATTGTATGAATTTTTGCCGTTAAATATAGTTTCCAGATGTATAATGTTTCCCATTCTATTAAAATCATAAGATGTTTTAACATGTTTATAACTATCGGGAGCTTTCATATACGATTTAATTTTATCAACAACGGCATAATGCGAACCGTCTTTAAAAGCATTCTCTACCAATATTTCTTCTTCTATATCTTTACGACTATTGCAAGCAACTTCAAGTTTCATTTCGCAAGATTTTTTTACATAATCCAGCGCTATTTGCAGGTCTTTGCGTACCCCTGTGCCAAAACGATATGAATTACCGGTATTAAGACAACCTATAGCATCTTTATAATCACAAGACTTTTTCCGATATTCCGCCGCTTTTTCATCGCTCTCTTCTATATCGCCGTATCCATGATAATAAAAAATGCCGACAAAGCGACAGCCATGTCCACTTTTTTTCTCACATGTTTTTTGAAAAATTTTACCTGCTTTGGTATAGTTTTGCTCTATGCCTTTTCCATAGTAATATAACTCACCAAGATTATTACACCCTTCTATATATCCGTCATCGCAAGATTTTTCATAAAAGAGTTTAGCCGTTGCAAAATCCTCTTTCTCGTATGCTTCAACTCCTTTTTTAAAATCATCGTTTTTGCATGCAATTAAGCTAAGTAATACAAGCAGAAAAATACATAGTCTTTTCATCTTTTATTCCTTTTAGATATGCTCAATAGCTTATCCGTATAAGCATAAATATTTTCAATATTCTCGAGCTCAAATTTTGCCTCTTTTACTCCTGCTGTCAAAAATACTCAATGAATTCAAGTAAGCATCAGCTTATTTTTTAAAGCATTAAACTCACCATCGGTTATCGCGCCGCTTTCCTTGAGTTTAAACAGTCTTTCTATTTCGTCAATTACATTTTTACTTGACAATTGGGAAGAAATTGCAGATGACGGTAAATCGCTTTTTTGCCCGCTTATATAATTACGTGCATGAACACAAAAATCTTTCGCTTGCTGTTTTGCTATATGCGTTATTTTTGCTTTGTTATTTGATACATATATTGTAATATCTCCCGTAAGAATACCTAATTCGTATTGAATACTACTTATTTTATCATATCCGAAATCTTCTATTCTGAGTCCGTAAAACAGACCTTTATCTATAAATATCAATCGTTTGTCAGTGGCAACCAACATTCCCATGTTGTTGTTGTATATTCCCACTACAATCTTTTGAAGTCGCTCATTATCCCATAGTATATTTGGCAACTCCTTTATCTCTTTTCTGTTTAAAAGCTCATTCTCTACATTTAAGCTTTTGAGTTGATTTTGTATATCTTCACATGTTGGCATTTTTATTCCTTATCAAAAAATTATTTTCATAATTTTACCAAAAATTTTAAATATAGTTTGATTTTTCTTTGGAATTTCCCAATTTTCATAATCCGAATTTTGCGATATGGTTTTAAGTTTCCCTTCGGATGTTATTTGTGATAGTTTTACCATCAAAATATTATTCCAGTTGAAAACATATAATCCATCGTCATCATAAAAAGTTTTTAGTAACATCAAAGATAATCCAACTATCTGACTGACAACAACATTGGCAGCATACTATAACATTCAACCTGTGCAGTTCTTAGATTTTCTGCTTTTTGTGGAGTTTTAAAATAAAATTGTGATATGGCTATCGTTGATTGAAACAAATAACTCAATTACAAAAATTAACAATACCATATACTGCTTACGATTACTCAAGAATTGTCTTTAATGGCGTAACAATTTCATCATCGCAATTAGCTATTGAAATTTAAAGAGGATCATTAGTCTTGTCGCAATGTGACAGCTAATAACACATTTATATTAAAAGTTGGTTATGGAGCTATGTAGAAGTATTTAGCATTCAAAATATAAGTTATATATAAGAGTATTTTTATAATTTTTATTGCAACTGCTTTACACAGTTTATGGCCATTTTAAAATATAAAGTTGATAAGAAGTATAAAATATCATTACATGTAAAGCGTTTATAGCCGAAAATGCACTAATTTTCAATACATATTATTTTAGAATTTACTACATGTAACTAAACTTTTGTCACATTTTTAGGTATTAGACCTACTATATCATCTTATCTCGAAATGGCATAAAAAAAGACGTTCAAAGTCATATTTTGTATTGCTTAAAAATTGATTCCTCGAGCGTTTGAATGCATTAATTTCTTCTTCTGTACTCTTCGTATCCAAAATGTTTTAAAACTTTATAATCGCCATCTTTTGTTAGAAGTGCCAAATCCGGCAATTTTATACCGTTAAAAGTAGTATTTTTGACAATTGTATAGTGCATCATATCTTCAAATATAAGTTTATCTCCAATTTTGAGCGGATTATCAAAACTATAATCGCCTATTATGTCTCCCGCCAAACATGTATTGCCGGCAAGCCTATAAGTGTGAGCTTTCTCATTCGCTTTTCCGCCGCCTCGTATTTGAGCTCGGTATGGCATAGCGAGAGTGTCGGGCATATGAGCTTCGGCGGAAGTGTCTAAAATCGCTATTTGCATATCGTTTTCAACTATATCAAGCACAGAAGCCACAAGCGCGCCGCTTTGCCATCCTACCGCTTCTCCCGGCTCCAAATAGATAGTTATGTCGTTATATCTTTTTTTAAAATCTTTTATGACGCATATTAGCCGTTCTATATCGTAATCTTCACGCGTGATATGGTGTCCGCCGCCAAAATTTACCCATTTCATTTGTGAAATGTACTTGCCAAAAGCTTTCTCAAATCCTCCCAAAACCTTTTCAAGCGCGTCTACATTTTGTTCGCAAAGCGCGTGAAAATGAAGCCCCTCAAGTCCCTCAAGTAACTTCTCTTCAAAAGCTTTTTTTGTTACTCCAAGACGGCTGTATTTCGCGCAAGGGTCGTATAAAGCAACGGGCGCTAATGAGATTTCGGGATTGACGCGAATGCCGCACGATATGCGTCCGAAAACTTTTGATTTAAATTTTTGCCATTGTGCGAACGAGTTAAAAACGATATGATCGCTGATTTTGATTATCTCGTCCAATTCGCTCTCTTTGAAAGCGGGCGAATATGTATGTACCTCTTTATCAAACATTTCGCGCGCCAGCTTTGCTTCATGAAGTCCGCTTGCCGTACAGCCGTATAGATACCGCTTAATCAGATAAAACGTATCTTGCAACGCGAAACCTTTAAGCGCCAACAGTATTTTCGCGCCGCTTTCTTGCTGCGCATAATATAATCTTTTTAAATTTTCCTCTAAAAGCGCTTCTTCGCATACGTAAGAGGGCGTTTGTATCTGTTCTATGACGCTTTCTATTTTACTGATTTTTGGATTTTTTATCACTTTTTAGCCTTATTTTTAATTACAATTATAACGCGTAAAACTTACAACTATTATGAAATCGCCGTTTTGTATATGGATTGCCTGAGGGACTAAGTATTTTTTGTAATGATAGACGAAACGGATTATTGTATTGCTATACTTGAATTTATAACGGAAAGAAAAAGTTCTATCTTGCATTTTTAATTATTAAAACGAAGCGTTATTAAAAATAATCAACATGTAATAAAAAACTTTGATGAAGCTAATCTGATAAAATTAGCTGTCATTAATTTTGGAGTAAAAGCATATCAATTCAGTACATGTTAACTGATGCGTTTAAATATTCAACCGCTGCTCTTGCTGGATGCTCCATCTAATATCTAGCGTATCATCATTAATAGAGGTCGAAAAATATAATCCTCTACCTCCGCTTATCTTTTTTCTACAATAGATACCATAGTCTCCGCATTTGAATCCATTTGATAAAAGAATTTTTTTATACGAATCTATCGCGTTTCTGGCATTAACATTGTTGACTACTACAGTTGCGCGCCAAACGAATATTTGATCCCCATGTATCTGTCCAAATACATCGTTCATATCAGAATCAGTTGGAAAATCATCAGCGCTTATTAAAATGGTATGATAAAAATTATAGTGGCCGCTATAACCGGGAATATTCCATGTTGTAACGCATCCAAGCATAGAATATTTGGCGTTATGTTTGTAAAAAAATGTATAATCACTATCGCTATTGCCACAAGGCGAAACCCCTTTGCTGTCGATATAAAAAGATTTATTTAAAAGCGAATTGTGAAATGATTTCATGACATCTTGCGAATAGGAGCCATGATAGAGTTTTGACGCTCGCCTTTTTAAGATAGCCAATCCATCTTCATTAAAAGAATTTGGAAAACTAAAATGGATAGCTGCTATGGAAAGATTAGAGTCCCAGCTTTCACCACTTATATTTCCATATGCCAATTTCGTTGCATTGTTTTTGCTGTTAGACAAGCTTTCGGCTACGCTATTGATATTATCGTCTCTGTTAGCCTCGCTACTATTGTAATTGCTGTCTTTGCTATTGGGCAAACTTCCCCGCTGCAATTAATTAAGAAAAAACTAAGTAGTATAAGAAATATTTTTAAATTTGAATGATGTAAAGCTTTAATATTGGTAATTGAAAGTAGCATTGCTATCCATTTGATTTTAAAATTTATGTAAATATTATATCAAAAATTAACATGCAAAAATATTTTTATTAAAATAGATTATCGTTTTTTGATTATTTAAAATAAAAGCAATTTATTATTCTTAAGCGCAGAAAGTAAAGCATAAAATATCTTACTTCATTTTTTTAAAAATATAAAGATTTAGAGTTTGAAATTGTCTTGTGTCATATTTTTCCAAGCAAGAAAGAGTTTGCAATTTTAAGTTTTTCTGAAATTACCATACTAATTTCATGGTTTACAATAACGAAAAATTTAAAGCGAAATCTACTTTATTATGCCGCTTCAAAACTAGTTTTAAAAAACTTATCTGCGCAACACTCTTTTTATTTCAAAAAAAATTTCACTTTAGATTCATAAAGATTACTGTGTCTTAAAAACTCTCATCAGGATTCATCTCTATTATTTTCCACGGTAAACCTTGCTTGTTCAGCTCATCCATAAAAGGTTTGGCGTCAAAATTTTCCATATTATAAACACCATCTCCTTTCCATTTGCCTTCCATAACAAGTTTCGCGCCTATCATAGCCGGAACGCCCGTTGTGTAACTGACCGCTTGAGCTAATGTCTCTTTGTAACACTCTTCGTGGTCGCAAACATTATAAATATAAATTTTTCTTTTTTTACCGTTTTTTACTCCGCTTATTACGCAGCCTATGTTTGTCTTGCCTTTTGTTCTTGCTCCTAAACTCGCGGGGTCTGGCAAAAGCGTCTTTAAAAATTGGATAGGCACTATTTTCATTCCGTTATGCGTAACTTCGTTTATGCCAAGCATTCCGACATTCTCCAAACATTTCATATGCGTAAGATAACTTTGTCCGAACGTCATAAAAAAACGTATTCGTTTTAATCCTTTTATATTTTTTACCAAAGACTCAAGCTCTTCATGGTATAAAAGATAACTATCTTTTGGCCCGACTTCGGGATAATCCCACACCATTTTTATCGCCATAGGTTTCGTTTCTATCCATTTGCCATCTTCCCAATATCTACCGTTTGCGCTAACTTCTCTTAGGTTTATTTCGGGATTAAAATTTGTAGCGAAAGGATAGCCGTGGTCGCCAGCGTTACAGTCAAGTATATCTATCTCGTTGATTTCGTCAAAAAGGTTTTGTTCGGCATATGCGCAAAAAACATTTGTAACTCCCGGATCAAAACCGCTTCCCAAAAGCCCTAAAATGCCGGCTTTTTTAAAATCTTCATTTTTTTCCCATTGAAGTTTGTATTCAAATTTCGCGACATCTGGGTGTTCGTAATTTGCCGTATCTACATAGTTTACTTTTGTTTTTAAGCAAGCGTCCATTATGGATAAATCTTGATAAGGCAAGGCAAGGTTCAAAACAACGCTTGGTTTAACGCGGTTTATTAAAGCTATAAGCTCATCCACGTTGTCGGCGTCAACTTTTGCCGTTTCAATCTCTACATGTTGTCTTGTTTTTATGTCTTTTGCTATTTCATCACATTTACTTTTTGTGCGGCTTGCCAAAACAATTTTTTTAAAAATATCCGAATTTAACGCGCATTTGGTAGTAGCTACTCTGCTAACCCCGCCTGCTCCGATTATCAAAATAGTTCCGTTCATCTTTTGTCCTTTGTCAATGTTTTAAGTAAAATTAGTGCGAGTTTTAACGCGCGCGAACGATGTGAAAAATTTTCTTTGACACTTGCTTCAAGCTCTCCCAGCGTTTTGTCAAATCCTTGCGGAATAAACATGGGGTCGTATCCAAAACCATTATCGCCTTTAGGGTCGGTTATCGCTTTTCCATACATCCAGCCGTGTACGCTAAAATCGCCTTTTTCGGTTGAAATAGCGATAGCAGCGGTATAAAAAGCGTCGGCTCTCTCAACATTCGCCTCTTTTAATTTTTGCACTAAAAGTTCTAAATTTTTTTTAGCGTTCGCCTCTTTTCCTGCAAATCGCGCACTGTAAATTCCGGGAATTCCATTTAAAAGAGGTATGCTTATGCCGCTGTCATCAGATAAAACAATAGCGTTTTTGTCATTCAACCTGTCAAAGACGGCACGTGATTTAATGATAGCGTTTTCTTTGAAACTATTTCCGTACTCTTCTATCTCAAAAGGCTTAATAATTTCGCCGTAAGAGAGGACTTCAAAACCTCTTAAATAAGCTTTAAATTCGGCTATTTTTCCTTTATTTGAACTAGCCAACACAATTCTTTTAATCAAATACGCCTCCGGTAAAAACGCGAAAGCTAATTCTACAATTTTTTGCTTTAAATTTTTAAGGAAAGCAAAAAAAGATAGCAAATTTTAGAAAACATACATTATAATTACGGCTTATTCAGACAAAGGTAGTCCTATATGCTCAAAACAATATTTCCCATAAGCGTAATTATAGCATTGCGATTTTTAGGACTTTTTATCGTTTTGCCCGTATTATCCGCATATGCGCTTGAATTAAAAGGAGCAAATGAAATTTTAGTAGGCGCGTCTCTTGGCATATACGCTATTTCCCAAATGGTTATGCAGATACCGTTTGGTGCGATGTCTGATAAATTTGGAAGAAAAGAGGCTCTTTTTGCGGGAACCGTCATTTTTATGGTCGGCTCTTTGATGTGCGCTTACGCGGATTCCATATACGCGCTTTTTATCGGAAGATTTATACAAGGAATGGGCGCGGTAGGCGCGGTAGGAAGCGCGCTTATCAGCGATTTAGTCAAAGAGGAGACACGCGCTAAAGCTATGGCTTTTATGGGGATGATTATCGCTTTGAGCTTTGCTTTTTCAATGACTTTAGGACCTATAATAGGAGGATACTTTGGCGTAGATAAACTCTTTTTGTTAACCGCATTTTTGGCGTTTTTATCGCTATTTTTACTTTTTGCCATAAAAAATCCGCCAAAGATACGAAGTGTAGGTAAAGTTGAAAAGGTTAATTACATCAAGCTTTTAAAAGATGAGAATTTGTGTCGCATGAATATAACTAATTTCTTGCAAAAAATGCTTATGACAATGACTTTTTTAAGCGTTCCTATCATTATGATACAGCAATTTTTGTGGGACAAAAAGGAGCTTTGGCATATTTACGTTCCAGCTATGATTTTTGGGATATTTGCGATGCTGCCTTCTGTTATTGTCGGCGAAAAGATGAGAAAAAGCAAAGAGATGCTCTGTGTCGGGATACTATTTTTCGCCCTGTCTTACTTTTTTATAGGATACGCTAAAGACACGCTATTTTTTATTATCGGCATAGTTTTATTTTTTATTGGATTTAATATTCACGAACCTTTAATGCAATCTTTGGCAAGCAAGTACGCTAAAGTTAAAAGCCGCGGAGCTACGCTTGGGGTTTTCAACTTTTTTGGATATTTCGGCACATTTTGCGGCGGTATTATCGGGGGATTTTTTTTAAAATACTGTAGTATGGAGCAGATATCTTGGATAGTATTTGCTACATGTACCGTTTGGTTTTTTTTGATGTTAACGCTCAAAAATCCTGCGTTTTTTCAAAATATATATATTCCGCTTTCGCAAATTGGACAAAGTTATTTACAATATTTGGAAAGTACGAATGGAATAACGGAGTGGTATATCAGCGACGATACGCTAATAGTTAAGTTTAACGCTAAAATACTTAATAGGGAAAATATCGTTAAAAATATCATCGGTTGATATCGCGTTACATGTAAGAATATACATCGTATAAAATTTTGTCATACAATAAAAATCAAACCATTTTATTGGTCTATATTTGGTAGAATAACAAAAATTTTGGATTTGGACTAATATGTTAAAAATTATGAAAAATAAGCTTGCGTCGTCTTATGTCATACAAAACTACAAAAAGATTTTGCCATTTGTAAAACCGTACTGGGTAAGAGCCGTTATCGCTATGCTTATTACCATACCAATCGGTTCGATGGACGCTCTGATAGCCTTAATGCTAAAACCCTATATGGACATTGTGCTTGTTGAAAAGTCCGTGGAAGCAACCGTATATATTCCGATTCTCATCATTGTTTTTAGTCTTTTTCAAAGTTCTTTGAATTATTTAGCCACATATTTAAACACATGGGTTGGCAGAAAGATAGCCAACGATGTGAAAATCAAACTATTTGACAAACTTATGAGTTACGAGGCAAGTTTTTTTGACAAAAGAAATTCCGGCGAAATACAATATCGCTTTAATAATGATGTCGACACAGCATGTAACGGTTTAATTGCAAATTTGAAAAAATTTGCGACCAGAATATTTTCGTCTATCGCGTTAATTTGCGTGCTTTTATATAACTCTTGGCAGCTTGCGATTATAGCTTTAATCGTTATGTTCTGCGCTTTATATCCGTTAAAAAACATTAGGAAACGCATAAAAGACATAATGAAAAAAACGGTTTTTTCGGGCGCTAAGGTAATGACCCATTTTAATGAGGCGTTTAGCGGGAATAGGGTGATAACGTCTTATAACTTGAAAAATTATCAAAGCAAAAAGTTCAAAGAAACTTTACAAACCGTTTTTACGCTCGGTATAAAAATGGTGCAAAGAACGGGACTTATGTCGCCTATTATGCACTTTATTATATCCATTGGTATCGCTCTTGTGATTTGGTATGGAAGTTATTTAATAGCCTCGGGAGAGATTACTCCGGGAAATTTCGTATCGTTTTTAGCCGCTCTTTTGATGCTTTACACACCCATAAAAGCTTTGGGAAACGATTTTAACAGCGTTATGATGTCTCTTATGGCGATAGAGAGAATTTTTAAGTTATTAGAGGATTCGCCGAGCATTAAAAATAGTGAAAATGCCGTAAAACTTGACGAAAATATAACAAGTATAGAATATCAAAACGTTTCGTTCGGATACTCTAAAAGCACTCTTTCGCTTAAAAATATAAATATCAAAATAGACGCCGGCACAACTGTGGCGCTTGTTGGAAATTCAGGCGGCGGAAAAAGCACATTCGCGAGTCTTTTGCCGAGGTTTTACGATATAGATGAGGGCAAAATTACAATTGATGGTAAAAATATAAAAGATATAGATTTGTATTCATTAAGAGAGCACATCGCGGTTGTATTTCAAGATAATTTTTTGTTTTCCGGCACGATAAAAGAGAATATAATTTTAGGAAGGGAAAACGTATCTCAGGAGGAGATAGATTTAGCGGTGAAAAGCGCTTGCTTGGAAGAGTTTATATCAGAATTAGAAGATGGGCTTGATTCGCAAATAGGAGAAAGAGGAGTGTTGATATCCGGCGGTCAAAAGCAACGTATCGCGATAGCCAGAGCGTTTTTGAAAAACGCTCCCGTTGTTATACTTGACGAGGCTACTTCGGCGCTTGATAATAAATCCGAAGCGGTTGTTCAGCAAGCTATTGATAATTTGATGAAAAACAGAACCGTTATTGTGATAGCTCACAGATTATCAACCGTAAGAAACGCGGATAAGATAGTAGTGATAAATTACGGTCAAATAGCTGAAATCGGAACGCACGATGAGTTGGTGGAAAAGGCAAACGGTATATACGCATCTTTATATAAAGCGCAATTAAGATAGTCTAAAAAATTGTTGCAGAAAATAGATATTTTTTGCGGAAAAAGCTTTATAAAATCTTAGTGAAGCGTCGATTTTTTAGATATTTGTTCTATTTAGTAAGTCATTTAATAGCACTTTTATAAATTAATATAAAAACCTACATGCAGTTATCGTGCTACATGTAGGAAAATTTGCGGCGCGATTAATAAAAAAATATAGTTTCCAGATAGTTGCGACACGAATATAAAGCTTACATGTAAAGATAAAAATTCCCATAAAGACGGACTAAAACCAAAAGCGTTTTAAAAAATGTTTGTTTGATTTGAGTACAAACGCCTAAAACTTTCATGCTAAAATAAAAATCGTAAAAAAATAGCGTAATTTTTGAAAAGTGTTAAAATTTAATCAATAAATTTATTCAAAGCAATTCTATTTTAGGCAAAATTATGCTATGAAAAGGGCAGATTTAAAACTAAGAGCAAATCGAACTTCTAATATGTCGCTTAAACTATGGTCTTTTTTGCTGCGATTACCGCTAAAAGAGTTGAACTTATATTTGGATCTTATCTCTCGTGAAAACCTATTCTTGCAAATAAAACATCCTTATTACGCGAATGATGAATACAAAAACGTTTCAAAACAAGTTGTTCCTGATTTTTTTGTAAATGCAAAAGACGATATAGTTGTAAGTATAAACAAAAGCTATTATCCGAACATCACAATACGTGAAAGCTCTTTAAGCAAACGAGACGACGCTGCCGACAAACTAAAAGAGGCGCGTGAAATCGCGAATATAGTGGAATTTAGAAAAAATATACTTTACAAAATAGTTTTCTTGATAGCGGAAAAACAGATAAGCTTTTTTGCAGGCGGAGAGTTAAGGCCTCTTAGTATGAGTGATTTGGCTGGCGAGTTATCTTTCGCGGAGTCTACTATATCAAGAGCGGTGTCTAATAAATATATAAAATCAAAAAAAGGAGTTTATCCTTTAAAATTTTTCTTTACAAACGCGGTTGCGTCAAAGGAGCTCTCATCGTCGCAAGTCAAAAATTTCTTGAGCGAACAAATATATCGTGAAGATAAGGAAAATCCGCTAACAGACGACACTATTTTAAAACTTACACAGCAGAGGTTTGGCGTAAAGATGGTTAGGCGAACTATCACGAAATATAGAAAGTTTTTAGGCATAGTTTCTTCAAAAGAGCGTAAAAAAATATACGCGGATTTAACTAACGAACAAAAAGAGAATAAAATTAAAAATCTTTAACCGATTAAGTTTATACGCGAAAATTTAAGCTTTTTAACCTTTACATGTAAGAGTTAAAATGAATAACTATTGGTTGACGCCGCAGAATTTAAATTTTCAAATAAAACGCGGCTATATTTTATTTTTTTAGCCTGTTTATCGCTTTTAAAATTTTAGTCATCGCAAAAAACGCTTTAAAGATTTAATTTGTGCGTCATTTTTACATGTATGCATAAATTAAAATTATAAATGTATGAGAAAATCGCGAAATAATATCGCGTATAACTAGCGAGGTTTTTTCACTCGAGAAAAAGCAAAGAATATACCATCAGAGCGTTTTAATGACTAAAACCAATAATTATTATATAGTTTTGTACCAATTTGTATCAATACCCTCGTAATTATTAAAATCTTTATCGTCGGTCAAAAGTTTTAAGTTATTGTCAAGTACATTTTTTGCTATTATTAAGTCGTTAAAGTCTAAGTTGGTGTTTTTACATTCCTTACTAATATTAAATGTTGAAAAATTGTCATTGATCTGTATGGCACCTAATTGAAAAAATTTTTCAAGCTGTTTCAATATTATATTAAATATTTCTTTATAATCATTACTGTTGCGATAATCTTTTTTATAGTTACGTTTGCTTTTATTGGGAAATTTTTTCTCAAAATCTATTCTCAGGCATCTATTAATAAATTCCGATATGACTACAGAATTAACATAAATTTCATTTTTATTTTCTAGTAAAATATTGAAAATATATGAATACTGCTTATGTTTTTTTGTAGATATAAAGCTTGGTGCAAATAAAAAAATTAATATATTGGCATCAAAGAATATTTTATAATCTTTATTTATATTTGGCGAGTTGGGATAATACATATTTGTTTATCTTTTTCGTAAAATTCTATTTTGGATTTTTAATACTTCTTTTTTATCCTTTTCTTTATATGTAGGAATAACTTTAGTTTTAAGTAAAATTTCATCATCTTTATTCATGCCTACATATGATATTTGCTCATCAAGCATTTCCCATTTATTTTTGTCTAAATATAGTTTACCAATACTTTCATTGAGAAAATGCGATATCAATAAATCAATTCCCTCAAAAGAAATTACTACTTTATCTTGTTCTTTTTCAAGCTCGTTTCTAATCTCTTGATTTAGTTTGGCGCCATCTTCGGTAGAAATACATATAGTTTTACCGATAAGCTTTTTTACGCTAATCATATTCACTCCTTAAAGAGTAGTAACTACTATCATCTGTGTTGAAACCAATACTTATAATTGTACCATTGAAAACCTTATTAAAGTCCAAAAGATTTTCTTTGCCATCTTTGATTTGGTAGTATCCATCATTTGATATAATTTCCAACTCGCCCTTGCTTTTTAAAATTAGTTCCTGAAGAAGATATAAACCAAGCCCGCCTTCTCCTGTTGTAGAATTACCTCTTTCCAACGACCATTGTATTGCTTTAACGCCACTTATTGGTTCAAATTTTTGAAATCTACTCTTATTGAATTTAGTTTCTAAGTAGTTATTAACATTTGTTTTTATTGTTACTCCTCCGTCAACTATCGTAAAATAAAATTTATTGCTATTCGGATAGAATTGTCCAGAACAAAATAAACCAAACTCACTACTGCTATGTCTAAACACATTTGAAAAAAGTTCAAAAATTTTTTGAATAATTTTATTTGATAATTCAGGAGATAAATTTTTAACCCTTTTTGTTAATTGATCACTAAAATAATTATAGAATGTATTTAGCTTATTTTCTTCTTCGAGTTTTATATTGGTATATCTAATCATTGTATCGCTAATATTTTTTTGCTTCATTTCTTTTGAAAATGCTGATAAAAAACCTATGTTGTGCATTGATTTTTGCACTTTGTAGTCTAATGGGGGAGTAATTTTTATTTTTTTATTATATTTTCTTTGATATTCTAAAGAAAGCCCTATAATTGGAAGATAATTATTTCGTATAAAAGTAGAAAATGAGAAATCTAATACTATTTCTTCTTCTAAAGATTTCTCAATTTTTTCATAAAAGTTAATACTATCTGATAGTGTATTTATTTTAAAAATATATATAGTCATTAAATACTTTTCTTTAAAAATATGATTTTATAATACTAATAGCAAATAATGTTTTTAAAGTTGCATAATGTGTTTAACTCATCAAACTATTATCCCGCTTCCTACTACATATTCGTCTTGATAAAATGTCGCCAATTGTCCAGCGGCTATAGCGCTGGCACTCTCATTCATAACAATACGCGCGCTTTTACTGTTGTTGTCTATAAATATTTTGCATTTTAATTTAGGACTTCTGTATCGTATTTTGACAGTTGCTTCAAGTTCGTTTTTATCTACAAACATATTTAAAGATTTTACTCTGAACTCTTTTGCTTCAAGTTCGTTTTTGTCGCCGACTACGATTTGATTTTTTTCAGGAATGATGGATACGACGTAATGCGGATTGTGAGCTCCTTTTATGTCAAAGCCTCTTCTTTTGCCTATCGTATAGTGCATATAACCTTGGTGAGTTCCTATAACTTCGCCTTTTGTGTTGAGCACTTCGCCTTGTCTTGAGACATTCATATGTTCTTGCAAAACCTCGATATACGTATTTTGCACAAAACATATCTCGCTGCTCTCTTTTTGTGTGGAGAAGTCTTCGAGTTCCGGAATGCCAAGCGCGAAAGCTTTTATATCTTTTTTATATTTTTCGCCCAAAGGAAAAATCATAAACGGCAACGCGTTCGGCGAGACTTGCGCTAAAAAATAACTCTGGTCTTTACTTTTATCAACGGCTTCGTGTATAAGCCCGTCTTTTATCTGCACATAATGCCCTGTAGCCAGTTTGTCCATTCCGATGTTTTTGGCAAAATCAAGCAGCGCTCCGAATTTGATATTTTTATTGCAAAGCACGCACGGATTTGGCGTGACGCCCTCTTCGTAAGCTTTTACAAACGGGTTATATACTATATCTTCAAACTCTTTATTCAGATCTAAAATATGATATTTTATCCCTAAAAATTCAGCCGCTCTTTTTACCATATTTATATTTTTTTGATGTTTTTTCTCATCCCCATGCAAACGCAGATAACAGCCCTCCACATGATTTCCAGCTTGCTTCAAAAGATACGCCGTTGTAGTCGAGTCAACGCCGCCGCTCATCGCTACTAAAATGTTTGCCATTTTTTTAACCTCTTATTTTGTAAAATTCTCAATCTGTTTTTCTATAAGTTTGTATCTTGGGTTATCTTGAAGTCCAAGTTCTCGCATTAGTCCAAGATATGTTTTTGTATATTTTTTAATATCATTTCGTATCCACTCCATATCATCGCTTATCTGCCAAATATCCGCTTCTTGGGATTTGATTGTCCCGTAATTTACTAATACCGTTTTTATAAAATCAACCAAAGGCGTCCAAAATTCACTGCCGTAAAGATAAATTTTTAGCGGGAGTATCTTTCTTGTCATAATAAGAGTAGTCGTATCAAAGAGTTCGTCCATCGTGCCGAAACCTCCAGGAAACGCCACGCAAGCGACAGCGTTTCTGATAAGCATATTTTTTCGTATGGCAAAATTCTCAAGCGTTGTCGCTCTTGTCGTAAACGAATTTGTATCTTGCTCAAAGGGTAAAACAAGATTAAAACCTAAACTCTCGCCATTTTTACCTTGAAACGCTCCCTTATTCGCCGCTTCCATAATGCCGTATGAACCGCCCGAAGTTATATGAAATCCGACGCTGGATAACATTTGAGCCATTTGAACGGTTTTTTCATAATAGGTATTCTCTTTTGTAAAACGAGCGCTTCCGAATATTGTAACTGCCGCGCCTATGTCTTCCAAAAGCGCAAAACCTTTATCGCAATCATCTTTAAAACTTTTGATAACTTCTTTACTTGTTTTTTTGATATCGTAGCTGTAATTTAAAATGTCCATTTTCTCTCTTATAACATAGATAAAGGCAACAAAACCGATAATCTTTCTTGCCATTTTGGATGTGGAATAATAATATTTTTTTGCATAAACTTTGCTGTATCAAAAAAAATAATATCCAAATCAAGCGTTCTGGGCGCATTTTTAAAGCTTCTTTCGCGTCCGAAAATCTTTTCCGCATGTAGTAAAAACTTGAGTAACTTTTGCGGGCTTAACGATGTTTGCAATACTATAATAGCGTTAAAGAAATCGTCTTGTTTTAAATATCCAAAAGGCGGATTTTGTAAAATGGGCGAAGTTTTGCTTACATGTACCAATGAAGAGCTTAAAAAATATCTAAAAAGTCGGTCAAATCTCTTTTTGACATCCCCTACATTTCCGCCCAGTCCTATAAAAGCCGTATGTTTAAACTCGTCGTTCGACATTTTTGAGGTTGGGAAAAATTTAGTTTTGTGCCAACGCAAAACTTTGTTGTCGCTATTTGTCTCCATATAAAACTTTGGCTTTACCGTCAACTATCGCTATCATGTCTTCTATGCGAACGCCAAACTCATTTGGCATATATATTCCGGGTTCTATCGTAAATACCATACCTTCTTCGATTACGGTGCTTCCGTATGGAGATATAACGGGCAATTCGTGTATATCAAGTCCCACGCCGTGTCCCGTGGAATGAATAAAGTATTTGCCAAATCCCGCTTTTTCTATCACATCACGGGCGGCTTTGTCTACATCGCTTGCTTTAACGCCTATCTTAACCGCGTTTATAGCCGCTTTTTGAGCTCTTAAAACTATATCGTAAATCTTTTGCCTAAACGGGTCTTTAAATTTTTGCGTATCTTTATACGTAAATGTCGCGTTATCGCCTATCTCTGTAGTGCGAGTTCTATCCGAGCAGTAGCGGCGGTATTTTACGCCCGCGTCCAAAAGCAGCAAATCGCCGTTTTTGAGCGTTTTATTTTTATCTGGCAACGCGTGAGGTTTGGCGGCGTTTTCATTTATAGCGCATATAGGCTTAAAACTCAGTTCGTTTTGACCGCCAAATTTCATAGAACTCTCAGCCTTATAATGTAACCCCTTTTCATTTTCGCCAACTCCGCAAGTTTTTAAAATTTGTTCGAAACGATCAAATCCATCTCGCCCAATCATCGCGGCAGTTTCTAGCAGATCTATCTCTTTTGGCGTTTTTATTATGCGTTTTTTTTGAGAAAAGTTTTTTTGCGGCTTGAAAACTATGTTTAGATTTTTTGATAACGCGTCAAATTTCACCACGCTAAATTCCAAAGGATCAAAAACGATACGTTTTAAGCGAGCTTTTTTTATAATATCGCGAGCTTTTTTTATTAAATCTCTTTTAGCGTCCACAACTTCGGCGTTTGTTATATTCTCTTTCGCTTCGGCGACATATCTGCCGTCCGTTAAAAAATAGGCTTCATCTGCGCCGAAGCGTAAAAACAGAGCGTTATCGCAAGAAAATCCGCATTCGTAATAGAGCGCGTTTTCATTTTGAACGATATAGGGTTTCAACTATTTTTTCTCAGACTCAGTCTTTCTTTTGTTTATAGCTTCTATCTCCGTTAAAATCTGCATTAACGCCACTAAAGCCAAATGATATCCAAAAGGTCCGAAACCGCTGATTTGACCTGAACATACCGGCGCTATTAAACTTTTTTGACGAAACTCTTCGCGTCTGTATATATTGCTGATATGAACTTCGATAACGGGGATATTAAGAGCGCTTATCGCGTCTCGTATAGCGACTGATGTGTGCGTGTAAGCGGCTGGATTTATAATAACGCCGTTGGCGTCTCCTAAGCACTCTTGCAAACGGTCGATTATCTCGCCTTCAAAGTTTGATTGAAAAAATTCAATTTCTATATTATTTTGTTTAGCTACATTTTCCATTTGAGCGTGAATATCCTCAAGCTTCATAGCGCCGTAAATTCCTTGCTCTCTATGTCCTAAAATATTTAGATTCGGTCCTTGAATAACGACTATTTTCATTCCGTTTGCCTTTTTTTGATTTTTAAAAACAGACATTGTACCACTATTTTGCATAAGAAAAATTTACGCTACAATTTCTTTTTTTAAAAGGATACTTATGAGAGTGCTTTTAGGCGATTTCGTGTTTACATGTAACGATGAGTTTAATATTATTAAAAATGGCGGCGTATGTTTTGACAAAAAAATTATAGAAGTTGGAGACGGAGCGGCTTTAGCGGCGAAATACAAAAATGCCCAAATTGAAAAACTTCCCAAAAACTCTATTTTAATGCCAGGACTTATCAACTCGCATACGCATCTTGAGTTCTCCGCAAATATCGCTACTTTGAAATTGGGCGATTTTATGTTGTGGCTAAAAAGCGTTATAGCTTCGCGCGAAGAGTTGCAAAATAAATGCAATGAAGAGTTAATAAAAAGCGTTTTATCAGATATGTTAAAAAGCGGCGTTACTACGATAGGAGCGATAAGCAGTTTTGGGCTTGATTTTGATTCTTGCGTAAAAACTCCTTTACATGTAGTGTATTTTGTTGAAGCCATAGGTTCAAATCCATCTGCCTTAGACGCGCTTTTCAGCGATTTTAAAAGCAGATATTACGAGGCGAAAGCGGCTAAAAACAGCTCTTTTACGCCCGCTATTTCTATTCACTCGCCTTATTCCACTCATCCTATTTTGGCGCGCCACGCGCTAAATATAGCAAAAGATGAAAATGTACCGGTAGCGGCTCATTTTATGGAATCAATATATGAGCGAAAATGGCTTGATAATGAAAGCGGAACGATGGGCGAATTTATGAAAAGTTTTAATCCTCACGCGAAACCGATGACAACCGCGAAAGAGTTTTTGGAACTTTTTCACGATGTAAAAACGCTTTTTGTGCACGCCGTTCACGCTAAAGATAACGAACTTGAAATAATAGAAAAACAAAAAAACGCTATCGCTCATTGTCCTCGCTCAAATGCGCTTTTGGGAACGGGAGTTTTGGATATAAGTAAAGTGCGAAAAGAGAACATAGCTTTACTTTTGGGAACGGACGGACTTAGTTCAAATATAAATTTAAATTTGTGGGATGAGATGAGAGCAGCACTTTTTACGCATCAATCTTTTTTTCTTGAAGATTTGGCCGTATTACTATTAAAAGCGTCTACATGTGAAGGCGCTAAAGCTCTTGATTTAAACAAAGGCAAATTGGAAAAAGGTTTTGACGCCGACATAATCGTTTTAAATTTAAAAGAGATTCCGACTGATATTTCACAACTTCCTTTACATGTTATATTGCAAACGAGCGGCGCGCATAGAGTTTTTATAGGCGGTGAGAAATGTATTTTTTAAATTAATATATAGTAAAATTACTAAAATTATTTTTTAGGAGTTAAGTTGAAAAATTTTGCAAAAATCTTGACCGCGTTGCTGTTTGCCGCATTGTTGGGAGCTAATGCTCAGGAGAGCGAAGATGTGCTTTTTGACGCCCTTAACGCCGCGCAAACGGGCGATGTAAAACTTGCCGATCAAGCTGTTTTAAAACTGCCCGAGGGTTTTTATTTTGTGCCTAAAGAACCTGCCGCGCGTTTTATGTATTCGCTTGGCAATACAATAGGGGATGAATTTTTAGGACTTGTTTTAGGCGAAGAGATGGCCGGGTTTATAACGATTGATTTTTTCAAATCCGGCTATATCAAAGATGATGATGCCAAAAATTGGGATACGGACGAACTTTTAGAGAATTTGAAAGACGGTACGGAAGCGGCGAATGAGGAGCGCGAACGAAGAGGTTTTAGTCCGATTGAAGTTTTAGGATGGACTGAGACGCCTTTTTATGAAAGCGGCACACATCGACTTATTTGGTCTGCTTCGTTGCAGGACAAAGGTTCAAACACGCCTTTAAACGAACAAGGCGTTAATTATAATACTTATCTTTTGGGGCGCGAAGGATATTTGTCGTTAAATCTTATAACGGGTATGGATAGAGTAAATCAAAATAAACCTTTCGCAAAAGAGATTTTAGCTTCAACTTATTTTGACGAGGGCAAACGATATGAAGATTTTAACTCAAAAACAGATTATGTCGCTGAGTTTGGTTTGGCGGCTTTAGTAGGCGGAGTAGCCGCGAAGAAGTTGGGTCTTTTGGCGGCTGCGGGCGTGCTTTTGGTGAAATTTTGGAAAATTTTAGTTATCGCGTTGATTGCGTTTGGCGTAGGATTTAAGAAGTTTTTCAAAAATAAAAACACTAATAATAGAAACGATAATGATGAGGATCAAGGGATAACTAAACCATAATGAAGTTATTGCTTTTACTTTTTGGAGGATTGAAGCTCGGCAAGATTTTTATTACGGGCGGCAGTATGATTGTGTCCGTTTTCGCGTATTCGTTGATTTTTGGCTGGAAATACGCGTTAGGTTTTGTACTGTTGATATTTTGTCACGAGATGGGGCATTATCTGGCGGCAAAAAAGCTTGGTTTAAATGTCGGCGCTCCGACATTCATACCGTTTGTCGGCGCTTGGATAGCTTTAAAAGAACAGCCGTTAAAAGCTGAGGATGAGGCGTATGTCGGTATAGCCGGACCGTTTGTCGGAACTATCGCGGCTGTTATATGTTACTTTTGGGCGCTTAAGAGTGAGAGCAATCTGTTTTTAGCCATATCGTACGCCGGATTTTTCATCAACCTTTTTAATTTGATTCCGCTTCCGCCATTTGACGGCGGTCGCATAACAGCCGCGATATCTCGCAAAATGTGGTTTGTAGGCGTTCCTATACTTATCGGAGTGTTTGTGT
Source organism: Campylobacteraceae bacterium (assembly GCA_031266555.1). Classification (GTDB taxonomy): domain Bacteria; phylum Campylobacterota; class Campylobacteria; order Campylobacterales; family Campylobacteraceae; genus JAIRKW01. The sequence continues at coordinate 102,477 of JAISAU010000010.1, forward strand.
GGCGTCCAAGTCCTATTTTGATACTTATGATTATACTTGCCGCGCCGCATATTTGGAATTCGCTAAGGGGCAAAGGAGAGAGCAAGAGTTATTATGACGTGCCTTTTGCCAAACGCGTGGAATACGGTTTATTGTATTTTGGCCTGCTCGCGTACTTGTCTGTCATGTCAAATAAAGTATACGATATACTTCATGCGATGTGAGTGCAAATGATTTATAATTAGCGTTTTTTAAGTTTGTTAATTTTGCGAAAAAACGCTGTATCGTCTTGATAGATTTGATAAAAAGCTATCAAGAATCAACTTTTGAGATATGATATAACTGATGAGGTTCGCGTCTGTTTTATGAGGGGGATTTAATGAGCGATATTTATACTTGTTTGATTGACACTCCGCTTGGAAAAATGAGGGCGGCGGGGAGAGAGGACGCCATTACAGGGCTTTGGTTTGAAGAGCAAAAATACTACCCAAATATAAGCGAGTGGACGGAGGCAAAAGAGCATTATTTGTTTAAGTCTTTAAGTGTTTGGATAGACGAATACTTTGCAGGAGAGAAAGAGGCTTGCGATTTGCCGCTATTTTTGTCGGGAACGTCTTTTCAAATGGAAGTTTGGGGGATTTTGAGGCAAATTAAATATGGGCAGAGCATGACTTATGGAAATATAGCCAAAGAGTTGTCGAAAAAATTTGGATTGTCAAAAATGTCGGCTCAAGCCGTAGGCGGCGCGGTAGGGCACAATCCAATATCGATACTGATTCCTTGCCATAGGGTTTTAGGTTCAAGCGGCACGCTTGTCGGTTACGCGGGCGGGATTGACAAAAAGCGATTTTTACTTGAACTTGAAGGCGTGAATCTATAATCATTAAATTTGTACCCTACATGTAAGCGATTTATAATTTATAATCTTTAATTTTCAAGTTTTACATGTAAAGCGAAACCAAAATCTTTTCAGCATCTAATAACTTTTACTCTTTTTGATAAAAATCTTTTGACATGTAGAAAATTACGCGAATGAGGATAAATTTTGATTTTTAAATAGCCATCTTATATTTGCTTTATTTATATCGCGTCGGTGTAATTTTAATTTTTTTTGCAAAGTAAGAGTTTTATTTGCGATATTTTGTTATATTGCGTTTAAAATTTTTAAAGGGACGCGATATGGGCGAGCAAAATAAAAAAACTGGTATTTTTTCAATTATCAAAGGTATTCTTGATTTTATACAAAATTATTTTAAGGCGTTAATTATTCTTTTAGTGTTATATATCATATTTATTGCTCCATCACATCAGACGCAAGATAATTCAAACCTTATGAGAATAGATCTGAAAGGCGTGATAACAGATTCAGCGGAAGTACTTAAAAATATAAATTTCGCGTACAATAATGATAACATAAAGGGCGTTTTGTTCGTGGTAGATTCTCCGGGCGGTGCCGTTAGCCCTTCTCTTGAGATATCTATGGCCCTCAAACGATTGAGCGATAAAAAACCTGTCGTGGCGTATGCCGCCGGCACTATGGCGAGCGGAAGTTATTATGCTTCGGCATATGCTGATTATATCATAGCAAATCCAGGTTCTGTCATAGGCTCAATAGGCGTTATAATGCAAATGTTTAATATAGAAGAGTTGGCGAAAAAAATTGGTATAAGCGAACAAGTCGTAAGCGCCGGAGATTACAAAGAGGCTGGGACTTTTATGAGAAAATGGACGACGGAAGAGAGAGATAGTCTCAAAGAGTTAGTTGACGATATGTATAATCTTTTTATAGATGATATCGCAGAAGCCAGAGGGCTTGACAGAAAAAGGGCGGACGAGTTCGCAAACGCCAGAGTTTTTATAGCGAGCAAAGCTCAAAAAGTTGGACTTATTGATGAGGTGGGAAGCATAGTAGACGCGCAAACAACGCTTATTAAGCTTTCAAATGTCCAGGATCCTGTCTGGAAGGAAGCCGATTTATTAGACAAATTAGTAAAAAAATTAGCCACAGAAACGAAAGAGCAGATAAGTTTGCTTTTTTACGGATTGAAGGCGTATTAGATCTACTATTTCGCTTGCTACATGTAAGAACAAAATACAATATAAAGTCTTACATGTATGTTTTAAAAAGATTGAGCGAGAGACAAAAGAGTTATAATCTCTACATGTAGAAAGATTAAAGTTACTACTTATGAGATGGGTTTTGACTTTTTAAGTTTGACAAATTTCGCATGCAGCCAAAGGGAAAATATTATCACGGCGGTTCCTATACTAAGACTTACGTAATTTTCCACTTTTCCCCAAAATAGAATATTCACGAAAATGCCTGCCGGAATAAGAGCGTTGTTCATTATGGCAAGCGTTCCGGCGTCCACCATTGTAGCCCCCTTGTTCCATAAAAAATATCCTATTCCGGACGCTACTACTCCAAGCCAGATTAAAATACCCCATTGAAGTTCCGAAGGATTCATTTTTTCAAAATTGCCTAAAGCTAAGACCGCGACCGCCGTTATTATCAAAGCTCCAAAATGAAAATAACCGAAAATCTCCTTTTGGTCGGATACTTGGTATTTTTCAATTGTATATTTGTACGCGCTTTGACCTATGGCAAAACAGATATTTGCCGCTTGAACAAAGATAAATCCTATCAAAAAGTCGCTGTTTACATTTTGATATCTTATGATATACGCTCCTAAAACCGCCACAAATGCGCTCACTAAATACAAAGCGTTGAATTGTTTGTGAAGAATATCGTAAATAATTGTTACGTAAAACGGCGTAAATATCGTAAAAAGCAGGATTTCAGGCACTGTCAAGAAGCGATACGAGTGATATAAGCAAAGATACATTATGCCTATTTGCACAGAACCTATCAAAAGCAAAGAGATTTGAAGTTTTTTAAAAACGCCTTTAAACTTTGTAAACGGAATAAATATAAGCGAAGCTAAAAATACTCTCAAAAATACCAAAAAATAACTGTCTAAACCTACTAAATATTCCCCGATAAGACTAACGGAGAATGCCCAAAGAACTGTGACGATTATCAGATAAATCATAATTGTATCCGTTTTTTTGAAAATTAAAACAGGTATGATAGCAGATAAAACTTATTTTTATTTTACGAGCTTCTGTCAAGCGCGTACGATATCGGAACCGTAAATATCATATCGCGCGGAAGTTTTGGAAACTCTTTGGCGGCTTTTTTGACAGATTTGATAGTATGAGAATCAAGCATCGTGTAGCCAGAACCTTCAACGATTTCAACCAATATAAGATTTCCGTTTATATCAATTCCTAGCTTTATAGTTACCAAACCCTCTATGTTTCTTTCTATCGCTTTTGAAGGATAGCCTTTATATTTTTCTATCGCGGCTACTATGAGCAATTTATAAGAGTCGTCTTCTACTAACGACGCGGCGCTTGTGATTTGTTGTTCTTGCTCTTGCACAATCTCTTCTTGCGTATTTTCTTCGCTTACATCTTGAGGCTGTTCTTCGACTATTTCTTGAGGTATCGGTACTTTAGCGATTTCGGGTTTAGGTTTTGGCTTTGGTTTAGGTTGTGATTTTGGCTGCGGCTTGATTTCGACAACTTCCTCTTTTTTTGGTTCGGGTGCAAACATATTTAAAGAGAGTCTCAAAGGCTCTTTTGTTACGCTTTTTAAACCCTCTTTTTGCGTATCATAATAAAAAAAAAGCATTACAAGAGTTGCGTGCAATAGACAAGATAGCGTAAAGCCGGTTAAAAATCCAAATCTATTTTTATTTTTCATGCTTTGTTACTATTTGAACATTTTCATGCCCTTTGACTTTGAGCATATCTATTATGTCTATAAAACGTCCGAAGTTACTCATTTTATCGCCTAAAATTATTATCTCGTCGGAGTTTTTAAGTCTCATTACTGCTTCTTTCAGTTCATCTATCGTTACTTCGGTGTCTTTTATATAAATTTTATCGTCAGAATCTATCGTTATCTCCAACGCTTCCAATCTATCTTGTTGTTGTATTGCCGATGTCGCGCTTGGCAAATCTACCTTTATTTTTCCTTGCGCTATAAATGTGGAGATAGTAAGAACTATAGCGAGCAGAACCAGCATAACGTCTATAAAAGGTACTACATTCATTCCCTCCGGTCGTTTAAGACGCATTTTTTTTAGCCTTAAATCTCGCTATGCCTACATCTACCTTGCGAAGACAAGCCGTATATATCATTAAAGTCGGAATAGCCACAAGAAGTCCTGCCGCGGTAGCTTTTAACGCGAGCGAAAGACCGACCAAAATGGCGTTAGTGTCAATTCCTCCACCGCTTCCCATATCGTAAAATGTGACCATAACGCCGATAACAGTGCCAAGCAGTCCGACATATGGAGCGTTTGAACCTATTATGGACAGAGTCGTAAGGTTTTTTGTCAAGTCGTTTTCAAACTCGTTCACCTCTTTGTAATCGTCCAAATTATATCTTGTGTAAAATATAAATCTTTCTATGGCATAAGCTACGGACAATACGCTCATTAGTCCCAAGATACCAAAAATCGCAAAATCCATATACTCTTTTATATACTCCACTTAATACCTCTTTATTTAAAATATTGCGCAATATTAGCAAAAGAAAACTTAATAACAGTTATCATTATTGGATTTTTTACGTTTTTAAATATCATTTTATGTTGTTCAAAATAACCGTTTTTTGTATACAATAGTAACCAACGTTAATAAAATTTTAGCTAAAACAAAGTATAATTTTCACCATTTTTACAAAAGGCATAGTTATATGTTTAAAAGCGTTTGGCAGGCGATTGCAGAGTCAAAGAGCATAGTTCTTGCTTCACATGTAAATCCTGATTGCGATACGCTTGGCTGCGCTCTGGCGATGTTTGATGTTTTACGAAATATGAATAAAGAGGCGTTTTTATTTAACGCTACTGAAAAACTCCCTCTGAAATTACGATTTTTACCGAATTTTGAATATATTTCATCGCAATTGCCAAATAATTTTGACACGTTAGTAGTGTTTGACTGCGCCAAATTTGAGCGTACAAATTTAGATATAAACAGATTGGGACAAAAAATTATAAACATAGACCATCACTTGACAAATTCAAATTTTGGCGATTTAAATTTAGTGGCGGCTGAATTTTCAAGCGCTTGTATGGTAGTTTTTGAAATGCTAAAAACAAACGGCGTCAAAATATCCGCAAAAGCGGCTACATGTCTTTATGCCGGAAATATTGACGATACCGGTTTTTTCGCGTATGGAAATGTAAACGCTAAAACTTTTATAAACTCTGCGGAGTTGATAGATTTGGGAGCAAATCCCATATATATTTCAAAGCAATTAAAACAGAGCGTTCCGCTTGCCAGATTTAGACTAAAAGAACATGTAATGCAAACTGTTGATTTACTTAAAAACGGTAAAGTTGGGCTGGTTATTATTAGACAGGACGATTTAAAACGAAGCGGAGCCAGAAGGGAAGATACGGAAGATATCATAAATATCGTAAGAGATCTTGCAAGCGTAGAACTTGCTATTATGATATTGGAAGAAGAAGACGGGAGTTTTAAAATCTCTTTGCGCAGTAAAAACTATCTTGACGTATCAAAAATAGCCTTGAAGTTCGGTGGCGGCGGACATTTTGGAGCGGCCGGATTTGAGAGCAAAATAACAAATACGGACGTTATAGTTTCAATGGTATTAAATGAATTTGATGAAGGAACGACAGAATATGAGAAAAAAAGTGAATAAAAATCGCAGCCTTATTATCTTTGTGATTTTGATTATTATCGCTGCTTTGGCATTTATTTACAACTCGATAGTATTTGAGCGAAATATGCCCGACGTCGTGCTTGACGAGCAGATTTATTGGAATCTCAAAAATCCGATACAAGCAAAAGTTAAAGACGATAGCGGAATTGGACGAGTTTTAATACAAATAAGCGACGGTGAAAATAATATAACTCTTGTAAATGATAAGTACAGCGGCAATGATAAGGAGATTGATTTTGATATATCATTTCCCAAAACGGGATTTTTCAGTAAAAAAAACCAATATTATTTAACCTTTGAAGTTATAGATAAAAGTTTGTGGAACTTCTTTATGGGCAACAGAGTCCAAAAAGTTTATTCCGTGGTTATAGATACGAAACAACCAAACGTTTATACGGTTACGAACTCTTATAAAGTTACTAAAGGCGGCAGCGGAGTCGTTATATTTAAAGCCGACGATGAAAATTTAAAAGATGTTTATGTGCAGACAAATTACGGCAAACGATTTAAGGCGGCTCCTTTTAATAAAAAAGGATACTATATAGCTTTTGTGGCGTGGCCTGTGGATCAAAAAAATTTTTCAGCCGAGATAATCGCCGAGGATTTAGCGGGAAATATCGCCAAAAGCAGAATCAAATATTTTTTGCAAGATAAAAATTATAAAGTTTCAAAAATAACGCTTAGCGATAATTTTTTAAATAACTCCGTCTATCCGCTCGCTGAAGAGTTTGATTATGAAAATACAAAAGATCTCTCAGCGCTTGAGAGATTTGTTTTTATCAATGAAAAGATTAGAAAAGAGAGTCTGTCTACCATACAAAATGTTACCTCTATCGTAAATTATAATAAACCTTTTAGGTTAAAATCGTTTTTTCCTTTAAAAAATGGCGCGGTTGTCGCAGGATACGGCGATTTTAGAATGTACGAGCATAATAAAACTAAGGTAAGTCAATCTTATCATCTCGGACTTGATATGGCAAGCACTGCCGAAGCGGAGATAGTTTTAAGTAATTCCGGAACTATCGCGTTTGCGAATGAGAATGGAATATACGGCAAAATGATTTTGATAGACCACGGACTTGGATTGTATTCTCTTTACGCGCATTGTTCGGAACTTTTGGTAAACGAGGGAGATGAGATCATAAACGGTCAAGTAATAGGTCAAACTGGAAAAACCGGTTTTGTATTTGGAGATCATTTGCATTTTGGCATAGTCATTCAAGGTGTTGAGGTAAGACCGGAAGAGTGGATGGATGAAAAATGGCTGAAAGAGAATGTGTTTGATTTGGTAGAAAGCGCAAACAAAGTTATAAATAGCGCAAGGCAATAAAAATAAATGCGTTTCGTAAGTCTAAAAGCTGTACATTTTGAAGTAAAATGTGGTATAAATACAAATTAATTTGAGAAAAGTTTAAAAGGGAAGAGATTTTGAGGCAAACGACAATACAGCGTCGCGTAGAAGGCGTAGGTATAGGGTTGCATAAAGGCGAGCCTATAAATATTGTATTGGAACCTATGGAGGCAAATAGCGGCATAGTATTTTACCGTCAAGACGTGGGTATGAGCATAAACGCGCATCCCTCAAGCGTCATAAATACGCAAATGGCGACTGTTATAGGCATAAGCGCTGAAAAAAGTATTTCCACGATAGAACATCTGCTCTCCGCCGTTAATTCTTATGGCATCGATAATCTTCGCATTATTGTAGACGGCGGCGAAGTTCCGGTTATGGACGGCAGTAGTGCTAGTTTTTGTATGATGCTTGACGAAGCCGGAACAAGAACTCTTGAAGAGAATAAAAAAGTTATTGTCATAAAAAAAGAGGTAGAAGTAAGAGAGGGTGATAAATTTTCCAAAGTAATGCCTTCAAACGAACCGGTTTATCATTTTATAATAGATTTCGCGCATCCTGCTATCGGAAAACAAGAATATACTTATGAATTCAGCAAAAAAAACTTTTTGAACGATATCGCAAGGGCTCGAACGTTTGGATTTTTGAAAGAGGCTCAAATATTAAGAAGTATGGGGCTTGGACTTGGCGGTTCGCTTGACAACACTATAATCTTAGACGAAAAAAAGATATTAAATCATGAAGGCTTGAGATTTCAAAACGAATTTGTTCGCCACAAAATCCTTGACGCCATAGGCGATTTATGTTTGCTTGGTATGCCTATGCTTGGAAGTTACGATTCGTTTGCTGGAAGTCATAAGTTGAACCATTTACTTACAAAAGAGATATTAAAAGATCCTCAAAATTACGAGATAAAGACATTTGTGAACTCAACGGAAACTATAAAGGCGTTAGCATAAAACCAAAAGTAAGCGTGCTTGTTATAGCGTTATCGTCGCCGTTAATAGTTGGCGTTTATGAAAATGATAAGTTGATAGATAGTTTTAAAAGCGATGAGATGGTGTCGGATTCGCTGCCAAAAATCTTTAAAAAAATTCTGCATTTCTTTACATGTAAGGAACTTTTTTACGCGAAAGGACCCGGAAGTTTTATGGCTATAAAGGTAACTTATGTTTATTTAAAAAGTCTGCAAATCGCCTTACATGTACCGCTTTTTGCGTGCGAGGGTTTTGTTTTTAATGAAAACTCTCCAATCAAAGCTCTTGGAAATCAATGGTTTTTTAAAGAAAAAACAGGTATCGCGCTGAAAGAAAATAGTATAGGTAAAACGAAACCGTTTAAACTTCCAAATATCTTAGACAGAAAAAAATTTAGCGAAAAGAATGAACCGCTATATATTTTATCGGCGATTTGAAGTAAAGGTTTAAAGTTGAAAATAAAAGTTCCGGCATCCAGCGCAAATTTAGGACCAGGTTTTGATACTTTAGGACTTGCTCTTGGTTTGTATAACGAAACTATTATAGAGCGTTCAAATTATCTGTCCGTATCCGTAAAGGGCGAGGGAAGCGACAAACCTTATGTTAAAAAGAATAATACTTTCGTTAATATTTTTTATGATGTTTATAATGAGCTTATAGGTAAAAAAGACAATTTTCGTTTTGCTTTCACAAACGCCATTCCGTTTTCGCGCGGGCTTGGCAGTTCGTCTTCAACAATAGTCGGAGCTATAGCGTCGGCTTATTATATGGCGGGTCATAGCATAAATAAAGAACAAGTTTTAAATCGCGCACTTATATTAGAATCGCACCCTGACAATATAACGCCTTGTGTTTACGGCGGTTTTGCCGTGTCTATCGTGGATAATGGAAAAGTCGTTATGATAAGAAAAGAGCTTCCAAAAGAGATTTGCGCGGTTGTAGTTGTGCCTAATGCTCCCATATCCACAGAGGTTGCCAGAGGACTTTTGCCAAAACAGTATAAGATATCGGACGCGGTTTTTAATCTATCTCACGCTTCGCTTATGAGCGCGGCCTTTATGAGCGAAAATTGGGAAATGTTAAAAATAGCGGCATATGACAGATTGCACGAAGAGATAAGAATGAACGCATTGCCAAGACTATTTGACGTAAGACGCATAGCGCTTGAAAACGGAGCTTTAATGAGTACGCTATCCGGCAGCGGTTCTAGTTTTTTAAATCTTGTTTACACGCAACATTCAAAAAAGCTTTTACATGTATTGCAAACCGAGTTTAGTGAGTTCAAATTGATGAAATTTGAACTTGATAATCTTGGATTTGTTATCACACAAAGCTGATAAAAAGAAATTCTGGTATAATATGGGCGAAAAAAATATTCCCGTACGTATGTGTATAGTTTGCAAAAGTCGTTTGGCTAAAAAGTCTCTTCATAGATTTCAGATTAAAGACGGTATTCTAAGGGCATTTGAGAGAGACGGGAGGAGTTTTTATATTTGCGAAATATGCTTAAACAAAAATCAGCAGAAGCTTATAAAAACAATCAATCAAAAATACAACCTAACCTTGCCGTATCAAAACGGTGAAAATTTTAAGGAGACAATATCTGATGGTTGAAAAGGTAAAGATTACAGACATAGCAAGCGAGCTTGGCTTTAGCAATAAAGACGTTATAGAAAAAGCTTTATTATTGAAGTTTGACATTAAAGCTCCATCCAGCACTTTAAGTGTTGAAGAAGCCGAAAGACTTATGAATTTTATTTTAACGGGCGTAGATAATAATCCGCAGAAAAAAGAGACTGTTAAAGAGAATAAAGAGCCTAAGGAAAAGAAAGCGCAGCTTAAACAAGAAAAGCCGAAAAAAGTAGAAGCGCAAGAGAAGCCGAAAACGCAAAATGTCGAGCATAGAAAAAATCAAGAAGAACAAAAAAAAGATAATACAAAAAGCGCTCAACCCATCAAACCAAAGCAAGAAGAGATACAAATACAAAAAACTCAGCAACCCGTACGCGAATCTTTAGCGGAAGTCAGTTTAAAACAACGAAGAGGACTCGTTTTCGTTAAAAAGAAAAAAGATGAGATTGCGGAAAAGCAGGCTGTTGTACAAAAAAGCGAAACGGCTTCCAAAGTTGTGCCGTCTTTAGAGTCTATGTTTGTCAATATGGCGGCAAATATGCAACAACTTAGCGAAATTCGCAACAAAAAGAAAAAGCCTAAAAAGATAGTTGCCGCTAAAAAAGAAGAGGGTTCAAAAATGGACCTGCTTATAGATAGGGATTTGGGTAGCAACAACTATGATATGGAAGAGGATATGGTTGTGTTGCCAGATTTTACGATTAAGCTTGAAAGGCAAGACGAAGAGCAAAAAAGCCAAATCACATCTCAAGTAAAAACGATTAAGCATAATCCATTTTTGGATCAAGGCATTCAAAGAAAAAGTTTTAAAAAACATAAAAGAAGAGTTGAAGACAAAAATACGCCTGAAGTTAAAGTTGTGCAAATACCTGAAGAGGTTAGAGTTTACGAATTTGCTCAAAAGATAAACAAGCAGCCTTCGGAAATTATAAAGATATTATTCGGACTTGGCGTTATGGTAACTAAAAATGATTTTTTAGATAAAGACGCCATAGAGATTTTAGCCGAAGAGTTTGGCGTAGAGGTAAATGTTGTAAACGAGCAAGAAGAGTTTGATTACGTTAAAGCTTATGATGAAGAAAATAGTAAAAATTTAGAGAGTCGCGTACCGGTAATTACTATAATGGGACATGTAGATCATGGTAAAACCTCGCTTTTGGATTATATTAGAAATGCAAGCGTGGCAAGCGGTGAAGCGGGCGGCATAACGCAACATGTAGGCGCTTACATGATAGAAAAAGACGGCAGAAAAATCACGTTTATAGATACTCCCGGTCATGAAGCGTTTACCGAAATGAGAGCAAGAGGCGCGCAAGTAACGGATATAGTGGTTATAGTTGTAGCGGCGGACGACGGCGTGAAACCACAAACTTTAGAAGCTATCTCGCATGCGAAAGCCGCGAAAGTTCCTATGATTATCGCGATGAATAAAATAGACAAACCAACGGCAAATCCGGATCAAGCCAAAAGTCAATTGGCTGAAGTTGGCATTTTACCTATAGATTGGGGTGGAGAATATGAGTTCGCGTATGTATCGGCAAAAACAGGAGAGGGCATAGAACACCTTTTGGATGTTATTTTGCTTCAATCGGAACTTATGGAGCTTAAAGCGGACGCTGAAAGAGACGCCAAAGCTACAGTTGTAGAGGGCTCTATGGAAAAAGGCAGAGGTCCTGTAGCTACTGTGATTGTAAGAAACGGAACTTTAAGAGTTGGAAATACGGTCGTGGCAGGCGTTGCATACGGCAAAGTAAGAGCTTTACTGAATGCGTCCGGGCAAAATATAGAGGCTATTCATCCCGGAGAACCGGGCGTTATAATCGGACTTAGCGAAGTTCCGCTGGCTGGAGAAACCGTAGTTAAAGTAGCTAACGATAAAATCGCGAGAGAATATGCGAATAAAAGAGCTGAATATTTGCGTCAAAAAGAGTTGTCAAGATCCACAAAAGTTACTATAGACGAACTTGGTGCTATGATCGCAGAAGGCGAGCTAAAAGCGTTACCTGTTATTGTCAAAGCCGATGTCGGCGGCAGTCTTGAAGCGATTAAAGGCAGTTTGGAGAAACTTCGCAATGAAGAGACGAAAATAAATGTTATTCATAGCGGTATAGGCGGTATCAGCGAGAGCGATATAACGCTCGCGTCCGCTAGCGCAAACAGTGTGATTTTAGGATTTAATGTGCGTCCTACCGGAGTTGTGAAAGAGAAAGCCAAAGCTCTTGGAGTAGAGATCAAAACATATAATGTTATTTATAATCTTATAGACGACGTAAAAGGAATTTTAAGCGGACTTATGTCGCCTATCATACGAGAAGAAAATTTGGGACAGGCGCAAGTCAGAGAGGTATTTGTAGTGCCTAAAATTGGCGCTATCGCAGGTTGTATGGTAACAGACGGCTCTATAAATAGAGGAGCTAAAGTCAGAGTTATACGAGACGGAATCGTTCTTTTTGAAGGTACAATTTCATCTTTAAAGCGCTTCAAAGATGATGCTAAAGATGTTGCTAAAGGTTTTGAGTGCGGTATAGGCATAGATAATTATAACGATATTAAAGTCGGAGATTTTATAGAGAGCTTTAAACATGTAGAGGAACAAGCAGTTTTATGAAACCGCAAGACGTTAAGCTAAAAAGAGTTGAAAGCATACTAAAAGAGCTTATTCCGCAAGCGTTATCAGAGCTTGAGGACGAACAGCTTGTAGGACTTTGCGTTACAGATGTCGTATGTCATAAAGGACGCTATGACGCCGAGGTATATCTTGATAAAACTTTGCTTACCAAGAGCGAAATATCGCAAATATATACAAAATTGAACAAAGTCAAAAAGTATATTCAAAACTATTGCGCTGTTGAAGAGGGTTGGTTTCGCGCGCCAAATCTTACGTTTCGTTTTGATAATCTTCTTGAAGAACAAAATCATATGGATGGATTATTTAAAAAGATAGAAAAAGGATTGAATGATAGTGAATGAAAATATAGAGAAATTGATTGAAAATTGCGGTATGAAACTTTACGATACGGAAAGCGTTACTGAAAACGGGCATAAAATTTTTCGCGTTTACATAACATCAAAAGAGGGCGTGAGTTTGGAAAAATGCGAAGAGGTGAGCAGGATACTTTCTCCCATTTTTGATTTAAATCCGCCTATTAGCGGACACTACTATTTTGAAGTAAGTTCGCCGGGAATTGAACGAAGTTTAAAATCGCCAAAACATTTTAAAGCCTCTATCGGAGAAAATGTAAAAATAAAATTAGATAATGAAACAAGCATAGAAGGCATAATAAAAAACGCGGACGACGACTATGTGGAGATAGGCGAGGATAAGATTCTATACAAAAATATAAAAAAGGCAAGAACCTATTTTGAATGGTAAATGAATTTTATATGCTTTTGGCTATAAATGAGGCTTGGAAATATCAAGGCTTAACATATCCAAATCCGGCTGTAGGCTGTGTCGTTGCGGATAAGAACGGCGCTATTTTATCAGTAGCGGCTCATAAAAAAGCTAACTTCGCTCACGCGGAGCTTGAAGCCGCGAGAGAAGCTTTGGCAAAACTAAATCCGCTTTTAAAATTTCCGCAAAATCCAAACGAATTGCACGCTTTTATATTGCAAAATCATCAAAATTTATTAAAAGACTCAACTTTTTACGTTACTCTTGAACCTTGTTCTCATCAAGGTTTAACGCCTTCTTGCGCGAAATTACTTTGCGCTTTACATGTAAAAAAGGTTGTAATAGGCATTAGGGATAATACAAAACAAGCAAAAGGCGGAAGCGAAATACTTAAAAAAGCGGATATTGAAGTTGTAGTTGGGGTTTGCGAAAAAGAGTGCGAAGAGTTGATAGAACCTTTTTTGCTGTGGCAAAAAGGAAGTTTTTCATTTTTTAAGCTTGCGATGAGGTTGGACGGCAGTTATGATAATGGCATTATAACTTCCATTGAGTCAAGAAAATTTACGCACAAATTAAGAGACGTTTGCGATTTAATAGTTATAGGCGGAGAGACTTTGCGTAACGATAAGCCTACGCTTGATTCAAGGCTGATAAGCGCAAAAGCGCCAAACGTGCTTATATGCACGCAAAAGACGATAAATAAAGACGCGCCGCTTTTTGGTGTCAAAAATAGAAATGTTATTATTCAAAACAGTTTGGATTTTCCAAAAGAATACAAAAATATTATGATAGAGGGCGGCGGTAACTTTTTGCAAGCCATGAGAGATAGGGTTGATTGGTTTTTGATTTTTCACAGCAACTCATTTTCAAGCGAAAAAAAACAGAGCGTAAATATAGATTTGAATTTAAAACTTATTTATAGTTCGCATATAGGAGACGATTTGTTTGGTTGGTATAGACGTTATTAATTAAAAGCGTTTGAGGAAATATTTAATACGTAAAAAAGCCAATGATTTCTTATTAAATATATTGATTTAAGCTTTTATCTGTTATTCTTATTATATTATATTTATTTTGACTAAAGAATAGGTTTTTAAATATGAAAAACGGATTTTTAAAATGTATTTTGGTTACGGTTTTTTTATCAAATTGTTTTTTGTTTTCGCAAAGTAATTCCGCTGTAGATGGACAAGAAGTTTATAAAAAAAGATGTGTCGGCTGTCACGGACCTTCGGGCGATGTAAAGGCTTTTGGCGTGAGTAGAAAATTAACGGAGCTTACCGCCGGCGAGATGGCCAATAGACTTAAAGCGTTATCTGATAAAAAAATGCAAGGCGTAGGCGGCGCGTCTGGAACTATGCACAAGCAAATATCTGCTGTGAGCAAAGAAGAGTATGAAGCCGTGCTGGCGTATATTACCTCCGCGTTTGCCGCGATAAGTGTGGAGAGTTCTATGGACACTTCTTTGGAGCAAAATAAAACCGCAACCAATGTAAATATCGCCGCAAATCCAACTACCAATCGTTCTCAAAACCAATTAAGACTTGTGGTCACGCAGGATGGAAACAGCATTACCCAATAAACGCGCGGCAAACTAACTAAAATTCTTTATTTTAATATATAATATTGTTGAATTTTTCTAAAGGATATTTTTTTGGATATTGATAGCAGACAAGTTAAAATTGTACAGATGTTTGACGATATAGCCTCAACATACGATAGGGCAAACAGAGTTTTGAGCATGGGCATAGATGTGTCATGGCGCAAGAAGGCGTGTGATATAGCTTTTGATAAGCTTGGTCGAAAAGAGGTAAAAATGATAGTGGACGTCGCTTGCGGCACAGGCGACATGATAGGTTTTTGGCAAAAACGTTCACAGAAAAAAGGCGTTGATGTTAAGAGAATTTTGGGTGTTGATCCATCATCTCAAATGTTAAGTATCGCCAAAAAAAAATTCAAAGGTTTTGATTTTATCAAAGCGCGCGCGGACGATATTCCTCTTCCAAACGAATGCGCCGACATAGTTAGCATAAGTTACGGCATACGAAATGTGCTAAAACGCAAAGAAGCCTTCAAAGAGTTCGCAAGAGTCGTAAAAGAAGGCGGTTTTGTTGTTATATTGGAATTTACCAAAGAAAGCAAAAGCGGATTTTCGCAAAAGATAAAACAAGTTTATTTGAATAAAATTTTACCGTTTATCGGTGGATTTATCTCAAAAAATTACGAAGCGTATAAGTATTTACCTTCGTCTATAGAAGGATTTTTAACCTCTTCTATGTTGGAAAAAGAGCTTTTGGACGTTGGATTTAAAACTTGCTATTCTAAAAGTTTTTCTATGGGTATATCCACTTTAATAATCGCTAAAAAATGTTAAAACCTCAAAGTGTAGCCGAGCTAAATTATCAAGTACAGGCACTTTTGGAGAGCACATTTTTACATGTAAAGGTGCAAGGCGAGGTTTCGCGTCCTACTTATCATACTGCGGGGCATATATATTTTACGCTTAAAGACGCGGAGTCTTCCATATCTTGCGTTATGTTCAGAGGTAACGCGAGAGGGCTAAAATTTCAACTTGAAGAGGGTATGGATATAATCGTCAATGGAAGCGTCAGCGTTTATGCTCCAAGAGGTTCTTATCAAATAAACTGCGTTTATATAGAACTTTCAGGCGAAGGCGCGTTGGCAAAAGCGTACGAACAACTGAAAGCAAAACTTGCGAAAAACGGTTATTTTGACAATAAAAAGAGATTACCTAAATTTCCTTCAAGTATCGCCGTTGTAACTTCGCCTACGGGCGCTGCGTGGCACGATATGTTGCAAGTCGCTAATAAAAGATGGCCGTTGGCGAAATTATTTCTTGTGCCATCTTTAGTACAAGGAGAGGGAGCGGCAAGCTCTATCGCTCAAAGTATCGTGAAAGCTGATTTGCTTAATTGCGATGTTATAGTAGTGGGGCGCGGCGGCGGAAGCATAGAGGATTTATGGGCGTTTAATGAAGAGATTGTGGCACAAGCCATATTTGACGCAAAAACTCCTATAGTCTCAGCTGTTGGACACGAGATAGATTATGTTATTAGCGATTTTGTGGCGGATTTAAGGGCGCCTACGCCATCGGCTGCTATGGAACTTATATTGCCCGAGCAAAATGAACTCAAACAGACGATTGATTTTAAAATGACGCAATTTATTGGTATGGCAAGAAAGATATTGTCTCAAAAAACGGAGCGTTTAAACTATTTGCAAGAGTTATACAAAAGAGATTCGTTTAAAGACAGAATCAAACTACAAACGGCGCAGCTTGAAGCGTTGCGTAATTTATTTAACAATGTTTTTCAAAATCTACTTTTACGCAAAACGCAAATTTTAAAAGAGCTTATTGCTTCATTTGGAGTCAAAATTTCCAGTACGATAAACTTAAAAGAAAATCTGCTAAAGAGTTTTCAAAACACATACGCTCTTCAAGAGCCAACCAAAGAGAGCAAAGAAGGGTTTGCGCAAGTAGTCAAAGATTCCAAGAAAACGGCTTTGGAAAATATAAATGAAGGCGATGATTTTGAACTTCAGACACCAAAAGTAAAGTTGAGCGTTAAAGCTTTTAAAAAAACCGTACTTAATTCTTAAATGGCAATTAGCTTACATGTAAGGATTTAAGATATGCAAAATCGCCAAATTATATACAACAGTTATATTAAAAATAAAAACTAACAACATAAATTACGTATGCGTTTTTTATGGTTTGATTTTAAATTCGATAAAAACTGAAGTATTTTTTTTAAGTCTTTTAAACGCTTTAAACCCGCTGTTTTATCTTACATGTAGTATGGCAAAAAGCGTACATGTATTGACTCAAAAACTCATAATAAATTTTACGGTACGAAATTAAAATTTTTTTTGAGCAATTTTTCCATATTTTGCGCTAAAAGCAAATAGCCGTCTTTATTTGGGTGTATTTGGTCTGATTTTAAAGACGGAGTTTTGATAATTTTTTCCAATGTCTCATCATCGTATATCAAGTCATACTCGTTCGCCAACTCGTCATAAAAAGAGGCTGTGTCTATGCCAAAACCTTTCAGCGTCGGTACGCCAAGCAACACTATCTGCGCGTTATTATCGCGAATCAATTCTATCATTTTCGCCAAATTTTGTTTCGCGAGCCGCAAATCTTGTTTTCGCAATATATCGTTTCCGCCGTGACATAAAATAACTATTTTTGGCTTATATTGCGCTAAGACGCTTGAAAGTCTCGCAAGTCCCGAACTGCTTACTTCGCCTGAGATTCCGCTGTTGATAACTTGCATATTAAGTATTTTTGAAAGTTGCGAAGGGTAACTTTCATCATCTTTCGCACCGTAACCTTGAGTTATGCTGTCCCCAAACGCTAAAACCAAAGCGTCGGAACTTATATCGCGCTTATCGCTATTCCTCATTATTAAAAAGAGTAGTAAAAAAATAGCGCATAAAATAGATAATAATTTTTTCATTTTTATGAGAAAATCTTTTTCAAAATAAACTCAAAAATGAGAATTATCGTGATAAAGGCTAAAGAAGCTCCAAAAAATTTGAGAGGTTTCACAAAAAATCCTTTTTATTTTTTTGTTATTATATACTTTTGCGCTGTATTATTACAATCTAAAAGAATTTTAAAGGTATAATCTGATTTTTAAAAAGCGGAGTGTGAAAAAAGCTATGAAAAGAGTTTCAAAGCAAGAGGCGTTAAAACTCATAAAAGAAGCTTCATTAGAGGAGCTTGGACGTTTGGCGACAATAAAAAAACGCGCATTGCACCCAAATAAAATTACCACTTTTGTGGTTGATAGAAATATTAACTATACCAATATATGTTGGGTAAATTGTAAATTTTGCGCGTTTTATCGCCATAAAAAAGATGAAGATTCTTATATTTTAAGTTTTGAAGAGATAGGCAAAAAAATTGAGGAGTTAATGGAGATAGGCGGCACGCAGATACTTTTCCAGGGCGGCGTACATCCTAATTTAAAATTAGAGTGGTACGAGGATTTGGTTGAGTGGATCGCTAAACGCTATCCTGATGTGACTATTCACGGATTTTCAGCTATAGAGATAGATTATATAGCAAGGATTTCCAAAGTAAGCGTAGAAGATGTTTTGAGACGTTTACATGTAAAAGGTTTGTATTCAATTCCCGGAGCCGGAGCGGAGATTCTAAGCGATAAAGTAAGAGATGTAATAGCTCCAAATAAAATTGACGTTTCAAAGTGGCTTGAAGTACATAAGATTGCTCATAAAATAGGTATGAGATCAACTGCTACTATGATGTTCGGTACGATTGAAAAAGATGAGGATATCGTGGAGCATTGGGAACATATACGTTCTTTACAAGATGAAACCGGCGGGTTTAGAGCTTTTATCATGTGGAGTTTCCAATCTGCCAATACGGAGCTAAAAACGCAAATTCCTGAAATTAGAAAACAATCCGCCAATAGATATTTGCGTCTTTTAGCTGTGTCGCGTCTTTTTTTAGATAATTTCCAAAATATTCAAAGTTCTTGGGTAACTCAAGGGAGTCATATAGGGCAACTCGCTTTAATGTTCGGGGCGAATGATTTGGGAAGTACGATGATGGAAGAAAATGTCGTCGCGGCGGCGGGCGTCGCAAATCATATGAATCAGGATGAGATGATAACTCTCATTAAAGACATAGGAGAGATACCTGCCAAAAGAGATACGGCATATAATATTTTGGAGGTGTACGCGTGATAAGATTAATATTTGGTTTATTGTTATTGCAAGGAGTTTTAATGAGTCAAGAAGTGAAGTTGATAAATGTCAAAGGGATTGACGTACCGATAATTTTTGAAGAAGATAAAAATCTGCCTATAGTTTCCATGCAGCTTGTTTTTTTAAATTCCGGTAGCGTTGAAGATAATGGAACGGCCGGACTTGCTGTGTTTGCCTCTAAAATGTTAAGCGAGGGTTCTTCGGATATGAGCTCGGCTGATTTCGCGAAAGCTTTAGAAGAAAGAGCTATAGATTTTAACGTAAATTGCGGAAGCGAAACTTTAGTTTTTATGCTCTCGTCTTTAAAAGAGGAGTTTGAGTTTGGCGTTAATATGGTTGAAAAAGTATTGAGAAAACCAAATATATCAAAAAACTCGTTTGATAAGATTTATACGCAAACTATGGGAGTTATTTCAGATGAAGAGAGCGATTTTGACTATGTGGCAAATACGCGTCTTCGCTATTTGATGTATGAAAACAGCTCTTTTAAATTCCCGTCTTTAGGCACTAAAGAGAGTGTGAAAAAAATTGATATAAAAAAAGTTGATAATTTTATAAAAACTCATCTTGACATCGCGAATCTTATCGTGGTAATAGGCGGAGACATAGATGAGTTAAAGGTAAAAAATCTGCTTGAGAGACTTTTATCCTCTCTTGAGGTTGGCAAAAAAAGAGAACTTCCGTTTTTTAGCGTCTCTACCTCGCAAAAAAGCGAAACTCAAGTCAAGCAGAGCGAACAAGCGTATATATATTTTGGCGCGCCGTTTTATCTAAAAACAAACGATAAAGATATTTTTAAAGCGAAAGTCGCGAGCTTTATATTGGGCGAAAGCGGATTTGGCAGCAGACTGATGGAAGAGATAAGGGTAAAAAGAGGTTTGGCGTATTCGGCATATTCAAGATTTTCTACCGAAAGGTTGAGCAGTAGTTTTGCGGGGTATTTGCAAACAAAAAACGAAAGCAAAGACGAAGCGATAAAAATAGTAAAAGAGATTATAAGTAACTTTAGCAAAAATGGCGTTACGCAAAAAGAGCTTGAACAAGCTAAGAAATTTTTGCTAGGTTCCGAACCTTTAAGAATAGAAACGCTTTCGCAAAGATTATCGCGCTCTTTTCATGAATATTACAGAGGTTTAGGGCTTGGATACTTTAAAAATGAGTTAAAAGAGATTGAGAAATTAAATCTTGAAGAGTTAAACGAATTTATTTTTGCGCACCCTGAGATAAATGAGCTCATATTTTCAATAGTTACAAATGATAACTCCAAAAACCCCAAAAGATAAAATAAACTTTCAAAAACTAAACGTCAGCTCTTATATAGAGTTGGCGCTTATAGCTCCGACGCGATATGAAGATCTGAACATTTGCAAGTTTCCAAAAGTAAATGAATTAAATGTTGTTGAGATTAGTATAGATAAAGTTCAAAGACATCCTAAGTTTTTGAAAATTTATGCCAAAGCTTGGGATAAAAATGTGGAGATAATCATATTTAATCCTACAAATTTTCATTTCTCAAACTTTAAACCGACAAATAAACTTTTTGTGCAAGCAAGAGCAGAATACGCGTTTGGTAAATTTCAGCTCTTGCAACCAAAAATCACGTATGAAATTAATAGAATATTGCCTGTCTACAAAACGACTATCGCTCAAAAAAGTATGGCAGCGTTGATAAACGAGTACTTACATGTAAAGAATTTAGAAGATGAAGGATTGCCAAAAGTATATGCTAAAGCTTTGTATGATTTACATAATCCTTTACATGTAGATTATGATATCGCTCTGAAAAATGCCCTAAAAGCTTTGAAATTTGGAGAAATTTATCTGTTTTTAAAACGTCTTAGCCATAAAAAACAGCATTTCACGGCTTCTGTCATTTTATCTGGAGACGAGCGAGATTTTGTGAAAAATCTGCCGTTTTCTTTGACAAACGAACAGAAAAAAGCGATAGAAGATATAAAAAGCGATTTGTCAAAACATATCGCCGCCAGACGCGTGATAATGGGAGACGTGGGAAGCGGTAAAACGGTGGTTATATTTGCCGCCGTTATGATGGCAATGCCCAAACGCTCCGTGCTTATGGCGCCTACTACTATTTTGGCAAAGCAGATTTTTAATGAGGCTAAAAGGTTATTGCCTTCACATGTAAGGAGCGTTTTAGTTACAAGCGGCGACAAAGACATATGTTTTAAAGAGGCTGATTTTATTATAGGAACGCACGTATTGCTTTATAGGGAGCTACCCAAATGCGATTTAGTGATGATTGACGAACAACACAGATTTGGCACCGCGCAGCGCGATGTCGTGCATAAAATGGTGAGCGAAGGCAAAGAACATCCGCATTTTTTACAATTTAGCGCGACGCCAATACCTCGTACTATGAGCTTAATACACTCTTCGATTGTAAACTACTCTTTTATAAAACAAACGCCGTACAAAAGAGATATTGACACATATATCATCGGCAAAAAAGACTTTGGCAAAATGTTATGGCATATTGAGAACGAGATAAAAGAGGGCAGACAAACTATAATTATCTATCCTTTGGTCGAAGAGAGCGAAGCGTATAAATATCAATCTATAGACGAGGGCAGAGAGTTTTGGGAGAAACGGTATGAAAATGTCTACATAACGCATGGAAAAGATAAAAATAAAGAGTTGGTTTTGGAAGAGTTCAATGAAAAAGGTTCTATTTTATTGGCTACCACAGTTGTTGAAGTAGGAATATCTTTGCCTAAACTTTCCACCATTGTCATTGTAGGAGCGGAACATTTGGGGCTTTCTACGCTTCATCAATTGCGTGGAAGGGTTAGCAGAAACGGTTTAAAAGGCTATTGCTATCTTTATACTAATATATTAAAAAACGAGAGACTTTTGGAGTTCGCGAATACAAAAAATGGGTTTGATATAGCTGAACTTGATTTAAAATATAGACAAAGCGGAGATTTGCTTGGCGGTATTTTACAACACGGTGTTCAATTTAGATGGTTTAGTTTGAAAGATGATAAAGATATTTTATTGGAAGCGCAAAAGTTGATAAAGTAAGACGCAAAACTATTTGTACATGTAGACTATTTGGGCTTGCGACGCTTCATTAATTGCGTGGAAGAGTTAGCAAAAACAGCTTGAAAGGTTATTGCTATCTTTATATTGGTTGATTTGTTATGATTGCCATTTCATCGCAAAAATTGTTTTACATGTAAGATATAAATTTAAGGTCTGAAAAGAGTTGCGCAAATTATTGAATGATTTGTGAGATTTTTGTTTTACACGGATATACAAAACGCATCGTTTTAAAGAAAAGAATTTTTATAAAATTTTGAAATTAATAACACATTTTTGCGATTTAAAAAACGTATTAAAATTATTTTCTTACATGTATAATATTAAAAGAGATTTTTACTTTGCGTAAAAGCAAAAATCTCTACATGTAAGCTTTTAATAAAGACCGAATTTATTATCGCTTCTTTTGTAAATTACTCGCATTTTAGCGTCCATGTCGTTGAAAACATAAAATTGCAAACCGCTTTCTTTTAGTTTTTGCAAGGCTTCTTCTATCTCAAGAGGTTTGTAAAGCTCCAATTCCATAGGAACGATTTCATCGGCGTCTATTATTATATTCTCTTGTATTTCATCATCCGCTGTGCCTTTTTTGCCTTTTAGAGTTGTTATCTTATCGTGCGTGCGGCGTAAAACTTTTTTAGCTCTTTCTATGGCCAAATCCACAGCCGCGTACAAATCTTTATCTTTTTGTTTGATAACTATAGTTTCTTTTTTTGCTAAATTTATAACAAAATCAACGTTAAAACCTCGTTTCGCACTTTTTTCATCAGCAGCTACGATAACTCTTACGGATATGATATCTAAATTGTATTTGCTAAGAGAATCTACCGCCTCTTCTATATACTCTTTTATGGGATCGGTAAGTTCTAATTGTCTGCCTGTTATGCTTAAATTCATTGTATCACCTCTCAAAAATTTTTAGAGGATTATAACACACGCATACTTAAGCGTATAATAGCCGTTTCAAACTCTTTATAGGCTTATTTATTAATAGATTAGTTAAATAAATTTTACAACGAACGGAATGCATATATAGCAAATTACTGCTAAGGCGCATATAAGCATAAGAGCAAAATTTGTTGAATAAATCTAAGCTTGATGATAGTCGATTTAAGGCTTTTGAAGCGTTCGCCTGTGAATACGAATAGCCTCTTCTGTTTCAGTTGCAGTGTGTGTCACTATAGTGTCCATTAAAACTGTCAAATGAGAGTTGACAGTCGCTATATTGCCTGCTCCATCCAATATGCTACAATCTCCTGCCGGCAACGGCCCATTCCAGATATATTGAAGTGCTATATTAATGGTAAATTCACCCTCGCTAATTGTGATAGAGTTTATGCAGTTTCCATTGGCAGCTATATCATGTCCGGATATGGCTAAAAGCGCATATTCAGTGGCGCTGTAAGCGAGTAGTTCGGCTTGAGCTTTTAGATAAGTATCTAATGTTTGCCTGTTTGTTTGTGTGGAGAACGAGAGAGCTAAAGCGCCTATAGTCGCGACTAACACTATAAACATAATAGCCATTATCAAACCAAACGCTTTTCTCATAATACCACCTCTTCTTTGCAAGCTACTATATAGTTGCCAAATCCGCCTGCTTTATTGTCGTGTAAACAAAGTTTTAAGCGAATAGTATTTCCCACTTGCCTTATTCTAAACAGGTTTACATGTGTCGCGAGTAATGCTTTAGGGGCATTCTTATATGTATTTTTAAGCCAGGGCTGATAATTATAACGCAACTCAAGGTTAAAGTCTATTTCGTTTCCGGTATTTACAGGAACTATAGCGTAAGCTGAATGAGCAAGATAGTAGTGTTCGTAAATACTGCCTGGCATGCCACCAGTGACAGTAAAAGCTTCATCGCCATTTCTTGCAACTTTTAATATGTAATCCGCATTTCCGCCATTTCCATCCCATCCAAAGCCTGCAGCAGGATCATTACTTTTTATGTTTTTAAATACAAGAGCGGCTCTTTCGCCCACCAAATTAACTCTATTATAACTTAACGTATTCATTATGTCTGCTGCTCGACTTAGTTCGCTTCCGGGGGTAGCTAAAGTCGATGCGGCTTTGTCAGTAACCGCGTTATCCATATCCACAAAACCGCTCCATCCCGGTTTATCATTTCCTGCAAGCATTGCTTCGTTACTATATCCTATCCATTCAACAACGTCAAAAGTGTCGTCAACTTCATTACTTCTTAAGTAACGAATAATATCACCTCTTCTTGCTATAGTAGAGGATTTTATACGATACTGAAGTCTTTTTGATATCTGTTCTAACGTAATGTCGCTTTGAGTTTGCAGATAATTTATCGTTCTTGATTGTATATAATTCATATACATTTTAGCGACGATATTTGCACCTATGGAGGCAATTATTCCAAATATTATAATCACTATAATAATTTCTATCATAGTAAACGCATTTTTTTTCATTAGTAAGCACCATCCCTATGATCCATTTGAAATTCGCCTATATTGGAAGAGTATGCTCTAAGAACTATTTCCATCTCATCATCGTCCGCGCTTGTGGTTGTGATAGTAATTTTTTTGATATTTGTAGTACCGACAACTGCTGCTCTATTAAATTTAAAAGATATACTATCGTCATTATAATTGCCTCCATCAGGAGTATCGCTGACATATTCTATGTTTGGCGTCAAGGTTAGTCTCATAATGGAGTCTATATTTTTGGTTCCGTCAGCAACAATTAGATTCTGCACTGCATTTGCATTATTAAAGTTGTCTATAGATGGTTCGTCGCATAGACTAGGACTGGCACAAGGAGCTACGGTAGCATTCGTAACATTATTAACTCCCATTTTCCTTCTAGAATCGCCAAGGATATGCCCGGGTCTAAGAGCTAAAGTGCCGCCCACTACGTCTCCTTTTAGATTTTCATTGCCGCTAGGAACATTTAAAACTATAATTCTAGTTCCCTCGGCATCGGTAAACATGGAATTTGAATCCCATTGATACGAGAGTATAGTACCCATATATGTTTTTGTCTCTAGTATCGCTTCTTGTTGTATGGCAAAAGCTATATTAGTGCTTGTTTGGCTCAAAATAAGCGGAAAACTTACCGAAACTATGCCTACGACAACTATTGATATGACAAGCTCAATTAATGAAAAAGCTTTTCTCATCATTCTACCAATCCATCCTTATGTCCTGACTTCCACCAGGATTTTCAGTGATAACTCTTCCTGTTTTATTATCATTATCGCCACCATCTATATTCGCTCTTCCGTATCCTGCCCAATCGCCGCCATCACCTTGAAAATAGACTTCAAAAGTCGAATTACCTTCCAGCCATGTTGGCGATTCCATATTTATTTTTACCAGAAGCGGCGTTTGCAACGTAACTTTTCTAACGCCAAGTAATTCGGAACCGTCTGCTATATCGAATGAACTATATTTGTCTACATTAGTTTCAGAGTTCCTTATCAAGATAGCTTTATTTGTATCTTTTTGAAAACTTGTTACATTTCCGGCATTTATAGCATCATGATTTTTATTAATGTACCAAAACGGATGATCGGCATCCAATATAATGGCGGCAGTATAGCGTTCAAGGTTACAACCAAGGCAGTAAACTTCATAATAAATCGTCGCGTTTGTCGCATTTTCATATTGGTTTACGGTATAACGGCCTTGTTTTGACTGAACTCTGGCAAGATAAAAACTTACGTTTCCGTCTCCTGATTGAATGCCTGAACCGCTAACGTCATCTTCATCTTTTACCGTTGTGATATTAAAGTCGGTATAAGCAACCGTAAATGGATTCTCGTTACTATATCGTCCGAAGTTGAAAACAAGATTAGGGTTTACGGTACCGTTGGTGAAATTACCTTGAGTTGTTATTAAATTAACACTACCGTTATTCTGGCTTGTAATATTTGCAATTGCCGTATTTGCTAAATAGCCAATGCGTTGCGTAGCGTTGCTTCTATTGTCCCAATCCAAAGGATTATTGTTTTTAAACTGCACAGTATATTTTATGTCTCTTGCGAAGCAATTTTGATGATAGTTTGTTGCGGTACTATCATCATATAAAATAGCCGATATTGCCATATTTATCTTTGCCGCCATAGATAGGTTGTTTGATAAGTATGTGTAATTGCCGATAAAATTTGAAACTGCAAAGCTGTTGCTAAAACCTTTCGGCACAAAGGTTAGCGTTTCATCCAACGCTATATCGCAACCAACCCTTCCCATATACGGATCTATCATATTATGTGTATTTGTCGAACTATTCGGAATGCAATCATAAACGTTGCTCGAATGGTCATTATCCACTTTTGTCCAATTGCTATCAACAAACGTAGTATTCATCCTGCCGATGTTGTTATAAGACATATTCACATTACTTTTGCCGTTTATGAAGTTTGTCGTATTTATCTGTAGAGCGCTATTTGGTACAGTAGTGTTAAATGCGGGATCACAAGTCGCGGCAGGTATAAGAGTTGAATTTTGATGAGTTACTTTATTGGCGGTTTGGTTGTAGGATGTTGCAACGATATTGCCGCTTAATGCTTCAATAGTTCCGCTCTCTACTTTTCCTCCAATTAAATTATCGGAAAGACTATTAAGTCTAAAAGTCGCGGGTCTTACGGCAAAAGCGTCCGAGCATGTAGTTTTATTAACCGTACTGGTATTTGAATAATAGTACGTTACCCTAAATGTTCCTCGCTCTGTGGCGTTGTCTAAAGTCGTACTAAATCCTTTTATCGTCTCACTTGGCAGCATAGTAATATTCGCTATTTTTGGCTTAAGCACTTTTATATTAGTGTCACATGTAAATGTGTTGTCTTTATACTCTACAAAGTCTATAATAGCGGTTACATTACCTTCAAACGCACCTAAAACAGTTCCGTTGTTGTGAGCGACAATTTTAACACTAAACAGCTTATTTGTTATTTGCGTAAAAAGACCGATCTTGTTGTGGTCACTTGGTTCAAAACTCACGGTTCCGTTTCCGAAATTTTGATTTACAACCGTTAAATTCGCAGGAACATATTTTGGCTTAATTGTGTATTGATATTGAACCATATAATCTTCCACCTCGCCGTCAAACGCCCAACGATGAGTATCCCAATGAGAATTTAATCTTGGAGGATCTCTATGCCATAATTCACCATTTGCATTGCTGGTATATCTAAATCTCATATAAGCTTTCGTGATATTCTTATTTGCTGTATTTATATATTGCGTATCAGGCACAGTGTAATTAAACTCCAGATATTTGCCGGTACTATTGTAAGTTGCACGATCTTTTATGTAGTAAGTGCCGTTATTAGACGAAATAGAATTGTGTACAAATTTACCGCCATTGTCATTACTAAAAGTACGTCCGTCTAATATTGCTTTATTAGCAAAACTTATCCATCCTTGTAAATGGATTTCGGGCGTTAATGTTTTGACCCTAAAAGTATAAGTTTCCCCATTGGTGAATAGGTAGTCTTGCACAGTTTTAAATTGTGCGGTGTTGTTGTTGGTTTGTTTGACTTCAACGCTTCTTTCGTCATTTTTTCCAGCATTATCATCGCCATTAGCATTGACATTATCGGTAGTAAATGGGGTTGGGTCGAAGTCTACATCGTTATTGATATCGTGACCCAAAAATACGGAGTTTTTTGCACGATAATGAGAAGCATTGCCAAAATTGTAACCGTTTGTGGTAGGAGCATCATGTCTATCGACCGGAGCTAAAGCAAAGTCAGCACGCATTGACGCTCTATCTGTTTGCATATCAATTATGGTATAATAATTCGCTACGCTTATACTATCGTCACTTCCATCTATTCCGTCTGCCTTCGCTCCATCACAAGAGGTGGTATAATAATATTTTTTATCTCCAACATATAGACCACTATCTGGACCTTCTACTGTCTCTTGCGTTATTTTATTTATTCCATTATGGCAAACAGGTGTTATCGTATTTTTTCCAGCTCCATATGTACCGCCTGACCATTCGTATTCTCCTCCGCTCGCCCAAGTTTGGTGAGTATTTCCACTACTGGCGATTCTAGGCTGTTTTAGTCTAACGTATAGTCTTCCGCTTACTTCCGGAATCATAAGATTGTATTCCCCGTCGCCTCCGGTAACTACTTCGCCGAGAAATTTATTATTTTTCTCGCTGTAAACTTGCACAACGATACCAGAAACAACTTCGTTTGCTTTTTCGGCTGCTTTGGGATCAACCACGCCGTCGCCATCCTTGTCAAGAAAGACTTTACCCGTTATAACGGGAGCCATTTGGCAACTTGCAAAGTCAAAGTTATCAACCTGCGGATAATAAAAAATGCCATCACTATTTAATCCGGCTGTATGTTTGGAGGGAATTTGATCATTATAAACCTGACGTACAGAACCGGTTAAAGGGTTGGCTACATATATATGGTCTTTGTCCCCATCATCAACGTAATAGAGTTTTCCGTTTAAAAACGCCATTCCCCATATTGAACTGAGTGTAACTGGGTTAGTCAACTGTTTAACTTTTTTATATACCCATGGCACACCATTTTCTCCCTTTTCTATTTTTATTAACCAAATTAAATTGCTACCTACGGTTAATTGATAAAAATTTCCATCTGCGTCAATAGCCATATCGGAAGAGAGGGCTGCTTTCAATCCGTCGCTGAGAGTAGCCGGTTTCAAACCACCGCTTCTTTTATAAGTTTTTGCGATCGGGTTAAAAATCATTACTCTGGCGTTACCTGTCCCCTCAGCATTAATTACAGTGTTTTCAGAACCTGAGAAATATATCTCTCCGCTCTTTTGATTGACCTCGCCGCCAGACCAAGAACCATATGAAATTCCGCCGGTAGTTCCAGACTCTGGTATAATAAGAGCTTGCGCATCAGTTGGAGTACTTGTACCGCCTGTCACTAAATACTTTAATTTATTATTGTCTGGCAAAGCTTGATTTTTGTGTACAAAAGTGACACTATCACTACGGCCGAGACCCCATATACGGGCGTAATCCCAATGGTACATTGTGAGCACACCATCCGGACCACCGTACGGACCAAGCGCAATAGTGTGCAATGGGTCGCCACTCTCACTTTTTAATTTATACATGGTGCGAAATGCGACAATGTTGTCAGTGTCTTTATCCACTGTTAATTGCACCACGCTATCTACTATAGGATAACGATTTGGTAAATAGGTATTGTAACCGTTTGCGAAATATAAACTTTCACAATTAAAATCAAAACTTCTCGATTGAGCACCACCGTCTACATGTGTATCTAATGTTACATCAGCTATGGCATTTGTTGATAGTAAGCCAACAGTTAAAATAGCAAAACAAAATTTAGCCACCAAAGAATACTCGATTTTTAAAAATGTTGTAAATACTGTTTTCATAACACACCTCGCATAAGAAAAAGTTCAAACTACAACGTTTGTGTCAGTAAGTATTGTACTTTTATCAAAAGAGCTTAAAGATATATTTTAATATCTAAAAGTATACTTTTCACTCCTTATTTTAAAAGTATAATTACAAGTATAGCAGATTCTCATCAAAAAGTCGCCATTTAGATAAATTTTTTCGTATAAATGTATCATATTTTATTTGACACTCTTATAGAAATATTAACATGATTAAAATAAAACACACTTTTTGATATAAAATATCGTTTTTATTATTTTTTTAAAAATTGTATTTTATATATTTTTTTGGTAAATTTTCATAAACGCGCTGCGGACTTTATAGTCTTCAAGCGTTGCGTATCCTTTTGCAGTTACGCCATTTGGGCTCATAACGGCGTCTTTTATGAAAGCCGGATGCGGGTAATTTTCTAAAAGTTCGGCAAAACCTTCAAAAAGTCCTTTTGCGAGAGTAAAAGCGTCGGCTCTTTTTAAGCCTTCTTTTACGGCGCCGTCAATTAAGCTTTCAGCCACAAGGGCTAAAAACGCGGGCGAACTTCCGGCTAAAACAGTCGCTATATCAAGCTCTTTCTCACTTTCAACCCATAAAGTTTTACCAATAGAATTTAAAATCTTTAAAACCTCGTCTTTGGACGTTTTGTCTCCTGTGATAGTTGTCATCGATTTGCCGTAAAACGCCGCGATATTTGGCATAGCTCTAACATAACTTTTGGCATTTATCTCTTTTTTTAAAGTTTCTATGCTAGTACCCGCTAAAACGGAGACGATAAGTTTCGCTTCGCCTTTAAAAAAATGCGAAATTTGTTGAAGCGCGTGAGGTTTTACACATAAAATAACGGTTTTATCGCTTATATCAGTATCGTTTTTGTAAGTAAAAGTTTCTATTTTTTTATCAAATTTTTCGCGAAAGTCCGATAATTTTTTCTCATCTCTTCCAAAAACCTCAATCTTGTAATCCAATTTTAAGAGCCTTGAGATCATAGCCTCCGCCATTATGCCGTTTCCCAAAAAAGTTAAACGCATTGAAAGCCTTTGTGTCAATTTAGGTGCGTATTATATCAAATTAAACTTGTAATAACCAACAAAAAGGTAAAATTCGCTTTTACATGTAGACTTTTATTTGCACTAAAAGGGTAAAATCTCACATTTAAATTTTTAAGGACGGTTATGAACATAAAAGCATTTATTTTTGCGCTCATGTGTGTTTTGCTGATAAGCGGATGTACGGATAAAAATGCGCAGACTCAATATAATCAAAGCGCGGAGTATTGGTATAACGAAATGATAAAAGCCGTAATAGTCGGCGATTTGGAAAAAGCCGACGCGTTTTACATATCTTTATCAAGCGAACATGTAGCCTCTCCGCTTTTAAGCGAAGCGTTACTCATTTTAGCGCAAGCTTCTATGGATAATGAAGAGTACGCGGAGGCAAATAAATTTTTAGACGAGTACATAAAAAGATTTGGCAACACTTTTAAAAACGAATATGTAAAATATATGAAAATCAGAGCCAATTATGCCTCTTTTTTACGTCCAAATAGAAATCAGCAGTTAATACTGGATACCATATCGAACACAAAAGTCTTTTTAGACACATATCCAAATTCTGAGTATGCTCCGATGGTTGAATCCATGCTTGTGCATATGGAACTTGGAGAGTATTTGATAGATAAAAATATCATCTCTTTGTATGAAAAGTTAAATAAAGGCGACGCGGCTGAATTTTACAACGATAAACCCAACAATATTTATTTGGAAGCGGGAGAGATAATAGAACCAACAGTACCTTGGTACAGAAAATGGTTTGAATGGTAAAGAGCGACAAAGGAGAGAATTTGCAACTTAGTACATATAATACGTTTCCGACAGAACTTCCCATAATAGCGGAAGATGAGATATTTTTATATCCTTTTATGATTACGCAACTTTTTTTGAACGATAAAGAAAATATAGACGCGGCGAACGAAGCGCTTGAGAAAAATAATCTTGTGCTTATTTGTCCTGTTAAACAAGGAGAGGAGGGCGGCAGGAGTTTTGAGGCGATATACGATTGCGGCGTTATAGGTTCAATCATGCGAAAAGTGGTTTTGCCTGACGGTAAAGTAAAAATACTTTTTCAAGGTATGACAAAAGGACGCATTGTAAAGCCTTCTCAAAACAAACCGTTAAAAGGCGTTGTTGAAGCGTTGCATATAAAGCAGTCGGATAGTCTTAAAATAGACGCTTTGTTGATGGTTTTGAGAGAAAAAATGCAAGCGTACGCTTCGGCAAATAACATTATCGCGCCCGATTTTTTAAAAAGTATAAACCAAACAAATGACGCCGGACGCATTTGCGACTTGATAGCTCATGAGATTAAACCCAAAAAAGAGCTCGCGTATAAACTTTTTATAGAGAGCGATTTGGAAAATAAGATATTAATGCTTATAGATTTTGTTATGGAGGAGACTCAAGCTTTTAAGTTGCAAAAAGAGATAAAGTCAAAAGTACATTCTCGTATAGAAAAAGCTAATAAAGAGTATTTTTTAAAAGAGCAGTTAAAGCAAATACAACAAGAACTAGGCTCCGACAATCAAAAAGAAGAAGAGTTGGAGCGTTATAAAACAAAACTTGAAATTAAAAAACCTTTTATAGAAGAAGACGCTTATAAAGAGATAAAAAAACAGATAGAGAGGCTTTCTAAAATGCATCCTGATTCGGCGGACGCCAATCTGTTGCAAGGATATCTCGACTGGGTTATAGAAATGCCGTTTGAAAAATCTGCTAAAAAAAGACTTAATATCGGCAATGTAAAAAAGCAGCTTGATAACGATCACTACTCTTTGGAAAAACCAAAAGAGCGTATAGTTGAGTATTTTGCCGTTAAAGAACTTCTTGACAAACGCGGCATAAAAGATAAAGAGAGCAAGGGCGTTATCCTATGCTTTGCCGGACCTCCGGGCGTTGGAAAAACTTCTCTTGCCAATTCAATCTCAAAGGCGCTAAAGAGAAATCTTATCCGTATAGCTTTAGGCGGGCTTGAAGATGTAAACGAGTTAAGAGGGCATAGGCGAACGTATATAGGAGCGATGCCAGGACGCATAGTTCAAGGACTCATAGAAGCGGGACAAATGAATCCCGTGATGGTTTTAGACGAGATAGACAAAGTGGCGCGTAGTTTCAGAGGCGATCCAACCGCCGTTTTGCTGGAGATTTTAGACCCTGAACAAAATAACAAATTCAGAGACTATTATCTGAATTTCAACGTTGATTTAAGCGATATAGTTTTTATAGCCACAGCGAACGACGTATCTTCCATTCCCCCTCCTTTGAGAGATAGAATGGAGTTTATATTTTTGAATTCATATACTCCGCAAGAAAAATACGAGATAGCGAAAAAGTATTTAATTCCACAAGAGATGCGAAAACACGGGCTTAAAAATGCTGAGGTTATTTTTGCTAAAGCCGCTATTTTGACCATGATAGAAAACTATACAAGAGAGTCCGGAGTGCGAAACTTAAGACGCAGGATCGCCGATATTTTACGAAAAAGCGCAAAACAATTGCTGATTAACGGCAATATAGGTAAAATATCCATCACAAGCGCTAATATAAAAGATTATTTGGAAAAAACAATTTTTGAGATAGAAGAGGCTGATGAAAAAGATCTTGTAGGACAAGTGAATGGACTTGCGTGGACAAGCGTTGGCGGCGATGTTTTGAGGGTGGAAGCTGTGCGCATTCAAGGAAAAGGCAATATGCAACTTACCGGTTCTTTGGGAGATGTCATGAAGGAGTCGGCGAAAATCGCGCAAAGCGTTGTAAAAGTGTTGATTGATGAGAAAAAACTAAAGATTAATAAAGCTGATATTCCTCTTACAGAGCAAGAAAAAAATGATAAGTTTGTTCCCGATCAAAGCGAAATATACAGAAGATTTGATTTGCACTTACATGTACC
Source organism: Campylobacteraceae bacterium (assembly GCA_031266555.1). GTDB lineage: Bacteria > Campylobacterota > Campylobacteria > Campylobacterales > Campylobacteraceae > JAIRKW01. The sequence continues at coordinate 135,722 of JAISAU010000010.1, forward strand.
CGAAGGCGCTACGCCAAAAGATGGACCAAGTGCCGGTATAACCATGGCTACGGCTATCGCTTCGATATTGTCAAATACCAAAGTAAAAAGCGATGTGGCGATGACGGGAGAACTGACATTAACCGGTAAAGTGCTTCCTATAGGCGGACTTAAAGAAAAACTTATAGCGGCGTATAAAGCGAAGATAAAAACAGTGATCATTCCTAAAAAAAATTATGAGCGGGATTTGGATGAAGTTCCTGACGAAGTAAAAAATAATATGCAAATTTTGGGCGTTTTAAGAATAGAAGAGGTTTTGGATATCGCTTTAGCTAAGTAGATTTTAGGAAAACGCGAATGAAACATGTAGTCTTTTTGACGGGAGCCGGAATGAGTGCTGAGAGCGGCATTAATACTTTTAGAGATAACGGCGGTTTGTGGGAGCAGTATAATGTTATGGATGTGGCAAGTGTTGATGGATGGCATAAAAATCCATCGTTGGTGCAAAAATTTTATAACGAACGCCGCAAGCAATTAAAAAAAACGGAAGCGAACGAAGGGCATAAACTTATAGCTGAACTTGAAAAAAAGTTCAAAGTTACTGTTATTACGCAAAATGTTGACAATTTGCACGAGCGCGCGGGAAGCTCACATGTAGTGCATTTGCACGGCGAACTTACAAAAGCTTGCAATGAAAGCAAAACGGAAGTCATTGATATAGGATATAGAGATATAGAGGCAGACGAGAGAGCGAAAGACGGCTCAAGACTTCGTCCTTTTATAGTATGGTTTGGAGAAGCTGTGCCTTTGATAGAAAAAGCTGTGCATTTGGTAATGAATGCTGATATAGTTGTAATTATCGGCACATCAATGCAAGTTTATCCCGCGGCTGCGCTTATAAATTACGCTAAAAAAGATGCGCGGTTATTTTTGATAGATCCGAATGACGTTGAGATGTATTTGCCAAGAGTGGAAATCATAAAAGAGAAGGCAAGCGTTGGAATGAGGATTTTGAAAGAGAAACTCTTCTTTGGTTCTTGAAATTTCTTACATTTTGACTCGCAATTCAAATGATAATCAAAAAAATAGCGTTTGATTTATTGAATAAAAACAAGCATTGTATTGAAATGCGAGTTCACGCTAAGAGTTTGTACGCCTTACTCTTTTGTTGAACTGAAACAAAGGTTGTATTGAAATGCTGTATATTCAAATTTTTGCTTAAGTGCGAAACCTAAATATCTTTCAAAAAAGATATGGCAAGCGATTTGGGAGCTAAACGCTCCCAATGTTTAAATCTTTTTACCAATCAACTTTTTGTTTTATATGTTTTGAAGGGTTTACATCTAAAACTCTTCCTATATTATCAGTTTTATTTGTTTGTCCAAAGCCTGCCCATTCGCCGCCGTTTCCGGGAAATATAATATTGAAAGCGGGATCGTGCAAAAGCCATAAATTTGGCATAATGGTTACCGTAACGCTGTGTGGGAAATCTAATGAATTTTTCGTTACTACAAGCGTCTCTTTGCCATCTTTTATGACATCTGTGTAGTATTTAGGCGTTTGATCGGATATGCTTTTGGATAGTTTCGCGTTTCCTTGCGTTACTCTAAATTCTGTGACGTTGCCTTGACTTATGTCGTGATCGCTATTTATGTACCAATCCGGATATTGGACGTCCATGTTTGATATCTGAACCAGGTTATAAAGATTTCTGTCGCAAAGCATAGGACAGTAAATCTCATAATATATATCGACATTCGTACTGTTTTGATTTGGAACTATATATTCTGATTTTTTAGAATGTATTCTGCCATAGTACATGTGAGCGCTTCCATCTCCGCTATACGGATTTAAACCTTTGACATCGTCGGCGTCTTGTAAAAAAGTGATATTAAAATCGCTCGATTCAATTATAAATGGCTTTTCCGGGTTTGAAGGTCTTGCAAAGTTAAAACCGAAATTAGAATGCGCGGTGCCATTAATAAAATTACTTTGAGTCGTTTTAAGCTTAGCCAAACCATCGTAATTTTTATTATTTGACGTTATGTTGGCTCCGGTTTTTTCAATATACATTATACGTTTTGAAGACCCGTTTTCGCTTCTGTTATCCCAGCCCGTGACATTGTTGTTTATAAGTTGCACGCCGTATTCTACATCTTTCGCGAAACAATCTTTATTATAATTGGTAGCTGTAGAGTTATCATCCAAAATAGCGGAAATATCCATATCTATATTGGCGTGCATTGAAAGATTGCTTGATATATATGTATATTTGTTTGCAGAATCAGAAATTTTAAAAGTGCTGTTAAGCGCTTTTGGCACAAATTTTAATCCCGCTTTTATCGTTATATCGCAACCAACTTTACCATTCGCGTCGTGCTCGTTCGTAAGGCTATCAAGGCAATCGTTATAAACTCTGTCTTTGGAAGCCCAAAGTTTATCAGAAATAATAGTATCTATATCTCCTACATTATGGTAATTGATATCTATATTGCCCAAGCCGTTTTTCATATCGGACTGTTTTATCGTAACTTCACTTGAAACGTTTTCATTGAGTTCGCAAGCGGAAGGCTTTTTTAAAGTAGAGTTTACATGTATGATATTTTTTGCTTGTTGATTATAGTCTGTCGCTAAACCTCCGCCGTTTTTTAAGGCTCTTATTTGTCCGCTGCTAAGTTTTCCGCCGATTAAATTGCTGCCAAAATTGTTGTCTAAAACAAATTCTTTAGGACGCACCGCAAATAGATCCGAGCAAGTTGAGTTTTTTTCTGACGAACCCAAAATGTTATAGGTCGCTTTGAACGTTCCGCTACTGGTTATATTTTGTAACGTCGGCTCAAAGGACACAATTGTTTGCGTTGGTTGAAGATCGAAAGCAATGACGTCTTTTTTAAGCATTTTTACATTGTCGCAATCTTGTAAAGCGGTGTTATATTCTACAAAATCTATAGCTACATGTACCTTGTCATTAAGGTTTGTTGAGACTTTGCCATATTCGTGATGTACTAATTTGACATTAAATTTTTTATTCGCTATTTGCGTATAAAGAGCGGTTTGCGAGCGAGGTTCCGTATCCAACTTGCCTCCCGCTTTTACATTGAAGTTCTGATTTACTACTGAAAAATTACCGCTTACTTTTTTTGGTACGGGCACGTAGTAATATGTAACCATATAATCTTCAACTTCTCCGTCAATGACCCAAGGAATATTATCCCATTTATTGCCGGTTGGATTAGCGGGCTGTATATTTGTAACGTTTTTTGTGCTGTATCTAAATCTGAAAAAAGCTTTTGTTTTATTGTCTGTAGTTTTCCAGACTAACTCAGGTATTGTATAATTAAACTCCACATAGCCGCTATTTTTTGTATCTTGCAAATTGTCGGCTATTTTATTTGAAAATGTTGTGGCGTTTACAGCCATCCACGCGTTTAAAAATCCTTTTTGCTTGCCGTTGGAATTTACTTTTACTCTAAAGTTATATGTTCTGTTGTTTGAAAATACAAAATTTTGCAAACTTGACCACGAGGCGTTATTTTCCAAACGCACTTCAACGCCATCGTCACTTTTGTCTTGATCTGCATTTGGACCTACTTTAGAGAAGCTGTCGGCATCTACACCGGAACCTAAATATACACTTGGTTTCATCGCGTGAGAAATTTCTCCAAAAGTACTGGGCGCGTCGCTTCTATCGACTCCCGCTAAGGCAAAGTCAGCGCGAACAACGGCTCTATCGGTTTGCATAATTACCTTAGAGTAAAAATTTGTCGAATCGAGAGTATAGCCGGAGTATTCAGTACCGTCTTCTTTAGCCCCATAACAAGTTTTTTCGTAATAATTCGCGCTAGGAATACTTGTGTCGTTATAGCAGAATGGAGTTACGGTATTTGTGCCTTTGTTGTTCGGTCCGTCCCATATATATTTTCCGCCCGATGCCAATGTTTGATAGCTATTAACACCTTTTACTTGCGGTCTTTTCATTCTGATATAAAAGGTTGATTTTGCCGATGGAAGTAAAAAGTTATACTCTCCTCTGTTGTTTGTAAATTGCGTTCCAAGATGTTTGAAATTTTTATTATATACTTCTATCTCTACATCTTTTACGCCGTTATTACTTCTTTCTAAACCGTCTAAAATGCCGTTGCCATTTTCGTCAAGATATACCTTTCCTTTAATGACGGGCGCCATTTGACATGTAGTAAAGTCCAAACTATTGCTTGCTAGAAAATTTGTATTCCTCCAATCGCCGCTAAGAGGATTTAGTTCGTATATATAAAAATTTAAGTTTACATAGAGCATACCGTTCAAAAAAGACATACCCCATATTTGCGCGCTTCTATCCAGTGCAAATTTTTGAACTTCACTGTATCTCCAATTGCTAGGATTGTTTTTATCAGGCACCACTCTAATAAGACGAAAATCAGCGCCATTTGAGACCATAATATAAGCGTTTCCGTCAGCGTCAATCGCCATATCAGACTCGACGTTATATTTCGAGAAGTCAAGGTTTAAAGAGTTTTCCTCTGTTAATACACCACTTTTGCTAACTTTTTTTGTCGATGGGTTATATATCATCATTCTGGCCTCTGTCCCCAGTTTGTATTGATTGTACCCAATAAAATATATTTCTCCTGTTTTTTGATTTACTTCGCCGCCGGACCATCCTGTAAAATTTACAAACTCATCGAAACTAAAAGCGTTTACCGTTGTAGAAGCTTGATTTTTTTGTATATATTCTATCTCTTTTGAGTACGTAATATAATCCCATTGATACATAGTTAAAACGCCTTTTTCGTTTGGTCCCAAAGCTATCGTATCCGGATTTCTTCCGCTCACTCCACCATATTCGCTTTTAACATTTAGATTGTACTGTTTTTTGGACGATAGAGTAGTTTGACTCTCCGGCACAAGCCCATATACTTTGTATACGTTGGAATTGTCTTGCACATAATATAAAGAGTCACAATCAAAATCCAATTTTTTATCGCCTAACGCCTCTATGGTTGCTTTTGTTGCGGCGTTTTCATTGAATAAGCATATAACGGCAAAAATGAAAATGCATCTATGGAATAGAGTTAAAAAATCAATTTTTAATATATAAGCGCTATTAACCATATTTATCTCTTTTCTTGTTTGTGAAAAAACAGATGTGAATTATTGTTCATGAGAATCCTTAATGCGTAAATTAAATTGAATATTTTTGTTTTATTGTACAAGAGGAGTATAAATTTAGTTTCACTCCAGTAGTTAATAAATTTTATTAAGTAAGTAAATTAATTAAATATGCATAATTTATTATATATCGTTTTTTATTAAATTATAGCCGTTGTGTTTTTGTATTAGAAATAGATCGGATATAATGGTTGGATTTTTTGAACTTTTGCTTATAATATGTATCTATTCTGTATAAAAATTCATTACATATCTTGTCTATAAAGTATAATTAATTTTTTATATTGCTTTGAAGTTAAGGGTTTTGAGGTATTTAATTTAATTGTTACATGTAAGAATGAAAACTGTCTGCAGGTTCACAGACAGTTTTAAGAGTTTATTGCAATCCCTCAAACGGATTTGACACAATGTTTTTTGTGTCTATGATGTATGGGATAAGAGCAGTATGTCTAGCTCTTTTGATAGCGACTTCAGCCATTTCTTGATGTTTTTTACAATTTCCGGTAAGTCTGCGGGGCATAATTTTGTAACGTTCGGAAAGCGAATGTTTCAACAATTTCGTATCTTTATAATCTAAAAATTCAATCTTTGCTTCGCAATATTTGCAATATTTTCTTGAATATTTTCTCTTTTCAGCCATTTAATGTCCTTTTACTATATTTAAATTAAAACGGTATTTCGTCTTCGTCTATGTTTATTTCAGGTATGTTTTGCTTTTGCGTATTTTGTGAGTAATTTTGATTTTGTTGCGTAGGATGCTGATACTCTTCTTCAGGATAAGCGTTATCGGTTCTATCCTGAGATTTGCTGTCCAACATTTGTAAATTATCCACAACTATAGTGTGTTTGCTTCTTTTTTGACCATTTTGATCCGTCCAAGCGTCAAGTTTCAGTCGCCCCTCAATCAAAATCTTACTACCTTTTTTTAGATATTGGTTCGCTATTTCAGCAGTTCTGCCAAAAAGAGAGATATCAATAAAGCAGACATCTTCACCTTGACTTCCGTCTTGTTTTTTAAAACGTCTGTTTGTAGCTATGCCGGTTGAGCTAATAGCGCTCCCGTTAGGCAAATAGCGAAGCTCTATATCCCTTGTCAAATTTCCAACCAAAATAACGCGATTAAACATACCTTATCCTCAAATGTTATTTAAGATGCGTCCGCTTCTTCGGACACCTTTTTCTCAGGTTTAGCTGCCGCCTCATCTTTTTTGCCCTTATTTATTGCGTTTGCAACAGATTTTTCCCAATGAGCGACTTCTTTTTTGTTATCATATTTTACAGTTAAAAACTTGATAACCTCTTCATTTATACGAATGATTCTTTCTATTTCGCCGATAGCGTTTGCGGGAGCTTGAAAGTAGTATATAGTGTAGTTTCCGCGTTCAAATTTTTTAACAGGATACGCTAATTTACGTATTCCCATGTCTTGACGCGCGGCTATTTGCGCTCCGTTTTTTTCTAAAACTTCTTTGATGAAGTCAACTTTAGCTTTTGCCTCTTCTTCCGTTAATGTCGGACGTAAGACAAACAACAACTCGTAATATCGCATAATCTTTTCTCCTTATGGATTTTAAACTCTTTACATTGATAAAGTATGTAAGAGCAAGGATTTACTCTAAAAAATAGAGTAGAGGGCGATTTTACTATAAATAACTTTGAAATTTCATTAATTTTTACGTTATGCTATAATATTTCTCTTTTTACGGAGCATGATGGCAAAATCGTAATACATTGCGATTATTCGTATACTACATGTGCGCAATTAAAAATAGCGCGGTATCTGGGTTTTGAAGATACAAAACTAAAAATGCTATATTGGCAAAAAGGTTACAAGGTTAAAACTTGAGAAAAAATGTTATTTTTGTTATTATGTGTTCTATTTTTGTACTGTTTTCAGGCTGTGCGGTAAAAGTTGGAGTTGATACAAACAAAACTTTAAGTAAAGACTATGATTTGCAGGCATTTAAAAACGCGCTTACACATGGCGATTGGCTGGTTGCAAGAGGCATTCATGAGACAGATAATTTCATAGCCGGAGTTACCAATATGCTGTTGTTTCATGCGGCTATTTACGACATGGAAAATGATGAGGTTATAGAAGCCAACGGAAGCGGTGTTCATACTACCGCACTGAAAGATTTTTTATCAAAATCACAAAGAGTTATGGTGATAGCGCCGATATGGGCAAATGGACAGACAAGAGTTGCTGCTGTCAAAAGAGCGAAAAATCAAATCGGGCTTAATTATAATTATACGGGATTGATAGGATTGGATACTCCGAATAGTTTTTATTGCACGCAATTGGCAATAGACGCTTATAAAGAGGCGATAGATACAAATCCTCCGCAAAACCCTCTCCCAAAAGTAGTAAAACCGGGGCAGATGTATCATTGGGGGCGCATAATTTACGACTCCGGAGCATTAAACTAGAGAAAGTTTTATCTCTTCTGCCAATGCGAGGAGTGTAAGCAACGCGGCAATCTATAATTTTTATTGGCGTGTAATTCAAAAATTTAAATAGCATCTTTTATATTTACTTTTTTTGTTTGTAGTGTTTTATGGATTGCTTCGTCATTTCATTCTTCGCAATGACGGATAGAGTGGATTTGCTTCTTTGTATGTCAGGATACTATTTTAAAGCATTTTTTGAATTCTTACTCGCATAGAAATGATAGAAAAATCTGTTTTTGCAATACAAAAAGCAACAGCTTACATAAACAGAATGAACTACCACTTGTTTACATGTACTTTTTGAGGCTTATACTTATCTTTTGGTTTGTCTGTATTTGCGGGATAGCCTATTGGTATGACATTTAACGGTATGATATTTTCAGGAATATTCAGCAGTTTTTGCACAAAAGATACCCTCTTTTGCTGTGGATAAACAGCTGTCCACACTGCGCCAAGATCTAACGCCTCAACGCTTAAGAGAATATTTTGCGTAGCCGCAGCACAATCAACCTCCCAGTAAAGTTCGCTTGCTTGTGTGTCTGCGCATACAACAATGGCTATTGGAGTGCTATAAAGCATCTTCGCATAAGGCAGATCGTCTGCTAAAGCGTTTAAAATGGCGCGTTCATCAATGACGATAAAGTGCCAAGGTTGCAGATTTATAGCCGAAGGCGCGGCAAATGCAGCTTTTACAATCGTATCTATAGTCTCTTTTGGTATGGTTTTACCCTTTTTAAACTCTCTTACGCTTTTTCTCTTGTGAATAACCGATAATACCGTATTTGATGAATTTTCCATTATAAACTCCTTTTAACTTTTGTATTTTAGTGCAAGTTTATAAATCAACTGTTTTTTGAAGTTTTTATCAAGCAGATTTAAGCAAGCTTTGCATTTTTAGAAGCGTTGATAACATATAACTCTCTTTGTCTAAATTAGAGTTTGTTTTAAGAGAAAATTCTGCATTTGTCAAAGTTTTAAAAAGCTTTGTAAAAATTTTTGGTTTTAAGCGCATTGCCATTTCAGAGCGTTGTTTGGCAATTTGCGGCGGCAGAGGATGTCCTAAGATTTTTTCAGCGTCAAAAGAACCGTTTATTTTAATATAAGCGTGAAATAAAAACAGTTGAAAAAGATGCGATTGCGTCGCGTTTATAAGTCCTACCTCATTAATAGTTCCGCTTTGACTTATAGTTTTATAAAGTCCCATGATTTTTTCGCCGTTTAAAAGTTTTATTATAAGCGTCTCAAGTTCTACGCTGCCCATGCCAAATACGATATTGTCCACATCGGCGATAGATATTTCTTTATTTAAAAGAGACAGTTTTGGAAGTTCGCTGACCGCTAAAGACAGGTTTTCATTTTGTACCGAATATAAATTTTGCAAAACAAAACCGCTGATATTTAGATTTATCTTTTTCGCTTCATTGATTAAAAATTTTATAGCGTCGTTTTGGTTTGGCTTAAATACCCTTACGAACGATTTGCCAAACGCTTTGGCTAACTCTTTTGCCTTTGCGTCTTCGCCGTAAAAGATAAATAAAAGATAGTTCATATCGCTTTTTTCGCAAAGTTTCACAAGCTCTTCCAACTCTTTTTGAGGCGGAGCTTTTTCAAGCTTTAAGAGCATTATATTTTTATCTCCAAAGAGCGAAGCTTGACTAAGATACGCTTTTGCGCTTTTAAAATCATACTCGTCAAAATAAAACTTTAAAACCTCGCTTCCTCCCCACAGGTTTAAAATCTCACTCTCCAAAAATGAGAGTTGATAGTCGCACGCACCGTATAAAAATAGCGTTCTTGGAATATTTTTAGAACCCAAAAGCAGGTCAAAATCTCTTTTGTACATCAATCAAGCCTTTTTATAACTTTGCCTATTATTTTGGCGGACGCTATATCGCTTTGAATTATTTGCACTTTCACTTTAGTAAACAGTTCCAAATCATCGTCAATCAAAAATATTCTAGCCCCCTTTAGCTCATCGTCAAGTATCGCTATGGATGTTTTGCCAACTTCCGTTATTTTGCAGGTATAACTGCCCTTTACATGTAAAGCCGCCCAGCGGGCAAATTTTCTATCCATAAAATCCCACGCTACTTTATCGCTTTCACGCTCCAGTTCGCTTAATTTTTCACAAAGAACGTCTATATTCTCAAGTTGATATTTTGCTTTTCTTTCATCTTTTTTCAGTTGTGATTTTAAAAGACGATGGAGAACAAGGTCGCTGTATCTGCGAATGGGAGAGGTAAAGTGAGCGTAATATTCAAATCCAAGTCCGAAATGCCCTTTGTTATCAGATGTGTAACAAGCTTGTTTTTGACTTTTGATGATGAGTTTGTCAACGTCGGCTCTTATGCCCATCTCGTCCGCTTGTTTTTGAATTTGTCTAATAAGCGTTGGAAGTTCGGGTGAAAATTTAGTCTCGATTCCTACTAAAAATAGATTTTCTATCAAATTTTCTATCTTTTCAAAAGAGGGCGCTTCATGCGTTCTAAAGATGCCGTAATTTATTTTTTTAGCGGCCGCTTTGTTCGCTAAAAGCATACACTCTTCTATGAGCGCGTGAGAAGACGTCTCTTTTTCTACATTTGTCGAGATTATATTTTGATTATCATCTAACGTCATTCTAATTTCCGAAGAATGAAATAAAAAAGCGTTTTGCAATCTTTTTTTTCGTAAGTTTTTCGTAAGTTCAAAGAGCGATAAAAGCCATGCGAGTATCTCTTCGTCCGTTTTATCTTGCGCGCCCAAATCGCTGTTTATAAATCTATCGACTAACTCATACGTATATCTTTTTTTAGAATGAATAATTCCTTCAAAAAGCTCTTCTGATTTTGATTCTAAACTTATTTTGTCCAAAGTTATTTTAAACCCAAAAACAAGTCTATCTACATCCGGTTTTAATGAGCATATATTTTCGCTCAAAGTTCTCGGCAGCATTGGAATTGATTTATGCGGCAAGTAAATTGAAAAGCCTCTGCTTCTTGCTTCTTTATCTATATTGCCAAATGGATATACATATTCGCTTACATCGGCAATTGCAACATATACGGTAAAGTTTTTTTCATCAAAATATATCGCGTCGTCAAAATCTTTCGCGTCATTTGGGTCAATTGTGCAAAAAGGAAGGTTGGTTAAGTCAAGCCTGTTCGGATAAAATGATTTTTCTATGTTATGGTCGTGACTTTTCGCTTCGGCTTTAGCCTTTTCGCTGAAAAACTCCTCTTTATTATAAAGCGCCAAAGATATCTTTTCATCTGCATTTGCGCTGTCCAAAACTCCCAAAACTTCTTTGATGGCACCCGTGGTGCTGTCTACTTTTAAAAGCGTATTGGGCGGAAGTTGTTTTAACGATTTTTGCGTCGCGGCTATGGTTATTGGGATAGCGGTTTTTATATTTTGCACGACAACCGCGCCGTTAATTATTTTGCTAACGCCGACATAAGTTGAGAAGCCTTTTTGCGCTATAAATACAATTTTAGCCTTTTGTCTTTTTGAGTTTGCAGAGATTCTTTTTGCTATGACCAAATCGCCTTTGCTTGCGTTCATCAAATCTTTAGGCTCTACTACTAAATCTTTTTGCTTTTCATCTCCTAAAGTCTCCAGATAACCCGTGCCGTTTAGCGATATGTCTATCTTGCCGACACGATAATTTGAATCAAGTTTATAGCGGTTGTGTGTGTCTTTTTTTAGGGCTTTTTTTCGTTCCAAATCATTTATCAGTTTTTTAAAATCACTTGGTATATCTTCTGAATCCATGCCGCCAATTAATGAAATAAGCAGTGATTTTATATCAAATTTCAAATATGCGCCTTGTGTGAAAATAGAGGTTATTGTATCTTTAAAATCTTTAAAAGATGATGTTGTTAATATTGACAATTAACCGTTTTGCAATATAATGGCAAGTTTAATTATGTTTACTTAAAGAGGCGCGTATGTTAATTGAAAAAACGATAACTGTTATTATGTTATTTGCGTCCGCGCTTTTCGCGCTTCCTTTTGAATCTTTCGCGAAATACGAAGTGAAGTACGGCGTTTTTAATTTAGGCGAAGCTACAACTTTTTTAAGAGTTCATGAAAACGGTTCTTATGAAACGGAAATCAAGGCAAAAGCTATGGGATTTGCCGCCACTTTGAGCGGTAAACGCGTTGAGACATATAAAAGTGTCGGCAAACTCGTTGATGGTAAATTTGTTCCGGACACTCTGGAAAAAGTTCGTTCGTCAAATAAAAAAACAAGACATGTAACTTATCTTTTTGATCACAATCAGCAACAAGCGGCCGTTTTTGAAGAAAAATGCGACTCCAAAGGGTGCTCTTACGCATCAGAAATACTTCCTGAATATGCGCAAGACGATATACTTACGTTATATCATAATGCAGCGCTTATGTTTGGCAAAGAGGGCGTAAAAGAACTTAACGCAAGCGCTGTGGGTTCAAAACAACCGGTACATGTAACTATTCCGGAAGGCAAACAACTAAAAACCGCGAAAAAAGCTTTTAGCGATACTGAAGGACTTTATCTGTTGGTAATTTTAAATCAAGATATTTTCAGTAGTGATAAAGGCGAACTGTATATCAATCTTGACAGCGACATGACGGTTTCAAAAGCCGTTTTGAAAAAAACTACGTTATTTGGAGATATATGGGGAAAAATAATAGAAAAGAGGATAGACGGTTCGCTTGAGTAGCCGCTTTCGTTTGCGCGCGTTTATTCTCAAAGTAGCAACTAAGACAATTTCAAGTAAAATGCTATTTTTATTTTGTTTCAAAAGGAGATGGAATGGCAATCACTGTTTATTACGATAAAGATTGTGATTTGAGTATCATCAGAAAGAGAAAAGTTGCGATGATAGGCTTTGGAAGCCAAGGCCACGCGCATGCTGAAAATTTAAGAGAGAGCGGCGTTGAAGTGGTTGTCGGTCTAAGAAAAGACGGAAGTTCATGGAGCAAAGCGGAAGCGAAAGGATTTAAAGTATTAAGCGTTGCCGACGCTGTGAAAGCGGCCGATGTGGTAATGATTTTATTGCCGGATGAACTTCAAGCGGATATTTATAAAGAAGAGATAGAGCCAAATTTAAAAGACGGCGCGGCTATAGCGTTTGGTCATGGATTTAATATACATTTTGGACAGATTATTCCTAAAAAAAATATAGACGTCATTATGATAGCTCCAAAAGCTCCCGGTCATACGGTAAGAAACGAATTTAAAAACGGCGGCGGCATACCGGATCTTATAGCGGTAGAACAAAACGCAAGCGGATACGCGAAAGAGATAGCGTTAAGTTATGCTTCGGCTATTGGCGGCGGCAGAACGGGCATTATAGAGACAACTTTTAAAAATGAGACAGAAACTGATCTTTTTGGCGAGCAAGCGGTTTTGTGCGGCGGCGTAACGGCGCTTGTGCAAGCAGGATTTGAGACTTTGACGGAAGCCGGATATGAGCCTGAAATGGCATATTTTGAGTGTTTGCACGAATTAAAACTAATTGTTGATTTGATATATCAAGGCGGTATCGGCGATATGAGATACTCTGTTTCAAATACTGCCGAATACGGCGATTATGTGAGCGGATCGAGAGTTATAAGCTGCGAATCAAAAAAAGCTATGAAACAGATATTAAAAGAGATTCAAAACGGACAATTTGCTAAAGATTTTATACTTGAACGCAAAGCAGGATACACCAGAATGAATGCCGAGAGGTCAAGAACCGACAACTCTTTGATAGAGCAAACGGGAAGAAAGCTGCGAGCTATGATGCCTTGGATAAGCGCCGGAAAAATTATCAATAAAGACAAAAATTAAACTTTTATTCTTGACGGAAATCACAAGCCGTCAAGAAAGCTTCACAACAAATTTAGGATAACTATTGGCATCGTATAAGAAAAAAAAATTTACCGCTAAATATAAAAAAATAAGAAAAAAGATCGGTACAAAAAAAACTCACATAGTTATAGCTGTTATTTTAATGATATGCGTATTAGCGGCGACTCTGTTTTGCATAATCTATTTTTTAAAAAATGAAACAACAAAGTATCCTATCATTATAAAAAATACTACGATAAGTAATGTCACAACTGTCAGTAATGAAACGGTTCAACAAAATCAAACGATTTCGATAAAACCAAAACTTGTCATTATAATAGACGACGTTACTTTTGAAAAGCAGTTGAACGATATACTCTCCATACCGTTAAAAATTACGCCGTCTTTTTTACCTCCTACGACAAAAGCTAATTTTTCAGCTGAACTTGCGAAAAAAGCGGAGTTTCATATGGTGCATTTACCGCTTGAGGCGATGAATTTTAAAACTCCCGAAGAAGCGACGCTTTTGGTAAATGATAGTTATGATGTTATTTTACGAAAACTTAAAGTCTTAAAAGCCCAATTTCCATACGCGATTTACTACAATAATCATACGGGAAGCAAGTTTACGGCTGATTTTGACGCTATGGAGAGATTATTTAAAGCTATGGACGAAGTAGGACTTATCTTTGTCGACAGTAGAACCACTGCGGATACGAAGGCTCCCAAGATAGCCAAAAAAGAGGGTAAAAAACTTTTACAAAGAGATATATTTTTGGATAATGTTATAGAAAAAGAAGCCATTAAAGAACAGATTTCATTAGCCGTATCAAAAGCTAAAGAGCGAAATTTTGCCATAGCGATAGGACATCCGCATAAAGAGACAATCGCGGCTTTGAAAGAGTTCGCAAAAGAGTGCGATGAGGTAGAAGTCGTATATATAAAAGATTTGTAATGTCTGAAATTGAGATTCCAAAAGAACTTTCGCGTTTAAAAAATCCGCCTAAACAACTTTTCGCGATTGGCAAAAAAGAGCTTTTGGAACGTAAAAAGATAGCGATAGTCGGCAGCAGAAGAGCGCTGTATTATTCAAAAGACGCGACGCAAAAATTGTCAAATATGCTCTCATCAAACGGTGTTGTCGTTGTAAGCGGAGGAGCTATGGGTATAGACGCCGCGGCTCATACGGGCGCTTTTCCAAACACCATAGCGATACTGGCAAATTCGCTTGATATTTTTTATCCGAAAATCAATTATAAACTTTTAGACGATATCTCAAAACACGGATTACTTCTTAGCGAATACAAACCCGTAACATACGCCACAAAATACAGTTTTGTGCTTAGAAATCGTCTCGTTGTAGGGCTTTGCGACGCTTTGGTTATTGCTCAGGCGGATTTAAATAGCGGCTCGTTAAGAAGCGCTGAATTTGCGCTTGAACTTGGAGTGCCGATATACGTTTTGCCGCATAGGTTAAAAGAGAGCGAAGGAACGGATATGCTAATAAAAGAGGAAAAAGCCAAAATAATAGAAAATTTAAGCGAATTTGCGGATATGTTCGCAGGACAATCATCGCAAAAAAGTCTACATGTACATGTAAAAGATGAAATTTTGGAGTTTTGCTCTAAAAATAGCGATTTAAATATGTGTTTGCGAAAATTTGGAGAAAAAATTTTTGAGTACGAACTTGAAGGAAAAATAAAGATTGTTGATATGAAGGTGAGTTTAGTTTGATTATCGCCGCTTTGGACATAGGATTAAAAAGAATAGGCGTAGCTTTGTGCTTGAATGATAAAGTAGTTATACCTCAAACTCCAATTTTGCGCAAAAACAGATTGCAAGCTTCAGTTGATACGGACGCTTTTTTAAAAGAGTGGAATGTGGAAACTCTTGTTGTTGGTCTGCCGAAAGGTTCAAGTAAAGATGAGATGGAGCGCAGGATAAAACACTTTATCTCTCTTTTAAAATATGAGCGCGAAATAGTTTTTATAGACGAGGATTTTTCATCATGTGAGGCAAAAGAGTTGGCAAAAGGCGTTTTTAAGCAAAAAAAAGACGGCAAATCAGACTCTATGTCAGCCGCCGTGATACTAAACAGATATCTTGACGCTATAAAAAAAGATTGAGGGATTTTTTTGCTTTTATATTTGCATATTCCATTTTGCGACAGCAAATGTTTCTACTGTTCTTTTTGTTCGTATACCGATAAAAATATTTTAAAACAAGCTTACTCTGAAGCGATTTTAAAGCAGTTTGAGCAAGAGATAAAAAGATTTGATATAGGTGAAAAAAGCATAAGTTCTTTTTTTGTGGGGGGCGGCACTCCTTCAACTTTTTCACCGTTGCTTTTATCTCCTTTTATTAAAAAAATAACGCCCTATTTAGCTCAAAACGCGGAGATAACAACTGAAGCAAATCCAAACTCAGCTACATTTGATTGGCTTTTTGGGATGAAGGAGCTTGGATTTAATCGCGTAAGTTTCGGTGTTCAAAGTTTTGACGATAAAAAATTAAAATTTTTAGGCAGAGCTCATAACGCTAAACAGGCGTTTGAAGCCATAGAAAACGCGCGAAAAGTAGGTTTTGAAAATATCTCTATAGATCTTATTTATAATACAAAATTAGATAATAAAAAACTGCTTTTAAAAGATATAACGACCGCCGCCGCTTTGCCTATAAATCATTTAAGCGCTTACTCTCTTACTATTGAAAAAAATACAAAATTTTATAAAAAGCCAAACGTGCAAAAAGAGTCTTTATATTTGGCCAAATATGCGATAAAAGCGTTGCTGGAAAATGGTTTTTGTCAATACGAAATATCTAATTTTTCAAGAGGTTACGAGTGTTTTCATAACAAAAGATATTGGCAGCAAGACGATTATATAGGCATTGGTTGCGGCGCTGTTGGATTTTATAAGAATAGGCGGTTTTACCCATCTTGCGATTTGGAAAAATATATAAAAGATCCTCTTTTAAAGGAAATTGAAAATTTGAGCGAAAAAGATTTGTTGCTTGAAAAAACTTTTTTATCTCTTCGCTCCAATATTGGGTTGGAACTTATGAATATCCCCCTACATGTAATGGAAAAAATAGATATTTTATCGCGTGAGAAAAAAGGTTTTATAGAAAACGGAAGGTTTTTTAATTCAAACTTTTTTTTAGCCGATGAGATAGCGTTGTTTTTGAACTCTTAAACTGTTTACGTAAAGATGTTTCAAGAAAATTTGGATAAAATAACCCCTCATTATTTATTTTAAGGAAAAGCGTGTTTGGAATAGGCTTTTTTGAGTTTATTGTGATAGCTATTGTAGCCGTTATATTTTTGGGTCCGGATAAACTCCCCTCCGCTATGATAAAAATTATAAAGACTTTCAAAACTTTCAGCAAAAGTATCAACGAAGCGAGAACGGCGATAGAAAAAGAGTTGAATATTGATGAGCTTAAAGAGGATTCTAAAAAATATCGCGCTCTTTTGGAGCAAAACACGCAAAAGATTAAAAAAACGATATCCCAAGATGAGCTTTCAGTTTTACAGCAGAGCGCTGAAGAGGTAAATTCGGCGTTGGACGACATAAAAAAAGCAGGTCAAAACAGTCTTGACGATATAAAAGAAGACGATACAAAAAGCGCGACGACCAATACGCTTGAGAATAAAAATTAAGCGGAGCAAATAGAGTGTTTGAAGATTTTAAACCCCATTTGATAGAGCTTAGAAAACGACTAATTATCGCCGTTTGTATTTTGTTTGTCGTGTTTTTTATTACTTTCGCATTTTGGGAATTTATTTTAACTTGGATGATACATCCCATTTTTTCATCTATGGGCATTGAACAAACGATAATTCTCGAGACGTCAAATCAGTCTATGGCGGAAGCTATTTTTAACTACAAAATGCCCGAACATATGAAAAATAACCAGTTTATGATAACAACGTCTATGTTTGAGGGAATTTTCGCGGTATTTAAAGTGTCGTTTTTATCGGCGTTTATACTCTCTTTGCCGCTTATTTTATGGCAAGTTTGGCTTTTTGTAGCTCCGGGTCTTTATGAAAATGAAAAAAAACATATCTTGCCGTTTGTATTTTTTGCTACCGTAATGTTTGTGCTAGGCTGCGCTTTTTGTTACTATGTCGTATTGCCTACTAGTTTTACGTTTGCTATGAATTTTGGCAAAGATATCTTTGTTTATATACCAAAAATGAGCGAATATGTCGATGTTTTTGTAAAAATTATGTTTGGATTCGGCGTCTCTTTTGAGTTTCCGGTTGTGAGCTTTTTTTTAGCCAAAATAGGTCTCATTACCGATAAATCGCTAAAAAGTTTTTTCAGATACGCTATTGTCATTATATTTGTTTTCGCTGGAATTATCACGCCTCCGGACGTCATTTCACAAATTTTGATGGCTATACCACTTTTACTTTTATACGCGTTTTCCATAGTTATAGTACGTATGGTAAATCCTTATAAAGAGTTAGACGACGAGAATGCAAAAACTTAATCCTCTTTTAGTCTCAAGTTACGACTATCATTTGCCAAAATCTCTTATCGCCTCGTATCCTATAAAACCAAAAGAGGACGCGAGACTGCTTGTTTATAAAAGAAGCGACAAGAGTATTGTTCACGCTAAGTTTGGAGAGCTTTTTGATTTTTTGCCAAAAAATACGAGCGTTTTACTGAATGACACAAAAGTTATTAAAGCGCGCGTTTTTGGTTTTAAACAAAGCGGTGGCAGAGTGGAGTTATTGTTCAATTCTGTAGTAAAAGAGTACGAATTTAAAGTTTATATTAAAGGCAAAGTGCAAGTCGGCTCAAAACTTGTTTTTGATGGAGAATTAAAGGCGGTCGTGTTATCTTTAAACGATGACGGTACGCGAATCGTGAGTTTTTTTAAAAATGAAAAGCCTTTACATGTAAGCGAGGTTTTTGATATTTTGGATAAAATCGGACATGTACCGTTGCCGCCTTATATAAAAAGGGAAGACACAAAAGAAGACGAAGACGATTATCAGACGCTTTTCGCGAAAAACGAAGGAGCGGTTGCCGCTCCGACAGCCTCTTTGCATTTTAGCGAAAAGAGTTTTTTAAAACTTAAAAAATGTTTTGAGACCGAATTTATAACGTTACATGTAGGGGCAGGAACGTTTAAGGGAGTGGAGAGCGAAAAGATAAACGAGCATACGATGCATTCGGAGTATTTCATAATTTCAGATAACGCTCAAAAAATTATACAAAGCGACAAGTCTATTTTATGCGTCGGAACTACGGTCGCAAGAAGCGTGGAGTATTTTGTTCGCACAAAAAAAACCAAAGGCGAATGCAATCTTTTTTTAACCCCTCTTAACCCTCCGATTAGAGTTAACTATCTTTTGACGAACTTCCATCTTCCAAAATCAACTCTCATTATGCTCGTGGCAAGTTTTATCGGAATTGACGAAACTCTACGGGTTTATAAAGAAGCGATAGACAACAGATATCGTTTTTTTTCATATGGCGACGCGATGTTGGTTTTATGAATCTGATATTTAGAGTTTTCAGAAAAATATATAAAGAATAATATTCAATAAATTATGATGGAAACATAATAACTATAAAAAATATGTAAAATTTACACTTTTTTAATGACTTGTTGGTTACTATATGTACTAAAAAGAATAAGGTTTTGAAAGTGTTTGAAGAACAAAAACTTGAAAAACGATATCGTCCTAATGTAGCGGCAATCATCGTATCTTGCGAGTATCCGCTCAGTTGCAGTATATTTGTGGCGTCAAGACGCGACATAGAAGGCGCGTGGCAATTTCCGCAAGGCGGTATAGACGAGGGAGAGAGTCCTAAAGAGGCGTTGTTTAGAGAGTTAAAAGAGGAGATAGGCACAAAAAAAGTAGAGATTATAGCAGAATATCCCGAATGGCTTTCTTACGATTTTCCTCAAAAAATCGCCAAAAGAATGTATCAGTACGACGGGCAAATGCAAAAATATTTTTTGGTAAGATTAAAAAAAAGTGCGCGTATAAATTTAAATACAAAACATCCTGAATTTACTGAATACAAATTTGTAAATTTTAACGAGGTTTTGGATAGTATTATATATTTTAAAAAACCGATTTATAAAAAGGTATTAGAATACTTTAAAAAAGAAGGATATCTGTAATGCTGATAGTACAGAAGTATGGCGGGACAAGCGTAGGAACTCTGGAGAGAATCAAAGCGGTAGCCGGGAGAGTTATAGAGACAAAAAAAGCGGGGCATAATTTGGTAGTTGTCGTATCGGCTATGAGCGGCGAGACAAATAAACTTATAGAATACGCTGAGTTTTTTAGTAAAACTCCAAGTCAAGCTGAAATGGATATGTTATTGTCCTCAGGCGAAAGAGTTACAAGCGCTCTTTTGGCGATAGCTCTAAATGAGCTTGGATATAAATCCATAGCTGTGAGCGGCAGGCAAGCTGGTATCGTAACAGATAGTTTTCACACAAAAGCGCATATAGACCATATAGATACCGCTTATATGAAAAAAACAATAGAAGACGACACGATAGCCGTTGTCGCCGGTTTTCAAGGCGTAACGAAAGAGGGCAAAGTCACTACTTTAGGACGCGGCGGGAGCGACCTTTCTGCCGTCGCTATCGCCGGAGCTTTGGAGGCTGATTTGTGCGAGATATTTACCGATGTAGACGGCGTGTACACAACGGATCCGAGAATTGAGCCAAAAGCTAAAAAACTTGAAAAGATAAGTTATGACGAGATGTTAGAACTGGCGAGTTTGGGCGCTAAAGTATTGCAAAATAGATCTGTGGAACTCGCGAAAAAATTGAATGTTAATCTTGTGACAAGAAATAGTTTTAATAACAATACCGGAACTTTAATAACAAAGGAAGAGAATATCATGGAACAACCTATAGTAAGCGGAATAGCGCTTGACAAAAATCAAGCCAGAATTACACTAAGGGGCGTAGTTGACAAACCCGGCATTGCCGCTAATATATTTAAAAAATTGGCTGAGAATAATATAAATGTGGATATGATTATCCAAAATGTAGGAGTAGACGGCACTACAAATTTAGGGTTTACAGTGCCGCAAAATGAACTTGTCTTTGCCAAAAAAATAATGGAAGAGTTGCAATCGTCCGAAAAATTGGAATATGACAACGAAATAGTGAAAGTGTCGATAGTAGGTGTGGGAATGAAGTCCCATAGCGGTGTGGCGGCTTTGGCGTTCAGCACTCTGGCTAACGAAAATATAAATATAGAGATGATAAGCACAAGCGAGATAAAAATTTCCATGATTATACAAGCAAAATACGGTGAACTCGCGGTAAGAACGTTGCACAAAGCGTATAAGCTTGATAAAAATTAAGATTTGACGCGGTTTCGCGCTTTAAAACCGCGTTGTGAGTATTTAGAAAATTTTGAAGTTTTAAACATTTTGTCGGTTGTTTTGGAGGTAGTCATTTTGTATAAAAATATGGTTACATGTGAATTAGAATAAAAAGTTAGAAGTGGCGGGTATATATGCAGGAATTTTTAAAATGGACGCTTGAAATTATAAGAAAAGAGGGTTCGTCTTTTAGTTGGATGGAGGAAAAACGGTTAGAGTGGGTGCCGCTTGTCGTTCCGATGTTAAAAAAAATGCTGCAAGGACATACGTTTATAATGGCTACCGATGATGAAAGAAAATGGTTTGGCGAATATATGATTTACTCTATCAATAAAATGCGCCATAATCGCCCTTTTATCTCATTTATTTGTTTACGCGCGCTTTTTCCAAATATCAACAATCTAAAAACAAAAGAGGATTTTGAACTTTTGGAAGATATGTTGTCGCTCTCTTTTCCAAACGGCTATACTTTCTTTTATGTCGGCAAAAGCAATGACGCTAAGTATCAGATATCAAAACAAAAGTACGATAGTTTTTTGTGGATTATGGACGATCAGGTGCAAAATAGCTTTTATCTCAAATCCGAAGATGATTTTTTGGACACTAAATTAATACAGCTTTTTAAATTACTAAATCGCAGTATAGACGCGGTTTTGTTTGCAGAGGTCGCGCTTGAGGATTGATGGAAGTTGTATTGTTACATGTAAGGATTTAGATAAACTAAAATCCTATATTTTTGAAAATTATCCTGCTAAAAATATTAAACTTTTCGCACCCGACGATTTTTTGATTGACGACGCTAAAGCGGTGGTAAAAGAGGCGTATATAGCTGAAAATGAGCAAAAAATTATAATAACTCTTTCAAAAAGTTATAATATTTATGCCCAAAACTCACTTTTAAAAATTTTGGAAGAACCGCCGAAAAATATAGTTTTTGTATTGTGCGCTCCGTCTAAAACTATTTTTTTACCTACGATATGTTCGCGTCTTTATATAAAAACTATAGAGGCGGAAAAGATAAGTATAAGCAGCGGACTTGACTTTAAAAAAATGGGCATAAGCGAGATATACTTTTTTTTGAAAGAGCACAGTTTTTTGAGTAAAGAGGAGATAAAATCGCTGTTGCAGACTATTTTGAGCGAAGCTGTGGAGCAAGATGTGAGACTTGATGAAGATGAGCTTGAAGAGTTTAGAAAATTGATACATTTAGCCGAATTAAATTCAAAAGGCGTCAATTTGATTTTGTGCGCGTTACTTTGCATATACGAAAGACGATATAAATGAAAACAAAAATAATGGGAATTTTAAATATTACGGACGACAGTTTTTTCGAGGAGAGCAGAACAAATATTTCTGAAGCTAGAGAGAGAATTGAGAATATGTTGCGAGACGGCGCGGACATGATAGACATAGGCGCGCTGTCATCTCGTCCCGGAAGCAAAATGATAAGCGACGAAGAGGAGCTAAATAGGGTTCGCGACGTTTTGGACATAATTAAAAAAAATAGATTTTATGAAAAGGCGATTTTCAGTCTTGACAGTTATTCGCCTTTAACGATAGATTACGCGCTAAATTGCGGATTTAAAATAGTAAACGATATAACCGGATTAAGCGACGATAACGTATGCGTTGTGGCAAAAAAGCACAAAGCAACCGTTTGTATAATGCATATGAAAGGAACTCCTCAAGATATGCAAGAAGACCCGACTTATGAAGACGTGGTAAGAGAAGTGGATGAATTTTTTACTCAAAGGGTGGAAAAAGCGAAGATTTTTGGCATAGAAGATATAATATTGGACGTTGGAATAGGCTTTGGCAAAAATTTGAAACATAATATCGCTCTTATTAAAAACCACGCCTGTTTTTCACATTTTGGATATCCGCTTTTGGTGGGTGCAAGCAGAAAATCTATGATAGATAAGATTTCACCCTCTGCCGTTAAGGATAGATTAGGCGGCACTTTGGCGATTCATATTGAGGCGGTCAGAAACAAAGCTTCCATCATAAGATGTCACGATGTAAAAGAACATGTGCAAGCTATACGAGTTTTTGAGGCTTTGCAATGAGTTATGCGGAAAAGCTTTTTGTGGATTACAGCGAATTTATGGTATACGGTATTTTGGTATTTACAATTTTATCAATGACCGTTTTATATATTATTTTTCGCAAGACCGAAGAGTACAAGAGATTTAAATCGCTTAGATTTTACAATGTGATATGGAAATGGAATTGGATGAGCAAAAAGAGGATTGTTTCGCTTTGGTGTTACTGCCCAGAGTGTGGAAGTGAACTTACATGTGATGATGAATCTTGTCGTTCAAGCAATGTGCTCGCTAATAAAATAACATACTTTACATGTCAAAAGTGCGGCGATGTGGAGAAAAGCAGAATAACCGGCGGCGATAGAAAATATGTATTGAAAATTGTCAAGCTTGAAATAATCAAAAGAGTTAATGAAAACAGTTATGAAGATAAGGTTGTGAATAATAATGGATAAATTTGAGTATAAAAACGCGGTAGAAAAACTAAACGCTTGGGCGCGCGCGTATTATGTTTTGGACGCGCCGTTGGCTACCGATGACGAATATGACGAACTTTATCATAAAGTGGTGGATTTTGAAAAGCAAAATCCGACGTTAATAGAACCTTCATCGCCCACTTTACGCGTTGGCGGGGATATTTTGGAAGGATTTGAGAAAGCTTTGCATATAACTCGCATGTGGAGTATGGAAGACGTTTTTAACGAACAGGATTTAAAAGATTGGATAGTGCGCGTTTCAAAAACAAAGAGAGATTTTACATTTTATTGCGAACCCAAATTTGACGGAGCCAGTTTAAATCTTATATATGAAAATGGCGCTCTTAAGCAGGCTATAACTCGCGGAGACGGTGTACAAGGCGAAGACGTTACAAACAATATCAAAACCATTCGTTCAATTCCGCTTCGCATTGATTATGATAAGACGCTTGAAGTTAGAGGCGAAGTGCTGATAAAAAAGACGGATTTTGAAAGTCTTAATAAAGAGCGCGAAGCAAACGAAGAGCCGCTTTTCGCAAATCCAAGAAACGCCGCCGCCGGAAGTTTAAGACAGCTTGACCCATCTATTACAGCTTCAAGAAAGCTTATATTTTATCCGTGGGGGATTGGGCAAAATAGCCTTGAATTCGCGTATCTTAGCCAAAAAATGGATTTTGTCTATTCGTTGGGCTTTCTACAGCCGCCAATGAGACTTACGACTAAAAGTTTTGACAACGTGTGTGAACTATATGATAAATTTGTGCAAAAACGAGACGAAATTTTGATGATGATGGATGGAATGGTGGTCAAAGTTGACGAAGTAACGCTTCAAGAAGAGCTTGGCTATACAATAAAATATCCGCGTTGGATGGTAGCGTTTAAATTTCCGCCGGCTGAAAAAAACACGCAAATTTTAAGCGTATCTTTGCAGGTGGGACGCACAGGAGTTGTAACTCCCGTCGCCAATGTAAAACCCATAGAGATTGAAGGCGTTGTCGTTGAGCGCGCGACTTTACATAATTTTGACGAGATAAAAAGAAAAGATATAAGAGTAGGGGATTTTGTTACTATCATAAGAAGCGGCGACGTTATACCAAAAATTATACAAGTGCAAACCGCAAAACGAGTTGGCAGCGAAATCGTTTTAAATAGACCTCTTACATGTCCAATCTGCAATGGCGAACTTTTAGACGAAGGCGCTTTGATAAAATGCCAAAATCTTACATGTGACGCGAGAGTAGAAGCGTCTTTGATATTTTTCGCCTCAAAGCAAGCTTTAAATATAGACGGGCTTGGCAAAGAGATAGTTCGATCTCTTTATCGCGCAAAACTTATAAAAAGCATTTTGGATATTTTTTCTTTAACAAAAGAGCAGCTTTTGGAACTTGACGGTTTTAAAGATAAAAAAGCGCAGAATTTGATAGAAGCTATCGCCAATACAAAAGGAAGCGAACTTTGGCGAGTTATTAACGCTTTATGCATTGAACATATAGGCGAGGCGGCGAGCAAAAAGATAGCGCAAATTTTTGGACTTGATTTTATAAACGTAGACGAGGGACAAATCCTAGAACTTGATGGTTTTGGAAAAGAGATGGTTGCTTCTTTAAAAGAGTTTTTACATGTAAACAAGGATTTGATAGCTAAATTGCTGAAAATTATAGAACCTAAAGTTAGCAAAAAAGATATCGTCGACAATCTTTTAAAAGGAACATCGATAGTCTTAACAGGCGCTTTAAGCCGCCCGCGAGACGAAATAAAAGATATGCTTGAGGGTTTTGGCGCGAAAATAAGTTCGTCTGTTTCTAAAAAGACCGATTTGGTTATTTTTGGAGAGGATGCCGGAAGCAAATATGAAAAGGCGCTTTCGTTGGGCGTGAAGCTTATGAGCGAGAGCGAATTTGAACTATTTTTAAAAGATAATAATCTTTACATGTAAAGAGAAAATATGTTTTCGCATAAGCTTAGTAAAAATGAGATACACGCTCTCGCGATCGGTCAATTTGACGGTATACACAGAGCGCATAGAGAGCTTTTTAAACAACTTGGAACTCGCGGCGGAATACTTATAATAGATAAAAACGAGTCGGTTGTTATGCCTAAAAACAGAAGAGACGAGTATGTTTCGCACCCTTGTTTTTATTATAATTTAGTAGACATTAAGAACTTAAACGGAGAAGAGTTTGTCGCCCTTTTGGAGAGAGATTTTCCATCTTTGCAAAAGATAGTCGTAGGATACGATTTTCGTTTTGGCAAAAATAGAATGTTTGGAGTAGAAGATCTTGATAAGATATATAAAGGCAAAGTAGTAATTGTGCCCGAATTTTGTTATGACGGTATATCCGTTCACATGTCTAAAATAAAAGCGCTTTTAGCCGTTGGCGAAATATTTCAAGCAAATAGGCTTTTAGGACGCGAGTACTCTATCTTAGGTTATGTAAAAAAAGGGCAGGGAATCGGCGGTAAGCTGCTTTTCCCTACCGTAAATTTAGACGCGGAAGGCTATTTCGTCCCATTGGATGGAGTATACGCGAGCAGAATCAAAATAGCTGACAAGATATATGATAGCGTGGCGTTTGTAGGAAAACGCGTTAGCACAGACGGGCTGTTTTCACTTGAAGCTTATGCTATAGATACGAACATATGCGCAGAAGAAGGTGACGAAATAGAGTTGTTTTTTGTTGAATATTTAAGAGAGAACAGAAAATTTGAAAGTATGGAAAAACTCAAAGAACAGATAAAAAAAGATATAGTAGACGCTAAAGATGCGCTTAAAACTTGTAAAATATATCCGCAAGGCGTTAAGATTGAAAGATAGAGTATTTGAAAAACCGATAAGTAAGCAGTTTGAATTTGACGATAAAGTCGCGAGCGTATTTGACGACATGTTAAGCCGCTCGATTCCTTTTTACGCTGAGGTTTTAAATCTTGTTTGCGAACTTGCCATAAGGTACGCCGCTCCAAATTCGTCGATAGTTGATCTTGGTTGTTCTACGGCAAATACGCTTTTAGCGATAAGCAAAAGAGCTTCCTCGCCTCTAAAACTGATTGGCATAGATAACTCAAGAGCTATGATAGAACAAGCGAGAAAAAAAGTGCAAGCATATGGAGCCGCTATAGAGCTTATGGAAAGCGACATCGCAAAATGCGATTTTGGCTTGAATTCGGTTATTATCGCGAATTACATGTTTCAGTTTATTCGTCCGCCAAAAAGAGCGGAATTAGCCAAAAAAATATGCGGTAGTTTGGATAAAGGCGGCGTTTGTATATTTAGCGAAAAGATAATATACGAGAATAAAGTTTTGAATAAAAAAATGATTGATTTGTATCTGTCATTCAAAAAAAGACAAGGATACAGCAACTTTGAGATAGCGCAAAAAAGAGAGGCGCTTGAAAATGTGCTTGTGCCTTATAGCGAAGAAGAAAATAAAGAGTTGATGAAAAACGCGGGTTTTAGCGAAGTCCAAACCATATTCAAA
>JAISAU010000013.1 GCA_031266555.1 Campylobacteraceae bacterium
TGCGAAAGTCCTTGTTCGTTTGGTTTTACTATATTAATTACAGGAGTTATTTGATTAGGGGCTGTTTCTATGGAAGGGGTGTTTGAGGTGGTGTCTGGGGTTAGGGGGGAGGAGAGAAGAAAAGCAAGTGATAAAGCAAAAATAATAAAAAGGAAGCGGATATTTTTCATAAAAAAATCCTTTATGTTTTTTGGTTAAAAAATCCATTATAATACTGGTACGCTTAAACATATTTTAAAGATTTGATAAAATTGCCAAATTTATAGTTTTTGGGATAGGCATTAAATAAAAACATAAGTAAAAAGAATTTAAATTAGCTCTTTATAATTATACATTAAGAATATTTTACTCGCTTGCACATATTCCAAGTTAAAAAGAAATTGGAAAACTTTTTTGTCAAAACTGCTAAAATATAAGAAAATTCAAGCCGACTTATTTTGGAAAGTCGATGCGTGAAATCTACTCCACCGTTACACTTTTTGCCAGATTTCTTGGCATATCAACGTCATTGCCGAGTCTTACGGCGATTTCAAGCGCCAATAGTTGTAAAATTATCATCATCTCAAAAAACTCATTCATCGCGTGCGATGAGTTTTTAGTTTTTATGAAATCGTCGGCGAGTTCAAATTGTTCGGGACTAATCACGAGTATAGTCGCGTCGCGTGCGCTAAGCTCTTCTATATTGCTTTTTGTTTTGTCGTAAAGCATAGTTTTAGGCAGCAGCGCTACTGTGAATAATTTGCTGTCCACAAGAGCTATCGGACCGTGTTTCATCTCTCCTGCGGGATATCCTTCGGCGTGCAAATAACTTATCTCTTTTAATTTTAATGCCCCCTCAAGCGCCAAAGGATAGAAAATATCTCTTCCTATAAAGAAAAATCCATGTCCGTGCAAGTAGCGTTTGGATAATCTTTTTATCTTTTCATGAACGGCGTTGTCTACATGTAAAGAGGTTGGGATCTTCAAAAGCGTGTCTATTTCAAGTTTTAAACTTTTCTTGTCCGCCGTTTTTCGTTTTTGGGCTATAAATATTGATAAAAGCCAAAGCGTAGCCACTTGCGTCGCGAAAGCTTTTGTGCTGGCGACCCCTTTTTCAATGCCCGCACGCGTTAATATAGTGGTATCGGCAAGTCTTACTATAGACGAATTATCCACATTACAAATAGCAAGCGTTTTAAGTCCCGCGTTTTTAGCGATTTTTAAAGCTTCTAACGTATCGGCAGTTTCGCCGCTTTGACTTATGACGATAAAAAGAGTGTCTTTTGTCAAAAGAGGATCTTTATAGCGAAATTCACTTGCTATAACGACATCCGTTCTTATTTTGGCAAACCTTTCAAAAAGATAGCCCGCTGTAAGTCCGGCGTGGTAACTTGTGCCGCACGCGCAAATTTTAACGGCATTTATTCCATCAAGCAAATGTTCGTCAATTTCCTCAAGAGATATCTCGTTATCTTTTATACGTCCCATCAGCGTTTCGCCAAGCACGCTGGATTGTTCGTATATCTCTTTTTCCATAAAAAATCTAAATCCCTCTTTTTGCGCGAAAGATCTATCTTGCGGCAAATCTTTAAAAATAGGTAAAACTTTTTTCGCGTTTAAGTATAGTTTTATCTCATTTTTATCTAAAATGCCGTATTGTCCGTCCTCAAGGTAACAAACTTCTTTTACATGTCCTATCAAAGGAGCGTCTGAAGAGCCGAAAAATACTTCGTCGCTATTTTTTCCGATAATGAGAGGAGCAGCGTTTTTCGCGAAAAATATAGAGTTTGGTTCTATTGTGGTTATCAATAATATAGCGTAAGCTCCTTTTAGCGAAATCACTGTTTTTTCAAAAGCCTCAAACGCATTTTTTGAATTTTCCAAATTATGCTCAAAAAGATACACTACTACTTCAGTGTCGGTTTGACTTAAAAATACGACGCCTTTTTTTGTCAGCATCTCTTTTATCTCGCGGTAATTTTCGATAATACCGTTATGCACTATATACGAGTGTTTACCAAAATGAGGATGGGCGTTTATCTCCGTAGGTTTGCCATGCGTCGCCCATCTTGTGTGACCTATGGCGATTCCTTCGCCGTTTGAAGTGAAATTTTTTGTTTTTTCTTTTAAGTTAGAGAGTTTTCCCGTGGCTTTAAAAGCGTCTATTTTACCGTCTTTCATAACGGCGATTCCAGCTGAGTCATAGCCTCTGTATTCAAGCTCTCCAAGTCCCTCTAAAATCAGCTTTTTTTTCTCTTTTTTACCGATGTATCCGACAATTCCGCACATAAATTTTCCTAAATTCGTATTATTAATATAGCAATTCTATAACTTTTTTCGCATTATCGCACACTTTATCATCTTTTTCAATTAAAAACAAATTTCTGGCGCGGCGTTTTATTGTTTGTATTTTAGCGCTCGCTATATCTATTCCGTATTTGTCAAATAAAGAGATGATAGAAGCCATAAGTCCGGATTGGTCTTTAGCGTTTAGCGTGATTTTAGCTAAACTTTTTGAGTGATTGCAATCAAGATTTATCTCGCCTTTTAATATCATGGGCTTTTTTATCTGCGCCTCTTTGCCCTCTAAAAAGGACTCTTTTATCAGCGATTGTATATACGCAAGCTCGCTATTTTCGGCTTTTTTGCTAAATTCTATTTTGAAAAATTTTATATTATCGAAAAACTTGAATATATCCATTTGCACCAAATCAAATACAACAAGTTTTCCGAGCAAAAAACCTACGTTAAAATTGATATTTTTTATTACATGTATGCAAAGATGGTTATCATTTTCTATTTTAAATAGATAATCTTTTACTTCTTGCGCCCACTTTGCCAATTCAACTATTTGACGCGGAGAGTATTTGAAAAATAACAAATTTGACGGACTTGAGAGTATTTTTCTCTTTAAAATTGTAGAAATAGCAGCAAATTCGTCGCTTTTTTGCAAAATCTCCTCTTTTTTGAGCCTTCTTGTTGTTTCGTCTATAAGCGTATTTTGTCCGAATGCATTTGCGGATAGTTCATAAAGCTCTCTTAAAAGATTTGAGTTAAATCTTGAGTACGCTTTTGGACTAACCGCGTTTAAATCGCAGTAAGTTAAAACGTACAAAAGTTGCAACGTCCTTAAAGAACGCAGCTTTGACACAAAAGAGAGTATCGTTTTTTCGCTGTATATATCCTCTCTGCTGGCTATATTGCTCATAAGCGTGTGATATTTTATGAGTCGCTCGCCCATTGCTATTTGCTCTTCGTTAAAATTTAGCTTTTTAGCGTAAGTTCTGAATATTTTAGCGCCGAGCTTGCTGTGATCTGTGTTTTTACCTTTGCCCACATCGTGCAAAAGAGCGGTAAGACGCAACATCATTCTGCCATTTTCGCATATATCATCATATAAAGCTTTGATAAACATATCTCCTATATTTTCCAAAAAGTAAAGTGTTTTTAGCGAATGAATGTCCACAGGATACATGTGATAGCCGTCAAATTGCGGCAAATTGATAGTGTGTGCCATAGGTTTTATCAAATATTGCAAGAGGTTTGATTTGTAAAAAGCGTATAATATTTGATTTAAATGCTTTCTTTCAAAAAATTGTCTGAAAAGTATGTAAATCTCTTTTGAGTTATGCGGCGGAACAGTCGTTTTTTTAAGCCAATTTATAACGGATACATCATACTTCATCGCCGTATCTTCCAACCCAAGAATAGTTTTCAAAATCTCTTTGAGCGATGTTTTTTCTCTGTGAAAAGATGTGTAAAGCATACCTTCATATATATAAAAACCATTTTTTACATGTAGCTTTCTAATGATTGGGATATTTTTTTTATCAAAAAAGATAGGCGCTATCAAACGCTTTATAAAAATTTGCGAGGTTATCTTAAGTATCCATAAACTTTGAAGGGTTTTTTGAGCGACTTGAAGTTCGGCTCTTTTGGTTTTTGTGTTTTTATACCCTAGTTTTCTCGCTACATTTGGAATCAAATCAAGATTTAAAATATCTTGCTTTTTGCCTGCGCTTAAATGAAGAGCGCTTCTTACGCGAAATAAAAACTCAAGCGAACTTCTGAATTCTCTGAACTCTTCATCGTTAAGGTATTTGGGAACAAGATCATTAAGTTTATATATCCCCATCATTACGTGCGCTATCCAAAAAAGAGTATTCGCGTCTCTAAGTCCTCCCACGCCGTCTTTTATGTTGGGTTCCATATTTAAAGGAAATTTTTTACCCCTCTCCTTATACGCCTCAAGTTTTTGACGGATAAACTCTTTTTGTTCATATTTTCTTATTTTTAAAAGTTCTCGCTGTATCTCAGTCCACAAATACTTTGATCCACACAAAAAACGCGATTCCAACATCGCCGTTTTTATAGTAACATCTTCGTTACTGGCACAAAAAAGCTCTTCTATCTCATGCGTTCTATGACTGATTTTCATTCCGCTATCCCACGCGAGATGCAAAATTGACTTTATAATAGGTTCTATATTGTAACCGTCGCATTTTTTATATACTATCATTAAATCAATGTCCGAATATACGCAAAGTTCCTCTCTGCCATAACTGCCAAGCGCTGTAAGAGTGATAGGCAAAGTATTGTAAAGCGGCACGTATTCTTTAAAAAATTGGCGCAGAGCGTATTTGTAGATTATAGTTATCAAGCGGTCAATTTGTTTTGCATGTTTGACTAAAAAATCTTTTCCTTGATTTTGCGAAAAAAGTTCGTCTAAAGAGTCAAGATAATCTTTTATATGATTTTTTATCAGTTTTGATATTTCAAAATCACTTCTGCACTCTTGTATATACTCTTCTATCTCAAGTTCCAAATTTTTCATAAATACGCCAAAAATTAAAGTTATATTATTGTACCAAAAAGATTTAAAGTTAGCACGCTTTATCATGATGGTAGCGCGCAAAATTAAAAAATTATTCATAAAACATTTTTGTATAACGTGTATTGTTTTATATAGCGTTTCGCATTGTGATATAATTACCGCTCAAAACGGCGATTATTGAGAAAATATGACGCTTTTGGATATTCGGATAAAAAAATGCAAATAAAGTTAGCAAAAAATTACGGTTTTTGTTTTGGCGTAAAACGCGCGATAAAAATCGCGGAAAATGCTCCCGGAGCTTCCACAATAGGACCGTTAATACACAATAACGAAGAGATTTTAAGACTTAAAAATAATTTCAACGTTCATACGCTTTTGGATATGAGCGAAGCTGAAAATATAAAAAAAGCCATTATTCGCACGCACGGTATTACAAAAGAGGATTTGTTGGATTTAAAAAAGCGCAATATAGATATAGTCGACGCTACATGTCCGTTTGTCACAAAGCCGCAAAAAATTTGCGAGCAAATGAGCAAAGAAGGATACAGTATAGTAATTTTTGGCGATAAAAATCACCCCGAAGTAAAAGGAGTGAAAAGTTATTGCGTTCATGATAACATACATGTAGTGCTAAATCACGACGAATTAAAAGGAGTGAATTTAGGACAAAAAACAGTGCTTGTTTCACAAACCACAAGAAAAATAGACGAATTTTTGAAAATAGTGGATTTTTTGGCGGCAAATTATAAAGAGGTACGCGTTTTTAACACTATTTGTAACGCTACTTTTGAAAATCAAGACGCGGCTAAAGAGTTAGCGAAAGAAGCGGACATTTTTATAGTGGTAGGCGGAAAAAATTCGTCAAACACAAAGCAGCTTTATAATATCGCGAAAGAGTTTTGTGAAGATAGTTATTTGATAGAAAATGAAAAAGAACTTAATTTTTCGTGGTTTACATGTAAGAAAATATGCGGAATTACAGCCGGGGCATCAACTCCGGATTGGATTATTAAAAAAATTATTGAAAAAATTAGGGAAATTAAAGTATAATATTAGCTTTCGGTCTGTTTATTTATGAAAAAGCGAACAAATCACACCAAAAAAGGATATAGATGGCAAAAGAGGTGAACAATAGTGTTCAAAACGGTAAGGATAAAGGCGAGTTTATGGAAGAGGTGGACTTCGCCAGTATGCTTGAGGAGTCTTTCAAAGAGACTGACAATGAAGTTACAGTTGATGGCGTTATCGTTGAGATTAGAGACGATGTAGTGTTGGTTGATGTCGGTAAAAAAAGCGAAGGAAGGCTTTATACTTCTGAAATTACCGATAAAGACGGTAACTTGGCTTTTAAAGCAGGCGATAAAATCAAAGTCGTTGTAACAGGTTATAGGAATGAAAAACCTATAGTTTCTCATAAAAAAGCTATCAAAAAAGAGAAAATAAAAGCTTTTATAGAGAATTTTAACGAAGAGGATAGCGCTCCTTTTTATGTAAAAATTATAGGCAAAAACAGAGGCGGTTTAATAGCTGAAAATAGCGATGGCATAGAGTTTTTTATACCGCGTTCTCATATAGCCGCGCGAGATCCGCAAGCGCTTGTAGGTAAAAATGCTAAAGTCTCTATTCTAAAGATAGACAAAGAGAATGAATCCATAGTTGTTTCACGAAAAAAACCTTTAGATGAAGAGCGAAAAAAACGCAAAGATATTATTCAAGAGTTAATAGAGAAAAATGAAGCCATAGAAGGTATCGTAAGAAAGATTACGACTTATGGTATGTTTGTCGACGTAGGCGGAGTAGACGGACTTGTTCACTATAGCGAGATAAGTTATAAAGGACCTGTAAATCCCGGCACTTTTTATAAAGAGGGCGATAAGGTTTTAGTAAAAGCGATAAATTATGACAAAGACAAAAAACACCTTTCATTGT
This sequence comes from Campylobacteraceae bacterium, assembly GCA_031266555.1. Taxonomy (GTDB): domain Bacteria; phylum Campylobacterota; class Campylobacteria; order Campylobacterales; family Campylobacteraceae; genus JAIRKW01. Next base: position 6,743 of record JAISAU010000013.1, read on the forward strand.
CCGTAAAAGGGGCGCAACCGGATCCTTGGCAAGAGATAGAGGATCAACTCGAAGTTAAAGACGTTATACAAGTTACGGTAAGCAACATAGAACCTTACGGCGCGTTTGTTGATTTGGGAAATGATGTTGAAGGATTTTTACACATATCCGAAATTTCATGGGATAAAAATATCAAACACCCCAAAGATTACATCAGCGAGGGAGAGCAGATAAACGTTGAGGTTGTGGAGATAGATTTAAAAAATAGACGGCTTAGAGTCTCTTTGAAAAATATTCTTCCAAAACCGTTTGAGGAATTTTTGAAAAAATGCAAAGTCGGCGACGTTGTAAAAGGCGCTATAACGACTCTTACAAATTTTGGTACATTTGTTAAAATAGGCAATGTGGAGGGACTTTTGCACAACGAAGACGCGTCTTGGGATAAAAATGCAAAATGCAAAGATCTTTTCAAAGAAAAAGACGAGATAGAAGTTAAGATTATCAAAATAGACGCGGAAACAGAAAAAATTTCTTTAAGCTCAAAAGAACTCCAAGAAAGCCCTATACAAAAGTATGCCAAAAAACATAGTAACGGCGATATAGTTAAAGGCAAAATTTTAGAGATAAAAGATTTCGGTCTGTTTGTAGAGCTTGACGACGGCGTAGACGCTCTTATTCGCAAAGAAGATTTCGGATTAGAGCAAAACGAGCTTAAAGTCGGAGACGAGATAGAAGCGGCGATAGCGTTTATAGACGAGAAAAAAAATCGCATCAGATTATCTGTAAAAAGACTCTCAAAACTAAAAGAACGAGAAGCGTTAAACGAATTAAATAAAGACGACAAGATGACGCTGGGAGATATTTTAAAAGATCAGCTTAAATAATCCGTACGCCGTTAATTTACGGCTGACGCGGATTATTTATCTTTACATGTATCATAAAAAGCAGATTGACTTTCAAAAGGTATATAGATGAAACAAAAAAAGATTGTTGTGTGTGATTCTATTCATAAGATAGGTTTTGATATTTTAAAAAAAGAGAGCGATATAGCGGTAGTTGACGCAACAAATGTTGCTAAAGACAAATTAGGCGAAGTTATAGCCGACGCGGATGTCGCTATAACCAGAAGTCCTACCGATATAGACGCCGCGTTTTTGGACGCCGGAAAAAAACTTTGCGCGGTTGTGCGCGCGGGCGTTGGCGTAGATAATGTGGATTTGGACGAATGCAGCAAGCGTGGTGTGATTGCTATGAACGTTCCTACCGCCAACACAATAGCCGCTGTTGAACTTACTATGGCGCATATATTATCAACTGCCAGAAGCTTTCCTTACGCTCATAACGCTTTAAAACAAGACAGGATTTGGAAGCGTGAAAAATGGTATGGCGTGGAACTGTTTGGGAAGAAACTTGGCGTTATAGGTTTTGGAAATATAGGAAGTCGCGTAGCTATCAGAGCCAAAGCTTTTGGAATGGATATAGTAGCTTACGATCCATATATACAAAGTAACAAAGTAACAGATCTCGGTATGTCGTATACTGAAAATTTTGACGATATTCTAGCGTGCGATTTTATAACTATTCACACTCCTAAAAATAAAGAGACCATCAATATCATAGATAAAAAAGAGATAGCTAAGATGAAAGACGGCGTGAGGCTTATCAATGTGGCGCGCGGCGGACTTTACAACGAAGAAGCTTTGGTAGACGGATTAAAAAGCGGCAAAATCGCTTTTGCGGGGATTGATGTTTTTTCAAAAGAACCGGCTTTGGATAATCCTTTGTTAGATCTTGAAAATATTACGGTAACTCCGCATCTTGGAGCCAATACTTTAGAGTCTCAAGAAAAAATTGCAGTTTGCGCCGCGGAACAAGCTATATTGTCTGCGCGCGGAGTAAGTTATCCAAACGCTCTTAACCTTCCTATTAAAACGGAAGATTTGCCAAGTTCTGTGGCTCCTTATTTGGAATTAGCTCAAAAGATAAGCTTTTTAGCCGTTCAGATATATAAACGTCCGATTTTGGGTATTCACATAGAGGGCGAGGGTTCTATCGGCGAATATATCAAATCCCTTTTAACATTTTCCATTGTCGGAGCGTTAAAAGAGTCTTTGGGCGACAATATAAACTATGTAAACGCAGGATATGTTGTCGAAGAGAAGAAAATAGAGGTAAGTTCAAAAGTAGTGCCTTTAAGCGGTTACAGCAATAAAATAACGGTTAAAATCTCAACGGATAAAGGTGTGGCGGAAGTAAGCGGCACAGTTTTTGGCGAAGATGAGCAAAGAGTCGTCAATATCAATGGCTTCAAAACGGATTTTAAGCCAAAAGGAAAGATGATCGTATTTAAAAATAGGGATGTTCCTGGCGTTATCGCGTCTATAAGCACACTTTTGGCGCAAAACGACATCAATATAGCCGACTTTCGTTTAGGACGTGGAAATGACGGAGCGCTTGCCGTTATATTGGTAGATCAGGATATCAGTAAAGAGCTTTTGGTAAAATTAAACGAGCTTCCAAATTGTATTTGGGCTCAAAGCGTAAATATATAAAGTTTAAGGAGAAAAATAGTAATGGCTTCATATTCTATGGGCGATTTAAAAAAAGGTTTGAAGATAGAAATTAATGGCATTCCATATAAAATCTTAGAATATCAACATGTAAAACCGGGAAAAGGTCCGGCATTTGTGAGAGCTAGAATCAAATCTTTTATAAATGGTAAAGTTATAGAAAAAACTTTTCATGCAGGCGATAAATGCGAACAGCCTAATTTGGTTCAAAAAACCATGCAGTATTTATATGACGATGGTGAAAATTTGCAATTTATGGACACAACTACTTACGAGCAAACGGCTATATCGCATGAGCAAATTGGGGATTTATTAAAATGGATGATAGACGGTATGGTTGTCGAGGTGCTTTTCCATAATGGTTCTGCGATAGATGTTGAAATCCCTCAAACTGTAGAATACAAGATAACGGATACTCCGCCAAATTTTAAAGGCGATACGCAAGGCGGCAGAAAACCCGCGACATTAGAAAGCGGAGCGGTTATACAAGTGCCCTTTCACGTGCTTGAAGGAGATGTGGTTAGAGTAGATACTTCGCGTGGCGAATATTTGGAAAAAGTGAAATAAATATTGAACGTCGGATTGTTTTGCGCAAACTCGTGATATTAATATTTCGATTACATAATTTAATATAGGCGCAAAATTATCCGCGCCTATGTTTTAAAATCTACAAATTTTGCTACACAATTCTTGTGCCAATTTGGCGTATTCATGAAAAACATTGACTTTAAGCTTATTTTATTGATTTAAAACAAAATATAGGTATATAACAAAAACCCATTACATGTAACACTTTAATCCTCTTTAAGAATAACTAAACTATAATCCACACAAAGCTACATTTAATCTTATAAGGAGTTTATTACGTCAATGTTTAAACGTATT